>RFGC01000025.1 GCA_003697135.1 Acidobacteriota bacterium
AGAGGGTGTAGAGATGGTGATGCCTGGCGACAATGTTCAGATAGAGGTAGAGTTGATAGCGCCGATAGCGATGGAGAAGGGTTTGAGGTTTGCTATCAGGGAAGGCGGCAGAACTGTCGGCGCCGGAACTGTATCCGAAATATTGGAGTAATTTTTAGGTAGGACTTTCTCAGTCTGAAAGTCCTACCTTAGTTTGGACGTGGAAAATCTATGCTGAACGAGAAAATTCGTATCAAATTGAAGGCTTACGATCACAGAGTACTTGATCAATCAACGCAGGAAATCGTTGACAAGGCTAAGCGCACTGGAGCTAGAGTTGCAGGACCGATTCCGTTGCCAACTGTTAAGAACAGATGGACGGTTCTTCGGTCGCCGCACGTTGATAAAAAGTCGCGTGAGCAGTTTGAGATAAGAATTCACAAGCGTTTGATAGATATTCTTAACCCGACTGCTGAGACTATTGATGCTTTGATGAAACTGGATTTGCCTGCTGGTGTTGATGTTGAAATAAAAGCTTTTGGTAAGGGCTAATTATGAATGTTACTGGGATTATAGGAAGGAAAATCGGAATGACTCAAATTTTTGCCGAAGATGGCACGGTCACGCCGGTTACTGTTATCAAGGCTGGGCCTTGCGTTGTAGTGCAAAAGAAAAGCGCATCTGGCAAAGATGGTTATAATGCCGTTCAGCTAGGTCTTGTTGAAGATAAACCTGCAAAGCCGAAAAACTTCACAAAGCCGATGCGCGGGCATTTTGAAAAGACTGGTGGCGGAGTTCCGCCAACCAGAGTTCTGAAAGAGATTCGCCTCGAAAGCGAGCCTGACGTCAATGTCGGTGATCAGATCAAGGTTGATCTTTTTACTGATGGCGAAAAAGTTGACGTCACTGGAAGATCGAAGGGAAGAGGTTTTGCAGGCACAGTCAAGCGCCATGGCTTCAACAGAGGGCCGGAATCTCACGGTTCTATGAACGTTCGTGCTCCGGGTTCGATAGGTGCTTCGTCTTTCCCTTCGCATGTTTGGAAAGGGTTGAGAGCGGCAGGGCACATGGGGGACCGAAGAGTGACGGTGAAAGGTTTGACTGTGGCAAAAGTTGATGTCGAAAATAACTTGCTTTTAGTGCGTGGCGCAGTGCCGGGTGCAAATGGAAGCGTCGTGATTATCAAAAAATCAACCAAGAAGTCGAAAAAATAATGCTTCCTTGATTTTTGGAGAAGATTTATGCCTACTGTAAAAGTTCACAATTTGGAAAACAAAGAAGTTGGCGAAATAGAATTGCCTGATGAAGTCTTCGGTGTTGAATTTAACGAGGCGTTGGTTCATGAAGCAGTTAGAAACTTTTTAGCTAACCATCGCCGTGGAACTGTAGCTACGAAAACGCGTGGAGATGTTTCGGGTTCAGGAAGAAAGCTCTGGAGACAAAAAGGAACGGGACGCGCACGCGTTGGTTCAATTCGATCGCCGCTTTGGAGAAAAGGTGGAACGGTTCATGGACCTCAACCACGCGATTGGTCTTACAATCTGCCAAAGAAAATGAGGCAAGGTGCTCTTCGTTCGGCTCTTTCGGAGAGGCTTCGTGAAGGCAATTTGATTGTGGTTGACGAGTTTTATTTGGGAAGCCCAAAGACAAAAGAATTTGCAAAAGTTTTAGGTAATTTTGGGCTTTTGTCTGAGAAGAAAAAGCCGATAAAAACTCTAGTTGTTGATTCAACTGAAAACAAAAACTTGGTGCTTTCGTCGAGGAATTTGCCAAAAGTCAAAATGGTTGACAGTTTGGGAGTAAACATATACGACGTTGTTTACCATGAGAAGCTTTTGATTTCCAAAAATGCGATAGAAAAACTTGTTGAGCGGCTTAAGCCCAATCGGGAAAAGGGGGAATCTGAATGATGAAAAAACTAAGTGTTTGGGAAATTCTAAAAGCACCTGTGATAACAGAGAAAAGCACGCTCTTGAAGGAAGTTGAAGAAGGCGGCGAAGAAAATCAGGTTTTAACTTTTCGCGTTGATAAAAGGGCAACAAAAGAAGAAATCCGTAGAGCCGTCGAAGAAATTTTCAATGTGAAGGTCGAAAAAGTTCATACCATAAACTACCAAGGCAAATTGAAGCGTCGTGGTAGATTGGAAGGCAGGCGACCTTCATGGAAAAAGGCTTACGTTACTTTGAAGAAAGGTGAACACGTAATTGATTATTCTGAAGTTATCTAGCTTTTGAGGTTTCGAGAAAATGGGAATAAAGAAAGTAAAACCGACAACGCCAGCGAGAAGGTTTCAGACTTATCTAACGAAAGATGAGTTGACGCCGGGGGCGAAACCTGAAAAATCGTTGTTGGTGCCGAAGAAGAGAATTTCGGCGCGGAATAACTACGGCCACATAACGGTTCGTCATCGTGGCGGTGGACACAAGAGAAAGTATAGAATAATAGATTTTAAGCGTGACAAAATTGGCATTCCTGGCAAAGTCACTCAGATAGAATACGATCCGAATCGTTCGGCAAACATAGCTTTGATAACATACGCCGATGGTGAGAAGCGTTACATTCTCGCTCCTGTAGGTTTGAAAGTCGGGGCGACCGTAATGAGCGGAGAAGATGCTGATATTCTGCCGGGAAATGCTTTGCCGATTAGGAATATCCCGCTTGGAACTGCGGTTCACAACGTAGAACTTCGTCCCGGCAAAGGTGGACAGCTTGTAAGAGCGGCTGGCACATTCGCCCAAATAATTGCGAAAGAAGGAGACTATGCTCAGCTTAGAATGCCGTCGGGTGAGGTCAGAAAGGTTTTGATGGACTGCATGGCAACCGTAGGGCAAGTTGGAAACGTGGATCATGAAAACGTGAGCATTGGCAAAGCAGGTCGCTCACGTTGGCTAGGACGTCGTCCTGCGGTTCGTGGGGTTGCCATGAATCCAGTTGACCATCCGCACGGCGGAGGTGAAGGTAAAACCTCTGGTGGGCGGCATCCTGTAACTCCTTGGGGACAGCCCACACGCGGTTATAAGACAAGAAACAATAAACGCACACAAAAATTCATTGTGCGCGATAGAAGAGCGAAATAAAATTCTGGAGCGTTGAGACTATGGCACGTTCGGTTAGAAAAGGGCCTTTCGTTGATCTGAGTATTTTGAGAGTTTTGAAGAGAATCAAGGAAACCGGTAAAAAACCACCGGCAATAAAAACTTGGTCGAGACGTTCGACGATTATACCTGAGATGGTTGGTTTGACTTTCGGTGTTCATAACGGCAAACGGCATATACCGGTTTACATCACCGAGAATATGGTTGGGCATAAGCTTGGAGAGTTTGCACCGACGCGAACTTTCAAAGGGCATCCGGGAACTAAAGCCGAGAAAGCGGCAAAGAAAAAGTGAGAGATAAGGTGTATGAAGGCGATTGCTAGAACAAGATATTTGAAGGGATCGCCGCGCAAGGCGCGGTTAGTGATTGACCTTATTCGCGGTAAAAGCGTGCCGCAGGCTCTTGCGATATTAGGCTTTACGAATAAGCGTGCGGCTGGACCTATTGAGAAAACTCTGCGTTCGGCTATAGCAAACGCAACTTACAAAGCTGAACAAGAGAATATCGCAATTGATCCAGCAGACCTTTACATTTCGACTTGCTACGTTGACATGGGGCCAACGAAGCATCGCTGGAGAATTCGTCCTGCTCCACAAGGTCGGGCTTATCGTGAGAGACGTCACTACTGCCACATTACAATAGAAGTCTCAACCGAAAAGCCCAACACTGGAGATGGTAAGAAGGTTGCGGAAAAACAAGAAGAACAGATAATTTCAGCAAAGACTAAACAGGAAGAAAAGCAGGGCGAAGGGAAGGTTACCAAGACGAGGAAGAAAAAAGAAACTGAAACTCGCAAGTCATCTGCTCAAGCGTCAGGAGAGCAAATTGCTACTGAGGTGAAGCCGGAAGCAGAGGTTGTAGCAAGCGAAGTTTCTGGAAAAGAGGTTTCCAGAACGTCTAAGAAGGAATCCAAGAAAAAGACTGAGAAAGCCGAATTCTCAGATGCTGAACAATTACAACAGCAAACTGCAAAAGATAGCTCAGTAGTTGTTGAGCAAAAGTTAGAACAAGAATCCGAACAGAAGAATTCTGCATCGGAGGAGTTAAAAGTTTCAGAGGAAAAGGAGAAAGAGAAAGAGTCGTAGAATATGGGACAAAAAGTTCATCCATACGGGTTTCGTGTTGGCTACAACAAAGATTGGCATTCCCATTGGTTTGCCAAAAAGAATGAGTTTGCAAAATTCTTAGCCGAAGATTTGAAGCTGAAGAAGGAGTTAAAAGAGCGGTTTGCCGGCACGGGAATTTCGCATGTTGATATTGAGCGTGCGGCTAATCGCATGAAGATAATTATTTACACTTCGCGCCCTGGTATCATAATCGGACGAAAAGGGACGGAAATTGAAAAACTCAGAGACGAAATTGCCAAAAAGACTAAATACGATGTTGTGATTTCGATTCAGGAAATTCAAAAACCTGAATTGAATGCGCAACTTCAAGCCGAGAAGATAGCTCAGCAAATAGAAAAACGCGTCGCTTTTCGCCGAGCAATGAAGAAGATAATAGAGGAGTCTCTACGATTCGGTGCTTTGGGCGTGAAGGTGATGTGTTCGGGAAGATTAAACGGTGCGGAAATTGCTAGATCGGAATGGATTTTGGAAGGCAGACTTCCACTTCAAACTCTTCGTGCCGATATTGACTATGGATTTGCCGAAGCCTTTGCAACTTATGGTGTGATAGGGGTAAAAGTCTGGATTTATCGTGGGGATATTCTCGATCCAAAGGCTTCGATGGCTCGTGGAACGACTACCGATCCGATAAACGATGTGAAATCTCCAAAGATCAGAGGACTTCGTCGGCGCGAAAGATTTTAATCTTTGTAAAGGAGTAATGTTTCTATGTTGATGCCGAAGAAGGTTAAGTATCGAAGAGTTCAAAAAGGGAGAATAAAGGGAAAAGCGACGCGTGGAGATAAGGTGAGCTTCGGCGATTATGGTCTTAAGGCTCTGGAAGCCGGGTGGATAACTGACCGTCAGATCGAGGCCGCACGTGTTGCCATGACGCGTCATATCAAGCGTGGTGGAAAAATTTGGATAAGAATTTTTCCCGATAAGCCTATAACGAAAAAACCTGCTGAAACGCGTATGGGAAGCGGAAAAGGTGCGCCTGATCATTGGGTTGCAGTTGTCAAGCCTGGCAGGATTCTCTATGAAATCCAAGGCGTGAGCGAAGAGGTGGCAAGAGAAGCCATGAGATTAGCGGCTCAAAAGTTGCCAATAAAGGTTAAATTTGTGACTCGCGCCGATATGGAAGGAGGAATTGTCTGATGAAACGCAAGGAACTCATGGAGCAACTCCGAAGTATGTCGCTGGAAGAGCTGAAACAGCAAGAAGAAAGCCTCAGAGAATCTCTTTTCCGCCTTCGTTTTAGAAAGTCTTTGGGTTTTAGGGAAACAATCAAAGACATAAGGCGAGAGAAAAAAATTTTGGCTAGAGTTTTGACTCTAATCAACCAACTCGAAAAAGAACAAGCTCAAAAAAACAAGCAAAATAACTAGAGGTTTGAAAGATGGAAGAAGTGAAGGAAAAAAACGGTGAAGCTTTGGAGGAGAATCTAGAAGGCGCTGAGATTTCGCGACCAGTAGAAACTTCAGCCGAAGAGGTTCCTGCAATGCAGGAAGTAGCGGCTGATGCGAAGCCAGAAGAAAATAAGCAGGATAGCACTTCTGGCTCGGAAGGTGCAAAGAAAATCAAAAGAAGGAGAACCGAAAAAATCGGTGTAGTCGTTTCGGATAAAATGACAAAAACCGTCGTGGTGATGGTTGAGAGGCTAGTTAAACATCCGAAATATCGTAAGTATGTGCGTCGCAGAAAGAAATTCATGGCTCATGATGAGCTTGGAGCAAAGATTGGCGATAAGGTCAAGATTGTTGAGACTAGACCGCTTTCTGCACGCAAGCGATGGCGTGTTGTTGAGATTCTTCAAAGAGTAGAAGGATAAGAAAATAGAGAGGTGATGTGCTATGATCCAGATGCATACTGCTTTGGTTGTGGCAGATAATTCGGGAGCTAAAAAGGTGAAAATGATATTGCCTCTTGGCGGTTCTACAGGGAAAACTGCAACTGTTGGAGACAAAATAAAGGTGACAGTCAAAGAGGCCGCTCCCGATGGAATTGCCAAAAAGGGCAAAGTTTATAATGCTGTTATTGTTCGCACTCGTAAAGAGATAAGGCGCAAAGACGGAACTTATATTCGATTCGATGATAATGCGGCAGTTTTGATAAAAGAAGACGGAACACCTTTGGGAACGCGTGTCTTTGGGCCTGTCGCAAGAGAGCTTCGCGATAAGAATTTTATGAAGATAGTTTCACTTGCGCCGGAGGTTATTTGAGGAAATGAAGCAGAAGAAAAAAGGTGTTTACAAAACAAAGATAAAGCGCGGTGACAAGGTTATTTTCATCGCAGGTCGTGAATATAACCGCTTCGATTCTGAAGGAAAGCGGCGACCTTATGTTGGAGAAGTAATAGCCGTTGATCCTAAACGTGGTAAAGTCAAGGTGGAAGGCGCGATGATGGTGAAGCGTCATCGAAAAGCCATACCACAGTTAAATATTGAGGGTGGCATCATCGAAGAGGAAGCATGGGTTGATATTTCTAATGTTGCTTTGGTTGACCCAAAAACCGGCAAACCTACAAGAGTTAGAATTGAAGTTCGCGACGGACAGAAGGTAAGAGTTGCAGTCAGAAGTGGTGCGGTTATACCGGAACCGAAAAAGAGCTGAGCCTTCAAATATCGGCTTAAAAAAGTTCACTGGTAACACGAGTTCGTGAGACCCAGAGATTAAGGAAAGATAGAAATATGGCAAGACTAAAGGAAAAGTACAAAAACGAGGTTGCTCCAGCACTTGCGAAGGAATTCGGGATAAAAAATCCGATGGCTATCCCGAAACTAGAGAAAATTGTTATAAATATGGGATTGGGAGAGGCTATCAGCAATCCCAAAGTGCTTGATGTAGCTGTCGAAGAGTTGAAAGCAATCACGGGACAAAAACCCGTTATAACAAAAGCGAAAAAATCAATAGCATCTTTTAAGCTACGTCAAGGAATGAGAATAGGTGCTATGGTAACGCTGCGTGGGGATAGGATGTATGAGTTTTTAGATCGTTTGATTTCGATAGCGTTACCAAGAGTTAGGGATTTCAAAGGACTTTCTCCAAAGTCTTTCGATGGCAGAGGGAATTATACTCTTGGACTTCGGGAGCAGATAATTTTCCCCGAAGTTGATTTTAATAAGGTTGATAAAATCCGTGGAATGAATATCTCGATAGTAACGACGGCGAAGACCGATGAGCTTGGTCTTGCCCTTTTGAAAGGTTTGGGAATGCCTTTCAGGAAAAATTAAGTTTTTGGGATAGGTAGCTTATGGCTAAGTTAAGCATGATTGTTAAAAACGAAAAGCGCAAAAAGATGGTTGAAAAATATGCTCAAAAGCGCGCAGAGTTAAAAAAGATAATTAAAAACCCAAATTCCACACCTGAACAGATAGAAGAGGCAATTTTGAAGTTGCAAAAGTTGCCGCGCGATGCAAGTCCTGTGAGGGTAAGAAATCGTTGCTCTCAAACAGGACGTCCGCGTGGTTATTTGCGCAGGTTCGGTGTTTCTAGAATTGCATTGCGCGAGCTTGCTTTACGCGGACAAATACCAGGAATGATTAAAGCTAGTTGGTAAAAAGGAGTTGAGAGGAGAAGGATGATTCAGGACCCGATAGCAGACATGCTGACACGGATTCGCAACGCAGTTGTAGCAGGGCATCCGCGCGTTGATGTCCCTGGCTCTAAGTTGAAGCTAGAGATAGCGCGTATTTTGAAGGAAGAAGGTTACATCAACAACTACATGGTTAAAGGCGAGGGTGCGAAATATCAAATTCGCATCTTTCTTCGCTACGATGCTAAAGGGAAATCTCCGATTACTGATTTGAAGAGAGTTTCAAAGCCCAGTCGTAGGGTTTATGTAAAAGCATCGGAGATTCCAAAAGTGTTAGGAGGCTACGGCATTTGTATAGTTTCCACTCCGAAAGGTGTAATGACAGGGAAAAAAGCCCGTCAGGAAAACGTAGGTGGAGAGTTAATCGCCGAAATTTACTAGAGAGGTTGTTATGTCGCGTATAGGGAAAAAACCGATTCAATTGCCTTCTGGTGTGAGTGTAACGATTCACGAAAAGGAATTGGAGATAAAAGGGCCGAAAGGCACTTTGAAAACCCCAATTCCGAATGGGATAAGATTCAAAATCGAAGATGGCAAGTTGATTGCAGAAAGAGAAAGTGATGAATACAAAGCGCTTCATGGGTTGGCGCGTGCTTTGGCTAATAATGCCGTGATCGGCGTAACCCAGGGTTTCACCAGACAAATGGATATAGTCGGTGTTGGTTACAAAGCCGATATTCAAGGGAGAAAAATAATCTTTTCACTTGGGTATTCGCATCCTGTCGAGTATATTTTGCCGGAAGGTATTGAGGTTAAAGCAGAGAAAGATAACGCAAAAGGTTCAATAAATCAATATCAGCTCACTTTAACGTTAACAGGAATTGATAAACAGAAGTTAGGTCAGGTTTGTGCTGAGTTAAATAGGTTGAGAAAACCTGATGCTTATAAAGGTAAGGGCATTCGGTATGCCGATAGAGTTTATAAGCTCAAGCCCGGAAAGGCTGGTAAGTAAGGGAGTTCAGCTTTTATGAGCAGAAAAAGCAGAGCAGAAATCAGAAAGGCAATTCACCGCCGTATTCGCAAGAAGGTTCATGGAACAGCCGAAAGACCACGTCTTGCGGTCTTCCGTAGCCTGAAGCATATTTATGCACAGATAATTGACGATGAAAGCGGTAGGACTCTTGTTGCCGCTTCTACACTCGATAAGGATTTGCGCTCAGCTACGGGTGGCAACATAGAAGCGGCTAAAAGAGTTGGAAAAGCTATAGCCGAGAAGGCTTTGGCGGCTGGAATTACGAAAGTCGTTTTTGATCGCGGAGGTTATGTTTATCACGGGCGTGTAAAAGCTTTGATAGAAGCCGCCCGCGAAGCAGGATTGAACAAAGACGAAGTTAAGGGAAAGGGTAAAGATGAAGAAAAGTAGGCCAATAATTCCACCAGAGTCTTTGATACTAAAAGATCACCTGATCTCGGTGAATCGCGTTACAAAAGTCGTCAAAGGTGGTAAGAATCTATCTTTTGCGGCTTTGGTTGTGGTTGGTGATGAAGCTGGTCATGTAGGGTTTGGCACAGGGAAAGCACGTGAGGTTCCCAGTGCTATCAAAAAGGCTATTGAGTCAGCAAAGAAGAATCTGATCAGAGTGCCTTTGATAAATGGGACTCTGCCACATCCAATATACGGTGAACACGGAGCCGTGAAAGTCATGATAAAGCCAGCAGGCGAAGGAACTGGGGTTATTGCCGGTGGCCCAGTCAGAGCTATAATGCAAGCTCTAGGCGTTCGCAATGTTCGCACAAAGATTCTAGGTTCAACAAATCCGCATAATGTGGTTCGAGCAACCTTTGACGGCTTGATGAAAATGAAAGACCCTGCAGAGGTTGCAAGATTGCGTGGTAAAACTCTTGAAGAGATTTTGTATTGATTCGGAGAGAGTGCACAATGAGCAAGGAGAAAAACGAAAAGCAGGGAGAAAAGACCATAAAAATTCATTATTATCGAAGTTCAATAGGTTATTCTCATAAGCAAAAGCAAATGGTGCGGAGCTTGGGCTTTACAAGGCTTAATCAAATTGTCGAACGGCCCGATACGCCTGCAATTCGCGGCATTGTCAATAAAGTTCCGCATCTGTTGAGAATTGTAGAAGAATAAAGGAGTTTGGAAGATGACGCTATCATTGAACAGTCTTCATCCTAGCGAAGGAAGTAAACATAAAAAGAAAAGAGTTGGTAGAGGACCCGGTTCAGGTAAAGGCAAGACTGCCGGAAGAGGAACGAAAGGACACAAGTCCCGTTCGGGTTATAGAAGAAAAATAGGATTTGAAGGCGGTCAGATGCCTTTGCAAAGGCGTTTGCCTAAGCGCGGGTTCACAAACGCTTTTAAGAAGAAGTGGATTGAAATAAATCTTGCGAAGATCGATCAAAATTTCAAAGCAGGAGATGAGGTGACTCCGGAAATCCTGCACAAGAGAGGTTTGATAAAGAAAGCAAAATACGATGTTGTCGTTTTAGGGAACGGCGAATTGACGAAGCCCATAAAAATTTCGGCACATCGTTTCACGAAGTCAGCTCTTGAAAAGATCGAAAAAGTTGGTGGAACGGCTACGGTGATCACCAAGGAGAAAAGGGCCTAAAGCCTTAGGGAGGTTTAGTAAGGATGGAGAAGTTTTTTGCCGCCGTTCAAAATATGTTTAAGATTCCGGAGTTGAGGGGCAGAATACTCTTCACTCTCGGAATGATAGCAATCTACAGATTTGGAGCACACATAACAGCGCCCGGAATCAATAAAGCAAGGCTAGAACAAGTCTGGGGAGAGGTAAGCGGAACGCTTTTAGGTGTGCTTGATCTTTTTTCAGGCGGCAATTTCCGCACCATCTCGGTTTTTGCTTTAGGTGTGACACCATACATCACTGCGTCAATCATAATGCAGTTGATGACTGTGCTTTATCCTTCGATAAAAAAGGTTCAAGAAGAAGGTGAAGTTGGAAGGCAGAAGATAAATCAGTGGACGCGATATTTGACGGTTGGGCTTTGTGCTATTCAAGCATTTTTTGTTGCTACATGGCTTAGGAAAAACGGCATTATTGACGAGGGTTGGTGGGCAACCTTCATGATTGTTGTTACTTTGACGACCGGGACTATTTTTGTAATGTGGCTCGGAGAGCAAATAACCGAGCGCGGTGTTGGCAACGGTATTTCGCTACTGATTTTTGTTGGAATTGTGGTCAGCCTGCCAACAGGTGTCATGCAAGTAATGGAACGGGTAAGAACTGGTGAACCTTCGCAAACTTTGGGAGTTATCTTTTTGGTAGCAGTTTTAGTTGCTTTGGTTGCGCTCATTGTTTACGTTGAATCAGCACGCAGGAATATACCGATTTCCTATGCGAATCGCCGAATCGGTGGACAAATCTACAGAGGGACACAAACGTTTTTGCCATTGAAAATCAACATGGGCGGAGTGATCCCTGTAATTTTTGCTTCATCTGTTTTGGCACTACCGCAAACTCTGTTTTCAGCATTTCCGCCTGATCCGAATAATCCAGATTCGGTCTGGACTAAAATTTATGGCTTTTTCACGCAGTTTCATGGTGGCGATCCATACTATGAATTTCTTTTCCTTTCTCTAATTGTCGTTTTCACATTCTTTTATGTCACGGTTATTTTCAACACTGACGATGTAGCAGACAATTTGCGCAAGCACGGTGGTTTCATACCCGGCATTCGTCCCGGAAAATCTACGGCTGAACATCTGAATTATGTTTTGACGCGCTTAACAACTGTTGGAGCGATATATCTCGCTTTCGTGGCTTTTATTCCACAACTTCTCCTAAGCGGTTTCAAGGTTGGTAGATTACCGTTTATCGGTGTGGGACTTGAAAACTTTTTTGCTTCAACGCCTGGTTTGAGTTGGATACCAACAGGACTTGGTTATCAATTTTACTTCGGCGGAACTTCGCTTTTGATCTTGGTTGGCGTGGCAATGGATACAGTAGCGCAGATTGAAGCTCAGCTAGTCATGCGTAATTATGAAGGTTTCTTGGGAGCTGGTTCGCGTCTTCGTGGAAGAAGGCTGTAGGATTCATCGTTCTTCTAGAGATTTTGGAAAGGTGTCAATTTGCTTTATTTGAGGCAGGTTGAATCGCTGTCTTAACGGCGATTTATGGTTTCGTAGCTTTCTTATGAGTAAGATCATAGTTCTGATGGGTGCACCTGGGGCAGGCAAAGGAACTCAAGCTCGTCTCTTGCAGGAGCGCAAGGGAATCCCACAAATCTCTACGGGAGATATTTTCCGAGAGATGAAAAATTCTGATACTCCCTTAGCACGTGAGGTTCAGAAGATAATGGCCGATGGCCGACTCGTCCCAGATGATTTGACATTTAAGATTGTTAAAGAAAGAACTGGACGCGAGGATTGCAAAGGGAGTTATATTTTGGATGGCTACCCGCGAACAGAGGTGCAGGCTCAACAGCTTGAGGAATTAGCATCGGAACAAGGCAAGGAGATCGAGGCATTTTTGATAGATGTTGATAGAGAAGTTCTCGAAAAAAGAATGACAGGACGGCGCACTTGTGCTGTTTGTGGAGAAATTTTTAATCTTTATTTCAAACCGCCGGTTAAATGCGAACGGCCTGAGTGCGATTTAGAGAAAAACTTGATTCACAGAGCTGACGACAACGAAGAAAGTGTCCGTCAAAGATTGATAACATACGAGGAAAAGACAAAGCCTTTGATTGATTACTACGAAAGAAAAGGCAAGCTTAGACGAATAGATGGTAACAGAGACCCTGAAGCTATCTACGCAGATTTAGAAAAGCTGATTGATGCGGTTTAGTTTATTTGGGTTACTGAAAAGCTTGATGATAATAGCAAAATCTCAAAAAGATTTAGAGAGAATGCGAGAGGTAGGCGAGTTGATTGCCGAGGTTCGTGAAGAATTGCGTAAGATGATACAAGTCGGCATCACTTCGCTTGAGTTAAATAATGCCGCAGAAAAAATGATTCGTGAGCGTGGGGCAATCCCAACATTCATTGGCTATCACGGCTTTCCGTTCGCTATATGTGCATCTGTGAATGAGCAAGTTGTTCACGGATTTTCAAATTCTGTTCCGCTAAAAGAGGGCGACATAATTTCGATTGATGTTGCGGCAACATACAACGGGTTCGTCGGAGATACTGCTTTTACGGCACCTGTTGGCAAGGTTAGCGAAGATTTGGAAAGGTTAATTAGAGTTACTGAAGAATGTCTTTATCTAGCTATTGAGCAGTGCTATCCGGGGAAGCATGTAGGCGATATTGGATATGCGATTCAGTCCCATGCTGAAAAACATGGCTACAGCGTTGTGCGGGATTACGTGGGACATGGAATCGGAAGGAAAATGCATGAAGACCCACAAGTGCCGAATTATGGACGTCCGGGAACAAGGGAAAAACTGCGTCCCGGATATTGTCTGGCAATAGAGCCTATGCTTAACATGGGAACCTATGAAGTTGAAGTTTTAGAGGACGGTTGGACTGTAGTTACAAAGGATAGGAAACCCTCAGCTCATTTTGAACATACAATAGCGATAACCGCGGAAGGCCCTGAAATTCTAACACTGACAAAAGAGCAGAAAGAAAAACTTAAGAAAGATAGTCAAAAAAGTTTTCAAAGTCTCTTAACTGTTGCTTAGTCTCGGAAACAGGGAAGACATAAGACATTGCTTTGTCAATTTGACTTGAGTCAAATAAGGGCTTATTATTATTGTTTTGCCAAATTATCAGGTAGGCAAGCTTAAGATATGCCAAAAGAAGATGCGATAGAGGTAAATGCGACCGTAATAGAAACTCTACCGAACGCTATGTTTAGAGTAGAGATAGAAGGTAGTAAACATCAGGTTTTAGCGCATGTTTCGGGCAAAATGCGGAAGAATTTTATACGCATTTTGCCGGGCGATAAAGTAGTTGTTGAACTTTCGCCCTACGATCTGAGCAGAGGTCGTATTACTTATCGCTACAAGTGAGGTGATCAAAATGAAAGTTCGCGCTTCGGTAAAAAGAATTTGTAACAAATGCAAAATCGTTCATCGCAAACGAGTTGTTAGGGTTATTTGCGAGAATCCGAAACACAAACAGCGTCAAGGATAGTGGGGAAAGAGAAAGATGACCAGAATAGCAGGTGTTGACATACCACCACACAAAAGAGCACAGATTGGGTTGACTTACATTTACGGTATCGGCAAGTCAAGAGCAACAGCTATTTTGAACGAAGCACAAATTGATATAAACAAAAAAATCAAAGACTTGACCGATGAAGAGTTAAATCGCATTCGCGCGATTATAGAAAGAGATGGTGACGTTGAAGGTGATCTTCGCAAGAAAGTCCAAATGGACATAAAACGTCTGATGGACATAGGTTGCTATCGTGGTTTGCGTCATCGTAAGAGTTTGCCTGTGCGTGGACAACGAACTCACACAAATGCAAGAACGCGCAAAGGCCCACGCAGGGCGGCAATTGCTAAAAAGAAAGCTCCGGGCAAAAAGTAATTCTTTCAAAAAAATTCAGTGAGGGATTTTTTAAGTTTTTCTAGACAAAATTCAGAAGGTAGATATGGCAAAAGCTTCGGCAAAAAAGACAAAGAAAAAGGAAAAGAAAAACGTTCCGGTTGGAATAGCACATATTTCGACTTCTTTTAATAACACCATAGTTACGTTTACCGATCTTGAAGGCAACGTAATAGCATCTTCTTCGGCGGGTGCTGTAGGATTCAAGGGTTCGAGAAAAGGAACACCTTTTGCAGCACAACAGGCCGCATTAGATGCTTCTCGTAAGGCTATGGAAGCCGGAATGAGAGAATGCGAAGTTCGAGTCAAGGGACCAGGAGCTGGAAGGGAATCGGCAATAAGAGCTATTCATCAAGCTGGTATCAAAATAGTTGCGATTCGAGATACAACGCCGATCCCGCACAATGGTTGCCGTCCGCCGAAGAGAAGAAGAGTTTAGGTTTTAGCGATAAAAAGGATGAAGAACAAAGCTCTGATTTCAGAGCTTGTTTGTAAACTTTTCCATCAAGCTAAAATTCTATGGGCAAATTTAGAATTAGCCCTTTAGAACGAAAAATCTTGATTGGAGGCATTTTTAATGGCTAGATATAGAGGTGCGGTGTGCCGTTTGTGCCGTCGCGAAGGAATGAAATTATTTTTGAAAGGTGATCGTTGTTTCAAACCTTCATGTGCAATTGAAAAGCGCGGAACTCAACCGCCAGGTCAACACGGAGCTTTGGCAAAGCGCAAGGTTCTCGCTGGATACGGTCAACAGCTCAGAGAAAAGCAAAAAGTAAAGCGGATTTATTTTGTTCTGGAAAGACAATTTAGGAATTATTTTGAGAAAGCGTCCAGGCAAAAGGGCATCACAGGTGAGAACCTTTTGATATTGCTGGAAAGACGTCTTGATAACACAGTTTACCGAGCTGGGTTTACAACTTCCAGAAGGCAAGCACGTCAGCTTGTAAGCCATGGGCACGTTTTGGTCAACGGGCGTAAGGTTGATATTCCGTCTTTTCAAGTTAAGGTTGGTGATGTTATTTCCCTGAAAGAATCAATGGCTAAGAATCCACACATTGTAGCAGCTTGGGAAACTGCCAATGGACGTGGGCGTCCTTCGTGGCTGACGGTGCAGAAGGACGAAATGAGTGTTACGGTTTCAGCTTTACCAAAACGCGAAGACATAGACAGAAATATCAACGAACAGCTCATAGTTGAGCTTTACAGCAAATAAGATTTTGGTAAGCTCTTTTTGCGAGCTTGCCGATTTTAGCTTGCAAATTTTGTTCGCAAAAGATAGAAATTATGACAACGAACAACATGTGGACAAATTTCCAGATGCCGAGCCGTCTGGAAGTTGATAAAGAAACTCTAAGTGATACATACGGAAAGTTTTACGCTCAGCCGTTTGAACGCGGTTTCGGCACGACGATAGGTAATTCTTTGCGCAGAGCCTTGCTTTCTTCAATCGAAGGAGCGGCTATAACTGCCGTCAAGATTGAGGGCATAGAGCATGAATTCTCGCCCATAAAGGGTGTTGTCGAAGATGCGATTGATATAATCCTGAATCTAAAGCAAATTCCCTTCAAATTACATGGTCAAGGCCCTAAAACTCTTTACATTAGCAAGAAGGGCGAAGGTGATGCTACTGAAGTTACGAGTGCTGACATTCAGCATGACTCTGATGTTGAGGTTCTAGATAAGACGATTCACATAGCCACGATCAGCGCTGGTGGCGAACTGAATATGGAGATGCGTCTCAAGCGCGGACGTGGTTATGTTGCGGCTGAATTCAACAATGATGAAGACCTTTCACTTGGCTACATTCCAATAGATTCGGTTCATTCGCCTATCAAGAAGGTTAATTACACTGTAGAAGCGACGAGGCAAGGCTCGAATACTGAAATGGACAAGTTAACCATAGAGGTTTGGACAAATGGTTCTGTTAGACCTGAAGACGCAATCGGAATGGCGGCGAAGTTGATAAAAGATCACATGAAGATTTTTATAAACTTTGAAGAGGAAGAAGAAAGGGAAGAAACTAGAGAGGAAATCACACGGCCGCCACTGATGCGCCATGACATACTTGATCGTTCAATAGATGAATTAGAACTTTCGGTGCGTGCCTACAACTGTCTTAAGAACGCAGGTGTTCGCACTGTTAGAGACCTGATAAGAAAAACTGAGCGCGAGATGCTTCAAACAAAGAATTTTGGCAAGAAATCTTTGAATGAACTTAAAGAAATTCTGCACGGCATGGGATTGGATTTCGGTATGGAGTTTGATGAGCATGGAAATCCGATTCCAGGTTCGGGTGGAAGAAGATTTTAAGGGTCGAGGAAAAACTTATGAGACACCTAAAAGCGCATCGTAAACTCGGAAGAAAAACTGAGCATAGAATTTCGATGCTTAGGAATTTAGCGACTTCCTTGGTGAATTCTGAGAAGGAATATATCATCACGACAGTTCCAAAGGCTAAAGAACTCCGCTCCTTCATTGAAAAGGCCATAACCTTGGCTCGCAAGGCTCAATTTCTGACAGGCGAGGATGCCAAAGCAAAAGAAGTTCATCTTCGCAGATTAGCGGCAAAGTTCTTCCATTCAGGAAATAGAAATTACAAGAAACAGCTTAGTGTTTATGCAAAAGGCGGTCAAAAGCCTGAAAGAACCGCAGGAGTTAGAGCTTTGCAGAGGCTATTTAGCGAGTTGGGGCCAAGATACAAGGACCGTAATGGTGGCTATACGCGGATAATACGCTTAGGTAAAAGAAGAAAAGGCGATGGTGCTGAGCTTGCAATAATTGAATTAGTTGACAATCCGCGTGAAATCCAATACAAGGAATCTGCAAAACAATCTAATTAAGAGTGAAAGCAGTAAGCTGAAGCGCTCTCTCGTAGATTGCTTTTGGTTTACTGCTTTGTTGTTTGAGGGGAAATGGCGATGGGACAAGAAACAGATAAAAGAAAGAAGAGAAGCACAAGCGTTTCGGGAAATGCTGAACCTTCTTTGAATCTGGATGAAATCAGGGAGATTGCTGAGTTGGTTGATCAATACGGGTTTACCGATTTTGAGTTTGAAAATGAAAAAATAAGGCTTCGCCTGAGCAAATCGGTTGCAGTTTCACAGATAGCGGTTCAGCCTGTAACAGCGACAGCCCCAATTCATGCTCAACCGAGCGTTGAAGCAAAGTCGCCAACGGAAAGCACGAAAGCTGTTCAAGAGGCAAAAACGGAGGTTGAAGAAGATAATCTGCACAAGATCACTTCGCCAATAGTCGGAACTTTTTACCGTGCTCCAGCTCCAGATAAACCGCCTTACGTTCAAGTAGGCGACAAGGTTCAGCCTGATACTGTGGTTTGCATTGTTGAGGCTATGAAATTGATGAATGAAATACAAGCTGGTGTTTCGGGCGAAGTTGTAAAGATTTATGTTGAGAACGGACAGCCTGTCGAATACGGTCAGCCGCTTTTTGGTATCAGGGTTTGATAATGGGCAGGAAGATTAGAAAAATTCTAATTGCAAACCGAGGCGAGATAGCCTGCAGAATAATCTGGACGTGCAAGGAAATGGGCATCAAGACGGTTGCCGTTCACTCGGAGGCCGATAAAGATGCTTTGCATGTTCGCTTTGCCGATGAAGCTGTTTGCATCGGGCCTGCTCCTTCAGCCCAGAGTTATTTGAACATACCTGCTATAATCAGCGCCGCAGAAATCACCAATGTTGACGCAATCCACCCGGGGTATGGTTTTTTAGCAGAGTCAGAGGTTTTTGCAAAAGTTTGTGAGGACTGCAACATAAAGTTCATAGGGCCGCGCCCAGAGGTGATAAAAATAATGGGCGATAAGGTTGAGGCTCGAAATACGATGAAATCGGCAGGAGTCCCGATATTGCCGGGTTCATCAGACCCTGTGAAATCAATTGAGGAAGCGACGGAAATAGCAAGGAAGATCGGCTTTCCAATAATAATCAAAGCGGCAGCCGGTGGTGGCGGGCGTGGTATGCGAATAGTTCGCAAAGAGGAAGAGCTTAAGTCAAGTCTAGAGCTTGCACAGTCTGAAGCAAGAGCTGCATTCAAAAACGATGCTGTTTACATAGAAAAATACATTGAACGCCCGCGTCACATTGAAATTCAAGTTTTAGCCGATGAACACGGCAACGTAGTGCATTTGGGCGAGCGTGAGTGCTCAATTCAGCGACGACATCAGAAACTTTTAGAAGAAGCGCCATCACCAGTGGTAACGCCCGAACTGAGAGAAGAAATGGGACGCGTTGCCGTTAAAGCTTGTAAAGAGATTGGTTACTCTAGTGCTGGGACTTTTGAGTTTCTGCTCGACGAAGACGGGTCGTTTTATTTTATGGAGATGAATACCCGGATACAAGTTGAGCATCCTGTTACCGAGATGGTAACTTTGATTGACATTGTGAGAAACCAAATCAACATCGCAGAAGGCGAGAAGTTAGCTTTTGAGCAAAAAGATATACAGCTTTTTGGGCACTCAATTGAATGTCGCATAAATGCTGAGGACCCTGAAAACTTTACGCCTAGCCCAGGTAAAATTACGGGATTAAACATTCCCGGCGGTCCGGGTGTTAGAGTTGATACGGCTATCTATTCGGGTTACGTTGTCCCGCCTTATTACGATTCAATGATTGCGAAGCTTATAGTTCATGCTCGAAGTCGCGAACTTGCCATAGCTAGAATGCGTAGAGCATTGGAAGCAATGGTTGTTGAAGGAATAAAAACGACTATTCCTTTGCACCTAAAGATAATGAACGATGAAAGATTCCAAAGCGGTAATTTTTCAACAAAGTTCATGGAGGAATTTAGTAACAACAAGGTTGCAGGCAAAAGTTTCTAAAAATTGACAATTGATTTTCATAGGACGAAAATTTTAGTTTAGGAGTAGTGAATATGGCAGTTACGAAGGAAGTCAAAGAAAAAATCATAAAAGAGTATCAGTTGCACCCAACTGATACTGGTTCTTCGCAAGTGCAGATTGCGCTTTTAACTGAAAGAATAAAAGAGTTAACCAAGCATTTTGAGATTCACAGGAAGGATAATCATTCGAGAAGGGGACTTCTGAAGTTAGTCGCGAAACGTCGAAAGTTATTAGACTATCTGAAGCGAACTGATGTAGAGCAGTATAATCAAATTGTTGATCGCTTGGGGTTGAGAAAATAGTTGGTGCTTTTGAGTATGAAACTCAGAGTTCTGAAGGTCTTGGTAGCCGTTGTCCCTCAACTTGAAGTTAGTGGAGTTATGGAAGGGAAAGTCCCAAGATCAAGTTGATTGCTTGATTTGAATTTCTCAAAGGAGCAATTGAAAACGGCAGAGGCTTTCAGAACCTAACTTCTGCCGTTTTTTGTTTGATATTTGAAAACCGACTTTGAAAAAATTTGACGAACGGAGACAGAGTAAAAATGCCGCAAAGAAAGTATTTGAAGGAATCAATCAAGGTTGGCGATAGGGATTTGACAGTTGAAACGGGCAAAGTTGCAAAGCAAGCCAATGGAGCTGTTGTAATTCGATATGGAGAAACTATGGTTTTGGTCACTGCTGTTAGCAGTGATGTCGCACGTGAAGGAATTGATTTCTTTCCATTGACAGTTGAATACAGAGAGTCAACTTATGCTGCGGGAAGAATTCCGGGAAATTATTTCAGACGTGAAGGTCGTCCTAACGAAAAAGAAACTTTAACCAGTCGTTTAATAGACCGTCCTTGTCGCCCGCTTTTTCCTGAGGGCTACAAAAACGAAACGCAGATCATCGCAACAGTTATCTCAGCAGACGATGAAAACGATCCGGACGTGATAGCTGTTACGGGTGCTTCTTGTGCCTTGTATTTTTCCGACATACCTTTCTATCACCCGATTTCGTGCGTTCGAGTTGGTTTGATAGGCGATAAATATATTATCAACCCAACTTATGAACAGCGTAGAGAGTCGAAATTAGATTTGGTCGTCGCTGGCACGGAAGAGGCTATCGTAATGGTGGAGGCTGAAGCAAAAGAAGTAGCTGAGAAAATCATGGTCGAAGCCATGATGCTGGCTCACAAGGAGATTAAGAGAATTTGTTTGTGGCAAAAAGAACTCTTCAAGGCTTTGAACATTGTTAAGCGAGAGGTTGTCCCACCGAAGCTTGATGAATTGATGGTAGCCGAAATCAGCGAAAGATATACAGAACGCCTGCGCGAGGCTCTGGATACTACGAAGAAAGATAAACTAACCTCATACGCAGCGGTTGATGCTTTGAAGCGGGAAATCATAGAAAGCTATCCAGAAGATGATTTAGAATCTCGCAACATGGCGCAGAAGGTTTTCAATTATCTGAAAGAAAAGATATTCCGCGAGGACATACTGGAGCATCGGCGACGTCCTGATGGGCGTAGGTTCAGCGAGATACGTCCGATTTCTTGCGAGGTTGGCTGGCTTCCACGCACTCACGGCTCGGCTCTTTTTACTAGAGGCGAGACACAAGCCATAGTTACAACGACCCTAGGCACCAAGGAAGATGAACAATTCATAGACGATTTAGAAAAGGGGGAAGTGAGAAAACGCTTTATGCTTCACTACAATTTCCCGCCTTACTGTGTTGGTGAAGTTGGACGCATAGGAAGTTCCAGCCGTCGTGAAATCGGACACGGAAACCTTGCGCGTCGTGCTATAGAGGCTGTTTTGCCTGATGAAAGCGAGTTTCCCTATACAATTAGAGTCGTTTCTGAAATAACCGAATCAAACGGTTCTAGCTCAATGGCAACTGTTTGCGGAGCTTCTTTGAGTTTGATGGATGCGGGAGTGCCGATCAAAAGACCTGTTGCTGGCGTCGCTATGGGGCTTGTGATGGAAGGAAACCGATATGCGATTTTGTCGGATATAGCCGGAGCCGAAGATCACTACGGCGATATGGATTTCAAGGTTGCCGGAACGACTGAAGGCATTACGGCTCTGCAAATGGATATTAAAATCAGCGGGATTAACGCAACAATACTCCAAGAAGCCTTAGAGCAAGCCAGAAAAGGAAGATTATACATTTTGAACATAATGTCACAAACGATTGACAAGCCGCGTCCTGAAATTTCAAAGTATGCTCCAAGAATTCTTACGATTCGCATCAATCCTGAGAAAATCAGAGAAGTAATTGGGCCTGGTGGCAAGGTAATTCGTTCGATAATTGATGAAACAGGAGCGAAGATTGATATAGCCGATGATGGAGTTGTTACAATTGCTACTTCTGACAAAGAAGCCGCAAGAAGAGCAATAGAGAAAATAAGAGCTGTAACAGCAGAGGCAGAAATCGGTGAGGTTTATCTTGGAAAAGTCCTTAAGATAGTTGACTTTGGAGCTTTTGTTGAGCTTTTCCCTGGTGTTGCAGGGCTTCTTCATATCTCGGAAATTTCTGATAAAAGAATCAGAAACATACGTGAAGAGCTTAAAGAAGGGCAGTTGATAATGGTCAAGTGTATCGCCAAAGAAGGTAATAAGCTAAAACTTTCCCGTAAAGCTGTGCTAAAAGAAGAAGCGGCCAAAATGGGAAATAACTCGTAAGGTTGAGGAGCCAGCAAACTCGACGACATAAACTTCGATGCTTTGCTGGCTCAAGTCGGCGAAGCTTTTGGTTTCTTTTTTGCTGGAAGTTGAAACTTGAAAGATTCTGAGAAAAGCTTCAAAGGTCTTTACTAGTCAAGACTTACAGAAAATAAACTTGACCTAACAGCAAGCTAGAGGTAAAGTTGAATTAGAGATGAATCAGCTAAGCATAGAAGCTGTCGAAAAAATGGCACGTGAGCGCGGATTAAAAATGACTCCGCAACGCCGCGCTATAATTAGATTTTTGCAGACGGCTAAGAACCATCCGACTCCAGAGGAAGTCTTAAGAGCCGTCAACAAGGAATTTCCGATGGCTTCCCGCGCAACCGTTTACAATACAATAAATTGGCTGAAAAAGAACAAAATGCTCAAAGAGATTTTCGAGGCTGGGCAAGTTAGGCTTGACCCAAATTGTAAAGATCATCATCACTTTATCTGCAAAAAATGCGGCAAAGTCGAAGACGTTGATTTCGATTTGATTCCCAGCCTTAATCTCTGCAATCTTCCCAATTCAAACCGAGTTGAAAGCTTCGAGTTGATAATGCGCGGATTGTGTAAAGAGTGTAAAAATTTGGCTTGAGTTCACTTGCTTTTCCACAGCTTTTGGAAATTTCACCCAAAATTTCTGTAGCTACAATTTCGCGAGCATTGAGAACAAGCTCTAGAAAAGTTTTGTCGAACACAAGGCAAAAAGACGTATTACATAGAGCTTTAGCAACTACGAGGATTGAGTTTATAGTTAAAATTTCAAGCACTAACTCACCTAAAGTTTAGCTCAAACGGCATTAGCATCATTGCTTCACCTTTGCTCATTTTATCGAAAAGAGTTGAGTATTTGATTGCTTTTCTTAAGTTTGGTGGTAGGGCTTCAATTGCTTCGTTCTTTTTGTATAGAGTGAAGAAACTTTCTTCCTCAGGCCCGCCAAGAAGGCTTTCTATGAAACTTCTTGTTCTAGGATACACAACTCTTTGAACTTCCTGATCAGCGGGAATGCCAGCTAGTTCTTTCGCAATCTCTATTGCTCTTTCTAATCCGCCGATTTCATCAACTAGTCCTTTTTCCTTAGCTTGCAAGCCTGTCCAAACGCGTCCTTGTCCTATTGAATCAACTTCTTCGATAGTCTTATTTCTGCCTTTTGCTACTTTGGGCACGAAGTCAGTGTAATAGATTTTGTTTGCTATTTCTCGCATTTTGGCTTCTTCCGATGGTGTCCATCGCTCGGTTTCACGGAAGATACCAGCATTTTTGCCGCGCATCACGTATTCGTTGCTTATTCCAAGCCAATCGTAAAACCCACGCAATACGGGTTTCCCAAGAAATACGCCGATAGAGCCTGTTATGGTTGAGCTTTCGGCAACTATTTTGTTTGCTCCGCAAGAAATGTAGTATCCGCCCGATGCCGCTACGTCTGACATTGAAACGACAACAGGCTTTTTAGCTTTTGCATTTTCAACAGCGCGCCAAATCAAATCAGAAGCCAAAGCCGAACCACCGGGTGAGTCAACTCGCAAAACTATAGCTTTTATCGAATCATCAGATGCCGCATCGTTTATAGCTTTCACCATTAAATCTGAGCCAAGAGTTTCCCCTCTGAAAGCGTCACCACCGCCTGTGTTTATCGTTCCAGTAGCGAAAATTACTGCAACTCTTTGGCCTCTGTTGAGTCCGAGTGAATCTGAGCGCACTTCTCGATATTTTTCACCGCTTACAATGCGAAGTTTCTCATCTTCCTTGTAGCCAAGCGCTTTTTTCATTTCATTGTAGACTTGATCAATGTAGAGCGCACCATCAATCAAGCCTAAATCCTTCGCTTGCAAAGCGTTGTATGGTGCTTCATCAATCAAGGCTTTTACTTCTTCTGGTGATTTGTTACGAGATTCGGAAATAGCCGAAATCAGGCGATTGAAGTAGTCATCGAGAATCGCATTTATAACTTCCTTGTGTTCGGGAGACATCTGTTTTCGAGTGAATTGATCAGGAGCATTTTTGTATTTGCCTATTTGAATGACTTGAGGTTCTATACCGAGTTTATCGAGAGAGCCTCTAAAAAACATTACTTCTGCGATAAGCCCGTTAATGTAAATATCACCGCTCGGTGGCACAAAGATTTTATCTGCCGCAGTTGCTATGTAGTATTCCATGTTCGTCCCTATGTT
The DNA here is from genome assembly GCA_003697135.1 of Acidobacteriota bacterium. Taxonomy (GTDB): domain Bacteria; phylum Acidobacteriota; class Blastocatellia; order Pyrinomonadales; family Pyrinomonadaceae; genus J014. The sequence continues at coordinate 23,976 of RFGC01000025.1, forward strand.
CATGTAGGCATAGACTGGTTTTCCTGAAGTGCGAAAGTCTTTTATCGCACGGCGTAGCTCATCAGCTTTACCCCAACCAATTGACGGAAATTCTATATTCAAAATCACACCACCGATTCTCGGATCAACTTTTGCTTTGCGAAGTTGCGTAAGAACGCTCGAAAATGATTGTTTAGGAATCAATCCGAATGTTTCAGCTAGAGAGTCTTCAGGAATGAATTCAGGTAGGTCGCCTGATATGTTCAAAACCAAAGCGCTATTGGTCGGGACTAATCTCCGTTCTCTAATCTCAAGCAGAATCAACAAACCAACTATAAAAACGAGTAACAAAACAAAGAGTCCACCAATAACCAATAGAAAAATCTTCGTGCCTTTTGACATAAATTTACCTCTCGCTTTGAGCTTAACTCATTTTACGACATTTTGGCAAAGAGAGTTTCTAGCTATTCATGGCTTTCTACGGGAAACTTTGCCCAATCAGCTCAGCTTTTGGTATTTTCAAGTTTATGAGGATTTTAATCGTTGAAGATGAAAAACACCTTGCAGAAGGATTGAAATTTAATCTAGAGATGGATGGTTATGAGGTTGTGGTTGCGGACGACGGTGAGAAGGCTCTTGAAATCCTGCAAAAAGAAAATTTCGACGCAATTGTTCTAGATGTTATGCTTCCGAAGATTGACGGATTCGAGGCTGCTTCTAGGTTAAGAGAAGCCGAAAACTTCACTCCGATTCTGATGCTAACAGCTCTCGGCAAGTCTGAACACATCTTAAAAGGCTTTGCGTGTGGTGCAGATGACTATTTACCGAAACCTTTTGACTTACAAGTTTTCTTAGCTCGTCTCAAAGGATTGCTGAGGCGCCGCGAATGGTTTAAGCGCGAATCTTCCAAAATCTCTAGGACTTTCTCAATCAACGGAAGAGAAATTGACTTTGACAATCTCGAAATAAAAACCAAAGAGCAAACGATTAAACTTACGTTAATGGAGGCGAAACTTTTGCATTATCTAATTGAAAACGCAGGTAGAGCAGTTTCTCGCAAAATGATTTTGGAAGATGTTTGGGAGCTTCATGAAGATACGGACACAAGAGCGATTGATAACTTCATAGTTCGCTTGAGAAGGTATCTTGAAGATAAACCTAGTGATCCTAAAATATTGCAAACCGTGCGCGGCATCGGTTACCGTCTCGTTCTCGAAAAGAAAAGTGAAAGCAGAGAAATCGAATCTGAAGTTAGTTAACGCTCGAATGCACCGAAGGATTTTGACTGAATTTTCGCCTTAATTTCGTTGCTGGTAAAATCTAATTTGTATGAGAGGATTTTTGCTACTTGCTTTTTTGCTTTTGCTTATTAGCGTTACGAATGCTCAAAGTTTAAGTGGACAGATAGGCAGCGTAAAACGTGGCGGTCAAACGCGTGGCGTTATAATTTTGGACATACCCGAAGGTCTGCATGTAAATTCAAATCGCCCAAATAATGAATACGCAATTCCAACTACTGTTAAACTCTACTCTAAAGACGCTGTTGTAAGCAATGTTTCCTATCCGAAAGGAAAAACCAAGAAATTTGGCTTCAGCGAAAAACCGATAAGCGTTTACGAAGGGAAAACAAAATTTACGTTCAGAGTTAGAGTTCCCGCAAAGTTTAAAGGCAATTCTATTCGAGTGCATGCTGTGGTTAGATACCAAGCTTGCAACAACGAAGTCTGTTTCCCACCAACCGAGAAAGAAATCACGTTAAATGCAAAGGTTATATGAGTTAAAATCGGTCAAGGACTCTTTTCGATTGTGAATTCAATCAATAAAATTTTGTGGATTCAATCAATAAACTTTTGAAACCAGAGTTCAAGCATCAGTAATGTCCAAAGCTTGAAGGTATGATCTTTTCTGCCCTCTACATGCTCGATAACGTATCGCTTCACAACTTCAGGTTTTACGATATTTCGCTTGGCCGCCTTTTCCGAAAGCAAGTTTTCTTGAACAAAGCCTTTTAACTCTTTGCGGAACCAGTTGCCGATTGGAACACCAAAACCCATCTTTTTTCGGTAGATTGCTTCTTTTGGAACAAGCCTTGATGCAACAGCTTTTAGAAGCGACTTTGTCCCGAAGCCATTCATCTTCAGATTTTCTGGCAAACTAGCGGCGAATTCTATCAGCTTGTAGTCGAGAAAAGGCGAGCGAGCTTCAAGGCTTACTGCCATCGAAGCAATATCAACCTTCACCAAGAGATCATTGGGAAGATAAGTCATCTGATCTATGAACAAGAACGTATCCACGATTCCGAGACCTTCGGCGGCGTCAAACCATTTTTCCAAAAAGTAGAACGCATCATGATGAGAAATTAACTGGGCAAAATCTTCTGTATAAATCTCGGTTTTGGCTTGACGGTCAAAACTTGAAACCCAGCGAAAATATCTTTCCTTCTTGTCGAGACTAGCGGCTTGTAAGAACCTTTTCAAATCGCGAATTCTAGAGCGTCGTGTTTCAGATATGGGCAGAAGATCGAAAGGCTTTTCGATTAGCAAGGACCTAATCTTTTGAGGGAAGCGGTGATAAATTTCGGCGAGTTTCATCGCAACGTAGCGTTCATAACCAGCAAAGCTTTCGTCGCCGCCATCGCCATTGAGCGCTACTGTAACAAACTTGCGTGTCTCACGCGAAACATAATAAGTCGGGATTGCGCTGGAATCTGCATAAGGTTCGCCATAATGCTCAACCAGAGTGGGAAGGACTTCCAGCGCTTCCGGCTTTACGATGAATTCATAATGTTCTGAACCGACATGGCGAGCAACAATCCGTGCATATTTCAGTTCGCTGTAATCTTGTTCTTCAAAACCTATGGAAAAAGTTTTAATAGGTTTATCGCTTTCCTGAGCCATCAAGGCTACGACCGTAGAAGAATCAACTCCGCCCGAAAGAAAAGCTCCCAACGGCACTTCTGCAATTAGCCTGAGTTTTGTTGCTTCGCGCAAAATCCTTATCGTCTCACGAATCGCTTCTTCGCGATCAATTTTTATTTTTTTCGAGAAGTCGGGAAGCCAATATCTTTCGGTTCTTATCTTGCCATCTTTCCACAAAAGCCAATGACCGGGTTCGAGTTTGCGGATTTGTTTGAAAGCGGTTTGAGGTGCGGGAACACAAAGATACGAAAAATAAGAATCTATGGCTTCATAGTCAATTTCACGGGAGACTTCAGGATGCTTTAGAAGAGCAGAAAACTCCGAGCCGAAGATGAGATTGCCGTTTTGCTGATGTGAGTAGAGAAGTGGTTTTTTGCCGACTCTGTCTCGTGCTAAGAACAAAGATTTTTCCAAATCGTCCCATATTGCAAAAGCAAACATGCCTCTTAGATACTGCAAACATTCGATTCCATAAAGCTGGTAAAGATTAACGATAACCTCTGTGTCGGATTTCGTGTAAAGCTCGAATCCTTTTTTAATGAGAAAATCCCTGAGTTCTTGATAATTGTAGATTTCACCATTGAAGACTATCCATTTGGTTTTGTCTTGGCTGTGGATTGGTTGTTTACCGCCTGCAAGATCAATAATTGCGAGTCGGCGCATTGCTAAACCGACATTCTCTTTGATGAAAAAGCCATCATCGTCGGGACCACGATGAATTATAGCTTCATTCATCTTTTCGAGGATTGACCTTTTGATAGGTGCTTTGTTTGCATTGACGAAACCGACTATTCCACACATTTTTACACTCTTGCAAGCACGTTTTTCTGTATTTCGATAAGTTCTCTGATTCCTTTTTGTGCTAGTTCTATCATTTGTTTCATCTGGTCGAAATTAAAAGCTCCTTGTTCGGCAGTTCCCTGAATCTCGACGAATTGCCCTGATGCTGTGCCGACGACGTTCATATCAACATCGGCGGCAAAGTCTTCTTCATAGCAAAGGTCTAGAATGATCGAATCTTGAATTATGCCGACGCTCACGGCGGCAACTTCTGAGATAATTGGATTTTCTTTGAGAACGCCGCTGCTGACGAGTTTTTTGCAGGCAATAGCCAAAGCTACGAATCCGCCAGTTATCGAAGCGCATCTTGTTCCGCCATCTGCCATGATGACGTCGCAATCAATGGTTATCTGTCTTTCGCCTAGCTTCACCAAATCAACCGCTGCTCTAAGGCTTCTTCCAATCAAACGCTGTATTTCTTGCGTTCTTCCTGAAAGCCTTTGGATTTCCCTTTGAGTGCGTGTTTGCGTTGAGCGGGGAAGCATTGCATACTCTGCTGTTACCCAACCTGCACCTTTGCCGCGAAGAAACGATGGAACTTTGTCTTCGACCGTTGCGGTGCAGATAACTTTTGTATTTCCCATCTCAATCAAAGCCGAACCTTCAGCGAAGGGCAGAACGTTCGGTGTTATTTTCGATTTTCTTATTTCGTCAAAAGCTCTGCTATCGTTTCTCTTGTAACTCATGTTTCGCTTCGAGTTTGTCGGTCCCGAAAATTTCAACTTCTTCCAATTTGATCGGCGGTGCGCCTAAAAATCTTTCAGCGACCTTTGCAAATCTTTTTGCGGCGTCTGTTACGTAAAAGTGGTCTAAATCATCGCAAATCCGACGCTTTTTCTTGATTGAATTCGGATTGGTTAGGTTTCTCCTGATCAAAATTTCCTTAACCTCTTCAGCGCAAGCTTCGCCAGAATCAATAAGTTTAACAGATTCACCAACGATTTTTTGAATTACATTTTTCAAAATTGGGTAATGAGTGCATCCGAGAATAAGGGCATCAGGTTTGAAGGCGACAATTTCTTTCAGGTATTTTCTTGCAATCATGAAGGTTTCTTCTTCTTCAGCCCAGCCTTCTTCTGCCAACGGAACAAAGAGCGGGCATGCCGCTTGGATAACTTCAGCTTTTTCCGATACCCGTTTGATCGCATCAAGATACGCATTGCTTTGAACAGTCGCTTCGGTAGCAATTACTGCAATACGTGGATTTTCTTTGTTCGCAGTTACTCTCAATGCTTTTCTTGCGCCGGGACCTATGACGCCGATAGTTTCAAGCCCGACTCTTTCACGAATTTTCGGAAGTGCTAGAGCTGAAGCCGTATTGCAAGCGACAACAAGAAGTTTTATTCCGTGAGAGGCTAAAAACAGTGCATTTTCGATTGCATATCTTTCAACAGTCGAAAGCGATTTCGTGCCATAGGGAACTCTCGCAGTGTCACCCAAATAAACAAAATGCTCATTCGGCAAATGTTCATGCAGAGCTTTATAGACGGTTAAGCCACCAACTCCGCTATCGAAAATTCCTATAGGAAGATTTCTGATTTGGGAAGGAGAATCTGTTGAAAGAGATTTGCTTTGGTTGAGGGATTCTGAACTTACAGGCATTTTCAATTTTCCGCAATTTGGTGGAGGCGGTGGGAATCGAACCCACATCCAAGAGTTTAGACCAGAGGAATCTACACGCTTAGTCAGTTTTTCGACGCTTCGCCTTGTGCTTGATGGAAAACTGACAAACCGAATGCACAAGGCTAGTCTGATTATTTCTCGCTTTTTGGATTTCAGACGGCAACCCAAAAAGCCAGCTTGGTTCGTGTCATGCCTCCAGCTCAAGCCCCAAGCAAGCTCAAGCAGAGACAGCCGCTTGTCTCAATTAAGCGGCGAGTGCCAATTCTTGGTTGGCATTTATTTTCCTTTCGGTTTTTTACGGGTCACCGAAAGCAAACCCGACGTGCATCCTACTCGCCTATAACTCCTGTCGAAGCCTTTCGCCCCCGATTACACTCTTATTTTACATCAGTTAACATAGATTTCCAAAGTTTTTTCAAATCAGATGAGACCCAACGCTGTAACCCAAAATCCTAATTTTCCGTCTATCTTTTCGTTGTGAACTTTAAGCCTTTAATATCCGTATAAGCTTTGTCTTAATACTTAAAAAGCGAGGTGATTTTATGAAACTTGCAGGTCGAGTTTTGGCGTTTATTGTGTTTGTAACTTTTGGTGTTTTTGCTCAAAAGTTACAATATCCGCAAGCAAAGAAAGTTGAACAGATAGACGATTATCATGGCGTCAAGGTGGCTGATCCGTATCGCTGGCTTGAAAATCCAGATTCTCCCGATACAAGGGCATGGATTGAGGCTCAAAACAAATTGACTAGAGATTATCTTGACAAAATCCCAGAGCGCGAAAAGATAAAGCAACGTCTTACTGAACTGTGGAACTACGAGAGGTTTTCCATACCTGTTAAGAGAGGCAACAAATACTTTTACTTGAGAAATGATGGGCTTCAGAATCAGTCGGTTCTTTACGTTACTGATTCACTCAAAAGCCCAGGGCGTGTGCTTCTCGATCCAAATCAACTCTCGAAAGATGGAACGGTTGCTTTGATGAGTTTCTCGATTTCTGATGACGGGAAATTTTTGGCTTATGGACTTTCTTCAGGCGGTTCGGACTGGCAAGAGTGGCGCATTCGTAATGTTGAAACAGGAGAGGACCTTCCCGACCTGATAAAATGGGTAAAATTTTCAGGTGCCTCATGGACTGCAGATGGCAAGGGCTTCTTTTATTCACGCTACCCTGAACCTAATGAAAAAACTAAGCTAGAAGAGGCAAATTTCAATCACAAAGTTTACTATCATCGCATCGGAACAAGCCAAGCTGAAGACATTTTGATATACGAGCGCCCAGACCAGAAAAAATGGCTTTTCAACGCAAACGTGACCGAAGACGGTAAATACTTGATAATAACTGTTTCCCAAGGAACAGACCCGAGAAATCTTATCTTCTACAAAGACTTAACCCAGCCGAATTCAAAAGTAGTCGAGCTTATAAGCGAGTTTGAGAGCGACTACACTTTTTTGGGAAATGAGGGAACCACTTTTTATTTTCAGACAGACAACAACGCTCCACGGCGTCGGATTATCTCGATTGATATTCAAAAGCCGGAAAAATCGAATTGGCGTGAAATTGTCTCCCAAGCTGAAGAAACAATTGCGGGAGCGAGCATTGTTGGAGATTATCTGATTGTGTCGTATCTAAAAGACGCATACACGCAAACAAAAGTTTATGACTTGAGCGGTAAATTTATACGTGAAGTTAAATATCCCGGCATCGGCACTGCCAGCGGTTTTGGTGGACGCCGAACCGATAAAGAAACCTTTTACACCTTCACGAGTTTTGCCGTTCCACCGACTATCTACCGTTACGATCTCAAAACAGGTGGGTCGGAAGTTTTCCGTCAAGCTAAAGTGAAGTTCAATCCTGATGAGATAGAAGTGAAGCAAATTTTCTACAACTCGAAAGACGGAACCCGCGTTCCGATGTTCATTGTTCACAAAAAAGGCATCAAGCTAGACGGCAATAATCCAACGCTTCTTTATGGTTACGGTGGCTTCAACATCTCTTTGACACCTTCATTCTCCGTGTCCAGAATTGTATGGCTGGAAATGGGCGGAGTTTTTGCGATGCCTAATTTGCGCGGTGGCGGCGAATATGGCGAGCAGTGGCATAAAGCTGGAATGAAACTCAAGAAGCAAAATGTTTTCGATGATTTCATCGCCGCGGCAGAATGGTTGATTCGCAACGGATACACTTCACCTAAGAAACTTGCGATTTCAGGTGGTTCAAACGGCGGTTTGCTGGTCGGAGCAGTGTTGAATCAAAGACCTGATCTATTCGGTGCGGCACTGCCTGCTGTTGGTGTTATGGACATGCTCAGATTCCACAAATTCACCATCGGTTGGGCGTGGATTTCCGAGTATGGCTCGCCAGAAAATCCTGAAGAATTCAAAGCCTTGTATGCTTACTCACCGCTTCACAACATCAAGAAAGGGACTAATTATCCGGCTGTTTTGGTAACCACGGCAGATCATGATGATCGAGTTGTCCCGGCGCATAGTTTCAAGTATGCCGCAACTTTGCAAGAGGCTCAGGCGGGAGATGCACCGATATTGATTCGCATCGAGACCCGTGCAGGCCACGGTGCAGGCAAGCCAACTTCAAAAGCTATCGAAGAACAAGCCGATGTTTATGCGTTTTTGGTAAAAAATCTCAACATTACGCTCAGTTGGTGAGGTTTCAAATTGGTAGAGCTTAAAATTTATAGAAAAGAGAATCCCAAAGTTGAAAAAAAGCACGCCTTTTGCCTTGAGTGTTTCTTTGGGTTTATCCTATTGTTTTTCGGGAGAGAAAGGTAGATGGTGAAAAGCGGTGTTGAAATCAAAGCGCCCGAAGGAAAGCTGGGTGTTCTTTTAGTGGGGCTTGGAGCTGTAAGCACGACTTTTGTTGCTGGTGTCGAAGCAGTGCGTAAAAAGAAAGCTTTGCCGATAGGTTCTTTGACACAGATGGGAACTATTCGGCTCGGAAAGAGAACCGAAAAGCGCATCCCAAAAATCAAGGATTTCGTCCCATTGGCAGAGCTTGACGATTTGGTATTTGGCGCATGGGATATTTTCCCAGACTCGGCTTATGAAGCGGCACTCAAGGCAGGCGTGCTTGAAAAAAATCTGGTTGAGGAACTGCGCGAGCATCTAGAATCCCTAAAACCAATGCCTGCTGTTTTCTCGCAAGAATACGTTAAAAAACTTAATGGGCCTCACATCAAGCAAGGCAAAAACAAAATGGAGCTTGCCGAAAAACTGATGGAAGATATTGCACGATTCAAAAGCGAAAATAACTGCAATCGTTTAGTGATGATCTGGGCGGCTTCAACAGAAAGCTATCTTGAGCCTTCGGAAATTCATCAATCAATCGAATCATTTGAAAAGGGTTTGCATGAGAATGATCCTCGAATTGCGCCTTCGATGATTTATGCTTATGCGGCAATAAAATCAGGCGTTCCATTTGCCAACGGTGCTCCGAATTTAACGGTTGATATACCTGCATTGACGTATCTTGCGGAAAGAAACCGAGTCCCTATCTGTGGTAAGGACTTCAAAACCGGGCAGACTTTAATGAAAACCATAATCGCACCGGGATTAAAAGCTAGAATGCTTGGACTCGAAGGATGGTATTCTACGAACATTTTGGGAAACCGTGACGGAGAAGTTCTAGACGATCCAGAAAGTTTCAAAACAAAAGAAGAATCGAAACTTTCCGTTTTGGAAACAATCTTGCAACCTGAGCTTTATCCCGAACTTTATGGGAATTTTTACCATGTGGTCCGCATCAACTATTATCCGCCGCGTGGTGATAACAAAGAAGGATGGGACAACATTGATATTTTCGGCTGGCTCGGCTACAAAATGCAGATTAAGATTGATTTTCTTTGTAGGGATTCGATTTTGGCGGCTCCGCTTGTTTTAGACCTTGCGCTTTTTCTTGATTTGGCACAAAGAGCAGGCATGAAGGGAGTTCAAGAATGGCTTTCGTTCTATTTCAAATCGCCGCAAACCGCTCCAGGACTTTATCCAGAACACGATCTCTTCATTCAATTGAAGAAGTTGAAAAACACCTTAAGATACCTGCGCGGCGAAGAACTAATAACCCATCTCGGACTCGAATACTACGACGATTGAATCTGTAGATTTCAGGGTCTCAACCTTGCGAAATGCTTTTAGTTGTCTTTGAGCGGTTGATTGTTGTTTAAGAACGAGCGAAATCTTATTTTTTCCAACCAACTGCACACCAAAAGGGTGGTTCGTCGCTAAACTTAATGTTTTCAAAACCCGCTTTAAGCATCATTTCTTCAATTTGTTTGCGAGTAAAGCGTTTTTCAAGGCGCGTTCCGAAACGGTCGAGCGCATCGGTTCGCATCGTGTAAAAACTCTTGTCTCGATAAATCGAAAGAGGAAACTTGGAAACATTGAAACCCATTTTTTCGAGTAGGCGAGCCATTCGTGCTAATGGAAAATAAATTGTTACTGCGATAATTTCTGCTAACAAATGCTTCAAGCCAGTTGGTAGTCTTGAAATCACTTGACGCATTAAGTCTGAGACCTTCCAGAGAATGCGAAACCAAGCGGGGCGATTGTCAAATGCATAGTAAAGATAAACCAATAGAGGAGCGCCACTTTTCAATTTCTCTGCGCACTTTTTAAGCCCTTCAAAAGTATCAGGAATATGATGCAAAACACCTATGCTGTAACCGAAATCCATTGAACTATCGGCAATCGGCATTGCTTCAACCGATGCGTTGTAAAACTCGCAATTACTAAAGGACTGCAAATTTTTCTTTGCCACTCCAAGTGCTTCTGCACTTGCATCAATGCAGATAAGCCGCCCGACGCGCGGCGCAACGGATTTTGCCCAGCGTCCACTTCCGCAACCTAAATCAAATCCAACCGCATTTTCGGGCAAATCGTTCCACGGGAAAATACGAAAATAACTTTCAAAGATTTGTAAACGTTCTTGTTCATCAAGTTTCGATTGATCAAACTTGCTCCACTCTTTGCCGAAGTCTTTAACGGTTTTTTCATCGTAGTTAGTTCTCATATTTTTACTTTAACAAACTTATCAATTCTAGCGGTTTTACCCAAGTCTTCAACTAGCATTTCGGCATAAAGTGCCTATCGAAGCTAATTGCTTCGTTTATGTGCAGACTAATCTTAAAGGAAACACAAGTAGTCTTGATAACATCAGAATTATTAAGTGATCGGGAATGTTTTGTTGTTAATTCCCGATAAAACTTATTTGATAGTTTGTTCGTAGCAACTAATGGGGATAAGATTTTCTTAGAAGCTGTGTGAAGTTAGGAGAGAAAATTATGAGTGGCGAAACTAAAAAGACAAAACTGGTTGACAAAATCTTGCTTGATCCGGACCTAAAGAGTCCGAGAGCAAGGGATTTTGAAGAAAAGCTTTTTGCAAAAATTGTCGGGCAAGAACGCGCAGTTCGTCGTTTGACAGGGCTTTTCCAGATTTATTTGGCAGGCTTGAATAATCCCACTCGTCCGATTGGGACACTTCTATTTCTCGGCCCGACTGGTTCTGGAAAAACCAGAGTAGTTGAAGCGGCGGCTGAAATTTTGTTTGGTGATCCTCATGCAGTAGTGAAGATAGACTGCGCTGAGTTTCAACACTCACACGAGATCGCAAAGCTAATAGGCTCACCGCCGGGTTATTTGGGACACAGAGAAACTTCGCCAATGCTTACCCAAGAAAATTTGGACAAATGCCATACGGAAGACCTGAAACTAACGTTTGTTCTTTTCGATGAAATAGAAAAAGCTTCTGACGCTCTTTGGCAGTTGCTTTTGGGAATACTCGATAAAGCCACGCTGACACTCGGCGACAATCGCAGAGTTGATTTTTCAAAAACCATAGTCATAATGACTTCAAATCTCGGTGCAAGGGAAATGTCGGAGCTAATCTCAGGCGGTATTGGTTTTGCTCCAAGCAAAGCAGCGAAAAATCCTGAAGATACCGAGATAGACACGAAAATTTATCGAACAGCCTTGGAGGCGGCTAAGAGAAAATTCTCTCCTGAATTCATGAACCGCATTGACAAAGTTGTTGTGTTCAGAAGTCTGAAAGAGCATCACTTGCGCCAGATTTTGGATATAGAGCTACAGCAGGTCCAGAATCGGATTACTGAATCTGCTGGAACGAAATTTGTTTTTGAATGCACGCAATCTGCAAAAGAATTTCTACTGCGTGAGGGAACCGATTTGAAATATGGAGCGCGCCATCTGAAAAGAGCAATTGAGAGATTTCTTGTTTATCCGCTTTCAAACCTTGTGGCAACCGACCAAGTTGAAACTGGCGATCTCGTCACAATAGATTTCGACGAAGAAAAAGGTAAGCTGATTTTCATGAAGCAAGCAGGCAAGATGATTGTAAGCGAGGCCGAAGGTAACATGCCAGAAGAAGAGTTGTCAAGCCGTTCCGATGCCGTCGGACTACCACTACCACAAGCACAAGCAGCAGCTACAAGTAAAGGAAATCGTAAATCAAACGGCGAAAATCAGGAAGGTTAATTTCAGGAGGAAATCAACTCAAAAAATAATCCTGAATCCAAAAAAGCCGTCCCTAAGTGGACGGTTTTTTGGTTGTGAATGCTTATTTTTCGTAAGGTTTTGAGACTAAATCTTTTCAAACATGAAACGGTAAATAGGCTTACCTTTGGCTTCTACGGCTTTTTCTCGCTCCGTTTTTACGGGAAAAGGGCTTTCGGTGATGCTTATTTCTTTCAGGTTTTTTATCTCCCGAAATTTTCCGGCTATTTCTTCTGCTAAAAATTCCACATCTGTCTGCAGAAAGATTCTTCCGCCTTTTGCAAGATGAAAAGCGAGTATTGACGCATTTTCGTCCGTTATCATTCGGCGTTTGGCATGTCTTTTTTTGAACCAAGGATCGGGAAAGTGAATTGTAATAGTTTTCAAAATGTTTTCTGGGAAGTCTTGCAAAAGACTTTTCAAAGACACCAAAACGTTGGTGAACTCGTAGTGAAGATTAGTTAAGTTTCTTTCTCTCGCTATTCGGTTAGCTTCGTCAACGAGCACACGGCGGATTTCAAGCCCGATGAAGTTAGTTTCCTTGTCGAGTTCAGCCATGGAAAGTAAAAATCTTCCACGTGCCGATCCGATGTCAAGGTGAACTGGCAAATCAGGATTTGCAAAGATTTCTTTGAGATTCAAGGGCGGAGAAATGAAAAGATAATGCCGCGCCAGCGGATTAACATGCTGATGAACACGGATTCTCGACATATTCGCTCTAAAGTTTGTTTTATACCACTTTCTCTGATGCAGAAAAAGCTGTGGTCTGAAGATTTTAACAGGCTTTTTCATCGGACTTATTTTTTCAAGAAAGCAATAGTGGCGCCTGCTCCGCCGCCGAATTCATCTGCCGTTTTGAACGATTCGACAAAATCAGTTTCTTTTAAGATTTTTCTTACAATCTCTCTTTGAACACCAATTCCTTTGCCGTGAATTATTCTCACAATTTTGAATCCTCTGGCGTGAGCTTCCTGCAAATAAGTCTTAACAACTGATTTTATGTCTTTCGGGGCGAAGCCATGCAAATCTATAGTATCGGTTATTTCTATCTCAACAGGTTCAGAAAAAGGATTGTCCGATTCTTCCAAAAAAGATTTCGGTTGGTTTTTCTCGCAAAGATTTTTCTTATTATTTTCTATCATCTCTTTCTTTGGAGTTTCGGGATTCCTTCAGGTGGAGTTACTTGCAAGTGATCTCTCACGTTTTTGAAAATTACAAAAGTTTTTTCCTCAAGATTTCCTTCTGGATTGCGGACTAAAATGGTGAAAAGCTTATCTCTTCCTTTATCAGCCACTTTGAACGGCAATTTGCCCCAGAAGTCGCCACTTCGATAAACGGTTGTATGTTCTCCGCTGTATTTATCGTAGTAAAAGACGGCAATGCTATCGAAATCTGGTTCTTCTTCGGGAGTATTTGCTTTTGCAAGATTGCTTCTAGACAAAACTACCCAGTTTCCGGGGCGTTCTTGTTTACTTGCCTTTTCATCTACAGGATCGAGCCTATACCACGCAACAAATCTCTTTCCTTCAAACTGATAATATCGAATATCCTGTGGAATCAATAGCTCTACCTGTCTTCCGAATATCCAGCCAGCGGGTGCAGGAGAAACCTCGGGACTCAAGCGCACCTTATACCAAATGTCATATTTTTCTTCCAGAGTTTCAGTCTTTTTTTCTTGTTTCAATGCTTCGATTTCTTCGTTTTTGCTTGTTTGCTGATTCGGTGCTTCGGAGTCGTCTTGCGTTTGTATTTTAGGAACTAGTTTCCAAGAAATTATATCGAAAGCTGTTTGATTTTCACCTTTTCTTTCGAGCGTTAGCAAAATGTTATCGTCACGGATTTCAGGCGAGAAGCGCAATTTTGCAGGTGCGCGCAATTGCCCTTTTGCTTGTGGTTGTTTATCTTTGTCTTCTTCAGCCAGTTCATTGGATTTTCTCAAAAGACTTCCTACAATTACGTCCTTTGCTTCAATCCAACCTTCGGTGCCATCTTCGTCGTGCGCGCGGACGCGATACCATTTGGTTTTTTCGTGGATTGTTTCATCGAGAATATCCAAAACATCGCCGCGCTTTACTTCCAGCAAATCTGCGGCTACAACTGCGTAAGAACTGCGAATGTATGTTCTGGCAGCTATGACCGTTGCAGTGTCTTCAACGGCTATTGTCTTATAAAAGCTCTTAAACGGAGCTATGAACCAACTGCAAGAAACTTGTGTTAAAAGTGCTATAAAGATCGCAAATAAAACTCTTTTCTTCACAATCATTGTTTGATCTTAACCGAAATTCTACGCCATTGATTATAACCTAGTTTTTCCAACAAATCTTTCTGCCTACTAGAGAGATTTTCAGCGACTTCGAGTTTTGTTCTACCGGAAACTTTTTTGACTTGAATTCCAAAATCAGCAAGCTGGCTTGGTAAATTTATTTGTGCCATGTTTTCGATGTATCGGCTCACAAAATCCGCGTCATATCTTCGCAAAACAGCTAAGATAGCTTTATTTGCATCTTCGCTTTTACCTGTAAATTTGCGCAAAAGTTCGCGGAAAATGATTTCAATTCCGTGCTTACGGTTTCTTAAAAGCTTTATGTCAAGCAAAAATGCAGTCAGTAAACTCCTTGCATAAAGAATTTTTCTTTCAGCTATCGGCAATTGCCAACGATTGTTTGAAAGTTCGAGCAATGAAACTTCTTGCAATGAAGTTTGAATTGAATCAAAGGCACTGGCGATGTGGGATAAAAAGTTATCGAATCGGATTTCGCCCATGAGAACGCCGCTTTTCAATGACTGATAAATCACAAAGCCTTCAAAAAACCAGTCATAATTTCCCTTGAGCGAAAGCGAGTTCGGAATCCAAAGATGAAGGATTTCATGGCGCAGTTGTTCACTTAAAAGATTCAAAGCATTTGATTTGAAAGCAGGCGGAGCGGAAACTATTGTGACAGTTGCACCTTTAGTTTCGGCTTGCCAGTGGTTAAAGCGTGTTTTCTCTGGAAAAGGAATCAAAAAAATCTGAACTTTTGGAAAAGAAAGCTCACCGATTTTGCCTGTATATTCAGCAAATATCCTTTCGGCAAGCTTAACCGCTTCTTCAATGAATTCCCACTCTCCAACAAATGCAAACTTGATCTTTGTTTTCCCAGCGGAAAAACTCTTCTCTCGGAACTCTTTGCAAACTAAAAAAACCGCTTTTTCTACTTTTTCAACGGCAAAATAGCTTCTCCCTGATTGCTCCGTTATTTCGCTTTCATTCGACAAAATTTTCCATTCAGCAGGAAGCCTGAAGTTTACTTTGGCGGAATTTGCTTCAAAGTTTCTCGGAATCAAATCAGCTAAAACCAAAAGACCTTGGGATTGGTCTATCCATGAAACATGAGCAATCCCTGCGAAATTTTCGGCTAATGCGGTTTTAACATCATAGCGGATATGCTTTACTGGCTTATCAACCACAAATTTTCCTTCACCAATTCTTGCATAGGAAATTTCTAAGCCATTTTCATCAAAGAACTTCAGGTTTTCGATTCTTTTTTCTAGATTTGTAACGTTTGCGTACGACGTTAAGAATTCCCAAAAAGCATCAGCTTTTTCCGATTCGATTTCTACGGATATTGTTTGGTTTGTGGAAAGGCTCAAGGTAACTTCTACAGAAGGTTTCGGCATCGTTTGGAAAGCCGAAATTGCAGTGGTTTGAAGTAAGAAAAAAAGCGTCAGCGTTTTCAAAATATTGAGCCGGACGTTTACAAGAAGTTTAAGAGAAGTCATTTGAAACGTTTTGATAAAATCAGCTTTTTGGTCTTGCACGCTGAAAACTCCTTGAAATAGAATAATCTTCTACTGTCTGCCTTGGCAAAATCTTATGAGTTTGATCAAAGCCATAATCTATGTGATTGCGCTTTTGATAAGTCTTCTCCTACTTGGAAGATTTTTTGTTTTAGAGTAAGCCTTTTGTTCTAGGCTGGAGAGAGCGCTGCTGGAGAAATACTCTTTGAGTAAGCAATCTTTTTTTGTAAAAAGGCGCGTTGTAAAGGGCGAATCGGGAAATCAAAATTTGTAGAAAAGTTTATGATCAAGGTAAAAAGAGCGCTAATCAGCGTATCAGACAAAACAGGAATAGTTGATTTTGCCTCGGATTTAGCTTGGCTTGGAATTGAGATTATCTCAACAGGTGGAACGGCTGATAGACTTAGAGAAGCAGGGATAAGGGTGACAGAAATCTCGGAAATAACAGGTTTTCCTGAACTTCTCGATGGACGCGTGAAAACGTTGCATCCGAAGATTCATGCTGCGATTTTAGCCGACCGCGATAATCCACAACATTTAGAACAGCTAAAGACTTATGAAATAGAGCCGATTGATATGGTCGTGGTGAATCTTTATCCATTTGACCAAGTTATCAGAAAGCCCAATTCAACGCTTGATGAAGCAATAGAAAACATAGACATTGGCGGACATACTTTAATGCGTGCAGCGGCAAAAAATTGGAAGCATGTTACGATTGTGCCTCATCCGAATTTCTATGAGGTTGTCATAAAGGAACTAAAACGAAATAACTGCTCAATTCCTTTCACCACAAGGTATTTGCTGGCAGTTTCAGCATTTATCACGACGTATCTTTACGAAGGACAGATTTTTGACTTTTTCTGGAGCGACGTTCAAAAAAACATTCTCGGTGGCTCTATACCGCCAGATGTGATCGAAGCCATGAAGCAAACCGTCACTTTGCAGAAAGAATCTCAGGCTCGCTTCAAAGAAGACATAAGCCCCGAAAGCGCATCGTCTCATGAAGAGTCTTCGGCACAAAGATTGTTGGTTAAGGAAGAGCTTAAAGATTTGGAGAAAAGCGAGATGAATAAGCGAGAAGAAAGCTGGCATGAGGAAGGCGAGATGCTTTTCCCGAAAGAAGAAATTATCTACCTTGAAAAGATAAAGGACTTGAGATACGGCGAAAATCCGCATCAATCGGCGGCTGTTTACGGCTTTTTGGATAAGAAGGGCGGTATAGCGAATGCCGATTTGCTTCAAGGAAAAGAGATGTCCTACAACAATTACCTCGACGCAGATGCAGCATGGAATCTTGTTTGTGAATTCACCGATAAACCTGCTTGTGCGATCATAAAACATACAAATCCTTGCGGTGTAGGACTTGGTGAGAGATTGATTCAGGCTTACGAGCGCGCTTTGGCAACCGATCCTGTTTCTGCTTTTGGTGGGATCGTGGCTTTTAACAAAATTCTCGATGCCGAAACCGCCGAAAAACTTACGGAAATCTTTTTGGAAGTAATAGTAGCGCCCGGTTTCACAGTGGAAGCGCTCGATATTCTCAGGAAAAAGAAAAACTTAAGACTTTTAGCCGTAGGTGAAGCGAAAAAAGACAGTGTGCGGTTTGAGTATCGCCGAATATCCGGTGGTGTTTTGATTCAAACCATAGATGATAAGGAAATCTCAGAAAAGGATTTGCAGGTTGTAACGAAGAAAGCGCCTAGCCAAGCTGAAATCAATGCAATGCTTTTCGCATGGAAAGTTTGCAAGCATGTCAAATCAAACGCTATCGTGATTGCGAATGAATTTCAAACGCTTGGAATCGGAGCTGGACAGATGAATCGTCTTGACTCTATAAAACTAGCGGCAATGCGTGCAGAAAGATTCAATCTCCCACTCAAAGGCGCAGTACTTGCTTCAGATGCTTTCTTTCCATTCAGAGATAATGTTGACGAAGCAGCAAAACATGGGATTTCGGCAATAATCCAACCCGGCGGTTCTGTTAGGGATCAAGAATCTATTGAGGCGGCAGATGAATACGAAATTTCGATGGTTTTCACCGGCGTAAGGCATTTTAAGCATTAAAAGGTTGAGAAATTCTGCTGGAAAACTTTGGTCTGCTTAGACGTTTTTTGACCTGCGAGAATCCGTTTACTATTTTGTTATGCTAGTGAAATGTCCAACATGCGGTATGAAAACCGAATATTTCGGGAATGAGTTTCGCCCTTTTTGCTCTGAAAGATGCAAGTTAATAGATTTGGGAGCTTGGGCTGATGAGCAATACAGAATCCCCGGTGAAAAAGTCTCTGAGGAGAAGGTTTTGGAAGAACTTTCAGAACAAATCGAGGATTTGAAAGAAGAATAGAACGGTGTCAGAGTTTTTCGTGAGAGCTTCAAAGGTTATATGCCGATGACTTCAATACTTTTCTTTTTATTCTTTGCAGGCATAGCATTTCTTCTCTTCTTCATTTTGCGCAAGACGTTAAAGATTGTGTTTAGATTGATTGTTTTAGGATTGGTTTTGCTAATTGGCATTGTAGGGAGTATGGTTATTTGGTTTAATCTTGACAAACCCAAATCAAAAAATCCTCCAGTTAAGAAAAGCAATGTAAAAAGCGTCAGATGATCTGGATTTCCTTGCCGTGTATTGTTCAAGTTTTTTGAGAAGGTTTTGCTTTTTGGACTTGTGCGATCACCACATTTCAAAGCTTTTCTTTTTTGGTATTTTGTAAGTTTGTATTTTGGAATTCAAAGTTGTTGTATTCAAGCCGAGTAGCCGAGCGGCATGAGATTGGTTGCCACCAGTTTTTTCGAGCGCTTGAGTGATTAAGCTTATCTCAAAATTTTTGACCTCTTCGTAAAAGTTTATCTGTCCAGAAGAGCTGAAATAATAAACGATGTTGTTTTTGTCGGTTTTGAAGTTTTTATTTTGGTCTGGCGAAAGTAAGTCTACAGGCAAACAATCAAGCGTGATTTCGTCGGTTTGTGCTATGACTACGGCTCGCTCGATTATATTTTCAAGCTCGCGAACATTTCCCGGATAGTCGTAGGCTTCCAAAGCATCAAGCACTTCTGGCGCAAGATGCTCGCTGATGTTACGGTTGTTTTCTTTGTTGTATTTCCTGATGAAATGCTGAGCCAGAGGCAAGATGTCTTCTTTCCTTTCTCGAAGTGGCGGTAATTCTATCGGGACGACGGCGAGTCTGTAATAAAGGTCTTCACGGAAGTTGCCGTTGCGAATTAGCTCTTTCAAATCGGTGTTTGTCGCGGCAATGACTCTTACATCAACCTTTACAGGCCTTGTGTCACCTAGAGGCGTAAACTCTCGTTCCTGAAGAAATCTGAGAAGTCGCACTTGGGTTTCAGGCTTGAGATCACCTATTTCGTCGAGAAAAACAGTTCCGCCATCGGCAACTTCAAAAAGACCTTTTTTGGCAGAAACTGCACCTGTGAAGGCTCCTTTCGTGTGTCCGAAAAGCTCGCTTTCGAGAAGTTCAGAAGGGATGTTGGAGCAGTTTACTGCAACAAAAGGTTTATCAGCTCTGGGACTGCTTTCATGAATCGCTCTCGCAATGAGTTCTTTCCCTGTGCCTGATTCTCCCGTAATCAAAACAGTTGATTTAGCTTGAGCGACTCTTTCGACAAGTTGAAGGATATTTTCCATTACGGCTGAACGGTAGATGATTCGGTTTCGATTTACAAAACGGCTCATTGCTTGGCGCAAAGTTCTTCTTTCTTCTTCATAACGACGCTTTTTGATGCCGCGAGAAACAATGTTCAAAATTTGTTCATTTTGAAAAGGTTTGCGAATTACTCCCGTCGCTCCTTTTTCCCATGCGGCGATTGCAGTATCGAAAGTTGCATAAGCTGTGATCATCAGCACAACAGCTTCTTCGTCTAGTTTTAGAATTTCCTCAAGAGCGGCTAAACCGCCCATGCCGGGCATTGAGACGTCCATTAGAACAACGTCATAAGGTTTTTTTTCATAGGCTTTGATTGCTTCTTCGCCTGTTTTTGCTAAGTCAACCTTGTAGCCCGCGCCCGAGAGAATCGTCTCCAAAACGTCACGCATTATTTCTTCGTCATCTACGACTAATATCGAACCTTTTCTCGACATACCACCAAAATCTCATGATAATATAAACTTTTCCTTAATCCGAACGTATTGCTAAAGTTCGCTTGTTTTTTGTCGGGGAAGGCTTTCTATGTTTTTAAGAATACTTTGTTTAATGTTCATTTTCGGATTGTTTTCTTTTATGAACGCTCAAACATTGCCATCGCCGTTAGAAAAGCGTGCTTCAGACGTAGCAAAGCTTTTTCGTGAAAACCCCGGTGGTTATGATGCATTGTTCACGGCCGAGTTTTTGTCAAAAGTTCCTTCAGTTCAACTAACGGCTATTTTCAGTGAATACTATGCGAAATTAGGACGTTGCGTTGAAATAAAGCCTGTAGAAATAAGGAACAGTCAAGAAGGGCGTTTCACATTTTATTTTGAGCGTAGTTTCAGCGTCTCTGTTGATATTGCAATAACAGCGAGCGAACCTTACTTGATTGCAGGGCTTTTAATCGGCGTTCCCGTGCGTCTTTCGCAAACTCTAGATGAAGTCATCGAAGAAATCAAGAAACTCCCGGGCACAACTGCTTTTTTGGTTGCAAGGTTAGAAAAGGAAAGAATAACGCCGATAGCTTCATATAATTCAGACCGTCAGATGGCTATCGGCTCGACTTTCAAGCTCTACGTTTTGGCTGAGCTTATTCGTGAGGTTAACGCACGTGAAAGAAGTTGGAACGATGTTGTGATGCTTGAAGATAAATCAATATCGCTTCCTTCAGGCATTTTGCAAGATTGGCCAGTTGGCTCGCCAGTTACGCTTCATTCTTTAGCAGCGCTGATGATTTCGCGTAGCGACAACACGGCAACCGATCAACTTCTACGAACTCTTGGGCGTGAGAAAATCGAAAAAATGATGTTTTTGGCAAATCATAGCTCTCCCGAAAGAAACATGCCTTTTCTTTCGACTCTTGAAATGTTCAAGTTGAAAGGCGATGGAACGGGCAAACTTGCCGAAAAGTTTATCGCTGCCGATGCAAAGAGAAGAAGAGAACTACTTGAAACTGAAATCGCACAGTTTGATAAAAAGAAAATCAACTTTTCAGGAGTCGGAAAGCCACGAATGATAGAAAAGCTAGAGTGGTTCGCTTCGGCAATTGATCTGGCAAAAGTTTTGAATTGGATACGCCAAAACGCCGAAAAGGATACGAAGGGACGTGAAATTTTAGCGATAAATCCGGGGCTTGACATCGAGCGTGCGAAATGGCGTTATATCGGCTATAAAGGCGGTTCAGAGCCAGGTGTTTTGAATTTGAGCTATCTTCTGGAATCAAACGAAGGTGTTTGGTATGCGGTTATTGCTACGTGGAATAACGAGCAGGAACCGCTCGAAGAAAGCAAGCTTTTTAGTTTGGTTATGCGCACAACGCAGATTTTGAAATAATATCGCTTTCTTGCTTTGCAAGGCTGAAGTTTGCAATCCATAAAATTCAGAGTCTGAAAAGTTTGGGGAGGATGAATGTAAAAATCAAGCCAGCTAAGCGTTTGAAAGGCACTGTTTACTTGCCCGGTGACAAATCAATCTCTCATCGAGCGGCTATTTTGTCTGCGATTGCGGAAGGCACATCGAGAATCGAAAACTTTTCTACAAGTGCTGATTGCAATTCGACTTTGAAATGTCTTGAATCTCTTGGCATTAGCATCGTTCGTAATGGAAAGACTGTTTTGGTTAAAGGAGTTGGCAAAGATGGATTCATAAGGTCTTCCCGAGAGCTTGACTGCGGTAACTCGGGAACAACGGCGCGGCTTTTGGCTGGTGTTTTGGCAGGACAGAGTTTTGAATCCATTCTGATCGGTGATGAAAGCTTATCAAAACGCCCGATGAAGAGAATCATCGAGCCACTTGAAATGATGGGAGCTAAAATCGAATCCAAAGAAAACTGTCTTCCGCTAAAAATTCGGGGCAAGAGACCGCTAAAGGCAATTTCTTATCAGATGCCTGTTGCATCAGCACAGGTTAAGTCGTGCATTTTACTTGCAGGTTTATTTGCCGATGGGAAAACCACTGTGTCTGAAGCAGTTATTGATGGTGAAACAGTAATTACACGCGATCACACCGAGCGAATGCTTCGCTATTTTGGGGTTGATGTTGAAATTTTTGACGGCAAAATCTCCGTTTCAGGTAATGCAAAGCTAGGCGCAAGGAATTTTACTGTGCCATGCGATATTTCATCTGCCGCTTTCTTCTTGGTTGCGGCTTCGTGCTTGAAGGATTCGGAAGTTTTCATTCCCAATGTAAGCATAAATCCGACCAGAACGGCGATTCTCAAAGTTTTGATGGAAATTGGAGCAAAAATCGAAATAAGACAACCCGCTTTTTGCATTGCAAAAGATTCTGAAAAAGATGGTGCTATCAATGATGAAAGAGCTTTTTCTGATGAAAACGCGGGTGAGCCTGTGGCAGATTTAGTTGTTTACGGAGTAGGACAGTTTCAAACTGATACTTTGAGAATACAAGGTGCACAGACGGCTAGCTTGATTGATGAAATTCCGATACTTGCCGTTTTGGGAACTCAACTCGAAGGCGGGCTTGAGGTTCGAGATGCCAAAGAACTTCGTGTGAAAGAGTCCGATAGAATCTCAGCAATAGTCGAAAACTTAAGGCGCATGGGAGTAGAGGTTGAAGAGTTTTCTGATGGTTTTTGCGTGAAAAGATCAAGGCTGAAAGCTACAAAAATAGATTCCAAAGCCGATCACAGAATTGCAATGGCATTTGCAGTAGCGGCTTTACTTGCAGAAGAAGGAGAAACCGAGATTGACCAGGCAGAATGCGTTTCTGTTTCCTTTCCAGATTTTTTTCAAACACTCTTTCAGATGACGAATTTTTAGGCGGAAAAATCTTTCAATTGCCGATTGGTTCTAGATTTTCGTTGTAAATTGCTTTGTAAATCCGATAGTTTGCCATAACCTTTTGGACGTAGTCTTTTGATTGAGCGAATAGAATTTCAGGCACGTAGCGATCTGGATCGTTTGATTTTGCTCGCAAAAACCAGCGCATCATGTTTTTTTCACCTGCATTATAAGCGGCTGCCACAGCCTGTGGTTGATTCGGGAAAACTATAAAAAGCTTCGATAGGTAAGCGTTTCCCAATAGAATGGCGATCTTTGGATCGTAGAGATCGTCGGTAGAAGATCTTTCAAGCTTAAGTTCGTTTGCAACTTGATTTGCTGTGGAAGGAATAAATTGCATCAATCCGCGTGCTGCTGAAACTGATTTGGCATAAGGATAAAACCTTGATTCTTGTTTCATTATTGCCAAAACAAAACGCGGGTCAATTTTGCTTTTTTCCTTGTTTGCCAAAAGCAAGTCTTTGTAGGGAGCAGGATAAAGGAGTTTCAGGTGTTGTTGCGAAATAGCCTCGATTGGGTAATCTTCTGGGATATTTTTCCAAAGAGGCTCGAGATAAATCAATGCACGGTAAGGCGTATCTGCATTGACATAATACTCGGCGAGCGTGAAGGCAATTTTAGGATTGATGGTTGTTTCGGCGTTAAGATAAGAAATGCCTGTATTTTTTGAAGACAATCTTTCCTTGTGCAGGGCTAGCTCAAGTTCAGGCGTTCCTTCATCGTAGAGATTCAATGACAAGAGAGCGGATGCCAGTTTTTTGTGGTGTGAAGGTTTTACTAAGGCGAGAATCTCTTTAAGTTCAAGTGCCTTTTCAGGCAGGATTTTTCGATAAGATGGCAAAAGTCTATAGCTTTCCTTGATGATTTCGAGTAGCTTTTTTCGCTTCTCGGCGTCATTTGTGAGCCTTAGGGCTTTTTGAGCAGATTGCCGAATCTGATCAGCATTCGATGTGGTCAGCTTTTGTTCAGCTTGTTCGGAATAATGATTGAACTTCTGCGAAATAATTGATTTTGAAGTTTCATTTTCGGCAAGTAAACTTAATCGCTCGGTTGCACGCCATCCGTAGTAACTATTTCGTCCGTCAGGAATAGAAAGATAAACTTCAATGGCTTCGTCATATTCCTTGAGTTGCTCCAGACAATATCCTTTAAGGAATCGAATTTCCGTTAGATTCGTCCCACCTGAATCATCAATGGTCTCATTCGGTTTGACTATTTTTTCTAATTCTTCGATTTCTTTTAGCGCGTTAGTCCAATCATTTCGCGCTATCTTCATGCGAATTTTTGTAAAGAGTGCAATAGCTTCCGAAGACTTTCCTTTGAACTCATTTATGGTCTTTTCGATCCAAGAAACTGCATCTGATTCTTCGCTCGTGTCACGCAAAATGTCAACTATGTTAAGGTATGCACGACTAGCCTTTTCATCGTCGCTGTATTTTTCTATGAATCTTTTGTAGCGCGATATGGCTTCTTTCGGTTTATTGACGCGCGAATATGCCGATGCGGCTTGGCTTAATGCCTCTTTTGCAAATTCGGTATCAGGAAACTCTGCCATCAATCTTTCAAACCACTTTATCGCTTCGTTGTAATTGTCTTCCAAAAAATAACTTCTTCCGATCAGGTATAGGCACTCGGCAATATCCGTAAATTGCGGAAACTTCTCAAGTATTATCGAAAAGTGAAGTCTTGCTTTATTGAATTCACGATTGAAATAATAAACTTTTCCTCGCTGGAAATGCTCTTGACTAGAAAGCTTGAATTCGTCTTTGTTATTTATACCGTCAATTTCATCTAATTTCTGCACGGCGACTAAATCTAAATCGTCGGGCCGAGTGGGATTTGGTGACTTTTCCAAAACCTTTGCGAAGATTTTGCGAGCCTCATCGGTTTTTCCCGTTTGCAAAAGGGTTAGTCCAGAAAGAATCAGAGTTTCTCTATCGTAAGTTTCGTTGTCATCGGTTTGAGAAAAATCAGAAAGCAATATCCTTTCAACTTCGTTAAAATCTTGGGTTTCATAAAAGTTACGCTCTAATCTTTTCTTTGAAATTTTTTGTGGAAAACTTTTTGGAGACTCAAGCAGGATTTCATAAAGAAAAACTCGTTCAAGCAGTAAGTTTTGGCTGAAGCGACTCAGCTTTGATAAGTGCAACATTGCATAGCTTTTCAAGATTGAGTTTCGGTTTATCACAGATTGATAATAAGCCGCCGCCGAAGCAAAATCGCCTTCCCTTTCAAAAAGCCTTGCTAAAAAATAGTCGTAGTTATTCGCCTCAAAAAATTTTCGGTCTACCCTTTCAAGCTTTTCGAGTTCGTTTATTGCGAGCGAATATTCTCTGCCAACAACATATTCGTGTATTTTCTTCAAATTGTTTTCTTTCGTGAAGGCCGCAGAATAAAAACAGAATGCCACCAAAAAGCACACGAAGCCTAGTTTTCTCATGTAACTAATTCTAGCTTAGATGTTTTTGAAATACCGACTTTCGGGTTTTACAAATCTCAATTTCCAGAATTTTGGAAGTTTTTCAGGCCGTTTTTCCATTTTTTTGGAAATTTTTTAATGTTTCCAAAATGTTAAGTTTAATTATTTCAATAAATCATATTTTGGCATGAAATGTGCTTTGAAAGGTGCGGAACCGATTGGTTCTAAAAATCTCAAAAGAAGCGAGGAAATATGAGAAGACTGATTAGTTTGATAAGTTTGTTTTTTGTCTTGTCAGTTCTTGTTTTCGGACAAAGAACATCTGGGAATCTTGAGGGAACTGTTACAGACCCTCAAGGTGCGGTTGTTCCCGGAGCAAGCGTGACAATTCAAAGCACTGGAACAACGGCTGGTTACAAAGCTACTGCAGTTACTGATGCTGAAGGTAAGTTCTTTTTCACACAGATTCCTGTTGGAACTTATGTAATTACGGTTTCAAAGGAAGGTTTTAGAAATGCAGTAGCAGGTGCTACGGTGGTTCTTGACAGAATTGCTGTTGCCAACATCCAGTTAGAAGTTGGCGAAGTTGGCGGAGAGGTTACTGTTACTACTGACAGCACTGTCACAGTTGATCCGGGCAATACGAAGATTGATATAAGCATAACCAAAAAGGTTATTGATGAATTGCCCAAGGGGCTTCAGTTCGGCAGTCTCTTAAAGATTGCTCCCAACGTTAGACCTGAAGCACTAAATGCTGGTTTTCAGATTGATGGTGCTAGCGGTGCTGAAAATGTCTTTACAGTTGATGGACAAGAAGTCACAAACTTCCGCACTGGACAGTTGAACGCTAACTTCAACCTCCCGTTCGATCTACTTCAAGAAGTGCAGATTAAATCAACTGGTTACGAGGCTGAATATGGAGGTGCAACTGGAGGAGTTATTCAGGCTATAACCCCAGGTGGTAACGATCAGTACCATGGAACATTTGGAATTTCTTTTACTCCGGCGAAATTGCAAGGTAGTCCTAGAAATGTTTTGAACCGTTATGGTGTTGGGCCGGGACAATACGAATACTTCAAACCGCCGAAGGATGGTGGAGTTGGTTCATATCCTGTAGCTCAGTTTACAGGTCCCATTTTCAAGGGAAGACTTTGGTTTTCTGCCACTTACGCACCTTTGATTACTGAAACTACCAGAACTATTGATTACTTCACCACAGGAAGCAATCCCAACGGAAGAGCGGTTTCAGAAACCATAAGATACAATCAAACTCTAAAGCAAGAATTTGCTTTGGCTCGTTTGGATGCTCAGCCTACAGACAAGATAAGAACTTATGTGACATTTTTGTGGAACCCGATTTCTCAAAGAGGCGCTTTACCTTCATCAACTGAAGGGCTTACTGGAGCACCTCAATCAGCTAATTTTGGGCCTCCGATCGGTGTTTTGAGAGGAGCAGAATTTCTTGGACAGCAAGGCGGAAGACAAAATGCTAACTCGATTAACGGACAAATAACTTGGACTGCTACTAACAGGTTTGTAGTTAGTGCTCGTGCTGGACGAACGTTCTTGAACGAGAAGCTTGGATCTTATGGGCTCCCGAGAATTACCAGGTTTATTTGCAATGCGTCAGGAACCCCACAAAATGTCCCGGGATCTGGATGCACACCTGGTTTCCAGAATATAGCCAGCAATTTCCAGATAAACTATGATGTTTCTACAAGAACGACTTTTGATGTAGATGCTAGCGTGGTTGGAGTTAACTTCCTAGGAAGCCATAACATCAAGTTCGGTTATCAGTATAATCGGCTTTTCAATACTGTAAGTGAAGGCTACAAGGATTTGGGAATAGTAGTGCTTTACTACAATATCCCGATCACTGCTCTGGGTATCCCTGTGACTCCTACACCAGGCAACCTTGGTTCCGGATTCTTGCAGAGGTTTGGAACTATTGGTAAGGCAAGCAGTGATAATCAAGCACTTTTCGTGCAGGATCAGTGGAGGGTGAGTAGGTTTGTCTTCAACCTCGGTATCAGGATAGAAAGAGAGGTTGTCCCTACATTTACTGAACAAGGGCTTTCTATAAAGTTCGGTTGGGGCGACAAAATATCTCCGCGACTTGGAGTCTCATTTGATTTGTTCGGCAATGGCAAGACTAAGCTATTTGCCAATTATGGTCGTTTCTACGACAGGTTCAAATATGAACTTCCACGCGGTTCATTTGGTGGAGATTTCTTCAGACGTGACTACTTTGAGATACTACCATCACGCGGTGCCTTTTATGGGAATTACACCTTGCAGAACATAATTGGCAACAACCCCGATCCAATTGGTGGTCAATGCCCAATTACCAACAGTACAGGTTGGTCTGTTTGCCAGTTCGATTTCCGCATACCGACGAATCTGCCTAATGCAGATGTTTTTGAAACAGGGGCAATTGATCCTGATCTGAAAGCGGCAAGGCAGAGTGAATGGACTTTCGGTGTTGAGCATCAGTTGGCAAGGAATTTCTTGTTGAGTGCCAGATACACCCATAAGCAAGTAGATCGCGCTATAGAGGATATTGGTATCTTCACAGCTCAGGGAAGTGAGGCTTATGTAATTGGTAATCCTGGCTTTGGATTACATTGCAAGATTGCATCCCAAAATAATTTCCCATGTGCAAAAGCTCAAAGAGATTATGATGCTCTTGAGATAAGAGCAGAAAGACGTTCTGCAGTGTTTAGCTTCGGCGCTAGCTACACTTTAAGCCGTTTATTCGGTAATTACTCAGGCTTGGCAAGCTCTGATGAATTCGGACGCTCAAGCCCGAATGTGAACCGCTTCTTTGACTTGCCACCTGTCGGATTTAATGCTAACGGACAGCCAGACAATGGTCGTTTGGCAACTGATAGGCCCCATGTTTTCAAAGCCTACGGTGCTTATAACTTCAACTGGTTTGGTAGCAAGGTCCATACAACAACCATTTCAGGATTTACTACCGTCCAATCGGGTACACCTTTGACTACGGTCTATAACATGTATAGCTTGTTTCCGTTGATTCTCTTCAGAAGGGGCGATCTAGGAAGAACCGAAACATTCACGGAAAGCGATCTTGGTATTACTCACAGCTACAAGTTCGGCAGGGACAACAGTTATACAATCCAAGGATTTGTTTACATCCGCAACTTGTTCGATGAGAAGAATGTGCTAGGACTTCAAACTCAAATAAGTCCAACCAACTTTGCCGCCCCCACACTGACGCAAGGCGGATGCACAACTTGCACTAGCGAAGGTGAGGTTTTCCAAACCCTCTTCAATCGTGGCGGACTTCAGACCTACATTTTGAATTTCATAAACTCTAGAGGTATCTCATCAACAGGACAGTTCAATACTTACAAGTTGCCGAACAGCTTCCAAGGTCCGCGTGATGTCAGGTTCGGTATTCGCTTCTTGTTCTAATACAGCTTGAAAATCAAGCGCTGGCAATCTAAAAGGGCTGTTCTCTTCGGAGGACAGCCTTTTTTAGTTAAAATTTATTTTGAAGACAATTTACATCGGATTTGCAGGAGTTTAATATTTGCGCAACATAGAACGAATATATTATTTTGCAATTAAGGAGGTATTTTTGATTTGCTATCGGGAAGGGTTTTGTTGTTGAACTTTAGTTATGAGCCGCTCGGAACGGTAGGCGTTGCGAAGGCTATCTGCATGTGGTTCAACGGGAAGGTTACGATTGAAGAATACGATGGCGATAATGTTCTTCGATCACCTTCCACTCAAATCAGAGTGCCTTCCGTCATACGGCTGCGAAGATATGTTCATGTTCATCGGCGTCGTCAAGAGACTACGATGAAAAGAGCTAGAATTTACATAAGAGATAACTACAGATGCCAGTATTGCGGTGAGCAGAAGTCAGCTAAAGACTTGACTCTCGATCACATTGTCCCGCGTTCACAAGGCGGAGAGAGTATCCCACAGAATCTCGTCACCGCTTGTATCAAGTGCAATCAACGCAAAGGCAACCGAACGCCTGAACAGGCAAGAATGCCATTGCTAACCCCGCAGAGAATACTCAATCTGGGATTGGATCGAGTTCTGCTGTGTAATTATGCAGAATCTCGCCCAGAATGGAAAAAATATCTATTCCTTGAAGACGCTTCAGCCGAAAAAGCAGAAAAAACTGCAAAGAGAATCTAAAGGCTAATAAAGGTTTGGTTCGCCTTTTGGGCGAGTATTCCAGCGTTTGTGAATCCAAAGCCATTGATCTGGATACTTGCGAACATATTCTTCAATTTTAGCTGTAATCTCTTGAGTTATTTGGCGTATATTTTCTTCACTTTCAACTGCGTCGTAAACTACTTCTGGTTCGATGTAAACAACATACTTTCTGCCTTCCCAGACCACAAAGGCTGGAAGAATAGATGCCTTAGTTTTCAGAGCTATTTTGGCAATGCTTGTAGTAGTCGAGGCAGGTATGCCGAAAAAATCCACGAAAACACTTCCTCTTTCCTGAACGTTGAGATCAGCCAAAATTCCCAAACAACCGCCGCTTTCTAGAATCTGAAAAAGCTGTTTGTTGATTTTTCTCTTGTCAATCGTTACAGTGCCGAATCTAGTGCGTATTTTGTCAACGTAGTTTTCGATTAAGGGATTGTCAATGCGTCTGACGAGTATGTTGAGTTGAAGACCTACTGTCGAAGGCAAAATGTTAAAAATTTCCCAACTTCCAAAATGCCCAGTGAAAAACAAAATTCCACAGCCTTTATTTCGACTCTTTTCGAGATTTTCTAATCCCTTAAGCTCAACCATCTTAGAAAATTCTTCCAAACTGATTTTCCCGAAATGCGATACAAATCCAAGGTGTCGGCCTAATGAACGAAAGACGCCTTCGACTATTTTCTCATGTTCTTGCCGAGAAAGTTTTGGCAAAGCGAGTTCAAGGTTGCGAAATGCTGTTTTTCTGAGTCTTGGAAAAGCCTTCATGCATATTTTCCCAAATGATTCGCCTATTTTCATCGAGATTTTGAGAGGGAATAATCCTATAAAGCCAATAACAATTCGGAAAACAATATATTCGAGCCAGTTTCTTAGCTTGCTTCTAGGTTTGGGCATTATCTTTCAGTTTGAAAGCGTTGGATTCTAGGTTCTTGAGACAGTGTTCTGAACGCGTCTGTAGAGAGTGTCACGTTCTACGGCTTCAAAGCCTGCATTTTCGATGAGTCTGATGATTTCTTGCTTTGTCATGCTGACTTTCCCATTTTCCACTGAATAACTTTCAGTGAGTTCGCTACCTTCGGTTATAGTGCCGTCAAGATCATTTGCGCCAAAGTGCAGAGCTGTTTGCGCTAGATGCTTTCCAAGCATTACCCAATAAGCCTTGATGTGATCGAAGTTATCCAAAAGTAGCCGTGAAACGGCAATTGTTTTTAGGCTGTCAACTCCATCAGGACCGGGTAGATGCGATAAAGCCGTGCCTTTTGGATAAAAGGCAAGTGGAATGAAGCATTGAAATCCGCCTGTCTCATCTTGCTGTTGACGCAGTTTAAGCAGATGATCGACTCGATCTTCGATTGTCTCGATGTGCCCATAAAGCATCGTTGCATTTGTTTTGAGGCCGGCTTTATGGCATTTTCCGGCTAACTCAAGCCAGCGCTCTCCGCTACATTTATGACTGCAGATTCTCGAACGCGTCGGCTCAGCAAATATCTCAGCTCCACCGCCAGGGCAGGAATCAACGCCTGCTTGCTTGAGTTTCTCGATCAATTCTTCGTCTGAAAGCTTGTAGAATCGAGCCATAAAGTCAAGCTCAACCATAGTAAGGGCTTTTAGATGAAGTTGCGGAAAACGACGCTTTAGCGATGAAAATAAGTCAATGTAGTATGAAAACGGTAATTTCGTGTTTAGCCCGCCGACTATGTGAAGTTCAGTTGCTCCTTCCGTAACGGCTCGCTCTGCTATTTCCAATGCTTCTTCAATGGTGTGGGTGTATGCATCAGGTTGTCTTGAGCGCCTGTAGAATCCGCAGAATTTGCAATCGGCAATGCAAATGTTTGTGTAATTGAAGTGCCGATTAACATTGAAATAGGTTGCTCGTCCGTGTTTTTGTCGGCGCACAAAGTCTGCCAACTTCCCAAGCGCGTTAAGATCGTCTGTTTTGAAAAGCTTTATCCCGTCTTCAAAATCCAAACGCTCGCCGTTTTCAATCTTTTGGGCAATTTTGTTTAGGTTTTCGTCAAAAGAGAATCTCATAAAATCTCCATGAAAACTAAATTTTACCAACGAAAACTGCGCCGCCGAAAGTTACAAGCAAAATAACGCTAACAAAGGCGTTTGTTGTAAAAAAGGCGGTATTCATGCGGCTTAAATCATTTGGTTTAACCAGCGTATGTTGATAAATCAGCAAAGCGGCTACGACTATCACTCCGAGAAGAGCTAATTTTCCTAGATCGGTTACCAAGTAAAGAAGCAAAAGCGCCACGAATGCCTGAAAATGAAAAAGCCTCGCAATCCAAAGCGCGTTTTTGATACCGAAGCTTGCAGGTATTGAATGCAAGCCTTTTTTGCGGTCGAACTCAAAATCCTGGCAGGCATACATGACATCAAAGCCAGCAGTCCACATCATTACAAGCAAAGACAAAAGCAGCGGAACTTCCGAATCAATTGTCCCACGCACAGCTATCCATGCCGCTGTCGGACTAATGGCTAAAGCCCAACCAAGCAGAAGATGTGAAAGGCTCGTGAATCTTTTGGCATAAGAATATCCGAGAATGCTGACAAGTGCTACAGGTGAAAGTATGAAAGTAAGCTCGTTTAGAGCGTAAGAAGCGATTTCAAATAAAATCACGGAAGAAAACAAAAACGCCCATGCAAACCTTAAACTTAACTTTCCGCTTGGAAGTTCACGGTTAGCGGTGCGTGGATTTTCAGCATCGAATTTAAGATCAACGATTCTGTTGAAGGTCATAGCGGCTGATCTAGCTCCGATCATTGCTACGGTTATCCAGAAAAATTGCCACAAGGTTGGTAGTCCATTTGCCGCTAAGATTGCACCTAGGAACGCAAACGGAAGCGCAAAAAGCGTATGCTCAAACTTTATCATTCTCAACGTAATTATGAGCTTCTCAAGAAACTTTTGCATACTCCTCAAACGATCTAAAAGCAATCAAGATACCAAAGAGACAAAAAGATTTTATCGGTATTTTACGTCACTGAAAACTTGCAAACTGCCAAAAGACAGTTGAAGTAGCTTGCAATTTGCGTTTCATTTTTGAATCAGGAGAAACTCAGAATTTTCGCTCTATCGGCAATTCTGGTTCGACGAACAACCTTAGCGAAAACTTTTGATATTTCTATTTTTCCTTCGGTTTAGGAAAATAGCCTTGCTTATAGGTTAGCTTGATTTTTTGCTTGACAAGTTCCGGGTTTACGATTTTGATTTCTATTCTACGAAAAGAATTGTCGGCTTTTTGGTTTTTGGGCTGGTAGGCAATCAGATATTGTGAGCGCATTTCTTCCTGAATATCGGCAAAAGCTCGTCTCAGTTCGTTTTCATTTTTTGGAAAGTAAGCCTTACCGCCTGTGCTTTCCGAGATTTCTCGGAGTGCGGATTTGTTGACTCCGCCGTAGAAATCATCGCCTATTCCGATTGTGTAAATCGTAACTTCGTGGCGAAGAGCCATCTGAATTGCATCTTGCATCTTTTTTCTGCTTGAAGTGTCGTAGCCATCTGTGAGAAGAATAATCGTGCGCCTTACTTTTTCAGGGCTTCTTTTCAGGATTTCATCTGTGGTAACCCATACTGCATCCCAAAGAGCAGTTGAGCCAGCAAGGCGTTGATTCCGTCCTGAAATAGGTGGTGTTCCCGGAATCATGATTCCGTTCAAAGTTCCTGAAGGTGGCACAAACTCGATTCTGTCAATAGCTCTTCTGATTCTAGCTACGCTGCCTGTTAAATCTTGCTCCAAAGTAGTTTCTCCTGTGAAAGAAAGAATCGCAACTTCGTCCTTTTCTGGTCTTACAACTGCTTCTACAAAAGATTTAGCCGCTTCCTTTTCGGCAGGCAATGTTCTGCTCTGCGAAAGACTTGTGTCTATAACAATCGCAATCGAAAGCGGTAAGTCGGTTTGACGGCTGAATGTGAAAATCTCCTGCTCTATGCCATCCTCGAAAATCTTTATGTCTTCTTGTCTCAGATTTGTTAGCAAGCGTCGTTTTTCATCTTGAGCTGTAAAAAAGACGCTCACAAGCTCCACATCAATTCTTATTGGCTCTTCTTCATCTGCAGGCGGAGTCGGTGTTTGCTTCGGTCCAAAAGCTGAAGGACTAGAGACCGCTTCTGAGCGAGATTTGTAGATTCCATCTAAAGCGCCAAAAAGCGATACCATCGCCAAAATGGCAATCAGAAGAATTTTAGTTCTAAAGCTTGATACTTTTAGCATCTTTAGCTTCTCTCGTTGTCAAATTTTGAATTGTTCGGAGCCTGAATCAATTTTCAGGTTTTAGTTATTCAGCTTCAGATCGTCACTAATCGCTCTGTATTCTGTTTTAGTTCGGATTTTGTATTTGTCCGCCTTTTCTTTATCGGCGAGGCGGACTTCGATTTTACGTTTCCTACCGTCAAGCTCTTGATTACGTGGGCGGTAGGTGATTATGTATTGGGAGCGAAGTTCTTCGGAAATTCTTTTGAAAGCTCTTTCCAGAGCGAGCATGTCGCCGATGTAAAGGGCTTCACCGCCAGTTTCGCGGCATAGCCTATCGAGAATTTTATCGCCTTCATCTTTGACTGTGCCTGCTTCAACTCCCGGAACAGTGCCTAGAATTCCAGCTTTTGTTGATATTGCGAAGATAGTGGTTTCGGTTCGTTGTGCTATGTCAATTACGTCTTCAAGTTCGGCGCGGCTAAATGTATCGTCGCCATCAGTTATAACTACAATCACTCTTCTACCGGGAACGGTTCTGAGTTTCTCGTCACAGAAAAACCATATTGCATCGTAGAGCGCTGTTTGAGTGCCGGTTTTTTTCACGCTATCAACAGCTCTGTCCAAAAGATCGAGTTTGTCGGTGAAATCTTGTATCAGGTTCAGTTCGTGATCGAAGGTCATGAAAGCGGCTTTGTCTTTACGTAGCCTTGTAACCGTGTATATGAAATTTTTTGCCGCTTCTTTTGAAAATTTCAGTTTCCCGGCAGTTGAAGGCGATGTGTCCATCAAAACCCCAACATAAACCGGCGGATTTGTCTTTTCGTCTGAGAAAAACGTTATCTCCTGTTGAACGCCATCTTCAAAAACCAAAAAATCATCCTTTGTTAAGCCTGAAACCAGATTTTTCTTTTTGTCTCTAACGGTTACCGGGAGTTTGACCTCGAAAACCTTGATTTGACCAACGTCCCTTTCTTGTTGTGGCGGAGTAGGTCTCGGATTTTGTGCTGAAATTGCCACAACACAACAGAAAACAGAGATTAACAGTCTCAAGGCTGTTTTTGCAGAGATATATTTCATGAAAGATTCAATCTTTTCAAATTTGCTCAAAAACATAGTTGGCTTTGCCGATGAATCATGAACTTCTGATGTTTGTTACTTGATGGTTGTTGTCCAAGCCAAATTATATCAAAGAGAAAAAGATGCGCTGAAAGAGGCAAAATGTTTTGCTATTGTGATGGTTTTTAAGTTATTATGAATCATGATGCTTTCGGCATCTGCAATAATTATTATTTTGCTCAAAAGTCGGTAGAATGGCTCTTAGGAAGCCTTCTGCCGATGAAGTCCTAAATCCGATTGATTTAGGACTTTTTTATTTAGACTGAATCAAGGAGTGAGTATGGAACAAAAGCTGGACTTGAAAAAGACGGTCAACCTTCCGAAAACAAATTTCCCACAGAAAGCGAATCTTACGCAATCGGAGCCGCAAAGGCTGGAAAAATGGAAACAGATGAAGCTATATGAAAAAATTTTGTATGAACGCAAAGATGCTCCGAAGTTCATATTGCACGATGGCCCGCCTTACGCAAATGCCGATATTCATATTGGCACGGCTTTGAACAAGATTTTGAAAGATTTTGTAGTGAAGTCACGCACGATGATGGGATTTCAAGCTCCGTTCGTGCCGGGTTACGACTGCCATGGATTACCGATTGAAAACTATGTTGAAAGAAAACTCAAACAGCAAGGAAAGGATAGATCGGAAATTCCCGTTAACGAGTTTAGACGGATCTGCCGTGAACATGCTTCAACGGCGATGAATAACCAAACGCGTGACTTTCAGCGGCTTGGAGTTTTCGGTGAGTGGGAAAATCCTTACCTAACAATGTCGGCTGAATACGAAGCCGAAACAGCGCGCCTTTTCGGAAAATTTGTCGAGAAAGGATATGTTTATCGTGGTTTAAGGCCAGTTTATTGGGATGTTTACGATCAAACGGCTTTGGCGGAAGCTGAAGTAGAATATCGGGAAATCGTAAGTCCTTCGGTTTACGTTAAGTTTCCGCTGAAATCAAATCCTGAACTGATTGATGAACGCCTGAAAGGCAAGAGGGTTTTTCTGGTAATCTGGACAACAACACCTTGGACCTTGCCCGGAAATCTTGGAATTTCAGTCAATCCTGCTTTTGATTATTCTGCGGTCGAGGTTGATGACGAAGTTTATGTTATTGCTACCGAACTTGTTCAACAGGTTGCAGAAAAATGCGGATTTGCTGAGAAGATGAAAGAAATTGCGCGTTTTAAGGGCGAGAAGCTCGAAAACTTAAAATGTAAACACGCATGGCTCGAAAGAGAATCACTCGTAATGTGCGGTGAGCATGTGACTTTAGGAGAAAGTGATGAAGAAGGAGCAGTTAAAACTGATGGGAAGGCTGGAACAGGGCTTGTTCACACTGCGCCCGGTCATGGAACGGAAGATTTTTACATAGCCCAGCGTTACGGATTGCCGATTTATTGTCCTGTTGATAATGCAGGTCGGTTTACTTCTGATGTTGAGCATTTTGCAGGCGAGTTTGTTTTCAAGGCGAATCCGAAAATAATCGAATTCATGCGCGAAAGAGGCGTTTTGCTTCATGCTGAAGAGTATCTTCATCGCTACCCGCACGGATGGCGTTCACATAAACCTGTGATATTCCGTGCAACTCCACAGTGGTTTATTTCGATGGATGCTGGCAATGAAGAATCGCTGCGCTCGCAGGCATTGAGAGAAATCCAGAAAGTCAAATGGCATCCGTCTTGGGGCGAAGGACGAATGTTGAATGTAGTTAAACAGCGTCCTGATTGGTGCATTTCAAGGCAAAGAGTTTGGGGAGTGCCGATTATTGCTTTCCACTGTCAAAATTGCTCTTATATCGTGCTTGATCCCAAAATCATCTATCATGTTGCCGACATTTTTGCCAAAGAAACTGCTGACGCCTGGTATAATTGGGAAGCCAAGAAACTTCTTCCTGAAGGTTTCAAATGTCCGAATTGCGGCGGTGAGAATTTCGCAAAGGAAATGGATATTTTAGATGTGTGGTTCGATTCAGGTTCAAGCTGTGTAGCAGTGTTAGAAACCAGAGGTGAGACGTTGCATTTTCCTGCTGATGTTTACCTTGAAGGAGGCGATCAATACAGAGGTTGGTTCAACTCTAGCTTGATGTGCGGAATTGCGGCTAAAAATTCTGCTCCATATAGACAAATCATAACGCATGGTTGGGTTGTTGACGGTGAAGGAAGGAAAATGTCAAAATCGCTTGGAAACGTCGTAAGCCCAAACGAAGTCGTCAAGCAATCAGGAGCAGAGATATTGCGTCTTTGGGTTTCGGCTGTTGATTACACCGAAGACGTAAGATGTTCAAAGGAAATTCTCGATCGCGTCGTTGATACCTACAGAAAATTGAGAAATACGCTTCGGTATGCTTTAGGGAATCTCGATGGTTTCGATCCGCAAAAAGATGCAGTTGACGATTTGCTTGAGCTTGACCGATGGGCATTGGCGAAGCTTTCCGAAGTCACAAAGAAAGTTTTGAAGGCATACGAGGACTACGATTTTCAGGCAGTTTATCAAACTCTATACAACTACTGCACTGTGACGCTTTCGGCACAGTATTTTGATATTCTCAAAGACAGGCTTTACACTTCTGCTCCTAAATCTCATGCTCGCAGGTCTGCTCAAACTGCTCTCTACAAGATCGCAAAAGACCTTTGTTTGCTTCTCGCTCCGATACTGGCGTTTACTGCCGATGAGGCTTGGGAAAATCTTCCAGGCGAAAAGGCAGAATCTGTTCACATAGCAAGATTTCCTGAAGTTGCCTTCTCAAAAGAAGATGAAGAGTTACTTGAGAGATGGGAGAAGATTTTTGAAATCCGCAATCTTGTGCTGAAGACTTTGGAAGAAGCCAGAGTCGAAAAACTGATCGGTTCGAGTCTTGAGGCAAAGGTCATTTTATCAGTTAGCAAGGAACTTCATGAATTCCTGAAGCCTTATTCAGATGACCTAAGATACATTTTTATCGTCTCACAAGTTGAGGTGATAGAATCAGACCATCTCGACAATGCAGAAGTTTCTGTCGAAGTCAAAAGGGCTGAAGGGCAGAAGTGTGAACGTTGCTGGAATTATTCGGTCAGAGTCGGTGAGTTTGAAAGTTATCCGACGGTATGCGAACGGTGTTTTGAGGTCTTGAAACAGATGGAAAAGGAAATAGCCGTTGCTTGAAACCTTGTAAAGTCCGACGAGAAAACACTAAGAAAACTCGCCTTGCTTGTTTACTGGCAAGGCGAGTTGTTTTATAAGCTAAATTTGGTCGTTTCGAGATACTGTTTGACGAAAGACAAGAATTTTTCGGCATCAGCGCCATCAATGATTCTGTGATCGTAAGTCAATGCGAAATAAGCCATGTGACGGATTGCTATAACGTCGTCGCCATCTGGCGTTGTGATGACTTTCGGGCGTTTTTCTATGACGCCGACGCAAAGAATAGCAACTTGAGGCTGATTGATTATAGGAGTTCCAAATAGACCGCCGAAAACTCCCGGATTCGTTATAGTGAAGGTCCCACCTTGCACTTCGTCAGGCGAAAGTTTTTTAGCCCTTGCGCGGTCAGCCAAGTCGTTGGCGGCTAGTGCTAATCCTGCGAGCGAAAGCGTATCGGCTCTTTTTATGACCGGAACTATCAAGCCCCAATCGAGCGCAACTGCCATGCCTAAATTTATCTCGCCTTTGTAGATTATCTGATCGCCAGAAACTTGCGCATTGAAAATCGGATATTTCCTGAGAGCTTGAATAACAGCTTGAAAGATGAAAGGCATGTAAGTTAGTTTCGTTCCATATCTTGCTTGAAACTCGGCTTTGTGTTGCTCGCGGAATTTGACGACGTTTGTCATGTCAATTTCGTAAACAGTGGTAACATGCGCCGATGTTCGTTTCGAGAAAACCATGTGTTCAGCGATTTTCTTGCGCATTACAGACATCGGCTCCACTCTGTCTTCCGCTGAGGGTTTTATGGTGGGTGGCACGTATGCCGCTTTTTCTAGAGCAGGCTGAATTGATGGTTGCTCTGCAACTGCTGGAACAGGCACCTTCTGTGCTGGGACTTCTTGCTGTGCTGAGACTTCTTGCTGTACCTTAGTCATCAATTCTTGAGGTTTGAAAGCCGCTCCGGATTCAATGTAAGCCAGTATGTCTTTCTTCGTCACTCTTCCGCTGATTCCAGTGCCTTGTATTTTTGAAATGTCAATTCCATGTTTTTTAGCAATGTTGCGGACAAGCGGAGAGGATTTCTTTCGCCTCAGTTCTTCAACCGTTATGCTTCTACCATTGCCTTGTTTTTGTTCAGTGGTTAATGTCCCTGCTGGAGCACTTGCTGCTGATTTTTCTTGCGTTTGAGTTGCTTCTAGAGTGCTTTGTGGAGATTGTAAAATAGTGGTTGATTGAGATGCTTGCGGTTGCGGTGTAACTATTGCTTGTTGAGTTTGAGGAGACTGAGTTTGCGATTCTGCAGAACCTGCAGTTTGTTCTTTTCCGATGAGAGCCACAATCGTTCCAACAGGCACAGTTTGGCCTTCTTGAACGCTTATTTTCAAAAGAACGCCAGAGGCTGGTGCAGGAACTTCAGCATCAACCTTGTCTGTTGAAATCTCAAGCAGTGGTTCGTCCTTTTCTACAATGTCGCCGATTTTTTTTAGCCATTTAGTGACGGTTCCTTCAGCGATTGATTCGCCCATTTGCGGCATTACTACTTCTACACCGTCAAGAGATTTGCCAGTTTCAGCTTTTTGAGCTTGTTCAGGTGGTAGCTGGCTTTCTTTCTCCTGCTGAATCTGTGTTGGCGTTTGTGCTACTACTGCTTGTTGGGTTTGAACTTCTTGGATTGTTTCGTTGACTTTCCCAACTGCAGAGCTTTCTGCAACCGGTGCTTGTTGAGATAATGGCTTTTCAGCTTCTGATGCTTCGCCTATAACTGCGATAGTCGTTCCAACAGGCACAGTTTGGCCTTCTTGAACGTTGATTTTCAAGAGAACACCAGAGGCTGGTGCAGGAACTTCAGCATCAACCTTGTCTGTTGAAATCTCAAGTAGTGGTTCATCTTTTTCTATGGTGTCACCAACTTTTTTCAACCACTTTGTGACGGTTCCTTCGGCAATTGATTCGCCCATCTGTGGCATTACTACTTCTACGCTCATCTTCTACAACCTTTCGAGAGACTTTTTGACGGAAAAATCATCAACGAAAATTATATGATTTTTTCGCCTTGTTTGAAAATTCGGCTTTTGAGTTGTAGTTTTCCAATTTTGGATCGGCAGACTTGCGTTTACATCGTTTTGCAATGGGCTTTCTCATGGTTTAACCTTGAAAGAAACGGTAAAATTGCAAAACTTTCAAAATTCGGGGAGGCAAGAGATGAAAAGAATTTGCTTGATTTTATTTTGCGTAGTTTTCGCAGTGGCTCAGGAAAAATACGAGCCAAAGGTTTTGACTGCAGAAGATTATAAAAGAGCGGAGAGATGGTTGAACTACAACGTTGCTCCGCTTGTTGATAGAACAAATGTGCGTCCGAACTGGCTTCCCGATGGTAAGTTTTGGTATAGCGTTTTAACGCCTGAAGGAATCGAATATGTGCTGATTGATCCAACTACAAAATCGCGAAAGGTAGGCAAACAGCTTTCAGAAATAATCTCTCCACCACCATCTCAAGGCGGAGTTTTCAGTCCTAACGAGTCAATCTCGCCAGATGGCAAAAGGGCTGTCTTCATTCGCAATTGGAACCTGTGGGTCAGGAATTTAGAAACCGGGGTTGAAAAACAGCTAACGACGGACGGGGTTAAAGATTTTGGATATGCGACCGATAATGCCGGTTGGAGAAAAAGCGATCGCCCGATTGTGCTTTGGTCGCCTGATTCAAAGAAGATTGCGACTTATCAACAAGACCAAAGGCACGTTAGCGAAATGTATCTGGTTACGACAAATGTGGGCGCACCGAAGTTAGAGGCATGGAAATATCCGCTTCCCGAAGACAAGGAAATCATAAAGATTCATCGAGTCATCATTGATGTTGAGACGGGCAAAATAGTTAGATTAAAAATGCCGCCCGACGATCGTCGTTCTACGGTTTGTGATGATATTGCTTGTGAAGGTGATTTTACGGATGTTCAGTGGAGCCCAGACAGCAAAACTTTAGCATTCATATCCTCTTCGCGTGATCACAAAAAAGCGATCTTAAGAGTTGCCGATGCTGAAACAGGCGAAGTCAGAGATGTTTATCAAGAAGTTGTTCAAACTCAATACGAATCGGGCGTAGGGGCGGCAAACTGGCGCTATCTGCCTT
This sequence comes from Acidobacteriota bacterium, assembly GCA_003697135.1. Lineage (GTDB taxonomy): Bacteria > Acidobacteriota > Blastocatellia > Pyrinomonadales > Pyrinomonadaceae > J014. The sequence goes on from RFGC01000025.1 coordinate 64,755, forward strand.
TTTCCAATGAGTTTATCTGGTATTCAGAAAGAGACGACTGGGGACATCTTTATCTTTATGATTTGACGACAGGCAAACTAAAGAACCAGATAACGAAAGGAAACTGGGTTGTCACGGAAGTGCGTCGAGTAGATGAGAAAAATCGAGTTATATTCTTTGAGGCTAATGGACGCGAAGCTGGCAGAGACCCTTACTTTTCGCATTTTTATCGAGTTGATTTCGATGGCAATAATCTTAAACTGCTAACTCCCGAAGACGCTCACCATCAGATTTTTCTCTCGCCCGATGGGAAGTATTTTGTTGATAGCTATTCAAAGCCTGATGTCCCGCCTGTTGCCGTTTTGCGTGACATTGAAGGCAATCTCATCATGACGCTTGAGAAAGGAGATATTTCAAGGCTTCTAGCGGCTGGGTGGAAACCGCCAACGCCAATCACTGTAAAATCGCGTGATGGCAGATGGGACTTGTATGGCTTGATGTTCACACCAACAAATCTCGATCCAAAGAAAAAGTATCCAGTTGTCAACTACATTTATCCGGGACCGCAAGGCGGCGGTGTCGGGAGTCGTGCTTTCAATCCTGCAAGAGTTGATCATCAAGCACTAGCTGAGCTTGGCTTCATAGTCATAGTTATTGACGGAACTTGTAACCCCGGTAGATCGAAATCTTTTCATGATGCTTGCTACGGAAACATGGCCGATAACACGATTCCAGACCAGATTGCGGGCATAAAACAACTTGCTGAAAAGTATCCGTTCATTGATTTAGACAGAGTCGGAATTTGGGGACATTCTGGCGGAGGCTTTGCTACGGCTGCCGCTATGTTTCGCTTTCCTGATTTTTACAAGGTTGGAGTTTCCCAATCAGGCAATCACGACAACAGAAACTATGAAGACGATTGGGGCGAACGCTACATCGGGCTTTTGGTAAAAGACGAAAGCGGAAAGTCGAATTACGACGACCAAGCAAACCAAAATTACGCGCAGAACTTAAAAGGAAAACTTCTTTTGACCCATGGCGGAATGGACGATAACGTCCCGCCATACAATACTTATTTGGTTGTTGAGGCTTTGATAAAAGCCAACAAGGATTTTGATTTGATAATTTTCCCAAATGCGCGTCACGGTTACGGCGAGCTTAATTTTTACATGATGCGACGCCGTTGGGATTATTTTGTCAAAAATCTTTTAGGTGCTGAACCGCCAAAAGAATATAGCTTCAGTCCGAAGCCTGATCCGAGACTCTCGAGAAGATAGATTGCTTTCTTTGTGACTTGGATTGTGACCGAGTAGTTCTTGGTCTGATTTTTGTTTGATTCAGCTATGCAGAAAGGCGAATTTTGACATTGTTTGTTCGCTAAGCAATAATCAAGTAAACACAAATTATGTCCCTGCTATACGAACGAGAAGAAAATCTTCAAGAACAAACGCCTGAGGAGTATCTGCTTCAATACAAAAAACAACTTAAGAACCGTGCGTTGTGGAGCATCGGAGTTGGGCTTTCGATTGTTATTTTTAACATTGTCCTAATGTGGATAATTGTTAATCTTCCTGATCTCGATTTGGGAATTAGTCGGAAAGATTTTTTCTCACTGCTGTTTCGCAATGTTTTTTTCCTGATAGGCTTATTCTTTCTTGTTGCTGGTTTGTGGTGGCTTTATGAATCACGAAAAATTACGCTTGAAGATATAACTTTGTCGCCGGAAGCTGCTGCCTTTATCGAAAAAGCGTCTGAGATTCGCCCGACTTATTCTTACATAATTTTAGCCTGTCTAGTTACGGTCTTTTTCTTTCAATTGATGACTTTGATAGATAGAAACGGCGACTTTAGAGCCTTCACCATTGCAGGTTTGGTTAAGCCCGATACATGGGAGAAAAACGAGTATTGGCGAATTTTGACTAGTGCTTTTTTGCATGGAGGGTTTCTGCATATCTATTTCAATGCACAGGCTTTCTATGGATTTGCAAGTTTGATTGAAGCTGTGTCGAACCGTGCCAGAATGGCACTGGTGTTTTTGTTTTCGATTATCGGTGGTGGACTGATGAGCATGATTTTTTTGCCTGAAGGCATTTCCGTTGGGGCTTCCGGCGGAATCATGGGATTGATAGGTTATTTAGCTGTTTACGGCTATCGGCGAAAAAGGCAACTTCCACCGAATTTTTTGAGAAGCATGCTGATCAACATCGGCTTTGTTGCCGCTTTTGGGATTGTGGCTTACAGAATCATAGATAACTTTGCCCATCTTGGCGGTCTTTTGGTAGGGCTTATTTATGGCCTTTTGACAGTTCCGCGCAGAATCTCCGAAGACCCGCGTGCAGTAACACCTTTGACCGAAGCGGCAGGCATGATTGCAATGGGCGTGCTTGTCTTCTTTGCAATTCTAACAATTCTGCTAATGACTGAATACGTGGTATTCTAGCCCTTGCTTTTGGAAGGCTGAGATTTTCAGTTCTTGAAGACAGTCAAAGTTTTTGAAAAAAGAAAAAACCGATAAGGAACGAAATTGGCGAGGCCGTTCCTTATCGGGAGCAAAGGTGAGGTTCGGTGCAGTTCAGAAGAATCGGATTGTGTAGCCTATACGGACTCCACGTCCGATCTCTGGAGCAAGGTCCTTGATGAAGGAGAGATGATTGCGGTAAAGTTTGTCCGTCAAGTTGTATCCGAAGAGAGTAAATACGTGAGCATATTTTGAGCTGGCTATCACGTAAGAAGCCCCTAAATTCAAGATTCCATAACCAGCAGTTCGAGTTTCAAGCGGATAGATTTTGTTTTGGCTAGTTGCGAAAAGCATCTCAGGTCGAAGACTTAAGGTTTTATAGCGTATGTCTAAGCCTAATCTAAACCTTGCAGGCGGGATTCTAGGAACATTTATGTTGCGATCTGTTAGTTTTGCACGAACTGCATCGAAGCTGAAAAATCCGCTTAGATATTCGTTGAAATTTGCATTTGTGTAGATTTCACCGCCGTAGTATTTTGCATCGGCCTGCTCGTATTTTGCAACAGGTAAACCATCTTCGATGTCAACTTGCCCGTCGCCATCTTCGTCTTGTGGTGCAAGAAAAACGAATCTTCTGATGTTGTAGTAGAAAAAGTCACCCGTGAATGTGAATTTTCTGGAATTATGACGCAATGAGAAGTCAATACCATCAGATACTTCGGAACGAAGGTTTTGGTTTCCTATTTCAAAAGCCACGTTTCCAATGTGAGGACCATTATTGTAAAGCTCTTCCAGAGCAGGTGATCTGAAGGAATGTGTGTAGTTAGTAACGAAAGAACCGCCTTCCCAAAGAGCAAAATTCACGCCTACAACTCCCGAAAAGCCCGTAAAATCTCTTGATGATAGATCGGGATTTTCTGGACGATAAAGATTTCTTTCAACTCTTCCGCCAAACTGGAATTTCACTCTCTCAAAGTCAAGTTCTTGAAGAGCAAAGACTGAAAAAGAATCATGCCTAACTTTGCCTTGAATTAGTTGTTCTTCACCAGTGATTCGGTAGTTTCTATTAAAACCTTCAAAACCGAATCGTCCCGTAAGGCTTTTGTAGCGATTTTGGTCAAAAAGCATTCGATAGGAAAATATCTTGTTATCAAAGATGGTTCCCGGATTGTCTATGCCTTCGATGACTTCGATTTCTTTGTGCCGGTAGTTTGTGTAATCAAGGTTGTATTGAATGTTGTTTAAGAACAAATTGTTGAAATTACGAAAGCCACCTTTGATTCGGAAATTCTGACGGCGCATTCTCAAGTCAATTTGTTCGTCTTCTTCGGCTTCTTCAATTTCTTCGTGGTGGTGTTCAAAGAGTGTAGCAAAAGGAATACCGTAGCGCCGCAAATCTGAGTTGTATGTTCCGCTTATCCAGCCGCTTTCACCATAATATCCAAGCCCGAAAGAACCTGAAGTTGAGCGAGAAGCTGAATTCAGGATTTTTCCGATAGGCGTTTTGTAATCTCCCGTTCGATTGAAGCTTAAATTCCCGCGGGTCGTGAACTTGCCGATTCCGTATTCTAACCCACCTGCTAAAGCGCCTTGTTTATCTGCGCTTCCTGCAAGTCCGGTTAAGAAACCTCTAAAACCTTCATGAGCTTCGTTTTCATCTGAACCGATTACGTTAACGACTCCGCCGATAGCATTTGAACCATAAAGCAACGTGGCAGGTCCTTTGACAACCTCGATTCTTTCTGCGCTTAAAGGATCGAGCGGTTCACCGTGATCGCCTGACTGGGAGCTTATCGAGCCAGATCGCACTCCATCTTGCAGAATGAGAACTCGGTCGCCATCGAATCCTCTAATGACGGGACGAGTAGTTCCCGTTCCAAAACTTCTTTTGGTAACTCCAGTTTCATTTTCTAAAACTTCACCTATTGAAGTTGAAGCTCTTTCGATTATTCGGTTGAAGGTTACCGATTCCACAGATTGAAAGGAATCAAAGACAAACTGCTCTTTTCCTGAAGAAGTAACCGTTACTTCTGCGCGAAGAGCAGAGATTTGAAGATCAAAATCTTCTTGGAGAGTTTGCCCGTCGCCAATCTCAAATTGCTTTGTAGCATCTGCAAAACCTTCAAAATGAACCAAAATCGTGTATCTTCCTTTCGGAATGTTTTTTATTTCGTAGCTTCCATCATTGCTGCTTGTAGTTGAAAGGTTCAGTGGCAAAACCTTTACCAAAGCCCCACTAATTGGAGCTTTGCCACCGCTATGAGTTATCTTGCCTTTTACAGTTCCATTTCCTTGAGCAAAAGCTTGAGAAAACGCAAACAGCAAAAATGCTAGAAAAGTACCAATAGTCTTTCTCATAATTTTGTTTTCCTTTAGAAGTTTCTTTAAGCAAAATTAAATTTTCCCAAACTTCACGTGCAAGATCGTTTTGATTTTAATGAAAGGCTCATAAATCAAAATAAATGTCGGTTTTAAGCCAATGTTTGGTTTGTCAGATAAAAACTATGAGAATGCTTTGCGGGTTTTGTAGTTTTGGGTTGTTGATGGCAGAATTTACCTGTGCGGGCTTTGCTTTTAATTTGTTTTCTATGTATCGTAACATCGGCACAGCAACGACCTTTGATTACTGAAGATGTCGAGATCATACCTGAAGGAAGTATTCAATTTTCCGTAGGCGCTGATTTTTTGCAAAAGGCTAAATTTCCTCTTTCAGGCATCAAAGGAGACTTGACAAGAGTCGGTGTTATAATGAGCAGAATAGGTTTTGCTCCGAACGTGGAAATACAGATAGAAGGAGTTGCTCAAAACTTTCTTGCTATAAATTCTGTTCAAACGCCTTCGCCAATACCGCTTAGGATAAGCGGGAATTCCACAAACGATGTCGGAGATTTTATTGTTTCGGCGAAGATAAAACTAACTAATGAAACACGAAGACTTCCGGCTTTCGGGTTCAAATTCGGTGTGCAACTTCCGAATTCTAATCAAGCTAAAGGCATAGGAACTAATCAAATAAACACTTTTGGAAAGCTGATTTTCCAGAAGAAATTTGGTCCAAAGTCTGAGCCAACGGCAAACATTTTCGGGAATCTGGGAATCGGCATTTTAACTGCGCCTCTTGAGAGATTCACACAAAACGATGTTTTGCTTTACGGTTTAGCAGGAGTATTTCGCATAAACAATCGAATAAATTTAGCAACGGAAGTCAACGGACGTGCAAATACCAGAAAGCGCAACATTCCTCTGGGAACCGAAAGCCTCTCTGAATTGCGAATCGGAACGCAGATTAAGGCTTCGGGAGTCAGATTCGATACGGCCGCAATTTTTGGTTTAACCAGATACAGTCCTAGAACGGGAGTTTATTTTGGCGTAACCTACCAGTCTCCAAAGATATTCGCTCCGGCAAAGTAAAATTCTGCTCCCGCAAGGTAAATTTTACGATAGGCAATAAAAAAGGCTAGAGAACCTAGCCTGCAAGAAATCCTAACTTACAAGAAATTCTAGCTTACAAGAAATCCTAGCTTGCGAGAAATCCTCGCCATCTGGATTGTTTTACTTGATAGTTTGGAAAGACACGGTCTAGGTTTTTGACTCCCAGATGTTTGTATGCGATTTCAGCGAATACATCGCGGAAGTCCGTTGTTACAGCCAGATCGCGCCCTTCAAAAAGTTCGCTTGTTTTCAAGCCTTTCCAGTCGGCGTATATTTTCCCGCCTTTTACAGAACTGCCACCTATGACAAACATCACATTTCCATGGCCGTGATCTGTTCCGCCTGAGCCGTTTTGTCTGACGGTTCTGCCGAATTCGGACATTGTTAGAATTACAACATCTTCCATCCTCTTTCCTAAGTCGGTCACGAAGGCATTCAAGGCTGAAGCGAAGATGCGAAGCGAATTTGCTAGTTGTCCACTTGAACCGCCTTGGTTGGCGTGAGTATCCCAATTCATTCCGGGCGTGTCGGTGAAGGCTATTTCCAATCCGACGTTGGCTTTGATGAGTTGCGCTATTTGCTGAAGCGCTCGTCCGAGATAGTTTGCAGGATAAACAGCACCGTTTTCGGGCTTGAACTGTGCAGGATTGGCTTTTTTCAGAAAGTTTATAGCTTCAAAAGTTTCTTTTCCTGTTTCAGTCAGGGCGTCATTTTGACTTATTTGCTGATACAATTCCTCAAATCCCTTCTGGACATTCGGGGTGTAAGCACCTGCACGAATAGCGAAGTCGGAAAGATTTGTCATGGCGACTATCGGAGCGGTTCCCATCATTGAACGCGGAACTTGAGAAGTCATTGAAACTGCGCGAAACAATGATGCGTTTTGTTTTTTGTCAACCTGCAAGATTCTATTCAGCCATCCATCGCGTGTTGATTTTATTCCGGGCGTTGCCGATTCCATATAATCTTGAGCGTCGAAATGTGAGCGTGTGTTGTCGGGTGAACCAACGGAATGAATTATTGCAAGCTGTTTGTTTTTCCAAAGTTTTTCCAAAGGTTCTAGCGAAGGATGAAGCCCAAAGTAGCCATCTAAATCTATCGCACCGTTTTCTTTGCCGGGTTTAGGTATGGCGATTGTTGGGCGTTTATCGTAGTATTCGCTTTCGGCGTATGGAATAACTACGTTCAAACCGTCAACCGCACCACGCATGAAAATTGCAACTAGAATTTTGTTCTTGCTACGATTGCCACTTAAAGCCTGTGCGTTGACGAATTCACGGAAAAATCTTGGAGCAAAACCAATAAGTCCAAAACTTGCGATTGCTATACCACTGGTTTTCAAAAAATACCTTCTGTTCATAAACTTTACCTCACTGTCTTTGAAATTCTGGTGTGCCGAGAGCAAGACTTACGGCTTTGAAAGTATCGGGATTTCCGCTGGGTGGAAGAAGTCTTATTTGCTCTCTTCTCCTTTGTGCCATAGTGGTTGTAATATCGTCAGAAGTTTCGACGTATTCAAGTTGGTTTAGTGGTTCTTCGAGCTGTTTGAGCAAAGTCTGTCTTGTCACTGGCGAGATTTCGCCATGCAAAATCTCTGCTATCACCTTTTCCAAAATTTCTGCTTTTGAGCTAGCTTCAAAACGCTTGAGATTAACTTTTACTTGTGGGATTCGATTGCTTGCGAGAGCAACGGCAAAATTCATTCTTTCCAAAAGCGCGCCTGAATTGACCCAGTCTTCGGCTTTGTCAGGATAGCCTGTAGGCGCTTGATAACCGTAAGGCACTTCACCTAGTTTGGCTAGAATTGCCATCGAAGCGCGATTAGGCTCTATTTCTGCGCCTAAAGCACGAATGGCGCTTACAAAAAGCTCAAACGGCGTTTTTATCTTTGCACGGTAATTTTCGGGATTAAAGAACTCCGGATCACTAAACAAGGCACGCAAGGTGGTTTTAATGTCACCTTTTGAATCGCTGAACGCTTTTGCAACCCGGTTTATCAGGGCTTCACTTGGATTATCAGAAACGAATCTTATAGCAAGTTTGCGTGCGATGTGTTTGGCAGTCGAAGGATGATTAACCAAAATATCTAAAACTTTCAGCCCATCGTTGATGCCACCTTCATTGATTTTGTAACCTAAAACTCGCTTTTCACCTTTTTCATGCCATCTTTCGTTGAAATAGAATTCGCCTGGTTGGATGCCATCAGAAACGCCTGCAAGTTTTCTAATTTTTTCTAGATTGATTTGATCGTCTGAATCGAGAAGCATCGCTAAAGATTTACGATAGCCGCGTGGTTCTGCAATAGTCCAACCTGTGAAGCATTTTGCAACTTCGATAATGTCTTGTTGAGTATATCCACCGTCAACTCCCAAAGTATGGAGTTCAAGAAGTTCTCTTGCATAGTTTTCGTTTATACCTCTCGTTTGCCGTTTAATCTGTTTTTCATCGTCTTTCTGTATTTTTCCGATCCTGTTTTCGATTCTCAAAAGCGCCCTTCCATTTGGAAAAGCCCGCAAATTTCTTTCATTACTGAATAAAGGCGCAGGGTTTCTTGGGCGCAAGTTTTGCATATTCGGCGATACACTCTGAAAATTATCAAGGTAAAACAGCATTGCGGGATGTTGAGCGGTTGCAACCAGTAGGTCTTTGAAATTTCCGAGAGCATATTTGCGAAGCACATCGCGCTCATAGCTTGGAATATACCAGCGAACTGCTCCTTTACCTGAATAGACGTTGAAATGATTAGCCCAAAAGTCAACCATTACTTCTTGCAATTGTCTTTCAGAGTAAACGGCACGGATAATACGTGCAGAAATGACTTGCTGCATTATTTCATTCGGTCGGCCTAAACCATATCTTCGATAGATTTCAGCAACCTGTCTTTGATATTCTTTCATTTTATCTTGTGTTTCAGGCGTCTGTTCGTTAGTTTGGGCACCGCTTTTACTGTTTTCTTCGATATTTTGGGAATTTTTCTTCTTAAGTCCTGTGAGTTCACCCTTTTCAAGTCCGTTTTGTCGAGCCACGAACTGCAAAACGGCCGCAGGATTCGGATATTTCAGAAACAATTCAGCAGTTGACATATTCAGAACATCGAAGTTTTTAAGTTTTGCTTCTACAAATGAGTCGTCAATTTGTTCAGGATTGAGTTGCTGTTCGATGTATTTTTGAAGCCCAATCTGCCTGACTTTTTCTATGTCTCCGGGTCGTGGGCCGAATCCAAGCCTGTTTAGCACGTGAATTATTTTCTGTTCCTCTGTTAGCGATTTAGGTTTCTGGTTTTTGTTGTCACTTGAAAGAAGAGCAAAATTCGGTGTTACAAAGGCTAATAAACTCAGTAAGGCAATCAATTTACGAAATCTTTTCATAGTGAAAACTCCTCAAAAAACTTCCGTTTACTTTGACGCTTTTATTTCAAAAAAGGTCGAAAATTTTGCCAACTTTGAGGAAATTTGATGGCATCGAAAATTCGGCATTTTCTTGAGTTCAAGTTAAAATCTTGGTTGGTATGAAACAGGAAAAATTGGGGAGGAAAGCAATGATTAAAAGTTTAACGGTTTTTATTTTTGGTTTTGTTTTATCCACTTTTTCTTTTGCGCAAACGACTTTCAAAGACGATAATGTGCCATACACTTTTGAGATACCGGAAGCGACCTGGAGAATGACTGTAAAGCCTTCGGCTTCTAATCCGAGTGTTGAATATGTTTACGGTGACCGTAGCGACGGACATTTAGAGATCCGCAAGATTGAAACATCGCCAAACGAATTACTTTCCGAAGTTATAGAGAAAGAAAAGGAGCAGAAATTACAATTTTTGCCGGGTTACGTTGCAGGTAAAGAAGAAAATTTTTCGGGTGCGCTTAGCGGAAAGGTTTTCAATTTTGAATTTGTCCGAGCGGGCAGGAACATGAGTGGAAGATTTTATTTTCTCAAAGCCGATGAAAAAACCGTTTACGTGCTTCGTTTTACAGGTGAACGCGATAAGCTCCGCTTGATAAGAAACCAGCTTGATATAATTGCCAGAACTTTTAGGGTTAAATAATCTATCGAAAAGCCATTCATTGAGAGCCATTGAAAAAAGGCACAAAGCCAGAATTAAAAGGGTTTTAGAGTTGGTGGATGAAGTTTCTTTGTGCGAAAAGTTATGTTTTGTCCGAAAAGCAAAATTCTTCTAGCTTCGAGTGAAGAGGGATTTGTTGGCGAGTAAGAAAGAAGGTAACGGTTTTTTCGTAGTTCGTCGCAGATTGTTTTTGCCGCTTTTTGAGCTTCATCGAGATCGAAAACCAAACCACCTGTTCCTTCGGTTAAATCCGTGATGATTTGAGATGGTTTGGGCTGGCTGCGTCTGTATGCCCCACCAGTGCGGTCGGGAATTTGCAATGCGTAAACCGTAATGTCGTATGTTTGAAGTTCCGCCAGAATCTTCTCAAAAGGAGTTTTACTTCCTCTATCTAAACCGTCGCTTATCAAGACAACAGCGATTTTGCGTGTTCCAGGCATCAGCGGCAGAATAACTTCTTTTAATGTAGCCGCGAGAGCATCGAAAAGATAAGGATTATCCTTTTTACGAAACAATGAAAGCGATGCTTCTATCTTTTTAGCATCATCAGTCCACTCCTGGATTATTTCAGGTTTTTCATCGTAAGCGATTATGAAGATTTGATCGCCTTCATAGATTTCGTAAGCAAATTCCTTGACCGCCGCTTGTAGCTTTTCAACACTAGCGCGCAGAGTTTGAGAGTTGTCAACTAGAATAACGATCCTCGAAGGCGATGGATCGAACACAAAATTTTTGATTCTCTGCTCAAAGCCCGACTCGTAAAGAGAGATTTCGCTAAGCGAAATCGGTTTATCGGAGCCATCGGTTCTATACGCAAAAACGTTTAGGATTACGTCATTCGATGCAGAAAGCCCTTTTGAACTGCGTCCTGATTGAGCGAAACAAATTATTGCAGTTGAGATTATTAAAATCAAAATCTTTTGTGCTTTAATTGCAATCACGCTTTCTGCATCTCTGGTTCGTTGATTTTCGGCTGTTTTTAAGAAAAACTTTCAGTTGCAATCACACGAACCACATGCCGCTTTTGCTGTTTCTGCTGTTTTTGATGTTTCGCCAGATTTGCTGGTTTCTTCAGAAGGTTTGCCGTTGGTAGTTTTTCTGGCGTAATCGGTTACATACCAGCCTGTGCCTTTGAATTGAAGACCTGAAAGTGACCAGAGTTTTTCGAGTGTGCCTCCGCAGGCTTCGCAGGTTTTCAGAAGTGGATCGGAAAACTTTTGAATTTTTTCGATTTTTGTTCCACAACTGTTGCATTTGTATTCATAAATTGGCATATTTGCTTAAGTCCTCCTTTCTATAGATTTCAGGCGAAAGAAAACCACATGAGCCGTCCGGAAGCGTCAATTGAACCTGCATCTCAACAGGTGGGTGACCTTCTGCGTTTTGTTTGCACAAAACGCATCAAAGCCATGTTCTTTAGCATCCTTTTCGCAGTTAAAGGCGCACCGAACATAGCATCGGTCTCCCTTTTCAATTGGTGTTGGCTCAATTACTTGCCTTCCGTAACGAACTCCGCAGAAATTCTTTCGCCTTTGAAAAATATAACATATTTTCAGGCTTTGAAAAAATGCTAAATCTAGTCGGTTTCTGTTGCGTTTTTCGTATGATTTTATAAGGTTGAAATTTATGGTTGGAAATCATTCAGACGAAAAGCGACCCTACCAGAACTTTATCATAATCACAGGGCTTTCAGGTTCTGGGATGTCTTCAGCAACGAATGCTTTTGAAGATTTGGGTTATTTTTGCGTTGATAATCTTCCAGTTAGCTTGCTGTCACAGTTTGCTAAATTGCTTTTGCCCAAAGAGGAAGAGAAGCCTTCTTTGGACAAGGCGGCTTTGGTTATTGATATTCGTGAGCGGCATTTTTTATCGGATTTTCATTCTGAGTTAGAAAAGCTTATCAAAAAAGGACTCAAGCCTTATGTGCTTTTTTTCGAGGCTTCAGATGAAGTTTTGCAGAGAAGGTTTTCTGAAACGAGGCGACCTCATCCTTTTGACAATGGCAGAGGACTGCTTGAGGCTATTCGTGCAGAAAGAGAAGCGATGCAAGTAGTTCGCCAAAAGGCAGACCTTATAATTGACACTTCAAATCATACGGTGCATTCTTTACGAAAGTATTTACTAGAAAGCTTTAGAGAAGCTGGAAAGGAACTTCCTTTAAGAGTTGAGATTGTAAGTTTTGGGCACAAATATGGTGTTCCAAATCATTTGGATTTGCTTTTTGACGTTCGTCATCTTCCGAACCCGTATTTTGTGCCTGAATTAAAGCCACTTCCGGGCAATCATCCAAGAGTGATTGAGTTTTTAGATAAAGAGAAAGATGTTCAAGAGACAATCCACAGGTTTGCAGACCTTTTGGGTTACCTTCTGCCTTTGTATCGGCGGGAAGGGAAATCTTATCTGACCATCGGGATAGGATGCACAGGCGGAAGGCATCGTTCAGTCAGAGTCGCCGAAGCTCTAGCTTCATTTTTAAGAGAAAAAGGCTATGAAATCGTAGTTTCCCATCGGGATATAGCGAAACAGTAAAGTGATTTCGTCGGCTTTGTGATTTGTCAGTTAACAAGATAGTCCATTTAGACTCGAATATCAGCTTAAATCACTTCTTTTTGTCATTTGGCAGAACAATGTAGTAAGGGCGATGTTGGACCACGAATTGTTTTTCATCATAAATTCCGTCGCCGTTGACGTCAACTTTTACTTCGATTTTGTATCTTTTACCTTCTTTTGGTTTCTCACCTGGATCGAAGGCAAGGCTGTATTGATTTCTTAAAAGCGCGTCTATTGAGCTTAAGATTGAGGGAATCTCAGATTCAAAAGTCATCGGAAAATGCTGTCCGCCGGATTCTTTTGCAAAAGTGTTCATGGCATTTTGTGCCTGCAAAAACGTTAATCTTCCGGGTGCGCCTGAGATTGAGTCGGTGGCTCCGAGATAAGGCTCATAAAGCTTGAAAAACATGTTACCTGTGCTGATTATGTAAATTGGAATTCCTGATGCCTGAATTATCTTTCTGATTTCGTCATAGTTAGTGCGGCTGAAAGTGTCAATGCCCGAAGCGACAAGGATGATAGCTTTTCTCTTCGCTTTAACTGAAACCATCCCACCGTATTCGATTTCTTTTTCTTTGGAGTTTTCCAAAACAACCGGATCGCCTTTACCACCAATCAGCGCAAACTTAAGGGCGTCATAAAGATTGTTTTCGCGAAATGCTGGGTTGTTTCTCAAAAGGAGATCAACAGTTGCTCGAAGCTTGAATGGATCGTTCGTAAAATCAACAATCGGTGTTGGACGAAGATCGAAGGCAATTACAGAAGCATAATCGTCTGGTGGCTTGATGAATCTAGAAAGAAAATAAGCAACGGGGCGAATCACTTCGTATTTTCCTGGTTCTAATCCACGACTTGCATAATAACCAAAAACCTCGCTCCATTTGCTGTATTCGACTACCAAAGCAACTGTTATGGGACTTTCTGGAGTTGCGAAGTTAACAATCTCTTTCTTGACACCGTCTTGAAAGACAGCAAAGTTTTCTTTCTTCAGACCCGTAATAATTTGACCAGTTTTCTTGTGATAAACTACTGCATCAACGTTGACAGCTAGAGTTTCTATTCTTAAAACTTCATCGTCTTGGATTGCATTTTTTTCTTCCTCAAGACGCTTCCTTTCTTCTTCCTCTTTCTTCAATTCCTCTTCTGTTTTAGGTGCAGGGCGCTGGTTTTTCTTTTGAGTCCCTTTCGCAGGTTCGGGTCGTTGTGGTTTTGCTTGTGCGAAAAGATGATCATTCAACAAAAAGAAAGCAAAAAACAAAATCGAAGAAAGGATGAAAAGTTTTTTCATGGTTTTTGACCTTTCAAAAGGGATTTATTCATTTAGATTCTGCTACTTTTGACACAGTTGCAGAAAGTCTCAAGGATAAATTTCAACTGTTGCATCGAAAGCTCCTGAATTGTCATCAAGATAACCTTCATTTATGCCGAGAAAAAGCACTCCTTCACGCTCAGCTACGAATTCGTTTTCAGCACCTATAAAGATAAAGTCATTGTTATCATCACCAATCACGGCAATTAAAGCGCCTGTGGGAGCTTGTGGTATCAGTTTTTCGGGATCAGGTAAGTTTTTCATGCCTTCAGGACCAGAAAATTTCCCACCGCCTAGATAAACTTGTCCTTTTCCGATAATGCGAATTCTTTGTCCTTTTTTGACGACCCAACCAACACTTGTCCAGCCATTTGCTGTGTTGTCAGCTAGAACCTTTACTTTCAATCTTACAGGTTCAGTTTTTGGTTTGGATTCTGTTTTTACGGAGTTGAGTGTAGAATTACCAACAGGCTGAGAATTACTTGCTGGCTCGATTTTGGGCTTTCTTTCTAATTGCGACGAATCATTTGTGTTGGTGGGGCTATTTGTTGTGTTAACTTGTGGTGTGGCTGTGGTTTCTGAAATTCTAGGCTCAAGCTTGTTTATGGAGGCATTGTATTGCTCGATAGCTGTAGCGGCAGAGTCAAATTCTATGTATTCGACTTCGTCTGCATAGAAATTCATCTGACGCATTCTAGAGCCAGAACCTACTAAAACGATAAATTGCCCATCCCGAAATCCTATGACCTTGCCTTTTATGATGCTCCCATCTTTGAGTTTTATCGTGTCTGCAAATACCGAAAGACAAAAGATGAATAACAACACTGAAAGACTTAGTAGCTTTTTTGTCATAAACAACCTCCGTTTTGCTGATTTCCCAAGCAGGGAAACCTCTTCTTCGGAAATTATACAGGAACTTAGAGGAAATAAGAACTTTATTCAGGTTGATGGTTTTTGTGCGCTCAAAAATCAGAGCGTTGATTTTGGAAAGAAAGCTTCAAAGTTGTGGATTTGTGATAAAATAACAAGCGAAAGCACAAAGGAAGATTTCCGGTTATGGCAAATGAGAAAAAGAAAGAAAGATTTAAGGAAGAGAAAGAGATTTTCGAGAATCACATCAAGAAGAAGGGCTTGCGGCGGACTGCACAAAGAGACCTGATTTTGGAAGTCTTTCTACAAACTGAAGAACATGTATCCAGTGAGGATTTATACTGGCTTGTGCAACAAAAAGACAAATCAATAGGTTACACGACTGTTTATCGGACTTTGAAACTACTAGCCGAAGCGGGGCTTGCGCGTGAGGTTAGTTTTGGTGATGGGAAGACATACTACGAGCATCACTACAAGCATCAGCATCATGATCACATGATTTGCACCGAATGCGGTAAGGTAATTGAATTTTTCTCGCCTGAAATTGAGCAATTGCAAGACGAAATGGCAGAAAAGCATGGCTTTAAGCCTACTTACCATAATCTGCGGATTTTGGGAATCTGTGCTGAGTGTCAAAAGGAAGTGTCTAGTGCTGATTCGGTTGCCTCAGGTGCACAGCCACGCATAAGAGTTATAGGTAGCAGATTCTCGAAGTAAGTGAGAAGTTGAATAACAAATGGCAGACGTTGAGATAATTTTTGAACCCGATAAACAAACAGGTTTAGTTGCAGTTGGAACTTACATCCTTGATGCAGCCGAGCGGCTGGGTGTTCAAGTTCCAGCAGAATGCGGAAGGCTGGGAAAATGCGATTCTTGCAAGGTCAAAATATTAAGTGGTGTTGAGCTACTTTCCGAGCCTACAAAAATGGAAATTCAGCATCTCACGCTCGAGAAAGTCAGAAGTGAAGGCGAGAGATTGGCTTGCCAAACCAAGATCGTAAAGTCAGGGGAGGTGATAGTTATGACTTTTGAGCAGAAAAAGGAAGAACCAAAAGAAACAAGCTTTGAAAAGTTCCGCAAAGAGTTTTATGACATGCCTTTGGATAAGAAAGTGGCATATCTTGTCGAGCTTGAAGCAATAACTCTAGGTGAAACATTAGCTTTTGTGCTGAATTCGCCTTTTAAGATTTTCGATGCGTTGATTGATGCAATGGCAGAGTTTGGTTTGAAGTTGGAGAGACAGGAAAAAGAAATGAAAACACCAACTGAGCACAGAGAAGAGAAGAAAAGTAATCACGAGACCTCAGTAGATTCTGAGACTGCAGAGCAAACGGGAGAAGAAGCAAAGCAGGAGGTGGAAAATACCGAAGGAAGCAACCCTATTTCCGAAGATTCTAAGATTGTCAATGAGAGAAAAGCAGAATGATGAACGAAGCAATTCAAAAAAGGAGCGAAAAAGGGCTATCGGAACCTACGAAAGAAAAATTTCAATATGCGCTGACAATTGGCGTGATCGGCTCAATGCTGTGGCTTATAGGATTTCCACTTTTTATAGTCTTGCTTTTTGGTATTTTCGCTTTTTTAATATGGAAAGTTTCATCTCTTCCGAACACAAAGGAAGTTCGAGATGTATTTGAGTTTTACTTAAAGGCAAACGAGATTCTCCGAGACGATGAACGCAGGTGGTTTGGCTTTGAAATCAAAGAGGTTATCAATCAAGGCGAGGGAGTTTTAGAAATTTTCCCTGATGCTCCGCCCTTACTTTACTTTGCGCTCGGAGCATTGTATCACAAGCTGGGAGATTATAAATCTGCGGCTGAGAAGCTATCAAAAATCGCCGGGCGAGGTGATGTTGAGCTATCGTATATGACGCCGTCACGAGAATTGAGAGCTTATGTGAAGTTGCTACGCAAAATAGAAAACGATCCAGCGGAAGCCCCACAAACTTCAGCCGCCATAAGGGCTTTGGAAAGAGCACGCCGAAACCGAACTCTTAACTTGCTTGCAGAAAGTCTTCTTAAGATCGAAGAGGAGAAAAGGGCGCAAGAATTAGCTGTCTCAACACTAGAAAAACAAGCAAACGCCAACACGGAAGAAAAAGACAAAACCCCTGATGAATTCTCCTACATTTATCCTTCTTCAACCCTTACTCGTCCGAAGCCTTCTTGGATAGAAGACACAGCCTCACAAAAAGAAGAAAAATCAAAAGAAGTTGAAGGTTCAAAGACTGTGCGTAAGCCTATCTCTGAGGTTCTGCATGACATATACGATTAAGCTCCGCTTTTATCCGGCTTATGGCTTTTCTAGCAGTTGTTTTATTGATTTAAGAGTTTACAATTTCGGTGAAGTATAGGCAATCATTTCACCGCTTTTTCTGTTTGAATGCTTTTGATAAGCACCTCTGCAAGCGACTCGCCAAGGCTTTCAATGAAAAGCCTCATGCTCTCGTCTTTCATTTCACTACTATCACCATCGAAGAGCCGATCTACTCTAGATACGGCGATTTCTAGTGGTAGAACATGAACCAGCATAATCGAAAGAATATCTCTTAAGTGTCCAAGACATCTAATACCGCCAAAGTTACCCGGAGATGCTGTCATAATAGCGGCCCATTTTCCCCTGTAGCAATCGCCAATTTTAAGCTCACCGTTAGCTCTAGAAGTCCAATCCAACATGTTTTTTAGCGCGGCCGGAAGCGAACCATTGTATTCGGGCGAAGCTATCAGTAGTCCTTGATGCTCGAGCAAGATTTGTTGAAGGATTGACGCATTTTCGGGAAATCCCAGTTCCTCTTGCAAATCAGCGTTATACAGAGGTAAAGGATATTCGTTCAAGTCAAGCAAGGTAACTTCCGCACCTTTACGTCTTGCTCCCTCAACCGCAATGTTTAGAATTCTCTTGTTGTAAGAGTTCTTTCTCAAGCTACCTGCAAAAGCCAGTATTTTTGGTTTAACCATAGTTCATGCTTAGAAATGAAGTTTGCCACGAATCAGTCAGAAAAACAATCGTAGAGACCAATTTTGAATTATCATCTAGCTCAAAATCGTTTGATTTTACACGTCTATTTGCCTGAACAGGAGTAACTCAAGAAAGAACCCCGATCCAAATTTTCGTATTTTTTATCCATTTTTTTGGATTTTTTGAGTCTTTGGATTTTCTTTAATAAGCTTCTGGAAGCGATTTTACCGAGAGTTTAGGATTAGACAATAACTGGCATAATAATTGCTTGATTTGATGGTTAAAGCTTCAATAGCTTTGAATCAAATAAAAGGAGAACAGATTTATGAGACTCAGGATGCTGTTGATGTTTGTTTTGCTAGGTTTTGGTATAGCTTTCGGGCAGACTACGACAGGTTCTATTTCGGGAGTAGTTACGGACGAAAGCGGAGCAGTTATTCCGGGAGCAAGTGTTACAGTTCGTAACGTTGATACCGGATTTGAAAGAACGGCTGTAACAAATACAGAAGGTCGTTATAGTTTTGTTAATCTTCCAATTGGACAATATGAGCTGAAAGTAGAGGCTCAAAATTTTGCAAGATATACTCAATCGGGTATAGGCTTGCTTGTCAATCAGAATGCAGTTGTAAACGTTGCTTTGAAACCAGGTCCTATTCAGGAAACGGTTAATGTTGTAGAGAACGCATCGCTTTTGAACACAAGCACTCCAGAAGTTAGTACGCGTTTTGATGAGAGAAGACTTTCAGAACTTCCTATTGCCGCAAACAGGAGTGTTTACAATGTTTTGCTTTCTGTTCCTGGAGTTAGCCAACTGGGAAGCGGGCAGACAGGATTTGCGAATGGTATAAGCTTCTCATCAAACGGTGGCAGGCTTCGTTCAAACAACTTCATGATAGATGGGCAGGACATAAACGACCCCAGCATTTCTGGGGCCCAGATAGCCTTGAATAATCCGGATGCAATTCAGGAAGTTAGAATCATTACAAACCAGTTTTTGGCTGAATACGGACGAAATTCGGGGTCGGTTGTGAACGTGGTTAGCCGTTCTGGAACTAATGAATTCCGTGGAACTGCTTTCTGGTTTCACAACAATGAGAACCTGAATGCCTGCAGCAATTTGGATAAAAGAGCTGGTTTTTGCAATCCAAATGCTACTACTGAAGATAGAAGGAAGGCTCCTTTCATCAAGCAGAATCAAATTGGATTTACCTTCGGTGGTCCTGTTGTTATGCCGAGGTTTGGTGACGAGAACGAGCCTTACATTTGGATTGGCAGAAACAAAACTTTCTTCTTCGTTGACTGGCAAAGATGGACACAGCAGGCTCTAGGCTCTGGATTTACTTTAAGAGGCGCTCCGACAGATGCTGGTAGAGCGATTCTGCAGCAGATTGCTTCAGGGCAGATAGACGGTATTGTAAGACCTCAGGTTCAAGCGTTACTTGATTTCGTTCCTGCAGGAACGCCGAATGGGCAGTCAAGAACAGTAACTGTTGGAAACCAAACTTTCACTATACCGCTTGGTGACTTAACCGGTTCATCGAGTTTTCGCTTCAAAGATCATCAAGGTTCGTTTAGAATCGATCACCGTTTGAATGAAAACAACCTAATTTACGGGCGCTATCGTTGGAACTGGGCAAAAACTTCAGGAGTTGGACAAGTTACACCTCCTGGTCTAACAACGAAGAATAGGCTAAAAACTCAAGCGGCGGTTCTTGTTTGGAACAGCGTTCTTTCAAGCAAGATAAGCAATGAATTTCGTCTTGCCTGGTCGAGATTTGATTCAAATACTAATGCAGAAGACCCAAGATCGGAGACGATTCCTTCAATTGAAATAGCCGATCTAGGAATGACAGGATTCAATGCTGCCGCCAACAGAACTGCTATCGGACTTGCAGTCAACCTGCCTCAGTTCCGTATCAATGATACATACCAGATAACAAACAGCCTGTCTTACATTGCTGGTAGGCATACGATGAAGTTCGGTATAGACGCTCGCCGATTGGATGTTAAAAGCTTTTTCTTCCCGACTGTTAGGGGAAGACTTGTCTATACGACTTTACAAAACTTCATAAATGACGTGGCTCAAGTTGCAACTATCAACCTGCCGCTGAGGGGTGGTGACATAATCGGGTTCTATCGTTGGTATGAATTCTATGCTTTCGCTCAAGATGAGTGGAAGATAACCAACGATCTCTCCTTAACGCTCGGAATCCGCTACGAATATCCCGGCGATTCATTCAGTTATTTGAAAGAACTGAATCAGAGAATTTTGGCGGCTAACGGAAATAATCCAGCTTTCCGGCTTAATCCAGTTCCGCAGAAAGATACGAATAATTTTGCTCCTCGTGTTGGATTCAGTTGGAATCCTAAGATCCAAAGTGGTGGGATATTAGGTTTCATCACCGGAGGAGACAAGTTAGTTATTAGAGGTGGTTACGCTCGCGCTTACGATGCTAACTTTATCAACATTAACCTGAACATATTCAGTTCGTTCCCGTTTGTTGCGGCTCAGAACTTGCCATTGACCAACGCCTTTGCGACCATGCGAGCGACTACCGTTCCCAATGTTTCCAACCCAAATCTTTTGACAAGAACGATTGTTTCGGAAGACTTCTCATCTCCATACACCGAGCAATTCTCACTCGAGACTCAAAGAGAATTGTCCAGCAACTTGATTCTCAGAATAGGTTACATAAGGACAAGAGGGTTGAAGCTTTTCCAAACAGTTGATGGCAATCCGCGCAGACCTTGTCCTTTTGATCCGAATGCAACACCTACTTCAGGAACTTGCAATCTTGCGGCAGGAATCCTGGCTCCAAGAGTTGACCCCAACAGAGGTGTTATCAGGTTGAGAACTAACTCTGCAAGCTCGACCTACGATGCTTTGCAGATCAGCTTGGATAAGCGTTTGAGCCGTGGATTCAGTGCTGGATTCCACTACACCTACAGCACATTCATTGATACTGCTTCCGAGATTTTCAACCCATCAGGCGCAGAAGTTGCTACACCGCAAGACCCGTTTAATTGGAATGCGGATAGAGCACGTTCAAGCTACGATAGACCTCACAGATTTACTGGTAATTTCGTATATGAATTCCCATTCTTCAGGTCTCAAAAAGACTTTGTTGGAAAATTGTTGGGCGGATGGCAGGTTAATTCCTTCTTTACTTTCCAAAGTGGTGCACCTTTCACGGTTCTACTTGGAACCGATCCGGCGGGCGCACTCAACGGTATTGACGGTTTGGTTGGTAATGCAATCCGCCCGAATGTCAATACTACTTTGAACTTGTCTAACATGAGCATTCCTGAAATCCTCAGGGCAGGTGGAAGAAGCCTGTTTACAGGTCTTTTCCCCGGTCAGAGGGTTGGCAATGCAGGGCGCAATATCTTGCGCGCTGATAGCATCCAGCTCGTTGATTTCGGTATAATCAAGAACACCTTGTTTGGCGAAAGAATTCGCTTGCAGCTTCGTGCCGATATGTTTAACGTCTTTAACAATCGCAACTTCGGTATCCCAGAAGGACGCATTTCGGCACCGAACTTCCTCGATCAATGGGGAACCAACGGCGGCAACAGAACTATCGTTCTGGGAGCAAGGTTAGTCTTCTAATTTTTGCAAGTTAAAACAACAAGCAAAAGCGGTAGCAATATCGAGCTACCGCTTTTTGTTTTTGCCAGAAGGTAGAACTATGAAAAGCTTTAAGAACTTTCTCTCAGATGAATTCCCTTTCTCTGGCTTGATTCTGTCTTGCTATTGAGTAAAGCAAGGTTTTAACCTGAAAAGGCGTGAGATCGGGGAATTTTTCTAGTAGAAGGGCGATAATCCCGACTATGTGCGGGCAGGCAAAACTATTCCCTGTAAGTTTTCTATATCCTCCATCGAGCCATGTTGTATTGATATTGACTCCGGGCGCGGTTAATTCGATTGTTTCACCATAGTGAAAGCCAAATTTGAAAGGATCGGTTTCTTCGCTTCTTCTGACAGAAATCAAGGAAGATGAAAAGACAGATGGATAAGAAGGATAAGGTAAGTTATTGGCAGCGGCAACAATCACGCATCCAGCTTGATAGGCTTTGTCAAGCAAATCGTGCAGCGGTGCAAAATACTGTGGTTTTGTCGTGCCTATGCTCAAGTTGATAAGTCGGATTCTTTTTCTTATTGCATACTCTATTCCGGCAAGAAGCGCTCTTCCATCATTTGCGCCTGTAGCTCCTAAAACCTTAATGCTATGAAGTTTTACGTCCGGAGCTATTGAGACGATTATTCCAGCACAGGCAGTGCCGTGTCCGGTTGCGTCCGTGAAAGATGAAGGCAGAATTTTTATCTTGTCTTTTTCAACAATGGCTTCAACTGATTCTACGACTTTTCCCTGCAATTTGGGGTGGCTTGCATCAATACCACTGTCAATCACGGCAATACAAACACCTTTGCCTGTGCACTTTTTCCAGCTTTCATCTAGCCTTACTAATTCGCTCAATTCAAACAAATTCATAAGAATCTTGGTTTTGTTTTTCTAAAAAAGGCTCTGTTTAGATTTTGAGTATTTTAGCAGGACTTCTAACAAATCTCGGCATAACTGTTTTTCAATTTCGCCTTGTGAAGAAAGCTCGCGAACGAGCATTGAAAGTTCAAGCATTTGAGTATGCTCAGGCGACGAGCGAATCAAACTTAGCCAGTTTCTTACTTCCTCGAAGTCTTTTTTATCGTAATTTTCAAGAAGTTTCTCACCAAATTTATAAAATGTCTTGAGAGATTCGTAAGTGTTTACCAGTGAGGCTATTATTTCGGCAAACATGGATGCTCGATCCATTTCATCCGAGGTAAAAGGCTCATAAGGAGGAGACCCTACGCGATTGACAAACTCTAAAACACCTATGATTTCCTCATTGTGACGTAGCGGGGTAGCTAAAATTGTTTGTGTTGTATAGCCTGTGGTTTCGTCTATTTCTTTGTAGAAAGTAGGTTCTTGACTGACGTCTGATACTGCTATTGGCTGTCCGGAAGAAAAAACAAAACCAGCGATCCCTTTGCCTGAAGGAACTTTCATGCCTTTGAGTTTGTCAGCAACTTCACCTATTGCCAAAAGGAAGTACAAATCACCGCTATCATTTTCTTTCACCAATATAGACGCTCCTTCTGCCCTCAATTCAGATGCCGCTGCTTTCAGAGCCTTCTGAAGCGAATTTATGAAAGGCTCCATCATGACATTTGCAATGTCCAGCGTCTCAATTACATACCGAAGTTTGTCCTCTAGATTTGACATGCTTATAAAAGTTTACTTCAAAAATTAAAGAAGCAGAAATCTGCTCGCAGAGGTTGGGTTTCATTGATTGAGTTTGAAGTAATCGTTCAAATTGCCGTATTTTTTTATGTTTCTTCGCATTTTTCTACGGCGATTTGCTTGAAAAAGAAACTGCGGGGTTATTATTCTCAAGGTTAATCCGATAATTTGGGAAAGACTTTTTGCACCGTCAAGGTTTTCAAAGAAAAGTTTGACAGCTTCCCTTTTATATCCGAAACGGACAAAATCCGCAACGCATTTGAATCGGAGTTGTTTTTGTAATTTTTTAAGGTCGAGATTTTTGCTTCCAAAAACTCTGTTTTGTGCTTCAATCCATTCATTCATCATTTTCGGAAAGTCTCGACTGGTATTCCATGCGTGTTGACGCCATGCGCATAGAACTCTTTTATCAAAGACAAAATCGCCTTCTTGTGCTAACTTTAAGTAAAGTTCGTAGTCTTCAAGAATTGCTTGTTCGTTCCATCTATGTTTTTTCAAGAATCGGCTTCTGTAAACGACGCTTGGACTAGAGAAAACTTCACCATTGAGAAGGTGTTCCAAGATTCTTTTTTCATCGAAATCAACCCAACTTTCTGTTGATTCAATAATGTTGTCTTCTTCATCAATCAAAAAAGCGTGTCCGAAAGCCAAAATAGCTTCAGGGCTTGCTTGAAGTAGTTTTATTCTTTCTTCGAGGAATTCAGGAAACCAGACGTCATCAGAGCCAAGGTAGGCAAAAAATTCTGTGTCGTTACAGAGAGCAAAACCTTCATTTAGTGTTGCTGTCAAGCCACGATTTTCTCTTGCTATAAGACGTGCCTGGAAAGGAGCATCTTTCAGCACTTTTTCGATTATCTCAACTGAGTCGTCTGTAGAGCCATCATCAATGACTACCAATTTATTAGGCGGAAGAGTTTGCAAGAATACAGAACGCAGAGTTTTCTCGATGAAAGGAGCGTGATTAAACGACGGAATTAGAACGCTGATTGTAGCGAGGCTTTCGTTCATAAGGCTCAAAGTCAATGTCAGATTTCGGAATCAGAAAGTAACCTAAGTCTTCAAGATAAGAGCTTTGAGGTTTTCAAAATAAGAGAGTGTATTAACTTTCAAAATTTTTCAACTCTAGGTAAAATTTTTTCGGTTTTGAGTGGCTTGTTGGCTTGACAAATTGGCAAAAAAATCCTTAATCTAAAATTTCGCTTTCCTACTAAAGGAAAGCACACTCCGCAGTAGCTCAATGGCAGAGCATTCGGCTGTTAACCGAAGGGTTGTAGGTTCGAGTCCTACCTGCGGAGCCATTTTTCTTTGGGAGACTCATAGAACTTTAGAGTATTGCAATCTGTTAAAAATTTCCCTGCCTTGAAAAAGAGCATTTGGCTTCCTTTAAGAAAAATTTAGATTTTCCTTCTTTCCACAACCTTTATCTCCTGCCGCCAATTTGTGTTTAGGCTGAGGCGGAAAATCTCTATTTCAGGATTGATGGTTGAAGCTAAAAAATCAAGGTCTTTGTGAAAACTTAAAGCAGGAGCGACAAGATAAATTATTGGCGGTTGTTCTTGGATTTCTAAATCTGGAAAAATCCCCGCTTTTTGAAGAAGGCCGCTTCGTCTAGCACTTTCAATCTTCCACCAGTAGTTAAGGGCTTGAAATACCATTTCGTAGCTTTCTGAAGTCTTTAGCTCTATCACAACTAATCTGCCATCTTGTCTGATTGCGAGTAAATCAACTCTTTCTTTATCGAAATTTAGCTGATCATAAACGGGCGATAGAATAAGTTCTGGGTCTAGTAGCTTTATATTTCTTCTCAAGATGGTTTCCAGCCATTTTTCGGGCATTAAGCGGTAGAACTCATGTTGTTTGTTTGGACTGTCGAAGCAGCGATATTCTTTGAGCATTTCAATCAAGTTGCATAGTTCGGCAAAGTTTTCTTGTGTTAGTAGCTTTTTATTTTTCTCAATGCCAAACCAAACTTTGCCCGCTTTCACGAAAGCAAACGGCAAACCTAAAAAACAAAGAAGTTTTCTGCCTTTGAGAGGCAGAATCTCGATATTTTCCTTATCAAGCTCAATTAAATCACAAACAACACTCTCAATGCGCTCTACTTTGGCAAAGTGAATCTTCGGTGTTTTTTCTGCTATACCTTTCAGAAGAGTAAGTTGTTCTATTTGAAAGTCAGTAGAAACTTTGTAGATTGAAATTGCATTCTTCCAGTAATTCCTTAAAAGCGAATGCAGAATTTGAAGCTTTTCAGCTTGCTTCAGAACAGCGATACAGATTTGCCTAGTTGGCCATTTTCGCTTCGCAAATACGGCTTTCGCTAAGAGTTTTTCAACTGTCTCACCTAATCCGATTAACAGAACTTGTTTTTCTTTGTAACTTTCAAGGACAACTTGTGCTACTTTTTGAGTGTCTGAGTCGAATTTTAAGCGCTCAATTCTTGTATCTGTCTTTTTGGCGAAAAATTCGGCAATCTTCCAGACCTTTGTCTCAAGAGATGGTTGAAGCTGTCGAGGAATCAAACTCAAAATCAACCTTTCTCTACCGAAATTTCTGGATACTTGTAGCACTACTTTTTTATCTTGCAGTTCAAAAGATTCCAGAAGCCAAACCGCAGAGAAGGTGCCGTCGGAAAACATGAAGATATCTTTCCCGAATTGTTTTTCCAACCTAAAACTCTTCAGTGTAGTCCTGCTGCCATTTGGATAAATTAGGTCCCAGTTTCTACCTTCCAATATCTTTTTAAGTTCTTCTGCCGAGTTTGTATAATGCAAAGACTTCACAACAAAGTAGAATATCACCTTTACTGCAGGGTTAAACACAATTTTCAACTTTATGCAAGTTTGATTTTCGCAATTTCGTTTGAAATTTTGCAGGGAGGTTGCTTTTTGTGGTCGTTAGATTTGATTATTGAAAATCAAAAATCCATAAAATTCTTGACATAGAGAGAAGAGTTTGATATTTCTGTGTTGTCTAAAAGACTGTAGGACGAGCAAAACAAAGAACAAAAGAATGTTTCACAAGCTTGCCTAAGAGGGAGCTACTTTCAGAAAGGGGGCCGATTATGTTTAGGAAAGCAAGAAGAAATGAGCTTATAGTTATCGCTTGGTTAGTAGTTTCTAGCTTATTTCAGCAAATATTAGCTCAATCACCAGTAGATGCTTTCAATCCCAATGTGGGTAACAACACCGTATTTGCTATTGCAATAGAACCAGATGGGCAGATATTGATTGGAGGGAGTTTCACGAGTGTTGGAGGACAAACCAGAAATAGAATTGCGAGGCTTAATCCAGATGGTTCATTAGACACTAGTTTTAATCCAAATGCAAATGGAACTGTATTTGCCATTGCGTTAGAACCAGATGGGCAGATATTGATTGGGGGAAGTTTCACGAGTGTTGGAGGACAGACTAGAAACAGGATTGCAAGGCTTAATCCAGATGGTTCGTTGGATACAAGCTTTAATCCAGATGCGAACAATACTGTGTCTGCTATTGCGATAGAACCAGATGGGCAGATATTGATTGGGGGAAGTTTCACGAGTGTTGGAGGACAGACTAGAAAC
>RFGC01000026.1 GCA_003697135.1 Acidobacteriota bacterium
ATTCGGAGTAGTGCACCACCTCTTGGGGTATGACTATCCTTCCGTCCTCGGTGAGCCTGCCAAGCTTTTTGAGTATGGGTTTTACCGCATCCCTTAGCTCCTTGTTCATTATGAGCTGTTCCCTGGTTTCCTTGTAGGAGCCAAAGGAAGTGCCACAGTGTATGAGGGGATAGTAGCCCGTCTTCCAAGCTTGGTGCATGTTTCTGAGCCACACGGCTGCCAAAGCTACAGGGTTAGAGGTGCCAGAACCGCGATAGTTCCAAGCGGTGCAAGAGGTCTGGTGAGGCTCGTTAAGGTAGTCAAGCCCAAACTTGTTCATAAACCAGAAGACAGAGGCAGGATATCCGGGTATGTTTCCACACTGACCACAGGACTTGTGGTGCCAGAGCTTGTTGGTGGGTATTAGCTTTATCCTTCCCGTCCTTGTGTATACAGCTACAGGTTGATGTTCCTCCGTTATTCTGTGTATGAGTATCTCGCCCTTGGCTTCAAGCTCCTCCATCATCTCAAATATGTGGTCGTAGTGGGCGCTATACTCTTTGAGAGGGAAGGGTGGCTCTTCGGGATACCTTAGGATACCCCCTGGGCTTGTATATCCTGCCCTAAACTCTGCTGCGTGATGGTGTGCATGCTCATGTGCCATGGCTAACACCTCCTTAGTTTTTTGGGGTTTTAGCCCCCTTTGTTAGCTTTACTCTTCTTCATATAGCTCCTCGTAACGCTCTTCGTTCTCCTCTACTATGTCCATTATCACATTGTATAGGTTGGGGTCAAGCTTTTCCAACATTTCAAATATGCCCGTCTCTCTCCATATGGTATACATCTCTATGGCTGTCTCTAAGGATACCTCCCATGCGGTCTTGACCGACTTTCCTACATCAAAGGGTATGGCAAGCCTTTTGGCTCTTAGGTTTTCCATGTTGTCCGCCATCTTTGGACCCCAGTCGGGGAAGAAGTCAGGCTGGAGCATGTCCGCAGACAGCTGGTTGCCCGTGGTCATAACCTTCAAAAGAACACGCCCATAGGGCTTGAGAAGGTCCTTTGTAGCCTCAAAGGCGTTGCGGACAGCCACCTCTCTCATTATGGCAACAAGACCACCGGGGTTGTTGACAAAAGGACACCTTATCCAACAGGTAAAGCACTGGGAGCAAGCCCATATATACTCGTGCATCATGTCGTAAAGGACTTCCACATCGTCCTCAAGAAAGCGTTGGACTATTTCCCTTGGTGAGTAGTCAAAGAACCTGTTGGAGGGGCATGAGGCGGTGCAAACACCGCAGTTAAGACAGCCGAATATGTATTCTTTATAGCGAAAGTCCGACTTCACCTCTTCCACTATCCTAACCTTCTCTTCCCAAGGCACTGACCTTGTTTTTTCTGATATGGGCAAGTTGTATCCATAAGGGTGTCCATCCATAGCTACACCTCCGTATAGGTTATAACTACTATAAAGTTATTAAGAGCCTTACCAAAGTCAATTAAATTTTGCTTATGAAAATATAAGCATAAGCTTATAACAGCCTCATAAAAAAGGGTAGGGCTAAAGGGTGATGACCGCATACTCACCACTCATAAGCTTGTCAAGGAAAGCAGCACCGCCTATGATACCGTCGCAGAGCTCTGGGTTGACATCCTCCTTTTTGTAAACTTCGGTAAGGTCAAGGGAAGGAACACATAGGTATACCTTTACACCCGCATCCTTTGCCATCTTTATAAAGTCGTAGACCGTCTGCTCAACACCCGGTCTTACCTTTACCTTCTTTGCGTTGTCCCTCATAAGAAGGAAGCCAGCCTCGGAGGTTATGACCATCTCCACCTGGTAGTCCATGGTGGTGGCAGCGGTTGCCAAGAAAAAGGGTGCGCCCGCTTGGGGGTTGATAAGCTCACCGGTTGTTGGCTCAGCCCTTTCAAAGAAAGGCACGGTAAGGATGTAGAAAAGCAGCTTTTCATAAGCCATATCTATACCTCCTCACACGAAGATTATCATAGGCTTGTCCGCTTCAAGCACATAGTTCATAAAGGTGGCTGCACCCGCTGGTGGCTCAAGACCATCTATGAGGTCTTCATACTTGTATCCAAACAGCTCCATGGTCATCTGACAAGGTATTAACTTGACTTCCGCTTCCTTGCAAGCCTCTATTAGCTCGGGTATGCTTGCTACCCCATGCTCCTTTATGGTCTTCTTCATCATAAAGGTCATAAGGTCGGTCATGCCAGGGATTATGCCCATTATCTGGGGTGGACCGGGCAAGACAGAGGAGATGGCGTTGGTTATGGGGTTTTGCATAGAGGGTGGGAATGCCATAGGCATGGCAGGGTTGCCAAGGGGAGCAATCTTTAGCTCGTGCATCTTCTTTTTGTGGATTATGTTAAGCCCGTAGAAGGTGAAAAATATAGCGGTTTCGATGCCAAGGGAAGCGGCGGTTGAGGCAAGTATAAGGGGTGGGTATGCCATATCGAGGGTGCCTTTTGTGGCTATTATAGCCAGCCTTTCTGTAGCCATCCTACCCCTCCTTATTTCTTCTTAAGATAAAAGATTATCTTTCCTCCCTCTTCAACCACCTCAAGGAGCTGATGTCCTGTCCTGTTGCAAAAGGCGGGTATGTCCGCTTTGGCACCTGGGTCCGTGGTTATAACC
>RFGC01000027.1 GCA_003697135.1 Acidobacteriota bacterium
AAAACTACTTTTTTGATAAATTTTGGATTTCTGAGAATCAAAGCCGAGTTTAATGCAGGTCGCCGAATCGGTTTTGAAGAATTGCCGCTACTGCGATGGCGGCAGTTTCAGCACGAAGAATCCTTTTGCCGGTAAAAGTTACTATGTTTATTTCCTTCGACAAAGCCATCTCTAGTTCTTGTTCTTCCCAACCGCCTTCAGTGCCAACGATTGCTGTTACTCGGTTATTAAAAGGTTTTTCTATTGCTTTGAGACTAGTACCGTTTCTTTCTGAGAATAGAATCCAAGTTTCATCATCAGAGCGCTGTTTGATGAACTCTGAGAATTCAACTTGTTCTTCTAGCTGCATCAATTTTGCCCTGCCACATTGCTTGCTGGCTTGAATGATGATTTTTTGCCATCTATCAAATTTCTTATAGGTTTTGTCAGGCTTTACTTCGCTTCTCTTAGTTAAAAGAGGAGTAAAGCGGCTAACACCTAACTCGACAGCCTTTTGAATTATGAGATCGAATTTCTCACCTTTCAACATACCTACAGCTAGCCTCAAGTTAAGGGGTGATTCTTTGGCGGTGGGTTCTACTTTTTCAAGAATTTCAACCTCTGTCTTGTCAGTTATTCTTTTGATTTGGCATTGAAATTCGTTTCCGAGTCCGTCAAATATTCTAATGATCTCGCCTTCGGAAAGACGTAAGACCTTTTTCAGATGTTTCGTTTCGCCGAAGTCTAGGAAGATTCGGTTGTTAGAAATGTTCTCAGGTGACGCGTAAAAACGATGCATTTTCTCTGGTTGCTGTGAAAATTGTGCAAGAAAGCAACAATTAAGTCTAGATAAAACATCATAGCTGAACAGAAACTCAGGTTTGAAATACGTCTGTCAGCCAAAGTAAAATTGAGAGAGAAAATGTTAGGAGGTGCAAGAATGCCAAAAAGGTTTGTTTTAGTCATTATTCTTTTGTTATTTGCTTTTGGTAATTTCGTTGCTTCGGGTCAAGAGGGGACAAATCAAACGCAGGATGTATCGAAAAAGCCGCGGAAAGTTAAGAAAGAAATGGGAAAAGTTTACAAAGATTGGCTAGAAAAGGACGTAGTTTACATA
Source organism: Acidobacteriota bacterium (assembly GCA_003697135.1). Classification (GTDB taxonomy): domain Bacteria; phylum Acidobacteriota; class Blastocatellia; order Pyrinomonadales; family Pyrinomonadaceae; genus J014. The sequence goes on from RFGC01000027.1 coordinate 1,097, forward strand.
ATTACACCTGAGGAAAAGAAAGCTTTTTTGGCTTTGGAGACGGATGAAGAACGCGAAAACTTTATAGAAAATTTTTGGCGAAGGCGCGATCCGAATCCTGATACAGAGGAAAACGAATTCAGAGAGGAATACTACGAGCGAATTGCGTACGCAAATCAGCATTTCACTTCGGGTATTCCGGGGTGGAAAACTGACAGAGGCAGAATCTACATAATGTATGGGAAGCCTGATTCGATAGAATCTTATCCGGCAGGCGGAGTTTATAATCGTCCGAGTTGGGAAGGTGGCGGAACGACTACCACTTACCCATTTGAGATTTGGTTTTATCGTCATATCGAAGGCATTGGTAGTGGTATTGAGATTGAGTTTGTCGATCCAACTGGGACTGGTGAATATCGCATCGCCAGAAGCCCTTACGAAAAGGATGCGCTTTTGATGGTGCCAGGAGCAGGTTTGACTTTGGCTGAAGAATTGGGACTAGCCGACAAAGCTGATAGAATTTCGGGTCAATATACAAACACGATGCCTTTTATGCGCGAGCAAGATATGCCATTTAGGCGGCTAGAAATCATAACGGCTTTGCAACGTCCACCGCAAATTAAATACACTGATCTTCAAGCCAGTCTTGAATCTCCTGTGATTGATACAAATCCGCTTGATTTTGATGTGCGCATAGACTTTTTCCGGCAGTCTGAAAATCAGGTAATATCGGCATTTACAGTGCAAGTTGATAATCGTGAAGTGACTTTCAAAGAGGAAGGGGGTTTACCTACGGCGAAGATTAACATTTTCGGTCGCATAACATCTGTTGCAGGAAAGAGAATGGCGATTTTTGAGGATTCGGTAACGACAAATGCATCTCCGCAAGAACTTGCTGAAATGAAAGAAAAGAAGTCTGTTTATCAAAAGGCTGTGGCACTGCCACCCGGAAGATACAAGATAGACGTAATCGTTCGTGATGTAGAAAGCGGAAGCCGCGGAGTTCGCAGCATCGGCTTTGAGGTTCCAAAATACGAACCTGATAAGTTAGGAACTTCGACATTGATACTTGCTTCAAAGCTACGCTATACGACTGAACAAGACATCGGCGGAATGTTTGTAATCGGAAAGGAAAAGGTAATTCCTAATCTCACTGGTGAATTCAAGAGAGGACAAGATGTAGGTATCTACATGCACATTTACAATGCAGGAATAGATCAAACAACACTTCGTCCGGCAGTTGATGTTGAATATATCGTGATGAAAGACGGCAAGCCTATTTTGAAGCAAAAAGAAGACTGGAGAGATACAGATGATTACGGACGACGGTTGACAATAGCTCGTTTGCTCCCTACAACTCAACTGCCAACAGGAGATTATGAAATCAAAATCTTGATACAAGACAAAGTGAATCCGCAAAGCAAACCTTTAGAGGCTTCTGCAAGATTCAAGATTGTGCAATAAAAAACTCGAACTAGAAGGTTCGGATAGCCAGTTCATATTTGTTGAAAAAAGCACTACCGATTTGCCACAGACGCTTTTTTCAGGCTCGGTAGTGCTTTAATTTTTTGGTTGAAAAGTCTGGGTCCGTTTTGATTTTTTGCGAAAAAATGCTAGAAATAATTGCTGATTTGTTGAGAGGGTTATGACGATAAAGTCTGATAGTTGGATATGCGAAATGGCTTCAAAACACAACCTTATAGTGCCATTTTCGCCTTCACTGATTCGTGTAGTTGAAAATAGCAAAATAATCTCAAAAGGTTGTTCGAGTTACGGATACGACATTTCATTAGCCGATGATGGATTTCGGGTGTTTTCGCCGATTCGTGGATTTGAGATTGATCCAAAAAACTTTGATGAATCTTCTTTGATAGAGCCACCTTTGAGAACTGCTGAAGATGGATCGAGGTATTATCTTCTACCACCGCATTCTTACGGTTTAGGAATTTCGGTAGAAACCTTCAACATGCCGAGAAACGTTACTGCGATTGCTGTTGGAAAGTCAACATACGCTAGAGCAGGACTTTTGGTGAATACGACACCACTAGAGGCGGGCTGGAAGGGAAGATTGGTAATCGAGCTTGCGAATCTGGCCAATCTACCGCTTAGAGTTTACGTGAATGAAGGAATCGCCCAAGTGATATTTTTTGAATCCAGCGAAGCTTGCATTACTTCTTATGCCGACAGAAACGGCAAATACCAGGATCAAACAGGGCTAACTTATGCAAAAGTTTGATCGAAAGGAGGTTTTGGAATATGTTTGAAGTTGCGGTTATTTTGAGTTGGGTTGTTTTTGGAGCGATCGTTGGGTTGGTCGCACAAGCATTGATGAGAAGCCGACATACGGGCAGTTTGAAAATCTCTTTGATATTGGGGGTTGTTGGCGCTCTTATCGGTGGACTTTTGGGAAGAGCTATTTTCGGTTTTGGTTTCAAAGTGCCGAATTCGCCTGAAGACCTAACAATTCCAAGCTATATTTTGAGTCTGGCTTTTGCCGTGTTGGGCGCTATAATCCTTGACTCTGTTTATAGAATCGCAATTGATAAAAAGCAAGCAGACGGATAGGTTTATTCGCCGATTAAGGCTTTTTGCCTATTATTCTGAGTAGAGTTTTACGGTCTATTTTGAGTATTCGAGCGGCGGCTTGTTTATTGCCTTTCGTTGAGGCAAGCACCGCTTCAGCATATCTTTTCTGCATTTCCGCCAGAGAAAGCCACTCACCTTGCGCGCTTTTGAAAAATTCCTCGAAGGAGGTTACATCTTTCTTTTCTGTTGGCAACGAGATTTCTTTCTTTTCTTTTTTGACAAACGTGACTATGTTTGATGGCAAATGTTCAGGGCGTATTATGTTATCAGCCAAAGAAGCGGCATGGAGAACGGCATTTTCTAGCTCGCGAACATTTCCAAACCAGGGATAGCTCTTCAAAATTTCCATAGCTTGTTGCGATATTTTTATCTTTCTGCCTGTTTCTTCGGCTACTTTTGAAACGAAATGCTCTGCAAGAAGGGGAATGTCTTCGACCCTTTCACGTAGCGGCGGAAGATTTATTGTGACTGCGTTAAGCCTATACATCAAGTCTTGACGGAATCTGCCTGCTTTGACTTCTTCTTCTATGTTGCGATTTGTTGCGGCAAGAACACGTGCACTGACTTTGCGAGTTTGGCTGGAACCTACAGGGCGAATTTCGTTTTCTTGTAAAACTCTCAAAAGTTTAACCTGAAAAAACGGTGTTGTTTCCGTTATCTCATCTAGGAAAATAGTTCCGCCGTTGGCTTCTTCCCATAATCCGCGCCTATCACGATCGGCACCGGTGAACGCACCTTTGACGTGACCAAATAATTCAGACTCTATCAGTTCACTCGGAACAGCCCCACAATTGACCACAACAAAGGGCTTGGAAGCTCTGTTGCTGCGCAAGTGTATGGCACGCGCAACTATTTCTTTTCCTGTTCCTGATTCGCCTGTAATCAAAACAGGTAGATTCGACTTTGCGATTCGACCTACTAGCTTCAAACACTCAACAAAATTAGGGCTTTTCCCAACCAAAGGAATGTCAGACACATAAGCAGAAGCTTCGACTTCAGAAGTTTCTTCTTGCAATCTTGATGTAATGTAGTATTGACGAGCTTCTTCTGCTACTCTCAAGATTTCATCAACCGTGAAGGGTTTTACTAGGTAATCGTGAGCGCCTATTGCGGTCGCATCCAAAGCCCCAGCAGCTGAACCAAAGCCTGTCATCAATATAAAAAGTCCTTTATAGCCTTTTTCGTTGAAGTATTTCAGAATAGAATATCCGTCAGTTTCTTTGAGCATAACGTCGCAAAAAATGAGTGCCCATTCTTTTTCTTCAAACGCCTTAATGGCTTCGTCGAAAGTTGCGACTCCTTCGGTATTCCAGTTTACGGTTTTCAGTATATCTGCAATGAGTCCCCTGATCTGTGGGTCGTCATCTATTACTAGAGCGTTTAACTCTATATTCATCGGAAAATTATACCATGAGCGAATTATTCTCATCCTCCCTTCAACTCCCTTGAAATTTCCAATGTATGGGCTTTTTCAGAGAAAAAGCACCAGGCAGTTGAGAAGAACCTGGTGCTTTTTGATCAGGAGAAATTCTACGGTAGCAAGTGAGGAGGTTGACCGACTTGTTCAGGATCAACTCTATCAGCTTCCGCAAAAAGCTACAGCAACAATTGTGCCAATCACATCTTCGACTGTCAAGCTAATTTAGGTCTCGATTTTTTCCAGAACCGTTTGCAATGGTTGTTTGTGAAACTCACGAGGAGGAACCTTTGATAGGGAAAAAAGGTTAGGAGATTTTGGAAGGGATGGGGAAAAATGCAACATCTTTTTCGATTTGCCGTTTCACAGAAATAGAACCTTCGTTTTTTTTGCTAGTTCTTTAGGTCTCGGAAAGTAAAAAGTTTTATGGCACTAGAATTGCTGCATACACCTCTATTGTGTTTTTTGAATCAGATGAATCTTTCCGAAGAGAAAGAATGGTAAAAGACTTTTCGTTTGATGTTGTAGGAGATCCTGCAGAGGAAAAACCGAGAGTTTTAATTGTTGATGACGAAGAAGTAGTATGCTCGCTTCTTAAAGATGTTTTGGGCGAGAAGTATCAGTGTATTGCCACTAACTCGGCGTCGGACGCGCTGAAGTTATTGGAAGAGAGTGAATTTGATCTCTTGATCTGTGACATAGGTTTGGAGGGTGTCAGCGGGATCGAAATAGCAAAAGAGGCTAAATCTAAATTCCCTGAGTTGGTGATAGTAATCATAAGTGGCAAGGGTGACATTGAAAGCGCAATAGAGGCTATAAGGGTTGGAGCTTTTGACTACATAAAAAAGCCTTTTGATCTCGAAAGTGTGGAGTCGGTGGCCGAAAGAGCCATGAAACATCGGAGATTGCTTGTTGGGAAGAGGCTTTACGAAGAACGCTTAAAGAAGCTTCTGGAAGACAGAATGAGGCAGCTCGATTATCTTTCGTATTACGATCCGATCACCAATTTGCCTAATAAATTTCTATTTGAAGATCGTTTGACACAGCTCATAGCGCAAGCCGAGTATAGTGAATCTAACAAAATGATTGCAGTTATTTTGATCTCGTTTGATCAAATGAAGAGAATTTACAGCACTTGGGGGGCAAGGTTTGCAGATATTGTTTTGCGAGAGGCGGCTTTGAGAATAAGAGCTTGCGTTGGTGCCGAAAGCACTGTGGCAAGAATGGAGAGTGACGAACTTGCTATATTTCTTCCAAGAATTGAAGGCGAGCAAGATGCTGTGGAAGTTATACAAAGAATAAAAGATGCGTTAAAGCTTCCGATAACTGTAGAGAATGAAGCAATTTTAGTTACAGTTTCTGCCGGGATTAGCGTTTTCCCAAAGGACTGCAAAAATGCGCAAGAAGCTATAAAGAACGCCAGTGCAGCATTGAATCGTGCGAAAGAGAGCAAACAGGAAACATGGTTTTTCTTTACTGAAGAGTTGAACGAGAAGCTGCTCAGAAGGCTGGAAATGGAGATGGGTTTGAGAAGAGCTATCGAAACAGGAGAACTTGAGCTTTATTTTCAGCCTAAAGTTGATATACCAACAGCTAAAATTATTGGTGCAGAGGCATTACTGCGGTGGAATCATCACGAAAGCGGGATGATTATGCCTTCGGATTTTATCCCACTCGCTGAAGAAACAGGTTTGATTATTCCAATTGGGGATTGGGTTCTAAAAAACGCATTTCACCAGTGCAAAATTTGGGCTGATAAAGGATACAACTTGACAGTGAGCGTTAACCTTTCGCCTCAACAACTAAGAGAAAAGGGATTCGTCGAGAAGGTCGAGAAGATGATTCGAGAAACAGGGGTTAATCCTATGTTTCTGGAGTTAGAAATTACGGAAACAATTCTCATAAAAGAGCCTGAAAAATCAGCCGAAGTGTTAAACAAACTGAGAAAACTGGGAATAAAAATCCTGATCGATGATTTTGGGACAGGATATTCCTCTTTGGCTTATTTGAAGAAACTTCCAATTGACGGTTTGAAAATAGACAAATCCTTTATTCAAGACATTTCTTCAGCGGCTTTCACCAGTAGTGCCGAATTGGTCATGGCGATTGTAAACTTGGCTCATAATCTTCGTTTGAAGGTAGTTGCTGAGGGAGTAGAAACAGAAAATCAGCTTAAGTTCTTGCGTTTTATAAGATGCGATGAAGCACAAGGCTACCTTTTCGGGAAACCTGTTTTGCCAGGAATGTTCGCTAATTTTTCAATATAAAGCTGCACAAGGTTTCCAACCTGAGAAGCTTTTTCGTCATGGGTTTTTACTTTCGAGAATCTCTTGTATCTTTCTGGTAAACGAATCGTAGGAGAAAGGTTTTTGCACAAAGAAAAGATTTTTGTCTTGCAGTGCTTTTAGTTGCTCTAAGCGGTCAGCAAATCCGGATATAAAGAGAATTGGGATTTTTGAATGATCTCGCCTGACTTTTTCAGCAAGGTCGTAACCGCTGATTTGTGGCATTACAATATCGCTAATTATCAGATTTATGTTTGCTTTTTCTTTCTCCCAAAACACTAAAGCTTCTCTACCATCACGGGCTTCAAGGACTCTGTATCCGCAAGATTCTAGAATTTGTTTTGTCAAATCCCTAACAAGTTGTTAGTCTTCAACAAGAAGCACCAATCCTTTTTCGGCTTTGATTTTTGGTTTTTCTTCTTCCTCGTAGGTCTCCTCGCCAGCACTTAGAGCTTTTTCAGATAAGGGCAAGAATATCTCGAAGACAGTGCCTTTTCCAAGTTGGCTTTCGCAGGTTATAAAACCGTTAAGTTGTTTGACTACGCCGTAAACGGTTGAAAGTCCTAATCCTGTTCCGGCTCCTACTGGTTTGGTCGTAAAAAATGGCTCGAAGATGTGTTTAATCGTTTCTGAATCCATGCCATGGCCTGTATCTTTGAATGAAATTTTCACGTAATGACCGACTTTGGCTTCAATATCGCGCGCAATGAATTTTTCATCCAGAAAAACATCTTCTGTTTCGATTGTAATTGTGCCTCCGTTTGGCATTGCATCACGCGAGTTTGTTGCAAGATTTATTAAGATTTGCGAAAGTTGCGATGGATCAGCTTCAACAAATCTCAACTTGGAGTTTGGAAATACTACTATTGAAATGTTTTCACCAATCAGATGCTGAAGCAAGAAGACCGTTTCTTTTATGATTTGGTTTATGTCTATGACCTTTGTTTGCATTATTTGTCTGCGGCTGAACGCTAAAAGTTGTTGAGTCAGTGAAGAAGACCTTTCAGCCGCTTTTCTTATCTCTTCGATACTGTGACGCAAAGCTTTATTATCGTCTTTGAGTTGTCGCAGTGCTAAATCGCTATAGCCTCTTATGGCAGTGAGCATATTGTTAAAGTCATGAGCGATGCCGCTAGCGAGTCTGCCAATGGATTCAAGCTTCTGCGCTTGTCTTAATTGTTCGAGACTTTCTTGCAAAGCTCTTTCGGCTTCCTTTCTATCGGTGATGTCTTGAATTAAGCCTATAACTACTGGTTCTCCTCGTTCGTCAGTGGCCAATGAAAGCTCGCAAGAGGCAGTGAATTTACTCCCGTCTCTCTTCTTCATCTGTATCTCTCCTGACCAAGCGCTACCTTTAGCAACTTCGGCGGTTATTTCTTTAGCAATGCTTAAAATCTCTTCGGGAATTATTAGCTCCAAAATTTGCTCTCCACGAATTTCTTCAAATTTCCATCCGTAAAGCGCTTCGGCAAATTTGTTCCAGTATAGTATTCGCCCTTTTAAGTCGGTGGTGATTATCGCCTGGTTTACCATGTTTAGAAGATTTGCCTGAAAGCGTATTTCTCTTTCTGCTAACTCTTTTTCTGTGAGGTCGGTCATTGTGCCTATAAACTCCCGAACGTTTCCTTCTCTATCGAAGACGGGAAAACCTTTTAGAAGATACTTATGATAGTTTTGCTTTTGAGGATTAAAAATTCTGTACTCGGCTTCATAAGCCTTTTTCTCGATTGCGGCTTTTTTAAGTTCTTTAAGTGCTTTTTCATAATCACCCGAATAAAAGCATTCTTTGAGTTTGGGTTCTTCGTTTTGTGAATAAAGAATGAATATTTTCGGCTCTTTATCCTCAAGCGATCCGACCCATACAATCTGAGTGGTTGATTTCACCAAAGATGCGAATCTATTCTCGCTTTCCCGTAAGAACTCGAGGGCTAGCTGGGCTTCTGTAATGTCGAGTATGAAAAGAAAACAACCTCGAACTATTCCTGAGTCGTCAGTGTGTGGAATGTAGTTTATAGACCAGTATTTGACTTGGTTGTTTTGCTCTATTTTTTCCTGTCTTGAAAAAGCCTTGCCTCCCATCAAGATTCCTTTCATGCAAGGCACCATTTTTCGGAAGAGTGATTCGTCAACAATTTCGGAAAGATGCCTGTTGAGCACTTTTTCAATCGGCAGACCACAGCTTTTCAAAAATGCTTTATTTGCGAAATGGCATATCAGCTCTCTATCAACATAAGCTATCATTGCAGGCACGACATCTGCCATCAAACGTATCAAAATCCTGGTTTGCCTTAATCTTTCTTCGCTTTCTTTACGCAGAGTTATATCTTGAACAATCCCTACAACTCTCCATGGCTTTCCGTTTTCGTCATAGTCAGCCTTGCCGGAAGAAACGAGCCAAATCAAGCCTTTTTCAGGACTTAAGAAGCGAAATTCAACATTGAACGATTCTTTGGCTTCGATAGCTTCTATGGCTTTTCTATAGTTTTCTTCTCGTTCTTCGGGAAAGACAAAATTCAGATATTCTTCAACTTTTCCTGTGGCTTTTTTTAATTCCCATGGTTTCCAGAGCTTCAGGCGAAAGGTATATCTGGTTGTTTAGAAGATTCCATTCCCAAATTCCCATGCGGGCTGTTGATAGTGCTACTTCCAGAAGTTCTTGGTTCTTCTTAAAGACTCGCTCTATTTCTCTATGTTCTTCTTTGGATTTGTTCTTTGCAATTTCTCTCTCAATTGCGTTGGGAAGCTTGTTTAGATTTTCTCTAAGTAAATAATTACTTGCACCTTCGAGCATTGCTTGAACCGCTATTTCTTCTCCTCTTGTATCGGAAACAAATATGACGGGGATTTCCAAATTCAATTCCTTCAAAGCCAAAAAGATTTCAGTTCGCCTTTGTTCTAGCCCGTAATTGCAAATGATTATATTCCAATCTTTCCTGATTAAAATTTCCTTAGAAAAATCCGAATCGAGAATAACTTCAATATCGAGGTCATAACGGCTTCTTGAAAGGCTTTCAATAATTTCTCTTGCCAACCTTTCTGACTCTTCGATTAAAAGAATTTTTATTTTTCCATCTTCTATCATTTTTCATGCTACAACCGAAAGAACCACAAGGGGCAAGGTTTATTTGAGGAGTTTTGCAAAATACAACCCGATTTTTACTTTTCGCAAGTTACGTCTATTTTTTGATTGCTCTGATGAATTTTTTCTTTTTGTTTGCTCTCCGATGTCAAACCGTTGTTTTGATAAAGATGGATTAACATCCTCGCAAGCTTCATTGCATCGAAGTCAGCTTCTTGCGAAATTTGTTCTCTGATTCGATACAAAACTTCCGAAAATCTGGTTTGACGATACATCACTTAAGATAGTAAATCTTTAATCTGAAATGGTCAATAGCTTTGCAATTTTCTTTTGTAAACCTCAAAATATAGCTTTTTTGGAGAGTTGATATGAATCAAGTTTATGTAAATGAGCTGAAAAATCACATAGGCGAAGAAGTGACATTAAAGGGCTGGCTTTATAACTCTCGTTCAAGCGGGAAATTGCTTTTCTTACTCGTTCGAGATGGCACCGGGATAGTTCAATGCGTTGTGTTTAAGCCCAATAACGAGAGCCTTTTTGAGACTGCCAAGTCATTAGGTCAAGAGTCTTCCATAATAGTTCGTGGGAAAGTTAGAGAAGATGCTCGCTCACCGATAGGCGTTGAGTTAGAAGTAACCGATCTCGAAGTTATACAAAACGTTGAAGGTTATCCGATCACACCGAAAGAGCATGGAACAGAATTCCTGATGGATCATCGTCATTTGTGGATTCGTTCGCGACGACAGCACGCAATTTTAAGAATTCGTCACACGGTCGTAAAAGCAACGCGTGATTTTCTGGATAATCGAGGATTTATCCTGGCAGATGCTCCGATTTTTACGCCAAATGCTTGTGAAGGCACTACCACGCTCTTTGAAGTCAATTACTTCGATCACGACAAAGCTTATTTAACACAAAGCGGACAGCTCTATAACGAAGCAACAGCTGCTGCTTTTGGGAGAAGTTATTGCTTTGGACCTGTTTTCCGTGCCGAAAGATCGAAAACCCGCAGGCACTTGACAGAGTTTTGGATGGTCGAGCCTGAAATGGCATACGCAACTCTAGACGATGTAATGAATCTTGCTGAAGAAATGGTTTGTTATGTAGTCGAAAGAGTTTTGGAAGAGAGACGAGACGATTTGAAAACTCTCGAAAGAGACGTATCGAAGCTTGAAAGAATCAAAGCTCCGTTTCCTAGAATTCATTACGATGAAGCCGTTAAGATTCTTCAAGATGGCTACGAAAAAGGAGCTTTAGAAAACAAATTCGAGTGGGGCGGCGACTTCGGTGCGCCTGATGAAACCTATCTTTCCAGTCAATTTGAACTGCCCGTTTTCGTTCACCACTTCCCGGCTTCAATTAAAGCATTTTATTTTGAAAGAGACAAAGAGCGTCCAGAATTGGCCTTGGGAGCAGATTTGCTTGCACCAGAAGGTTACGGAGAAATAGTAGGTGGTGGGCAGAGAGCTTTTGATTTAGAATTTTTGGAAAAGCAAATCGCTGAGCACAATCTTCCGAGAGAGGCTTTTGAATGGTATTTGGACTTGCGCCGATACGGGAGTGTCCCTCATGCCGGTTTTGGAATGGGTATAGAAAGATGCGTTGCTTGGATTTGTGGAATAGAGCATGTTCGCGAAACTATCCCATTTCCTCGAATGCTTTATAGGCTGAGACCATGAGTTCTAGGCTTGTGTCAGAGAAAAATTTGGACTTTAGATCGCCGAAAATACTCGATCACGACTTAAATCCATACTTCCCTGAGTTGCTTCGTTTCAACTCCACTAAGGAGCTTGAAAGAAGCGAAATTTTTCAGCGAATAAAGCCGACGGTTGAGAGAATCTTAAATGCAATTGTTCAAGAAAATTTTGCGGAAGATGAGAAACACAACGCAAAGGATTTCATCAGCGCAGTTGCATGGAATCTCGAACGCGGCGCGGCTTTTGAAGGTATTGTTCAGGCTCTACGCACGCATGAGGACTTGAAGGAAGCCGATCTACTGCTTCTTACGGAACTTGATTACGGTATGGCAAGAAGCCAGAATCGCTTTGTAGCCAGAGAATTAGCCAAACAGCTACGGCTAAACTATGCTTTTGCTCCCGTTTATATTGCTCTTCAAAAAGGTAGCGGAGTAGAAAAATTCGTCGAAGGGGAAAATACAAAGTCAATTCATGGGCTTGGCATTTTCTCGAAATATCCGATAAAAAATGTCCACGCAATACCGCTTCCGAATGGCAAGGACAAAATGAAGGGAGCGGAAAAGAGGATCGGGCATTTAAGAGCCTTGATTGCAGAGATAGAGCATCCTTTGGGAAAATTTCGCGCCGTGACGACGCACCTAGACGCCCATTGCTCGCGAAAGCATCGCCATTTGCAGATGAAGATAATTCTCGATCATTTGCAGACACTTTCTGAAATGCCAACTCTTATCGGTGGTGATTGGAACACTACAACTTTCAATTCTCAGAACGCCTTCAGAGCAATCTTGGGTTATTGGCGAAGAGTTTTCATGGGAATAAGAAATGTGGCTGAAAACCATTTTCCACATCCTGATAGATATTTTGAAAGAGATTTGTTCGCCGAGCTTGAAAGACGTGGTTATGAATATAAAAAGTTTAATCAACTCGGAGTTGGGACTTTGCATTACGACATCAGAAGCATCGAAAAAAACACGAATTTACGTGATTGGGTTCCATCTTGGTGTTTTCCATTTATATTTTGGGCGGCCGGGAAAGTCGGTGGGAAGGTTTCTGCAAGACTGGACTGGTTCGCCGGAAAAGGCATTGAAATAGTCGGAAAACCGAAAACTATTTCGGATTTGAAAGACTCTAAGGGAGTGCCACTTTCAGATCACGATGCTATAGCTTTGGACTTTAGGATTTCAAAAGGTTAAAATCAAAGAATTTGGAGAGACTTATGGAAGTATCATTTTGTAAAACCGTTAGTTTCGATTTTGAGAATTTTCAATATCAAACCGTTTCGGCGGAGAACGATAGAGCCGTGACGATAAAGTTTCAGATTGATGAAAAGTTGTATAGTCCAGGCGACGTTGTAGTTGTTTTGAAAGGCTCGGACGTAGTATTTCATGGTATGATTAGAGCCATAGAAAATGGACTTGCGCTGGCATCTGATCCAAGAGGCTCGGCTCTGCCTGTGAAAAATCTGATTTCGTAATCGTAAAAAACCCTTAACTGAAGCTTTTTGAGAGCCTCGGAAAGTTTTGCCGAAAAAAATTTTGTTGTGTTAAAATTCTTTTTGCCGAAAGTTTGATCGTTGAAAAAGTGAAACTTCATCGGCTTTTTGATGTGGGGCAGTAGCTCAGTTGGGAGAGCGCAACGTTCGCAATGTTGAGGTCAGGGGTTCGATCCCCCTCTGCTCCACCATTCAACTATCCCAAGCTAAAGCCCAGAGCTTGTGAGAAGTAAGGCTAATTCCCAACAAACCTTCTTGCAAAACCAAAAACAACCGCAAAATCCCGATTACTGAATGACCGAATTCAGCTATTGAATAACCAGCGAATAATTCACCGTGGTAGTTTGCGTTCCACTCGTGATTGTAAGCACTGGATTGAAACTACCTGTTTGCACT
>RFGC01000028.1 GCA_003697135.1 Acidobacteriota bacterium
GAGAACTGAGCAGTTGGGTTACGGTGGTGATGCAGTGAGGCAGAAGTTTACAGGGTATGAGAGAGATAGTGAATCAGGATTAGACTTTGCTCAAGCAAGAATGTTCGCATACAATCACGGACGCTTTACAAGTCCAGACCCGTTAGCCGCAAGCGCAAACCCAATACGTCCGCAAAGTTGGAATCGTTATGTGTATGTCCTTAATAGCCCATTGAGGTTAATCGATCCAACTGGAATGTTTGCTCTCGCTAAGGAAGCGGCTGAAATACCAAAAAGATCGTGGCTTGAGATATGCTGGCAGCTTGGTATTTGCGGAAATCCGAACAGCGGAGGCAGTTTTGATGCAAAGGAATTTCTTAGCCGTAGCAGCGGTGTAAGTCAGCACGGTAGCATTGAAAATTTGCCAAAGATTTGTAACGAGTATTGCAACACGAGCTGCCTGAGAAAAGAAGAACAGGCTTGTGAAGAGGTGGCACGAAATTATTTCAATGATAATGTGATTAAGAATTTAATCAAGGACATATTTGGGCTGCCGGGCAGTATTGTTACTTTTAATTATCGGTATCTAAAAAGACTGCTAGGAACTGAACTATCGAGAACGATTTTGGTTGTAAGTTCCGTTGCAAATGCAGTATACTCTTTGTATGATACTACTCAACAAGCAGTTGCTATTGAAAACGAGTGTAGGAGACATATACCAGACAAATGCGGTGCAGGTTGTAGCAAATATTTAACTAAGGTCGGAAGAGCATGAAACGGTTAAAGAACTTTTTATATGAGACAAGGCTAATTTGGGCTTATATCATCTTCGCTGGCTTTTTCTTTGGTGTGCCATTATTGCTTGAGCCAAAATCAGAAGAGCTACAAGCAAAGGAGTTTTACATCCGCATATTTGCAGTATTCTTTTTATCAGTACCAACATTTCTGGTTTTTCACCGATTAAGATATTGGGATTTTTGGGCGCTAGTTTTAACAGCATTAGCAATCTTCGGCACAGGCATCGCCCCACCTGACCGAATTTTACTATATCCAGACAAATATTCGATTCTTGGTGCACTGTTAACCTTTGTGGCCGTTTTGATGTTTTTGCTTCTCGAAAAAATTGAAGCCAAATATATTATTCGCTTGGATTCAAGTGAAATTGATCCTTTTTTAGACGCAAATGAAATAATCACCTTGAACCTTAATGACAATGTCGAAACATTAGATGAAGTAAAGAAAATCACAAACAAAGAAACTATCGAAACTTGCCAATTTGTTTACTCCGTGAATTCGTGTAGTCAAGACATACAGTCTTTGGGAAAGAGATAAGCTTGAGCATTGGGAAAAGAACCCTAGCAAGGTTTTAACTCAACCAAATAATTTGAATCACGCTGATTACAACTTGTAGAGAATAAACGTCAAACTCGTTTTAACTCAACCAAATAATTTGAATCACCCTTGAGCCAACCACTCTCGACGCCGCATTCAGAACAGGTTTTAACTCAACAAATAATTTGAATCACTCACCTTACGCAGTCAATTGAGCAGGTTTAGAGCGTATGAAACGCAGTGCAAGCTAACACTCGGATAGCATGTAGGCACAGCCTAGTGCTGAAAGTCCCTTGCTATCGTTCGCCCGAAGGCGCCGATTAGATAATAGCTATACAAATCCGACAAATCACAGCGTTTCATGCATTCGCCTAAAACTGCGTAAGGTGAGTTTATTAAACTTTGGTCTGTTTATTAAACTTTGGTCTTGCGTAAGCACGCCACTCGCTAATGAATCAATTGCGCAGTGGCTTACCGTTTTTGAGCATGAAGGCTATCCTTTCCTGCGTTTTTCTTTCACCACACAAAGAAAGAAATCCTTCTCTTTCAAGGTCTAAAAGATGCTGTTCGGAGACATAAGTTTGATGGTTCAGGTCGCCACCGCAAAGAATCTTTGCGATCTTCTGTCCGATAAGCTCATCGTGTTCCGAAATGTAGCCGCCGCGTTTCATCATGTGTAGAGCCACCTTGAATGCCGCAAGTCCAGCTTCTCCAAGAGCCAAAATATCCGTCCGCGGCTGTGGCTGAACGTAAGATTCAGCAAGATGCAAGACTTCTCTTTTCGCATCTGCGATGAGCCTATCAGAATTCATAGAGATTCCATCAGAATCACGCAAAAATCCCCAAGCCCTCGCCTCTTGCGCTGAAGTCGAAACCTTGCCCATGCCTATTAGCTCGAAGATTCTCTTCAGAAACACCAGCGGATCGGCATCAGGCGTTTTTTTAGCTGTCTCCATTGCTCGGAGCGTCATTTCCTTCGTTCCACCGCCTGCTGGCAAAAGTCCAACGCCAACTTCAACAAGCCCCATGTAAGTTTCTGCCGCCGCTTGAACTTTATCAGCATGCAATGCAACTTCGCAACCACCGCCAAGTGTCAATCCGTAAGGTGCAACAACCACAGGCTTTGAAGAATATCTCAAGCGCATGTTTACTTGTTGAAAATTACGCACCATCAAATCAATCTCGTCCCATTCGCCTTCTTGCGCCGCAAGAAGTAGCATCATCAGGTTAGCTCCGGCAGAAAAGTTACCGCCTTGATTACCTACAACCAGACCTACGAAGTTCTTTTCAACTTCCTCAACAGCAAATTTCATCATTTGAAGCGTATCGCCGCTGATTGCATTCATTTTTGAGTGAAACTCAAGACAAGCAACGCCATCGCCTAAATCAATCAGACTTGCACCCGCTGTCTTCTTAATAACTCCTGTGCGGTCCTTGACAGATTTCAAAATGATAACGCCTTTTTGTTCAGGGATAAGCTTATATCCGCCGTTTACCAAATCATAAAAGTAAGTCTGCCCGTTTTCGTATTTGTAAAAGGTTTCTGCTCCCGATGAAAGCATTTTTTCAACATTTGAAGGCACAGGCTGACCTTCTTTTTTCATTCTTTCAACCGATTCTTTCACACCTACAGCGTCCCACGTCTCGAAAACTCCGATTTCCCAGCCAAAGCCCCATTTCATCGCATTGTCAATTTCAACAATCGTATCGGCTATTTCTGGAATTCTATTCGCCGCATATCGAAACGTTCGAGACATCGTTCTCCACAAAAACTCACCGACCTTGTCATCTCCCCAAATCAGCTTCTTGATTCGCTTTGGCAAATCTTCTATCTGTTTGGCTTCTTCTAGCGATGCAAATTTCGTTTTTTGTTGTGGCTTATACTCGAAGGTGTTAAGGTCGAGTTCGAGAATTTGTGTTTTTCCTTCCGCATCTTTTGTCTTTTTGTAAAATCCTCCGCCAGTTTTGTCACCGAGCAATTTCTTTTCGAGCATTTTCTCTATGATTTCAGGCATTATGAAGACGTCTCTTTCTTCATCTTCAGGCACTGCGGGATAAAGATTGCGATTGACATGCGCCAGAACATCCAGACCGACCAAATCCGACGTTCGGAATGTTGCGCTCTTCGCGTGTCCGATTGCCTTGCCCGTTATCTGATCAACTTCCGTTGGTGTCAATCCCATTTTTATCATTTCATGAATCGTAACCATCATTCCGAAAGTGCCGATGCGATTTGCAATGAAGTTAGGACGGTCCTTGGCTGGCACAACTCCTTTTCCAAGCCTTTTATCGAGAAATTCTGAAACCTTGCTAACTATCTCAGGATCGGTGTAAGGCGTTGGTATAACCTCAACTAGCTTCATGTAACGAGGCGGATTAAAGAAATGTATTCCGAGAAAATGCTTCTTGAAATCTTCCGAAAAAGGTTCTGCGATTTTTGCGATCGGAATGCCGCTTGTGTTTGAAGCTATGACGGCATCGCTTCGGCGATATTTTTCAACTTCGGCAAAAATTTTATGCTTGATTTCGAGATTTTCAACTACCGCTTCGATAACGATGTCACAATCTTTGATTTTTGGCATGTCGTCATCGAAGTTTCCGAGCATGACAAGTCGGGCATTTTCTTCCAGCATCAAAGGCGCTGGTTTTAGCTTTTTGGCATTTTCAAACAAGGTTTTTACAATCCTGTTTCGGACTTCAGGAGATTCTAAAGTCAATCCCTTTGCCTTCTCTTCTTCAGTTAACTCCTTTGGGACAATATCCAACAGAAGCGTTGGAATCCCAGCATTTGCAAGATGAGCGGCAATCGCCGATCCCATCGTGCCTGCACCTAAAACAGCGGCTCTTTTAACTTGCAACATTTTTCATCTTCTCCTTTCCTGAAACTTTGCGAAAATTATATCTGAATGAACGCTCATTCAGCAAGTTAGGAAAAAGAGATTTTCGGTTGCAGGCGGATAATCAAATTTGAGATAAGGCTTTATAGAAACTTGGTCCCTCAGTTTCTGCCTTTTGCTCGTTTGGGTTGGAAACAGGTTCAGAATCGGATTGAATTGGGAACAAGCTTAAAATCGGATTTGACGAATTGATTGAAACCGACCTAAAGTTAAGGTGATGAATCGGCTTGCAACCAGCAAGGAGTCGTTTGGTGCGGTTCGTCTTGGGCTAAGGAAAAATTGGGCGCAATTTTCCCTATTGGTGCTGGTTAACGCGTTTGTTGGTGGAATGGTAGGAGTCGAACGCACGGTGCTACCTTTGCTTGCTGATAGGGAATTCGAGCTAGCCTCACGAGTTGCAATGCTCAATTTCATTGCGAGTTTTGGTCTGACAAAAGCGCTGACAAACTTGCTTGCTGGGCGAGTTAGTGATCGAATCGGACGAAAACGCGTTCTTCTTGCAGGTTGGCTTGCAGGCTTACCCGTGCCAATCATCATCATGCTTGCCCCTGAGTGGAGCTGGGTAGTTTTTGCAAATGTTTTGCTCGGCATCAACCAAGGCTTGTGCTGGTCAACTACGGTAATCATGAAAATTGATTTGGTAGGACCAAATCGTCGTGGTTTGGCTATGGGTCTTAACGAAGCGGCTGGCTATCTAGCGGTTGCTCTAGCCGCTTTTGGAGCAGGTTATTTGGCGGCGACAACATCCTTGCGTCCACAACCCTTTCTGCTCGGTCTGTTTTTTGCATTTGCAGGTTTGTTGATTTCTGCTTTTTTCGTGCGCGAAACAAAAGATTTCACAAACATCGAGGCGAATCAGCTACAAAACCAAACTTCTGAACAGCCTACTTTCGCCGCAGTTTTTCTGCTGACAAGCTGGCGAAACAAAACCCTTTTTGCATCAAGCCAAGCTGGGATGATCAACAATCTCAACGATGGCATGGCTTGGGGGCTTTTTCCGCTCTTTTTCGCATCGGCAGGATTGTCGCTCGAAGAAATAAGCTTTCTAGTAGCCATCTATCCAGCAGTTTGGGGGCTGTTACAGCTCATAACCGGCGCTATCTCTGATTACACGGGCCGAAAGTGGATGATTGCTAGTGGAATGCTGATTCAAGCAGTCGGTATCTGGCTAATTTTGTTGACCGATGGATTTTGGTCGTGGATCAATACAAGCATTTTGCTAGGCTTGGGAACAGCGATGGTTTATCCGACTTTGCTTGCAATAGTTGGCGACGTTACTCATCCTGCCTGGCGAGCTACCGCTGTGGGAGTATATCGCCTTTGGCGTGATTTTGGATATGTAGCTGGGGCGTTACTTTCAGGTGCAATAGCCGATATTTTCGGTCTGCGATGGGCAATCGGTGTAGTCGGCGTGCTAACTTTTGGATCAGGATTGCTATGCGCTTTGTTAATGAACGAACTCAAACAAAGACAAAAACTAAGAGAAAAGGAAAGTAATCCTTATTCTCACAGTTGTTAGTCCTTCCTACATTTAAGACATCATCGAAGTTTTCTCAGTCCGAAATCATTAACGTTAAACATCAGCCTTTATCCTGAAGGAAATTTTCTAAAAGGGAATCTGCTGCCTACGAAAATCTTAGCAAAAATCATGCTGTAGTTACCGCTACTGAGAACCTCTTTTCAGCAACATATAACCGATACTAAGGATCACCCCGTAGAGAATGTGTCCCATTAAACTTCCTAGTGCCACTGGAAGCATTGAAGACATCATCAAAGCGGCAAAAGGCGGCATTCCAAGAAATAGCGGCATCAAAATCATAGCACCTAGAACCCACCAAGCAACACCATACAATATGCCAAAAAATACATTCGAGCCATAACCATTGATACGGTTATCTAAAAGCACAACAAAGATGATCCCAATAACTGCGCTATTGAACAAATGATATAGCCAACCAACAACCAAGCTTTCAGAACGAACTACCTGCGCTACCATAGCCATCATAGGCTTTCCGTCTGGCGCGGCCATCATTTGCATCATCATACCAAATACTAAGCCAGCAATAATCCCGGCAATACCTCCCTTAACGAAACGCATACTCTTTTCCTCCATTCAATTCTTTAAAGCTTCATCGAGAATCTCGGCGTAATTTTTCGGCAATTCGTTGCCGAAGTATCGCACAATTCCTCTTCTATCTAAAAAAACTACAGTAGGCGTGCCAATGACTTTATACCTTCTAGCAACCGAAGTGTCCTTGTCTTTAAGGACTGTGTATCGGATACCAAATTCTTTAATGCCCTGTGAAATCCGAGCATCGCCTTCACCTATGTTGATACCGACTATGTTTACTCCTTTCGGCTCAAACTCAGTAGCAAGTTTATTGACGTGTTTTGCTTCTTCCTTGCAGGAAGGACACCAAGCAGTCCAAAAAACCAGCACTGCGGGCTTACCTCGCAAATCACTTAAAGACACTTTACCACCACCTACTTTTTCTAGCTCAAAATCAGGTGCCATCTGTCCTATTTGTGTGCCACGCTCTCTCTCCCCTTGCTCGACTCCATCTTGTTCTCTAGAACTTGGATTCAGAGTAGATGGTCCGTTTGAAATTCCACAGGAACCAATAAAATAGATCGCAATGAGTGCAAACAATAATGCTAATTTCGATAAAATACAAGGACTACACGAATATAAATTGCACTTCACAGTTTATCCTCCCGTAAATCCTCACATAAACCTTTTTCCAGCCTGAATTAACAAATACTCAGCAATAGTTATCATCAAAATTCCGAGTATGATTTTTATCTTCTGCATCCACTCGCCCGAACGCGGTAATAAATAAATCGCTCCTCCAACAGTGCCGAGAATAATCATCAAAGTTCCCATGCCAATCGCAAAAACAAATAATAAGATTCCTCCAAAGATAACATTTCCTTGCATTCCGACGTAAGCTAGAATTGCGCCTAAAGCCGGAGCTGTGCAAGGTCCAACGATTAAACCAGAAGAAGCTCCGATTAGCAAAGCAGAAACATAGCTGGTGTTCTTTCCTTTAGGACTCCAACGCAATAAAAACTGCGGTGTTGGAACTGAAAAAACTTCTAGCATCGAAAGTGCAAAGATCAAGATAATGTTAGCGACGATAAGATATGTCCAAGGACTTGATGCCCATACCCCAAAGAGCGTGCCAGTCAAAGCGGCAAAGGTTCCCAAAATGGCATAGACAATACTCATCCCTATAACGAAAAGAACTGACAACCAAAATCCACGAAGGTTGAATTTCTTTGAAGCCCCCCCAATCTCTTGACTTTTAATTGATTTTATACCGATAAATCCAAGCTGAATCGGGATAACCGGATATGTGCATGGTGTAAAGCTAACCAACACCCCAGCTAGAAATGCCACAGGCAACGCTAAAAGAGAGTCTTCTTTCAAGTAAAACTGTAGACTATTGGCGAACTGCTCCATCATCAAACCTCCTGTTTTGAAAAAGCTAGAAAGCTCCTAGACTTCCTAGCCTTGGTTGTAGTCGGAAACTCACAAACCTCATGCCTTCGAGGTTTTGCTTTTTTGTCTGAGCGCCATGTTGAAAGCCACAACATAGGCCTCGCGGTCAAAATTTTGAATTGTTTTGTAAATCATTTTTCTGCCTTTGAAAATGGCAACTGTCGAGGTCATCCCGGCATTTTGCTTAAAGAATTTGTAAAAACCTAAACTCCTAGCCATAGCAGCGGCTTGCTCGGTTTTCTCTTCGTTACTTACGTCGAGAACCACAAAGTTTAATTTCCCCTCATATTCTTTCATTAGCTGCATCATTATTGGTTCGAGCTTTTGGCAAGCTGTGCACCAATCAGCACGGATAATAACCACAGTCGGTTTGCTTTGCCTAACTGTTTGCTTTCCTTGAGCAAACGTGCCTTTTACGGAAAGCGCAAATGCACTGAATACTACGAAGGCAACTAAAATTTTTTTTGACAACAGAAATCTTAACGCTATCTCTTTCATATTATTTCTCCTTATCGTGAAATTGCTGTTTATTGCGAAATTGCCCTTTGCGGGCTTCCAATGAGTAATACCTCTGCCTCCAAGATTTATTCCCAGTTTCACAAAAATTTTTCTGGAATAAGTGACCACCAAACTGGTATTTTTTAGTAGAGAGTGATCCTTTCGAGGTAGGTTTTTTGAAAGTGTTTGGAAAGAAATGTCTGGGAAGCAGAAAACAATGGGAAAGCTTTGAAGCAGAAATGATACCTTTGATGCCTGATTTGTACCGCGTCGCCGTCTGGTTGACAAAAAACAAGACTGAAGCCGAAGACCTTGTTCAGGAAACTCTCTTTCAGGCGTTGAAGTCCTTTCATCGCTATAGGGTTGGGACAAATTCTTTTGCTTGGTTAACAAAGATTATGTATCACCTAAACTTGAAAAGATTGCGAAAATCAAGGCTCACAGAATCTTTAGATTATTTGGAAGAAAAAACCGTTGAAATTATGGTTTACGAATCTTCCATATATCATAAATTGACAGATAAAGAAATTATTGATGCTTTGAAAAAGTTGCCCGAGCCTTTTCTTCAAGTCGTTCTTTTGTCAGATGTAGAAGAACTTTCCTATAAGGAAATAGCTGAAATTTTGGATATTCCAATTGGGACAGTAATGTCACGGCTTGCACGCGGAAGAAAAATGTTAAGACAACAATTAGCTCATCTTAGTTCCGATGGAAGTCTAAAAAAAGTTACTCAGAGGTGAAATATGCAGTGCAAAGAAGTTCTTGAAATTTGCGATGTGTATCTAAGCGATGAACTTTTGGCAGAGGCAAATATGCAAGCTTTACAACATCTGAAAGAATGTCCGATGTGTCGCGTAGAATTCGAATCTAGACGCCTTTTACAGCAAAAACTTAAGAAGGCAGTAAAAGAGGCTCCAGAATTCCAGATTGATTCTGCCTTCGCATTACGTCTTGCCGCAAATCTTCGGGAAGCCGCACTATGCGAAAGTAGGCCGAAAACCTTCGGACTAAAACTCTTAGTGCCGATCATGGCGTCACTTCTTATTGGTTTTTCCATCTTTTTAGCCTTCAAATATGTAAACACAAAGCATACACCTATAGCTTCCCAAAATAATGCCTTATCACAGCTTCTACCTATAGTGATTCATGAACATTTAGACTGTGCCATCGAAAAACTACAAATGTGGGAACAACTTTCGAGACAAGACTATGCCGAAAAAGATATTTTCATGGCAAAAATTGTTACCCCTCTGAAAAAGAACTTCTCCAATGATCTCAACCTTTTGCACGTGCATGAGTGCGATTATGGAGAAAAAAAATGCAAGCACCTGATTATGCAAAAGGGAAACGATTGCGTTATTTCTATCTTTATCTATGAAACAGAAGGGTTGACAAACAATGAGGTCGTGCTTACTCACAAAGAACAAGATAATCTCCAAGTAGCAAGTATCCAAAAAAAACCTCAAACCGTTTTTGTTGTCTCGAATCTGACAACATCTGAAAGCTTGAGCCTTGCTCAAGCTCTTCTCGAGGCGCTTTAGCTCTCAATTTGATTTTGTCATAAATTAAAATATCTCGCCTCAGGGTGATGCACGATTATTGCTGACGTTGATTGTTCAGGGTCTAGTTGAAATTCCTCTGTAAGCTCAACGCCTATTCTCTCAGGCTCGAGAAGTTCAAAGATTTTCTGTTGGTCTTCTAAGTTCGGACACGCAGGATAGCCGAAACTATAACGTGCGCCACGATAGCCTTGCTTGAAAAGCTTTTCTATTTCATCGGCGTCCATATCGGCGATTCCTAGCTCCTCGCGTATTCGCTTATGCCAATACTCTGCCAGCGCCTCCGTAGCTTCCACAGAAAGCCCATGAAACAAAAGATATTCCGTATATGCCCCAGAAGCGAATAGCTTCGCTGAATGCTCTGAAGCCTTGCGTCCCATCGTAACTAACTGAAAAGCCACAACGTCCATCTTGCCACTTTCTCGTGGCGCAAAATAATCTGCGATACAGAGATTCTGGCTTCCTCTCATTTCAGCAGGCTGACGCGGAAACGTAAACCTCAACCACTCCGTCTTTTCATCATCGCGATAAATTATCAAATCGTTTCCTTCCGATTGACACGGAAAATAACCATATACGACTTTCGCCTCAAGTAGCTTCTCCCTGATTGCCTGTGCCTTTAGCTCTCTGAACTTCGGATAAACTTCCCTTTGCAAAATCTCTTCATACTCTTCCTTTGAGCGCCTTCCCTGCTTGTATTGCCACTGCCCTTTGAAAAGCGCCGTTGTGTTGATGTATTCAAAAACCTTATTCAAATCTTTGATTTCGACAATTTTTGAACCGTAGAAAGGCGGTTTCGGAATCGGCACGTCCATTGAAACGTTCGATCGCAACGTATGCTCGGTTCCATCGGGCAAACGGAATTTAGCTGATAAATTCGCAGAGCGCGAGATCGTAGATTTTTTTATCTTTCCGCAACTACCGAAGCTTTCTTGCGCTCCGTTAGACGTCGAAATTTTCGCCTCACGTTCATCAGTTGTTTTATCCGCAGTTTGAGAAATTGCTTCCTCAATCTGTTTTTGCTCTGTTTGCTGTTCATTCTTCAAAGCATTCGACTCTGAATCATCGAGTTGCTCGGACTTTTCTGAACTTGCACCTGTTATCAAATCCATTGCGCGGAGTCCGTCGAAGGCATCACGAGCATAAAAAAGCTTTCCCTTGTAAAGCGGGATAAGTTCTTCCTCAACATACTTTCTGTTCAAAGCGGCACCACCCAAAATAACCGGGACCGTGATACCACGCTCATTCATGATTTCGAGATTATCGCGCATAATCAAGGTTGATTTAACCAAAAGCCCGCTCATGCCGATTGCATCAGCTTTGTGTTCTTCGTAGGCTTTGAGTATCTCTTCGATAGGCTGTTTGATTCCCAAGTTAATAACCTTGTAGCCGTTGTTTGTCAAAATAATGTCAACGAGATTTTTACCGATGTCATGGACATCGCCTTTGACGGTTGCCAAAACCATAATACCTTTCTGCACGCCTTCAACTTTTTCCATGAAAGGCTCCAGAAACTTAACGGCCGCTTTCATCACTTCTGCTGACTGAAGCACAAACGGAAGTTGCATCTTCCCTGCGCCGAAAAGATCGCCTACCGTTTTCATTCCGTCTAGCAGAATCTCGTTGATAATCTCCAGCGCCGAGTATTTCTCCAATGCCTTTTTCAGATTTTCTTCAAGCCCGATTTTCTCACCGTCAATTATGTGACGTTTTAGTTTTTCTTCTATCGTCAATCCCGAAGTATCGGGCTTCATTGCCTTTGCCGTCTTGCCTTCAAAGAGCTTAGTAAATTCGGCAAGCGGATCGTAAACGCAGATTTCGCCTTCAAACTTGCGTCTGTCGTATATCAAATCGAGAGCAACTTCAATCTCATGCTCACTGAAACGGCTCAAAGGCAAGATTTTTGAAGCGTTAACGATGGCAGAATTCATTCCTGCTTGCACGCATTCATGAAGAAAAACAGAATTTAAGACGATGCGCGCCGCGGGACTCAAGCCAAAAGAAATGTTTGAAACGCCCAAAATTATATTCGCATCAGGCATCTCGCCGTGGATTAGCCTTATCGCCTCGATTGTCTCTACCGCATTGCGTCGGTCTTCTTCAATTCCTGTAGAAATCGGCAAGGCTAGTGGATCGAAAAAGATGTCGTGCGGTTTTATGCCGTATTCGACTGCCTGCTTGTAGGCACGACGAGCGATTTGCAACTTTTTATCTGCTGTTCGTGCCATGCCTTCTTCGTCAATCGTTCCGATTACGACAGCCGCACCATAAGTTTTCGCAAGCTCTAAAACCTTGAAAAATCTCGGCTCGCCGTCTTCATAATTCGTAGAATTCAAAATGCACTTCCCGCCCGCAAGTTTCAGACCTGCTTCCATCTTTTGCCAATCTGTTGAATCCAGCATCAGCGGGATTTTGACATTTGTAACTAGGCGCGAAACAAGCTCGCGCATATCTCGAACTCCATCACGCCCGACAAAATCAACGTTGACGTCGAGAACATGCGCACCTTCGCGCTCTTGCTCTTTTGCGAGTTGAACCAATCCGTCCCAGTTCTCTTCCTGCAAAAGCTCGCGCATCTTCTTCGAGCCTGAAGCATTCACTCTTTCCCCGACAATCAGAAATGAATTGTCTTGAACGTAAGGCTGTGAAATGTAGATTGAAGAAGCAGACGGCGTAAATTTGACAGTGCGCGGCTTTGGCGAAAGTCTCTGCATTTTCTCAACAACTAGCCTTAAGTGAGCAGGTGTCGTCCCACAACAACCGCCGACAATGTTAGCGCCGAAGTCGCGTGCGAAGTGTTCGATCTTACGGGCAAAATCTTCAGGAGTTTCAGGATAAAATTGCTTTCCGTCTTTCACTTCAGGAAGCCCTGCATTCGGCAAAACCGAAACCGGAAAAGGCGAATTTTCACACAGATACTTAATGTTTTCCGTCATCTGATCAGGACCGGTTCCGCAATTCATGCCGATAACATCAATCGGGAAAGGTTCAAGCGTGGTCAAAGCGGCGCTTATTTCTGTTCCATTCAGCATTGTGCCGAAAGGTTCTATTGTTACTTGCACGATTACAGGGATTCGCTTACGCTCCTGCTCGAAGAATTCAAATATAGCCGCTAGTGCCGCTTTTGTCTGAAGAATATCTTGGCAGGTTTCGACGATATACATATCAACTCCGCCATCAAAAAGCCCGCGCACCTGATCTCGATAGGCATTTTTCAAGTCGTCGTATGAAATATGCCCAAGTGTGGGAAGTTTCGTTCCCGGCCCAATCGAACCTGCCACAAAACGCGGGTGCGATTTAGTCGAAAAATCACTTGCAAGTCTCTTTGCAAGCTCTGCCGCTCTTTTGTTTATGTCGTAAGCTTTGTCTGCTATTCCGTATTCGCCCAAAACAACTCCGTTTGCGCCGAAAGTATTTGTTTCTATAACATCGCAACCAACTTCCAAAAATCCAAGATGGACTTTCTCGATGGCTTCAGGTTTCGTATAGATAAGATTTTCAGAGCAGTTCTCGAATTGCGCTCCGCCCCAATCTTCCAAAGAGAGATTTTGCGATTGGAGATTGCTTCCCATCGCACCATCGAAAACTACAATTTTTTCATTCAAAAGCTTTAGAAAGTCACTCATCTTGGCAAAATCAAATTAAAAAAATTAGCGCCAAACAGGCGCTTTGCAGTTTTTAATGCTTTTGCGGCTGTTTAGCGACTTCTTTAACGTGGCTGCAAGTCGCCATAAATCACCACGTATAAATAATTGAATCATTCCCCGTCCAGCAATGTCAACCTAAAAATGCTGTGTAAAACATAAACTTATACGGAAACTGCGACTGTTCTTGCAGGAAAATAGCTAGACGCTTGAACGAATTTCTCAATATTTCGGCATGCTCTTATCAACTTCATCCGCCCATGCGAGGATTCCGCCTTTGAGATTTACCAATCTGCCCTCGTAGCCGTGTTTTTTGAGTTCTTCTATAGCTTTGGCGCTTCTGCCACCACTTCTGCAATAGACAAAAGCAACTCTGAGAGGATCGAGTTCGTTCATTCGCTTCGTAATCTCCCCAAGCGGAATTAGCTTAGAATTCGGGATTCGAGCTATCTCGTATTCATAAGGTTCTCGAACATCAATTATTTGAATTTCGGGATCGTATTGCATTAGCTGATTGAGCTCCGTAGCTGTAATTTCTTCCAAGGCTTTGTCCTCCTTTGCATCATCTTGTCTGAAACTACAAGTTCCCATCGAAAGTAAGAATAACGCCAGCATCAGCAACAAACTTTTCTCCATAAAACTTCCACCAAAAGATCAAGTTTTGCTGAGAGTATTTTTGCATGAAAAACACCTGAAAAACAAACAGCAAGAACAAAACAAACGCTGAAGCGCTAGCTCTTTGCATTCAACTGTGCCTTCGTTCATCTTTTCAACGAACAAACATGAAGAACACGGATTTGAAATAATCGAGGCTTTCGTCATACAATTAGAAACTTAAACAAAACGAAATCAGGGAAAAGTATGCGAGAAGCAGTAATTATAAGCGCAGTAAGAACGCCTACAGGTAAATTTCAAGGGTTATTGAAGCAATTTTCGGCAACTGATTTGGGAGCAATTGCCGTTAGGGAAGCGGTAAAACGTGCTAAAATCAAACCCGAAGATGTAGACGAAGTCATAATGGGATGCGTCATTCAAGCTGGGCTAGGACAGGCACCGGCACGCCAAGCGGCACTCAAAGCAGGTTTACCGCCGGAAGTATCGGCTTTGACAGTTAACATGGTTTGCGGTTCTGGTTTGAGAGCAGTAGCTTTGGCGGCACAAGCCATAAGGCTCGGTGACGCTGATTTCGTAGTCGCAGGCGGAATGGAATCAATGTCCAACGCTCCTTATGCACTACCCGGCGCCAGAGATGGCTACAGAATGGGCAATCAAACAGCTATAGACTTGATGATTCATGATGGCCTCTGGTGTCCGTTTGAAAATTGGCACATGGGAAACACCGCCGAAGTCGTTGCACAAAAATACGAAATCACGCGCCAAGAACAAGACGAATACGCTTATCATTCGCACCGCAAGGCTTTTGAAGCACAGCAAGCGGGCCGATTCAAAGAAGAAATTGTCCCGATAGAGATTCCGCAGAAAAAAGGCGACCCGATAGTGTTAGATTATGATGAGCCAGTTAGACCTGATACAACAATCGAAGCACTATCGAAACTCAAACCAGCATTCCAGAAGGACGGAACGGTAACCGCTGGAAATGCTCCCGGCGTCAACGACGGGGCTTCCGCTGTTGTCGTCACTTCTCTTGAAAAAGCTAATGAACTCGGAATTGAGCCATTTGCGAGAATCGTAGCTTATGCGACTTCTGGAATAGAGCCGAAATACATAATGCTTGCGCCGATAGAAGGCGTTCGACGCGTCGTCGAAAAAGCAGGATGGAAGCTTTCCGAAGTAGAACTTTTTGAACTCAACGAAGCCTTTTCGGTTCAGGCTCTTGGAGTGATGAGAGAGCTTGGAATCAATCCAGAGATTGTCAACGTCAACGGTGGCGCTGTTGCGCTAGGGCATGCAATCGGAAGCTCCGGAAGTCGGATTCTTACGACCTTGCTTTATGAGATGAAAAGGCGTAACGTCAAAAAAGGTGTTGCAGGACTTTGCCTCGGAGGCGGTAATTCCGTTGCCATGGCAGTTGAAAGACTCTAATCAATCAGCATATCTTACCGAAACTTCTGAAACTTAAAGTGTCGTATGAAAATACATGAATATCAAGCGAAAGAATTACTGAAAAATTTTGGTGTTACTGTGCCGCGTGGGATCGTGGCTAGAACCCCAGAAGAAGCTGAAAAAGCGGCAAGAGAATTGGGAACTGAAGTAGTTGTTGTAAAGGCGCAAATTCATGCAGGCGGTCGTGGGAAGGCAGGTGGTGTTAAACTCGCAAAATCGCCTGAAGAAGCTCGCGAAATTGCTTCTCAAATGCTCGGAATGCGGCTGGTAACACATCAAACAGGTCCTGAAGGGCGTGAAGTTAAAACTCTTCTCATCGAAGAAGGTCTTCCGATTGATCGTGAGTTTTATTTGGGAATAACGCTTGACCGCCAGCAAGGCAGAAATGTTTTCATGGCTTCAGCGGCAGGTGGAATGGACATAGAAGAAGTCGCCGCAAAAATGCCTGAAAAAATACTCAAAGAAACCATAAACCCTTCTGTTGGCTTTCGACCTTTTCAAGCTAGAAAACTCGCATTTGGACTCGGCATTCCCAACGATTTAATCAATCAAGCCGTTAATTTCATGCTCAAACTCTATGAAGCATACGAAAAAATGGATGCTTCGCTTGTCGAGATAAATCCATTCCTCTTGACAAAAGACAATCGCTTGATTGCGCTCGATGCGAAGATAAACTTCGATGATAACGCTCTTTTCAGGCACAAAGAGTATTTGGAACTAAGAGATTTCAACGAAGAAGAGCCGCTTGAAACCGAAGCATCGAAATATGACCTAAACTATATCAAGCTTGATGGTGACATCGGTTGCATGGTCAACGGTGCAGGTCTTGCAATGGCAACGATGGACATAATCAAACTCCATGGTGGCGAGCCTGCGAATTTTCTCGACGTCGGCGGTGGTGCATCTCAAGAAAGAGTCGAACAAGCCTTTCGCATACTTTTAGCAGATAAAAATGTCAAAGCGGTTTTGATAAACATTTTCGGCGGGATTGTCCGAACCGACATGGTTGCGCGCGGAGTGGTAGAAGCGGCTAAGAGACTTGACGTTAAAATTCCCGTCGTTGTTCGACTCGAAGGCACAAATGTAGAAGAAGGCAACAGAATCATTGCCGAATCGGGCTTGAATTTCATCGTAGCAAACAGCATGAGCGATGCCGCTCAAAAAGTAGTTAACGCCGCTAAGGGCATTGCGGCCGTTTAGGGCTAAAGCTCTAAAATTCGTTCTTTCGTAGCTTAAAAACATCAGAAGGCAAAAGGCGTCCGATGGCTCAAATTAGTTTTTATGGCGGTGTTGGCACCGTCACTGGCTCGAAGTATCTTCTAGAATCAAACGGTAAAAAGGTGCTGATTGATTGCGGGCTTTTTCAAGGTGAAAAAGAACTAAGGGAGAGAAATTGGCAACCGCTTCCCTTCAATCCTTCAGAAATAGACGCAGTCGTCTTAACACATGCACACATTGACCACAGCGGTTTCTTGCCAAGACTTGTGAAATTAGGCTATTCGGGCAAGGTTTTCACATCGAAAGCAACTGCCGATTTGCTGAAAATACTGCTTCCCGATTCGGCAAGGCTTCAGGAAGAAGAAGCCGACTACAGAAATCGTCATGGCTTAACTTCGCACAGTCCTGCTCTTCCGCTCTATGACGAATCCGATGCCAAAAAAGCGTTAAAACTTCTGGTTGGAGTTTCAAACGATGGCCAGCCAATTGAAATCTGCGAAGGCTTCAAAGCAAGTTTCAGAGTTGCAGGACACATTCTAGGTGCAAGTCTCGTGCTGATTGAAATGGAAAACGCTCGAAAGTCCGATTGGTCATCAATAAAATTTCTCTTTTCGGGCGATCTCGGACACTACGATCAACCAATCGTCAAAGACCCCGCACCGCCGCCTCCTTGCGATTATTTGATGGTGGAGTCAACTTATGGAAATCGTCTTCATGGCGACATCTCGCCGAAAGACCAAATGACAAGAATAATCAACGAAGCCGCTAAAAGAGATGCTCCGATTTTAATACCTGCCTTTGCGATTGGAAGAACGCAAGAAGTTTTATATTTGATACGTGAGCTTGAAGACGAAAAAAGGATTCCTTCCTTGCCCGTAATTGTTGATTCACCTATGGCTCTGCAAGCCATTCAGGTTTACAATCGCTGGAGCGAAGAACACGATGAAGAATACGCCTCGATTTTGGCAAAGAAAATTCATCCATTGAAAACAGACTGGATGAGACTTGCTTCGACTCGTGAAGAGTCAAAGAAGGTAAATGAAATGAAAGGGGCAAGAATCATAATTTCGTCTTCTGGGATGCTCACAGGCGGAAGAGTGCTTCATCATGCGATGCGGATTCTGCCGAATGAAAATGCGACTATTGTCTTTGTAGGCTATCAAGCGGCAGGAACGCGTGGGCGTCAGATAGTTGAAGGTGCGAAGGAAATCAAGATAATGAAGCAAGTGGTGCCTGTGAGATGCCGTGTTGAAATTGTTGAAGGTTTTTCTGCTCATGCTGATTGGAAAGGAGTTTTGCGTTGGCTTGATGGTCTTACTTCAACGCCGAAGTTAGTTTTTACAACTCATGGCGAGCCTGAAGCGGCATCAGCAATGGCAGAGAGAATAAAAGAAAAATTCGGTTGGAACGTCCTGATACCTCAATACGGCCAAACGGTAAAACTCGAATAAACGCCTTTATCACTAAACCTGATCTTGGTCCCTCCCTCTACAGTAAAAAGCAAATCGCCTTCGGCAGCTAGCCATTTGGTTCAAATTTTTAAGTTTTTCTATCCTTAAAATTTTGTTGACAGTTTTTCTTCGCTTTTCGTATAATGGCGTCAAATAAGACGAGAGTAACTTGAAAACTGATATGCTCGAAAATGATGAACTGAAACTTCTAACCCCAGGAGCACGAAGACTTGTAGAAACAGCCGAACAAAAACGGCGGCAAAGAAACCACTCATTGTTATGCGTTCATCACTGGTTACTGGCGCTCATCGAATGCCATGGTCCCATGGCTGAAGCGATGGCGCGAAATTTGAATGCATCATTGATACGAAATAAACTAAATCAACAACTAAGCCAAAACCATGCGGGCGAATCTCTGGACATAGAAACTGTTGTAAAACAAGCCTATGAACGAGCAACAAAAAGAGGTAAAACCCAGGCAACTGAGCGAGATTTAGCTTTTGTTATTCTCAAAGCGGCTGGCTATGAATTGCTAGAAGAATCTTCCTCAAATTTCCCGACAGATTCTCCTGAAACCCCAAAGGCGTCCAACGAGCAAGATTCAATTTTCACCTTTCTCGAATCATTACTTAAATCCTCTGAAGAATCTTCATCAAACTTGCCGACAGATACTTCTGAAACTTCAAAGGTATCCCGCTATCCTACACGCGTCAAAAAACCAACGCCAACGTTAGAGCAATTCGGACGCAACTTGACTCGTGAGGCGTATGAAGAAAAGCTCAGTCCCGTTGTGGGACGCGAAGAAGAGATCAGACTCGTCATTGAAACTCTTTGTCGTTCTACTAAACGGAATCCAGTTCTAGTCGGTCCTGCCGGTGTTGCTAAAACTGCTATTGTTGAAGGATTAGCCCAACTGATTGTTCAAGGAAAAGTCCCTGAGGTGCTGTGGGGGGGGCAGAAGTAATAGCTATTCAACCATCTGTTCTCACTGCCGATGCATCTAGTGTAGGTATTCTTGAAGAGCGAATGAAGGAATTATTGGGTGAAGCCAGCCAAGATGGCATTATTTTATTCATTGATGAAGTGCATTCCATAATCGGTGCGGGAAGGCGTGAAGGAACGACCGATATGGCTAGTCTGCTTAAACCTGCACTGGCACGTGGCGATATAGCTTGTATCGCAGCAACGACTGACAACGAATATCGTCGCTTCATAGAAAATGATCCCGCACTCGAAAGGCGCTTTCAGCCTGTTCGCGTGCAAGAGTTAACTGCTGAGCAAACGTTAAATGTTTTATTAGCGCTCCGTGACCGACTGGCAAAACAACGTAACGTTCAAGTAACTAATGAAGTGCTTCAATGGTTGGTAAAGTTTGCTCAACGTTTTCTTCGCAACCGCTACTTCCCAGACAAAGCAGTTGATTTGCTAGAACAGTGTGTCGCCTATGCACTCACACAGGATAAGAAAATAGTAGATATTTCAGATGCCGAGACGGTTGCACAGCGAATGGTTGGGATGCCAATGGACCTAACCCAGAGGCTAACCTCGCTGAGAGAGAAACTAACAGAATTTCCGCTCTTGACACCTGAAGATACCGAGACATTACTCAATCGTCTAGAGGTAACCGTGCGTGGTTTGGATTTACGTCCGGCACGCCCCGATATAGTCTTGTTACTTATTGGTGAAGCGGCTACTATCAGTGCAAGACTAGCGGAAATAATCGCCGAAACTTTGTTCGGCGCAGCAGAGCGCATTGTCGCGATCGATCTAAGCCAATTTACTGACCCATCTGATAAAAACATGCTAATCGGTGCGCCACCGGGCTATACTGGCTACAGTGAATCCTTACCGATTCATCAATTGTTACAAACTCCTTGGTGTGTAGTGCGTTTCGAGAATGTTCACGCCTGTCATCCGCAAGTGCGTAGACTTCTCGCTCAAGCTTTCTCCGACGGTTTCATAACCGACAGCCGAGGCAAAAAGATTTACCTAAGCGATACAGTCGTGATATTGACAGCAGACATACCTATTCGATCACAACGCACAGCAGGATTTCAACGAAATGATAATCAAACCGATAACACCGTCCGTCGCGCCGTTAAGGAAGTACTAGGTGAAGATTTCGCCAAGCAAATTGACATAATCTGCCATGTTTCGGCACCTTCCGACAAAATGCAGCAATGGATCGAAAATAAATTGCTTGCAGAGATTTCCAAACGATACCTCGAACAAGGAATGAACATAAACTGGGATAGAAGTGTTGTTGAGTGGCTTTTGTCACATAGCAATACTCTCAGTGATCAACATGAATTAGAAAAGTGGGCGGATGAAAATATCTGCCTTCTTCTAGTCCGCCAACTGAAAGATACCAAAACAAAGTTACCAGTGTCCTTGTTGATCAAATACGAAGAGGGCAGATTCCACTTTGAAATTTCTGAAAAAGGAGAGGAATAGCTATGGAATTCGCAACAACAGCTCAAAAGAATTGTTACGAAAAGATCGCTCCATGGCTGAAAGAGCTATTTGGAGAATTAGCCGTAGCGCACGATGACGCACCTATATTCGGTGTGACAATCGGCTCCGCTATTGCAAATGTAATCGTTATGCCTTGGAGTCAAGATGATGCCACTATCACTGTAGTCTCAAATGTAGTCTCAGACGTTGAGTTGACGCCTGACTTGATGCAATACTTGCTTAACCAAAACGTCAATATGCGCTTTGGGGGATTTGGAGCAGACAATAATGGAAACATCTTTTTCCAACATACTATAGTTGGCTCAACATGTGACAAGGAAGAACTGAAAGCATCGGTAATTGCCGTAGCTATGACTGCCGACCAATATGATGACGAGATAGTCGCTCGCTGGGGCGGACGGCGTGCATTGGACGTTTTAAGAGACCTAAAAGAGATGATAGGCAGTTTGGACGTGCATTAGAGTGTTAATTCAAACTATGGTCATACGCTCTAGCGGGTAGTCGCTTCCTCTTTAGATAGAAATCTAGAGGGAGCATGAATAGTTTACTTTTGAAACAAAAGCAAGGCATTACTGAAAAACGCCGTTGTGGCTGTTGTTCTTGATTGTAAATATCAGTTGCTACAAAGCAAAAAACGTAACAAAAGACTGTAAGGAGGTAACAATGGCAAACTTTGAAGAACTTAAACAACTTAGCGATCCTGAACCGAAAAAACGAGAGGAAGCCGTAGAACGGCTTTCTATGTTGGGTAAAGAAGACATACAAAAAGCCATTGAGGCGCTCAAGGAGCGACTTGGGGTGGAGGATTACATTCATATCATAAAAGGGATCGTAAAAAAACTGAAAGAGTTTAAGGAGCCTGATAATAATATTATCCAGATTCTCAAAAAAAGACTCGAAACAGACCCAAACTTTTGGGGCATCGTGGCAAGTGTGAACGAGTTAGCGACTTTTGGAATGACAGTCGAACAGATGAGCCGCATCCTGGCCCGCAATCCAAACCTTGTAGGATGGCCACATCGCTACTGGCACCGCTTATGGCATGGCGGTGGGATGGTGAGACAGGTGGTGGAGCACGCCCTGCATCAGCAGTGGTGGCGGCTGCCGGCAGACTTCAGAAGGAATTTTGGTCCCCCTTGGTGGTTTCCGGACGAGCCGTGGCACCATCGCTGCCCTGAATGTCACGAGATGTGGTGGAAGTTGGCTCATTTGTTAGAACGACGTGAGGAAGCCGAGTGGCTGATCGCCACGATGGGACGCTGGTGGGGGAGCCCGAGGTGGCACTTTGCCCGCCATGACTTTGAAGGACTGATGTCGTTGCGGGTCGAGCAAAGCGTGATCTACGAGGAGCAAAACGTCCTGCGCTTTCGCTACCTGGATGCCTTCGCTACCGACCGCCAGGGCCGCCCGGTCTCCGAACAAGCCTCCGGGGAGCGCCGGCCCGACTGGGACGAACTCCTGCGCATAGAGGAGCAGTTTGACCGTGTCCGCGATGAAGTTTCCGACCTCAAGCGCCGGCAGGAGGAAATCCTCCGGGAGGCGGAGCGTCGGCGTGAAGGGCGTCCTGTTGAACCGGGAGAACCTTTGCCCCAGGACTTGCAAGGGCAATGGCACGAAATCGCCGAGCGCCTTGCGCGCCTGGAAGAAGAATTCCAAAAATCTCGCCATTTGCTGGAAGAAGCGACGGAAAAGTTCCTGCCCAAGTTGCGCGAACGGGGCGTGCGCTTCCGGGTGATAGAGATCGAAGGGGTACTGGGTGAATACAACTTCTACGAGCGAAAAATAACGCTCTATCCACCCATGATTGAATTGGTCGCTGATGAACTTGCAACACCCTTGCGGCGTTCCAAGAAAGACATCTACGAAGACCTCTACACCATCACCGAGATGCACGAGACGGCGCACGCCACCGCGCATCTGGGCATCGACTCCAACGGCAACCTGTGGGAACATCCCGAGCAGGGGACTTCGGAACTCCACGAACTATTGGCCCAACTCTACACGATTCACCTGATTCGGCGATTACGAAATACCCACCTGGAAAAGGTCTTTCTTGAACTCAACAAGCGTCAACCTGAACGGTATCGCTACTGGAAGATACTACAGGATGTGCCATTAGAGATGATCCGCACCTTCTTGATAGCAAAACGCAGCAGCCGGATCAAAATCCGACCGAAATCGCTGCAGTATGCATCTGAAGAGGTTCGGAGAGCTCTTGATGAAATTGCGATGTCCCTAATCGGCACTATCTTAGAGAATCACACAAAGCTATTACTTGCACACCTTCTGGTAGCAGGACCACCATTAAATCAGCCTACACTCCGGATGTATACAATAGCAGACCTTATACCTAAGAGTACTACTCTTAAACGTCCTGCTAATGATGATAGTGATAGTGATAGTGATAGTGATAATGATACAAGTTCAGAAACAGAGCGAAACGAATAAGCAAGATGGATTGCGTTCTACACTGATAATCCATTTATGAGAAGAGCTAATTCCTATGTAACAGCATTCTTGGTAAGATAAAAGCAATGACTAACAAACACATGGGTAAATTTTTATCATTAAAGCTTACTTTCTGCTTTAAAAAAGAATCCAAAGACACTCAACAAAATCAGGGAAACAGTTCGGGCACCGACGAAAAAAAAGACACTCAACAAAATCAGGAAAACAGTTCGGGCACCGACGAAAAAAAAGACACTCAACAAAATCAGGAAAACAGTTCGGGCACCGATGGAAAAAATGAATGCTGTTGTGACAAGATGTTCTCAGATACTCTTGTCAAAATATCATGCAAGTTGTCAGAAAAAATTGATGATGCATTAGCTTTTTATAATCAGACAAATTCAGATAAAAACGAATGTTGTTCTAGCAAATATGGTTCTAGCAATCTGCTTATCTCTGGAGTAAGGACTTGGTTACTTACCCAGAAAGCTTATGAAAGCTTACTAAGTGAGAGTTTTTCTTGGTTCAAAGATGACCCTTGGCCTATGAATCTTATCGGTTGGCTGATTCGATTAGTCTTGCAAACAACAAAACCACTTCTTCAAAAATTCCACCCCCGGTATAGATTGAATCAGCTAATTAATAAAGTTGAAGAATCTTTGATAGAAAATACTAAAGAACAACTAATAAACATTAAAAAACTGCTAACCAAAAATCGGCTAGATCAGCTAAAAGACCAACTGACAAATTTTATTAGGCGACTAGGCGAATTGTTATCTAAACTGAAAGATGAAGATATTAAGCGACTAAAAAAATTGATTAAGCGACTAAGAAAATTGTTATCGAAAGATGAAGATAGTGTTACACAACCAGAATCAAAATCGCCAAGTAAGCAATGCGAAGGACCAAAAGAAGAACTAAAAGAAGAACTAAGAAAAATAGAATCTACTCTGTCCAAATTTAATCAATCCGAAAAACTACCAGAAAATATCATCGAAGAACTAAAAAATATCATCGAAGACCTAATAGAATTTATTGAGTCACTAATAGAACCACTTGAACAAACGGCAGAAGGTGAGATAGGTTATCTGCGATTTATACAAACTAAAACCACTATTAAAGACTTGTTTGTATTCCTCGTTCCCTTTACAGGTAAAGATATAGGGGATCTCAAGCCCTGCAAAAATGACAAAATAAAAAAGCTTCTGGAAGCTTTTGTGGTTTTGGAAATGCATCGTCACAAGGCCGATTATTACCACTCCTTTGCCGAAGAATACAAAGAAAACACCAAGCAACTTATAAAAACCATCATTCCAACTGGAGATAACACAATCAAAGGAACTTGTTCTTTTAGTAAGGCCCATTTGAAACGACTTGTGGCACTAGCTTTGAGAGACATTGACACAATGTTGGAGAATCTCAAAACATGTCTAATTGCCTTTCGCAACGTAAGACAAGAAAGAATGCGAGATGCTGTGGACGGAAAATTATGGGATATGATTGAGAGACGCATTAGCGTAAAACAAGTAAACATTCGACATTTCAAGAAAGAAACCAAAGACTTGCTGCTTCGCTTAAATTCTGAAGTTTTGAATGAGAAATTTACCCTAAGCACACAGAATCAGCATCTGAAGCAAGTCTACAGTGAACTTAACAAAAATCAAAATCCCATCGAGGTGCTAAAGAAGCTGAAAAATGAAAAAAGTCTAAACCAGGAACTAGAAAAAATTAAAGAAATCGCAGAAAAAGGGATCAAAGCTTGTGTCACCGCAGAAAAAGGGATCAAAGCTTGTGTCTTTTTTATTGATATTTATCTCAATAAAGTTGAAAATGACGATGAAAGTATATTGTTAACAGCAGAAGATGCTGAAAACGTGATAGGTCTTTTCTCATGTGCTTTGGAGTTGTATAATTTGCATGAAAAAACAAAAAATGCCTCCCATAACAAACCACCCGATTCTGTTGAAAGTCAAAATACCGCAGGAGAAGTTTTCTGAGCTAAGTTTACCCTATCCTTATTACTGAGGTGCTTCATCAATGTTTACTTCACCACCTATCTATGCTGTCTTGCCTGAGGATTTCGCCTATCACAAGCCCGGCCCAATCTTTTGGCTGAAAATAAAACTCCTATATGCCTTGAAAAGGACTCTTTCAACTGCTTCCATGACTTCTTTGACTTCGATTTCTAGAATGCATCGGGGCTTATCGAATTCTTTGCAGACATAACCCGGACAAGGCTGGCAGGGCATATTTTTGTGGACTATCTCATGAGGTGCATTTGTCCATGGGCGCCAATGGTTGATATTTGAAGAACCAAAAATCACTACCAAAGGCGTCTGCATCGCCGCCGCAATGTGTGCTATCCCTGAATCGTTCCCAACAAATATAACAGCTTCTTTCGCTAAAGCTACGGTTTCAGGAAGTGTTAGCTCAGATGTAGTAATCAAAGGAATCCGACAAGCCTCACACAAGCGTTTGAGTAATTCTTCGTCTTCCCTCGACCCAACCGCTATCGGTTGTAAGCCGATTTCATAAAGAAACTCCGCTAAACGTGCAAAGTTTCCAATGGGCCATTTTTTTGTCTCAAGCGTAGCCGACGGATGAATCAAGGCTATGTGCCTGCTGAAATCAAAAACTTTGGAAATCTTCTCAAAGAGTGTTTTTCTCGCTCCATCTTGCACTGCTAGTTGACTCAGCGGTCTATCTTCAACAGGCACACCCACAAATCCCAGCAAGGCAAGTTGCTGTTCGGCGGAATGAGTGCAGTCTCGGCCCCAAAAATCCGCGGCAGAAGAAAGCAAGTGATTGTATATGAAACTATACTGAAGTTCCTTGTAGCCAACTCGATGTTTCGCTCCAGATGCAGCGACAAAGAATGTAGCAGTAGTGCCGCCATGAAGATTAAATGCAACGTCGTAACCAACGCGCCTTATCTTCAGTGCTACTCTCAGTTTGGAAGCAAGACTGTTGCCATTTACGGTGATAACTTCATTAACAAATTCAAAGCCTTGCAAAATCGGCGCTATCCGATCTTCGAGAAGAATATCAATTTTGGCATCGGGTAAAAAACGCCTCAAGACAATTAAAGAAGGTGTAGCCAAGACCGTATCGCCAATAGAGCGAAGTTTAACGATAAGGATTTTTTGAACCTTTGACCAATCAATCATTCTTCAACCTTTGCTTCTTCTATCAGCATCACGGGAATACCGTCTTTGATCGGATAAACCAATCGGCATTCGGGATTCAAGCACTTCAAACCGCTACCATCGGACTTAAGCTCAACTTTCGATTTGCATTTCGGACATCTCAAAACTTCCAAAAGCTCAGGACTTACGGGCATAAAATTTCTCTCCTCCATCAGGATTTACGTAGAAATGCAAATTTTAACATGAATCTTGTTTTTCTTCACTTCGGCCATTTGGATAAAAAACCTTGCAAAACGGGTCTTCCTGTCATAGACTTTTGTTTGCTATGAAATTCTGCAAGTCTTGTGGCAATCAAAATCCCGACGAAATGAATTTTTGCCTTGAGTGCGGCACACCTTTGAGTTCTTCAGCTCAGTCCTTGCCCGGACCCACAATAAGCGAAAGCGCACCAGCTCAAGTAACTCAAGCAATAAGTTACCAAGCTATGCCTGCCCCGAAACCTAAATCAAAGATTCTTCACATATTGATCGGTATATTTGCCTTGTTATTCCTAACCGTGCTCGGAGGAGTTTTGATAGTTTACTTTGCTATTATGAGCCTTCCTGAGGAAAACAATTCAAACTCCAATGCAGAAACAGTCGAATTAAGCGACAGCAATACGAAAAGCCAAAACATTGATATTACAAACACATCATCGCGTCTCTCTCCAACTCAAAGCCCAACACCTGTTGCTTCATTCACACCGCCGCTTGCACCTACTAAACTCGGCAAATTCACAGTTTACGCAGATAGCGGATGGCAACTTTCAGATATTGATGTAGTCGGCAACCAACAATACATGACAACGGTCAATGGACTCGTTGACTTAGCAGGCATTAAAAACGGTGTGTCTTACCTTGGGCTGAAAGATGAGAAAACAAAGCATCGCAGAATATATCCAGAATATCCAGCCGGTGCCTTGCTGATGCGAACCAGATATGCTGATGGTCGGGTTTCAAATATGCAACCAATTCCTACCTCTCCTGCATACTGGCAAAATTTCCCCGACGAAACCGGAAAGCTAGAATTTTGCATCAACGACAACTTACCTGCCAATAACGGTGGACATTTCACAGTAACCGTGAAGCTGATAAGCGTCCCATCTTCAAAATCAAGCAACACTCCCAACCAAACTCCACGAAAAACCGAAAAGCCTCAAAAACCCCAAAGACGTTCCCAACAATACGATGACTCTGCTGGTGATATTTACTAATCTGCTACCGGCTGAAGAGAAGGTGATAAAAGTAGATTTTGCCCGATGGAAAGGTTAGAATGTAATCAAACCACAAAATAGGAGGAAAATAGCTATGAAGAAAATTTTGGGCTTTGTTTTCCTAATGATGCTTTCTGTTCTTTTATTCACCAAAGACTCTACAAAAGCCAAACCGGCGATAGAAAATGAGGGAATGCCAACTGCCGGAACATACGCTTTCGATAAAGCCCATAGCTTTATCGGCTTTCGCGTCAAACATCTTGGCTTGATTGATGTTTCCGGATACTTTCGAGATTTCACTGGAACGATTAACTACGACGAAAAGGATATAACCAAATCTTCCGTCGAATTTTCTGCCGCAGTTGCGAGCATTGATACAGGCGTCGCGGCCAGAGATAATCATCTTCGTAGTGCTGACTTTTTTGAAGTAGAAAAATACCCACAGCTTACCTTCAAAAGCACAAAGGTAGAAAAGAAAGGCAACGGATACATAATCACTGGAGATTTGACAATAAAAGGCGTCACTAAACAAATTTCATTCCCGTTTGAGATTACAGGTTTCATAGCGAACGATCCGAGAAGTGGCGGTAGAATGGGAGTTGCTGCTGAAACCGTCATAAACCGCCGCGATTTCGGGATAAACTACGGCGGCAATTTACCAAACGGAACACCAATGATCGGAGATGAAGTGAAGGTTTCCTTGCAAATCGAGGCAATCAAGCCAAAAGCTGAACAGAAATGAGTGTTCAGCGGATAATAATTTTGTTTTCCCTTAAAGTCTCTCTCTGAATCTCTCTGTTTGTGTTATCAAGTTGTGGTTTGGACGTTTGAAAAGTTTTCAAGCGTCTAAACCCAACTATTCTTTTTCTCCAGTAACTATCGAAGCGAGAATAAACTATTCCCTTTGATCTCGATGCATGATAAAAACCGTTCTCATCAGCTACGATGCCCACATGACCGAGACGATTAAAAAATACTAAAGTTCCGAATTTGTATTTTTCGCTCTCAGGAACAGGCTCAGACATTTCCCACAGTGTTTTTGCGCTTGTTCTTTCAAAATCAATACCTGCATCTCGAAAAACACTCCAGATGAAACCTGAACAATCGTAGTAATTTGGGCCATCGGCTCCGTAGCGATATGGAATCCCCAATTTCGATCTTATGGAATTTAGAAGAAGCTGCGTTGTTTGGAGTCCATAAATTGAATTCTTCGGGAGAACTTCAACCGAACCCGCTTTCACCGAAGGGCTTACGCTCGATGTTTTTTGCACAAGTGGTTGAGTTTTTTGGTTTACAATTACTATATCTTGAAGAAAAGGCGGGCGATTTGATGTCCGATTTTCAGATGATTTTGCATCTTCACTGGGAGAATCTTGAGAAACTATAATAGAAGGTTTAACAGAAGGATTTTGAACTGGCACGATGCGCGGCCTCGTAAAAACCTGCCCAAAACTTAAACCAGTCAACCCAGCAAAACAAACTAAAAGAGTTAAACTTCCAAGAATCTTCATCCATTCAACTCCCTGTAATTTCAGCTCAAAAATAGTGTTGTGAATTAACTTTTCGTCGAAGAAAAAACAAAAGACAGGTAATTTTTTAACCTTTTTTGAAGAAAAAAGCAAGTTCTAGTTTTCTGTAAATTTACAGACTATTTGCAATCGCCTCGAAACTCCAACGTGACACCGTTTTTAGATTCAAACCACAAAAGACGCAGAGATTAGACGAAACCCTCAAAATTTTCGGGAATTTCTCGAACGTTATCAGATTAATTCAAAAATCTTGCTCGTAGTCTTCAAAAGACCTGG
Source organism: Acidobacteriota bacterium (assembly GCA_003697135.1). Taxonomy (GTDB): domain Bacteria; phylum Acidobacteriota; class Blastocatellia; order Pyrinomonadales; family Pyrinomonadaceae; genus J014. The sequence continues at coordinate 29,271 of RFGC01000028.1, forward strand.
AAAGTTTGCGGATTGTTTCATAGACGAGTTCAGGATCGAAACCTTGACTTATCAAATAACTTTGAAGATTTCTCAACTCTTTGATAGTTTTAGGTTGTCCTTTTGCTCTCAATCTCTTTTGGAGAGACTTTTCGATAAGCTCCTTTTCATCAATTTCCTCAAGGACATTTTTTATTATGTCTTCAGCAACCTGCTTTTCCCGAAGATTTTGACGCAAAAGCCTTTTACCAACAGGCTTAAGCCTTAACTTTGAACCAATAAACTCTTCAGCAAATTTTTCGTCATTCAAAAAACCTAATTCGATAAGCTTTTCAAGGACTTTGTTGACTGCATCCTTATCAGTCCAGTCCTTTTCCAGCAATTTTTGATGCATTTCTGCAATAGTATAGGCGCGCCGTGCGAGAAGTCGCAAAGAATACTTGAAGATTTGTTTCTCAATCTCACTCATTTCTCGAATCCGAAGACTAATTCTATCGGATCGAGCTGAAATTCTAGAAATTCCAAAATCCCTTCATCGGGTTTTGCAACCAATTCATTTCACCTTAAACTCTGCTTTGATGAACGGTGTTTTGGTCATAGATAAACCCGAAGATTGGACTTCGCATGATGTAGTCGCAAAGTGCAGAAAGATACTGAAAACGCATAAAATCGGACACACAGGAACGCTTGACCCTTTCGCAACTGGAGTGTTGCTACTTCTTGTCGGGAAAGCTACACGTCTTGCACAGTTTTTGGGCAAATACGAAAAAGAATACGTCGCAGAAATTACATTCGGCTTTGAAACAGACACAGGCGATAAAACGGGCAAAATCAAAGAAAATACTCGATCCGATGGTTTCAGACTCGACGCAAAAAAAATTCAAAAAGTTTTGAGTGAATTCTTAGGCGAGATCGAACAAATCCCGCCAATGTTTTCGGCAAAAAAGATCAAGGGAAAGAAACTTTATGAACTTGCAAGAAAACAAATAGAAATCGAAAGAAAGCCCGTGAAGATTAAAATTTATGAGATAGAACTGCTGGAAATCAAAGAAAAAAGCATCGCCGTTAGAATAGTTTGTTCTTCTGGAACTTATGTAAGAACGCTTGCAGAAGATATTGGAAGGAAACTAGGTATCGGTGCTCATCTATCGGCATTAAGACGCATCAGAGTTGGCAAATTCGATTTGTCGCGGGCAGTCACGCTAGAAAAGCTAGAAGAAGCACTCAGTCAAAACCAACCGAATGACTTTTTGCTTCCTATGAATGAATGTCTTTCGGACTTTCCGCAAATCGTTCTAGATGATTTCGGCGTCAAAAGAGCTAAAAACGGAGCTATTTTGAAACTCAACACAAAAGAAGACTTTGCCGATGGACAATTCGTCTGTATGCTGGATGCGCAAAAAAATCTAGTAGCAATCGGAGAGATTTCATCAGGCGTTATTCAACCAAAGATTGTTTTGGGATAGAATTTGTCGTATGAAAAAAACGAAATTTTTGTGGCTCGGAGTTGGTGTTGGAGTTGGACTGATTGCATGGAAAATGCTTTCAAGAGAAGAAAGCATTGATTGGGAGAAAGTGCAAAAGTTTGTTCATCATCGGGAAAATTCAAATTTCGTAGAAGTTGACGGCATCAAAATTCACTATCAACAATTTGGCGAAAATCACAGTCAAACCATTTTGCTAATTCATGGCTACGGTTCATCAACTCTTGTATGGAAAACAGTTGCGCCGATGCTCGCCGAAAAAGGTTTCAATGTCATCGCAATTGACATGGTTGGATTTGGTTTCTCAGAGAAGCCTTCATGGTTTGAATACACGATCGAGTCACAAGCGAGAATGATTGTTAGATTCATGAACCGTCTGGGAATCGGAAAGGCAACAGTTGTAGGCAGTTCATACGGCGGCGCCGTTGCCGCTTCGCTTGCCTTGGACTATCCGGAAAGAGTCGAAAAACTGGTTTTAGTAGGAACAGTTTGCAACAATGAGCCGCTATCTCATCCGCTAATGAAAATAGCTCAAGTGCCTATGCTTGGCGAGATTGCTACCGCAATCTTGCTCGATGCAAAGCCTTTTATCAAACACCGAATGCGAACATCTATCGCTCCTGCTAACCATGATTTGATCACCGCAGAGAGAGTTAACAGGATTAGAATCCCGTTGAAATCAAAAGATGCACATACAGCAACACTTGCAACCGCTAGAAAATGGAATGCAGAAAGAATCCAGCAAGACGCTCATTTAATTCCTCATCCGACTTTGATAATTTGGGGCGAAGATGACAAAGTCGTCAATATCCGAAATGCCTATAAACTCTATGATTCCATCTTGCACTCAAAACTTGTCATATTCAAAAACTGCGGTCATATTCCTCAAGAAGAAAAACCCGTTGACTTTACTGAGGTTGTCGCGTCTTTTATAAAAAATAGTCGGCAACCTCGGCAAGTGCTAGAATAAGGTAGAATAAGGATTGAAAAGTTTTGATTTCAAGGAGTGTTTGATTATGTTTTGTCAAGCCTGTGGAGCCAAAAATGCGGACGGAGCTTTTTATTGCCAGAAGTGTGGCATGCTTTTGGAGAAAGAAGAAGAAACGATTGTTAAATCTCCACAAAGGGATATAGACGAAGAAAAACAAATTTTTTCGATTCGTCCGACGATGATTTTTGTGAAGATAGGCTATGCTCTGGCAGTGGTTGGTGGTTTTTTGGTTGTTTTCTTGCTTTACTTTATCAGCCAATTCTTCGGATTCGATATTCCGGCATTGATTTACGTTCTACTAGGTCTATCTTTGCTTTTGATTCCTGCATACTTCCACATCAAACGAAACTTGATCAAATACACCCTTACAGACTCAAAAATTGAGATTGACGAAGGCTTTTTCTTTCAACAGTCTCGAAACATTCCGCTACGTTCAATTCAAGATGTTTCAGTTTCCATGAACCTAATTCAAAGAATTCTTGGCTACGGGGACATTACTATTGACAATGCAAGCGAAGATGCAGGGAAGATTGTGTTGAAAAATGTTGCTGAGCCAAAAAAATACGCCGATCTCTTATTGAAACAACTCAGAAAAGTGGATAAGCAATAATACCGAAGCCAATATGATCGAAAAAAAAGAACTAAAACACACCGCAAGAAGAATTTTTCTTGATCCTTCAACGCCTTCAAACCGTGCAATCGTTAGAATCGTTCTGGTTGTATTCGTTTCGTGGTATTTAGCAAGTTTTTTAGTAAATATCATTCTTTCGCTGCAATCATTGTTTTTCTTGCTGATTCTCTCTGTTTTCTTTGCATACTTACTTCAGCCTTTGGTAAGCTACATAACCGACTTTTTTGAAAGCCGAAACTTAGGAAAATTCATGCCGAGAGTTTTGGCTATTGGAATTGTCTATGTTTTATTCTTTTCTGTTTTGACCATCGCAATTTCGTATCTTGCGCCTAGAGTAACAGAACAAGCTCGCATATTTGCATCACAAATTCCGTTTCATGCTAACTCTTTACGCGAAAGAATTGAAGAAATCAACGCTCGCTACGAAAGCTATGGCCTGCCGAGCGAAATTCAAATCGAAATCAGCAAGAAAATAAACGAGTTTGCATCAAGCTTAGCTCAGACAATTACAACCTCCGTAGGAAATATTGCAATAAACACCATCTCCTACCTGCCGTGGTTTGTTTTGGTTCCGATTTTTTCTTTCTTCTTTCTCAAAGACGCCGCAATGTTTAGGATATGGATTTTGCGCGCCTTTCCTTCAGGAAGATGGCGAAACAGAGTTGAGTTAATTCTGGAAGATATGAACCGAACTCTTTCGGCATATATTCGGGCACAGCTTGTTTCCTGCATATTCATCGGAATAGTTTGCACAATCGGGTTTTATGCCCTCGGATTAAACTATACCCTTCTGCTCGGCATCTTGGCTGGTATTTTGGAATTCATACCGCTGATAGGTCCTTTGACAGTTGGCATTATAGCTACTCTTGTTGCAGGAATTACAATTTCAGGAAAAACCGCTTTTTCGGTCGCAATCTTCTTGATTATTCTCAGAATTCTACACGATTACGTGACTTATCCAAAAATCGTGCGTGGCGGTATTCATTTGCATCCGATGGTGATTATTCTATCAATCTTAATCGGCGAAAAACTAGCAGGCATTCCGGGAGTTTTTTTATCAATACCCGTTGCGGCGCTTATAACAGTTTTCTACAGACACTATCTTGAATACAGCGGTCAAAAAGGCATCTTTGATGCTATCTTCCAAAAAGAAGTAGAAGAAAAAGCCGAGAAGATAGCAGAGACTAAAGGCTAGAAAGAGCTGATAAAGCGTATCTTGCGCGCTCATCTTCCCCAACTTAATTTGTTACGCAAAACATCGAAGTAATTTCTGTTCATTGGTTGAATCAGATTAAAACCTATTTCGCTTTTGCGTATGTAAATCGTATCACCCGATTTAACCTGATAACCAACTTGTCCATCTAACGTTAGGATTACATCTTTATCGGCATTCAGCAGACGAAGGCTGATTTCTGAGGTGTCGGGAATAACGATAGGGCGATTTGTCAAAGTAAAAGGGCATATCGGAGTCAAGATTATTGCGTGCATCGAAGGGTAAACTATTGGCCCACCAGCTGAAAGATTGTAAGCCGTCGAGCCAGTAGGCGTCGCAACTATCAAACCATCAGCCCGAAAATCGTTAACGAAAAACTCATCTAAGGAAACTTCTATTTCGATGATTCTGGCTAGGGCAGATTTATGAATAACAACATCATTCAATACCCTGCCGATCACTACGGCTTCTTTTGTTTTCTGGATTTCAAAATCACCACTTTGGCTTTCACTCTTTCCAACCGAAACATCGAGCATCATGCGTCGGTCAATCTCATAATTTCCCGACAGAACCGCTTCTAAAGCCGAAAACATCTCTTCGATACGAAATTCTGTAAGATAACCTAAACTCCCGTAATTGATTCCAAGAACTGGGATCTCTCTACTACCAAGAATTCTCGCTGTCGAAAGGATAGTGCCATCACCGCCTAAAACAACTATCAAATCAGCATTTTCACGAATCTCTTGCGTTTCATCGGAACTGAAAGTTCTTACTTCGTCCCTTTGAAATGGCTCGCCAATTGGATTGATTTGATTCCCCTTGAGCCACTCTGAAAGCTTAAGAGCCGTTTGCAAAGCCTCTTCACTTCCCGGTTTTACAACTATTGCAACGTTTTCTATTTTTTTCATTTTTAGCAAGCGACTAATGGCAAATAGTAAAAGATGATTTTCCCTTACTTTATGCCTTCGTTCAAGATGAATTATGGTAGCCATTTGCATTGCGGTTCACTGAGATTTGTCGTTAGCTTTTTACTCTCATTAGTTATGCAGGGATTTTTGTTGTAAAATCTAAACTTTATGTCGGCACCTAGCATTGAAACGATTGTCAATTTGTCAAAACGCAGAGGATTTGTTTTTCCAGCATCGGAGATATATGGCGGATTAAGTAGCGCTTGGGACTTCGGTCCGCTCGGAGTTGAGCTTGCAAACAACATTAAAAACGCATGGTGGCGCTGGCTTGTTCATGAGCGTGATGACATCGAGGGAATAGACACCTGTATTATCCAAAATCGTCTCGTTTGGAAATACAGCGGGCACGAAGCAACGTTCAACGATCCGCTCGTTGACTGCCGAACCTGTAAAGGCAGATTCCGATACGATAAACTCCACGAATACCATTGCCCTAGAGAAAGCTCAACCTGCGTTGGGAAAGGTAAAGAATGCGATCTCACGGAGCCAAGACAGTTCAACCTTATGTTCAAAACAACAGTTGGCGCAGTTTCCGCTGAAGACGATCCTTCAGCTCTTGTATATCTTCGTCCAGAAACTGCGCAAGGAATTTTCATAAACTTCAAAAATGTTCTGGATACCACCAGAAGAAAACTTCCTTTCGGTATTGCTCAGATTGGTAAATCATTCCGAAACGAAGTGACTCCCGGAAATTTCATTTTCCGAACCAGAGAGTTTGAGCAAATGGAAATGGAGTATTTCTGCCATCCAAAAGATGCCGCAAAGATACACCAAGAATGGATTGACGCTTTTCTTCAGTGGTTCAAAGATTTGGGAATCAGCGAAAAAAACCTGAAACTTCATGAGCAAACGCCAGATGAACTAGCGCATTACGCCGTCAGATGCGTTGATATTCTTTATCGCTTTTTCCCTGAACGTCCCGACGAGAAGGCGCAATTTGACGAACTCATGGGAATTGCAAATCGCACCGATTACGATCTCAGACAACACTCGAAAAAGGCAGTTGACGAACACGGAAACCGCATAAATCCTGATTCAACAGAAGATTTGTCATACTTCGATCCGGTGACACAAGAGAGATTTTATCCTTACTGCATTGAACCTGCGGCTGGCGTCAATCGAACGGTTTTGGCAGTGATGATGGATGCTTATTCTGAAAAGATGAGTGAAAGAGGCGAAAAAAGAGTCATACTGAAGCTGAAAGCTTCTCTTGCTCCGATAAAGGTTGCGGTTTTACCGCTTGCTAAAAACAAACCCGAAATTGTCTCGATGGCTAAAGCCATAAAGAAAGACTTGATGAAAGATTTTCGCACGGTCTATGACGATACAGCAGGCATCGGGAAACTTTATGCGCGACAGGACGAAATCGGCACGCCGTTTTGTGTTACCGTTGATCACCAATCGCTTGAAGATAATGCCGTAACCGTGCGCGACCGAGATACATGGGAGCAAGACAGAATCAATGTCTCACAGCTTGGAGAATACTTGAGAAAACGTCTAAAAGAAAAATGAATTACCCTGAAAAAATCATTCGCATCGCCGAGTTGATTCGTCAAGAAGGCGGACGCGCCCTTTTGGTCGGCGGACGAGTGCGCGATGAAATAATCGCTTCTGTATTGGGCAAAAAAGAATTCGAGCAAAGAAAAGACTTCGATTTGGAAGTTTACGGGATAGATTCAGAGAGACTTTATCAGATTTTGAGAGAATTTTCTCAAGAAGTTCTGGGGATACAGGAAGTTTCAGCAGTTGGCAGAAGTTTTCAGGTTTACAAAGTCGGTGAAGACCTTGACGTAAGTTTGCCAAGACGCGAGCGCAAAGTGGCTAAAGGGCATCGTGGATTCTTGGTTGAAGGCGATCCTTTCATGTCCTACGAGGAAGCCTGTAAAAGGCGAGATTTCACGATGAATGCAATCCTGAAAGACCCTTTAACGAGCGAAATAATTGACGTCGTCGGTGGAATTGAAAGCATAAAAAAGCGTCAAATTCGGCACATCAACGATGAAACTTTCGTTGAAGATTCACTAAGAGTTTTACGAGCTTGCCAATTTGCGGCGCGTTTTGAGTTTGAAATCGCTCCCGAAACCGCCGAACTTTGCAAGCAAATTGATCTTTCCGATCTACCCGCCGAAAGAATCTGGGGCGAGATGGAAAAACTCCTGCTTCTCGCCAAAAAACCTTCGATCGGCTTGGAATGGATGAGAAAGCTCGATGTTCTGAAAAAACTTTTTCCCGAATTAGAAGCACTTATCGGATGCCCACAAGACCCTGAATGGCATCCAGAAGGAGACGTCTGGACTCATACGCTTTTGGTAATAGACGAAGCAAGAAAACTAATTGATGATTTGCCTTATCCGAAAAAAGTAACCGTAATGCTCGCCGCCTTGTGTCATGATTTAGGAAAACCGCAAACCACTGAATTCATCGAAGGCAGATGGCGTTCTTATGGACACGATGAACTGGGAGCAAAGCTATCGGAAAAATTTTTAGACAAACTGAACATTCACACGCTCGAAGGTTTTCCCGTTCGTGAACAAGTGATTCAGCTTGTTCGTTATCACCTTAAGCCCGGCGAATTTCATAAGGTGCGAGATCGGCTAGGAGATGGCGCTTTCCGTCGTCTTGCAAGAAAAGTGGAAATGGATTTGCTTTACAGAGTTGCAAGAGCTGATTGCCTTGGTCGCAACCTTCCAAACGAACCACCAAAATTCACCGCAGAAGCTCAAGAATGGTTCATCCAAAAGGCTCAAGAACTCCAAGTTCGCGACCAAGCACCTAAGCCTATCCTAATGGGCAGACACTTAATAGAACTCGGACTTAAACCATCTCCGACTTTTGGGAAAATACTCAATGCTGTTTATGAAAAACAATTAGATGGCGAAATAACCACTCTCGAAGAAGCCCTGAATCTGGCTCGAAAACTAATAAGCCTTGAAACTCCAGAAGCAAATACAAACTAAACCCACGAGAGCGCAAATTAAAAACCTGAAGAACTCACTTTAGAGGTTTAAGTTTCTCCAAAACACTCCGACGCATTTCTAGCTGTTTGACAAGATGCGAGCAAACCGCATCGCATAATTCAAAAATAGTCTCGTCCGATACGCGATAAAAACTATTCAAACCTTCTTTGCGACGCGAAACAACTCCAGCATTGAGCAATACGCTTAAGTGCTTCGATATATTCGCCTGTCCTGCACCCGTTGCTTTAACCAACTCCGTAACGCTCATCTCTTCATCGCCAAGCGTGTGAAGAATCCTTAAACGCATCGGATCAGATAGCAGACGAAAACGATCAGCTATCATTTCCAACACTTCATCGCTCATCTCAACCTTTTTCTTCGCCTTCGCTTTTTTTTCACTTGACTTCATAACTATATTACTGTATAGTTATATTTGCATGAAAGCTACACTGTAATTCTAGCAAATTTTGTAAGAGAGGTAGAAACTCATGATGGAGAGAACGAACTTAATCGAATGCGATGTGAAAGAATTAAAGGAATGTTTATCAAAAGGCGATGCGATTTTGATAGACGTGCGTGAATATGCAGAGTTCGCAGGTGGGCGCGTGCCGGGTGCGAAACTCGTTCCGCTCGGTGACATCGAGAAGCGCTACACTGAGATCCCACGCGACCGAAAGGTTTATGTGATTTGTCGGACAGGTAGACGCGCAGCGGAAGCACAAAAGAAGCTAATGGCACTTGGATTTTCCGACGTGCGAAATGTGCGCGGTGGTTTTGAAGCATGGAAAGCCGCAGGATTTGAAATCGAAAAAGACGCTAAAGCCGGCTGGTCTCTGGAAAGACAGGTGCGCTTTGTAGCTGGCTTTTTGGTGTTTGCGGGTGTAGTTTTGTCGCTACTTATTCACCCGTATTTCATTGGACTATCGGCGTTTGTCGGATTGGGTCTAATGTTTGCGGCGATAACGGACACCTGCGCAATGGGAATGCTACTTGCGAAAATGCCTTGGAACAAAACGAACAATGCAGTTTGTGTTATTGCAAACGGGCATAAATCTTAAGAATTATGATCTCGCCTGTCGTCTTAGGCATGATTTTGAGTGGGCTAATTGGCCTGTCGCTCGGTCTTATCGGTGGTGGCGGTTCGATTATTACCGTTCCTGTGTTGGTTTACGTGCTCGGCGTTGGCGTGCATGAGGCGGTAGGTATGTCGCTTGCAGTCGTTGGTTCAACAAGTTTCATAGGCTCAGTTTTGCATTACCAACGTGGAACGGTAAAACTGAAAACCGGTTTGATTTTCGGCGTGGCAGGCATGATCGGTGCGCTCATAGGTGCACCTTTGACTGTTCTTCTGTCACCCTCAGCCTTGATGGTAACCTTTGCGTTGCTAATGCTGCTGATCTCCTTGTTGATGCTTTATCGGAAACCAAATCCAAGCGTAGCGACCGACGAGGAAAAAGAGATTGCACCGCAAAAGATAAATCCTTGGAAGGCGTTTTTGGCAGGTTTTGGAGTCGGGATTTTAACAGGATTTTTAGGTGTTGGTGGCGGGTTCTTGATTGTCCCGGCTCTTGTAATGTTCGGTGGTCTTGGCATGAAAGAAGCGATAGGCACATCGCTTTTCGTTATCTTTCTAAACTGCATCGCTGGACTTTTAGGACATGCAAGCTATGGGGAATTCGCTTGGGGGTTAACGATTCTCGTTACACTATCGGCAGTTATAGGAACGATTTTCGGAACACTGCTTTCGCATCGTATCGCCGCCAACAAACTACAAAAAGGATTTGCTATCTTCGTTTTGGGAGTTGGTATTTTCATACTATTAAAAAATTACGAAGTTTTCTTCGGAAAATAAAAGAGGAGGTAAGGTTATGAACTTCAAACAGTTTTATCTTGGATGTCTGTCACATGCTTCGTATTACATCGGTTCTGATGGCGAAGCAGCAGTCATTGACCCACAACGTGACGTTCAGCAATATCTGGACGAAGCAGAAGCGAATGGGCAAAAAATAAAATACATCATCGAAACGCATTCACATGCGGACTTCGTTTCTGGGCACTTGGAGTTGGCAAAGAAAACAGGTGCGCAGATAGTTTATGGGTACCGTGCCGACGTAAAATTTCCAGCTTTGAAAGTAAAAGATGGCGATGAATTGATGGTCGGCAAAGTCAAGTTGAAATTCCTAGAAACGCCCGGACACACACCTGAAGCTATCACAGTTCTGGCACAAGATACGGAAAATCCCGATGCTCCGCTGAAAATGTTTACAGGGGATACGCTGTTTATCGGCGATGTTGGAAGACCAGATTTAGTCGGCTCAAAAGGTTACACGGCTGAGCAAATGGCTTCGATGCTTTATGATTCGCTTCACAACAAGATTCTTCAGCTTCCCGATGATACAGAAGTCTATCCAGCACACGGTGCGGGAAGCCTTTGCGGAAAATCTCTTGCAAAGGAGACGTGGTCAACCTTGGGAGAGCAAAAGAAGGTTAATTATGCGCTCAAGCCGATGACAAAAGAAGAATTCATCAAGCTGGTTACTGCCGATCAACCGGAAATACCAATGTATTTCCCGAAATCAGCCGCTAGGAATCTCGAAGGCGCTCCGTCACTCGAAGAATTGCCTAGACCGAAACAGATGGATACGGAAGAAGTCATGAAATTTGAAGGAGCTATCTTGGATGTTCGTTCAAATGCTGAATATGGCGAAGGACACATTTCAAACTCCATAAACATTGGTCTTGGCGGGCAATTCGCTTCATGGGCAGGGACATTGATACCGATAGGAACGCCAATAGTAATCGTGGCTAAAACCAAAGAGCAAGTTGATGAAGCTTTCATGAGACTTGCAAGAGTTGGACACGAATCAGCGGTCGGATACATTTTGATTGATGACTTCAAAGGTGAAAAGAAGAGTATTCCTCAAGTTTCTGTTCAGGAAGCAAAGGTTGCAACTGAAAATCCAGATGTTCAGCTTGTTGATGTTCGCCGTGTTCATGAGTATTTGAGCGGCCATGCGCCTAGAGCGATAAACATTCCGCTTCACGAACTTCCTGAGAAACTCGATCAGCTTGACAAGGAAAAGAAGACTTACGTTATTTGCGGAAGCGGTTACCGTTCAAGCATTGGAACAAGCATCCTTGAAAAAGCGGGCTTTAAGGAAGTCTTCAATGTCGCAGGTGGCACTACGGCTTGGATTCGTGCGGGTCTAGAAGTGGAAATCCCTAGCAATACGGCTTGTGTTAGTTGATTGAGTAATCAATAGAGGCCATCATCTTTTGTATAGTGAACTCGGTGCATCTTGCCTTCAAGATGCGACGGGTCACACAATAACGAAGTTCAAAGAAAGGAGAATGAGTTATGAAAACTAAAGTTGTCATAGTTGGCGGTGGAACTGCGGGCATCACAGTTGCCGCTCAACTTCGCAGAAAGAGTAAAGATTTAGACATAACGATCATAGAACCTTCTGAAAAGCACTACTACCAACCGCTTTGGACTCTGGTTGGTGGTGGCATCGTGCCGAAGGAAGAATCGCAGCGCGACGAAAAGGACTACATTCCGGAAGGAGTTACGTGGATCAAAGATGCTGTAGTAGAGTTTTTACCTGAGAAAAACTCGGTTGTAACAAAAGAAGGAAAGCATATTGGTTATGATTTTCTAGTCGTTGCACCGGGTATTCAAATTGATTGGCATAAAGTAAAGGGATTGCCTGAAGCAATTACGAAAGATGGCGTATGTAGCAATTACTCCTACGACACGGTTGACTCAACGTGGCGGTTTATAAGTAACTTCAGAGGCGGGAACGCAATTTTTACACAGCCGAACACACCAGTTAAATGTGCCGGTGCACCACAGAAAATTTGCTATCTCGCCGAAGATTACTTTCGCAAAAAAGGCATTCGTAGCAAAGCCAAAGTTAAATTTATCAGCGGCATGCCTAAAATTTTCGGTGTGCCGAAGTATGCAGAAGCTTTGACAAAACATTGCCAAGAGAAAGAAATCGAAACGATATTCAAATACAACCTCACAGAAATCCGCCCTGCATCCAAGGAAGCCATCTTTCATCATGTTGAAACTGGAGAAGAACTTATCGAACGTTACGATATGATTCACGTAACACCGCCGATGTCTGCTCCTGATTTTCTTAAACAAAGCCCTCTCGGCAACAAAGATGGCTGGGTTGATGTTGATAAAGCAACCTTGCAACACAACCGCTATGAAAACATTTTTGCTTTGGGAGATGCCAGTAGTTTGCCAACTTCAAAGACAGGAGCGGCGATTCGCAAACAAGCCCCGGTTCTCGTTGAAAATTTACTAAGAGTAATAAAAGGCAACAAACCTTCGTCAAATTACAACGGCTATACGTCTTGCCCTTTGGTTACAGGTTACGGCAAGTTAATTTTGGCGGAATTCGATTACGACTTGAACCCAATGGAAACATTTCCATTCGATCAAAGCAAAGAGCGATATTCGATGTATCTGCTTAAAAGATACATCTTGCCACAACTTTACTGGCATGGAATGCTAAAGGGCATAGCCTAGTAGTCGCTATAATTTATGCAAATTAGCCTAGCTTGAATCAGACTCTAAAATTCGCTTTACATGAGTTTTAAGTCATCTGTTGGCTGGGTAGGAATAAATTTGACCCAGTTTTGCCATTTTATGCAATGCTCTTAAATTATCACCTACCAAGTAATTAACTTCAAAAGCATTCCGATTTTCAATCAACATTCGTGGATTTACTAGCGCTTGTCATTCAAGTTTATTATGCTCTCCTTTCTATAAACCATGTTTGGTAAACTCCCTGTGTTTTTTGAGGTAGATAGCATAGTCATAGAAGTTCTTCCTGGCTTTAAGTTCATAGCTGTTTAGCTCATCTACATTTCCATAGAAGAGTGATTTTCCAGTTTTAATCACTTCAAACTGGAGTATGGGGTCCGCTACGTTGAGCCAAATTAGGTCAAGCCTGTCAGATTTTATCTTGCTCTATCCAGGTTTACTTTCTCTTTCGGGATATTTACGCACAATTATAATCCGACTTGCTATCCATAAAGGAAGGGTAAAATCCTAAAAGAACTCTGCTGTCTTTCGGTGGAAACATGCGCAAAGCACTGAATTTCGTCAGGGAATTAAAGTTCTTCTCTTAACAATCATCTTCTCGGACAATTGTTTGAAGAACGTCAAAGAGTATATCGGGCATTTATACGTGTTTCACTCTCCGACCTTCTCCATCATAGTAATACCTTCCAACAAATTGATGCATCTTTTACCTCTACCTGTTTGTTCTCTCCATCGTAAATAAACCTCCTACCTTGTGCATCTCTTGTGAGATTACCTGCCTCATCATACTCATACCCTCGCCCATCCATGAACCTGTTGTTCAAAGAATTAACCATAGGATTGCAAACCGCTCACTCACATCCAGCTATCGTCGTTGTCTCTCCTTCATCAAACCTTCGATTGCCATATCGGTCGTAAATAAAGGTTTGTTTCCACGTTTGATTTCCTGAAATCGTCTCCTTCACTCACTTCAGACGATTCATACGATCAACATCCACTCCTAACCTGTGAAGCCCCTAAACGGCTATATTTGGAAATGTTTGTGGAAAAAAGAGAAAAATTCCAGCAGTTTGTTTGCTCAACAGTTTAATTTCCTACGTCGGGGTAGGCAATTACTTCAAAAACTTTTTATGTTTTTTGGTTAGTAAAAGATTCGGTTAAAATTCGACTATCAAAAATTTTGTAAAATTCATGAAACTCAGTAGGCAAATTATAACCAGCGCATCGAACCCAAAAGTGAAATTTGCTCGAGCTGTTCGGGAAGGTTTAGAGAAAGATTGTGTTTTTGTCGAAGGTTTGAGACTTGCTGAAGAAGTTCTGAAGTCAAGGCTAGAAGTCGTAAATGTGTTTCTTACCGAGAAACTAGCTACTTCTGAACGCATCAAAAGCTTTTTGTTTGAGTTAGAAAATCGTAGGCTGGTGATTGTGTCTGAAAAAGTCATGAATCTAATTGCTGATACGGAAACTCCGCAGGGAATTGTTGTAATTTGCAAAAGACCTGAGAGTGGCAAGGAGTTAATCGAAAACAGAATCTCACAAAAAATTAAGTCAAAAGTAACTCCTTTGGTTTTGATGCTTAATCGCATCAACAATCCTTCCAATCTTGGAGCTGTGTTGCGGACTGCCGAGGCGGTTGACGTGGAAGGCGTGATTTTAACAAAAGGTTCTGCGGATGCTTTTTCACCCAAAGCCATCAGAGGTTCTATGGGAGCTTGCTTGAGATTGCCGATATGGGAAAGGGTTGATTTTTTCGAGGCTGTGGCTTGGGCAAAAAAGAATGGACTTAGAGTTTCTTGTGCCGATGTCAAGGCAACGAAAAGCTATACACAAATTGATTGGAAAGTCCCGCGTCTTATTGTTTTCGGCTCGGAAGCAGAAGGCATGAGCAAAGAAGAACTTGAAGAGATTCAGGAAATCTTCAAAATCCCTATGAGAAACAATGTCCAAAGCCTAAATGTCGCTGTAGCTTGTGGAATCATTCTTTACGAGGCAATCAAATACTGTTGTGATTCTTCAGCAGCAGATTAGCTAGTTCCGCAATTTTCATGGTATAAAATCCTAGAAGAAAGCAGATCGAAGAGGCACGTATGAGAAAGCTCTTGATTATTTTTGCGATTTTGGGTGTTGGGTTTATGAGTTCTAGTGAAAGAATCTCGGCATTTCTTGAGGAAAAGAATCCACTTCTGGAGGAATGGAAAGGAAATTACGGTGGAGTGCCACCTTTCGACAAGGTCAAGGTTGAACACTTCAAGCCAGCAATCGAAAAGGCAATGACAGATGCTTTGCGGAGAATCGAGGAAGTTGCTAACTCCGCAGAGCCGCCAACATTTGAAAACACGATTGCAGAGCTTGAAAGGGTTGATCGCAGATTGAATGATGTTTTGGCTGTTTATTTCGTATGGTCGAGCACAATGAGTTCACCCGAATTCCAGAAAGTAGAAAGCGAAATGCAGCCAAAACTCGCTGAATTCTCAGACAAAATCTACCAGAATGAAGCTTTGTTTAAGAGGATTGAGGCGATCTACAACTCGCCTGAAAAATCAAAGTTGACGCCAGAACAGCAGCGCTTGGTTTGGCTTTACTACACAAATTTCGTGCGTGCTGGAGCGAAACTAAATAGCGAGCAGAAAAAGAGACTTTCAGAAATCAACCAAGAACTGGCAAGGCTTTATACAAAATTCAGCCAGAATCTTTTGGCAGATGAAACGGAAAAGTTTCTTGTGTTGAAAGATGAATCAGAGTTAGCTGGTTTGCCGCAATCATTTCGAGATGCAGCGGCACAAGCCGCAATTGCAAAGGGTTTGAAGGGTTCTTGGGTAATTCTGAACACGCGTTCTTCAATCGAGCCTTTTTTGACTTACTCTGAAAGGCGCGATCTCAGAGAAAAGGCTTGGCGAATGTTCGTCAATCGCGGCGATAATGGCGATAAGAACGACAACAATGCAATAATCACAGAAATTTTGAGGCTTCGCGCTGAGCGTGCAAAACTTTTGGGTTACAAAAGCCATGCTCATTGGCAACTCGAAAACTCGATGGCTAAAACACCTGAACGAGCGATGGAATTGATGGAAGCGGTTTGGAAGCCCGCGGTTGCACGCGTCAAGCAAGAAGTCGCTGATATGCAAGCAATAGCCGACAAAGAAGGTGCAGGAATAAAAATCGAGCCTTGGGATTATCGTTACTATGCCGAGAAGGTTCGTAAAGCCAAGTATGACCTAGACGAGAACGAGATCAAGCCGTATCTTCAACTTGAAAAACTGCGCGAAGGCATGTTTTGGGTGGCTGAACAGCTTTTCGGACTGAAATTCAAGCCCGTAAACGATGTGCCGGTTTATCATCCGGACGTTAAGGTTTGGGAAGTCGTGGATGCAAAAACCGGAAAGCACATAGGGCTTTGGTATTTTGATCCTTACGCACGTGAAGGCAAGCGTTCAGGTGCGTGGATGAACGCATACAGAAATCAAGAGAAAATGGATAGACCTATTACGACGATAGTTTCAAACAATTCCAATTTCGTTAAAGGCAATCCGAACGAGCCTATTTTGATTTCTTGGGACGATGCGAAAACGCTTTTTCATGAATTCGGACATGCCTTGCATGGGCTTTGCTCAAATGTAACTTATCCTTCGCTTTCAGGAACGAATGTGCCAAGAGATTACGTTGAGTTTCCGTCTCAACTTCTCGAACACTGGCTTTTGACTCCAGAAGTTTTGCAGAGATTTGCCGTTCATTACAAAACTGGTAAGCCAATTCCGAAGGAATTAGTGGAAAAAATAAAGCGTGCTTCTACATTCAATCAAGGCTTTGCGACGGTTGAATATCTTGCAGGTGCGCTGGTTGACATGAAAATCCATCTTGCGGCGAGCGAAAATGAAAAGATTGATCCTGACAAATTTGAACGTGAGGCACTCGAACAACTAGGAATGCCGCGTGAAATCGTGATGCGTCATCGCTTGCCGCAATTTGCTCATATTTTTTCAGGTGACGGTTATTCGGCAGGCTATTACAGCTATCTTTGGTCGGATGTTATAACTGCTGATGCCTACGAAGCTTTCACCGAAGCAGGCGGACCTTACGATAAAAAGGTTGCTGAAAAGCTCATAAAATATGTGTTTTCCGTAGGAAACACGATCGATCCTGCCGAAGGTTACCGTCTCTTTCGTGGACGCGATCCAAAAATAGAGGCTTTGATGAGAAAGCGCGGTTTCTCAAACTAGGTGTCTTAGTAGCTTTTGCATAGTTTTGATCGAATTTTGGTTGGAAGTTTTCAAAGATGAGCAAACCGGTCGGGGAAATAGCAGAAAAAATAGGTGCAATACTGGAAGGCGATGCGAGCATCTTGGTTGATGATGTAACGCACGACTCGCGCCAGGCAAAGCAGGGAAGTTTATTTGTCGCAATTCGCGGTTTAACGATGGATGGAAATCGCTTCGTTGGAGACGTGATGCGACGTGGTGCGGTCGGAGTGATTTCCGAGATTGAAAAACCTTCCGATTTCAAAGGTGTGTGGCTACGAGTCCAAAATGCCCGCATCGCTCTTGCAAAAGCGGCAGATGTGGTTTACGGAAGTCCTTCAAAAAGCCTAAAACTTATTGGTGTCACGGGGACAAACGGTAAAACAACTACGGTTTATTTGAGTTTTGCTTTAGCTGAAGCAAATGGCGATAAAGCGGCGATGCTAACGACGGTTGAATATAGAATCGGCAATGAAACCGTTCCTGCTGTCAGAACAACTCCTGAAGCTTCTGATACTCAAAGGTTTCTCAAGAAAGCGCTTGAGAAAGGATGCAAAGCGGTTGCGATGGAAGCATCTTCTCAGGCTCTTCATCTTCATCGTTGCGATGAACTGGATTTTGACGCCGCAATTTTTACAAATCTCACGCGTGACCATCTTGACTATCACGGCACAATGGAAAATTACTTCGATGCAAAGAAGATGCTTTTTGACGGGCGTTTAGGAAAACCGCCAGATTACTCAATCATAAACATAGACGATGAATGGGGAAGAAAACTAATCAGCGAACTTAGCCACAAGCAAAACGTAATAACCTTCGGTTTGAATTCAGCTACAGCAGATTTTTCGGCAGTAGAGATTAGGGTTTCGCTTTTTGAAGGAACGGCTTTTGTAATGAAAACTCCTCAAGGTGAGAGGTATGTAAAATCACCTTTGATTGGGAAGCCGCATGTTTACAACATTTTGGGAGCGACAGCAGCGGCTTTGGCAGTTGGCTATGACTTAGACTTGTGCATAAAGGGCATAGAGAAGTGCGTCGGAGCACCGGGTAGATTTGAAAGAGTGCCACATGATGGAGATTTCGCAGTTATTGTTGATTATGCCCACACGGACGACGCACTTTTGAACACTTTGAAAACAGCAAAGGAACTCGCAAAAGGTCGTATAATCACGGTTTTTGGTTGTGGTGGCGATAGAGACCGAACAAAGCGAATTCCGATGGGGGAAGTTGCAGGCAAAAATAGCGATCTTGTAATCATTACTTCTGATAATCCCAGAAATGAAGACCCTTTGAAAATAATTTCAGAAATTGAAGAAGGCGTTATCTCGACAAACTGTCCGTATCTGAAAATCCCCGACCGTAGAGAAGCCATACACACTGCAATTCAGAAAGCAAAACCCAACGACGTTATCATCATAGCGCGCAAAGGACACGAAACTTATCAAATCATAGGCAATGAAAAATATCACTTCGACGATCGCGAGGTTGCACTAGAAGCACTGGAAAATATGAAGGAGAGGGTTTAAGCACTCTTGGTAGTTCTAAGACCAAGACTACAACATGACTTAGAAAAGTGCTTGATCAGTCAAATTGGCTGATGCGCCACGTAGCAGTAGCGATTTTGGCAAGTTCTCGTTGCCATGCGTCCAAACGCTCTGGAGTCCAATTTTCATTTTCTTCAGCTAATTTGCGGGTTAAAAGAACTTTACTTTTTTGCAGTGTCAAACGTTTTTCTTCGTAAGACTTGTTTGAGATTTCCCTATTGAGGCTTGTTTCAAGTAGCGTCATGTTGCCCAGACGATAGATGAAATTTTCCAAGTCTCTGTCGGGAAATGCTTCCCATCCCTCATCAGGAGATTGAGGTAGGATGTGTTCAAGGCTGTAAGTTGCGGAGTCTATATCAATATCGGCACCGCCCAATTGCTTTTCCAGTTTGGCAAGGATGTATTTGGCAATTCTAGCATTGCGACTTCTAGTTGTTTTCATACTCTTAGTTGAAAAATCTGAGCGGAATTGTTCATCGTTGGGATATAAGGGCTTTAAGGCTGTTAGTATTTCTTCTATGCTCGTGATTTTCCTTTCGTGAATTTTAAGAGCAACAGAGTTATAGATACGTTCTTGCTCGTTTGGATTCTTTGAGCCAATGATGTTGTAGCGCAAGGAAATTATCAGAATTGCATTCAGTAGCTTTTTGAAGTCTTCATCACCTAGACATCGTCTTGCAGTTATTAGCAGAGAGTAAGGTTGCTGCACAGAAAACATGCGTAGGATTTGAGCATTTTGCTTAAACTCCGTAGACCAGTGCGAGGCTTCTGGTTGAGTGAGTGCAAGGTAAGTGTCAATATCTTCATCCATCCCATCTAGTAGAGTGAAAACGTCTTTTGGGGTTTTTACGTTAGGCCGAATAATTTTGAACAACTCGGATTGTCTCGCAAAACCATAGCGACTATTCCAGTGTGTTCGCAAGAATTCAGGCAACTTTTCATCTCCTAAGCGTCCCACTATGAGTTCCCAGCGGCGTTCTAATTCCTTGATTCCTACTTCCTCTTGACGTGCTAGGATAGAGAATAAGTAGTTTTTCAATAGATCGGTAGCCGAAAGCCGTACGCCACGAGCATTGAGAGTCTCAAAGACTCTGTAAGCATTGAGTTCATCTGAAACTGTAATCACAGTGAAGAAAAGTTTGTCACTCATTGTTTCAATAAACTGTGCCAACGCTTTGCCGGGGTCTGTCTCTTCTTTGATATGGTTAGATAGCCGATTCTCGAACCATTCAAAAGCTCTGCGCATAGTGAGAGTCGAAGCAGAGAAACCCCGTTGAGGAAGTTCTTCCTTTAGAGTTACGAGGTAGTTTCGATAATAATCATCGTTGTTACGATTAAGAGAGAGTTTATTGCTTGCCGTCAGTGTTACTGGGTCTAAGTAACCTATGTAACTTGCACGCAGTTGATCTATGCGCTTTTGGTTGTCTTCAGCTTGCTTATTTTCCTTAACGAGACGTTGAAGCAATCGCATAGCGGCTAGCACGATGAGGCTTAAGGTCGTTAGCCGCTGTTGTCCATCAACTATTTCAAAGTTGCGGTTATCCTCGGTTTGAAGAACGAGGTAGCCCATGTAATGGGCAGGTTCACCATTGGGGAGTAAAACGCTTTGAATATCATTCCATAAATCTTCCCATTCTTCATCACTCCAAGAGTAATCACGCTGAAAAGGCGGAACTCGGTAAGTTAGACCGTTTCCGAGCAGTTGGCGGTAGGTTCGGTTTTCTGTGTTGAAGCTAGTGGCTACCATTTTGCTTTCCGTTTTCTAAGAGTTAACGAATTATTCTAACCCATGTAATGGTGCTCTGATAACGGTCGTTGTGTGCTTCTGAGTTGAAGATTCATATTTTGCTGGTTCTTAAGCTCGATAATAATGAAACACTAAGCCTTTTTTCTCTGTTAACCCAAAATTTGGTCAAGCAGGAGCATCTTATAAGTGGCTTTTTGTTCTTGATTGTGCGCAGTATTGAGCTGAAAATGTTTTTATGCCTAGCTTGGTGTTGAAGAATGCTTATTTCGTATTACCCGATAGAGTAACAACAGACCTTGACGTATTGATTGAAAACGGAAGGATTGCGGATATAGGAAGTAACCTAACAGCTTCTAAGCAACTCGATTGCAAAGGTTTGACGATTCTCCCCGGATTTATTGATATTCACAATCACGGTGCTATAGGGATTGATGTCAATGAAGCTGATGTGGCAGGGTTATACAACATTGGTAGATTCCTAGCTTCGCAAGGTGTAACTTCATGGCTTCCTACAATCGTGCCTGATCGAGATGAAGTTTATCAAAGGATTATCGCAT
This sequence comes from Acidobacteriota bacterium, assembly GCA_003697135.1. Classification (GTDB taxonomy): domain Bacteria; phylum Acidobacteriota; class Blastocatellia; order Pyrinomonadales; family Pyrinomonadaceae; genus J014. The sequence continues at coordinate 50,135 of RFGC01000028.1, forward strand.
CAATTGATGAGTTAATGAGCTTTCAAGAGGGCGAGCCTATAGCGAAAATCGTAGGCGTCCACTACGAAGGAATTTTTGCAAATAAGCAAATGTGTGGAGCCTTGAGACCTGAGTTTTTCAGAGCATTCAGCGGAAACGAGTTAGAAAGCTTACCAAGACTCAAGAACGGAATACATTTGATGACATTGGCTCCAGAGATTCAAGGTGGAATAGATTTGACAAGAAAACTTCGGCAGTCGGGTTGGATCCCGTTGATAGGCCACACGAAAGCCGATTCAAAAACTCTCGACGCCGCTTTTGAGGCGGGAGCGAGGCATCTGACACATTTTTTCAATGCAATGACGGGACTTCACCACAGAGAACTTGGCGTTGTTGGTTGGGGATTAACAAAAGATGAAGTAACATTCGACATAATAGCCGATGGCGTTCATGTAGCACCACAAATTTTGCACCTAGCTTGCAGAACGAAAACACCTGAAAAGGTTTTACTTATCAGCGATTCGGTCGCACCTACGGGACTTGGCGATGGCACTTTTCAACTTTGGGGTGGGAAAATTTCGGTCGAGAACAAAAGAACCAAAAACGAGCAAGGTAACATAGCGGGAAGTGTAATAACCATGCACGATGCTTTCAAAAATGTTGTTTCTTTGGGATTTTCGCTTGTAGAAGCATCTATTATGGCTAGCGCCAACCCTGCGAAATTGCTAGGCTTGCAAGATGAAATAGGCGCAATAAAGATAGGTAGTAAAGCCGATCTAATTGCGCTTAATAAAAGAGGAGAACGCACCTTTACGATGCTTGATGGCAAGATTTTTTGGTAGTTTGATTTGGTGGAAGTTTCTAGGTGTTTTGTGTATCTTGCTTATCTTTGTTTCTTTTTATGTATTCATCCCAAAGATGCGTCACTTTCATTCTGTATTCGACAAGATCGCGACTGACGCGGAAATGTTGCGCGATTTCTTTGGAGGTTTTGCCTTGATGAATCATCTTGCGCAAAGCAGTATATGGCACTAAAGCGGCGGCTCCTACCGAGTAGGCTTCCTCTTCTACTTTTGGATTGTATTCACGCGCTTTCATTTCTTTGTCCGAAATGATGAGTTTTGAAGGTTTATGGCCAAGGAAAACATGGCAAATTTCTTCCATTAAAGTTGCGTTTTGCCGATTTTCTCCGTGCGTAGGATTCAGAATTATCAATTTCCTGCCATCTGGCAAAGGCTTTAGACAAACGCCGCCAGACCAAGAATTTTTCGCTTCTTCTAAGAGAATTCGTTTGGTTTCTTCGCTAAGAAACGGCAGAATTTCATCAAATGAGGCAACTAGTAATTTTGCGTAGTTAGCAAGTGCAAAAGGATTCAAAGGTTCATCGTCACTTTCAAGACCCGCGAAGTCCCTTATTGCTTGGGCTTTTAGTTCGTAAGTTCGGGCTTTTTGAGTTGGCGGAAGTTCATTTTGCAGTAGCTTTCTCATATTTCATCTTTGTTGCCTGAGCCATTGTTGATAAATTTGCTTGTCTTTTTCAAAGGTTTCAGCAGAGACATGGAAATTATGCGAGCCATCGTTTTTCTGAACATTTAGGACATAGTAAAGATAATCGGTTTCAGCAGGATTCAACGCTGCTTCGATTGAGCTTTTCGATGGTGAAGCAATCGGGCCAGGCGGTAAGCCAGGAAATTTTCTAGTGTTGTAAGGTGAATTTGACTCAAGATCGCTTACGTTGATGTGTTTATCCCAACGCCCTTCCATTTTAGCGATGTAAACAACTGTTTGATCAATACCTAGCGGAATGCCCTTTCTCAGACGGTTGTATATCACGGAAGCAACTAAAGGTTTTTCTTCTTCGAGTTTGGTTTCGGTTTCTACCAGAGATGCGATGATTACGATTTCTCGCGGGGTTCTTCCGAGTTGTCTGGCTTTTTCGGTCCATTCTGGTTGCCAAACTTTGCGAAATTGCTCGACCATTATTTTTATGGCTTCTTGGGGGGTGGCATTTGGCGGTAGGTGATAGGTGCTTGGATACAGATAGCCTTCCAAATTCGTTGCCAATGGATCGAAATCTTTGATAAGGCTTGTATCGTTCATTAAAGCCAAAATCTCTTTTTCACTCATCGGTGGGTTTGTCGGGAGTTTCTCTGCAAGTCTTTTGGCAATATCGAATCGCGTCCAGCCTTCTGGGATTGTGAGTTTTACAAATCTTTCTTGTCCTTTCTCAAGTTCTTGTATGACCTGAAGCGGAGTTATTGGTGAATCAAATTGATAATCACCTGCTTTGATTTTGCTTGCATCAGTGAAAAAACGCAGGTAAATTAGCGTTGGATACGGACTTGATAAAATTTGTTCATCTGTGAGGATTTTTACAACTTCTGCGGATGAAGAACCTTTTGGTATTTGAATAAACTGATTCGATTTGTCATGAAAATGCGGTCTATTCAGTTCTTTATAAACCCAAAGTCCAAATAGCCCGGCGAGGATCAAGAAGAGGAGTAAAAGGATGGATGCAAGTTTTACTAATCTCATCAAAAAAAGTTTATCAAAAAGAGTCTTAGATGTCCTGAAATCTGCAAAATTTGAGCACAAAAAAACGACAAAGAGATATAATTCTTTATGCGTTGGTTTCAGCCATAATGTTTCGGAAATCTATTGTGAAGAAGCGAATTTTTATCGCTATTGATGTTTCTAATGAGGTTAAAAGCGAAGTTGCTGACTACATAAATCTTTTAATGCGAGAATTTCCCAATTTGAAAGTTAATTGGGAAAAGGCGGAAAAACTTCATTTAACGCTCAAGTTTCTGGGTGATACTGAAAAAAAACTTAATTGATGAGCTGGAGCGAAAAGTAGGGGAGAACGCCGAAAAAATTGAGAGATTTTCGCTGAAAATAAGCGGAAGTGGCGTTTTCCCCAACGCTTTGAATCCTAGAGTGCTTTGGCTTGGAGTTGAAGAAAAATCAGGCAGGCTTTTTAGACTACAAAACCTGATAGAAAAAAGCTGTTTTGAGCTTGGTTTTGAAGCTGAAAGGCGCGATTTTAAGCCGCATTTGACCATCGCAAGGATTCGTCAGCCGAAAGAAGCACGGGATTTAGCGAGATTTCATTTGCAGGCAAACAACGAGGAAAAAAGTTTTGAAGTTGCAGAGGTTGTCATATATGAAAGCGTGCTTTTCCCAAGTGGTTCGGTTTACAAGGTTATATCGAAACATCCACTAGCTAGTTTTCATTCTTCCTGAATCTCATTTGAGTTTCTGCTTTCGACTTCGGAAACAGCGTTTTGCAAGAATAGTTCTAGTCCTTCAAGCTCAAAACCATGTTCTTTTTCGAGTTTCCTAAGAATCGAGGCACTTTCGCTATCCAGAAAATCTATGTCTGCAAGATCGAGCGTCAGATTCTTCTGCATTTGGCTGCGGATTTCGAGGGCTATCTTTTCAAGTAGAAGCGCATCATCTAGCGTTAAAGAGCCTTCAATGCGAAGCAACGTTTTCCCGCGTTCATTATCTTCAACCTGCGTGATTTTCGTTGGCATAAGCTAACAATCTCTTCAGAAGTGTAGAAAACGAAAAAAGTTGCTTATTTGCATGTCTGCCAAACAGTGATAGAAGAAAACAAGCTACGATTAGCAAATGGGCAAACGGCTGGGGAGAAATTTTTGCTGTTTTTCCAGCATCAGCCGTTTACCTTGTAGCTATTTCCATGAGTTTGAGTAGTCGAAAACCAGATGGCAGAAGGCTTTGATCCCAACGTCAAGGCGTGAATCGTCAATGTAAAAATCAGGTGTATGATGTGGAGGTGCTTTTTTCGGGTCCTGACCTTTCGGCATTCCGCCGATGAAGAAGAAAAATGCCGGTGCTTTCGTGCCATAGAAAGAGAAATCTTCAGCTCCAGTCGTCCATTCTGTTTCTATGAGGTTTTCCTTTCCAACTGCCTTTTGCAATGAAGGCAAAACCTTTTGAACAAGGTCAGGAGGATTGTATGTGACGAGGGTTTTCGTATCAATCGAAACTTCCGCCGAGGCTCCGAAGCTTTCAGCTATCTTTGTTGTTACAAGTTTGATTTTTTCGTGAACGTCCTTTTGCATTTGAGAGTCGAGCGTGCGAATAGTGCCTGACATTGTTAGTTCTTCAGGTATTATGTTTTCTCGAACGCCTGCATTGATTTTCCCAACGGTTATAACAACAGGTGCTTTCGTAAGTTCTGATTGACGAGAAACGATCATTTGAAGTCCATTTATTATCTGCGATGCGATGGCTATTGGATCAATTCCATTCCAAGGTTGTGAACCATGAGTTTGTTTGCCTTTGACTTTGATTGAGAACCAATCCGAGGAAGCCATGACTGCGCCTGCTTTGTATTTGATTTTACCGATTTCAGTTTGCGAGTTTATGTGAAGCCCGAAGATTACATCAATTTTCGGGTTGTCCATGACACCTTCTTTAATCATCAAAGCTGCGCCGCCTTCTTCACCTGCTGGTGGTCCTTCTTCGGCTGGTTGGAATATAAAAACGACTGTTCCCTTGAGTTTGTCTTTCATGCTTGCCAAAACTTCAGCAGTTCCCATCAAAATTGCAACGTGAGCATCGTGACCGCAAGCGTGCATTACTGGGACAATCTGTCCGTTGTATTCGGCAGTTTCTCTAGACGCAAAAGGCAGGTCAACTCTTTCTTTAACCGGCAAAGCGTCCATATCTGCACGTAGTCCGATAACCGGTCCCGGCTGAGAGCCACGCAAGATACCTACAACACCAGTTTTTGCAATGCCAGTTCTGACCTCTAGCCCTAAATTCCTTAAGTGATCTTCGACGTATTTTGCGGTTTTGAATTCCCGATTTGAAAGCTCCGGATATTGATGTATATGCCGCCGCCATTTAATAACTTTAGGCATCACCTTCTCGGTTGCTGCGTTGATTTCTTCAGTTAAATCAATCGCAAACACGCTTCCTTTGAGAACCATCAAGAACAACACAAACGCTGAGACAGCCCTTTTCATCTTTCAAAACCTCCAAATACTCAGGTTTTACAATAATTTTAGTTTCTTCAAGGTTTCTGAAGCAATCTTTCACGTCCGGCAAGTGCTTCTTGATAAGCCTGTTTATCGGCTTGACCTAGCTTTATGGCGGCTTCATACTCACGCAAAGCCGCTTCTATTTGATCGTTAAACTCCAGAATCCTTGCTAAACTCACGTGAGCGCGTTGTATTAATGCGGGATCGGTATCGGCAGTAGCTTGAAGAATAGCATTCCGGTAATTTGCCGCGGCTTTTCCTAAAAGTTGGTCTCGGATTGCTTCATCAGTTGCTTGTTCAGCAGAAAGACTTGAAACGCGCCCTTTAGCATAAAAGATACGCGGATCGCCCGGATATTCTTGCATCAATGCAGAAAGTTCTTCGTCAGCTTTTTCAAATTCTTCTTTTCTTATCATCGCTTCGATTTGTGAAAGTTTCTCTATCAAGAATTTGTCACGAGCTACAGTTTCAGTTCTTTGCGATTTTCGCTGCTGCTTTCTTTCGTTATATCTTTTCCTGGCTTCAGCAAATTGCTGAAGTCTTTGCTTTTCTTTTTCTAGATCGACCGAGAGAATCATATTGCGAAATGCGGCGGAAATATCAAAACCGGACTCCTCTATGCCCTTGAGTTGTTCGGCAAAGTGGAATGCAAGAACTGCACCCTTTTCGTATGCTTCTGAAAGCAAAGCGGCAGACTCATCGGCTAACTCTGCTTTCAGACGAGAAAGCTCTGCCGAAATGTTTTTCTTTTCATCATCGCTTCTAGCGGTTTCTATTCGTCTTCTGGCATCAGCGGTTGCGTTCCTGATTTTGGAAAATTCAGCTTGTTTTATATCAACCGCCGCAGACACTGATCGCAATACGGCTAGGAAAATATCGGTCGGGATTTCGCGGTTTTCTTTTCTTCTTTCTTCGAGCAAACTCCTGATACCGTCGCGAAGGTCATTTATTTCCTTTGCATTCTGCAAAATAAGCGGGTCTAGCACGAACCGCAAGAAGGCTTGTCGGGCTTCTGATGAACTCAGGTCGGTTTCAGGCGGCACGATAACGAAATAGTCATCGCCAACGTTGAGAAAATTCACAGTGCCAGATGGCGACAACATATCAGGCACTATAAAGAATCGTCGCTCCCTTTCTCTAGTTTCGATTTTTTGCAGTTTCTTTTTATTTTTTGCATCCGTGGTTTCCACCTTTATTTTTTCAATGTAAGTTGTCTGAGGTCGTGTGTGTAAATAATCCAAAAGTTCCAAAACCATCTTGGAAGCCGATGTCCGCATTTTGTCGCCTTCTGCTTGATAAAGTTTGTAATACTCGTCGAGGTTAGCAGAGATGCCAGATTGACGATAAAACTCTCGCACTAGTGGTGCAAAGTCAAGGACTTCCAGCAGATCAGCCGGTAAATCAATCGTTCTTTCTGGGTCTTGAAGATCGGGAACTGGTGAAAGAGCGAAGGCTAACGAAACATAGGCGGCGAGCATTTGTTCAGGTGTTCTGTCTGGATGAAGTCTTCTGTATTGTGACAAAAATATCTGCAATCTCTGCCGTGTATTTGGATTTAAGGAAGCCAAATCATTCTGAAGTCTCTTTCTGAAGGTTTCGCCTTGTTTGCTGAGAGGTTTTTTCAATTCACCTGCCGCTTCTAAAGAAGCCATGACAACGATCAATCTTTTGTCAGGCTCAATTCTGACACCATATTTGCTGAGATCAGACGATTGTTGATTTTGAGCTTTGGAGCTTACAAAACTCAAAAAGATGATGCTCAAAACGACAAAAAGCATCGGAGCAAATTTCGCTCCCGATGCTTTTTCAAAAAATTGATTAGTAAAAATCTGATTCTTGTTGGTTTTGTCGTTCTTAAAAACTTGCCAGTGCCTCATCTTCGTTCTCATAAACATCAAAAACGGTAAGTAGTTTGGTGATTGCCAAAAGGTCTTGAACCTTTTGCGTTAGATTCAAAAGTTTCAGGCTTCCGCCTTCTTTCTTTACGGTTGTAAAACTTGAGACAAGCTCACCAATTCCGCTTGAATCAATGTAGCTAACACCACCAAGATTCAAAAGGATATTTTTCTTGCCTTCACTAAGCAAACGCCTGATTGCTGTTCTAAGAGCAACACTGCCTTCACCTATGGTGATTCTACCTGTCAAATCCAAAATGGTTACATCACCTGCTTGCCTTTCTGAGATGTTTAATTCAGCCATTTTCGTTTTCTCTTCTTGTAATTTTTGTTGATAAACCAAAATTTTAAGCTAAAAATCGCAAAACTGAAAACATGGCGAGTAAAAATCCAAATCGAAAGCCATAAAAAATTGCAAAAGGTAAATGCCTTGACCTTGCAATAAAAATTTGGTGATGACAGTCTACTTTTTGCGTCTGATAACGCTGAAGAGACGTTAGAAAATTGCTTTGATGTTTTTCAATTAGTGAGTAAAAGTTGCACGCTCGTAACATCTTTGATTGGCTACTTTGTCAACTTGAATTTTTACGCGTCTGATAACGTTAAAATATTAAAGTGTTTTGCGTCTGATAACGTAATGATGGAGACCAAAGACAGTTTTCGAGGATTTGGTATTTACAGACTACTTGAGACCCAAAAAGTTTCCTTAATGTTCAGTGCGATTGGTTTGTTGGAGTTCTCACGCGTCTGATAACGTTTAGGATTTATCCGAATGACTTTTATGCGTCTGATAACGCATGATTTGGCACATTTGGTTTTTGTGTAGCTTTTGGACTAGCAGAACAGGAGTTTAGAGCGAGAAAAGGGGAAAGTCGGCTCAAACTTTTTTGATGGCTGCTAGCGTGTTACTTCTTTCTCTTCAATTCCAGTTCGTAGAACCAAAAATCATCATTGGGTTGATCAATCTTTAGTTCGTCTGGTGTTCCGTTTTTGTCAATTACGAATGTCACCCACCCGCGTGGAAAGTTGTAGTTTACTGAACTTCGCCATTTAATCAAGAAAGTGTCGTAGTGCCAATGTTCAAGGTCGGCAACAAAATTAGGTGCGGGAAGAAAGCGCATAACTAGTTTTCCGTTCTCTTGGGTTATTTGCACATCGCCATACATTTGGCTTGAGTAAATGCCTGCGTATTTCTCTAGCGGTAACGTCGGCTTTGTGTTCGGAATTCGTGAAGCATCGGCTTTTTTGTCTTCTTCTGCCTTGCGTTCGCGCTGCTGCATGGCTTGTTTCAAGTATTCTTTGCTCCAATCTCTTGCAGGTGCGTTCAAAAATACATCGAGAATTTTGTTTCTGATTGCCAAGCTGGCTCTGGTTTCGCTGTTTGTAAGCACAACAAGTGCAAGGTCTTCTGCGGGCATTATGGCAGTTTGAGAAATCATTCCATCAAGTCCGCCACTGTGCGATATGAGTTTTTTGCCGCGATAATCGCTGATGAACCAACCTAGCCCGTATCCTGAAAAAATTTGTGTTGGAGCTTCTTTTGGCGGAAACGGATTTACTCCGATTATCATGCATGGAGACCACATTTCACCAGCTCTTTGTTCAGAGTAGATTCTCTTTTCGCCGAATTTTCCTCTGCCAAGCTGAAGAAGTAGCCATTTGGTCATATCTGCAACCGACGAGTTAAGCCCTGCTGCGCCGATTGCATTATCTATGTTTCCAAGCGGAAGCGGTCTGAGTTTCCCACCACCGGATTCATTATGCGGAGAAGCGTAATTTTCCTTTATGTCACGAACAGTTGTCGTGGTTCTGTTTATTCCAAGCGGAAGTAGTATTCTTTCTTTGATAAATTCTCCCCAGCTTTTGCCAGAAACTTTTTCTATGATTCTCCCTGCGGCAATATACATCAGATTTTGGTATCCGTATTTTGAACGAAAGCTAGAAACAGGCTTCAAATAGCGAACGCGGCGCAGTATTTCATCAGGAGTGTAGGTTGTTTCATACCAAAGCAAGTCTCCGCTAAAAGTATCAAGACCACTGCGATGACAGACTAAATCCCTGATTGTTAGTTCGCGTGTTGCGTATGGATCGAATAGCTGAAATTCAGGCAAGTAGGTTGAGACCTTTTCGTCCCAGCCTGAAATTTTGCCTTCATCAATCAAAATTGCCAAGGCGGCAGTCGTGAAGGCTTTGGAATTTGAAGCTATAGCGAAAAGCGTGTTTTCGTCAACCTTTTCTGGTTTTCCTAATTCCCGCACTCCATAGCCTTTCGCAAAAATCGTCTTTCCGTCTTTGACGATTGCTACTGCAATGCCGGGAACGTTCCAATCTGCTTGGGTTTGCTGAATGTAATTGTCTATCTCGGCCAATTTTGAATCATATTGAGCCGATACAAGAACCGAAAAAGCGAGAATTAGAATCAGAAAAAGAAATCTTCTCATTTAGCCACCACGTTTTTTGAGTTTTCTAAATTTACGAATGAAACTTTTGATTCAATTTCACGGCTTGTCCCATTGCGATAAACGTAGTTGTAGAGAATATCGCGTTGCTGTGGTTTGAAACCTGCTTGCTGAATTTGATAGCGCAATTCTTCTTCGTTGGCTTTGGTGTTGGCGCCTGCTGCTGATATGACGTTTTCTTCAATCATAATCGAACCCATGTCATCAGCACCGAAGTGCAGAGCCGCTTGTCCAAGTCTTATGCCTTGTGTAAGCCATGATGCCTGAATGTGTTGAATGTTATCCAAAAACAGCCGAGAAACAGCGAGCATCCTTAAGAACTCAACCCCGGTTGGCTCGCGTTTGATTTTTCTTCCAAGAGCTGTGTTCTCACGTTGAAAAGTCCACGGAATGAATGCCGTGAATCCACCGGTTTCGTCTTGCAAGTCTCGAATTCTTTGAAGATGACGAACCTGATGCTCGACCTTATCGCCTATTCCGAACATCATCGTAGCGGTTGAGCGAAGGCCGACTTTGTGAGCGGCTCGCATTACGGCAAGCCATTGATCGGTTGTGCATTTTGTCGAAACGCGTTTGCGAACTTCGTCATCGAGTATTTCAGCACCGCCGCCGGGTAGTGAATTCAGACCTGCATCTTTGAGTCTTCTTAAAATGGTTTCATAATCAAGACCTGAAATCAGGTGGATATTGTGAATTTCCGGCGGCGAAAAACAATGAAGTTGAAAATTCGGATATTTTTCATGTAGTCTCGAAAGCAAATCTTCATACCATTCAATTCCCAAATCAGGATGCAGGCCACCTTGCATCAAGATTCCAGTTCCGCCTAAAGCTATGGTTTCATCAATTTTTTTGCAGATTTCCTCGAAAGAAAGTAGGTAGGTGTCGGGTTTCCCTGGACGACGATAAAAAGCGCAAAAGGTGCAGACGACATTGCAAACGTTCGTGTAGTTGATGTTGCGATCAATTATGTAAGTGACTACTTCAGGATTGTTTTTCCTGAGCCTGATTTCATGAGCCGCAAGCCCAATTCTGGTAATTTCGTAACTCTCTAAAAGAGTCTTACACTCCTCGGCAGTCATTCTTTTGCCGTTTAGAACCTTGTCTAGAATTCTCTGAACTTCACTCATAAACAAAATTAACTTATCAAAATCTTATTCTTTTGCGAAAAGGTTATTTGAAATCTTGGCATTTTGCAAAGCAATGCTAAGCAAAACCGCCTATTTCGCTACTTCGATTATGTCATAAACAATTTTCGTGCCGTTCGTTTTTCTCGAATCAAAATGGCTTTAATCCTGCATTGCTATTTCGGAGAATCGCAAAATTCCAAGGGCTTGTTTTTTTCTATGAGTTTGTGTTTTTTTGCCAATTCAAAGTAAAGCTGAAGCCCTTTTTGCATTGAGTCGTCAATCGAATAAGCAATGTTCTCCGAGAGATATTTGCGAAATTCTTCTACTGACAAGGGAATTTCGGCAATGTAATTAGAGATTATTTCATCTAGATGCGCAAGTCCTTCGTCACGCGCTTTTGCGAAGTCAATTTCGCAAGTTTTGTGCTTGGTCATCCACATTGCAAAAATAAAGCCTGTTTCTGTGAATTTATGCCAGATTTCGGCAAGATCAAATTTCCTGAATTTATTTTCATCTGTTGTCAAAGCTGGGTCTCCGATTATCAAGGCACAATCGGACTCGTAAAGCATCTTTTCGGGTTGTGGCTCGGCAGTTTCCCATTCAGGCTCGAAGCCAAGAAATTCACGAAAAATTATTTTTGTCAAAGTGACGGAAGTTTTTGAAGACACATCCAGCGAGACTTTTTTGACGTTTTGGAGATCTGCGCCTTTCGTCACCAGACACACGCTTCGGACTCTTTCCTTCGAGCCAATGCACACTTGCGGAATCAGTCTTGCTCCTTCAATCTGCTGGAAAGCAATTATCGGCACTAATGCCACCTCAACTTTGTTTTCAGAAAGGAGTTGAGCTGAACGAGAAGGAGCTGTGTCAAGAATGACTTCATATTTACCACGATTCTGACCATAAAGAAATGACCATATCAAAGGAGCCGTGTTGGAGTAACTAGAAGCCGATATTCGTTTTATCTTCATTTTCTAACGGACAAAAGAGGAAATGAAACTGAAAAATCGTAA
>RFGC01000029.1 GCA_003697135.1 Acidobacteriota bacterium
TGGTCTTGCCCACGAGATGGCGGGGGCGTGGCGTGAGGATGTGGCGCGTGCCGTGCTGTCGTGGCTGTTGTAGGCGTGGGCAAACGCAATCGGCGGGCACTTCTCTTTTACGCGCCTGCGACTGGAGCGTAGCGCGTCCCTTTGTATGGAGCGGAGCGGAGCGGAGCGAAGGCTATCTGTTTTGCTTGCTGATTGTAATTCTTGTACCTGCGCGGTTTAGGCGATTTATATGCGCGGGCGTGGGCGTCTCCTTCTTATTTCATCGAGCGAACGCCCTTGCGGGGGATGTGCGGGCGCGCATGCCTGCCGAGCGTTAGGGGGGAGTGGGCAGGCGCGTGGTGTAGTGTGCGCGTGCGCCTGCCCATGTGCGCGTTGGCGTCGGTACAGTGGGGTAGCCATGGTTTACTGTTCCACTGTCTCGGCGTCCTCTGCGCGTCCGTTTGTCTCGGACTCCTCTGTTGCAGGAGGCGTGTCTGTGTCTAAGCTTTCTCGCTGTATGTTCACTGGTTGCCTCTTGCGTTTTGCCTCTGCGATAGGCTTGGGCTGTGTGTCTAATGCCCATGGTGCGCCTGTTTCAGGGTCTCTGCAGTAGATTGTCTGCTTATCCATGTCATGCGTCTCCCTTGAGTGGTTTTAGGTATAGCAGGGCTTGTAGTAGTATGTCGTCTGGTGATGGATTAACGACATTCAGTCCGTATTGCGTGTACCTTTCTACTGGGGTGTTTATCGGGATTACACTTACCTTGAAGTATTTCGGTACGATTATCCCCCCGTAGCGTAGGTTTACTAGTCCGTTCACAATATTCGGCGGCGGTAGTAGTGGCTCTGCTTCTGCTGGTATGTAGCTCCCGCCTATTCCTGGTGTCTTTCCTGTTGTCCAGAAGGGTGTCACGAATACTCTGTAGTCGTTTGCGTCTAACGGTGATGGTACTAGGTAGACCTCGAGCAGTTCCGCTGTATGCTCGAACTCTATCGGCGGGCTGATAATGTTCGTTATGCTTCCTGTACCTATTGTGCCCGACAGTGCGATAGTTATCGGTTTTTCCTCGCCCATGATTTACCTTACCGTGGTATTGGGGTTTGTGAGCGGCGGAATAGCCATGCCTCACTGCCTATTTCTACAGGGATTATGCGGGCTGTTCCTGGTGCTCCTACTGTGACTCGTAGCACAAGATTGTTTAGGTCTGCGGTTGGGAACAGGAATTCGTCTCCGATTGTCTGGGTCGCGAATGGAATAAAACCGAAGTCGTTCAGCGGGCTGTCTACTGTGCGGTTTGTCAGGGTTGCGGCGTTCTGGGTGTACGCGCCTGCTGTGTTCTCTGTGTGGCGGTGTGTCTCAAGGTCGTAGGGGTTGCCTCCTAATGCGCTTGCGATGGCGCGTAGGGTTTCGAAGGTTGCGAATGATACATACTGTTCGGCGTTGTTGGCAAGGATTTCTACATCGGCGATAGTGTTGCCTGAAAAGGGCTGGCTCCCTGCGTTTACGACACCTATACCTGCGAGAGGTAGAGAGCGCGGTAGGTCTATATCGTAGACTCCTGTCGTTGTGGGTGTGAAGGTCTGGGTGGTCACGCGCAGGAATTCTGTCGGCTTGATGTCTGGCAATTCAATTGCCTCAACCGATATGGTGTAGTTCTGGTATCCTGTGGGGTTGGATACCGTTGCGAATGTCAGGGTCAGGTCGCCCTTGTTTACGGCTGGCAGGGCGCGTCGGCGGTCGTATAGTCCCATGCCGAATGGTATGAACCATGTAAGTTCTCTTACGGCTCCCGCTGCGACGCCAGGGTTAATGAAGCGTGATTTTGCGCGAGTGATGGTGCGGTAGACTCGGTACAAGTCTATAGCGCGTCCGTCTACCAGCCTCGTTCCCCTGTAGTCTACCGTCACTCTATCGAGCTTTGCGAATATGTTCGGCAGGTTGTCGTCTGTGTTGGCTGCGACAAGTTGCGCTCGCATGCTTATAATAAGTGCGCTAAGAGGCTGGACTCCGAGTCCTACTCGTATGGTCTCTGCCCCTGCGGATAGCGTAGTGGGTGGTAGTACCTGATAGTGGTTATACAGTGCCATGCTTATCCGCCTCCTCGTAGCCTGCGTTTAGCGTTGTGGAGTGCCTCTGCGACTACTCGCACTCGATCAAGGTTGCGCGGGTCTCCCTTCGGTCCTCGCTCGGGTAGTTGGAGAGACTCTAATACCTGCCTGTAGGGCGCGAAATTACGCTCGTAGCGATCTTGGGATTGCTGGACTCCCTGGCTGTAGCGTTGCGCTCCTACTTGCTCGATGCGTGCCCGCCATAGTTGCTCTGCTTCAGGGGTTATCCCGCGTTCGTACCGTCCGTCCGTAAGTGCCTGCTGGATACCTTGTATCCATGCTTGCACTCCTGCTCGTGTCGCTTCTGCCCAATTGCGTCGCGGGCGTTGCGCTCCCTGTAGGTAGTCCTGCTGTGCCGCGCTCGCTCGCGCTCGCCATTTCGCTGCGCCTGCTCTTACCGTTGGCATGTTTTCATCTCCTCGCTTGTGTACCTATTGTGGTACAGGGGGTAGTCTTCCCCTGCGTTTAGTATACCATGCTCCTGTTGGCTTTGTCAAGTGTTGGGGGGCGTCGCAGGGCGCGTGTGCGCGTGTGCGCGTGTGTGCGTGTGCGCGTGCCCCTTGCAATTGCTGTACCTGATGTGGTACAATACTGGGTATGCGTGATGGCGTGCTTGTGTGTGAGCGTTGTGGTGGGCGCGGGCTTGTCTATAAGACTCGCGGTATCAAGCGGTATCGTCGGTGTAGCCTCTGCGGGCATACTTGGGCTACTGTGGAGTTGTCTCACCATGATTGGGTGCGGGTGGCTATGCTTTTGGATGATTTGCATGCTATACTGATTGAGGAGGGAAGCTGTCGTGAATGAGAATATTCGGGAACTTACTGAACTGATACGCGCCGTCGGTGAGTGTATGGACGCTCTCATGCGCTCGTCGGAATTGCTGGGCTTGCTACAGCGTCCCGATTTGTACGACAGGATAGTACTAATCGTGGATGACTTGCAGGCTGAGCGTGTTCAGTATATGCGTCTTCTGTCCCGTGAACTGCAGTCAATCGTGGAGGTATAATCCTTCCCATGGGATGGATACGCTGGTATCTGCTCTGGCGCGTCCTGAAGTGGCTGGCTCCTGCGCTTCGGGGGTACGCTCATGCGGTCTTGCCTGAGTCTTGCCATGACTGTGTGGACGACTTGCTCGATATGGCTCTGTATGACTGGAGGATACGCTGATGCGTGCTGTCAAGTATATCGTGGTGCATCATACGGCTACTCGTGCGGATACCTCTCCTGCTACAATTCGCATGTATCATCTTAAGCGCGGGTTCAGTGATGTCGGTTATCATTACCTCATCACTGCTGACGGCAGGGTACATGCTGGGCGTGATGAGTCTCGGATTGGTGCGCATGTCAAGGGCTATAATGCTGAGTCTATCGGGGTCGCGCTGATTGGTAACTTTGAAAAGTATCCCCCGTCGCCTCAACAGTGGGATAGCCTGCTTACTCTCTTAGCTCAGCTAACTGCTCGGTATAACGCGCGTGTGGTTTGGCATTCTCAGCTGGGTCGCACTGCCTGCCCTGGTCGGTATCTGCGTGATAAGTTGGAGCGTGCCTTCGGTGATAAGCCTAATGCCGAGTATAGGTAGTCTTATGTCTACTCTCCTCCCGTCGGGGGTCTCCCTGCCCCTGCGCCCTATTGTGTCGTATCCCCTCTCCCTTGCGACTGGGCGCAGGGGTAGGTACACTCCCTGTGCTGGTGCGTTCCTGCTGTAGCGGCGTTCCCCGATAGCGTAGTGACGCTCCCTGTGCTTCCTTCGAGCCTGCTGTAGCGGCGTTCCCCGATAGCGTAGCGGCGTTCCCCCTCGTCGCCGTAGGCGCAACTAATTAATTCGCACACACGCGCACACGCACACACGCTTACCAATTGGCATGCTCGCTTCCGTTGCGCGTGCAGAAAGTAGCGCCTGCTGATAACCGTTCCTGTAGTTGCCGAATGCGCTGCATGCCGTCCGCCCCCGTAGGTCGCCCCCTCACTATTCGCCAACGCGCACCCGGGCAGGCGCATGCGCACCATGCCCACAGTGCCTGCCCGCCCCCCCTAACGCGAGGCAGGCAGGTAGTGCGCCCGCGTTCCCCCGCAAGGGCGTGAGCCGATATTGTGAATCGCCCGCGCCCGCGCATTTAAATCGCCGTTAAGAACCGCGCAGGTACACACTACAGCAAGCAAAACAGTTAGCCGTGCGGAGCGGAGCGGAGCGGAATATCCCCCTTTAGCGCGGAGCGGAAGGAGCAGGCGCATTGTTTCCCATGCCCGCCGATTGCGTTTGCCCACGCCTACAACAGCCACGACAGCACGGCACGCGCCACATCCTCACGCCACGCCCCCGCCATCTCGTGGGCAAGACCA
>RFGC01000030.1 GCA_003697135.1 Acidobacteriota bacterium
GAGAACACCCGCAAGGAAGAAGGCCCCCAAGCTGGTCCCCTCGCGCTCCAGGTAGTACTCCGAGCGGAGCATGACCGCTTGGCTGAGACCCCTCTCCTCCGTAGCGGAGAGGAGGAGGTCGGCTTCCTCTTCCGTCCAGTCCTCGAAGAAGGCGGAGAGGCGCCGAACGATCTCTTCGGGCTCGGCCTCCTTAGGGGGAACCAGCGCTCCGGGTACGGAAAACTCCAAAGAGGGCTCGCAAACATCGCAAAAGCCGCAACGGTAATCATCCGGAGGAAGCTGGTCGTCAAAGATGCTCCGGAGAACTAGGCGGCGGCACCGGTTCCGCTCATGGCTAAGGGCGTACTCGATGAGGTTCCGGAGCATCTGGATGCGCATGGGGTAAACGGTCTCATACACCCTCTCCAGGAGAATGTGGAGGGCCTTTTTGACCAGCTCCAGAGGATCCCCGGCAGAAGCGCGGCGTAGGGGCTCTAACCTTTGCCCTATGGCCTCCTCCCCAAGGCGCGTTTCCGTCAGGAAAATCCTGAGCCGCTCCTCAAAGGCGCGGCGGCTTATCCTCGGTTGGGGAAACCAGAAGCGGAGGTGGTTTAGCGAGAGGTACTCCACCCTGTAGTCTTCCAAGAAGCCGATCTGCATGAGGCGGACGAGGGCGTATTCGAACTGTTGCGGCTTGTCGTTGTTACCCTTCACGTCCACAAACCGCTGCCCGTCCCTGCCCTCTTCCGAGCGGTTAAGGACCGCCTCCGCCACCTCCAGGGCCTTCTTCAAGGAAGCCTCCACCCCGGGGTAGCTATCCCGCAGGAACTCTAGTTGGCGGGCGTAGTCGCAAGGAGCCGTGAGGCCGTACGGGCAGAAGCGTGCACGCCCGGATGCGACGCACGGGGGCGTTCCATCGCCGCCTAGGACGTGGTCCTTCAAACAGGAAGGTGCGGGCGGCGTCAGGACCAAGGCTACGTGCGCATGTCTTCCATCGCGCCCCGCACGTCCCGCCTCCTGGTAGTACCCCTCGAGGCCGCTCGACATCGCGTGGTGAACGATGTAGCGGATGTTCCGCTTGTCCACCCCCATGCCGTAGCCCTTCGTGGCGACGAGAAGCGGGAACCGGTTCTCCTGAAAGCGGTCTTGAACCTCCCGCATTCTGTCTTCCCAATTGGGAACAGTCTTGGGCTTGGTAAAAAATGAGTTGCAGTTGCGGCAGATACCGCCCTGCGTGTTGTCCCGTTTCTTCGGAAACCAATCACTTGAGCCGCAAAAGGGACATACCTCTGGCGTCTTGCTGGCGTAGACCTGTACTTGCTCGTTGGAAACTAGCCCGTCCTCGAGGAGGAAGTTTCTTATGGCGTGAACCCCCTCCTCAAAGGTGTTCTGGCCCCGAGGATCGGCGTAGATGGCGAAGATGACCCCTGCGTGGGGGTATGAGGGTCGCATCGTTCCCCCGAGAAGATCCTCTTTGGACAGCCCGAGCGTCCGGGGGAGGGCGTCCTTCAAGAGATGCCGGACAAGATCCCGCTTTTGCCCTATCTCAAGGGGAGCGGTGTGGACAGAGAAACTCAGGTTCGGGCGATCGCTGCTGGCCAGTTGCTCCACGGCCCCTTCGGGGAGCCCAAGAACCCGAAGGATGTCCCTTCGCACGGGAGGGGAGGCTGTGGCCGTGAGCGCAATGAGGGGCAACTTCCTTGGCGAAGCCGCTTGGATCCCTTCGTAAAAGCTGCGGATGTGGAGATAGGCGGGGCGGAAGTCATGCCCCCACTCGGAAACGCAGTGCGCCTCGTCAACGGTTACCGCCGAAACAGGAAGGTTGCCGAGTTCCTTCTTGAACTCCTCGATAAACCCCTTGATGCGTATTCGTTCCGGGGAGAGGTAAACAAGACGGTATTGCCCCTCCAGTAGGGTCTTTGTTTTTTTCTCCTTGGTTGCGGCCTCATCGTCGCTGGAAATAGAGGTGACGGCTATAACCCCAATGCGCTGAAGGTTGTACACCTGGTCCCGCATCAGGGCCCGTAGGGGAGAGATAACGATGTTGACTCCCGGAACAAGGAAGGAGTAAAGCTGAAAGATAAGGGACTTTCCGTACCCCGTGGGCAATAAGGCGAGGCCACTTTCTCCGCGAAGCGCCCGTTGCAAGAGGCGGAGCTGGGCCTCTTTGAGCTCCGGCACGGGAAAAAACTTCCGGGCGAAGTAGTCGAGAGCAAGGGAAGATATCGCTCCTCCTACGGAAGGAAGCCAAGGACCCTCCTTCGCTTCGTGCTCAGCTCGGAAGGTTTCCGCTTCATGCGCCAGGGAAGCGATCCAGTCCCAAGAAAAGACGTCAAGAGCCCCCTCTTCAGGAACTCCCTCGATGACGGAGAAGCCCTCAAGGCTCCCGGCCCAAAGGGGCAGGAGATCCCGAAAGGCCAGGGAAACGGCATCGGTATCCAAACGATAAACGGTGACTTTGGGCAAGGGAAGGTCAATCCCCGCAAGCCGGCCCACGTTCAGAAGCGTGAAGTAGGCGTCGGCGAAGGCAGCTTCTACCAAGGGATTGGTAGACTCCAAGTCAAGGACTTGAACCAAAGGCTCACCCTCTGCCACCGCCCTCAAAAGCCGTGCGAAGGCGCCCTTTAGGGCCACGGGGTACTTCACCGGAAGATCCACAAGCCAGCGCAAGGGCGAAAAGCGCCGGGCTTCGGGGAAGTTCACCCCGCGCTCCTTCAGGTAGCCCCTCAGGAGGGGATCGCTCTCGGCGAGCCTTACCAGGGCTTCGCGGGCCTTTCCTGAGAGGATGTCGTCGTATGCGATGGGGAAGTATGCGATCCCCCGGAGCGCAAGCGACCGCTGGCGGCCCTTTTCGCGCGCAAAGCGGTCCGGTCGCTCGTGGTAGCTTTTGCCCTCGATCTCTATGGCGTAGAGCCTCCGACCGAAAAGGATAAAGTCGGCCCTGCGTTCACCCCCCTCCTCGTCCAGAAAACCCACTTGGGGCAACAACAAAGCGAGGCCCTCGCTGCCAAAGAGGGGGAGATAAACCTCCCTCAAGAAGCGCACCTCGGCGTAGTGTTCCCTCCCCTGGAGGCGGTATAGCTCTACAAACGCCTCCAGGTCGCTGACGGAAAGGAAGTCACGTTTGGCCTGGGAGGCCCGGGAGATGCGCTCGTAAAGGAGCTCTTTGACCCCCTCCTCCAGAGGCCACCAGTGGGTGGCATAGGCGTACGAACGCCCTTCGTTGGGAGGCCGGGTCAGGGGGGCTTCGCCGAGGTCGAACTCCAAGCCCAACTCCTTCCCAACTCCCCGCAGAAGAGCGGTCTTGAGGGGGATGGGAAGGCTCCCGAGGGGGTCCTCGAGGGTGGGACCCTTAAACTCCGGCCCGAGAACTCGGTAAGCCCAGTAGAGAACCCCCTCTAAGTCGGCTCTCATCGAGGTTGCCATACCGAACCTGGGTGCATTTAACCAAGCAACTCCTTAAGCTCCGCCAAAAGTGCCTCTACCCTGGATCGCCTTTCTACAGGAAGAGCGCTAATGTCCGTCTTCTTCAAGGTGTCGATGACCTCCCCGTACCAAGGCTTGGGAGTCTTTTCCCGTTTCAAGGCCTCCCGCACCCTGGCCTTCAGATCCCTGAGGGAGAGCCCCGCCCTCGCCTCCTCCAGGAGGGCCCGCCTCAGGGCCTCCTCCCTCACCTTCTTGAGCTCCAGAGCGGCGGTGTAGGGGATGGCCCCTTCCTCGAGGGCCTCCTTGAGGTCTTCGGGGAGGCGGAGGAGGGGGAGGCGGTGCTGGACGAAGGACTCCCAACTCACGCGGCCCAAGGCCCGGAAGACCTCCTCTACTCGCCGGGCCTCGGGGCTCCCCACAACGTTGTGGGGAACCTTCCCCCTAGCCTCGTCCCGCATCCGGTGGAGCAGGGCCACCACCTCCTCCACGGGCTTCCCCAAGTCTTCCGACAGGAGGGCGAGGATCCCCACCGTCTCCTCGTAGGGGTTCAAGTCCTCTCGCTGGAGGTTCTCCACCAGGGCGAGGAGCCTGGCCTCCTTCTCGGAGAGGTCCACCACCCGCACCGGTACCTGGGACAGGCCCGCCATCAGGGCCGCCCGGTACCGCCTCTCCCCCGCCACGATGGCGTACTTCCCGTCCCCTAGGGGCCGCACCAGGAGGGGCTGGAGGACCCCC
>RFGC01000031.1 GCA_003697135.1 Acidobacteriota bacterium
AGAGGGTGTAGAGATGGTGATGCCTGGCGACAATGTTCAGATAGAGGTAGAGTTGATAGCGCCGATAGCGATGGAGAAGGGTTTGAGGTTTGCTATCAGAGAAGGCGGCAGAACTGTCGGCGCCGGAACTGTATCCGAAATATTGGAGTGAGATTAAGGAAGCTATGCCTAGAGAAAATGTAGTTTTGCAGTGTGTTGACTGCAAAGAAAGAAATTACGTAACGACAAAAAACAAAAAAAAGACTCCGGGCAGACTTGAATTTAGAAAGTATTGCCCTCGTTGTCGTCAACATAAAATTCACAGAGAGACGAAGTAGCTTTTTGAAAGAAAAAGGGGCATGGTGTCAACGGCTAGCACGGAGGTCTCCAAAACCTCAAGTCCGGGTTCGAATCCTGGTGCCCCTGCCAGCTCAAAAAAGGAGAGCTTTAGGTGGCTGAAGTAATCGAAACAGTAAAACAAAAAAAAGGTGCTGTAAGCCAGTTCGTAAGAGAAACGCGTGAAGAAATGCAAAAGGTGTCGTTTCCTTCGGCAAATGATGTAAGAGGAACGACTGTTATTGTGATAATTAACGTTATATTCTTTGCGATTTTTCTTCTTTTGATTGATAGACTTTGGACTTATGTTTTGGAAGGGATAGTTTGGTTCATGAACTGGCTTTTCGCCGCTTTGTAGTCGAGGAAATAAGATGAAACAGTGGTTTTTCATACATACATACTCTGGGCATGAGAATAAGGTTGTCGAGAGCCTGAATGCAAGGATTCGTGATCTTGGCTTGAAGGATAAGGTTACGAATGTTTTGATCCCAAGAGAAAAGGTAATTGAAATTCGCGGCAACAAAGAGTATGTTTCTGAAAGAATGTTTTATCCCGGCTATGTCCTAGTTGAAATTGAATGTGACGAAAAAGGCAAAATACCTGATGACGTTTTTCATGCTGTAAGATCAACCCCGAAGGTTACGGGATTTGTGGGTGGGAAAAATCCGGTTCCCTTAACGCAAGAAGAAGTAGAGCAGATAATTCACAACATCGAAGTAGCAGGTGAAAAGCCAAAACCGAAGTATTCTTACAGTGTTGGTGAAGTAGTGAGAATCAAATCAGGTCCATTCGCAAGTTTTGTTGGAAAAGTTGAAAAAGTAGATGAAGAAAAAACAACTCTAAAAGTTAATGTCACAATCTTTGGGCGTTCAACGCCTGTAGAACTTAATTTTCTCGACGTAGAGAAAGTCACCTTTGCTGAAGAAGATTAGTTATGGCCAAGAAAGTAGTTGCATCTATCAAATTACAGATTCCCGCAGGTAAAGCCAATCCTGCACCGCCGATAGGTCCAGCACTAGGACAACACGGCGTTAACATAATGGAGTTTTGTAAGGCTTTCAATGCAAAAACCCAAAATGAAGACCCGGACATGAAAATACCGGTGGTTATAACTGTCTACTCAGATCGTTCTTTCACATTTGAAACGAAAACTCCACCGGCAGCTGATCTTCTGCGAAAGGCAGCAGGCATAGAGAAAGGCTCGGGTAAACCAAATCGCGAAAAGGTAGGAAAAATAACTCGCGCACAACTAGAAGAAATCGCAAGGAAAAAACTTCCCGACTTGAACACTAAAAACCTAGAAGCCGCAATTCGGACAATCGAAGGAACTGCCAAAAACATGGGCTTGATTATAGAAGATTGAATTATTTTAGGGAGAATCTTCTCTGCAAGATTCGCTACTACCTAAGGAGGAAAAATGGCAAAAAGAGGCAAAAAGTATAGAGTAGCACTAGAAAAGATCGAGAAAGGTAAAAAATACAGTCTTAGAGAGGCTTTGGAAAAAGTCAAAGAAATAGCTTTCGCAAAGTTTGACGAAACCGTTGAATTAACAATGTGGCTTGGTGTCGATCCGCGAAAAGCCGACCAAATGGTTCGCGGAACCGTGGTTTTACCACACGGACTTGGCGGCAGAGAAAAAATTGTAGCCGTGATTACCCAAGGTGAAAAAATAAAAGAAGCCGAAGAAGCTGGTGCAGATTTTGTCGGAGGCGAAGATATAATCGAAAAAATCAAAGGTGGCTGGCTTGAGTTTGATTCCCTAATTGCAACACCTGACATGATGGGCAAAGTTGGCCAGCTCGGTAAGATTCTAGGTCCACGTGGATTGATGCCTAATCCAAAAACGGGCACCGTCACAATGGACGTGAAAACCGCTGTCAAGGAAACTAAAGCAGGTAAAGTCGAATACAGAGTTGACAAAACAGGCGTGATACACGCGCCAATCGGAAAAGTTTCCTTCGATGTTGATAAGCTGGAAGAAAATGCCAAAACGCTTATCGAAGCAATTATAAAGTCCAAACCAGCAACAGCTAAGGGACGTTACATCAAGAAAGTAAACTTTTCTGCTACGATGAGTCCCGGGGTTTTAGTTGACGAAACACGCTTGTTATAAGGAGTGAGGGAATATGAAGACAAAAGCACAGAAACAAGAAATCCTAAAAATCCTCACGGAGCAGTTTCAAAAGTCTAATGCGGCGATGGTTATTAGCTTTAGTCGCGTAACCGTTGCCAAAGACCAAGAACTTCGTAATCAACTGCGTGAGGTAGGTGCAAAATATCAAGTTGTCAAGAATACTTTGGCGCGACTAGCTGTCAAAGGCACTCCGTTTGAAGCAATAAGCGATCACTTCAAAGGAGTGACGGCAATTGCGTTTACAGAAAACGATCCAGTTATTCTTTCTAAAACGATCTCGAAATTTATCAAGAATAATTCAGAGTTGTTTACCTTCAAAGCAGGTTTTGTTGACGGCAGAGTAGTTGACTTTAAGCAAGTCGAACAGATTGCTAACTTGCCGTCGAAGGAGGAATTGATTTCCAAGCTATTGTTCTTGCTAAACTCCCCGGCACAACGTCTTGCAAGTGTTATTCAAGCAGTGCCGCGTAATTTGGTTGTCACAATAAAGCAAATTGCTGATAAAAAAGCAGAACAACAATAAAGGATTTTTGAAAATTTTATTGAAAGCCGTAACCATCTGGAAAAAGAGCAAAGCGATGGGTCAGGGGTCGCTTTTACTGCTCAGACTTTCTTTTTGTTAGAGATGCACTAACAAAGAGAAAGTCCCAATGGGTTCTGACGGCTTTGAGAAAGTTGAAGAACCCTAAAGGAGAGGAATTGATATGGCAGTAACAAAGGAAGAAGTAATAGAATATCTTAAGAACATGAGCCTTTTAGAGGCTAGTGAATTGGTGAAGGAATTAGAAGAAGTGTTCGGAGTTTCGGCAGCGGCTGTAGCGGCTCCTGTAATGGTTGCCGCGGCTCCGGGCGCAGCAGCAGGCGGCGATGGTGCCGCAGAAGCGGCGGCTGAAAAAGATTCGTTCGATGTAATCTTGCAAGCCGTCGGAAGTGATAAAATCAAAGTCATCAAAGTTGTGCGTGAAGTTACGGGACTAGGTCTGAAAGAAGCAAAAGACCTAGTTGACGGCGCACCAAAGCCTTTGAAAGAAGGCGTTTCCAAAGAAGAAGCTGAAAGCATAAAAGCGAAATTTGCAGAAGTAGGTGCAACGGTTGAAATCAAGTAAACCGCTTGCTAAAATTCAAACTGCAAGCCAAAATTGGCTTGCATTGAAAGTCAAAACGGAAGCTAAGTGTCTTTTTCGGCACACACATTCAGTCGAGCCTTCGTTAAACTTGCTACTTTTAGGCGGCTAGGTGGTAGTGTAAGTAAAACCACCTACGCCGTTTTGTATCTTCTAATTGCATCTTCAAACAAAAAAACTTCCTGAGCAAGGAAGAAAAGTTTTCTGTGAAAACTTCTAGAGAATGAAAAGGTCCTATGATCAAGAATCCACTTCAAGACGATAACAAGCAAGCTATCAGAACCAGCCAACCGCCAGAGAGAATTGATTTTTCCAAGATCAAGACAAACGTTCAGATACCGAATCTTATCGAAGTTCAGCGCGAGTCTTACAATCGCTTTTTGCAAATGGACTTGCTACCTGAAGAACGTCAAAACATCGGTCTTCAGGCTGTTCTCAGGTCTATTTTTCCAATATCAGATTTTCGCGGAATCGCTCTTCTTGACTTTGTCGAGTATGAGGTTGGAAACTGGCAGTGCCAATGTGGCTATTTGGAAGGATTACAACATCTGCGCGATAACTGCAAAAATTGCGGTGCAAAGATTAAAGTCGATCCTTACAGCGGAATAAGAGTTTTATGCAACAAATGTGGCACCTTGAATCAAGTTCGCCCGAAACTATGCGATAATTGCGGTGAGCCAGTTACCCTCAAGCACAAACACGACCAAAAAGAGTGTAAAGAACGCGGCATGACTTACAGCGTTCCGCTGAAGGTCAAATTCAGCCTGACCGTGTATGACGTTAAAGAAAACGGCGAAAAGGAAGTCAGAGAAATCAAAGAAGAAGACGTTTTCTTCGGTGAAATTCCTTTAATGACAGATAACGGCACTTTCATTATAAATGGCACCGAAAGAGTCGTTGTCTCGCAACTTCATCGCTCGCCCGGCGTGTTTTTCAAAATCGAAAACGGTGTTTATGTCGCTAAAATCATTCCATATCGCGGTTCGTGGATTGAGTTTGACTTCGATGATAAAAACATCTTGCATGCAAAACTAGGAAAACGAAGACTTATAGCTAGCACTTTCTTGCGTGTTCTCGGAATTTGGTTCGAGCAAAAGGCGAGGCAAATAAGCCTAAAGAACTTGCCCGATAACGCCATTGAGGAATTTATAAAAAACGTTTCCTTTACTGATACAGATATACTCAAGCTGTTCTACATTGGCGATGAAGTCCGTATCGAGAAGGGCAGGTTGTTTGTAAAGGTCAAAGAAAGTGGAAAAACTCATTTAGTCGGAATGCAAGCAGCCGAAGACGTAAAGATTGGCGATGAAGTCTTGATTCATGCAGGAAAGAAAATCACTGAATCCGCTCTTAGAGAATTGAGAAAAGCAAAAGTAAAGGAAGTAGAAGTTACTCAAGGAAGTTTCCAAGATGCTTACGCTCTTTCCGATATAGTCAACACCGAGACAGGCGAAGTTATATTGGAAGCTAACAATGAGTTAACTACGGCAAAACTTCAACAAGCGATAGAAGAGGAAATCAAAACCTTTGAGGTTTTCTTCCCCGAAAAAGATGAAATAGGGCCAATAATTTCACTGACTTTGAAGAAGGACCCGATAAAGAAACCTGTAGATGCGCTTTTGGAAATCTACAGAAAAATTCGTCCTGGCGATCCACCTACCATTTTATCTGCTTACAAATTGCTTGAAACAACATTCTTTGATTCACGAAGATTTGATCTTTCCAGAGTCGGACGTTTGAAATTCAATATCAAAATGGGCCGACCTGAAAGAGACAAGCTCGACGAACCCGTCCTTGAACCGAAAGACCTTATTGACGTGATTCACTATCTCTTGATGATGAAGGTTGATCCAGAAAACTACACTCAAGACGATATTGACCACCTAGGCAATCGTCGTGTCAGATCAGTTGGCGAGCTTTTAGAAAACCAACTGCGTGCAGGCTTGGAAAGAATGGAGCGTGCCATAAAGGAAAAAATGTCAATTCAGCAAGACATGCTCGCCACGATGCCTCACGATCTTCTCAATGCTAAACCGATAACTGCAGCGCTTAAAGAATTTTTCGGCTCATCACAATTGAGCCAGTTCATGGATCAAACGAACCCGCTCTCGGAAATTACGCACAAGAGACGCCTTTCAGCACTGGGTCCTGGCGGTCTTTCGCGCGAAAGAGCTGGGTTTGAAGTCCGCGACGTGCATCCAACTCACTACGGAAGAATCTGCCCGATTGAAACACCAGAAGGACCGAACATTGGTTTGATTTCCTCGCTTGCCTGCTACGCAAGAATCAATGAATTCGGCTTCATCGAGTCACCTTACAGAAAAGTAGAAAATGGAAGAGTCATAGAATACGTAAGAATTCTGAACGGTGGGGACACCAAATATAAACCAAACGATCACGTTCCACTTGAAGAGGTGGAAAAAGAAAACAAAAAGGTTCAAGAAAAAGGTGGCAATCCTGCTGAATACGAACCTTATCCGTTTTATCTGACTGCTTGGGAAGAAGATAAATACATTATCGGACAAGCGAACATCGAGCTTGACGAAAACGGATACATAATAAACGAGAGAAACATTGCTCGCAAGAAGGGCGAATTCATCACTGCGCATCGTGACGAGATTCAATTTATTGACATCTCGCCGAAACAGCTTGTTTCTGTTGCGGCGTCGCTGATTCCCTTCCTCGAAAATGACGACGCAAATCGCGCTTTGATGGGTTCAAACATGCAGCGTCAAGCCGTTCCGCTACTTCGTCCAGAAGCTCCATATGTTGGAACGGGTATGGAAAAGATTGCGGCGCGAGACTCAGGCGCAGTCGTTGTCGCAAAACGTGATGGCGTAGTTGATTACGTTGACTCAGAAAGAATCATAATCAAAGCCGATCATAACATTGATGGGACAATTTCTCGCGAAGTAACGGCTGATATTTATCCTTTGTTGAAGTTCGAGCGTTCAAACCAAAACACCTGTGTAAACCAGCGTCCAATTGTAAAAGTTGGTGAAAGAGTCAAGAAAGGTCAAGTTATTGCCGACGGTCCTTGCACGGATAGAGGCGAACTTGCCCTCGGAAGAAATGTTTTAGTAGCCTTCATGCCTTGGCGTGGTTACAATTTCGAGGATGCTATCTTGGTTTCAGAACGCCTCGTAAAAGAAGATTACTACACTTCAATTCACATCGAAGAATTGGAAATTGAAGCCAGAGACACTAAACTTGGTCCTGAGGAAATAACTCGCGATATTCCTCACGTAAGTGAAGCTCTGTTAAGGGATTTAGATGAGTCGGGGATTATTAGAATAGGTGCTTACGTCAAACCTGGCTCGATTTTAGTTGGAAAAGTTACTCCAAAAGGAGAAACCCAACTCACACCTGAAGAAAAGCTACTTCGAGCGATCTTTGGTGAAAAATCCGGCGACGTGAAAGATGCCTCTCTGGTATGCCCGCCTGGCATTGAAGGAACTGTCGTTGATGTTAGAGTCTTCACAAGAAGAGGACAAGAAAAAGATAAAAGGTCTCTCTTGATCGAACAACAACAAGAAGAAGCTTTAAGACGCGATCTCGACGATGAAATCAGAATACTTGTAGAACAGCGTAACGAACGCATCTACGAAATCTTCATAGGTAGAAAGCTCGCTGAAGACCTCAAGATTGGCAAAGAGGTTATCATCCCGAAAGGGACTAAGATAACACGCGAGATGCTTGAAGGAGTTGACATCAAACTCCTCAAAAAAGCAAAACTCGCCGGAGTTAACATAGACGTTGCGGCTGAGATAAAAGAATACGAAAAACGAACAGAACAGCAAATAGAAATTCTAACGGATATTTACGAAGAGAAAATTACTAAACTCAAGCAAGGCGATGAGCTACCGCCCGGTGTTATCAAGCTGGTTAGAGTCTATATTGCCATGAAGCGCAAGCTGTCTGTCGGTGACAAGATGGCTGGAAGACATGGCAATAAAGGTGTCATCGCCAGAATTCTGCCAGAGGAAGATATGCCTTATTTGCCTGATGGCACTCCGGTTGATATTGTCTTGAATCCACTGGGCGTGCCCAGCAGAATGAATGTAGGTCAAATCCTTGAAACACATTTAGGTTGGGCCGCTAGAGTCTTGGGTCTTCACTTCGCCAGTCCCGTTTTCGATGGTGCAAGTGAAGAAGAAATCAAAAAATATATCAGAAAAGCCAACGAAAAATTTGACGAATTAGGTTTGCCCCATGCGGTTGGGCCTTCAGGTAAAACAAGACTTTATGATGGTCTAACAGGTGAGCCTTTTGAGCAGAAAGTAACTGTTGGCTACATCTACATGATGAAACTTTCTCACTTGGTTGATGATAAGATACACGCTCGCTCAATCGGGCCTTATTCACTCATTACTCAACAACCTTTGGGTGGAAAAGCCCAATTCGGTGGTCAAAGATTCGGGGAAATGGAAGTTTGGGCTTTGGAAGCCTATGGTGCCGCGCACATTTTGCAAGAATTGCTAACGTGCAAATCTGATGACGTAACAGGTCGCTCGAAAATTTACGAGTCCATAGTCAAAGGAGATGTGGACTTCCAACCCGGTATCCCTGAATCTTTCAACGTTCTCGTAAGAGAGCTACAAAGTTTGTGTTTAGACGTTGAACTGATCGAAAAGATCAGTCCAGAAGAAGAACAAGCCAGTATTGGCGAAGTGATAAATGTTGGCACAGGAGAATAAATCATCAAAAATTTTCTGTTTTAACGGAGCAAAGGAAAGATGAACACGGCAAGACAAGAAAAATCGAAATTAACGCCAAATTTTGAGGCTATTAGAATAAGCCTAGCATCGCCCGAAAAAATTCGCTCATGGTCTTATGGAGAAGTTACTAAACCAGAAACAATAAACTATCGCACATTCAAGCCTGAAAGAGATGGGCTTTTCTGCGCAAAGATATTTGGTCCCGTAACGGATTGGGAGTGCCTATGCGGCAAGTATAAAAAGATGAAACACCGTGGCGTTATCTGCGATAAATGCGGTGTTGAAGTTACACAATCAAAGGTGCGCCGCGAAAGGCTTGGACACATCGAGCTTGCGAGTCCTTGCTCCCATGTGTGGTTTTTCAAAGGCTTGCCTTCAAGAATCGGACATTTGCTCGATATTTCCTTAAGAGACTTGGAAAAAGTTCTCTACTATGAAAATTACATCGTCATTGATCCGGGCGATGTTCCAGGCTTGAAAGAAAAACAACTATTGACGGAAGAAGAATATCGCTCTTTGATGCGCGAGTATCCGCGCGGCTTCGTAGCCAAAATGGGCGCAGAAGCCATAAAAGAGTTACTCATGAAAATCAATATAGCAGACCTTGTAGCCGAACTTCGTCAAAAAATGAAAGACGAAGTCTCTCAGCAGAAAAAACTTAGATATGCAAAAAGGCTCAAGGTAGCAAATTCTTTTTTGCGTTCAGGTAACAAGCCTGAGTGGATGATACTCGATGTTCTTCCAGTCCTACCGCCTGAACTTCGTCCTCTCGTGCCTCTAGACGGTGGTAGATTTGCAACTTCAGATTTGAACGATCTTTATCGTCGCGTAATCAACCGCAACAATCGCTTGAAAAAACTCATAGAACTTCGCGCACCCGAAGTTATAGTGCGCAATGAAAAGCGGATGTTGCAAGAAGCTGTTGATGCCCTTCTTGATAATGGTAGAAGAGGACGTATCTTGCGCGGAGCCAACAATCGTCCGCTGAAGTCTTTGTCTGGGTCTCTGAAAGGTAAGCAAGGACGCTTCCGCCAGAATCTGCTTGGAAAGAGAGTGGACTATTCGGGACGTTCCGTCATAGTTATTGGTCCTGAATTGAAACTACACCAATGCGGACTGCCCAAAAAGATGGCTCTTGAGCTTTTCAAGCCTTTTATTTACAACAAGCTCGAGCAAGAAGGCTATGCCGCTACAATTAAGCAAGCCCGTGAAATGGTTGAAAGACAAGAGCCTGTCGTTTGGGACATTCTCGAAGAAGTCATAAAAGAACATCCCGTTTTGCTTAATCGCGCTCCGACGCTTCACAGGCTTGGAATTCAGGCTTTTGAACCTGTTTTGGTCGAAGGTAAAGCTATCAAAATTCACCCGCTAGTCTGCACTGCATTTAATGCAGACTTTGACGGAGACCAAATGGCTGTCCACATTCCGCTTTCACCAGAAGCACAAATTGAGGCTAGAGTGTTGATGCTCTCCACAGAAAACCTGCTCTCACCAGCTAACGGACAGCCAATCACTGTGCCAACTCAAGACATAGTCTTGGGTTGCTACTACATGACCAGACCACGCAACGGATTGAAAGGTGAAAATAAGGTTTTCAGCTCAATTGAAGAAGTTTTGCTAGCTTTGGATGCAAAGGTAGTGGAAACACAAACCAGAATAAAACTTCGTTACACAGGCGATTTGATAGATTTAGAAAGAGAGCATCATCCGCAAGATGTAATGCGCGCACAGGTTCACAAGGTTAACAATAGAATCATTGATACGACAGCAGGTAGAGTTGTTTTCAATGAGCGACTCATGCAATATGGAATGCCGTTTATCAATGGAACGCTGAAGAAGAAAGGTCTGCAATCGCTTGTAAGCTATGCTTTCCTAAGACTAGGGCAGGAAAAAACTGTTGCCCTGCTTGATGAACTGAAATCAATAGGCTTTCTTTATGCAACAAAGTCAGGGGCTTCCATAGGTATTGACGACATGGTAACCCCACCCAACAAGAAGGAAATCATTGAAAGAGCATACGAAGAAGTTGCAAAACTTCAAAAGCAATACGAAGAAGCGACTATAACGAATCTAGAAAGAGTCAACAAGGTTACTGCAATCTGGTCTGAAGTAACTGACGAAGTTGCGCGCGAGATGTTCAAAGCAATGGATGAGCGCGAAAAAGCTAGAAATGAATTGAATCCTATCTTGATGATGGCTGATTCTGGAGCAAGAGGTTCCGAAGCGCAGATTCGCCAGCTTGCAGGAATGAGAGGACTGATGGCTAAGCCTTCAGGCGAAATCATAGAAACGCCAATTGTTGCTAATTTCCGAGAAGGCTTGAACGTTTTGCAATACTTCATTTCAACTCACGGAGCAAGAAAAGGTCTTGCTGATACGGCTTTGAAAACGGCAGACTCAGGTTATCTCACCAGACGCCTCGTTGACGTAGCTCAAGACGTGATTGTCTCCGAATACGACTGCGGAACTCTCAAAGGAATCTCGGCAGAAGCCATAATCCGTAACGGTGAAGAAGTCGAATCCCTCAGAGACCGTATCGTTGGAAGAACAGCCCTTGAAGACATAGTTGATCCGGTTGATGGAACTGTCATAGTTGAGGCAAACCAAGAAATTGACGAAGACCTCGCACAAAAAGTGCAACTTTCAGGTTTGAAGTCCGTAAAAATTCGCTCAGTCTTGACCTGCCAAACTAGACGTGGCGTTTGCGTTAAGTGCTATGGAAGAAATCTTGCAACCGGGAAAACCGTTGAGATTGGTGAAGCTATTGGAATTATTGCGGCGCAAAGCATTGGTGAACCCGGAACTCAATTGACAATGAGAACTTTCCACGTCGGCGGAACAGCACAACTTGAACATGAAACCAAGCATATCGCTTCGGTTGATGGAACAGTTAAGTATTCCGATGACTTGAAGCTCATTGTCAATCCCGATGGTGAAAAAATAGCTGTTCGACGCCAAGCCGACTTGATGATAGTTGATCAAAGAGGCCGTGAAATTGCTCGTTACCAGATTGTTTACGGCGCGCATGTAAAGGTTGAAAATGGCCAACAAGTCAAAGAAGGTGATGTTTTGGCAACCTGGGACCCTTACACTTTTGCCATCTTGACAGAAGTCTCTGGAAAAGTTAAGTATCAAGACATAATTCTAGGTAAGACTGTTGAGGAAGATGTTGATAAGGTAACAGGCCTGAAGCGCTTGGTTGTAAGAGACTCTGATGAAAAATATCAGCCGCGAATAGAAATTCGCGATCCTAACACTAACAAGCTTCTCAGGTCTTATCCGCTTCCGGTAAAGGCTAACCTGATGGCTTTGGACGAGACAGAGGTCAAGGTCGGTGAAGTCTTGGCAAAAATTCCGCGTGAAACTAGAAAAACTAAGGACATCGTTGGCGGTTTGCCGCGTGTTGTTGAGCTTTTTGAAGCTCGCAAACCTGCTGAAACCGCTTTGATGTCTGAAGTTGATGGAGTCGTAAAACTTGTTCAAATAACCAAAGGTAAGCGAAGAATAGTAATTCTCGGCGATGATGGTAGTGAGCGCGAATATGACATCCCACGCGGAAAGCACGTAAACGTTCAAGAAGGTGATAGAGTCAAGGCTGGTGAGCCTTTAATGGACGGTCCACTCAATCCACATGACATCTTGCGAGTGCTCGGAATAGAGAAACTTCAAGAATACCTTGTCAATGAAATTCAAGAAGTTTACCGCTTGCAAGGTGTCAACATCAACGATAAGCATATCGAGGTTATTGTTCGTCAAATGCTTCGCTGGGTTCGTATTAAAGATGTTGGAGATACGGACTTTTTGGTTGACGAACAGGTTGACCGATTCCGTTTTGAAGAGGAAAATCGCCGCGTTATTGAGCGTGGCGGAAAACCAGCCACTGCTGAGCCAATGCTTCTTGGAATTACAAAAGCCTCGCTTTCAACTGATTCTTTCATCTCAGCCGCTTCTTTCCAGGAAACAACTCGCGTTTTGACGGAAGCGGCTGTTTCGGGAAGAGTTGATTACCTGCGCGGCTTGAAGGAAAACGTCATAGTAGGCCGTCTGATACCTGCAGGCACCGGCATGAAGCGCTACCGCAACATCCAAATAGAAGACGATCCAACAATGAACAGAAAAGAGCCCGATGAATATGATGAAATGCTGGCAAGCCTGATAGGTAGTGCAGCGCCTTCTGATATTCCTATGAGGGGAATTCCCTTGGTTGAATCAGACATGGAAGAAGCAGAATCTTTTGAGGATAACTATTCCCTAGACGAGACGGAAGAATACACTTACGAAGGCGACACTGACGAAGAACAAGAAATTTGAATCCTCTGTGCTAATCTTCAAAATGGCTAGAAGTCTCACAAAAAAGGCTTCTAGTCATTTTTTTTCATTTATGAAAAAAAACAGGCTACTTCGGTAGCCCGTTTTCCAAGTAATAAATTAAAAGAGCAGAAGATTACGCTGTCGAACGTATATCAGCGGTATCTTCGGCGAACACCCTTCGGCCATTCAAGGCATCGTCAATAATTTCTCGAATGGCAGAAGCATCTGGATTAACATCCATCTTCGCACATGCGCGAAGATGCCGAATGATACCTTCAGTTGCTATCTCCAAAGCCTCACCAGTTAGCTTCGCAAATCGGCGGGCTTGGATTTGATCGATCTGAAATATCCTTTCATGCAAGGTCATCTGCTTAGTTGCTACCATCTTTCTACTTTTCCTCTCTTCTTTTTTTGGCGAGCATAGAAATTCTTTCATAAACAGCTTCTTGCAGGAAGCAGATTTTTCTGAAAATCTAAAATCTGCTTCTACGGACTTCAAGCTGTTTATGAAGAATTGCTCATAATTTTAAGTCGTTACGATAAAAATTGTAACAGGAATTTCACCTTTTGTCATCAATTTTTTTTCGATTTTGATCACTTTTTCTCACTTCAATTTAACTGTCTTTTTCAGTTCCTTGGTGCTTTTAATTCTTCGTTGTTAAAAACTTTTGAATTTTCTTTTCAAAAACCGAATATAAAACTTGTCTGGGACGGAAAGGTTGGAAATTCAATCGCTAAAGTTGTAATCTTTTCTTTTATGGAAAGAAGAAAATCGAAAGCCGTAAAGGTTAGGAATGTTCAAATAGGTGGAGGAGCACCCATCGTAGTGCAATCAATGACAAAAACCGATACGACTGATGTTGATGCGACGGTAAAACAAATTGAGGAAATGACCGCTGCAGGATGCGAAATAGTCCGCGTTGCAGTTCCCGACAAAGAAGCCGCAATAGCTTTGAAGGAAATTCGCAAAAGAGTAGATGTCCCTCTCGTTGCAGATAGTCATTTTCATTACAAACTCGCTTTGATGGCCTTGGAAGCTGGAGTTGACAAACTACGAATAAATCCCGGCAACATTGGTTCGATTGAAAGAGTCAGAGAGGTTGTAAGAGCGGCAGAAGCTCAAAAAGTCCCGATAAGGATTGGCGTAAACAGCGGCTCGCTCGAAAAGGATTTGCTGAAAAAATACGGAACTGCCACACCAGAAGCAATGGTTGAATCGGCAATGCGCCATGTTAAGATTCTTGAAGATTTGGGATTTACGGATATAGTTATTTCACTAAAAGCCTCGGATGTTGCCCGAACGGTAGAAGCTTATCGGTTGATGGCAAAGAAAGTTGAGTATCCATTGCATCTAGGCGTTACTGAAGCGGGAACTCCTTTTAGTGGCACAATTAAATCTGCAATAGGTCTGGGTATTCTGCTTTACGAAGGGATTGGAGATACCATCAGAGTTAGCCTTGCGGCTGACCCAGTCGAAGAAATTCGTGTTGCGTGGGAAATTCTAAGAAGTCTTGAACTCAGAAGACGTGGAGTAACTGTAGTCGCTTGTCCGACATGCGGTAGACTCGACGTTGATAATTTCGTTGAAATCGTGACTGAAATAGAACGTCGGCTTGCACACATTGAAGAACCACTTAGGCTTTCAATAATGGGCTGTGCGGTAAATGGTCCCGGCGAAGCTCATGATTCTCAACTTGGCATAACTTTTGGGCGACAAGTGGGAATGATCTTCAAAAACGGTGTTCCGATGAGAAAAGTCTCAGGAGAAAACATCGTTGATGAATTCGTAAAAGAAGTTGAAATCCTCAGAGCAGAACTTAAGAAAAAACCTGAAAACTCCTAAATTCCAAGACCTTCAAATCTCAAATAATCCCAAGACTTGCCCCAAAACTTCCTTTCGTCTAACATTTCCAATTTACAATAGATTTCTTGGAAAGTTATGAACTCCCTCAACATTCTAACAATTCCGAATCTGTTTACTCTTCTGAGATTAGCTCTGATACCGATTTTCGCTTGCCTTCTTTACTACGGTTACAATGTCTTAGCCTTGGTAGTTTTTCTAATGGCTGGTATTTCGGATGGTATTGATGGATTGATTGCGCGCAAATACAATCAACAATCTGAATTAGGAACAGTCTTGGACCCAATAGCAGATAAACTTCTGATGACGGTTTCCTTCATAGTTCTCTCGATGCCGAGCTTTCTACAGCCTGTCGAGCATCTTCCGGTTCCCTTTTGGGTAGCCGCTGCCGTGATAGGGCGAGATATACTCATACTAGCTGTTGCAACTTCCATCTTCATAATAACAGGCTTTAGAAAATTCAGACCTTCCATTCTAGGAAAGATTAGCACTGCTGTTCAGGTAACAGCAGTCTCCCTGATTCTTTTTGCAAATGTTTCGGGTCACAGTTTCTATTTACCAACCATCTACTTTCTAGTCGTTTTATTGGCACTTGCATCGGGAATTCATTACATCTTTCATGTGGCAAAATTGATGAAACAAGAAGAAACAGCCAAATAATGAATGCAAACACCTTACTAAAGAAACTTGACAATAATATACTCAAGTTCTATACTAAAAATCGGTGAATCATAAAAAGCTTTTTTAAGGAGAGGAAAAATGAGCAAGATAATAGGAATTGACTTGGGAACAACAAACTCTGTAGTTGCCGTGATGGAAGGCGGAGAACCGGTTGTTATACCGAACGAGGAAGGTAGTCGTATAACTCCGTCGGTAGTTGCTTTTACAAAAGACGGCGGCCGACTTGTCGGACAGCTTGCTAAGAGGCAAGCAGTAACCAACCCGGAAAACACTTTGTATTCGGTCAAAAGATTCATTGGCCGTCGTTATGATGAAGTCACGGAAGAAATCAAACAAGTTCCATACAAAGTAACCAAAGCTCCGAATGGAGATGTTCGCTTTGAAGTTCAAGGAAAACTTTATGCACCGCCTGAGATTTCAGCGATGGTCTTGCAGAAGCTGAAAAAGGCGGCAGAAGACTATCTAGGTCAAAAAGTTGAAAAGGCAGTCATAACTGTTCCTGCCTACTTCAATGACGCACAGCGTCAAGCAACAAAAGATGCTGGTAAAATTGCAGGCTTAGACGTAGTTCGTATAATCAATGAACCTACTGCCGCTGCTTTAGCTTACGGACTCGACAAAAAGAAAGACGAAACCATAGCAGTCTTTGACTTCGGCGGTGGAACTTTCGATATTTCCATACTCGAAGTCGGTGAAGGAGTCGTGGAAGTTAAAGCCACTAATGGTGATACTCATCTTGGCGGCGATGATATTGATGAAATATTGATTCGCTGGATAATTGAGGAATTCAAGAAAGATCAAGGGATAGACCTTTCAACCGATAAGATGGCTTTGCAAAGATTGAAGGAAGCCGCCGAAAAGGCCAAGATTGAGCTATCTTCGATGATGGAAACCGAAATAAACTTACCGTTCATTACAGCAGATGCTTCAGGACCGAAACATCTGTTAATGAAACTCACAAGATCGAAGTTCGAGCAATTGGCAGAGCCAGTTTTTCGGCGCTTGATACCACCTGTTGAGCAAGCATTGAAAGACGCTGGCCTTACAAGAGACAAAATTGACGAAGTCGTGCTGGTTGGTGGTTCTACGCGCATACCGAAAGTTCAGCAGATGGTTAAAGAATTCTTCGGTAAAGAGCCGAACAAATCTGTTAATCCTGATGAAGTTGTTGCCCTTGGCGCGGCAGTGCAAGCTGGGGTTCTGGCAGGTGAAAAAACCGACATACTCTTGCTTGATGTTACGCCATTGACACTTGGCATAGAAACCCTTGGTGGTGTCATGACGCCAATGATTCCTCGCAACACCACGATCCCAACCAGAAAATCTGAAATCTTTTCAACCGCCTCTGATAATCAAACATCGGTCGAAATCCATGTTTTGCAAGGCGAAAGACCGATGGCGGCAGACAACAAAACGCTCGGTAAATTCCATCTGGTTGGTATTCCACCAGCACCTCGTGGTGTTCCACAAATAGAAGTTACGTTCGACATTGACGCTAACGGAATAGTCAACGTCTCAGCACGCGACCTAGGCACTGGACGTGAGCAAAAGATAACGATAACCTCATCTTCGGGCTTAACACAAGAAGAAATTGAAAGAATGGTAAAGGAAGCTCAGGCTCATGCTGAAGAAGATGCTAGAAGAAGAGAAGCGGCCGAAGCTCGCAATCGCCTTGATGGACTTGTCTATTCAGTTGAAAAGACATTTAACGAAAACCGCTCGAAGCTTGATTCAAGCGCCGCAAGCGAATTAGAATCAGCTCTTTCTGAAGCAAAATCTGCACTGAATAGCAGCGATGTAAACACGATAAATAACGCATACAATCGCCTGCAAAGTGCTTCATACAAGCTCGCGGAAGTGCTTTATAGTCAGCAAACTTCCGGAACTTCGTCAAGCACCAGTGGGCAGACACAAAGCGCGGCTAGCAGTGGAGATTCTTCTAGTAATAGCGACGACAACGTAATTGATGCTGAATACGTTGATGTTGAAGAAGGTAAAAAATAATTCTCGAGAAGACTGAAACTTTCCTAAAGAGGTTTCAGTCTTCTTAAATTCCTGTTTTCGGATAAGATGGCAAACAAAGACTATTACAGCATCCTTGGTGTCAAAAGAGACGCAAAACCGGACGAAATCAAAAAAGCTTACCGTCGTCTGGCGAGAAAATATCACCCTGATGTAAATCCGGGTGACAAGGTAGCTGAGGAAAAATTCAAGGAAATTCAAGAAGCCTACGATATTCTTTCAGATGAAAAGAAAAGAAAAATCTATGACAAATTCGGCTACTACAATGAAAATCTAGACCCAGATGCTCCTTTTGGTGCCAAAACTGGAGCATCAAGCGGCGGTATCAACTTTGACTTTTCAGGCTTCAGTTGGGATTTCGGCGATTTCGGAACGCGTAGCGGTTCAACAGGCTCCACTTTTCGTGACATTTTCTCCGAACTTTTTGGTGGTGGCTCGAAGCGTGAGGCCGAACCGCCAAAACCAATGCCTAAGAGAGGCGAAGACATAGAAATTCCTCTTGCTTTGAGCTTTGATGAGGCTGTCAAAGGATTAACAACTAATATAACTGTCAATCGAAGCGAACAATGTCCGCGCTGTCAAGGAGCTGGCGATACAGGTGGCCCGCTTGTAATCTGCTCAACCTGCAATGGCAGTGGAAAAGTTACAAAAATAGGCGGAAGACTACAGTTTTCTCAAGTATGCCCAGACTGCGCAGGAACTGGCAGACGCAGGCAACCTTGTTCACTGTGTCAAGGAAAAGGTGTTATACCGAAAACTGAACAGGTTAAGGTCAGAATTCCTGCCGGGGTTGACACAGGCTCTCGCGTTAGAGTTCCTAAAAAAGGCCATGCTGGTAGATTGGGTGGTGAACCAGGCGATTTATACATAATCACGAATGTAAGCAATCACAAGTATTTCACACGCAAAGGCGACAATATCTACGTCACTGTTCCGATAACCATTCCAGAAGCCGTTTTAGGAGCCAAGATCGAAGTTCCAACAATTGAAGGCAAGGCACAGCTTAGAATTCCTCCGGGAACACAAAGCGGACAAAGATTCCGATTGCGTGGCAGAGGAGTTCCCTCTTTGAGAAACCCAAACTTGCGTGGTGATCAGTATGTTGAAGTTCAGATAAAATTGCCCAAAGTAATTTCAGAAGAAACTAAAGAACTCTTAAGACAATTTGAAAAGCTTAACCCTGAAAATCCACGTAAGGAAATGGGACTGGAGTGAGAACATGAAAAAAGGAAAAGTTAAGACATACACGATAAGCGTAGTCGCAGAACTTTTCGATATTCATCCACAAACGCTTAGGCTCTATGAGCGTGAAGGGCTTTTGAAACCCTCTCGTTCAGAAGGAAACACGCGTCTTTATACAGACGAAGATTTAGAAAGACTTGAGTTGATTTTATCGCTCACGCGCGATCTTGGCGTAAATCTTGCCGGAGTTGAGATAATTCTAAACATGCGCGAAAAGATGCTTGCTATGCAAAGAGAATTCCAAAGATTCCTCGAATTCCTTAAATTGAACCTCGACAACATTCCTCACAACATTGAAGAACTAACAAAACCAGATGCCATAATTCCTATCACAAAAAAGCCACCAGTTCCCAAGGTTTCAAAACTGAATGAAATTCTAAACACTTCAACAGATGAAGAAAACTCAAAATAAAATCCATCTATCACCTAAGATTTTTCAGTTTGCAGGCGTGAAGATGACAAATCGCTAGAGCCAACGCATCAGCAGCATCGTGAGGTTCAGGCTTTTCCTTGAGTTTCAGCAAAATACGAACCATCTCTTGAATTTGCTGCTTTTCAGCATTTCCGTATCCTACGATTGTCTGCTTTACAAATCTTGGCGAATACTCCGCTATTTCCAAACCCGCTTTTTCACCTGCTAGCATCACTATTCCGCGAACTTGACCGAGTTTTAACGCAACTTCGACATTGACGGCATAAAACGCTTCCTCTATCGAAAGCACTTTTGGCTCGAATCTCCAAATTATGTCGGCAACTGAATCGAAGATTCTCAGGAGTCGCTTTGAAAATTTATCTCGTCTATTTGATTTTACTACTCCGTATTCAACCAGACGATATTTGAAGTTGTCGCCTTCAACGATTCCCCAACCAAGAGTTTCACTTCCCGGATCGATTCCCAAAACTCTCACTTCTCAGTCAAGCTCTGATTCGTCTATATCGAAATTAGCATAGACCTTTTGAACGTCGTCATGATCTTCAATAACTTCGTAGAGTTTTATCATTTTCTTTGCATCTTCGCCCTCAAGCCTTACATAAGTTTTTGGGATCATGGAGATTTCGGCCATGCGTGGTGTAATGCCTGCACGCCTGATTGCTTCTTCAACAGCATCAAAGTTTTCGGGCGAAGTGTAAATCTCGTAAACATCTTCTTCGGTTTTCATATCGTCAGCACCCGCCTCGATTACCAATTCCAATAGCTCATCTTCGGACTTTGCAGATTTTTC
Source organism: Acidobacteriota bacterium (assembly GCA_003697135.1). Lineage (GTDB taxonomy): Bacteria > Acidobacteriota > Blastocatellia > Pyrinomonadales > Pyrinomonadaceae > J014. Next base: position 19,632 of record RFGC01000031.1, read on the forward strand.
AACTACGATTAAGCCCTTTTTCTCGAACATCCATGAAACTGACCCTGCTTCACCTAAACTTCCACCATGCTTTGATAGAAGATGCCGAAGTTCAGCAACGGTGCGGTTGCGATTATCCGTCATCGTTTCGATCAGCATCGCAACTCCACCAATGCCGAAACCTTCATAGGTGATTTCTTCGTAATGCTCGCCTTCTATTTCACCAGTGCCTCGCTTTATGGCGCGTTCTATTGTTTCGCTCGGCATGTTTTGAGCTTTAGCATCGGCTATGGCTTTCCTAAGACGCGGGTTCATGCTTGGGTCTCCGCTACCACCAACGCGCGCGGCAACCATAATTTCTCTTATGAGCTTAGTAAAAAGTTTCCCGCGTCTTGCATCTATCAGGCTTTTCTTGTGCTTAATGCTGTGCCACTTCGAGTGTCCTGACATCGCCTTAACCTTTCGCTACAAAGTCGTGAAAAAGCAATATAGCACGAGACTCCGATAGAATCAAATCTCTACCGAAATCCCAAAATCAAGAAAAGCCTACCTTCTCAAAATACCTCAGCTCCTGTGCTTTAACAAAAACAAATCAAAAGCAATTCTCATGGTTCAAATTATCACTTGGTCATGATATAATGAAACTCAAAATATAATCTGAGCAGAAAACTTTCTTCAAAAACATGGACGATCCTGCTAGTAAATTGTTTCTATTTGAATTAACAACAGCAAAAGACCCTTTGACGATAACCAACTCTATAACAAACATTCTGCTAGTCATACTCTTGGTTCTTGCAAATGCTTTTTTCGTTGCGAGTGAATTTGCATTGGTAGCTGTTAGGAAATCCCGCATTGAGTCCTTGGCAGCAGAAGGGAAAAAATCGGCAAAAAGGCTTCTCGAAATTCTGAACAATCTCAACGCCTACATCTCCGCAACACAACTCGGAATAACAATCGCTTCATTGGGACTTGGATGGATTGGAGAACCTGCTGTCGCTCGAATGATAGATTATCCGTTGATGTGGTTAGCCGAAATTACGGGCTGGGCTGTGCTTTCTTCTCCGACCTTAATTCATACAATTTCATTTGCTCTAGCATTTTCAATCATAACCTTTTTGCATATTGTATTCGGCGAACTTGCCCCAAAAACAATGGCATTAGAAGTAGCTGAAAAAGTTGCGTTGTTTGTTGCTCTACCAATGCAAATCTTTTACAAAATCTTCTACTATCCAATCAGGATTCTCGATTGGACAGGAACCAAGACGGTTCGGCTACTTGGTTTTCAAGCAGCAGGCGAACATGGCTCAAGTTATACTGAAGACGAAATCAGACGTCTCATCAAAGTTTCTCAAGAAACAGGGCATTTGAAAGAAGAAGAAAGCAAGTTGATTGATAAAGTTTTTGAGTTTTCAGATACAACTGTCAAGGAAGCAATGGTGCCGCGCACAAAAGTAGCGGCTATTCCTGCTACTCTCTCACTCGAAGAAATAGTTAAAGCCTTTCAACGCTACGGATACTCGCGCCTTCCCGTTTACGGTGAATCTCTCGATGATATACTTGGCTTCATACACTCCAAAGATGTTTTACCTTACTTGCTTCGCCCGAAATCATTTCGCTTAGAAAAAATCCTGCAAAAACCAATTTATGTGATTGATAAAGCCAAACTTGAAGATGTCCTCAAGCAAATGCAAAAGGAAAAATTCCATTTCGGCTTTGTCATTGATGAACACGGCCAGATCGAAGGAATAATAACTCTCGAAGACTTATTAGAAGAAATCGTTGGCGATATTTCTGATGAGCATGATGAGGAAGTCAGTGAACAGATAGTCCAACAATCTGATGGCAGTTATCTTCTTGACGGAAGCTTGGTTGTTAGGGATTTGAATCGCAGGCTTGGTCTGAATCTGCCTATCTCTGAAAGCTACACAACGATTGCAGGATTTTTGATGAATAAAGCTGGAAAGGTGCTTAACAAAGGCGAGCAAATAAAATTCAACGGACACATTTTCAAAGTCGAAGAAGTTGATAAGCATAAGATACTGAAAGTTAGAATGGAAAAGGCAAAAACCACTCAAGCTTCATCGGGCTAGACTCACTACAAATGGGCAATCATCTTTCACAAACTCGTTATAGAACTTGAAAGTTCAGCAAGTTAAAAACATCTCTGCCAACATATCTCTTTTTTAATTTGGCGCTTTCAAATCAACTTTGCATTGTGTTAGATTTTTGTAAGTTATGCCAGAAAAAATTGCTCCGAACGAAAACTTAAAAGAAAAAAGAAACCTTAAACCTTCGATTTATTGGCTCCTGGTTTTTGTTCCCGTTGCTATAGCGATAAGATTTGTGCCGACGCTTGAAAATCCAACCTTGCTTTTCATTGTTTCCTGCATTGCGATCATTCCGCTCGCAGGTCTTATGGGAAAAGCAACTGAGCATTTAGCGGAAAAGTTAGGCGAAGGCATCGGTGGTCTTCTGAATGCAACCTTTGGAAATGCCGCTGAGCTTATAATCGCATTGTTTGCTCTCTGGAAAGGACTAGAAGGTGTCGTAAAGGCTTCTATCACTGGAGCAATTATCGGAAACATGCTCTTGGTTTTAGGTCTTTCATTACTTCTTGGTGGAATAAAATTCAAAAAGCAAGAATTCGAGCGAACTGCGGCAAGTAGCACAGCGACAACACTTACGCTTGCGGCAATTGCTCTTTTGATACCTACGGTTTTTCATATTTTTGCCGCTCAAGTTCCTGTTGAACTAGGCGGTTGGACTCCACAAAAAGAGCAAAACTTAAGTCTTGCAATTGCTGTTGTTCTGTTCTTGACTTACATAGGAACCCTTCTTTTTTCGCTTTACACTCACAAAGACCTCTTTATCGGCAAGGCTATTCAGGGAGCGGCCGCAGAAGTCGGACGCACCGAAGAAGAAGCCGGTGAACACTGGTCATTGAAAAAATCTGTTACGGTGTTACTGATTTCTACCGCTTTTGTCGCCCTGATTTCTGAATTTCTGGTAGGAGCAATTGAAGGTGCAAAAGAAACGCTTGGTTTTACGGAAGTGTTTGTTGGAGTGATAATAGTTGCCATTATTGGAAATGCTGCTGAGCATTCATCAGCAGTGCTAATGGCGATGAAGAACAAGATGGACTTGAGCTTAGGCATTGCTCTTGGCTCATCTCTTCAGATAGCCTTGTTCGTGGCTCCCGTGCTTTTATTCGCATCTTACCTTTTCGGAAGACCTATGAACCTTGAATTTACAGTGCCCGAAGTCGTGGCAGTCCTTGCTTCTGTGGTGATTGCCGAACAAATTTGCTCTGATGGCGAAAGCAACTGGATCGAAGGATTACAACTGCTTTCAGTTTATGCTATCTTGGGAATTTTGTTCTACTTTCTACCCGATGCGCCCCACGCGGCAACTCATCTCCCGCTGGAAGCAAAGCATTGATCCTAACCGAACTCTAAAAATTTGGCAGATGTTTTCGCTTGAATCTTGTTGTTAGACTTAAATCATCTGCCTTTCATCTTCACAAACCACCAGCGCAACCCGACGAGAAGAAATCGCCAATCTTTGAAGAACTCTGGTGGTTTTCTTTCAATTGCATGCCCTACAAACTGCAAAATCCAGCCAAAGATGAAAAGCCCAAGCGCTAATTTCCAAAGCCCCTCGATGAAAAAGCTCGGAATTATCAAAAGAAGCGAAAGCGTTATCATCGGAATACCGAACTTGTGCGTCAGTTGATTCCACTTGTTTTGATGTCCTTGCGAATACTCATTTATCCAATCGTCCCAACTTCTACCGCCAAGCCCCATTTTTCTTACCTCCTTTCAACGAATTCTCTCGTAAAGCGATTTTAGATAATTTTTGAAATCGTTTGCAAGCTCCTCATGCTTGAGCGCATATTCAACCGTAGCAATTAAAAAGCCGAGTTTATCGCCCGCATCGTGGCGAGTGCCCTGAAGCTCCACAGCATAGAAAGGTTTTCCTTCCTTCACCATCAAGCGCATAGCATCGGTAATCTGAATCTCACCGCCCGCTCCCTTCTCGGTTCTTTCGATAAATTGAAAAATGTCTGGCGTAAAAATATATCTGCCGACTATGGCTAAGTCTGAAGGTGCTTCACTATACTTTGGTTTCTCAACCATGTCTTTGATTCGATAGACTCTAGGCTCTATTTGCTCTGCATCAATCACACCAAACTTCGATATTGCCTCTCCTTCGACTCGCATCGTAGCAACTACGGGCGATTGATATTTCTCGAAAACATCTATTAGCTGCTGCAAAGCAGATTTTTCCGGCGCATCAACAACATCGTCCGCCAAAAGCACAGCAAAAGGTTCATTGTTGACAAAATCTCTTGCCTGATAGATTGCATGCCCCAATCCTAGCGCTTGTTTCTGGCGCGTGTAGCTTATTTTCGCAAGCTCAGAAACACTACGCACCAACTCGAACATTTCCCTTTTGCCTCTTTCCAATAAAACCTGCTCAAGCTCAAAAGATATGTCGAAATGATCTTCAATAGCCGTTTTGTCTCGTCCTGTAATAATCAAGATTGATTCAATCCCACAACCAACAGCTTCTTCGACCGAATACTGAATCAATGGTTTATCAACAAGCGGCAGCATCTCTTTTGGAGAAGCTTTGGTTGCCGGCAAAAAACGAGTTCCTAGACCTGCTGCTGGAAATACTGCTTTACGAATTTTTTGTCTCATATTTGAAGTTTCTCGGAAATTTTTGTTAGATTTCTATTTTGCTTTGCTAAAAGAGCAAATTTTAGAAAATTTCTGCACCATAAACAAATCCTATGCTCGATCTGCATTTTGTAAGAGAGAATCTGGAGAAAGTCAGACAGGCACTCGTCAATCGCAATTTCCCAACGGAAAGCCTCGAAAAATTTTCTGAACTCGATGCAGAAAGGCGTCGCGTGATAGCTGAAGCTGATTCCCTGAACGCTCAAAGAAACAGAGCGAGCAAAGAAATCGGCGAGCTGATAAAACAAGGCAAACGCGAAGAAGCCGAGGAAAAGAAAAAGCAAGTAGCCGAACTTAAAGAAAGACAAGCCGAACTTGAGCAAAAAAGAAACGAAGTCGAATCAGCCATGCAAGCTCTTCTTGCAAGTCTTCCGAACATTCCATCAGAAGACGTTCCCATCGGCAAAGATGAAACAGCCAACGTCGAAATAAGACGCTGGGGAGAACCACGTTCTTTCACCTTTCAACCGAAAGACCATGTTGAACTCGGCGAATCTTTGGGAATTCTTGATCTAGAAAGAGCCTCTAAAATTGCAGGTGCTAGATTCGCAATCCTTACAGGCTTAGGTGCGCTTTTGGAGAGAGCCTTGATAAACTTCATGCTTGACGTTCACACTTTAGAACACGGCTATACAGAAACACTGCCGCCGTTCATAGTCAATAATCGAACCCTTTTTGGAACCGGTCAACTTCCAAAATTCGAGCAAGACCTCTTCAAGCTAATTGATGACAGAGAGTTGTATCTGATTCCCACCGCAGAAGTGCCAGTGACAAACTATTTTGCCAATGAAATCTTAGATGCAAAGGATTTGCCGAAATACTACACAGCCTACACACCTTGCTTCCGCTCGGAAGCAGGAAGTTACGGAAAAGACACTCGCGGTCTTATCCGACAGCATCAATTTGAAAAGGTTGAACTCGTGAAAATCTGCTTGCCCGAAGAATCCGAAAAAGAGCATGAAAAGCTAACACAAGATGCCGAAAGAATTCTTCAGCTTTTGGGCTTGCCTTATAGAACTGTTGTTTTAAGCACGGGAGACATGGGGTTTAGTGCGATGAAAACTTATGATATTGAAGTATGGCTTCCCAGTCAAGGGATTTACAGAGAAATTTCAAGTTGCTCAAATTGCGGCGATTTTCAAGCACGACGCATGAATTTGCGATTCAGAAGAGCTGGCGGAGCAAAACCTGAATTTCCGCATACTTTGAATGGCTCAGGATTAGCTGTTGGTAGAACATGGATAGCTATCTTGGAAAATTATCAGCAAGAAGATGGTAGCGTTGTTATACCAGAAGTTTTGAGAAAATACATGCACGGACTGGAGCGAATAACCAGAGAGAACGCCAAATGCATTGGAAAATCCGAAAAATAGTTTCAGGTGGGCAAACAGGTGCTGATCGCGCGGCTCTGGACTTTGCGCTAGAAGCAGGAGTAGAAACAGGCGGATTCGTTCCAAAAGGTAGGCTTGCAGAAGATGGAAGAATAGATGAAAAGTATCCGAATCTTATCGAAACGGAAACCGAAGATTATTCTGAAAGAACGTTACTGAACGTGATAAATTCAGATGCAACAATAATTCTCTCACACGGCGAACTAACGGGCGGCTCGCTTTTCACAAAACAATGTGCCGAAGTTCATGGGAAGCCGTTTCTGCATATAGATTTCGACAAGCTGAGCATTGAAGAAGCGGCTCAAAAAGCCGCCAACTGGCTTAATTCCCTAAAATGTGAAACCCTGAATGTTGCTGGTTCAAGAGCTTCAAAAGACCCAGAAATCTATGAGAAAACAAAGAATTTCCTGAAGATGCTAATCTTTGGAAGTCCTACCCAACAAAAATACTAAATCAAAATCGTAAAAAGAGCTTCATTCTTTTTTCTCGGTGCCTATCGGATAGAAATCTAAATCCGTTATTTCTTCTGTAACAACTATAGCCATTGGTGCGTATTGATAACGTTTTGAATGAACCATCAAAACATACGTTTCACCGACTGCCACTTCGTCAAACCAGTAATATCCAAAGGTGGTTGTTCGAGTTGTGCGAACATTACCGCTTTGATCCATCAAGCTAACGGTAGCATTCATAAGCCCACGCCCAGAAGGAGTTAGAACCCTACCGCTTACCGTCACACTAGCCGCTGTTGGGCCTACTAAAAAAGCTGCTTGACTTCTTTCTTCGACTGACTGCGACGCATCTGATGCACCAGACGCATAAGAACCTCTTGCCCTCACTAAAATGTTCTGATTTGAAGGCAAAGTTCCAGCCGCTGAGTATCTCACACCGTCTGTGACAGTCGAGATAAAAGCATTACCAAGGTTGATTAAAACAGCACCAACAAAAACCTCGAAAGAAGCAAGATGAAAAACAGGTGCGGCTCCAGTTCGTGTTAGAATAACTCCCCACGGATGAATATCAAATGAATTTGCAGAAGCAGTATCATTCGACAATCTTGCAACTCTATTTCGTGTTTGTCCACCAACATTTGTAAAAGCGCCGCCTATTAAAACTTTTCCATCAGGTTGCACAGCAAGCGCATGGACTTCATCGTTTGCATTAGGATTAAAAGAATCAGCTGATCCATCAGGATTCAAACGAGCTATTCTATTGCGAGATTGCCCGCCAATGAGAGTAAACGCACCACCAACCAAGATTTTACCATCTGCTTGCAGGGCAATTGCATTAACTTGTCCGTTTGCATTCGGATCAAAACTTGTGTCAACTGAACCATTAGAATTCAGGCGAGCAATGTTGTTGCGTGCTTGCCCACCAACACTCGTAAAAGCACCACCTATCAAAATCCTTCCGTCCGGCTGTAACAAAACAGTATTGACAGGACCGTTTGGATTTGGATTAAAGCTAAGATCAAGTACACCTGTAGAACTAAGACGAGCTATGTTGTTACGCGGCACGCCATTGACAGCAGTAAAAGTCCCACCGATTATAATCTGACCGTTCGGTTGCACTGCAATAGACCTTACAACTCCATTAACAAAAGCATTGAAACCCGTACTGACGGTTCCATCAGAATTTAATCGCGCGATCCCAACACGTATTTGCCCACCAATATTAGTAAACTCACCGCCTACCAGAATTTGACCATTTGATAGCAAAGCTATAGCATGAACAGCTTGATTCGCGTTGGGATTAAAAGCTGTATCAAGGGAACCATCAGAATTTAAACGAGCAATATAGTTGCGAATCTGCGAACCAATGCTTGTAAAGTGACCTCCAACTACGATACGACCGTTAGATTCAACGGCAATAGCTCTAACTCTTGCATCTACATTAGGATTAAATGCCGTGTCAATAGAACCATTAGGAAGCAACCGAGCGAGCCTATTTCGTCCCAAACTGCCAATAGTCGTAAAATCGCCTCCAAGCAAGATTGCCCCATCAGATTGAAGAGCCATGGCAAAGATCAGGCTATTTGCATCAGGATTAAGAGTATTATCAGGAGAACCATCAGGATTCAATCGAGCAGTTCTGTTGAATGTAATCCCACTAATAGTTGTAAAAGCTCCACCAATCAAAATCTCTCCGTTTGATAGCGGAGCTATAGTTCTGGTGGTGTTGTTCGCATTTGGATTAAAACTTGTATCCAACGAACCATCCGAATTAAGCCTTGCAATTCTATTTCTGGTCTGTCCTCCAACACTCGTGAAACTTCCCCCAATCAATATCTGCCCATCTGGTTCTATCGCAATAGCAGACACAGTATTGTTCG
>RFGC01000032.1 GCA_003697135.1 Acidobacteriota bacterium
ACCCGGTGGCGATGGCCATTTTGGGGCTCACCATTTGTTATGCCGCCTATATGAGCGAGGTGTATCGCGCGGGCATTCAAAGCATCCCCCGCGGACAAATGGAAGCCGCGCGCAGTCTGGGTATGTCCTATTTTCAGGCGATGCGTTATGTGATCCTGCCCCAGGCAGTGCGGGTCATTTTGCCGCCGGTGGGGAATGAATTTATTACGTTGCTTAAAGATTCGTCCCTGACCAGCGTGGTAGCAGTACCTGAACTGACCCGGCGGGGGCGTGAATTCATGGCGGCCAGTTTTATTCCCTTGCAGACTTGGTTGATGGTGAGTTTGTTATACTTAGTAATGACGTTGCTGGCGACGCGGGTGGTGGCCTGGATTGAATATAAGACGCGGTTGGAGAAATAGCCCATGGAGCGAGAGCCGATTATCCATATTGAAAATGTGCACAAGTGGTTTGGGCACGTGCATGCTCTACGTGGGGTAAATTTAGACGTATACAAAGGGGAGGTGGTGGTCATTATTGGGCCTTCGGGGTCGGGCAAGTCCACCCTACTACGGTGCATCAACCGTTTGGAAGAATTCGATGAGGGGAAGATCATTGTGGACGGAATCCCGCTGGATAGCGCGGAAAACATCAATGCCGTCCGCACCGAGGTGGGGATGGTCTTTCAGCAGTTCAATCTCTTCCCTCATCTCACCGTGTTGGAAAATATTTGCCTGGCCCAGCGGATTGTGCGCAAGCGGAAGAAAGAAGAGGCCGAAGCCATCGCCATGGAATTACTGCGTAAGGTGGGCATTCCTGAGAAAGCCCATAACTACCCGGCCCAACTTTCCGGAGGGCAGCAGCAGCGGGTGGCGATTGCGCGGGCATTGGCCATGAATCCGAAGATCATGCTCTTTGACGAGCCGACCAGTGCCCTCGATCCAGAGATGATTCAGGAGGTATTGGATGTGATGTTAAACCTGGCGCGGGAAGGCATGACGATGGTAGTGGTCTCGCACGAAATTGGCTTTGCCCGCGCCGCTGCCCATCGTGCGATTCTAATGGACGAGGGGCAGATTATCGAGGAAGCCCCGCCGGATATTTTGTTTAACAATCCGCGCCATGAGCGCACTCGGGCTTTCCTGAGCAAGGTTCTGCATTAATGGCAAAAGCGTAGGGTTTTAAGCAGACCGAAGTGGGGTCTTATGCGTGGTCGAGTGTGGAGCATTGTGGTATTGTTGGGGGTGGGGATTTTTGCTACTTGGGTGGTGAGGGTCTTCTCGGTCGCGCAAGCCCAAAGTGCACAATCGAACACGTTAACCTTGCTTGGCCCGTTAGCGTGTCCGGCGGCAGGGTGTGCAGCCGGGCAGCGTTTGAACGTGCGTGCTGCCTTCTCGCTTGGTGGGTATGATCCGGCCCAATCCCCGAATGTACAGGTATGTGTGTATACCCCTATAAATTGGTCTGTTCCTGAGGCGACTTTTTCGCCCAGTGGGATTATCAGTGGCGCGACTTACGCTTTGGGTGACCTTTCTGCCTGTGAACCAGCACCTTCCGGCTATGAATTGAAAAATGGGGCTAGCGCAGCGTTGGGGGCAGATCAATTTGGGGATGCTTTGGATTTTGCATTTCGCATCGGTACCAATGCTGCATCCTCTGGCACACTGCGGGTGCGGGTGTTGGAAAGGAACAGCAATGGCTGGGTGCGAACGCAGGACCTTTTCCTTTACCTGCGGGTGATCCCGAAAACAACCAATGTTTATGTTGCCAACGATGCCACCGCCTGCGGTCAATTCAGCCCTTGTTATGTTAATAGTTTTGATGACCTCGCCAATGGTATTGGCACCGGGTTAAAGGACGCCGTGGATGCTGTGGATGCCGGTAGCGTGGTTAATCTACTAGGGGAGTACAGCATCAAAGGGCAAACGGTGATCATTGACAAACCCTTGACCCTTCAGGGGGTAAGCAATGCCACGCTAACGTATGTGGGCAGTATCTGTGACCAACCCATGCTTTATCTCAAGGGCGGCGTGACCCTGCGCGACTTGACGATCAAAGATGGCGCTTGTTTCTCGCCCAGCCGTGATCTCGTTGTCGTTGAGCCCACGGGAGACGTGCGTATTGAATATGCCACACTGATCAACGGCAAAGATGCGCTTCATGTACTGGGGGGCGTAGGACAGGTGTTAATTCAGTTTAGCCATATCCAGGGCAATAGTGGATATGCCATTTGGAGCGATCCCGACCCGGCTTCGGGCAAGGTGATTGCTGTGGGAAATAATCTCTATGGAAACCGCGCCGGGGCTCAAGTGGAATGCAATAATCGTGGTAGGGTCAATCATAATTTTCTGGGATGGGGCGGTTCACTAACATCTGCAGTGTCTCAATGTGAATTCGACCCTATTAAAGCCCTGGGGGCGCCGGCCTTACGCCGCACTGATCGGCCTGGAGTAAGTGCCGCTCGAGTGACGGTTACCGAGAGCAAGGCCTATGCTTTTGAGGGACGCATTGGCTTCCAGCGTGTTGGGGGGGCTGATTTTGATCTTTATATCATCGAAC
>RFGC01000033.1 GCA_003697135.1 Acidobacteriota bacterium
CCACCACGTCGTCCGCAACGATGGTCATGCTCTCGCCCAGCGTGCAAATGCGGTGCCTCTCCGCAACCCCGTCTCCGTCAGCGTCGATCAGCACGTAATGCTCGACATACAGCACCGGGCGGGCCGCCTCGTCCGCATTCGGGCCCCCGAGCGCCGCTTGCCAGCGGCGAAAACGCTCCTCGCCGAACGCAGTCAGCGCGGACTCGTGGCTGATGTGCTCCTCCACCAGCTCACGAGGGTAGCCCATCGCCACCAGATCCGACACCGTCACGAGCGTCCGATGCGCCACATACAGCGCCCGGTCCAACGTCACCGCCCCGAGCTCGATCAGGAACTCCTCCGGCGGCACCACCTGGATGCGGACCTGGTCCTGCTCGCCCCGGTACGTGATGCTGCCGGCCACGAAGCCCTCACGCTCCGCATCCGGGCGCATCTCCACTGTCACGCCGGCATCTTTCGGGGCCTCCTGCGCGAGCACCGCCGCCGTCTGCTGGTCCAGCCCGTCGAATTCCACTTTGCGGACCGTTTGCCTCTGATCCCACCAGACCTTCATCACACCCAAGCCACCGATCAGGGCGTCCTTGAACCAGCGGTAGAATTCCAGAAAGCCCGGATTATCCTGCTGAATCACATACCGCACGTAATCAGTCGCCTGCTCCGCGATTTTCGCCGTCTCCGGGCCCGTCGGCAAAAATTCCACCGCTTTCTGATTGCCGAAAAACACCCGCATCAGTGACGGCATCACAGCCGAAACCGTGTCCCGGACATCACTCATCACCACCTGCGAGCGGTTCTCCCTCTCATTGCCGTACGGCTCGGCGTTGTACGCCCGCTGCATGGCAATCCGCTGCCGGCCCAGCCACTCGTTCCAGTCCGACGCCTGCTTGTAGTAGTCCTTCAGGACCGCAGCCACGTCCTCGATGTCCTTGCCGCTCGCCGGCTGCACCTCATCCGCCGCCATCAGCTCGTCCATTCCGCCACCCTCCTCCACCGATTATGCGACCAGCCCAATTTCAACCCTGATCGGACGATCCCAGCTCTGCCGCACTGCGCCGGCAGCCAGAGTTGCGGCGGTAGAGGCGAACGTGAGCGCCAACGCATCCGCCTCGTCCGGGCTCTGGCCGCGCATCCGCCGGCGCAACTCATCCTTCGACTCAATCTGCAACCGCCCGTTCGACGTGAATTTGTACCGCACCGCCGCCAATTGCTCGATCAGCCGCTCATCTCTCGGGATTTTGCACCCCTTTTCGGCGAACCATTCCCGCATCGCAAACCACAATTCCGCCCGCAAATTCGCGTATTTCTGGCTCGACGCCGCACTCTCGGAGACGTTGATACCGCGCACCGGCAAACCCAGCTCCCGCAAGCGGTCCACCACGCCGGCGCCCAGCCCGATGGCGTCGACCAGGATCTCCTGCGGCTTCACGCCGGCGATCTCGTACTCGTGAAACACCGCGCCCGCCGTCTCCATCAGGTCGAGCCCCGCCCACCGCCTCACCTCCGTCACCACGCGCCCGCGCCGCTTGCACAGCGCCGTCTGGTCGGAGCCAAACCGTGCCACGTCCAAGCCCCACACCTCGGGTGTGTAGCGCGGGATCTCGATGTCGCGCTGCCATGCCGCCTCGATCAGTTCCATCGGGAGCACCGTGTCATCGTCGCCCTTCGGGAATTCCCCGAGCACACGGATGCGGTAAGCGTTCGAGTCTTCCCCATACCGCGCCGCCATGTCGCGGAGGAAGTCCGGGCTCACCCTCTGCGAGTTCAGGCACGATACGTGAAACGTCCGCCACTCGCCGGCCAGCCGGTGGTGCGTGTCGTAGAAGAACCCCGACGACCGAACCGGGTTCCCCAGGAGCAGCGTCACCGCATTGTGCCCGCTCATCGAGCCCGCCGCCGCCTCAAACACCTGTTCGGGAATACCGGACGCCTCGTCCGCGATCAACATGACGTAGTCCGCGTGTACCCCTTGCAGCGCTTCCGGCTGCTCCGCCCGGCTCGTCCGCGCCGAAATAAACGCCTCCGTCGGAGCCGCCTTCAGTTCGATGCGCTCCGACTTCACCTCAAACAACTCCTGCACCGGCCCCGGCAGCCGGCGCACCCACGTCTTGATTTCCGCGAACAGGGCGTCATACAGTTGGCTCGCCGACGGCGCCGTCACCACAATCTTGACGGTGTACCTCGTCAGCAAGTACCACAAACTCGCCCACGACGCGCACGTGCTCTTTCCCACGCCATGCCCGGACCGCACCGAAATGCGGCGCTCCCCCGCCGCAATCGCCTCGAGCACCTGCGCCTGCCACTCATCCGGCTCCGCATGGAGCACCTCCCGCACAAACAGCACCGGCGCGTTCCTGTACCGCAGGACGAAATTCTGCCAATTGCGGATCTCGTCCTCGACAGACAGCTTCCCGGGCCTGCGATCAATCTCTGCCGCCATCCCGCTCCACGTGCTCCCGGTAGCGCTGAATCGCCTCCCGCGCCTCCTCCACAGCCGCCTTCACCCCCGGTGGCAACGACCACCGCCACGGCCACACCGCCAGCATCAGCTTCTCGCCGGCGTTGATCGCCGCCAGCATCAGCACACGCTCCCGCCGCACCTCATCCACCAGACGATTGTTAGCCCCTGCCATACGCCTCCTTGCGGAACAACTTCGCCGCCGCCCCCCGCCGGGGGAAGCCAGCAAACACCACCTTCGCGACAGTTTCCACCACTGCCTCCACCTTCGCCCGCAGCGCCGCCTCCCCTACCGGAGGCGTCGCCGCCCACGCATCCGCCACCACCGGCTCCAGGAGCACGTGCACCCACTCATGGATCGCCGACCGCACCAGCGTCTCGCAGTCCCCCCCATCCCACCACTCCCGCACCGCCGGAAACACCGTCATCCGCGCCCACTGGTAACTGGGGTCGCTCTCCACCGAAAACAGCACAGCCTCCAGCGGCCCCTCAGCGTCCTCAGGCTGCCGGTCCTCCACCTGCACCAGCACATCGTAGTGCCCCAGCCCCATCCACCGGCCCGTGATCGAGAACAGGTCGGCCAAATAGGCCCGTAGGGGCGGCGGCAGGGTTTCGGGG
>RFGC01000034.1 GCA_003697135.1 Acidobacteriota bacterium
CCTCTATCCACTCCAGCGACTCCCCATCCACAAACGCCACCTCCTCCCCTGTCTCTTCATCGCAAGGATAGGCGCACTCCTGACGGGCAACTTGACTCTCGGCAAAGCAGGCATCGGCGCCCTCCGTACTTTTAAATTCGCTTAAATCGTCCCTGATTCCTATCTCAACAACTTGCCACCTTTTGAACCTCTATTGTCCGTGCGCATATCGCGAACAATCGCCGAGTTGTCTGAGGTTGCACGGTGCAACCCATTCAAAAGGGCGACATCCGCTTTCGGGCTACACGCGGTATACTCCACGGTCAGCCTCAGCAGCGCACTGTCAACCCGAGCGCTTGCTGCAATCACTAAGTCTGTTTGTTCATCTCGAAGAGTTCCAAAAGTCTCCACCGTAAAAAGCGTCGTTCCGTGAGCATCCTGCGCCACCGCGCGTCGTATCAGCCAATGGTCTTCGGGCACAACCCACAACTGCCATCGCAACAAGGTGTCGGTCGGCGCGGTCGTTATCAGTAGCTTGCCGTCGGGCAGGCGTTGAACTCGTTGCACGGCGCGCAACATCGCTTCCGGAATACGCCCTGTGGCTATCCGCAGAAACTCTGCCCACACGATACCTTGCGTATGCCACGCCGTGATCGAGCGCGAGCGCCCCACGCTCCTGAGGGTGTTATCGGGGGCAATCCGTGCACTTTCCACTGTTTCCATCTGAAAGACGCCGCTCGCCGTGCCAAGCACACTCATCTCAATCCACCGGTGAAGGACGAGAGCGCCGTCGCTCGTGTGATCGAGCGAATTCGCCCCTGACGGAGGAACATACTGCACAGGGTGGTTATAGTGGGGGTTCTTCTTCTGGCAGCCCCATCCGCGTACTGGGTCGTTGCTCCATGTGACAATACACTCAGAGTGCACCTGCGTTCCAGCGGGCAACCCCGTGGAGCCAAGCAGAATGTTCTCCACCAGCGTGCCTTTTGCGGTAAGGGCAAGCTGCACCGTGTGGCGCAACAATTCACGATATTCTGCTGATTCGGTCGCCTGTGGGAAACTGCTATCCACTAAGTGGGGTGCGTTTGCACCCATCACGATACATAGCAGCACTGAGTGAAGGTTGAGCGCCATCGTTTTTCACCTCCTGTTATGGATTAGGATGGATCGGATTGTCTGGGCTGGCAATACAACCACAGATACGACGAATCCCTCGATAAGACGTTTCAAGTAAAGGACCAGCAGCACAGAAAACACCATCGGTCACACAACGTCCGCTGAGAACGATTGTTCTATCGGGGCAGGACTGACAGTCGCCAACGAGACGCACGATGCTCGTTTCTGTGAAATCGTCGCCATATCATCTCCATCCTCTTCCATCGATTGCATAAGCTTTGAACTAGATCTACCGCAAGCCATCACTCTTTTTCCCCCAAAAGATCTCTTTTCCAGGTAGTTTCCTCATAATCGTCCCTATAACGCCATGCATCATCCCCCAGTTTGCGATAATCATAAACAGTTATCCCCTCGGGTATCTCTATGCGCAGGGATCGAGTGCGCGTTGTTCTGAGAAGGGTGTATTGCGCGCGCGATTTTTGGTGCTGGCTGCTCGCTGTATACTCCACTTCCGAAGGAAACCAAACACCGTTGATCAGTTTATATTTCAAAGTTCGCCAGACCCGAGTCTCCCCATTCGCAGAGCGAATCTCTAAACGCGCTGGAGCGTCCTGATAGCGTCTATTGAGGTGGATCTCAATTTCGGGTTCTGTTTCATCAGGGTTCTCCCGTGGATGAAGGACGAAAACCCATTCCTCGGGACTAACTGCTTTCAGCCGCCACTGTTCTGGTGTGCTCCCTCCCAAACGAAAGGGAGAAATCCCTGCAAGAAACACCATAAGTTCGGCACTTAATGTGCCCACAAAATCCCCAAGACCGAGCGCGTCGGTCTCGGCTTTAGCAAGGTGCACGGCGATTGGTTGATTATTTGAGTTAAAGCTAACATGGGCGACCGCGGCTCCCTGAATGTAGGTTTCGGAATAAACGAAGTTCTCCTTTGCGTCGGGTGTGTCGGGAGCTTGAAGATTGACTGCCTGCTCCCAAAGGCGGACGCGCATCTTTTGAGGCATACGCTCAATCGTATAGAGAGCGGAAAGCTCAAAGAGACGATTGGCGAGCGACTCATCTATCAATCGCACCATGTCTAAAGGAGCCCCTATAGCGTCAGCCTGATTCAGGAGCGCATGATTGAAGCGTTGAATAAACTCAAGCGAAAAGTTCACCGTCTTAGTTGTTGCCCACTCAAATGTCAGTGCAGCGGCAGCGCGCTCCCGAGCATCGTAGTATGTCGGGGAGGGTGCCCTCCCCTCTCCGAAAGCGCAGCAGCATAGCAACAATCCCACCAGCCCTGTCAACCCGATCCGACGGGCGAAGGATTGATAGCAAGCGACTAACCACTGACCCAGATCAATTTGTTTCATTGGCACTTCCTCACAATGTTTGTTCCCACTATAGGGAAATCCAACCTACTGAATGAACCGCATTTGCAAACCTGACGGCTCGGCACACAAGTGGCCTGTTCTGTCCACTGCACCTTGATCTCGCCAAAACCGTCATAGGTGCACTCGCTTCCTCTACTCGGGAAGCACTCTGCGTATTCCTCGCCTCATACCTCCTCCATCAGTTTAGCCCACTCGCTTAACGCCTCGCCAAAGGACCACTCCATGTTTTCGAGCTGAGTCTCTGCTCACCGCATGAGATCGGTGAGCAAATAACCTCTCCAGTCATAAATGACAAGGTCCTCCATATTGGGTAATGGGATTGCTCGGGTGGGATAGCTGATAACAATATCTATGTCGTTGGGCGAGAGCTGGAACCAGCCGCTGTTTTGAATTTGCGATAGGAGAGCAGTATCACCCTTATAACCTCTCAGCATGTCCATCAATTGGTGCTGGAGGTAGGAGGAAAGCTTGTTGAATGGAATTCGCCCAAAGGGTGGAAGGTTTTCTTTCAAAAAGGCATTTTGAGCTGCCCAATGCTCTACAAGATCACGCAAAGCATTTTTGAATGACCCCTGTGCTTGCAGTGCCTGGTGTTCGAGGCGCCGAAGGTACTCCTGCCCAACCTGAGCTGCCTCAGAAGGTGTTAGCGTTTTGGAGAAGTAGAGATCGAGATGAGCAAAAGCCACGCCACGACGCTCGCGTAACTCCTTCGCCGCTTGGCTCCAAGCAGCGGGCAGCGGCAGCGTCTGCAAAGCCGAATCACGCTCACGATGGCTGGGCAAGGGCGAGGTAGCCGTTTCTTGGGATGCAAGCAGCTGTTCGACTCGGGCTTGAAGATCCGCGGGAAGCGGTGAAGAGCGCGGAACAAAGAGGACAATCGGGGGAATGCGCAGTGAATGCTCACCAATACCTATCTGGGGACGCAAGGCAACATGGATCGAGATCGATAGCTGGTTCTTTTCCATAAGTGAGAGCGCTAACGGCTTTTGTTCTACTGCCTGTCCAAGAGCGCTTTGCAGGGATTGCTGCAACTCGGGTTGAAAGCTGCTAAGGGCAAGTTCTCCGATACGAAGCAGCAACTCCCTACAGGCTTCGCGCGCTGGGGCTGGGAGGTCATCCACGCGAAAGGTACCGGGCACTGAGGACAGCTCTTTCAACCCACGCAGCAGTGCCGCAGCATAGCCATAGATGCTGTCGGGTCCAATACTCCGCGGCAGAACGAACCAGTAGTTCCCATGAGCCTCCACAACAAAGCCCAGTTGCTTCGCGCGTTGCTGAAACGCGTGAAACTGCTGGATTCGCTCAATTTCGACAGCCCGCAACAACTCGACAGCGTACTGACGCTCATGATCACTTACCGCACCCACTACAATAATTGGAGACTGAGCCATCAGGTTCGGTGCGACAAGCAGCATGGATGCCCATAAAGTAATCGTTTTCAGCATTGTATGTCCCTCCAGATCAATGTGAAATTACAACCACGACCGGCTCTTCTGGTACTGGTTTGCATGGGCAATCCTGTATGATGTATGATATTGTAAACCTTTCCGGGATGCTATCAATCTGAATGCGCTCGCGACAAGCTCCTGTATCAGGACAACGTGCGACTTGCTTCACGGTTACTTGGTGTAAGTTAAATATGTGTATAACACCTGTACATGCCCCCAGTCCCTCAGCCGGAAAGCACACTGGATAACTCTCATCAGAGCCCGTAAGCGACCAGGGGATATTATTACATCTGTGAGAGCGCCCACCTTCGCCACAGCGCCATTCCCCTATTATGCGCTTACGCGTATATCCACACTCTTCTGGTATAAGAAGACTTCTATCGCAGTGTGGGTTTTCATGTACATGTTGACCTTGCGGAGTGTCTTGGATGAATTGTACAGGGTTATTAACCTGCCAGCCAGACGAACACTGACACGGGTCATCATTGGTGGAGTATGACAGATTGGGTGCACCGCGTCCAATACCGACGGTTACAACCAATGTGAGTGTGCTTACCCACAGTATCTTCTGTCGCCATATCATCTTCATTCTCCTCCATCGTTTTGGTTCGTTGGCAGGCGGGAGAACACCGCCATTCCCGCCTCCTACTTAATAAATTGCAGCGACCCCATCATTTTATAAGCCACCAGGACCCCATTTGCCACTTTTTTCACCCTTTTGACCACGCCCCTCACCTCTCACAAGCCCAACAACCGACGCAGTGCCTCCCCTATCCGCCGCAAACGCTGACTGACCGATGCCTGCGAACAGCCCAACCGACGCGCCATCTCCGTCTGTGTGCAACCTTCATAGACCATCGCCACCACCGCCTGCTGCGCCTCCGATAACTGACCGACCGCCCATTCTATGTCTAACCACCACAACACCGCTTCCAGCATCGCCAGGCTCTCTTCATCCACAGGTTCCCACATCTCCCCTGTCTCCTCGTCTACGGCAAAAGGCTCTTCGCAGCGATACCAGCGCCAAACCGTGCGATACCATGCAAGCAGCGCTGCCCGCACGCAACCCCGAACCCACTGTTCGAGGGTTTTGCCGCGAGTGGGGTCGTAGAGGTTCGCTGCGATCCAAGCTGTGAGCCACGCCACCTGACGACTATCTGCCTCGTATTCGTGCTTGTCAGTCGGCGGTGAAGGGCGTTGCAGATGTTCATAGAGCGCCTCCTGCGCAATTTGTTTTAGTTCGTTGGGCAGGTCGTAGGGGAGTTCTTCGGGAAAGTGCCGAGTGTCGGTCATCGCCCCCCCCCCGTGCGAGATTGCCCGCGGATGCCGAACAGAGTACCTTCCCAAGTCTCCGCGCAGGCTTCTGTTGTCCGTGAACCCACAAAGTAGGCATCGTCGCCCTCCTTGCTAATACTACGATTCGCACAGAATGGAGAGATTCCTGCCTAACGAAAACAAACAGCCACGCAAAACAGACGGTTTTATGCCCTGCGCCAATCAGTGCTTGACAACCGTCCGAGCCATACGACAATCATCGCTGCTAAACAGAGATAGACCCACCAGTCGCCCCAACGCACATAGAGGGTCTGCTCGGTGCGAGGGGTGATGGGGTATACCAGCACGCCCGGCTTGCCCATCGGCAACGACGCGACGAGTTCCCCTGTCGGCGCATAAAACCCACTAACACCCACCGAAGACGCCCGCGCAATCCAGCGGCGACATTCCACTGCACGCAGGGCACAATACTGAGCAAACTGCCCGCGAGTCATCCCTGAGGGGAGCCACTCATCGTTGGTCAATACAGCGATCCACTGGGCGTCATTCCTCACCATCTCGCGTGCCACCCAGCCATACAACGACTCGACGCAAATCAATGCGCCCACCCGCCTGCCATCCGCGCCTTGCAGGGCTATGGGCTGTTTACCGGATTGGACGGTACTCTTGGAATCCAGTCCGAGTGCTTGCCAGAAGCTGAGCGTTGGCAGGGGTGGAGGTAACTCTGTGAAGGGCATCAGTTTCACTTTATCGGAACATACTGGCTCCCGATCTGCCATCAGTAAACAGGCACTGTTCGCCCGATATCCAGAACCCACGCGACGTCCCGTGCCCACCAGTACCATGCTATTGAGGGTTCGGATGTGCTGCTGCCAGCGTTGCCAGTCAGGGTTGGATGGGTCAAGCTGCACTGTCGATTCGGGCAGAACCAGCCACTCCGGTTTATGTTGTTGAGTTTTGGTAATCCAGAAGTCAAGAACCTGTTCGTTGCGCTCTGCGATAGGATGCTCTTGATACTGCAATATACCCACACGTATCTTCGTCGCTTCCTTGCTCAAGTCAGTATCTCTGTATTGATTTAAACGAAGCGCGCCATAGCTCCCCCAAAACAAAGCGACCACGATTAGCATGGCTGCCACCTTGTTTCGTAGCTGTGCTGTAGCCAATTGCTCGGTTGTTCCACGAACGAACTCGCACAGCAGCATGTTCCAGTAGGCGATCATCCATTCTAAGAACCACACACCGCCTAAATCGACCAGCTGAATCAGGAGTGGTATTTGGGTCAGGGCTATTCCCCACTGTGCCCAGGGCAGACTGTAGGAACCCAGGCCCTGCAACCACTGGCAAACTGTCCACGCGGAGGCGCCTCCAACGGCGCGCCCAAACCAGCTCGTTGTTGGGATGAGATTCAGGAGTAATCCGAAGAGTGCGTAAAAGAAGCCCAACCACAAAGCGGTGATTGCCCAGGCTATGCCCGCGTAGAGTGGTGACGCCGCTCGTTGCTCAAACACAGGCAGTCCCCAAAAGCCATGAACCAGATAGAAGCTCAAACCCCAGAGCCAGCCGCCTATCAGTCCAGGACGCCAACCCACATTGCGCAGCAGCCAGAAAGTGAGTGCTGGCATCCATAACAGTAACCACCCCTTCCCTGGCGTAAATGCCAATGCCAGTCCACAACCACTGATGATTAAGCCTGCGGCGCCCCACATCCACCGACCCTCTTTCTACCAAAGGATAGTTTATGGAGTCTCACAACTGCCTTGCATATACCAGCGACTTTCACGCGGTCGTCCTGGACAGTGCCAGCACCAGCGCCCATCCCGACGCTTGGCTGCTAACCCGAATATCATCCCTTCACAAAAGCCATCTCCGGAATAATAGGGTCCCACATCGAGCAAGCAATAAAGTGGTGCGGTACCGCCATCCCCACGCGGAATCGCTATCGTAGTGTAGCGCGTGTGCAACGGCTGCGCGTGTCCATCTGCGAAGTTTGCGACGGCGATCTCCAGATGGCGCCCCTGCACATAGGGTGTTAAACCCGGAGGACCGGTCATCACAGCGTCGAAGAAAGCTACCGTCTGGGCAATATACTCCAGCTTGCTTGCGGAAATCACCTGATGCGGTAAAGATAGCCACGGCGGTAGCCAGCCTACCTCGAATAGGCACCAGTTTGCCATATAGCTGGTGTGCCGAAACCCCATCGCAGGACAAAGCTCCCAGTGATTGGCAAACACCCGCACCACATCCACAGGACGATTGTCGGATGGGCAGACCACAATTTGCTTATCTCGGATATAGGGCACCAGCGCGTGATAGAGTGTGAATAGACACCCTCTATTAGATGCGGAAGGCTGCACATAAGCCGCCATGGGATAGGTTTCATCGAAGTCGGCAAGATACGTCAGCACGCTGTGTCCGAGCTGGCGCATTTGGGTGATACATTTACTACGCCGTCCACCCTCTCGTGCGGATTGTAGCACGGGAAACAGTAGTGCGGTCAGCAGCATGAGAATACCGATGACCACCAGCAACTCTGCAAGGGAAAAACCGCTTCTTTTCACCCCATCTTCGTCACCCGCTTGCTACGCCACCATAGATAGGCGCCTGCAACAACTAAAAGGATACCTGGTAAATAGAGCCACCACCGCCCTTGCCGGGCAGGTGGAATAGGGATTCCAACTGGCTGAGAAGCCGCCTGATACCTCTGCTCCAGTTCTTTTAGAGTTGGCAGCTGACCTTTCCAGATATAATCCACCACTTTGTGCGAATGCCCGGCGCACCACTCATCTGGTTTTGTGAGTCGATAATCGCTGACTTGTGCACCGATAGGATGCTCTACCTTGACTGTTCCTGTCTTTTCAAGGCGTAGCAGTCGCGCTACCAACCGTGATTGAGAAATATTCTTCCAACGATGTTCTGCCAGCACCTCCGAAGGTACAACAAAGTTGCCATACCTCTGGGTCTTTAGGACGGTAATCCGACTTTGAATCGTGGCAGGATTCGGTCGTACCTGAAATTCTTGAACCCAGCCTTCAGGATGAAGAATCAGGTAATAACCCCCTTTCTCGGCAGCTCCTTGCTCAAATAGCTGTTTCAGGATAATCTGAGACTCCGTTGCCTTGTCGAGAAGCCATTCAGGGCGCGGAACGCATTTAAACGCTGGTTCAAAAGGACTGGTCCCAGCGAAAAAAGCGGGATGCAGGGTTGGTGCGAAGGACAACGAGTCCAGCAAAATATGCTTTCCTTGCGGAAGAGGTATAATATAAACAGTCTGGGAGATTTGCTCTGTGTCTACCCCTCGTGCCTCACCCCCATCGACTGACAGCCAGTCCCGCCCTCGATAGATGCGCCGAACCTTACTGTATCCGCGAAACCAGTCACCCCTTACATGCTCAATCATCACCATACTCAGCTCCGGTGTGCGAGCAATTGTAAGGCGTGCTACTATCGACATTGAGGGAGGAGTCAAAATTTTGAAATGACCAGTCTCTCTGCGAGGAGCAAGCTCCTGCTCAATGGCTGCCAGGTTGTTCGTCACAGAGTACACGATTTCCCAGACAAAGGTGTGCTGGGCTGCCCACTCATCGTACTGCTGTTGATAGCGCTGCAGGCGCTCCAGCACACCTCCTGTCTGGGCGTACAGCACGCTCAGCAAAGTCAGCCATTCGCAAAGTCCCAGCGCTAATCTTTGCATGCCCTTCCTCTCACTGAACGAGTTCGGAACTCAAGGAATTAGGCAGGAACTGGTTGAACAGGTGCGTTCCTCTACCTCAACGGAGAACGGTACGCCAACCGGGATAAATGTGCACTTACATGTGGCATCGCATTGAAAGCTGCTGACATCGATAGTTATCATTCTTGAAGTGCAATTGCACTTCGTTCCGTCCGAACCACCAACGCAGAAATCCCGCCGGACGGGTCTATCGTATCGCCAACAGGTATGGCAGTGATTGTCAGAGCACTCGATCCAGAACTCCTCATCGTGCTTTACAGAGCGTGTATCCGGGCAGCCACCATATGAGATGAGCATGGTCACTGGCAAGATAATCACGAGAGCCAGCGTCCACTTACCGATCTGCATCACTCGTCTCATCATCGTTAACCTCCTATCGAGATTGGGAGGCGGACGACACCGTGAACCGAACCGCTATCCCCTCACGCCAGCTAAAACGACCATCCCGCACAACCAGTTCCACACGCTGGAGGTGTTCTCCTGCCGACTTCCCCGTGGTGTCCACTCGCACTGTCAACGGCACGACCCAGAATGGCGGCAACACCTGATGCGCCTCCTCTATCACCGTGCACCCACAGTGCGGTACCACATCCAGCTGCAACGAATGCGCCAGCGGATTGATCACCCAGACCCGATGCTCTATCACCGTGCCCGGACGCACAACACCCGCATCATAGGTCGCTCCTACCAGCCAGAGGCGTGCGCCTTCCAGTTTGCGCTCGGCATAGCCTATCATCAACAGCCACGCCAAGCCTCCACCGATGAGCAGTCCCAGCCACAAGCGCAGTTTGCGTGCAGGCGGGGCGTTCGTGATATCTGTTCGGCTCACCGTCTCCATTTCCGCCTCCTATTTAATCTTAATAGCGCCAACCCTCGCATCTGGTCACTCGAAATCACCCGATTTCCCCACTTCTTCGCTCGAACCACCCAGCAAAAGCCTCCGCAACCGCGCCACGAGGGCTCCCAGCCGCTTGTGCACCCAGCTCTTACTCTTGCCCACCCACTTCGCAATCGCCCGCTCGCTCAAACCCTCGCCAAAATACCATTCAATCAAACACCGCTCTCGCTCTGGCAACTGCGCCAACGCCGCCCGTACCTGCGCACACAGCACGCGCTCCTCTATCCACTCCAGCGCCTCCCCATCCACAAACGCCACCTCCTCCCCTGTCTCTTCATCGCAAGGATAGGCGCACTCCTGACGGGCAACTTGCCACTCCTTCGCACAGAACCGTTGCAGATGTTGCCCAATCACCCGCAGCCCCCAAGAGTAGAGGGAGCCTTTGGTGGGGTCGTAAGTTTGCAGGGCTTTGCAGGCTGCCACAGCGGCTTCGTGGTAGAGTTCTTCTTGCCAGTGGCAGGCGCAGGAGCGGGGTGCGCGGGTAGGGTGTTGCTGAGCGACGGCGTGGTGGACGGCGCGTTGGAGGGGTGAGGGCAGGTCGCGCAGTAGGTGGTGGAATGGCGGTGGTTGGCGGCTCATACTGCCCCCCCCCGCCGTGCAAAATCGCCTGCGGGTGGGATTGATCCCCGCGCAGGGGGTTGTGCAAACCGTCTCAGGTTGCCAAACTCGTTGCCAAACGCTCGGCAAGGCAGGCATCGGCGCCTCTCCGTACCGTCAGATTCATCGGTATCGCTCCGGTTCCTGCACGGGTTGCGAAACTCCAGAGACATAGATCGCTCTTTGAATATACAGATCGGCAGGGTGCTACTACACAAACGCTCCCACCACGGCGAGCCTACCTGGTAATCGGAAACCAGTCTGAATAGGTACCTGCCCCCCTTCACGAACCGCCCTATAAACGGAATAATCTCTATCCGCCAAACGCTCTTAGAGGAGGCGTTCATCACCCCCCGTGCTTGGAGC
The DNA here is from genome assembly GCA_003697135.1 of Acidobacteriota bacterium. GTDB lineage: Bacteria > Acidobacteriota > Blastocatellia > Pyrinomonadales > Pyrinomonadaceae > J014. The sequence goes on from RFGC01000034.1 coordinate 10,795, forward strand.
AAGAGAGCGAGCTTCTCGCGTAGCGCCTCGGGAAGCCCATCCCACGAACCTTCCAAGTGTTCCCATTCCAGCCTTCTATCAACGAATCTCCTACCAACTGACGCAACACAGAACGCCACGTTTTATTCCATCGGGCGCGCTCCTTTTCCATTTCACGCTGTACCAACTGATAGTAACGCGCCAGAAAGCGTGCCTGCTGTTCTTCTGACACCCGAATTGCAGAATATGAAGAGAAGAACACCGATATTTTCTGATGTAGCAGGGAGGACATCCAACTGATAGACAGATTGATTGTCCTCGACGACCGCAATCACCGCAGCGCTCAAAATCACTTTGGAAACCCCTTCCAACGAGAAGTTGTAGTCCTGCGCCACGGACCGAATGCGGGATAGAACCTCTTCTGGAATAGCATCCGAGGCATACTTACGAAACAGTTCAACCCGACTCAGCAGGTCAGAGGCTCGACTGAGAGGTGCAAAGTAAGTAGGAGGGATGGCATACACTACTTCACGCTCCTGAATGATTCGGAAACCGTTCTGTTTGAGAACCTCCACTGTTTGTTGCGGGGTACTCTGCTGAGAGGTCATCGTGTGCCCACCGCCGTTCACAGCGGCACGCATTAACGGCGCAATTAAGGTGGTTCCACTGCCTGCAAAGGGGTCTAAAACGACATCCCACACATAGCCGAAGAGCTTGATGCAGCGTTTGGGCAGCTCCAACGGAAAGGGCGCAGGGTGTGCAACGCGGTGATGTCCGCGCCCACACTCTGCTGCCCACCCTTGTTTTTATCTAATGGAATATTAAGGCAAAACCGTCCATCAGGTTTAAGCCACTCATAACAGCGCGTGAGCCACGCCTCACAAAACTGGAGATACTCCGTGTAGCTCAAATCGTCAGCCTCGACTTCCCAGTAGCAGGATTCTTCGTAGAACTGGTGTATTAGTAATATGACTTATGGAGGTAAGCCATGGAGCTGCCCACCGAAGTTATCGAAGCGGTTCAACGCTGGCATAACAGCGCTATGCATTTTTATCGCGGAAAAGGGCTCAGCGCAGCAGACGCTGAAGATTGCGCGGCGGAGGTGCGCCTGCACCTGCTGCGGGTTCTTCAGCATGGGGGCGTGCTTTCCGAAGCTTACTACCGTTGTGTGCTGTGGGGCGTCTTGGCAGATTTTTTGATCCTACGGCAACAGTGCGCCACCGTGCCTATGGAAGAGACTATGGGCTACGCCGTAGAGCCGCCCTCGGTGCAGGTGCTGGCGTTGCGTGAGGCGTTGGAACGACTGTCGCCTGCGGATCGGGAGTTGGTCTGGCGGTGTGATGGGGAGGGCTATTCGGTCAAG
>RFGC01000003.1 GCA_003697135.1 Acidobacteriota bacterium
GGCGGTGAGGGGTGCCGGTTGAACAACCGGTAACACCGCAGGTTGCGGATAATATTCGGTGCGCGTCTGGGCTAAGTCAATAATCCAGTGATCAACGGCAAGGGTGGCAGTGCCAAACGCCGGATGGCGGGCGGTGATCGTGCCGCCCAACGTCGTGGCCAATAGGGGAGCTAAACGAGTAACATCGCCTTCAACTGCTAGATCGATGTCTCGTCCAATTGGTAGTTCGAGCAGCAGATCACGCACGACACCACCAACTAACCAAAGGGTGGTATCGACGGTAGCAGCTAAGGCGGCGGCGCGGGCGAGGATGTGCTGTAACGGTGGCTCAAGCCGGTTGGTAAGATGATCCATAGGTTGCTTGACAGCGTGGGCATTCAATGATACGATAATGCACGCACGGGCGATTAGCTCAGTTGGTTAGAGCGCCACGTTGACATCGTGGAGGTCAGTGGTTCGAATCCACTATCGCCCACCATCTTCCTACTTCATTCTTCATTGTATCACGCCTCATGCCCAACCAGCACTATCGCGCGTTGCTACTGGTGTTTGCTGTTGTTGCCGTCGCCTTGTTGACGATAGCGCAGCAAACGTATGCCCAACCGCCACCCATCGCTTGTCCAACTAACCAAACCGTTGTCCTCAGTGGCACCAATGCCCCACCACAGCGAAGTTTGGTCGTCTTCTTTGCCGGCCAACCGGTTGGTGGTGGTTTTAGCGATGCTACCGGTTATTGGCGTATCCCACTGCGTGTTAACGAACCGTCTGGGATTTATCCGGTGACTGTACAGGTACGGGGTACGGAACAGGTCGTGGCAAGTTTTCTTTGTTATGTTGATGTTCCCCTACCGATGCCGGCTACCGGCAGGCCGACTGAACCGTTATTGACTGCTACCGCAACCGATCGACCGTCTGCTCATCTGACTACCACACCTACACCGCTTCGTCCTACCCAGACGTTCACCGCTATACCGCGAACACCTACAGGACTGCCGGTGACGAATACACCGACGACAGCAGTTACGATGGCGCCCGTCACACCAACCACGGTAGCTACCGTAACGCCGACGATAAGGGTGACAAGTGTGACCGCCACCGTAACCTCCACGGCAATAGGTGATACTGGCGCACCTACCCGCACCCCAACGTTAGTTCCGGCTAATCTAGCGGTTACCCTGGAGATCGTACCGTATGATCCCGCAACGTCAACTTCGCTGAATGATGAATACGTGCAGATTCGCAGCGAAGAAACTATTGATCTGAGTATTGCCGGTTGGCGCATTGTCAATATTTCACGTTCAGACCAACCGACATTTATCTTTCCAACCTTCATTCTGGCCCCTGAAGTTGATGCCTACCTCTACACCGGTAGCGGTACCAACAATTTTGCCACTGGCGACTTCTATTGGGGGCGGAATGCGGCTGTTTGGCGTAAAGGTGAGATTGCTCATTTGCTCGACGCGCAGGGTAGGTTGGTAAGTGCGTATCAAGTACCGTGACCATTATTGTTAAGAAGAGCGTAGGACAGAACGCAGTCGAGACCCATACCGTGTGAAATGACTGTCTCCTGCGCTTAGATGATGTCACTTCCCACGCTCTACGATGTTTGATCCAATAATTTTATCTAGTTTGTTCTTGATAATCGCACATGTTTGCGCAGCTCAGGCCTATTTCCGTTTTGGCACTTTCCAACCAGCTCGTTTGGCAATGGTAAGGATAGTGGGCTATAAACCAAATATGACCGTGAGCATTACCATCACAAAGTTGTAGACTCCATGCACGATTGCGGCTGTAGTGGTATTGGTACGCTTTCGCACAAAGCCGCATGCCATCCCAATGACAAATACTACCAGCAACGCATCCCAATGATACTGGAATGCATGCAGACTCACAAAAAACAAGTTTGAGAGCCAAATGCCGAGGCGCGGTTGTAAGACACCGCGCACACCTAACTCTTCCCCAAGACCGGCCGTGACCCCGATCACCAATGCCCCGATTGGGCTAATGGCAAAGGATATCAGTTTACCGAAGGCTTCTTCATCGGTGGTAGGCCAACCTAGTGTCTGCCATAAGGTATCCATCAGCGGCAAGACCATCGTTATTAGTCCGGCTAACCCCAACCCGATACTGCCTCCCAACAATCCCTGCCGTAGGGTAGGCCGGACGAGTCCTAATCGCACCAGCGTTTCCTTCAGATTACGGCGAATACCTAACCCTACGGCCAGAAAGGAGGCCGGGATCGTCCACACTAATCCGTATATCTCGCTGCGCAATTGCTCATCGTTACTCAAGTCACTAAAGGTATCGCTACCGACCATGTTGACTAATGCGAGAAGTGGTGGTTGGCCACTGATGAGTAAAGGCACGAACATCATCAGCGTGATGATGACGATAGTAGTGAGTGCAACGGTATGAACAAACGATGAAGGATCGATAGGGATGAAACGGGCTAATCTACGCCGTATCGGTGGTAGCAGCGTGAGAAGACCGAGGGCGATAGCACTACCGATGCCGATGATGAGCAATATGATGGATAGGACTACCGATGGCGATAAGCTCGGTGGTTGATCAGAGTTCAACCCTCCCGGTGGGATGTCAATCAAGCTGGCTGCACCGAGGATGAAGGTAGAAATGGAGACGATGCCGATCAACAGTGTCGCCCATATTCCGGTGGCGATCCATGCCCAATTGAATTGCGTGCCGGCAAAATAGGCAAGGATCGCTAACCCGGCAAACGGCAAGACATTAAAGCTGGCGTTGAGAAAAAGGGCTAGTTCACCGCCAAGGTTAGCGCTGATACCGATTAACAGAATATACAGCGCTAGACCACCGATCCAGAGACCCGGACGGTGTGTAGGCGGTCGTTCGGTAGTAAAGACGAGCGGTTCTGACATACAAGCTGTTCCTTATTGTAGCTTTAGTACAAGCATTGTGCCAGAAAGCCGCTCGTTATGCAAGTAGTATTGAGAGATTGCGTAATAACAGAGCAATTGCTGCGTCAACACGTAAGGTATAGGTTGCTCACCAAACCTGGGCTGTCATGCTATCGAGCCGCTTCCGATAGCCGTTCTAGCAGGTTGGACAGCGATACACCGGCCAGACTCGGCAATACGAGGTGAGCGCAGCCTACCCGCTCGTGCGGGCCGATCCCGATCACGGTAAAACCTCCCGCTAATGCAGCTTCGACGCCGGCAGTCGCATCTTCGACTACCACGCATTCCGTTGGCGGTAATCCTAGCAGTGCCGCAGCGTGTAAGAAGAGGTCTGGCGCCGGTTTCTGTCTCGTGACGCTGTAGCCGTCGGCGATTGCGTCGAAGAGATCGGCGATACCGAGCCGCTCGATCACTTCACGGGCATTTTTACTCGCCGAACCGAGTGCCACTTTCAAACCGGCAGCCCGGATTTCTTGTAACAGCTCGCGGGCACCGGGCAGGAGATCGCGTGGTGAGATGGCGCGGATGTATTCGAGATAGTAGCGGTTTTTGCGTTCCATCAACTCATCGAGCGTTGCTTCAGGGTAGGTTCGCCCTTTGAGGAGCATCAGCAGTGACTCGCGGCGTGGAATACCGCGCAGTGCTTCGTTCTCTTCACGGGTAAACGGAATGCTGAGTTCATCAGCCAAACGTTTCCACGCTTGATAATGGTATTCAGCGGTGTCGGTGACTACACCGTCAAGATCGAAGATAAAACCTTTGATCGACATCATACAGTTCTCATCATCTACGGTACACAGAAGGTTAAACGCAAAGGCGCAAAGCGCGCCGAGCACGCCTAAGGATGGTAAACGCAAAGGCGCAAAGCGCGCCGAGCACGCCTAAGGATGGTAAACGCAAAGGCGCAAAGCGCGCCGAACACGCCTAAGGATGGTAAACGCAAAGGCGCAAAGCGCGCCGAGCACGCACAGGTTTTGGAATTGTTCGTATACCACGCTTGTACCCAATCTCAAAAACCTTTGCGTCTTTGCGTTAAAAACCTCTGCGTCTTTGCGTTAAAAACCTCTGCGTCTTTGCGTTAAAAACCTCTGCGTCTTTGCGTTAAAAACCTTTGCGTCTTTGCGTTAAAAACCTTTGCGTCTTTGCGTTAAAAACCTTTCGCGTTACCTCCTCTGCGTTTTAGCCGATTGTATAGCTACCATCCGGGTAGCAGGTGACGGTGTGGGTTTGCCCACGCAA
>RFGC01000035.1 GCA_003697135.1 Acidobacteriota bacterium
GGGTTTTAATTGAACCGACGTGGGATTGAAACCAAGATCGACGCAAAATCGCTGAAATAACAGGACTTAGTTTTAATTGAACCGACGTGGGATTGAAACCAAGAAGAATCGTGTGGAAGGGTTTGGGGAGCAAAAGTTTTAATTGAACCGACGTGGGATTGAAACAGTCAATGTAAGGGCGCATCCGCAATATCGGGGACGAGTTTTAATTGAACCGACGTGGGATTGAAACGCAAAATCCCGCCTCTCGGTAGTGTATATTCAACTTGGTTTTAATTGAACCGACGTGGGATTGAAACTGCAATATTTCAACCCGAAAACCGTTATTAATCGCGTTTTAATTGAACCGACGTGGGATTGAAACCAAGTCGTGATCTCGAACGACAGCGAAACCCGCTATGTTTTAATTGAACCGACGTGGGATTGAAACACAAAAAAACAAACAAACGAACAGCAAGAGATACAACAGGTTTTAATTGAACCGACGTGGGATTGAAACTGCGTTTCATTTCGACCCGCCAATCGTAATCCCAAAGTTTTAATTGAACCGACGTGGGATTGAAACGTTGAGCTTGCAAACGGCAAGGAGTTTGAGGGATATGTTTTAATTGAACCGACGTGGGATTGAAACATTTTTGCATTTTGGATTGGATCAAAAAGCAGGTCGTTTTAATTGAACCGACGTGGGATTGAAACGATACGCGTTACTTCAAATACGCTTGACACGCAACATGTTTTAATTGAACCGACGTGGGATTGAAACCGATATTTTCTGCCTCGTCGCGTCTCGAAAAGGCATAGTTTTAATTGAACCGACGTGGGATTGAAACAGCGTTACATTTACAACGCTATTTTGCCGATTAAATGTTTTAATTGAACCGACGTGGGATTGAAACAATCTACGCATCATTTATTGTGCGGGACTACACTTAGTTTTAATTGAACCGACGTGGGATTGAAACCACGTAAGTAAGCACGACCCTGGTACGCTTCGCTAAGGTTTTAATTGAACCGACGTGGGATTGAAACGCGGATTGATCTCATAAACACGTCTCAGCACTGCATGTTTTAATTGAACCGACGTGGGATTGAAACCTTCTTCGATTATCTCGATCTCGTCGAGAGTCTCCTGTTTTAATTGAACCGACGTGGGATTGAAACTGTCGGCAAAGTTTCCTCTTCCGCAAAAAGATAGCGTTTTAATTGAACCGACGTGGGATTGAAACTGTGTAATTTGGACTTATCACGTGGATGTCGCAGAGGTTTTAATTGAACCGACGTGGGATTGAAACGATGCTGGCGAATACGTCGTTCCTAATCTTCAAGAAAGGTTTTAATTGAACCGACGTGGGATTGAAACAAAACTTGCCTAGCAGCGGGAGGGTATAAGGCTTGCTACCGTTGCAAGTCTTCTATCTCCTTTAGGTTTTCAGGTGGTTTCATCCACATTGGTGCTTCTTTTTCGAGCACTTGTCTTATTGAAGCGGGAAGTTGCTCGTATTTTTCTACTCTGTAAGCAACTAACTGGAAAACGCTATCGCCTCCGCCAAAGAATGAAGGTAAGAAACTGCGGCGATTCCAGCTAAGCTGGTATCTCGGCGCTCTCTTGATTCCTTCAGGCTCGATGAAAAAATCATAGTTCTCATAAGCCTTATAATTCGGCGTGTTTATGAACAAGGGCGAGCTTATGACAATCAAATCTCCAAATTTCCGAACGATGTTTTTGCCTTCTGAAGTGATTTTCTGAATCCTCGGTTGTTTTCCTTGAATGACAGTAGAATACATCTTGCCGTCTCGGAGTTCGTAGGTAATCATTTGATAAGGATAAGCGATTGGCTCGACCTTCTGCCCGTTGTATTCTCTCAAAATTTCATTCGTTACAGGGTCACGATAGAAAAAAATCTTGCGCGAAAGCTGAAGAACTTTGGTTTCGGTTGATTCTGACTTTACGACTTTTGCAGTGTCAATCCCTTCAACTTTCGCTATCAGTTTTCCGCTCGGAAATTCGTAAATCTCGCCTATGCAATACCAATAAACCGGCTCGCCTTCGCCTACTCTCATTTTGACAAACTCTCTGAAAAGATTTATGTCAAAATTCTGCGCATTCACCGCAGAAAGACAAAATAAAAGACTTAAGGTTATAATCTTAAGACTTTTAACGAAATCAAAAATTTTTGTAGTCCGAAGATACTGCAACATTTTGAACAACTGATTTCTTCTCATTTTTCTGCATCTCCTTCATAAATTTTGCACAGACACTTTTGATAAAACTATTCTGCAAGCTTCTTCGGCAGAATCGGCGAAATCTAGCAGGGCTATATCTTCTTCGCTTATGACAAGATGCTCTTGCCAGCACCTTATAACCTTTCGCCAGCAATCTCCAAGCAAAACCAGCGGGCGTGGCTCAATGACTTGTGTTTGCAACTTGTTCCACACTAAAGCAACTTCCGAAATAGTTCCCATGCCACCGCGCAGGGCTATGAAACCGACTGAACGCGTTATCAAATTTTGCAGTCGCTCGTAAAAGTGGTTGGTTGCCACTTTATCCGTCAAATAGCGATTTGGTTCGGTTTTGAACTGATTCATCACGATGCCAAGCACACGTCCGCCTTTTTCCCGTGCTCCGCGCGAAGCCGCTTCCATAACGCCCAAATAGCCGCCTGTGCAAATCGTAAAGCCTGCTTCTGCCAAAATTCCACCGATACGATAAGCCTGCTTATATTCTTCCGAAAATTCATCGCATTTCGACCCACCAAAGATTGTAACGATTTTTTCCATAGCTCATCTAAATCCGCTTTGTAGCTTTTTATCTCAAGACTTTTTTAACCGTTTCCGGATTACCATCGTTTTCTGCCGGGGAGATTTTCAGAATCTCAGCTATGATGTTGTAAATGTCAACATTCGGAAAGGCTTCGACGACTTTTCCTTCCTTGAAAGCCCTGCCGTATGCAATAAAAATTGCTCGCATGGACTCAAGTTGATTATCGTAGCCGTGAGCGCCACGAATTTTGCCGAAATCAGGGCGTTTCTTGCGCTCTTCGTATCTCAATCGTGAAGTCAGATACCAACCTTCCTGCGCAGAACAAACAATCGGAGCAATGCGCGGACTTGCCCGATAATGAAATCTTTCAGGTATATCTTCTTTTTTCCAACATTCGGCATTTTTGATGTTTTTGAGTTTTTCGGCAATAAAATCTTTCTGCCCTTCTCTGGGAAAGATTTGCACTATCTCGTTCGCCCAAAGAATTCTCTCTGCAAGTCCCAGTTCAAAGTATTCATCAAGAAAAACTGCGTTCTCTGGTTTCAAAGTAGCCATGCCATGGTCCGAAACTATTATCAGGTTCACCTTGCCAAAAACGTTTCTTGCCTTCAAACCTTCAATTAGAGCTTTGATTTGTTCATCAACGCGCTTTATTGCATTTGCAACACATTCCGACTCAGGACCGCATTCATGACCCGATGTGTCAGGCTCATCAAAGTAAAGTATCAAAAGTTGTGGACGCTCAGTTCTCGGTAAATCAAGCCAGCCTAGAATTGTTTTGACTCTTTCTTCATAAGGTATTCGGGCATCATATTCTTTCCAAAACTTAGGTCTAATGCCTTTTATCTCAGCTTCTGTTCCGGGAAAGAAAAATGCCGCTGTTCGTCTTCCCTGTTTCTCAGCAGTTACCCAGATCGGTTCACCAAGCCACCATCGCCCATTTTGGACTTCTTCTCGATTAGCTATTGTGAAAACTGTTCCGAAATCATACATATTGTTTTCGACTATGCCGTGACGCTCTGGATAAAGTCCCGTGGCAATCGAATAGTGATTCGGAAAAGTCTTGGTTGGGAAAACCGGAATCAGATCAGCGCGAACCCCCTTTTGCGCAAGCTCCAAAAGCGTTGGTGGTTTATACTTTTCAAGATAATCCGCACGAAACCCATCAAGGGAAACGAGAATAACCGTCGGTTCTAAGTCTTTTATGGGCTTTTGCGGAAATACAGGTAGGAAAACCAGCAAATAAAAAAATGCGGCGAATAAAAATGCTGATTTGCCGAAAAACCTCAAGAATCTACAAACCATTTCTTCAACCTCTTTTTCGTGTTATCATAGCTCAACTTTAACAACGACAAAAATCTGTAGAAAGTTTGCACAGTTAGACAGCGCCTTATTTTCGGCTTGCCTTGTATGCTGAAAAGCCTTCCACGGCGCGTTCATGCATGATTTCAGGCTTATGATATTTCCAAAAAACCTCGAATTCTTCATCAGACATCTCAGCTTTTTCTTCTCTAACTTTGTTTTTGAGATAGTTTTCCACCCATGCGCGAATCTCCGGATTATGATTCATCGCCATTCTCGCGCCGTGCGTTAATGCGTCTCTTTTTTCTTTTTGGTTTGATAGGTCTTGTTTCATTTTTTCTTCATTCCCATTGTAGAATTTTCTTAAAATCGGATTCAGAAGCAAAGGAGTTAAATCAGTGAAAAAAGCTCTTTTATTTTTTGTCTTAATTTTAAGTCTTACACAAACATTCGTTAGATCACAAACTTCCGAAACAAAAAACACAAAGCCAGGGCTTGAAATCCCATTTGTCACCAAAACTTTGCCAAATGGCTTGGAAATAATCGTTCTCCTTGATAACTCTGTGCCTTTGATAACCGTAGAAGCTGTTGTGCGAAATGGTTCATTCACTGAACCGCCTGAACTAAACGGCTTATCGCATCTTTACGAACACATGTTTTTTAACACAAACCGCGCAATCGAACTTTTTAGATGCAATCTGTTCAGCGAATATAGACGAACAGACTTATATGCGAATTATGGATGCGATTCGGTGATGAAATACAAGAAAGAACTCGGAGACGTAAGCTACTTGAAAACAGCTGATGAAATCGGTTTCCTACGCAATGGCTCAACTCACGAAGAACATGTCAATTACTATTTCCACACAACTAGCGAACATTTGCCAATAGCCATGCGCTTGATGCGCGACTCACTTCTCTACCCATCATTTGACGAAGAAGAACTTAAAAAAGAAATTCAGGTTGTTCTAGGTGAGCTGGATCGTCAGATGTCTGAACCATCTTATCATCTGGAAAGAACAATGATGAATAAGCTCTTCTACAAATACCCAAGCCGAAAGAATCCTGCAGGCACGCGTGAAACCGTCGCAAGTGCTACAATCGAGAAGATGCGTTTGATTCAATCTCGTTATTACGTTCCGAACAATTCCGCTTTGGTTGTCACGGGAGACGTTCGTCCAGAAGAAGTTTTCAAACTAGCTGAAGAACTTTTTGGTAATTGGAAGCGTGGCGAAGACCCATTCAAAAAATATCCGATGGTCGAGCATCCACCACTTGAGAAAAGCGAAGGTGTGATCCTAATTCAAGATGTCGAAAACGTCATAATTCAATTCGGCTGGCAAGGTCCTTCCATCGGTAAAGATGACGCATCAACATACGCCGCAGACGTTTTTTCCTTCATCGTTGAACAGCCTGAATCTCGATTGCAGAAAGCCTTAGTAGATTCCGGTTTAGCCTCAAACGTTAGCGTTCACTACTACACTCAACGCAATGTTGGACCAATAAGAATAACAATGATAACCTCACCCGAAAAGGCAAGAGAAGCCATCAAGAAACTTCGAGAAGAAATTGCTAGTTTCGCTAGTCAAGACTATTTCACCGATGAAGAACTGGAAAGCGCAAAAGCCCTGCTTGAAGCTGAAAATCTTTATCGTAGAGAAAAACTCACTGACTACACACATGAATTGAGCTTTTGGTGGTCTTCTACCGGAATCGAATACTACAGAAATTACTACAAAAACTTGCGCGCAGTCTCGCGTCAAGATGTTAAACGGTATATTTCAACTTATATTCAAAATAAACCGTTTATCGCAATTGCAATGCTCTCAGCCGAAAATCAGCAAAAACTCAAACTCACAGAAGCAGATTTGATCGGCAATCTCAAATAGTTCGATGCCTTAAGATTAAAGGACTTAAAACTTATGAAAAGCTCAATAATTTCAAGACTTTACAAAATTTCAATTATCGCTCTTTTACTTTGCTTTCTCTCTACTGTGAAAGCACAAAGCATTAGCTCAAAACCCCAAGAAGCGCTTATTTCGGAGTTTGAGATCAACGGCTTGAAGGTGATAGTAAAACGTCGTGCTGGAACTGCAACCGTTTCTGCTGGTATGTTTGTTCGTGGTGGCGTTAGAGAACTCACTCCAGAAACTACAGGGCTTGAAAACCTAACACTTCTAACAGCAATCGAAGCCAGCAAAAAATTTTCACGTCAAACCCTACGCAGAGAATTTTCTAGAACAGGAAGCATACTAAATGTGGAAGCCGCAGAGGACTTCAGCGTCGTTTCCTTGTCCTGCACGAAAGAACATTTTAATAAAGCTTGGGAAATCTTTGCTGATGTAATCGTTAACCCGGCCTTCAATCAAGAAGACTTTTCATTGGTTCGGGAAAGAGTTTTAACGGCATTGAGAAATCAAACTATCAGCCCTGATATATTCTTGAATGTGCTACAAAGCCGATTCATCTATGCAAATCATCCTTATTCAAATGACCCCCTAGGAACAATCGAAAACATAAATCGTTTCAAGTTGGAAGATGTTCGAGCTTATCATCAAAAAATCTTGCAAACCTCAAGATTGCTTTTGGTTGTTGTAGGCGATGTTGAAAACGACGATGTTCGGCGAAAAGTAGAAGCCTCCTTCGGGAAACTTCCAAAAGGCGACTATAAGCCAAAACCTCTACCGCCATTGATTTTTGAAAAACCGACGGTTGACATAGCAGAACGGAATCTTCCAACCAATTACATTCGTGGCGTTTTTGCGGCTCCTTCACTTTCAAATCCCGATTATTATGCAATGCGAGTTGCCATAGCTTTACTTCAATCACGCGTCAATCAAGAAGTTCGTGTAAAACGTCAGCTTTCGTATGCGCCCGATGCCGCAATGAATGATAATGAAGCAAACACAGCCTATATCTACGTAACAGCAACCGATGCAAACCAAGCTGTTAAAGTCATGCTTGAAGAGATAGAAAAAATGCGCCAACAACCACCAGATGAAGACAGTTTCGTAGGTCTGCCCGGATTTTTCTTAACGCTTTACTACATTCGTCTTGAAACCAACGCTTCTCAGGTTGGTGAACTCGGACGTTACGAGCTAATAGGCGGTGGCTGGAGAAATTCGCTTCAGTTTCTCGACAAAATCCGTCAAGTCAAACCGGAAGACGTCCAAAGAGTAGCTAGAAAATATATGAAAAACATTCGCTTTGTGATTGTAGGTAACCCATCAGCTATAGACAAAAAGGTTTTTCTTGGGCAAGAATAACTATTCATAACTCAAAGATTCGACCGGATCGAGACTTGCCGCTTTCAATGCAGGGTAAAGTGCGCCTACGATACCGCCCAAAACAGCCGTAATGAAGGTGATAGCCATCAGCCACAAGCTTATTTCAATCTCAAGCGTTGTCACTTTTGTTAGCACAAACCGCAGCGCGTATGTCGAAGCAATTCCCACCAAAACTCCTGCAATGCTTATCAAAAGCGCTTCTTGAGTTATGATCCAAGCAATTCCCATCTTCGACATACCTAAAGATTTTAGAATCCCGATTTGACGAGTTCTTTCGGTCACGGTCGTATACATTGTGAGCAAAATGACAAGCGTTGAGATCACACCGGCAATTCCTATTACAACGTCCAAGAATACGTCTAGCTGAGGAATGCTGTTAAGATACAATTCTTCCAAATCTTTTGTTGGAATAAGCTGGCTATTGGGAAATTTTTCGTTTATTTTTTCGGCGACCTGTTCAAGCGTCCATCCTTCAGCGATTGAAATTAAAAACGAAGTGCATTTGTTTTCGCCTCCAAGTTGTTCTTGCATCGTTGTAAGCGGAACTTTCACGCGTGCGCCCGCCGCAGGCTCATAAGTTCCGACTATCTTGAAAGGTCGCTCCCAAATCTGCATCGTATCTCCCACTTTCAGCTTTTTTTGTTTCTGAAACCCCGTGTCAATCATTGCTTCGTCGCCCACTGATCCAATAGCTCGGCCTTCAATAACCTTCAGACCAGCCATCGCAGCGTATTCATCAAAATTTATGCCATCAATCAACCTGCTTCCGACATTGCTATCTTCCGCAGAAACCGAAATTTGACCGATGGGAACGACCGCTTTTACACCTTCTATTTTTCTCAACTCTTGAGCCATTGAAATAGGCAATCTGAAAGACTCCGATCCACTCAATCCAAAAGCTCCCGATGCTCGCAAGATTAAATCTGCCCCTACGTTTGCTTCACGACGCGCTCGCTCTCGCATCGTCCCATTTGATAAACCAACTGTGAAGAGAATCAACAAGACTCCTAGCGCAATCCCAATAACACTTGCTAACGCCCTCGCCGGGCGGCTTACCACATTGGACAGAACAAGACTATTCACAAACTCTTATTTGAACAGGAAAATAAATGTTTTTCAAATTGCTCTATCGGCATGGTTTGTGATTTGATATTGCCTTGCAAGCTATGAAAACGCTTACTAAAAGGCAAAGAGAAATCTTAGATTTTATCAGCGATTACATCAGAAGAAGAGGTTTCAAGCCTTCATATCAACAAATCGCAATGCATTTTGGACTTTCTTCCAAAGCGGGTATTGCCAAGCATATTGTTAACTTGGAAAAAAAAGGATTCATTCGCAGAAAAAGAAATGAAAGAAGTTTTTCGATTGAAATAATTTCGCCTGAAATAATAGAAGAATCCATTTGCAGAGTCGAATGGTTTGAGAATCTCGACGAAGACGTTTTGCCTTTCTTTATATCAAAATCTGCAATAAATCTTTTCGGCGACGGGCAAGTTTTCGCATTTCGGGTTACCGACAACTCTATGGCCGAAGAACACATTATCGAAGGTGATATAGCCTTAATCGAAAGAAAAAGCTTTGCACCAGACCGAGCATTAGTGCTTGTCGAGATCAGAGATCAACTGCTGATAAGAAGATATTTATACCAAGGTTCAAAAATAGAATTGAGAGCTGGAAAAACAATCTCTTCTCTTTTCACACCAAGCAAAATCAAGATACACGGCGTCGTTCGTGCCATACTGCGCACAAAGTTTTGAAAACAACAAATTATCACAGCAAAACTTAATGCAACTCGAAGATTCTATGCCAAGCAAAAACCTTTAGATTATCTCGCATTTCTCCCTTTAATCGAATCATCTCAACTGTTTGCCACGAATTTTTTGCAGGAATTTCTGTAAAAATTGAAGATTTAACATAAACTAGTGTTTCAAAAACTTTACAAAACTTAGAAAATTTGCATAATAAAGGATTTGTGCCAGAAAGAAAGCGTGCGGCTCTTTGAAAGAAACGCTACGCACCTACTGGCAGTAGAATTTTTCAAAAAAATTTCTCTGTTGGGGGTGGGAATGAAAAATCTGCTTTTGGGAAGACACTACATTTGCGATTTTTCAGGGTGCGCTGGCGATTTGCTACTTGATAGCGAACAGTTGCACCGGGTCTTCGTCGAGATCATTGAAAAGTCTGGTTTAACAATAGTTGACGAAGGCTTTCATAAGTTCAATCCCTACGGTTCGACTAGCTTCTTACTCTTAGCAGAGTCGCATGCTAGTATACATACTTGGCCTGAGTATAACTACTGCGCCATAGATATTTTCACCTGCGCTCTGGAAAAAGACTTACAACCAGTAATCGCTGAACTTCAGCGTCGTTTAGGAGCTGAAGAGGTAAGCGTGCGCATTGTAGAACGCAACGCTGATATTTCAGTTGCAAAAGAATTAGCAGTTGCCGAGGTTTAGAATTGTATCTCGTCAAGAAATATTTTCGGAGGTACTGCAAATGACCAGAGTTTGGTTTACGGAGGAACTTTATCCTTTTGCAAGAATTAGCCTAAATGTTCGACAAATTCTCGCTGACGAGAAAAGTCCGTATCAGCATATACAAGTTTTTGATACGGATCGCTTTGGGCGTGTTCTAGTTTTAGACGGCATAATCCAAGTTACTGAATTCGATCACGCCGCTTATCATGAGATGATGGTTCATATTCCGGCTCTGGCAGTCGGCAACCCTAAACGTGCGCTGATAGTCGGCGGAGGAGATGGTGCCGCACTCAAGCAAGTGCTTCGCTATCCTTCTATCGAAGAAGTCGTAGTTTGTGAACTAGACGAACGCGTCATCGAAATCTGCCGTAAGTTTTTTCCTTCGTTCGCTCCTGCTTGGGAAGATAAACGCGTCAACGTTAACATAGGCGATGCCTTTGAATATCTTCAAAAAGCTCCTGAATCAAGCTTTGACTTGATTTTGTCTGATAGCACCGATCCAATCGGCATTGCAGAAAACCTATTTTCTAAAGAGTTTTATCGTCTGATTGTGCGTGCTCTCACACCAGAAGGAGCTGCGGCGTGCCAGTGCGATCAACCCGACTTTAACCCCGAACTCGTAAGACGCCTTTATGAAACCGCTGCGAAACTCGTCAAAAATCCAGCTTACTACTGGGCGTTGATGCCAAGTTTTGTTGGCGGAGCAATAGGCATGATGTATTTGTCAAACAAGCCCTGGCAAGATGGGCTTAAGACGCCGTATCCGCCTGGTGAAAACGAATACCTTAATCCCGAAATTCATCGTGCCGCTTTCGCTTTACCCGAACACTTCAAGCGAACGATGAACATAACTTCAGACTCCAAAAGGGCTTTTCATACTTAAGTCATTTGCGCAGTAAATTTTGCTTAGCCTAAAAACTTCATCTTCAACTTTCCTACATTGAAATTTTGTGTTAAGCCTTTTTGCTTCGATTTCTTAGTGCTATGCCCAGTGCGTTATAATGAAGAAAAAGTCGAGGAGAAAAGGTATGGGATTGAATACTGTTTACAAAGCTAGAACATGGGATTTGAGCGATCTAAACGGCATTTCCAATAGAACATTGGAAGTCCATTTCAAGCTCTACGAAGGATATGTCACGAACACAAATATCCTGAACGAAAAAATTGCTGAATTGATAAAAGATGGCAATCTTGATCCTACTAAATCTGCCGCATTCAGCGAATTGAAGAGACGCTTTGGTTTCGAGTATAACGGAATGGTGTTACACGAATACTATTTCGACAACTTAACCAAAAATGGTTCCGGTGACCCTGCAAAGGATTCGCCTTTCTACAAAGCGGCAGAAGAGAGCTTCGGCAGCTACGAAGTTTGGAAAGCTGATTTCATCAATGTTGGAAAGATGCGCGGAGTGGGCTGGGCGATTTGCTATCAAGACCCACAAACTAAAGCTCTCTCCAACCACTGGATAAACATGCACGAAACAGGCAACGTTGCAGGCTACAAGCCGATTTTAGTAATGGACGTTTGGGAACATGCTTTTATCTTGGACTATCTACCTGCAGAGCGTCCGAAATACATAGAGGCATTTTTCTCGAATATCAACTGGGACGTCGTAAATGCACGCATAACAGGTGCAGAAGCGGCAAAAGCATAAATGATCAAAAACTCAAGCTAAATGAGGCTAATCTTTTCGATTAGCCTCATTTTTTATTGCCTTTTCATCGAAAAAAACTTACTCGATTTTCTACTTTTGAGACCTAACCAAACGCGGATTAGCTTTTTTGAGCAAGAGCTTGCGGAGTTTTGCTCTGGCTTTATGAAGCTGCGACTTCGAAGTGCCAACGGAACAACTTAGTATCTGTGCAACTTCCTCATGCTCATATCCTTCAACATCGTGTAATATAAAGACTGTCTTGTATCCTTCTGGTAGCTGTGCTATGGCTCTTTCAAGCGCTATTCGATCGACCACTGGCATTCGATTATGGTTTTCTGTTCCCGGAACTATCTGCACAGGCTTTTGTTCTTCTTCCGTGGTGGTTTCAAATTTTACAAATCTTTTGCGGAAATGCATTAGAACCTGATTGATTGTTAAACGATAAAGCCATGTGGTAAACGCAGAGTCGCCACGGAAACTTCCAATTTTCCGATAAAGTTGAACAAACACATCTTGCGTCAAATCTTCAGCTTCAGCAGTATTCTGCAACATTCTCAAGCACAGTGAATAAACCCGCCTGTAGTGCCTTTTGTAAAGTTCTTCAAAGGCTTCCATATCTCCATCCGCCGCTAACCTTGCCAAACTTGTATCGTCATTATCCTGAACCCTTTCCTCAACGAAATCTTCCGTCGAAATTAAATCCATCGTGTATTCAAAAGTTTCCATCACCATAGCCTTTTCTCCTTCTGCTACCAGTCATCAATCAATTACCATGCCAAAACATCTCTTCCTGAACCACAGCGACTCAAATGCCTGTAAAATCGGCTTTCCAGTGATCTTAAAAAACACTATCGAAAAATAATCTCAAAAACTCTCACTGAAGTTTACACGAAATCGTGTAGTGTGGTATCGGTTTCATACAACACTTAATCTTTCCGTCTTAAATTGCTATTATTAAAGCAAGAGCAAAAATGTCTATGAAATTCCTATGCCTGCTAATCTTCTCTCTCTCAATAACTGCGTTTGCAGAAAATCGAGACCTGCAAAGCATTCTTCGAGATTATTCAAGAAGCCAGGAACTCTCTGAAGATGGCATTCCTGTGATTATCAAGAACTTACCTGATTGGGAAAAAGTCAAAGACGAAGCCTTGTTGATCAAAAACAAAGATGAACTCATAGCAGTTCTAGGAGAAAGACCTGTCTTTGAAGCAATTGACTTCATAGCTGGCACGGAAGCTGCTGTGGCTAACTATCAGGAGGGAAAACTTTTGCTAATCGAATATAACACCCCACAACTTTCAATCGAAGCCGATGAAAAGATAAAAGCGAAACTCTCAGAAGCACCAAACGATCCGACCGTTCTCTACAAACGTATTGGAAACTACAATGCTTTTGTTTTCGACATAACAGACACGAAAGGCGCAGAAATCCTTTTAGGCAAAATCAAATATGCAAAAGTCGTAAAGTGGCTCAGCGAAGACCCATTTCTTTATGAGAAGATACAAAGAAGTTACTACATAACAGCAGGACAAATAATCGTCTCAAGCATCATGGCTGTAGTTTTGGGAATTGGCATCTCTGCCGTTTTGGGAGTTTTCACCGGTATTTTGATTTTTCAGGTAAGACAAAGGCAAAGAAAATCATGGACTCATTTTTCTGATGCTGGCGGTATGCTCCGTCTTAATCTAGACGATCTACAGGAAGTCCCGAAAAAACCTCTGCTAAAAGGCTGATTGCTACAATGTTTCAAGCAATTTTTCTAGTCGTTGATTTTCGATTCCATAGAAACTTTTTATTGCCTGAATCTGTTCGTCAATTTCCTTTACGCTTTCATTTTTAACTTGCCTCTTTATAGCAACAATCATGTTGTTTTTAGGCGT
This sequence comes from Acidobacteriota bacterium, assembly GCA_003697135.1. Classification (GTDB taxonomy): domain Bacteria; phylum Acidobacteriota; class Blastocatellia; order Pyrinomonadales; family Pyrinomonadaceae; genus J014. The sequence continues at coordinate 13,363 of RFGC01000035.1, forward strand.
GTGTTCAACTGAGATAAACTCGAAAACTTTGGCTGCATATCCGTTTTTTTCAAGAAGCAAAGCTCTTAGCCCGTCTGTTATGGTTTCTGCTGTTCTTTCCAGCATCACACCGTGCTTTAGAATATTCTTAAACATTTCAGGTGGTTTAATTTGAGGGCGTATCTCTTGATGACAACAAGGCGCAACCACGATAGCTTTTGCTCCCGATCTAATCGCTTTGAAAATAGCATCATCTGTTGCTGTATTGCAAGCGTGAAGAGCAATCAAAATGTCAACCTTATCGAATTCATAATCGCCTATAAAACCATGCACAAACTCAAGTCCATCGAATTCGCAAGATTTTGCAACCGAATTGCATAACTCAACCAAACCGGCTTTTGCGTCAACGCCTGTTACTGTAACATCAATCCCAAGAACATTCTTGAAATAATCGTATGACGCAAACGTCAAGTATCCCTTTCCACTTCCCATGTCAATTATGCGAAGTTTGTTTTTGTCAAGCTCTCCTTTGATTTGCTCATAAACATTAGCTAAAATTTCAACAAACTTATTTATCTGCTTCCACTTATCTTGCTGTTTGTCGCGAATCTCGCCCTTATCGGTTGTAATCCCAAGTGCCTTCAGATAAAAAGCATTTGGACTTATGAGAGATTTTTTCTCTCGGTTATGTGAAAGCGATGGCTTCGTCTTGAATGTAGGCTTACCGATATTGAGCCTTGCTTTGCCTTTTTTCCCTATGTCAAGCTGAAAGTCATTTTCCGTCGTAAAAAGATGCCCGTTGAAAAAATCTTTTCCCAAAAGTTGTCGAACCAGAGCAACACCTTCTTTGAAATCATAATTTTTCGCTGTGTCTCGTGTGTCGTAACGATAAAGGAAAAAGAGCCGCAAACCCTTTTTCGTTTCTATAAGGCGCACCATTATTTTTTGTAGATGAGTATCCTCGCCCTTATAATTACTTAAGATTAGTTTTACAAAAGTGTCTTTCGATAGACTTTCCGAAAATTTTTCAATGAATTTCTCGATGTTTTCGTTCATTGTTTCTGCGCTTTGTTGGTGTTGGTCTTATGAATAGTTTATTTCATCTAGCATTCCCGGTGAAAGACCTAGAAGAAACCCGACGGTTTTATACCGAAGTTTTAGGCTGTGAAGAAGGAAGAAGCTCGGAGCGATGGATTGATTTTAATCTCTTCGGGCATCAGATCGTTGCTCATTTAGCTCCAGAAATAGCGGGAAAGAAAAACTACAACGAAGTTGATGCCGACAATGTGCCAGTCCCGCACTTCGGAGTTATATTGACAATGGAAGAATGGCAACGCCTTGCCGAAAGACTTAAAGAAAAGAATGTTAAATTCATAATCGAACCGAAAATAAGGTTTGCCGGAAAAACAGGCCAGCAAGCTACAATGTTTTTTCTCGACCCAAGCGGCAACGCTCTTGAATTCAAAGCCTTTGAAGACTTCTCAAGGGTTTTTGAGAAATAAACAAAGAAAATCTGCTTTTGAGTTCGTTGTTTTTTGGAGCGAAAAATGAGAACGGCTGTTGTTCATCATCCGATTTATCAGAAACATGACACAGGTTGGGGGCATCCTGAAACTTCAAAGCGTTATGAAGTCATAATGAAGGCTTTGAAAGAATCTCCTGAGTGGCAGAATTTTGTTGAGATAACACCACAGCCAGCAACAGAAGGGACGATAAAAGCAGTTCATACGGCAGAGCATTTCAAATTCGTTGAAAAGGCGGTCGAGCAAGGAATTCCATATTTAGATGCCGATACGGCTATCTCACCGTATTCGTTCGATGCGGCACTTTACGCTGCCGGTGGAGTCTGTCGCGCTGTTGACGCCGTAATGAAAGGAGAAGCTGATAATGCGTTCGTGGCAGTGCGCCCACCCGGACACCATGCCACTGCACAAAGCGCAATGGGATTTTGCCTTTTCAACAACGTTGCAGTTGCCGCAAGATATGCACAAAAAAATTACAAAGAGATCGAAAAGGTTGCAATTGTTGATTGGGACGTGCACCACGGAAACGGCACTCAAGCAATCTTTTATGACGATCCAACCGTGTTTTTCTTTTCGATGCATCAATATCCTTGGTATCCCGGCACAGGTTCGAGAGGCGAAACAGGCTATGGACGCGGCAAAGGCTTTACGCTGAATGTGCCGGTTAAAGCACAAACACCCGCAAAAGAGCAAAGGCGCATGTTTGAAGAAGCAATTGAAGAAATTGCAGGAAAGTTTAAGCCTGATCTAATCATAATCTCCGCGGGTTTTGACGCGCATCTAAGCGACCCACTTGGACAGCTCAGACTTGAAGACGAGGACTTCGTTGAAATGACCAAAACCATCAAGCAATGGGCAAAAGAGACTTGCAAAGGGCGTATAGTTTCGGCACTCGAAGGCGGATATAACTTGCAAACGCTTGGCGAAACCGTCAAGAACCATGTAATAGCCTTAAGCCAAGACGAATGAGTTTAAGGTAAAATTTTTTACTCTGCAATCACGAAAAAAAGAATACCGTCTTTCTTACATTTACAGACTTAAATTTTCTCAGCCATCATTTATTCTCCTGCAAGCGATTTCAATTTTGATGTTGACTTTTTCAATTAACGCTTAATAAGATTTGAATCATAGCTTGAAGAGCATAATTTTTAGGCTTGGCAATTTTACATTTTGAAGTTTTCATGATTGCTAATTTTGGGGATAAGCAAGGAGGAGTGAGATGCCAGACCTAGAAATTACATGCGTTCAGTGCAAGCGAGTTTTTATTTTTTCAGAGAAAGAGCAGGAAATTTTTTACCGGAAGAATCTGCATCCGCCACAGCACTGTCCGAAGTGTCGTTCCGAAAAGGCTGTTGGTGAAGGCAATGTGCCAAAGAAGTTTGAAATAATCTGTGATCATTGCGGTAGAAGAGATCAAGTTCCCTTCAAGCCGAAAGTCGGAAGAGAGGTGCTTTGCAGAGAATGCCATAGCGCATTGATGGCAAGAACAAGATTTGTTTAGAGATTGCTTCCGAAGATAAAAACTCAAGCAAAACCAAAGCACGCTCTCTTACCTGATTATCTCTTCGGAATCCTTATTTCGAGAATCCAATCCGCAAGCCGACTCTATACATTCTGCCCGCTTCAGCACGATAGATTGGTAGCGGTTGCCCCGTCGAGTCAAACTTGCCTATATTCGGATCACGACTGTTGAAAAGATTGTCAATTGTCCCAAAGAGTTCTGCTTGTTTCAATTTTTTAGCTACGTAAACGTCCCAAAGTTGGTAGCCTGGAGCAGTAACCGCAACATTCACACCACGACTTACCAAAACCTGCCATTTACTAACGAAAGTCCCACGCAAGTTAGCACGAAAACCAAGCGCAGGATTTTCATAAGCTAACTTCACAAAACCCTGATGCTTGCTTCGATCTTGCAGATAGGCTCCCGTTTGCTTATTGCGCGCATCAAGATAAGTGTATGCGCCGCTGAAAGAAAAATTCTTCGGCAACTTAATGTCCGTATCAAGCTCTACACCTTGCGTGAAAATATTCGACGAATTCGTGTAGATTAGCAAAAGACGATTCAAAGCCGTGTTGTAATCCGAAGGATTCAAGCCGAGGCGCAAAAAGATTGCGTTTGCTTGTGCCTGCGTTCTAACAAAGCCAAAATTCGTGGCTTCTATTAAGTTACGCACATCGTTTCTAAAGAAGTTGATTCCGAAACGATAGGTCTTTTTCGTGCTTGAATACTCAGCCCCAACTTGCCAGGAACCAGAATGTTCGGGAGCAAGATTTGGATTGCCGAAAACCTGATAAAGATTGGTCGGATTGTATAAACGATAATAGAGTTGGCCTAAATCAGGTGCGCGGAAACCACGCCCCCAAGAAGCTCGCAAATTTATTCGCTCTGTAGCGCGCACATTCAAGCCTATTTTCGGTGAAACGGCTGAACCGAAAATCGAATGATTGTCATATCTGATACCAAGCGTCAAAGTTATCCAATTTGTAACGCTGATCTTGTCTTGCGCCCAAAAGACTCTTGTATCAGCGCGTTCACCGGACGCATTGCGAAGCCGATTGAAACCTGCATAGCGATCAGTATTCCATTCAGCACCAATCTGCATTATCTGCCTTTCACCCCAAACATGAATCAGTGAAGCATCGAGTCTGCCGAAACGCTGAAATAGATTTTCGTCCGGAAACCTCGCGCCACTGCGAAATCGTGAATTCGGAAGAACAAAAACACTTCCAATCTCGTCGTATCTGGCAAAATATCCACGTGCTTGCACGGCTGTTCTTGAATTGACATTCCAATTAGCAGTCAGGCCATAGGTCTGAAAGGTTTCATCAACATCGTCCGATTGATAACCAGCCTCACCAAGCGAGATGCCAACAGAGTTTGCCTTTTTAGCATCAGCAAAACCGGTTACATAAAAATTCGGTGTAAACTCGTATTTCGCTTTTCCGAAAAAGTCGTAGCGATGAAAGCCTGCGCCGGTTGTATCGGGAAGTGTCGGTGTTAAGTCAAATGAATTTTGTTTATGGCGCTCAACGCTCAAGAAAACGCTTGTTCTCTTTCTCTTCAAACCGAATTCAGCCCGCGGATCAAATCTACCGAAGTTCCCGCCTGAAATCGTTACAGAGCCTTCTAGCGGGCTTTTCGGCTCGCGAGTGATTAAGTTAATCACACCACCGATTGCATCAGAACCGTAAAGTGCCGACGCCGCACCCTTGACAACCTCGATTTGCTCGATCCTTGCAGTTGATTGCCTATCAAGATTTATAACTCCGCTTTTTATGCCGCGAGCATTGATTATAGGAAAGCCATCGAGCAAAACAAGCGATTGCCTTGAGCCAATTCCTTGAATTTGCTGTCCCGCGGCACCCGAAGAAGTGCCTGTCTCGGAACCTCTGCGCGTCAAAACCCCGGGAAGTTCTCTTAAAACCTCGCCTACAGTCTCATAACCCGTATCGCGAATTTGCCGATCTGTTATCACATCAACCTTTGTGCTCAAGCTTTCGCGCAATTCTTCTTGCCTTGAACCCGAATAAACGGTCGTCACTTTCTCGAAAGGTTCAATCTCAAGAGTCACGTTAATTTGTGGCTGATCCTGATAACTAATCACAACCTGCCGAAACCCTTTCGCAGTCACTACGAGTTCATATTCACCTTCACCCAATCCGACAAACCTGAATTGCCCTTGTGAATCAGTTTGAGTAACCCTTTCTAAGCCCGTTTTTTTATTACGCAAAACAACAGTTGCACCAGCAATTAAGGCACCATTTTGATCGGTAACTTCACCGCTTACTTGTCGGCTTTGAGCAAAAATGTTCGTATAAACAGAAATGATTGCTAAAATTAGAATCAAGATTTTCAGTAGCTTCCTAACCATAACCCAAACCTCCTTTTTTATTCTCTCAAGCCTTGCTTAAGAATTCGTAGTAGAATCCATATTAGATTTTCAAATCCAAAACATAAGTCTCTCTGAAACATCGAGCAAATCCTTCAAAAGTTTCATTTGCGCCTGAGATTATTTCTTCATCGTTTTGATATTCAGAAGCGAAATTTTCAAGAATTATGCCGAACTCCTTCCACGCAGTTGCGGTCTCCTTGCCATATCCGCTAAAGAATGCCGCTCCGTTGCTTTCATCTAGTCCTAACCGAAGTTTTAGGTGTCTAGAGATAACTTGCCCACCGAGATTCGCTCCTTCCAGAACATACAAGCACCCAAAAGCTTTTCCGATGCTACCGTTTAGATCAGGCAAACCTTCCCAACCTTCAAGTTTTTTAGCCTCATTCATTATGTCAAGACTTTGCAGGTCTTTAAGCAGAAGCGGTAGTTTTCGGCGCTTCGGAAAATCGTAACCGAACAAATCCCATTCAAAACTTGCAAGGCGTGGCTCGATGAATGAGTAGAATCTATAGAATTTTAAGAGTTTTGACTTGTAATCTTCGATGCTGAGCGTTTCGCTCATCAAATCAACTGCTTGTTCTAGTTCTTCGTGTTGTTTTCTGGTTGCTTCTTTGAGCCTTTGCATTATTGACATCTTTTCACCTCCGTAAGAAAAAGGGAGTTAGGCTGATACTAACTCCCTATGGAATTTACCGCACATTACGCTTACCGCAGACTCCACTTAAAGCCGAGTTGAACTAGGCGTGGGCTTGAAGGCAAAATCCCACGCGAACGATCAACTATGAAGGTTTTATCGAAAAGATTCTTTGTCGTCATGAAAAGCACGGTTTTCCATTTTTCTATTCGATAGTTGACAGTCACGTTCCAATAATTCTGCGCACCTATCAAACCCCGCTGACCGTTCGGCGTCGGTGTGATCGTATTCAAATCGTCAGAGAATTGACGGGAAATATAATTGTTCTCCAGAAATCCATCGAAGTTTTTGTAAGTAACACCTAGAATCAAATCTAGAAGAGTCTTGGGAGTGTATGGCAAACGATTGCCGGTCACTAGAACACTCGTATTGACTGAGCTATAACGCACCCCGCGAAATTCTGCCTTCTGAAGATTAGTGTATGCAGTCTGCACATAGAAATTAACCTTGCTTTTCAAGATGTCAGCAGAATCCAAACGTGCAAAAATCTCTATGCCTTGATGCAAGGTTTTGCCACCATTGGTGAATGTAGCACCAACGCCACCAGCAAGCGATGCAGGCACTATTTGATTCGAGTAGTCCATGCGGAAAAAGGTGGACTCAACTCGCAAACCATCAAAAGGTCTTGTCCGAATGCCCAGTTCGTAGTTCCAGCTTTTTTCCGACTCTAAATCAACTACTCCACCGTTATTTGAGATAATGTCTTCAGTTCTAGGTGGCGCAAATCCTCTATGAACGCCTGCAAAAATTGTGGTGTTGCTAAAGAGGTTGTAAGCCAAGCCTAATCCTGGTATCACTTCGGTTAGTTCAGTTTCACCGGTAGTGTTATTTAAGCGATTGGTGCGCTTGTATTTTATATGCTCTACTCTAACGCCGGGTGTTACAGCCAGCCCTTTCCAGATAAAGCGATTCTGAACGAACCCAGCAAAAGCCAGATTTTTTCTCAGGTTATTCTCTACAATCACACCATCACGCGATAAAGGCAGATCACCGTTTTTCTGCAATCGGTCTTGTTTTTCCCAATGAATACGAATACCAAAACTTAAGTCATTATTAACATCGCCAATTTTGAAGTTGGCATTATAGCGCGGCTCGATTCCCCATGTTAGATAATCTCTCAATCTTCCTTGATTACCGCATGTAGTATAAAGGTCTTGCATTCCTCGACAATCGGGATCGTTACCTAGGCGATTTGGTCTTTCATTAGAGTTTGAAGATTGACGCCACCAATCACGAGAGAAATAATTGATGTAAAAGGTCGTGACGAGACTCGATTGAGCCGTCACGATTGACGTATGTTGAACTGAAAAGCCTGTGCGGAATAGGCTGAACGAATCGTTCCGAAACGGATTTTGTCGAGGGTTTGAGGCATATTCGGCTTCTGTGAGTCCCGAATATGTCACGCGTGAGTCTTCTTTCAGATGGCTGAACTTGAAGGTTAGATAGTTTCGGTTGTTGAGTTGCTGAACCAGCTTGGAACTAAAGTCGCTCAAGCCTATTCGCACATTATCACGCGCACCCTGTCCTTGCTTGCGCGTGAAATTCAAAATCAATCCTGTTTTTCCAAAACCTTTTCCAAAACTGATGTTACCATCAAAAACGTCACGGTTTCCGCCAAAAGCTTTTATCGAAAGCGCCGTGTCTTGTGGAGGATTCGGTGTTATGTAATTCACAACACCTGCGACCGTAACAGGTCCATAACCTATCTGTCCCGATCCCTTCACTACTTCTACAGATTCAAACCTCTCAATGGGCGGATGGTAGTATGAAGCGTTATCACCATAAGGCGCATAAGTTAGCGGAATACCGTCTTCTAAAAGCAAAACCTTCGTTGAACGAGTTGGTAGAGTGCCTCGGATTGAGATATTGGGCCTTAAACCAAACCCTTCTTCTTCACGAGTGTAAACGCCCGCAATCCTGCGAAGTGCCTCGGAAGGTGTGAAAAATCTTGCATTTTCTAAGCTATCTTTGTCAATAGTTTGGAAAGAACCGGGAATTACTTCCAAAGATTCAGGTTTACCAGCTAGATAGTTCGACGTTACAGAAACATATGCAACCGCAGGAGCAGGAACTAAAACTATCTCGATTGTTTTGCTCTCCCCGTCTAATTCTACTTCTACAATCTTTGAAGCAAATCCCTTAGCCGTAACAGCAACTTGATACTTGCCCATAGGTAAAGCCTTCAATAAACAACTTCCCTTATCATCCGTTTGGGCAGTTCTAGAAACAACTCCCTTAACTTCCACTGAAGCACCTTGAATCAACCCACCTAGCAAGTCTCTTATCTGTAAAGCTAAATTTGCACTCTGCGCAAATACAACGTTTGAAAATAGAAAGAAACCAAGTATAAACAACAGTCTTCTCATAAACATTCTCCCTTCTCTTTCAGTTCTTTGATTTAACTAAATAACTCTTGATTTTCATCAAGCAGATCGTTACTCTCTTTGAAAAAACTAGAGCAGTAACAATCAACAAGCCCATTGACAAGACTTGTAAACTCACCTCGATCAAGCGTCAAAAGCATCTCACCAATCTTAATGTGATAGCAACCACAACTTTCACAAAACCAGATTTTTAACTCCGTTTTGCTCCCACTGCCCACAGCAATTACCATATCCAATCTCCTATAATCTCAACTCACAAAAATCTCGAAAATAGAAAATGAAAATGACTTTCATTTTCATCAATCTATAAAAAAGACCTCTGTTTGTCAAGTTGAGAAAAAAGCTTTTTGACAAAGCGGCTAATTTATATCTGCGAGATTATATTCGTGTTTGTCATTTGCGTAAATGAGACCAGCGTTTAATATCTCACCGATGGTTTCCAAAAAGTTTTGGAAAGCAGAAACAAAGGCTCTAAACGCTCAAATCTAGATTCAATCAATCCAAGAAATCGCTCCGGCGAAAGTTTCTTCCCAATTCGGTTATTATGCTTTAAGGGCTTCAATGTTTTGAGAAAGAGTTTTTATCTGTGACTCCAGTTCAACAATTCTTGAACGCACTTCTTGGACTTTTTCTACCGGTGCTTTCTCGATGAAATCCTTGTTTTCGAGTTGCTGTTTCAGGCGATTGTATTCGCCCTCGTATTTTTTGAGTTGATTTTCAAGTCGCGTCCTTTCTTTGTCAAAATCAATCAAACCTTCCAAGGGGACAGCGATTTCAGCATCAGCAGTAACAGCGCGAGCTGAAGCTTTCGGAATTCCATCTAATCTTTCCGTTAAGATCAGACTCTCAGCTCTAGCGAGTTTCAAAATCTGGGCTTCGCTTGCCTTAAAAACCTCTGGACTTTCAGTCGCCGCATAAATGGTAACCCTATCAGCAGGCTTAATTTGCATTTCCGCTCTGATATTGCGAACCTTTGAGATCAGTTCTATAACCATCTGCATTTCTTTTTCCGCCTTCTCGTCTATCATCGCCTCGTTTCCACGTGGAAAATCAGCAAGCATAATCGTAGGCTCAGGCAAATGCCTATATGCTTCGTTGTGAAGTTCAATTGATATACCGGGAAGTTTTTGCCATAACTCTTCAGTCAAAAACGGCATAAAGGGATGAAGTAACCGTAAAGACTGCTCCAACACCGTAATGAGTCTTGTTCGTGCCTTGATAACATCAGGCGAACTAGAATTTGCACTTACTTCATCCTTTACAAACTCGATATACCAATCGCAGAAGTCATGCCAAAAAAAGTGATAAAGCGTTGAGACAGCTTCATGAAATTGATATGATTCGAGCGCTTGGTTGACTTTCAAAGTAACCTTGTTGAGCTTTGAAATTATCCAGCGATCCGCAATTGAATCATCATGATTTACTTCAAGAGAATTGATGTCAACAGTTGCTCCTTCGCTGTTGAGCAAGCAAAATCGTGCCGCATTCCAAATCTTGTTAGCAAAATTTCTGTAAGTTTCGATTAAATTATCACTCCAACGAATATCTGCTCCCGTCGCTATTGCGGCTAGGTAAATTCTCGTTGCGTCAACACCGAATTTATCGAAACAATCAAGCGGATCGACTCCGTTGCCGCGCGACTTCGACATGGGCTTCCCGTCCCTACCGAGAACTGTTCCAGTAACGAGCACGTCTTCAAACGGTTTCTTGCCAACAAACTTCAGAGTTGTCATAACCATTCGGGAAACCCACAAAAAGATAATGTCGCGCCCTGTAACCAAAACGTCTGTTGGTAGAAAAGTATTCAAATCCTCTGTTTCAGTTACTTCACCGTTCCAACCAAAGGTTGAAAATGCCCATAATGCCGACGAAAACCAAGTATCAAGAACGTTTTCGTCCTGAACTAAATCCCTCGTTCCAGCCTTTTCAGCCGCTTCTTCAAAAGAACGCGCAACAAAAACATTTCCTTTCTTGTCATACCACGCTGGGATTTGATGTCCCCACCAAAGTTGACGCGAAATCGTCCAATCCTTTATGTTTTCAAGCCAATTTGTATAAACCTTCTTGTGAGGCACTTCAGGATAAAAACGCGGCGAATTTTCGTTTTTTATCAAATTCAGAGCCAAATCACGCATTTCGTCCATTTTTACGAACCATTGCTCAGAAAGAAAAGGCTCTATAACAGTTTTGCATCGCTCACAAGTCGGAAGCGGCGTTTCGTGATCTTCTATTTTCTCCAGTAGTCCCAATTCAGCAAACTTTTCAATCACCTTTTTTCTTGCTTCAAATCTATCAAGTCCGACAAAATCAGCGCCCGCATTTTCATTCATTGTTGCATCCTCATTCATGACAAGAAGCGGCGGCAGATTATGGCGAAGTCCAATCTCGTAATCGTAAGGATCATGAGCGGGCGTGATTTTTACAGCACCTGTTCCAAATTCAGGATCAACGTATTCATCGGCAACTATCGGAATCTCCCTGTTTGCAATCGGCAACAAAACTGTTTTACCGATCAGATGCTTATAACGCTCGTCGTTTGGATTGACAGCCACACCCGTATCGCCAAGCATCGTTTCAGGACGCGTTGTTGCAACGGTAATTTTTTCGTTTGATTCCTTGACAGGATACTGCAAATAATAAAGCTTCCCGTTTTTATCAGGCTCTTCTTTAACTTCTAAGTCCGAAAGGACCGTTTTATCTTTCGGACACCAGTTGACGATTCTTTTCCCGCGGTATATCCAACCTTCTTCATAAAGTCGCACAAATACTTCTCGAACAGCACGCGAAAGGCTCTCGTCCAGCGTAAATCTAAATCTCGTCCAATCTACAGAAGCACCTTCGCGGCGCATCTGTTGAAGAATCTCGCCACCGTATTTCTCTTTCCATGCCCAAGCCCTTTTCAAGAATTCCTCACGCCCGATTTCTTGCGGCGTTTTGCCCTCTGTTTTGCGCAACTCCTCAACAACTTTCCTCTGAACCGAAATACCAGCGTGATCGGTTCCGGGAAGCCAAAGCGTTTTGTAGCCTTGCATTCTTTTGCGTCTCACGAGCACGTCCATTAAGGTATGCTGCAAGGCATGCCCCATGTGAAGCGAACCGGTAACGTTTGGCGGTGGAATGACTATCGAGTATTTCTTTGCATTCGGATTTTGGTTGGTTTCAGGTCTGAAACATCCTAATCTTTCCCATCTATCGTAATGAACGCTTTCAGCTTCTTTCGGATTGTAAGCCTTTGCAATTTCCATAAAGCCTTTGTTCAGCGCTTGAGATTCTATGCAAAAATTTTATGATAAAACAAAAAGCGGCTGGTTTGAAACCCAACCGCTAATTCCACTTCAGGCGCAAAGAATCTAGCTACTGCTTTTTGAGCTTTTCCTCAACCATTTTTCTGATTATAAGCTCAGCCTGTTGTGGAACAACCTCCCAAGCTATTTCTCTTATAGTCTTCTCGGAAAAGATTTCGACTATTTTTTCGGCGACTTTCTGTGCTATCGTTTCAATCACCTCTGGCGGCAAACTAAATTGTTTTTCAGGTGCTTGCAAAGCTGTTTCCTGCATTGAAGTAGATGATTCGCTCACTCCAACTCCCAACTCTTGAGTTGAAGGTTTACTTGTTTCCGCTTCCAGTTCTTGTGTCGAAACAAATGGTATATCTATTTCAACTCCCACTTCCTGCCCCAAAGGTAATGGCTCACTTACAGCATCCTCTAATTCCTGTTCTGAAGGTGATCTTCTGTCCACTCTCCCCATCCTCTGAACCGGCACATCACTTACAGTAGCCTCTAATTCCTGTTCTGAAGGTGATGGTTCACTAATCTCAACTTCCAATTCCTGCACTGAAGCTAACGCCCCATCCATCACAGTCTCTAACTCTTGCACCGAAGTTGGTAGTTCATCTGCTTTGGTCTCTAATGTTGAACCCAACAACTCACTTGATTCAGGCTCTAACCCCTGCATTGAAGTTGATAGCTCGTTTACTTCAGCCTTCAATTCCTGTTCTGAAGTTAACAACTCACTCGACTTAGCTTCCAACTCCTGTTCTGAAGCTGAAGGTTCGCTTATCTCTACTTCCTTACGCTCTGCAACAATTTCTTCAAACTTTGTCTGCTGATAAGTAGCCTGTGGTGCGAAGGTTCCAGTTCGAATAAACTCATCTGGCAAATCCATTGGAAGTTCTAGAATCTCGTCTTCTCCCATCTCAAGTAGTGAAACAGTTTCTGGCTGTGGTATTTCTTTCTCGAATGTTTGCTCCCTCACTCCAAGACCTTCTGAGGCCAAACTTTCAACATCTGGTTCTTTCAACTCCTGCACAGTTTCAGCGTCTTGAATAGTTTCTTGAGCTACTTCTTGAGTTTCAAACGGTTGAACAGTGAATCCTGTCTCTGCCACGGGTTCAACATGATGCTCTGGCTTCGATTCTGTTAATCTTTCCGCTTCACCAGCGCCAATCTGCCTACCTTCCAGCTTAATTCCTGTAGTTTCTTCTTCTGCTAGTTTAGCTAAACCTTCTGTTGTAAGTTGAGAAGGCCCTATATCACTTTCTATGACTTGTTCTATTGAATGCTCTACATTCTGCCCTGTTAAAAGCTCAGTAGCAACCTCCATAAGTTCCGCGGGTTGTTCGACATCAACTTCAGAAGGTTCCGTGGCCCTGACACCCTGAGTTGCTGACTCTGCTTGAAGCATCTGCTCAAATTCAACCTCGACTCTCTCTTCTCCCTTGAAACTCTTACTTGGTTCTTCAGTCCGTTCGCCTGAAACCTCCATCTCCGTCCCAACAAAAATAGCCCGATCGCTAACCTTCACATCCGATTTTGCGGTTGTTTCTACTTCTCGCTCTTGGCTCGGTTCTACCGTAACTTTTTCTTGTTCTGGTGAGACAAGCTCAACACGGATTTCCTCGATGTGATGCTCAATCTTCTGCCCTTCCGACATCGGAGCCACTTCTTGAGTTGTTTCGTGAATTACTTCGTGAGCTTCTTCGTGAGAAACGCCTTGCGGTTCTTCTGCTTTTATTTCCTTAATGTCTTCAGGTGAGAGCGGTTGTGTTCTTGCCAAGTCTTTTTCGGTCCTCTCTTCATAACTCACTTCGCTAACGTAAGAAACCGCAGGCTCTTCATGGATTGTAACGTCCTCTATTTCTGCTACTGGATATTCCTCTGATTCCAAGGCTCGATAATCAAACTCCTTTGTAGATGATTTTTCTGCAGACGAAGCACTTGCCTCAAGTAGCGATGAAACCTTGTTCATTAGATGGCGGATTGATTGGAAAGGCTTTGTTAAAAAGTCATCTGCTCCTACTCTTTTTGCTTCTTCTTCATTAAAAGGCTCGAAAGACCCAACCAAAAGAATAACAGGGATATTCTTCAGATTTTCGTCTGTTTTTATTCTTTCGCAGATTTGATAGCCGTTCGGCCCTGGCATGTTGACATCTGCAATGACTATATCAGGCTTGTGAGCAAAAAGCATTTGCAACGCCGTATTTCCATCACCTGCCGTAAGAACTTCTATCCCTTCATCTGCAAAAGTAAGATTTACGACCTTTTGTATCGTAACCGAATCATCCGCTAATAGTAGTTTCTTTGACACGATTTTTTACTCCCCGATTTTTTGATTGGCAATACTATTTTACATCAAACATTTTCAAAAAAAAGACCTTTTTTCATTCTCTTCCAACCTGTAAACTGTCATCCAGACTAACGTATTTCTTAAGCATCTCTTGGAGTTGTGAAGGTGTAAAAGGCTTTGGCAAAAATCCAACAGCTCCCGCTTCTATGCTTTCCGTAGATAATCTGGGATTTTGCTCTGCAGTCATTACAATCACTGGTATTTTCATCAAGCGCTTATCAGACTTCATGTATCGGACAAGCTCTGTTCCTTGAATATAAGGCATTATGACGTCTAGAATAGCGGCTACGAAAGGACCTTCCGTTTGTAGCAGTTTATAAGCATCTCGCCCGTCACGCGCCGTTATAACCGAATATCCTTCCTTTTCAACTATGACTTTTATGAGGCGCAAGATTGCAGGATCGTCGTCAGCTACTAGAACTTTCGGTTTTACACCAGATACTTCCATTACAAACTTTGAATTTTCTGCTGTTGCAGGTTTCTTCTCTTAAGTAACACAAGGTCTCTAGCAAGTCTAATCGCTGCTATCATGCTAGATGCATCGGCAACTCCCTTACCCGCAATTTCAAAGGCAGTCCCATGATCAACTGAAGTCCTTATGAACGGTAACCCCAAAGTAACATTTACAGCATCTCCAAAAGCCAAGCACTTAACCGCAATGCTTGCTTGATCATGGTAACAAGAAACCACAAAATCAAATTCACCTCCAAAGGCTCTCAAAAATACCGTATCCGGCGAGTAAGGACCTGAAACATCTATACCATATTCCTCTCGGCAATACTCAATTGCCGGTAGAATCTCTTTATATTCCTCTTTACCAAACATGCCTTTCTCAGACGCATGAGGATTAAGCCCTGCAACAGCTATTTTCGGTTTTTTATAGAAAAGTTTCCTAAACTCAAAATCTGTAAAAGCTATAAGCTTGATTAAATTCTTTTTCTTCACAAGTTTTATAGCCTCTTTAAGTGGCAAATGTGTTGAAAGCAGGACAGTCCGCAAATTTCCAGCAAAAAACGACATCGCAAAATCTTTCGTTCCCGTCAAATGTGCTAAAAACTCCGTATGTCCCGGAAAATCGTAACCTGCCATTTGAAGTGCTTTTTTGCTAATCGGAGCTGTAACGATTGCATCAACTTGATTTTCTTTGCAAAGACGCACAGCCGTTTGAATATATTCAGCCGCAGCGCGCCCGTAGCTAGCAGATTCTACACCGAATCTGATCGGTTTTTCTAGATTCTGCAAATCGTATATTATTGGCTTATCCGCAATCTCAGGAATGCTTTGGTTTTTTCTTATGACCTCAAAATCATGAATCAAGCCAAATTTTCTAGAGCATTTAAGCAAAAAATCCGCGTCGCCGATTACAACAGGCACAAACGATGAAGTTAATTGTTCTAGGGCTTTTAAGGTAATTTCAGCACCAATGCCAGCCGCATCACCTATCGTGATGGCTAAGCGTGGACGGTATTCTTCCGAATTTTTGCTTTCAAAGTAATACGAACCGTTCACCTCACTCAGCCTTCTTGCTATTCTTTTTCGTCTCTTTCGTTTCTTTTGCCTCTTTTGCTTCCGCTTTAGTTTCTTGTGCTTCTGTCTTAGCGCTTTTTAGTTTTTCTCTTTCCTCAGCTTTATACATATATTTGATATTATGCCTCAAAAGCATTATGTTCGGTGCATCCTTGCGGTTGATTTTTAAGGCTTCTTTGTCATACCACTCGATAGTTCCTTCTATTTCCTCCCCATCTTGAAGCACTATAACCATTTGAGTATGAGCATCTATTTGCTTTTTGTAGTAGTAAATTTCAGCTCTCGTCTCAGCCGGTGGTGGTGTTTTCTTTCTTTCCCCGACATTCCTCGCAGAATTTCTCATCATTGCTTTTCTCCTTGATTTACTTGAAACTACAAGATTGATCTCTTCAAAAAGAATCAACCAAAGAAACTTTTATGGTAACAAACTTTTTCAGAATCTTTCAAGCCCGGAAGCTTCTATCAGTGTTTAAGATTGCCTCACTTTCGATCCTAACCGAAACCTAATCAGCCTGCCGCCTCATAAAAGTCGGAATAGTTATGTCTTCCCTCATCTGCGTTTTCTCAGCTTCAGTTTGATGATAGGAAGATCGAAGATCGTAAACTCTCAGATTTGACTTCTCTGCTGGCTTTTGACTCATTGCAGCACGTGTTTCAAACCCAGTTGCTATAACCGTTACCTTTACTTCATCTTCCATTGAGTTCTTGATAACAGTTCCGAAAATTATGTTCGCATCTTCATCAGCCGCTTCGTAAACCATGGCTATTGCTTCCTCAATATCATTCAAAGGCATATTCTCAGAACCAGTGAAGTTTATCAAAGCGCCTTTTGCACCTTTTATAGAGTTTTCTTCTAACAGTTTCGACTCAATCGCCGCCTTCATTGCTTTTACAGCCGCGCCTTCACCTTTCGCTCTTCCTATGCCCATCAAAGCCACTCCCATTCCCTTCATCACCGCTCTAACATCGGCAAAATCAAGATTAACAACACCGGTCTCTGTCACCAATTCACTGATTCCTTGAACTGCTTGCAAAAGCACATCATCAGCACGGCGGAAAGCTTCCATGATAGAAATCTTCTCATCAACTTCCTTGAGCTTTGAATTCGGTATAGTGATGATTGTATCTACCGAACCGCAAAGCTCTTGTAGCCCTCTTTCAGCTTGCATCATCCGCTTCTTTCCCTCAACGGTGAAGGGTTTCGTAACAACAGCAACCGTCAAGATGCCAAGTTCCATAGCTAAAGCCGCTATGACAGGTGCGGCACCTGTTCCTGTGCCGCCACCAAGCCCAGCCGTAACAAACACCATATCAGCACCTTGCAAAATATCTATAAGCCTCTCGGTGTCTTCCAAGGCCGCTTCTTTTCCTATCTCTGGATCAGAGCCAGCTCCAAGTCCTCTGGTTAGACTGCTACCTATCTGAACTTTTATCGGTGCCTTTGAATTCCTCAAAGCTTGAATATCAGTGTTAACCGCTATGAACTCAACTCCCTCGATCCCGGCTTCGATCATGCGATTGACGGCATTTCCACCTCCGCCGCCAACACCGATAACCTTGATCTTTGCTCCTACCATTAAGTCATCATCAGGCTCGATGATGCTTGGAGCTATTTTATCCATCAAAAATTTTTCGGTTAGTTTATCAGCCATAATCTTTCTTCCCTTCACCAGATTTTCAAACTGCCAATACCACTAGCTCGGTTTGTTCCAAGATGTTGTGCTTACATCGCAAAAGAATACAACAAGTTGCGCCAAGAAATCCAATCTAAACTTCACAACGTCATAAATTTTTCTCGAAAAATTCCAAGCCATTGTGCAACACGCCTTGCCGCTGATTTGCTTGGAGAAGTCCGAAGTTGAAGTTCCATGGAAGCCAGAGCCAATCCGCAGGCTGTAGCCCACGCAGGCGTCTGAATTTCATCAATCAAACCACCGAAAATATCGCTTCTTGGCACACCTATTCTTGTTGGTGCGTCGAAAACCTGCTCGGCTATTTCAACCATTCCGCGAATCAATACGCTTCCACCTGTTAGAACAACTCCGCTGGAAATTTGCCTTTTCGACAAATTGATTTCATGCGCAACATGCTGAAATAGCTCAATCGCACGTGGCGACATTATATCGCATAAAATTTCCTTCGACAGCCCTCTTTTTTCATTTCGACCAACCGGAGTAATCTCGATTATTTCTTGCTTTTCCCGCTCATCCATCAAAAACGAAGCTACACACCCATAGTTTCTTTTTATTCGCTCGGCTTCAGGGATCGAAACCCGCAAACCATGGGCTATGTCTCTTGTAAAATACATCCCGCCAAAAGGAAAAATCGCAGTATGCCTTACCGCCCCACGCTCAAAAATCATCAAACTAGTTATCTCAGAACCCATGTTAACAAGTGCTGCTCCGTATTCTTTATCATCGTCTGTAAGAGTGCTTTCAGCAGCGGCTAACGGTTCAAGCGTCATTTTTTCTATTTCCAAACCCGCATTGTGAATCGCCTTTACAAGGTTCTGTCTGCCCGCGCTCGGACTTGTAACAACATGAACACGACTTTCTAGCCTTGCACCAGTCATTCCCACAGGCTCGATTATCCCGTCCTGCCCATCAACAATAAATTCTTGCGGTATTCGCTCGACTATCTCCCAACCAGCAGGAAGCGACATTGCACTTGCAGATTCCATCGCCCGCGCAACATCTTCTTCGGTAATCTCTCTTCCTGCCCCTGCTACAGCAACTACACCTTGTTTGTTCTCACCTCTCAAATGCTCACCCGAAATGTTTATAGTGACCTTTTGAATCTCCAAACCGCTAACTCTTTCTGCTTCTTCCACGGCTTGCCTTATGGAATCTGTGACAGCCTCAGTCGCAGTCACAATTCCTCTTCTCATACCCTTAGCTTCCGCTTCACCGATGCCTACAATATCCAAAGTTCCCTTCTCAGAGAGTTCACCAATAATGCATCTGATTTTGCTGGTTCCTACGTCTAATCCTACTGCTTGAACAACCCGACTCATCTTCCCTTCTCCAAACAAACAAGTTTTATTGAACTAAATCTCATCCCGATCTTACAAATGCCTAAACCTAACAATCACGTCTTCTCTTTGTAAAACAACTGCTTCAATCTCTTTTCCGCGTCCTTTCAGCACTTCCAGTGCTTTGAGAACAGATTTGCCGAAACTATCTTTATCCGGAAAAATTGCGACCTTCTCACCCGAATCTTCAACAAAAATCTGCGGTTCCGACAGATTGGAAAGATTCACAGCCTTGATTTGATCCTCAATTCCCATTTTCTTGAATTCATCTCTCATGGTAATCGCCATCTTTACACGCTCTCGGTTTTCCTTATTCGCCTTATCGCTTTTGTTTTGCTCTAGCCCCAGCAAAACCCAGTTTATTTCCTCTTGCCGAGCCTTCTTTAGAACTTGCCCTTCGTCGTCTATCCAAAAATAATCAGAGCCAATCTGAGCAACCAACTGAGGTATTCTCTCAACAACACTCACCCTGATTGTGCTCGGTAAAATCTTGCTTACCACAGCTTGCTTTATCATCGAAATATCCTCAATTTTCTCCCTAATCGAATCAATATCAGCACTCCAAACACTTTTTCCTACGGTTTCAACGCGCACGATTCGCTCGATCTCATCTTTCGCAACTCGATTCGCCCCGTAAATCTCGATATTCTTGACCCTAAAAAATGAAGACTCAGTCAAATTCTGATAAAGCAAAAAGCTCACAAATCCTAAGCAGAACAAAATCAAACAAAGCAACAGAAACGGCAAAACAGATGTGAAGAAAAACCCGCCTTGCCTTTTCTTAGGCAAAGACGCATTGCTTGTTTTGCGCTTAGCAAGCTTTTTCTGCTTTACCGTCATGGCATTTCTCTCTTTTTCAAAGCTTCCAAAAATTGATCGGAAAGCTTGGTTACGCTTCCGGCTCCAAGCGTAATCACCAAATCACCTTCCTGAAGTCTTGGCAAAATCTTGTCTAGAGCGCCTTCAATATCGCCAATATAGTTTGCGTCTTTGTGTCCGAATTGCTTGATTTTCTCTGTAAGCACTTCCGAAGTTACGCCCTCAATCGGTGGTTCGCTTGCAGGATAAATATCAAGAACAAACAAAACATCGGCATTATTGAAAGACCTTGCAAAATCATTCATCAAGTCGTGCGTTCTCGTGTAGCGATGAGGCTGAAAAATAACCACTGTGCGTCTGCCTTCAGAGCTTCTTTTAGCCGCATCTAAAGTGGCTAAAATCTCCGTAGGATGATGCCCATAGTCATCAACCACCATGATTCCTGCAACCTCGCCTTTAATTTGAAATCGCCTGTTGGCATTTTTGAAGACTCTGAAGCCTTCTGCAATTATTTCAAATTCAACTCCTAACTCTGTCGCTACCGCAGTTGCAGCAAGAGCGTTGTAAACGTTATGTTTTCCGGGAACAGGCAGTTCTATCTTGCCCAAAACTTGCGTGCCTTTGTAAACCGTAAAACTTGAGCCGAAGTGATCGTTGTATTGAATCTCATGAGCCGAAATATCAGCCTGCGCAGTCAAACCGTAAGTCACACGCTTTCTCTTAACATGCGGAATCATCGCTTGCACATTCGGATCGTCTAAACAAAGCACTGCCGCTCCGTAAAAAGGCACTTTATTGACAAAATCAGTAAAGCACCTTATCACGTCCTCTATGTCTCTGTAAGAATTCATGTGTTCGCGATCAATGTTCGTAACTACTGCAATCGTCGGATAGAGCATTAAGAAAGACCTATCGCTTTCATCAGCCTCTACTACGAACCAATCGCTTTGCCCTAAACGCGCATTCGAGCCAAGAGTATCAACAACACCACCGACAATCGTTGTCGGGTCTATGCCCGCATGTCCTAGTATCGTTGCCACCATCGAAGTTGTAGTGGTCTTTCCGTGTGAACCAGCAACAGCAACACTGTAAGGTTTTAATCTCATCAATTCTGAAAGCATTTCAGCACGCGGGATAACCGGAATGTTCTTTTCTCTTGCCGCTACTATTTCGGGATTATCCTCCGTAACAGCCGAAGAATAAACCACAACGTCCGCAGTGCCGATATTTTCTGCTTTATGCCCCTCAAACACCTTCGCACCCAAAGTTTCCAGCCTCTCAGTAACACTAGACTTTTTCAAATCAGAACCGGAAACCTTGAATCCCAAATTACAAAGCAGTTCGGCAATTCCCGACATTCCGATACCACCGATTCCGACAAAGTGAACATGCTTTACGTGGCGAAACATTACCTTTTCTTCCTTCCTAACTCCAAAATCAATTTAGCAACAGCCTCAGCCGCATCAGGCTTTGCAAATCTCTTCACCGCTTTTTCCATCTCAGTTATTTTTTGCGGTGAATCTGCAAGCTCGATGATTTTTTCTGCCAAAACCTTTCCACTTAAATCCTTTTGAAGAATCATCTGCGTAGCTCCCGCCCTTTGAAATGCCTCAGCATTTTTGCGTTGGTGATCGTCGGCGGCGGTTGGAAGCGGAATCATAATTGAAGCTTTACCAGCCGCCGCTAGTTCTGCGCATGTTGTAGCACCTGCTCTCGACACTATCAAATCATGCTCTGCAAAAAACTTAGGCATGTCTTGAATGTATCGAAAAATCTCATAATTCTTCCAACCAGTCGCTTGATAAGCCTGAAGCACCCTTTCGTAATCTTTCTCGCCAGTTTGATGCGTTAGCTTAAGTTTATCTTGGTATTTTTCCAAATAAGGTAGTGCTTCAATCACCGCATCGTTTATCGCTCTTGCTCCTTGCGAACCTCCGAAAATTAAGACCGAAATCAAGTCTTTATCTCTGCTTTTCGGTTTTATCTCAAAAAACTCCCGACGAACCGGGTTTCCCGTTACTACTGCTTTTTTGCCGAAATAAAGCGTAGCTTCTTCAAATGTCAAAGCCGCCTTTTTAACAAACCAAGCCAGCACACGATTAGTAAATCCCGGCAGTGCATTCTGCTCAATAACCAACGTCGGGAAGCCCATCAAATAAGCCATCATAAGAACAGGTCCCGAAACGTATCCACCTGCGCCAACCACAACATCAGGCTTAAATTCCCTTAACAAACGCCATGCTTGAAGAAAGCTCTTCGGCAACACCAAAATTCCCTTCAACTTTCCCCAAAATCCGACGCTTTTCAAGCCTAAACTCTCGATAAAAGATATTTCAAAACCGTTTTCTGGAACTATCCTGGCTTCAAGTCCTCGTCTGGTGCCTACAAAGCGAATAATACCGCCACATCGCTGTATTTCTCTTGCAACAGCGATTCCCGGATAGATATGCCCACCTGTTCCACCTGCCGCTATCAAAACTTTCAATCCCTCACAATCCATCGTCAATTCATCGAAAATAAACCTAACATCACAAATCCAATTTTCAGCCCATCAAGCCTTAACTTTTCTGATTCTTCTCCGAATCGGCTTTATCGGTTTAGGCTCTTCAACATGCACAAAGCCCGCATATTGCGACAGATTAAGCAAGATACCAACACCCAAAAGAGTCGTTATAATCGAAGAACCGCCATAAGAAATGAAAGGCAACGGTATTCCCTTTGCCGGTAAAATCGAAATAGCCACGGACAAGTTGAAAAGCACTTGGAAAATTATACCCGTGACGATTCCGATACCAAGAAGCATTCCGAATCTATCAGGAGCAGACATAGCGGCTCTTGAAGCACGCCATAGAAAAAGCCCAAAAACAAAAACCAATGCCATTGTCCCTATCAAACCTAACTCTTCACCTATAACTGCAAAGATGAAATCCGAATAAGGATAAGGTAGATAAAAAAGTTTCTGTTGTCCTTTGGCAAATCCTTCGCCGAAAACTCCACCAGAACCTATCGCATAAAGAGATTGACAAACCTGATAGCCTGCTCCCGAAGCGTTTTCAGGTGCACAAGGATCAAGAAAAGCAGTCAAACGTCGCAAACGCCAAGGAGAAAAAATCAATGCAGTAACCAAAAACCCCAAAATTGGCAAGATTATTAAGACCAAATGCCAAATTTTCGCTCCCGCACTGAAGTAAACCACAAAGAAAATTGCACATAAAACCATCGTCGTTCCAAGATCAGGTTCTACAAAAATCAATCCGCACAAGACAGCCAAAACGAGCAAACATGGTAGCAAAGACTCTTTAAGCGAATGCATTTTTTCTTCCCTGTCTGCCAGAAACGAAGCCAAGAATATCGGCAAAGCAAGTTTTGCAAGCTCCGAAGGCTGGAATGAAAACCCGCCGAATCGAATCCAGCGTTGCGCTCCATTAACAGGCGGAAACAAAAACACCAAACACAAAAGCACTATGGTTAATGCTAAAAACCCATAAACTACGGCTTTCTTTTGCAAAACATGATAATCAAACTTCGTAAAAAACCACATCAGAAGAATGCCCACCAAGGCAAAAACTGATTGTTTGTAAAAGTATGCGTATTCGGTTGGCCCTTGAGTGCTGTTTTTCGTTTCCTGAAGTGAAATCATGGCGGAAGCGGAATAAACCATGACAGCGCCGAAAAGCGCAAGCGTTGTCGCAATCGCAAATAAAAACCAATCTACTCTAAGTTTTTTCGCCATAATGCCAAAATCTAGGCCGATTTTTCATCTCAATTCAGTTCCTTCAGCCATTTTGCCTTTGCGTTTGCTGTCTATCGGAAAAAGCAAGTTCTTGTTTCAAGTTCAAGACCTCTTGCTTAAAAACCTTCCCACGCTCTTCAAAAGAGTTGAACATATCGAAGCTGGCACAAGCAGGCGAAAGAAGCACCAGATCGCCTTCGTGCGCATTCTGAAAAGCTAGTTTGACAGCCTCTTTCATCGAATCAGCATGGAAGATTTCACACAAGCCTTTCAGCTCTGTTTTTATCCTTTCAGCATCTTCACCGATTAACACCAGCGCACGAACCTTCTTTTCAATCAGCGGAGCAAGCGGAGTATATGGTGCATTTTTCCCGCGCCCGCCCATGATTAAAACGATTTTTCCAGCCTCATCGCTTAATGCTTCTAACGCTTTCAGTGTCGCGTCAACGCTCGTCGCCTTTGAGTCGTTGTAAAACCGCACACCTTGAATCGTATCAACCAACTCAAGCCGATGCTCAACTCCTTTGAACGTCCGCAGAGTTTCTCTCATTGATTCCAAAGAATCTTGGCAGATATTCCAAACCGCCGCAAGCGACGCTAAAACATTTTCAACATTATGCAAACCGCGCAGCAAGATTTCATCTCGGCTGATTAAAAACTTTTCCACCTCACCATTTCTGAAAAATAGCTTTCCATCTTTCAGAAAAAAACCTTCCTCAAGTTCTTTCTTAACGGAAAAGAAAATTACTTTGGCTCTTAAGCCTTGTGCCCAACTAGCTGTGACTTCGTTATCAGCATTCAATACGGCAATATCTTGCGGTGTTTGATTCATGAAAATTCTATGTTTCGCAGCGGCATAATCAGAAAAGAAATCGTATCTGTCAAGATGGTTCGGCGTCACGTTTAATGCAACTGCGACGTTTGGACGAAAGAGTTTTATCGTTTCAAGCTGAAAACTCGAAACTTCAATAACGTTCCAGGTATCTTCCGTCGAAGTTTCAATAACCTCTGTCAAAGGTAAACCGATGTTGCCTGCAACCTGCACTTTTTTGCCTGCATTTTTCAAAAGTTCGCCGATCAAGGTAGTAGTCGTTGTTTTGCCGTTCGTTCCCGTGATTGCAACTATTTTGCCCTTCAAGAATCTGTAGGCAAGCTCGATTTCTCCGATAACTTCACCGCCTTTGCGATCAACGTATCTAGCCGGGATTGTGTTTGTAGGCACTCCGGGACTTATAACCAAAAGGTCTATTTGATCCAAAAGCCATGAGGGAATCTGCCCATCAATCAAACCAACACCGAATCTTTCTTTAAGCGAGCGCGCTTCTTCTGTCCATTCGGCAATAGGTTTTTTGTCGTGAAGCGCTACTATCGCACCGCGACTTGCCAGAAACTTTGCCGCCGCAACTCCGCTTTTTCCTGCTCCTAAAACCAAAGTTTTTTTCTTGTAAAGTTCCATAAAACTTATCTCAGCTTCAGCGTTGAAAGACTAAGCAACGCAAAAAGTATGGCTATTATCACGAATCGAAAAACTATCTTCGGTTCTTCCCAACCCTTCATTTCAAAGTGATGATGAAGCGGTGTCATTCTGAAAACTCTCTTTCCCACACCCGTTTTAGGGTCTTTCGTTAACTTGAAAACCGAAACCTGAATCATTACGGACAAAGCTTCAAGGATAAAAACTCCGCCGATAAAAGGCAAGAGAAACTCTTGCTTTGTCAAAATTGCAACTGTTCCGACCGCACCACCAATTGAAAGACTTCCGACATCGCCCATAAAGACTTCGGCTTTCGGTGCGTTGAACCACAAAAAACCTAAAGATGCACCGACCATAGCGCCACAGAAAATAGTTAATTCTGCCGCTTCGGGCCTATGAGTAATGTCAAGATATTCAGCCCAGCGCCTATCGCTTGCAACATAAGTTAGTGCAGTCAGAGCTGTCATCGCTATAAAAGTAACACTCGCCGCCAGCCCATCAAGTCCATCTGTGAGATTTACCGCATTCGACGAACCTAGCAAAACGAATATAATGAAAAACAGGTAAATGTAAGGTCCTACGTAAGTTATACCGTAAGGCTCCGCTGTAGCTTTGAAGAAAGGAATGCTCAAGTTCCAAGGATAATTTCCCCACATCCACAGCACGAACCAAACGCCTATAGCTACAATCAACTGTCCGAGTAGTTTCTGCTTGCCTGTTAAACCGAGACTACGCCGCTTGACTATCTTGATGTAATCATCGGCAAACCCTATCAAAGCGAAAAGAGTTGTTGCAATTAAAGCTATCCAAAGATAAAGGCTATCGAGCCTCGCCCAAAGAAGCGTTGAGATAAAAACTGAACCTATTATCAAAACTCCGCCCATCGTCGGAGTTCCCTTTTTTCGGTAGTGCGACTGTGGTCCTTCTTCACGGATTTCTTGTCCAAACTTCAATTCAGCAAGTTTTCTTATCACAAAATTACCGAAAAGCAATGAAACTAAAAGCGAAGTTGCCGTAACCATCGCTGTTCTGAATGTTACATATTGCACAACGTTCAGAGCTTTGAAAAAATATGACTCACAGCCTAAACCGCACTGGGCTTGATAAATCAACTTGTAAAGAATGTAGTAAAGCATCGCTTCCCTGCAAAAATTAACAAACAGCCGAATTATTTGGCAATATCGAAATGCGAGCGCAGTTTTTCAACTATCTTTTCCATGCGCACGCTTCGCGAACCCTTAACCAAAATCAAATCGCCTTCCTTGACTTCACCTAAAATGTAATCACCAGCCTTTTCCGAATCTTCAAAAAATTCAACTTCTTTCAAACCAGCTTCTTTCGCACCTTCAATCAGTCTCTTTGCCAAACTCCCAACACCCACGAGAAAATCAACACCGCTTTCGGTGATTTTTTTTCCAACTTCGTAATGAATTTTCTCGGCTTCTGTCCCAAGTTCCATCATCTCACCTGCCATTACTATTTTTCGCTTCGCATTCTTGCCATTTTCAACAATGGTCTTGACCATCGAAAGCAAAGCATCAGGATTGGAATTATAAGAGTCATTCACCACAACAAATCCTTTTTCAAATCGCAAAATTTCGCCGCGCTGTTCTGGTGCAGTAACCTTGCTTAGAGCTTCAGCAATTTCTTCAGCCGACATTCCGAAAACATATCCGACAGCAGAAGCGGCGAGAGCGTTCATCACGTTATGCTTGCCGTCTAACGGGAAATTTACCTTTGCACTGCCGCTTGGGAGTTTCAAAGTGAAGGTTGTTTTGCCGAATCCGCCGAAACTTATTTCTTCAGCCATAACTTCGGCGCTACGCTCGATTCCGTAAGTTATCGTCTCTCCCTTGCTCAAACTCCTCATTGCCGAAACTCTAAAGTCATCAGCGTTTAAGATAGCAACCCCACCCGGCTTCATTCCTTCAACGATTTCGGCTTTGGCCTTTGCGATATTTTCTATCGAACCGAGATGCTCTATGTGAACCGGCAAAACATTCAAAACAACCGCAACGTCTGGTGGAGTGATTCGGCAAAGCCTTGCTATTTCGTTATACGGCGTTGACATAGCCATTTCCAGAACGGCAAGATCGAAGTCTTGATTTTCAAGTAGCTTCAAAACCGTCAGCGGATGCCCGATATTGTTGTTGTGATTCTTCTCATTGCTTAAAACCTTCTTCCCTGCAAAGCGCAAAAGGTGTGCTGTGATTTCTTTTGCCGTCGTTTTGCCTGCACTTCCCGTTATTCCTACCACAGGCTTGTTCCATTTTTGATAAACACCTTTTGCTAAAAGTTGAAATGCATAGATCGCATCACCAACCAAAAGAAGTTTTCCCGCAAAAGGCTCAAGCGCTGGTTTATGTTCGTTGAACCTATCAGGACGAACGACAGCCGCAATAGCTCCGTTTTCAAATGCTGTCGGCACATAAACGGTTGCATCTTCAAAATCACCGTTGAAACAATTGTTTCGATAATCAGGTTGAGAAAATGCGAAAAACAAATCGCCAGGTTTGGTTTTGCGCGAGTCTATCGAAACACAGCCAAACTCAGCCTCTAGAATTGCTTGCTCAACTGCTTCTGCATTCATCAACTTTGCCGCTTCACTCAATTTCATCTTTCTTAAATCTTCCCTTTCTATTTTCTGTCTCCTTGTTACCTTTAACTTCTGAAGTTTTTTCTTTGCCTACAACCGTTCTGGTTTTCTTGGCATAATCTGTTGTTTCATTTTTCAGGCTAGCCAGCGAGTTCACAGAGTTTTTCAAAATCGCCTGTTGAGATTCTATAGTTTGCTTGTCTGGTGGGATTTTCATTTCTGGCAAGATGGCTTCGGCGATTTCGCGAAAAATAGGTGCCGCTACATCGCCGCCGTTGCGTGCGGCTACTCTCGGTTCATCAATCACAACAGCAATCACAACCGATGGATTCTCAATCGGCGCAAAACCTATGAACGACGAAATATACTTTGCCTCGTTGTATCTTTTCAGTTTCTCATCGTATTTCCATGCCGTCCCGGTTTTGCCACCAGCAGTATAACTTTTAAGCAATGCTTTTTTCCCCGTGCCTTCGAGAACAACATATTCAAGCATCTGTCTGAGCTTTCTTGCCGCTTCAGGACTTAAAACGCGAAATTCCCTTACTTCAGGCTTGTAAAAAACATTGTCTCCACTACGGATTTCCTTGATGATATACGGAGAAACTCTCACACCGTCGTTTGCAATTGCCGCAAAAGCTGAAGCCATCTGCAATGCTGTAACTCCTATCTCGTAGCCTATTGAAGTTGAAGCAAGACTCAATCCCGACCATTTTTCAGGTGAGTTTACTAATCCCGCAGATTCAGCAGGTAACTCAATGCCAGTCTTTTCTCCAAAACCAAATGCTTTAATGTAATGGAAAAAAGCCTCCTTTCCTATTGCTTGTGCCGTTTTTATTGCGACCAAATTACTTGAAACCGCTATTGCCTCAAAATATGAGATTTTTTCTTTGCAGTGTTTATCGCTAAATCTTCTATCAGCTATTTCGATGTATCCTTTATCACAACTAATTGTTTGGGCTGGATTTACAATGATTTGCTTGTCAACAGCCGCACCGTAGGTAACGATTTTGAAGATCGAACCGGGCGAGAAGACATTTTGAATAGCTTTGTTAGCGAAGAACTCACTTTGAAATTCTCTGTATCTGTTAGGATCGAACGTTGGATAATTCGCCATTGCTAAAATTTCACCTGTCTTTGGATTCAAAACTATAGCCGTTCCAGATTTTGCCTTTGCTCTTTGAACGCCTTCTTTCAAGGCTTGCTCGACTTTGTATTGAATCGAAGCTGAAATCGTCAGGTAAACGTCTTTCGGCGGATCGCTTTCTTGCACATCAGACTCATAAACTCTTCCAAGCCGATCCCTCTCTTGCCATTTTTCAACTACTTGACCGCGCAAAAACTTCTCCTGTGAAAGCTCAATTCCCGCTTGCCCAACATCGTCCACGTTGCTAAAGCCTATAACGTGTGCACCCAAACCCCCGAGCGGATAGTAACGTTTTTGCTCCTCTTGCCAATACAAACCTTTGAATTTCGGCTCGTCGGCTTTTCTTATGTCTGTTCGCAATAATTCATTGATTTTCTCAACCTGAGCTTCATCTAATTTCCTCGCTAGAAATAAAAATCTCCTACCTGCATTTTTCGCTTCTTTCAAATCCCTTAAAACATCTTCCGCTTTCAGATTCAGAACGCTTGCCAAAACCTCGGCTATCTTTTCTTCATCTTCGACTTCTTGCGGATTTGCAACTAAGGACTTTGCTTTAATACTCATTGCCAAAGTGCGGCCGCTAGTGTCGTAAATTGTTCCACGAAGCGTTTTAGTTACAATTTTTTCACGCCTCTGAGCGAGTGCTTTCTGACGCCAAAATTCATGCTGTTCAACTTGAAGATGAACAAGCCTGAAACAAATACCTCCAAACCAAATCAGAAACACTGCAACAACAAACAAAAACCTTGTTGAAACCATCTGAGCGTATTTTTGGCTTGTTCGGCTCTGCATTTTAATTTGCAGTCAAAAACCCTAAAAACTTCTCAAAAACTCGCTTTTGGCAGATTCAACAAATCATCGAGAATCCTAAGACTTGTAGATTGGCTTCGCCCAGCAGGGCTTTTATCAAAAGTCATGGATTTTTTGATTCTTTTTGGCTGATATTTTTCAAACTACCATCCTTGTTGCGAATGACGCTCCGATTTTCCATACCCTCAGCCATTAAAACTGTGCTTCTGCCTTTTGTGTCTTCCTTCTTTTGTTCTTCAGCTTTTCGAGTTTCTGAATCCTCTTCAGAAGTTTGTTTTTTCATGATCTCGATATTCTCAGCAGAAATTTCTCGAAAACCGAGCTTTCGAGCCGTTTTTTTGATCTCAGCTGGCGAGAGAGCTTCTTCTTTTTGTAATTTCAGTCTTCTTTGTTCATTTTCCAGCTCTTCGATTTGTTTGAGGAGTTTTTCGTTTTTGATGCTGTAATCCATTGCCTCAAAGTGCTGTTTCGCCGCATAGATAAACCCTGAAGCCAAAAATACTACGCAGAAAAGCACCATTAGGCAATACCTCCAAGGTATCGGATCGCGCTCACGACGCACTTTATTAGAAGCGCAGGCTCCCGTGAAAACACCAGCTTTGTAATTTTTCGGTCTGTTCGCTACTCTTCGCATCTTTTCAGACAAGCTCTCAACTTGGCACTTCTCGATCTAGGATTTTCTTTCTTTTCGGCTTCACTCGGCCTTACGGGTTTACGCGTTAAAATCTCAATTAGCCTTTTTGCACCGCAAACACATTCAGGAAAATTTTTCGGGCACATGCATTTTCCCGAAAGCCTCAAAAAACTTGTCTTAACCAACCTGTCTTCAAGGGAATGAAAACTAATAACAACAAATCGTCCGCCATTTTTCAAAACATCAATTGCATCAAAAATAAACTTTTCCAAAACTTCCAATTCGCGATTCACGGCAATTCTTAAAGCCTGAAAAGTTCGTGTCGCCGGATGAATTTTCTCACGCCTTCGACCGCCAATTACTTCCTCGACTAATTTAGCCAGTTCCAGCGTTGTTTCAATATGCTTTCCCGCTTCCCTATACATAACAATTTTCTTGGCTATTTGCCGCGCAAACTTCTCTTCACCATAACGCAAGATAATATCGGCTATCTCTTCTTCGCTCAAAGTTTTCAATAAATCTGCGGCTGTTCGTGTTTGCGCATCTGGGTTCATGCGCATATCAAGTTTTGCATCGAACCGAAAACTAAACCCTCGCTCTTTATCATCGAGTTGTAAGGACGAAACTCCCAAATCCGCCAAGATTCCATCAACTTTTTCAACTCCTGACCGATTCAAAACCAGCTTTATATCGGCAAAATTAGCATGGATAATCTTAACTCTATCGCCAAATCTCTTTAGTCTCTGCTTAGCTATCTCGATCGCTTGTTTGTCTTGATCAATCCCGACTAGCTCGACGTTTTCGGACCTGTCCAAAATCGCTTCTGCATGTCCACCAAGCCCGATCGTTGCATCAACAAAAACGCCTCTGATCGGCGATAAATACTTTATAGCTTCTGCTAGAAGAACAGGCTTGTGTTGATTTTCAAAGAGCATTGCCATTAAATTCCAAGTCTTGCCAAAATTGCGGCGTGTTCCTCGCTGAACGGGTTTTCAGCCAAGAATTTTTCAATCTTTTCAAGATTCCAAACATTCAAAAAAGTCAACTGCCCAAGAACTGCAACTTCTCCGTAAATTTCAGCTTTACGCCTAAGCAAAGGATGAATCAAAACTCTACCTTGATTGTCAATCTCTGCTTCTTGTCCCCAAAAACTCGTTCCCATAACATAAATAATTCTGGCTTTTTCGTTTGTTGGCAGAAGAGCTAGTTTCTTTTCGATTGTTTCCCACTCTTGAAGCGGGAAAATCTGAACACTTTCTCCTGTAAGGCTTGTCACATAAACTTCTCTTGAACCATATTTCTGCTCTATCTTACGCCTAAAGTGAGTTGGAATTTTAAGCCTTCCTTTTTCATCTACTTTGGCAGTGTAATTACCTCGTAACATCTTTAACAAGACTGCTTAAAATTTAAGCAGTCAACCTTTTATTCATCTTTCAAACCCTTTTTAACCACTTTGGTCTATTTTCGACCACTCTTAGAGCATCTTAAAATTATTCTCTTTGTCATGTCAAGCATTATTTTCGGTTTTTTGTTTTATTCACTTGCTTAAAAATCAAACGAAGCGATTTTGCAAGGTAGCTTGCCATTTAGCGAAATTTCATCGTAAACTTAAGGATTCGCCTTTTATCGGGGATCGAAGCAGTATGAAGCCAGGTCTTTTCGAGCTATTACTTCTAGGAAGTTTAGCGGCTTTAGGGAATATCTTGGGTGGTTTAATACTTTTTCCTTCCGAAATTTACCGCAAGCTAAAACCTTTTCTAACCTACATACTCGCTCTTAGTGCGGGCTTCATGATTTCGGTCATATTTGTCGAGATTCTGCCGAAAGTGGACGCTTTGAGAAAACAAACAGATGAAATCACTTTTTCACCGATGGTTCTTCTTCTTGCAGGTTACATGGCAACGCAGTTTTTTGAACACACAATAGCGCCACATTTTCATCTCGGCGAAGAAGTTACTGGAGAAAACCTTATCTCAACGAAAACTGCTTACACAGCCATTGCGGGTTTGACAGTTCACACCTTTTTTGATGGAGTTTCCATCTCCGCCGCTTCTGCACTTGATTACAAAGCAGGTCTTCTAGTTTTTATTGCTGTCTTCATGCACAAAATCCCTGAAGGCTTTACCGTAGCTTCGATAGTTTTAGCAGCAGGGAAAAGCCATCGTGAAATACTGATTTTCACAGGCATAATAGGACTTACGACTTTTCTCGGAGTTATCACGTTTTCCTTTTTAGGTAGCGAGAACGTGAACTCCATTAGTCTCGCCTTGCCTTTTGCCAGTGGAATTACACTCTACGTTGCGGCAAGCGATCTGATTCCGGAAATCAACCACCACGGCGGTAAAAATCCGATGGTTTCTCTAGCGGTATTTGCGGGAGTCGGAATGTTCTTCATGCTTCATGCTTTGCTTCATTCGATTCTTTGAAATCAGCAAGCCTCAGGCTTTGATTCTTCAATTTTGCAAGAGATATAATCGAGTTTTCTCAAATCGTCGAGTTTACAAAGCCTATCGAAACTCGGCACGAGATGAAACTTTGAATCCAATATGAAAGAAAAAATCAAAGTAGCGAGTGGGCAAGGTTTTTGGGGCGATCTTTTGACTGCTCCGATTGATCAAGTGCGCAAAGGTCCGATTGATTATCTGGTGCTGGATTATTTGGCAGAAGTGACGATGTCAATTCTCCAAAAGCAAAAGTCCAGAAATCCAGAAGCTGGCTATGCAAGAGATTTCGTTGACTTGATGCGAGAAATTTTTCCCGACTGCGTAGAAAAAGGCATTAAAGTCATATCGAACGCAGGCGGAGTGAATGTTTCAAGCTGTGCCGAAGCATTGAAAAAGACTGCGCAAGAAGCAAATCTGAAAACGAAAATCGGAGTGATAAAAGGTGATGATATTCTCAATAGACTCGACGAATTTCTTAATCAAGGCATCGAGATAGTTAACATGGACACAGGCGAGCCTCTTTCAGCTATACGTGACAAGGTTCAGTCGGCAAATGTTTACCTCGGTGCAAAGCCTATCGTGGAAGCCCTAGAGAAAGGAGCTCAAGTTGTAGTCGGTGGTAGGCTCACAGACACAGGTTTGACGCTCGCTCCTTTGGTTTACGAATTTGGTTGGAGTTTTGATGATTGGGACAAACTGGCGGCGGGAACAATTGCAGGTCATATAATCGAATGCGGCGCTCAATGTTCTGGCGGTAATTGTCAATACGAATGGCAAACGATTCCCGATTTGGCAAACGTTGGCTTTCCGATAGTTGAAGCCTATCCGAACGGCGAATTCGTCATAACAAAACACGAAGGCACAGGCGGACGCATAAACGTTCCTTCAATCAAAGAACAACTTCTTTACGAAATGGGCGATCCACGCTCTTACATCACGCCTGACGTCATAGCCGATTTCACAACGATAAACTTAGTGCAAGAAGGTGAAAATCGTGTTCGGGTTTATGGAATAAAGGGCAGGCCAAACACTGAATTTTATAAGGTTTCGATTGCTTATTCTGCCGGCTGGAAAGCCGTAGGAACGCTTGTTTATGCTTATCCCGACGCTTATGAAAAGGCAAAAGCGGCAGACAAGATATTGCGAGCAAGGCTCGAAAGATTAGGCTTGAAGTTCGATGTAATTTTAACGGAATTTGTAGGAGTCAATGCAACACACGGGCATTTAGCAGGTGAACCGAATCCCGATATTCCCGAAGTTCAGCTTCGCGTAGGCGTCAGAAGTCAAGATAAATCGGCAGTAGAACGCTTCACAAGAGAAATTGCTCCACTGATTTTAACAGGGCCACCTGCGGTTACGGGCTTTGCAGGCGGTCGTCCCAAAGTCGAAGAAGTGGTTGCT
Source organism: Acidobacteriota bacterium (assembly GCA_003697135.1). Lineage (GTDB taxonomy): Bacteria > Acidobacteriota > Blastocatellia > Pyrinomonadales > Pyrinomonadaceae > J014. The sequence goes on from RFGC01000035.1 coordinate 47,077, forward strand.
TACTTTCCTACTCTAATACCTAAAAATCTTATTCAGACGGAAGTCGAAATTATCGAATCTTGAAACAATTTCATGATGCAAAACCATAAGCTCGAAGTCTTGATAAAAAATCTTCCAAAATGATTGCAGCAGCTACCTGATCACGATGGCGGTTTATCTCTCGTATTGAATAACCCTTTGCTTTGAGAAGCCTTTCAGCCTCGTATGAAGTAAGCCTTTCATCTTGCAAAAAAACAGGGATTTTTAGGCTCAGAGAATAATTTCGGTAAAGTCTCTTAACGTGCGAAGTCATCTCGTTTTCAGTGCCGTCGAGATTTAGCGGTAAGCCCAGAACTAAAGCCACTACGTTGTATTCTTCTATGAGTTTCATTGTATCTTTAAGTAACTTTTTCCAGCTTCCTCTTTGCAAAGTTACAAGTGGCTTAACCGAGATTCTCAATTCATCGCAGACAGCGACTCCAACGTGCTTGAGTCCTATATCAAGAGACAGAATTCTGCCGCTTTGCGGAAGTTTCTTTAGAATTAACTCTCTTTCTTGCACCGAAGGAACTCTTGATGGATAATTATTTATCGGCAGACGGATTTCGTCAAGTGATGGTTTGAAATATGTCATTCAAAAGTAAAGTAACCTTTGTTTTTCTTTCTGCAGTTGTAGCGGCTTATGTATTCGTTGGCGGCTGGCTTGGCACAAAAGCACAACAGCAGATAAACGATCCGGGTGCGCAAATGCGCATCTTCGAGAGCGTTCTACAGCATATTCAAAACGATTATGTTGATGAACCAGACCTGGCAAAAGTTAGAGCTGGAGCTTTGAGAGGCTTAGCCTACGGACTTGATCCTTATTCTTCATATCTCACGGCTGAACAAGTTAAAGATTACTTATCGAATAAAAATGTTAAACTAGTAGGTATTGGTGCTGAATTTTCGCAAGTTTCAGGCTATCTATATGTAATCTCGACCATTAAAGGTTCACCAGCCGATAAAGCAGGGCTAAAGGCAGGCGATGTGATTGAATACATAGAAAATAAGGCAACACGCGATATTTCGCTTTACGATGCGCAACAATTGCTTTTAGGCGAGCCGGGTTCAAAGGTAAAACTTAGAGTTCTGCGGAGTGGTTCAAGACCGCAAACTATCATAGTTGAGCGCGGAAGCTACAAAATACCAGAAGCAGAAAGCCGAATGGAAGCTGGCAAAATCGGCATAATCAAGGTTTACAGTCTCGAAGAAGGCGAAGCAAAAGACATTCGGAATCAGCTACAGAATCTTTTGAAACAAGGTGCTGAGAAAATCATTCTCGATCTGCGAGGCGTTGCGGCCGGCACATTAACCGAAGCCGTAGAAGTTGCTAATCTCTTCATCAAAGAAGGCACTTTGGCGCAGGTTATTGGTCGAGAAAACAAGGTTTTGAGAACCTACACGGCAGACCCATCGAAGCATGTTTTTTCAGGTCCTCTGGTTGCTTTAATAGACATTGGCACTGCTGGAGCGGCAGAAGTGGTAGCATCGGCTATACTGGAATACTCGCGCGGCGAAGTCGTCGGTGAAAAAAGCTTCGGCGCAGGAACAGAACAAGAACTCTTCACACTCCGTAGTGGCGATGGATTTCTTTTAACAGTTGCGAAATGGGCTTCTGGTAAAGGCAAGCCTTTCTTAGCAGATGAAAGATCAAACTCAGGCGTGAAACCTTCAGTAGAGGTTAAACGAAGCGACTCGCCTGATTCAACTGATTTGGAAAATATACTCGATCAAGATGAAGAAACACCGCAACAGCAGCAGCAGCAAACACAACCTAAACCAAACGAGCAAGAAGACATTCAGCTCAAGAAGGCTTTGGAAATTCTTCAAGGAAAGTCGGCGGTAGCAACGCCAAAGTAAAAAGCTATAGGATAGATTAACAATCGGAAGTGCTATTGAATTGTTAATTTCTAAATTGCTAGAATCGGCTCTTGTGGAACTCAAAATACGTCTCGTAGAAGAAAAAGACTTTGCACAATGGTTACGTCTGCGCAAGTTTCTGTGGGATCAGCTAACCGAGGAAGAACACCTCGAAGAAATGCGAGGTATTTACCACAACCCTGAAACTCAACTCGTCTTAGTTGCTGAATTAGAAAATGGGAAGATAGTAGGTTTTTTAGAGGCAAGCATACGTCCTTTTGCTGAAGATTGTTTGACCGATAGGGTCGGATACTTGGAAGGTTGGTTTGTAGAACCAGAGTTTCGTAAAAAAGGCATCGGCAGAGCATTAGTCGAAGAAGCAGAGGAATGGGCTAGAAGTCATGGATGCACCGAGATGGCTTCTGATTCTGAAGTAGGTAATGAATTGAGTATAATTGTTCATTCCCGTCTAGGCTATACGGAAACATCATGCCTTATACACTGGAGAAAGGAACTTTAATCCCGCCAAAAGGCTTGAAGATATTTGCTTTCTTTGCAACCTTTAGACTATGAATTTACCGTAAAAAACGAACTCTGCTTCGCCCTTGATGTGCATTCTATTTTTCTCGTCCCAGCAAGTTTCTGTAACTCCACCGGGCGCTTTGACCAAAACCTCTCCGCGTTCATTTCTTTTAGCCAAATGAACTACTGCCGCAGCAACAGAACAAGTGCCTGATGAAGAAGTTTCACCCGCACCGCGCTCCCATATCCGCACTTCGATCTCCCTAGGTCCTAAAACCTTCACGAAAACGACATTGGTTCTTCTTGGAAAAGCAGGATAAACCTCTATTTCGGCACCTATTTTGCGCCAATCTATTGAATCAAAATCATCAACGAAAAATACGCAAACAGGATTCCCGACATCTACAAAATCTGCCAATAAAAATTTTCCCATCGGAAGATAAAGCTCTACTTTCTCGATTCTTGAAGGCTCTCCTATTTCTGCCTCAAACCAGAAACGATTTTCTTCTCTTTTCAAAAGCTTAAATGTTTTGGTGCCACTTGCGGTTTCTAATCTTAGCGTCGTTTTTTTCCAAAATTTCTTCAGGTAAAGATAAGCTACAGCGCAACGAGTGCCATTACCTGAAAAAGCGGCTTCGCTTCCATCAGGATTAAGAATCGTGCACCCATAATCGGCTGACTCGTCGGTTATCGGCTTTTCGATAATCACAATCCCATCACCACCGATACCGCGATGCCTATCACATACCCTTATGGCAAAATCCGTCAGTGAAGAAATACCCTCTAGTGATTCCCTCTCAACAATCACGTAATCGTTACCAAATCCGTGAAACTTGTAGAATTCAATTTCTCTCATCGGTTTTTCCTGCAAAATTCGCAAGTAACAAGACTATTTCGTCAATCGTTGAAACTCTCAAGCTCTGTTCAGGAAGATTGTTGATTATAATCGAAAAAACGAATTTTTCGCCTGATAAAGTGTTAACATATCCGCTTAATGCTGAAACCTGATTGATTGTTCCCGTTTTCCCGCGGACATTTTTTTCAGCTAGCGTTCCCTTGAATCGCTCCTTCAGAGTTCCGTCCGTGCCTGCGATTGTTAAAGATTCATACCACGCATCAGCAAATCGGCTTTTTTTCATGAATGAATACAGTTGGACAGTAGCTTCGGGAGTCACCAGATTATGCCTCGACAGTCCCGAACCGTCATACATTAAAACGCTTCCCGATGGCACACCAATTTCTTGCAAGAATTTATCAACAACAGCAATGCCTTTATCCAAACTGTTTCTCTTTGGGTCTTTCAGTTCGCCTAGGGCTTCGCCCATAGCTCTAAGCATCAACTCTGTGTAGAGATTTTGACTTGGTTTCATCGTTTTCTGGGCGATCAACTTGAGTGGTGGCGACTCTAGCTTAGCAATTTCAATTAAACCCACAGGTAAAGGATTTTTCTTGCGGTAATCTGAATTAACCGTCTCAGTTTTTCCTGTGATTACAATTCCTTTCTGTTCTAGAAGAAGTCGCAAAATCGAAACAAACGTCAAGGCTGGGTTGGGAAGAGCAACATAGGTCTCAAAAGGTTTTGCACTTCTGCCTATAAAGCCAGAAACTTCCAATAAATTTGTCCCTAAACTTCTTTTTATCCCGATCTCACGAGAATTTCCTTCAGCAGTGTTTACTTCATTTATCAATGCAAAACCACTTTCAGGCGGTATGATTTGCACAGACGCTTTTTCATTTGCCTTGCTAGAAGGCTTAATCACAACTTTTGCGGCATTATCATTTATGGAGAGAGCAGAAACTTGCGCGCCGTAATACCATTGAAGGTCATCCCATTCCCAAGTGTAGGGTATTGGAGAACTACTGAAATAGCTTTCGTCTCCGATTAGATTTCCTTCGATCTTCTTTACGCCCGCCGCAACTATTTTTTCAACCAGTCTTTCCATTCCCTTAACATCATCTTCCGGGTTAATACCAAAAGAGATTGTCGGATCGCCACGACCGAAAATTATCAAGTCTCCTTTGATGATGCCATCTTTATCAGGTGCTGAAGTTGCATAAACACTGGTTACGAAACGAAAATCTGGTGTTAGTTTTTCTAACGCTGTTGCTACGGTGAAATTCTTCATGTTCGAGGCTGGCATGAAGTATTTATCACTATCTTCATCGAAAACTACCTTGCCTGTGTCGAGAGAAACGATCTTTATACCTATTCTGCATCGTCGAAGTGAAGGCTGAGAAAGTATTTGACGAATCTTATCTTGCAGTTCTGAAAGACTTTTAATCGGTTCAAGCGGTTTTCTCGCTACTTCAGATATTGGTGTTTGACTTGGTATTGGTGTGCTTGGTGGTGTCGGAGTCGGCGAAGGACTCTGAATTTTTGAAGGCGTCGGAGTCTGCGAAGGTGTAGGTGTAACGACTATTCTACTTCGCCGCGTTTCTTGCGCCGAAGGTGCGTAGCTAAGCAGTAGTGAAATAAAAAACAAAAAGATTATGTTACACACAGCTTGACGTTTCATTTTGACGTTTCACTTTTCGGCGCTTTATTTTTCGAGACAAAAGCTTGCAAAAGTTGATTATACGAAAAACTTACCTCGCCCAAAAATCGAGAAAATCGCAAAAATCCACTCGATTGTGGGTAAATCTCAAGATTACTTAATGCTTCTAAAAAATTCCTCGTATGATTTTTTGAACAAAGTATGCTAAAAAATAGCTGAGATAAACGAAATTATCTCATCTCAAAAGCCGAAAGAGATAAAACTCAAATCTAAATCCTCAGGGCTTGTTTTGATTGTTGAGTGAACTTTTTTCGACAAAGGTAAACATTTATGAGAGTTGGAGATGCAGCACCTGATTTTGTTTTGAAGGATTCGGACGGAAAAGACTGGAAACTTTCCGATCACAAAGGCAAGGTGATAGTTTTGCTATTCTATCCGGGCGATGATACTCCCGTCTGCACGAAACAACTTTGTTCGGTGCGTGACAATTGGGAAAAATACACACAAACGGGCGCTGAAGTTGTCGGCATATCAACCGATTCAGTTCAATCCCATAAAAAGTTTGCTTCCAAATACAACTTACCCTTGAAACTTCTCTCGGATGAAAAAGGCGAAGTGATTAGAAAATATGAGATGCAGTCCTGGATCCCAGGTTTTTCAGCACGCGGAGTTGTTGTGATTGATAAAAACGGTAAGATAGCCTACCACAAAGTCGAACCCTTAAGCCTTTTCCGCCCCAAAGATGAAGAGATAATAAAGGCAATTGAAAAAGCTAACGCTTGATGAATCAGCTAAATGCTCTTCTCTCTTTTCTTTAGTGTTTGCGCTTTTTATAATTTTGCTTATGGGACTGTTTTCATCGGAAAAATTCAAATGCACAAGATGCAGTAGAAAAGGCGAACAATTACCTTTTGCTCCGTTCCCCAATGAGATCGGCACGAGAATTTATAATGAAATTTGCCAGATTTGTTGGCGAGAATGGATGCAGAGACAAAATCAGCTAATAAATCATTTCGGTTTGGACGTATCCGATCCAGAAGCCCAAGAGTTTTTATTCGATCAAATAAAACTCTTCCTTTTCAACGAAGGCAGTCGCCCGATTGCAGAAATAGACACAAGCAAAGAAGGAACAATTAAGTGGTAGTTTCTGCAACTTTGCCAAAATTCTTCTCGCAGAGAAATCGTAGATTTCTTGGTTGCCGGCTTTGCGCCGACAAAAATTTTTGTGCTAGATTTTAGCCCAAACAGGCGACTTGGCCTATCAAACAACATATTGCCGATTCAGCGCCTTGGTTCATACTTGCGCCGTGTGGATCGAGTCCATCAGAGCAGGCTCCGGTTATAAAATCATAAAGTTTCACCCCAAGCCTGTTTCTTCCCAAAAACCACTCCATTGCCGCTCTTGCCATTTTGAGATAACTTGCTTCTTTGGTGATCGTATAAGCTAACAAGCAGGCTTCAACCGTATATCCTGCTTCTATAGGCTGTTGGCTAAAGATTGCTCTTTGTCCACCTCGGCGATACCAACCTTGATTGCCTACAAAATCAAAGTAACCTTCTTTGTTATAAGTTTGCTCCAGAAGAAAGTCTAACGACTCAAGCCCTATCTCTTTGTAAAGGTCTTCATCGGTTACTTTGTAAGCAAGAAGCATTGCCTGCGGCATTTTGGCGTTTGCGTATGTTATTTCATCTCCGAACCATCGCCAATCATCTGCTCGACTTGAACGATAGATTTCAGCCAGCTTGTCAGCCAATTCAACTAAACGTCGTCGAACTAAAACGGCGCCTTCGTATTTCTGCAAGAAAGAATACAAACCGCATATTGCATAAGCCATCGCTCTGGGATAATTCAACTCCAGTTTTTCAATCGTTTTCTCGAAAATATCTTTAGCAAGGATTCGCATTCTTTCATTCGGTGCAAGCGAAACCGCTGTTCCCAATCCCCACAATGCCCGTCCTATTGTGTCCTCGCTCCCGCACTCGTCAATAAATTCCCTAGCATAGTTCATGAAATTATGAAACTTTCCGTCAGGCATTTGAGCGTATTGAATGAAACTCAAATATATTTCTGCCAGCTCGATGGCTTTTGGCTCTTGGTATTGCTGGAAGTAATTAAGCACAGCAACAAGCGCGCGAGCGGCATCGTCGGTTGTGTAACCGTATCTTCTATCTGGAACGCCGTATGTAGCATGTTGAAATATACCTGTATCGTCTGTTAGCTTGATGATATGACCTAACCTAGCTTCTGGCAAATCTCCTACCAAAACCGTCTTGCCTGTTGTTTGCAAGATTCTTGGAGGTCTTTTGGCTTCCGATATTATCTTCTCGAACAGCCCCGCATAAGCACTTCCAACATTCTGCCACGTCATCTGACGCCCAAATTCATAGGCTTTCTTTCTCATTCGATGGCGGGTAGCTTCATTCTCTATAAGCTTTATGAGCGTTTCCGAAAGCTGCTTGACATTACCGAATTCAACCAATTTTCCGCGTCCATCTGCCAGTAATTCTTCCGCATAGAAATATGGGGTTGAAACCACAGCTTTCCCCATACCAACCGCATAAGAAAGCGTCCCGCTTACGATTTGCTCCTTTGATTGATAAGGAGTAATGTATATGTCACAAGCTCCGATGAATTCGCACAATTCATCGAAATCAACGTATCTGTCATAAAAAATCACGTAATCTTCTAGCTCCAATTCTCTAACGAGTCTTTTTAACCAAAGCCTGTATTCTTCGCCTTCACGCTTCTTTACTTCAGGATGTGTTGCTCCAAGCACGATATACACGACTTCAGGATGACGCTCAACAACTTTTGGTAACGCCTTAAGCACAAACTCTATGCCTTTGTTGCGACTTATAAGTCCGAAGGTCAAAAGAACAAGCTTGCCTTCAACGTTGAACTTATCTTTGTAAAAATTCGGATCAACGAAAGGAACATCGGGAACGCCATGAGGTATCACGCTTATCTTGCTGTTGGGTATTCCATAAACTTCTTTCAAAATTGATTCAGCCTTTTTGCTCATCACTACCAAATGTGCAGACGCATCAGCAACTCTTAAAAGAGTATCCTTCAATGCATCATTTGGCTGACTTATTACGGTATGCAAAGTCGTAACTACTGGCTTTTGAAGATTCAAAAGTAGTTCGATTATGTATTTACCGTAATTACCGCCGAAAATGCCGAATTCATGTTGTAAGCATACCAAATCAGCTCCAGAAAAGTTTATGTATTCAGCCGCTAATCTATAATCGCTTAGCTGACTTTGTCTAATTTCAAAAACGACCTCTGATGGATAATCGAATCTATCTGAGTCGCCCGTGAGTGCTATAACAGAAGATTGACAATCATTCTCCATCAAGGCTTGTCTCAAATCGCTCGTGAAAGTGGCTATTCCACAGGCTCTCGGCGGATAAGTCGCTATAAGACGGACCTTTCTTTTGACTTTTCCGTTTTGCATTGTTTCCTCCTTCCTCGTGTTGTGTATAAACCAGATTTTACCAAAAGCCAGTTTGAGGTCTTAAAACCTTAGGAAGCCCGTTTGGTAAAGCCTTCTGGTCTAGAGATGTCTTCTGCGGGAAAATTATTTTCTTTTTTGAATAACGGTTAATTTAACATTTCGACGCCCAAAGCGAATAGCTTCTGAGCATTTCGGAACCCATACGTCAATCTTGCGTCCCTTGACTTTTCTTCCAGTGTCGGCAACAACGTATGTCCCACTATAAGAGCCTGCTGTTAATTGAACTAGCGAACCCATGGGTAAAACTTTTGGATCAGCCGCTATTATGCCACGTCGAACAAATGCTCCGGAAGCTGTCCTGCCTTTCAGACAGTAAGCAGTAGCGGTAAAGCTACGAGCAGATTCAGCCATCTTATCCTGACCATCGTTTTGATTTCGATTACCGCTAGATGGCTTTACGACTTCAGAATCTTTTTCTTGAAACTTCTCATTACTTACAACTTCTGCTTCTTTCTTGGAATCTTCAGATTCCTTTCTCTTATTTTTATCGTCTTGTTGCAAGCTAGAATCTGAAGCTAACGGACTTTGACTGACTTCTTGAGTTTTTTCAAAATTGGTCTGAACAAAACTTTGATCGCCCTTAAGACTCTCTTCTTGATAAACCCTAAAATCTGCTGAAAAGTCAACTTCTCCTGCTTGCTGTTGAATAAGAGATACGCCTATTACCAACACCGCAAGACCAGAGAAAGCGCTTTTCTTAGCCAGATTTTTCATCATCTAAACTCTCCTTTTCCAAAATTGCACAAACAGCAAAAGCAAAATTTTGCACACTTAGCAGATGATAGCATAGATTCTTCAAAATTTCATCTTCAGAGAATATTGTGGCCACAAGTTGTTGTGCAGGCACAACTTAAGCAAATCACTTAACTTAAACTTTACTTTTTCAGATACTTAAAGTATCCTGTGGGTAAGTTAGGAGTGAAATTGAAAATGCGCCTTAAAGTTCTTTTAGAAGCTAAAGGAAAATCGTCAATAACACTGCCTTGGAATTATCGCACCGCCTTAGTTGGTTTGATCTATGAAATCCTGAAAAAAGCAGACGAAGGCTATGCTGATTGGCTACACTGCAAAGGTTTCAAAAAGGGTAATCTCTCATTTCGGCTTTTTACTTTTTCTGATCTAAAGCCAAACAAATGGGAGTTGTCCAACGACGGAATGATTCTGCGCGATCCTCTTTTAACTTGGGAAATCGCAAGTCCAGATGAAAGATTTATTAGTAGTTTCATCGAAGGAGTGAAACTCAAAAACCATCTTTTGAAAATTTTTCACAATGATTATGAAGTTCTGGATATTGCTCAAGTAAACTCTTCGTTATTTCAAAATCAAACGAGTAGTGCCCGCAAGTTTCAAACAATTTCGCCTATAGCTGTCTCGCTTCACGATAGAAGCATATCAAAACATGCAATTTACTTAAGTCCTGATGATGCAAGGTTTACCGAATTTCTAAAAAAGAATCTGATGACAAAATGGGAAGCCTTCAATCAAAAACCTTGCAGTGATGACACTCTCGATTTCGAGATTTTACAAGTGAAGAAAAAACTTGTGCCTGTTTTTAATGTCAACGTGCGCGCATGGCATCTGAAATTTCGCATGTCTGGCTCTGAGGAACTGATTCGTTTTGCCTATGACGTAGGTTTGGGCATTAGAAATAGCCAGGGATTCGGCATGATTGAATAATTGCGCAACATTAAAACGAAGTCTTAAGACTATATGAAGTTCAATTAGCGGATAAAAAGCGGAAAGGATTGTTATGATATTGACGCTCTTCCATATAGCAAATGAAATGTTGAACTATGAAATCAAAAGAAAGTCTCATGACTGGCGTAGTTATCAAGTCAATTTCACAGGAAACTCAGAACAGGTAGAAAAATTAAAAAGTCAGGTTATTTTGCACCGTTTGTGTCAAAGCGCAATTAAAGTAACTAGAGGCAAGGAAAACATACCCAAAGTTGCCGTAATCGAATTTGAGAAAGAAAGTAGAAATCTCTTTGATTTCAAGCTGACTTACAAAGGAATTCACCTTGAAGACTACAAAGAAGGAGAAAGACACAAATACTTGCATGCTCTCTCCAAAGGCAATAGATCCGTGGGACCTGCGCGGCTCCTAGACCTTAAGGCTAAAGAAACTGAGGAAATAACTGAGAAAATTAAGAATGGAATAGAAAAAATCAAAGACCCATTAAAAGACTTCTTGAAAATCGAAGAAGCATTGAAACAAATAGACTGGGAAAAAATAAGCCAAGATTTGACTGAACAAACCAAAAATGAAAAATCCGTTTTGCTAACCATTTCAATTGACGGCAAATTGCCAGGAGAAATAGATGAATTTTGTAAAAAGTTTACCGAAAAGAGAGTTTTAGAAGGAGATAGAGCAAAGCAAAAAGGCGAAGGAAATTGTGCCATTTGCAAAAGCAAAGCAGAAGTTCAATCCGCTGTTCCTTTTGATTTCTTTACGGTTGAAAAAGAAGGTTTTGGTCCAATGGGCGTCAAGAGTGCTTTTTGGAAGTATGCTCCGCTGTGCAAAGGGTGCGCTGAACTACTCTATGTATCCGATAGCTATCTACAAGAGAATTTAAGCACCAGAATTGCGGGGAAAAATGCTTATCTTGTTCCTGATTTAGAGCCAAATTCTTCGGAAATTGAAGGCTCCTTTATTCATTTTCTTTGGGAATGGCGCGAACGCCACAAAAACAAAATCGCTCCAGAAGATAACTTTCCTGAAATAGAAGATACCGAAATTTCAGAGGCAGATCCAGACAAAGAAGAAGGAAGTCTTGAGACTGAACGTTCGTCACCAGAAAATTCGGAAGCCTTGTTTCCAAATCTTTTTGAAGGATTGGTTGATGAGTCAGATAAAAAGTTCAAAGAAAATCCGCCGTTTCGCTCTGCGTCGCTTGTTTTCTACGAACCTGGACAGAAATTCATGTTTTTATACACAATCTCGGAAGTTCTCCCGGAAAACTTAAAGAAAACCAAAACCAGATTAGCACGAATACGTAGGCTTTTAAGGCAAGGCGTTTTCGGCACAAACGGCGAAGAGATTGCGAAAAAGATAAGAGCAGATTTTGAGTTCATTTCATACGCTTGGAAATGGCATCGCAAAGGTCAAAATGAATCACAAGGAGAGATGAAACTAACGCCGATGCATCTTGTAGAAACAATCTTGACAAATCGAATGCCACCAAAAGAACATCAATTCTGGCTAGATGTTGACAAGATTCTCAGAAGTCTCTACTTGGAAGCAATACAAGGCAAGAAACAAAAATCCGAAGATAAAAGTCAAAGACTTCAAAGCAAAATTGCTGAGAAGGTAAAACTTATCTGGATTTTATGGACTTTAATTTACAGGTTTAGGGAATTAGAAGGAGATGATTTTATGAGCGCACTAACCAAACAAACAGATAGTCTTAAGACTGGTTCGTTCGATGGTTTTTGGGAAGATTTTTTCAAGCCGAGAATGTTGCTCAATACTCCACAAAAGCGAGCAATGTTTTTGATCGGCGTTCTTTTCGGTAGAGTAGAGGATCGACAACGAGAAGAGCGCGAGTCAAAATCCGGCGAGATGCCTATCGTCAATCGCCTACGTGGTCTTGCAATTTCCTATGAAGAAATCAAGAACAAACTCTTTCCCGAATTGCAACTTAAGCTTCGCCAGTTCGACGCCAACACGCGCGCAATTCAAAAGATTCAAGAAGCGGCGGCAGACTTTCTTTCCATAGGTGGTGACTTGACCGATGAAGAAGCGCGTTTTTGTTTCTGTGTCGGTTGGGCACTTTGGTGGGAAACAATAAAAGCTATCAACAAAACGTTTAAGTCTTCAGAAGAAGACCAAGAAGAAACTCTTACCGAAGAGGAACATCAAGAAGAAAAAACTCTTCCCAACGAGGAAGACTAAGAAGAAACCTAATCTGAAAATTAAAATCTATGGAGGTGAATTATGGAAACTGTAAAGAATTCAGCTACAACAGAAGTTACAGAAAAGTCCAAAACTTATCCCTATCGCTCGGAGATTTTATTTCTCTATGATGTTTTTCGTTGCAATCCAAACGGTGATCCGTTTGAAAACCGCCCGCGTCAAGACCCAAGAACGGGAAGAATTGAAGTAACAGATGTTCGCCTGAAGCGAACAACTCGCGATTACATTTTGCGCTATAAGCACAAAGAAAACGATAATCTAGAAATCTTCGTTCGGGCAATCGGCGATATTGCACTGACGGCTGAAAATCGCTACAAGGAAATCTTTGGTGATTTACCTAAAAGTGGTGAAGAAGACACAGCACGTCAAAACTTAATCGAGAAATGCATAGATGTTAGAATGTTCGGCGCTCTTGTTCCGATAACAGGAGAAAAGGGCAAAGGAAAAAAAGATAAAGGAAAAGATGAAGGAGCAAATAAAGATAGTCAAAAAGGTGGCGGGATTCAGTTAACAGGGGCTGTTCAATTCAATCCGGGGCAGAGTCTTCACGCGGCGGAAATTTTAGAAATTGCCGGAACTGGCGGATTTGCGTCTGGAGAGGGCAAAAAGCAGAAGACTTTCCGTCGCGAATTTCTGGTGCCTTACGCTTTGATCGGCTTTTATGGCGTCATTAACGAAAACATAGCCAAAGAAACCGGGCTTACCGAAGCTGATGTTGATTTACTCATGGAAGCCTTATGGAAAGGGACGCTTTCGCTTCATTCGCGCTCTAAAGCCTTTCATCGCCCACGCTTGCTAATCAGGTTCGACTACAAAGATGAAAAAGTCTGCGGCTATTTCTTGGACAAGATCGAACTTGTCACTAACAATGGTCTTGCTGAAACAAGCATTCGTTCACCGAGAGACTATGTGATAAAGCTAGATGCTTTGCTCGAAGAAATCCAGTCTTACAAAGACTCACTTGAGAAAGTTACCTGTCGAGTTGATAGATGGTTGAATCTATCGCCTTCTGATCTCAAAGGTGAAATCGAAAAAATCTTGGGCAACGACGGTAAGACACTGGTTTTCGAGGTAACCTAATCAGCAAGAATTCTTGAAACAAAAGAAAACCTTGAGAGTTTTTGAAGATGAGCACTGTTTACGAAAAGTTACAGATTTTTCGGCTATCGGGAGAGTTTGCTCACTGGCGCAAGTGGTTTACAACCACTTCAGCACTCACTTTTAGCTTTCCGCCGCGAACAGCCATCATAGGGCTTGTTGGAGCAGTTCTCGGAATTCAAAGAGATGACGTGCCCATCAAATTCCCAGCAGACCAAACCCGAATAGCTGTTTCTCCGCTTGTTGCCATAGAAAAATCTAGACTTGCAGAAAACTGGCGCCAAACCCCACCGCAAATTAGTGCTGGTAAGTTCAGATATGTTAAGATGCATGAAAATTTTCAATCCAACATGGAAGTTATACGTCGCCCATGTTATCGGATTTTCTTCTGGCACGAAGACACTAGGTTACTTGATGAGCTTAAAAGAAGACTTCAACAAAAGCGCTATGTTTACACGCCTTATCTGGGGATTTTAGGATTTTTGGCAAAAATCGAGTGGGAAGGAGAAGATACGGCTCACGAGAGCTTAAAAAGCGAGGCTGAAATTTGCACTGTTCTACCGCTTGATGAAGAATCAGCTAAACATGCTCGACTTAAAGGCACAAGCTCTTATGTTCGTGAAGAACGTATTCCGAATGAAGTATTTCCCGGGCGCCAGTTCAGCTATCTTCATCTTGCTTATGTGCCTCGCGACGCAAACATGATTTCGGTTCAGGCGGAGAAGGAAGTTCTTTCTGTATTTGAACTCAAAGAAAGAAAATGGTGCGGCATGTTCCTTGAGCAAAACTCGATAGAGTCTAAAAAGCCTTAAAAGCTATGTGCAAACTGATTTCTCATCCCGACATTTTGTTATACGACCATTTGAACGATGTAGGAACGAGAGCGGCGAAACTAATTCTCAAATTGCGCAAGTATCTTAAACTTGAGATAAAGGCAGAAGACTTGGCAAAAGCGGCTTTTATTACAGGCATCTGTCATGACTTTGGAAAGGCGAAAGAGCAGTTTCAAAGCTACATCAGAGGCGAAAAAACCAAAAACAAAGAACATGCCGCTATTTCTTCGGTCTTTGCCTTCGTCGTTGCTAGTCAAGTTTTCAAGGATGCAGAACAACCTACCAGGTTACTACCTTTCATTTGTTCATACACTGTGAATCGCCATCACGGTCTTTTGCGTAATATCCTTGAAGTTATCACCGAAGAAGCTATAGAAAACGAGATACAGGTTGCCAAGGGCAAAATCAAAGAAGAAATTTGGAAGTTTGAATTCACGCTGAAAATAGGAAATGAAGACTTAAAAATCAAGTTCGCAGATTACAAAGAATCATTCGATAAACTGAAGGCAAAAGATATTTACAATCAATTTTCTGGATTTTACAACATACTCAAACAATCCACTGAAGTAGGCCAGCCGCTTTCTGAAAGCCGACTTATTGACCTTTATTTTGCGCTTTTGCTTATTGTATCGGTTTTAACGGAATCGGACGTGGCTTGCGTCATAGGTGCACCGGAACTTGAATCGGCTAAGCCGATTGTTCCTAAAACGATAGAATCTTACACATCGAAACTTACTTCATCAACAGGCGATATTTTTCAAAAACTTCGCCATCAAGCATGGGAAGAAATCCGTCAAGCGTCAACTTCGGATATTTTGAGATTGACACTTCCGACGGGACTGGGCAAAACTTTGATGGGATTTTATTTGAGCGGGAAAATAAACAAACAAACAGATGAAATAAACGAACAAACAGGCGAGATGAAATCCCCGACCATCTATTCCCTGCCTTACCTTTCGATAATCGAGCAGACAAGGCAGAAAGCATCTGAGATTTTTGGAGAATGCGAAGATTTTCGTTTGATAGAACACCACAGCCTTAGTTTTCCGTCAGTCTTAAGACTTTCATCTTCAGACTCGGAAGAGCCGAATTTTGAAAAAGCACGCTTTGCATTAGAAGATTGGAACGCTGATTTAGTAATCACTACGTTCGATCAGCTTTTTTATTCCTTTCTCTCGCAAGAACGAGCCTTTATCCGCCGATTTGTGCGCCTTGTGGGCGCAACGCTTGTTTTAGACGAAGTTCAAACGATCCCTGCACGTCTTATCCCTGCTGTGGAAACCTTTCTTCAAAACCTGAATCGAAAACTTTCAACCAAACTGGTTTACATGACTGCAACGCATCCGCCTTTTCTAAAAGGCGCAAGTAGCATTGTCAAAAATGAGAGCGGTTACTTCAGCCCTTTGAATCGAACATGCCTTAAAATTCAAATAGAAAACCCCATAAGTTTTACCGAGTATCTTTCAAGTCTCGGAGATTGGCTATCACGAAGGCAAGGCAAAAAGATTTTGTTCGTAGCAAACACAATCAGAAGCGCTCGCGATATTTTCTTTCATCTTAAAACACTCAAGGAAACTAATTTTAGCAATCTTAAAATCTTTTACATTTCAGGAAGCGTCGCTCCCATAGAGCGACTCCAGCGAATCAACGAGATTAAAAATGTTGCGTCTGGAAATACTGAAGAATGGCTCATAGTGGTTTCTACACAATGCGTGGAAGCTGGAGTTGATCTAGACATGGACGAAGCTGTGCGTGATTTTGCGCCTTGGGATTCGATTCAGCAAGTCTGCGGACGCACTAACCGCTTCGGTCTCAAAAAATGCTCGGACGTATGGATTTACCGCTGGCTAGACGAACGCGAAAGAGAATTCCATAGTTACATCTACGATTCTACTTTTACGGATGCAACGCTCTGCATTCTCAAAGATCGCCCTGAAATTCCCGAAGAAGCATATTTTGAAATTCAACAAGAATACGTGAAAGAGCTTGAAAGACGCCTTTCCGACGAAGAATCGAAAAAACTCATCAAATCGGCGCTTTCATGGGAATTCGACGAATTGGATTTCCGCGTGCTTCTCCGTGGTGACAACAGAGCCTGGAAAGTTTCGGTCTTTTGCGTTATTGACGATGCATCTGAAATCCTCAAAGAGATTGTAATAGAATGTTGGTCAAGCAAACAGCCTCAAAGTGCGCTTAAACGTTTGATTAAGCTTTGTGAAGATGAAGCCATCAAACCTGCTACGGAATTCTTGCGAACTACTCCTGAAGAAATAAAGAAACATGCCGAATCCCTAGCGTCTCTATCAAATCGCCAATTATCATTTAGTCTCGCCAACTTGTTAAAACCGCTCCTTCAAGCTTACACTATTCAAATGCCCATTCGGCGCTTGGAAGATGCGCGGTTCGGAAAATTAACAGAAGATTTTTATTATTTGCCGAAAGAAGAGTATGAAGCTGTAAACCTTTCAACAGGTGAAGGGAAGACAGAAGAGCTACCAGATTTTATAATTTGACCGTATGACTGACGAAGAATTTGTTGAGCTTAAGACAAACGGCGTAAAAGTTAATTACTACGTTGTCTGTCCGCGCAAGCTGTGGCTTTACAGTCATGATATTCGCCTTGAAAAATCAAGCGAGCGCGTCGAATTGGGGAAGATGCTACATGAACGCTCCTACAGCGAACAGCCAAGGCGAGAATTGATGATAGATAATCTCATCAGAATTGATTTGCTAGAAGGCCAAGATAAGGTTCTCGAAATCAAATACTCACAAAGAATGAAAGAAGCGTCACAATTACAGATTCTTTACTATCTGTATTATCTCAAGCGTTTGGGAATAACAGGTCTTACGGGCGAATTGCGCTTTCCAAAAGAGCGTCGGCGAGAGACTGTAGAATTAACAGAAGAAGCTGAAGGTAAAGTAGAAGAAGCTTTACGACAGATAAAGAAAATTGAGAAACTTCCTAAACCGCCCAACGTAGAATTTATGCCCATCTGCAAACGATGTGCATATTGCGAGTTGTGTTGGGGATAAGAATTTGAATAAAAAATCGGAGTTTTGTTCTATGCCGCGTTCTTATTATCTTTTCAGAAATGGCCGTTTGCGTCGCAAGCATAACACGCTTTATCTTGAAACTGAACTTCTACAAGAAGAAACATCTTCAGAACCAGAAGAGCAAACTGATGAAACCGAACACCCTAATACGATTTCATTTCAGAAAGATGAAGAAAGCGCCTTCGCTTCGATTGATCCGATAGCAAACGAGACTCTTACAATCGAACAAACACTGGCGGCGGAATCAGTCGGAGATTCTGAATCTAACAATCCAAACTCTTCTGAAAGCGAATCGGATAATCTCTCAAAAACTTTTGAAAATATCGGCGTTTCCAAATCTGATACTTCTTGCGAAAGCCCCAAAACCGCAGAAAAACCACGCCCAATCCCAATCGAAGATGTAAATGAAATATATCTATTCGGTGAGATCACTCTCAACACGAAACTTTTGAACTTTCTAGCACAAAAAGGCATTCCCGTGCATGTATTCAATTATCATGGTTATTACAGTGGCTCATATTATCCGCGCGAGACGAATGTCTCTGGATATTTACTCGTAAAACAAGTAGAACACTACACTGAAACAGCTAAAAGACTCACGATAGCAAAAGAAATAGAGCGAGGATCTTTTCACAACCTAAATCGAAACCTGCTTTATTATCGCAACCGTGGCAAAGCCGTTCAGGACGCTATCGAGATGATGAACGAAGAAGCAAAGAAAATCGAAACTGCTGATTCAATTACAGAACTTATGGGCGTCGAAGGACGTATCCGAGAAATTTATTACAGAGCCTTCAGTGAGATATTAAAATTAGAAGAACCCTTCAAGCGCGTCAAACGCCCACCTGATAACATGCTCAATGCTTTGATCAGCTTTTGTAATTCCTTGCTTTACTCGACCGTGCTTGCGCAAATCTATCGAACGCCACTGAATCCTACCATCAGCTTTCTTCACGAACCTAGCACTAGACGTTTCTCATTGGCCTTGGATATTGCTGAAATCTTCAAACCACTCATCGTTGACAAAATTATTTTCAAACTTATCAATAAACAAATGCTGAACGAGAATGATTTGATGGAAGAAGTTGGGTTTGCTTACCTGAGAGAAAGCGGAAGAAAAATCGTGGTTCGCGAATTTGAAGAAAAATTGTCAACAACAATAATGCACAGACGAATGGGCAGAAACGTATCTTATCGGGGTTTTATAAGGCTTGAATGTTATAAAATAGTGCGACATCTTTTGGGAATCGAAGACTATAAAGCCTTGCGCGCATGGTGGTAGTTAATCCGTTGCTAGAAACTCGTTTCAGAGCTAGAAAATTCAGATTGACGAAGGTATCCGAATTATGTATGTAATCGCCGTTTATGACGTCCAACAAGAAAGAGTTGACAAAGTTTGTCGGCTACTGCGCCGTTATCTAAACTGGGTTCAGAATTCAGCATTTGAAGGTGAATTAAGCAAAAGCCAACTCGAAAGCCTAAGATTCGAACTGCTCGACATTATAAATCCACAAACAGACTCGGTTTATCTATACATACTGCGCGACGCTAAGTGGATGAGAAAAGAAATTCTCGGTCAAGAAAAAGGACTAACCGAAAACATTATCTAAATAAAACTCTACCATTTATCACAAAAGAGCAGTCACCTTCTACCGCTGATTATTTCAACAACTTTGACAAGTTTTGCAGTCGATCTCTTGGCAGTTGACAACTACCAAACACCGACTGCACAATATACCTCAGAACTCCACGTGTTTACTACCAAAACATGGGGGGTTTTAATCGAACCGACGTGGGATTGAAACACATCGGTTTCAATTTGTTTCACAATCTTTGCAGCTGTTTTAATCGAACCGACGTGGGATTGAAACACGAACACGTATTACGTGAGGCAGGACTTGCGCCGGTTTTAATCGAACCGACGTGGGATTGAAACATCAAATCCCATCGCAGGTCATCAATGAGGCTCAATGTTTTAATCGAACCGACGTGGGATTGAAACTATGAGTGAAAATTACACAACATACATTTACATCGCGTTTTAATCGAACCGACGTGGGATTGAAACGTAGTCGGTGGACACTCTTCTGAGATTTTGCAGGGTGTTTTAATCGAACCGACGTGGGATTGAAACCGCGCTAGGTCTCAGCGGAGCGCTTTTGCTTGTGTTGTTTTAATCGAACCGACGTGGGATTGAAACACGTTTGTCTCTTCCATACTCTTGCCTCCGTGTCACGTGTTTTAATCGAACCGACGTGGGATTGAAACGTAGTGTTGCTGCAGCCTCCACAGCCAGCACCAGCAGTTTTAATCGAACCGACGTGGGATTGAAACACGTAAACGGTATAGGGAGAAACTTGCCTCCGAACAGTTTTAATCGAACCGACGTGGGATTGAAACCCAGCAATGTGTTCGTGGGCGGAGCTGTGTTTCTCGGTTTTAATCGAACCGACGTGGGATTGAAACAAGAGAGCGAAGATAGTTGTGGACGAGGAATTACTCGGTTTTAATCGAACCGACGTGGGATTGAAACGACGCGTGGTATCTGGTCGTCGGCGAGGGCGAGGATGGTTTTAATCGAACCGACGTGGGATTGAAACTTGCAATTCGAATTGATTCGAGAAGAAGACGATACTGTTTTAATCGAACCGACGTGGGATTGAAACCGTCTGGACTCTTGCTCCCCCCCAACGTGTATTCGTTTTAATCGAACCGACGTGGGATTGAAACACAGCCAGCTCCACCTACCATCACGGTACACCCGCGTTTTAATCGAACCGACGTGGGATTGAAACTCTATGTAACATTCACACCTTCCGCCGACAAAACCCGTTTTAATCGAACCGACGTGGGATTGAAACGAGGAACAGGAAGGAGGTGAGGAGATATGAAAACGAGTTTTAATCGAACCGACGTGGGATTGAAACATTCAAACTCATTTTTGATTCTCGAAGTCCCGATTAGTTTTAATCGAACCGACGTGGGATTGAAACCGTATTGTACGCCGTCCTTATACGCCTTTCGATACCGTTTTAATCGAACCGACGTGGGATTGAAACGTGGTATTGCTTTCACCGCCTCAGCCACCAGCGCAGTTTTAATCGAACCGACGTGGGATTGAAACGACTCTTGCTTTTGCTGCCGAGCAAGAGCGCATGAAAGTTTTAATCGAACCGACGTGGGATTGAAACACGAACACGTATTACGTGAGGCAGGACTTGCGCCGGGTTTTAATCGAACCGACGTGGGATTGAAACGGGTCGTGCTTACTTACGTGTGGAAAACGAGGACTGGTTTTAATCGAACCGACGTGGGATTGAAACAGCGTCATTGATCTATTCTCGCGGCTCAGAGGCATGGGTTTTAATCGAACCGACGTGGGATTGAAACCAAGAAGTCCAGAATGCAATAGTCGTGCTAGCGATTGTTTTAATCGAACCGACGTGGGATTGAAACCTGAAACCTAGCACAAGGCGCAGACTCAGGGCTTGGGTTTTAATCGAACCGACGTGGGATTGAAACCAGGATCGCAAGCGAATATACGAGATCACAGGATTAAGTTTTAATCGAACCGACGTGGGATTGAAACATAATAGTCTGCCCCAATTCATGATTCCTCTATGTCGTTTTAATCGAACCGACGTGGGATTGAAACGAATTAATGTCATATATGTTTACATTGCTTAATTTTCGTTTTAATCGAACCGACGTGGGATTGAAACGATACGGTTCGCTAAGTTCATACACCCCATCACTTAGGTTTTAATCGAACCGACGTGGGATTGAAACGCGGGTGGGTAGGAAGAGCTGGGCGATGATGATGAGGGTTTTAATCGAACCGACGTGGGATTGAAACAATTGCAAGCGTTGTTTTTCCACTACCCGTTTTTCCGAGTTTTAATCGAACCGACGTGGGATTGAAACTTCTTGCTGTCACGAGCTAACAAGCCGACAAGAAAAGTTTTAATCGAACCGACGTGGGATTGAAACAGCGTGGCGGTCGATTTTGTTGAATTGACGGTGAGGGTTTTAATCGAACCGACGTGGGATTGAAACACTCCTGCGATGTGCCAGCCTCCGATGAATCCTGCGGTTTTAATCGAACCGACGTGGGATTGAAACAGAGGCGGGATTCTCTTGCAATATCTTGAGCTAAGTCGTTTTAATCGAACCGACGTGGGATTGAAACCGAGAAGGGAGATGAGAGAGCTGAGCGGTTTGTTCGGGTTTTAATCGAACCGACGTGGGATTGAAACCTATCAGGCTGAGCTTGGGCTGGCAACACAACATAGTTTTAATCGAACCGACGTGGGATTGAAACCAAGTTACAATTATACATCAGTATTTGTCATAGCAAGTTTTAATCGAACCGACGTGGGATTGAAACAGAGAGATGAAGATACAGATTGGTAACTTGTCAAAGGTTTTAATCGAACCGACGTGGGATTGAAACAAAGTCAATAATAGCTGGAGAAGGATATAAGCTAATTGTTTTAATCGAACCGACGTGGGATTGAAACCACTTGACAGGGAATTGGATTATTCTTCTGATCGTGGGTTTTAATCGAACCGACGTGGGATTGAAACAAATAACATTTGTAAATAAAGATAATGGCAAACAAAGTTTTAATCGAACCGACGTGGGATTGAAACTATTTTTGTGGCTTCTGATAACGAAGCGCAACTGGTGTTTTAATCGAACCGACGTGGGATTGAAACCGTATACAATCTACAGGAGGAAATGATATGTTAAGCGTTTTAATCGAACCGACGTGGGATTGAAACAGGCTTCAGAAGACAATATCGAAATTTCTACCTTTGAGTTTTAATCGAACCGACGTGGGATTGAAACCAGCGGTTGAGGGCACGCTGGCGGTTGGATAGACGTCAGAGTTTTAATCGAACCGACGTGGGATTGAAACTGAAACTCGTGACATATATCGTCTGGGTCGCGGCATGTTTTAATCGAACCGACGTGGGATTGAAACTGCATCTGCTTCTAATGCACTATTCGAGTAGTAATTGGTTTTAATCGAACCGACGTGGGATTGAAACAGACATTATCGCAATCACGATATTAGCTATTTTAGCCTTGTTTTAATCGAACCGACGTGGGATTGAAACTTTTTTATTTTCGCAACAAGACAAAGGCTAAAATAGCTAGTTTTAATCGAACCGACGTGGGATTGAAACTAACGAGCGAATCATCAATCTGAGCGTAATACTCTCTAGTTTTAATCGAACCGACGTGGGATTGAAACGATTTTGCTCGATGGGAATCAACAGTAAAGGGATGTGTTTTAATCGAACCGACGTGGGATTGAAACCTTCACGTCTAATTTCTCGCTCGATCTCAGCTAGTCGTTTTAATCGAACCGACGTGGGATTGAAACTTTATTCCTTCAAAAACTATCAGTTTCATTGCTTTCTAGTTTTAATCGAACCGACGTGGGGTTAGGATAAAGGCGAGTGGGAAATTATTTTCTTCTTGGATCGTAAGGTTCTGCCATATATTTTTTAGCCGCTTCTTGTGCGTTATCGTAGTTATCGCCGATTTCTATTGCCTTTTTGTATGCGTCAATAGCGCGGGTGCGATCGCCTTTTGCATCATAAGCGTTGCCTAGTTTGATAAAAGACCAAACGTAAATCCATTGTGGGTTTGCTTTCTCTTTATCGTTTTGTGTTATCACCTTGAAATTATCAATTGCCAAATCGTAATTGCGTTGCTCCAGATAAATCAAACCGAGATTGTAATAAATCCAGGTGTTACTCCTATCGAGTTTCAATGCGGCTTCTAGCTGCTGCTGAGCATCAGCCAAACTGCCTTCTTTGAAAAGCTCTATACCGCGCCGAGCTAAAGCTGAAACTCTTAGCTCGTCTGATATTCTCAGTAACTTGAATTTCGGATCAATCACTACTTCGACAGGTTTTGTCTCAGACTCAATGTTAAAGTCTGCGCTTGTATCTTCGATCATCACGGTTTGAACCAATGATTTTGTTTCACCTTCTGCGATCAATTGAATATCAACAGGCAGTTTAAGATTGCTGTAGTTTTGCCTTACGGTTCCGCGCGTGATAAATTTTTTGTCCTTAGTTCTCAAAATTATGTAATCAGCGGTGAATTCCGGAACGCCAGTGCTTTCAACCCAACGAGCAAAGAAATATCGCATTGATTGCCCTGCTATTTTTGATGTGAGATTCTCAAAATCTTCTATTGAGGCGTTTTTATCTCGAAAATTTTCCAGGTAAGTTCTCAACAAAAGATCGAATTTTTCTTTTCCGAGAGTTTCACGAAGCAATCTGAAGACAAATGCACCTTTGGCAAACATTATGTATTGGTAGGCGGTTGAAGTATCGTCCAGAACGGAAGGCGCTCTCAGAAGCGATGCGACTTGCTCGAAGGCTAGAGCTTTTTCCAAAAGCTCGCGTCTTATTTCTTCGATCTTCGCCTCTGAAGCTCCTACTTCTCGAAACTCAAGTGAAGAAAATTCTGCTAGTCCCTGCGAAATCCATGCATCATCGAAAGATTTCAAACCAACCGTAAATCCCCACCATTGGTATGCAATCTCGCGTGGCAAGCGCTCTGCCATTCTGCTTTGCTCGCCGAAAAGCCTATCTGATATGAAAACCATGCCCGGAGCCGAGTAAAAATCCAGTGTCTCATCGTCCGATTGCACCACGAAATACCTTTTCCCGCAATTCGGCTGACCGTATTTATTGGTATGGAAATCAAACACTTTCCCTATCAATTCGCCATAAGAAGACAACAAAGGTTCACTTTCCGGCTTTACGTAAAACGTGATCTCATAGTCGAGAAATTTAAGAGTTCTATTCAGAAAGTAATTGCTGTAAGCGAAATTTCCAATAAGACTTGGCGTGGATTGAACAAAACGAAATTGTCCCGGCCGAACTTGAGATGCTGGGGTATCACTGTATCCGACAACGGTAAAATCTTTCGGAAGCGAAATTGTTATGTCTGCGGTTGCCTTGTCGGCGGCGTAATCGTGAAAAGGAAACCATCTTGAAGCATACATTAGATAGCCGTATTTTTCGCCGATATAGGCGAGACGCTTTGCTAGAAGAGGCCCGCCTTGTGGTGTTACTAACACTCCACCGTATTTGAATCGAAGTGTGACCGGTTGATTTGCAGGCACGACCTCGCCCAAGTCTATTCTGACGTTGGGACCAATTTCAGAAACCCCAACCTGGTCTTGAATAAAAGTAATCTTCGGTTGCGGACTTACATTGGGCGTTTGATTTCTGTTTCTTGGACTTTGAGGTGCTTGCGGTGCTTGCGGTGTCTCTGGCTTTTCGATGCTTTCAACCTTCAAAGATCCGTTCAACTCAAAGATGACTGTCCTAGTTTCACTCAACGGAATAAAGGTGACATCAGCTACAACTTGTAACCGATTCTGATCTGGAAAAATCTGAGCTTCAATTCGGTAATGCGTTACGCCAAAATCCAATCCTACACGGCTTCTGTCTTGAGCCTTTGAAAAGGTAACAAGAAGAATGAAAATCACATACGTTAAAAAGAGTTTTTTCTTCATAGATTCGTTAATTGTGATGTCCAATGCGCTTTTGAAGTTTGATTTTAGTATATCAAAAGCCTTGCAAAAGCAATGAAAAGACTTTTACAGTTCCACCATCTGCTTTCGGAGTAGTAATGAAACTTTCACCGATAAAAGTTTGGCGTTGCCGATAAAACTCAATGCCTTTTTGGTTTGCATTTCCAACTCTTCGTAGTTTCAGGCTAAAATCGCTTTGAAAGGGAGAAAAATATGAGCATAAAGGATCGGATAATGCAAGATTTAACCGCAGCGATGAAGGCAAAAGATGCCAATCGAGTTTCTACTTTGAGAATGATGAAAACGGCAATAATGAATAAACAAATCGAGAAAGGCTCAGTCAACACAGAATTAACCGAAGATGAAGTTATAAAAACTCTGCAATCTTTAGTGAAACAGCGCAAAGATGCAATTGAGCAATACAGAAAGGCTGGACGAAACGACCTAGCCGAAAAGGAAGCATCCGAGATAAGGATTATAGAAGAATATCTGCCGCAACCAGCTTCAACGGAAGAAATCGTTAAAGCTGTTGAAGAAGCTATAGCCGAAACAGGTGCAACTTCAATCAAAGATTTGGGCGCCGTCATGAAAACTGCCATTGCAAAACTTTCTGGAAAATCCTTCGACGGGAAGCAAGTCAATCAAATCGCCAGAGAGAAACTTCAATAATCAAAAGGCGAGCTTAGAGCTTTACATAAGCTCGCTCGCCTATGCCGTAAGCCTTACAAAAAGCTCACTGTCTTATCTCAACCGGAACATCACCGTTAGTGCCGAATTGCACTGCGGTAAAGCCTGCGGTGCTTCTTTGCTGATACCAAGTTCCATTGCTTCCTCTGAAGACAGATATATCAGCGCGTCCATCTCCGTCGTAATCTGCTGGAGTTGGTATATCGTTACTTAGTCCAAACTGAATAGCTGTAAAGCCCTGCTGTGAGCGTAGCAGATACCATGTCCCGTTTGATGGTCTAAAAACAGCTATATCGGCGCGTCCGTCGCCATCGTAGTCTGCCGCAACCGGAATATCGCCGTTAGTGCCGAACTGCACTGCGGTAAATCCTTGCTGTGAACGTAGTAGATACCACGTTCCGTTTGAAGGTCTGAAAACGGCTATATCAGCACGCCCATCGCCATCATAGTCTGCTACTACTGGCTTATCATTACTAAGTCCAAAAGATTCAGTTCTGAGAGCACCGTTTGAGCTTTGCAAGATATACCAAACGCCGTTTCTGTAAACTGCCAAGTCGGCGCGTCCATCGCCATCGAAATCAGCACCAATAGGCACGTCCGTTGATATTCCGTGTTGAACGGCACTGAAAGAATTGTTTGAACTATTCAAGCGATACCAAATGCCGCCGCGATAAACGGCTATATCGGCACGATTGTCACCATCGTAGTCTGCAGCCACTACCCGATCGCCGTTCGTTCCGAACTGCGTCGCCGAAAAGCCTAATTGCGATCTAAGCAGATACCATGTGCCATTCGATGGACGGAAAACGCCTATATCGTCTCTGCCGTCACCATCGAAATCAAACTGCTTTCTCGGTAAAGAAGAAGAGGTAATCGTAAAGTTTGTATCCGACATATCAAAGAAGATATTGTTCACTGGCTCAACCTTGATTCGAGCTTGATTAGTGTTTACATTCGGAACGACTATGGTTTCCGAGCCATCATTAGGCGTGCTTGAGACAAGTGTTATTGGAAAAGTCAATCCGCCATCGGTCGAAAGAGAAATTTTTACATTTGACGCATTCACAGGTGAGCCACTAGTGTTTGCAACATTCCACGTAACCGTCTGCGAAGAACCTCCTGTCCAAGTTACAGAAGTATTGGGAGCTGTAACGGTAAAGGGGCCTGAATTACCGTCAACCACAACTTGCACTGTAGCAGTATTGATACCGCCGCCACCACTTCGATTGTCTCGAACAATAACTTGAAAGTTCATCGTGCGTGAAATTGCGGGTAGTATTTCGCCAGTCAAGAAAGAACCAGTCGTTGGCGGAGGCACGTTTGCGTTGTTTCTGATGTATTGCAAAGACGGGAAAAATCTGGTTCCGCTTGTTGTCGGGTAATAAACTCGAAAGATTGGTCTTGGATTTCCATCTGCATCAGAATTCGGAACTGCGTTTGTAGCAGGGCCTAAGTCATACTCTTGCCAATCATAAGTTAACGAATCGCCGTTTGCATCGGTTGCAAAAGCAGTCAACGAAAAAGGTGTTTGTTTCGGTATAGTCCAGCTCGTTCCGCTCGTTGAAACTTGCGGTGGCGTGTTGCCTGTTGCAGTATTTGCTGAGCAATTTCCGCTTCCATTGACAAATGCAAGAATCTCTTCAAGGCTTTTCACATGAAAAGTATCTATGCTGTTTGCGGCAAGATTCTGGTTACCGCAAATGCCTGCATAGCCCATTATGGTAATTCCACTTCCCGGCTCGTAGGCAGACGAAGAACTCCTGTTGCCACCACCACAACTTCCAGAGGTCCCATTGAAGGTATGACGTGCGCCGAATTGATGTCCCATTTCGTGGGCGACGTAGTCAATGGCAAATGGGTCTCCGACCGGATCAGGCAAACCCGTTACGCCACGTGCTCTGTCTGGTCCACAAGGACCGTTCAAAGTCGCTATGCCACCACCTCCCGTTGAAAATACGTGGCCTATATCGTAATTTTCTGTCCCTATGACAGTATCAATGTTGGATTGATTTTGACTAAGCATCGCAGCGCCATTATTGTTCGTGTAAGGATCGGTGTTGGGATCGGTGTATATGAGTAAGTCATTATTCGGGATTAGAACCATGCGAATTGCCAGATCGCGTTCGTAAACCTGATTAACGCGATTCATCGTTGTATTCACTGCCGCCAAAGCTCTAACTTTTGCTTGTTGATCGGTATCGCCGGGTTGTCTGAAATAATTGGTGTATTCGCCCGTAGTTGCTAACGCAAGGCGATAGGTTCTAAGCTGTGTGCCGTTAGAAACCTCTGCTAAACCAGCGAAAATATCAAAACTCTTTAATTCCCAGAGATTTTCGTCTTTGAAATGACAAACGAAATCTCTCGAAAGACGAAGCACATTGTGTTTGAAGAAGGCTATGTAGTTTAAGGTATCGCCTACAGCATAAGGTTCGATCAAGATTGCACCTTTTTCGGAAAGAATTTGTGCATGAAATCCATTGGGCGAAATGTCGAATCTAACGTTTAGCAGACGGTTCTCGATGCCTTGCCCGCGAAAACTTTGAATTTCAGGATATTTCTCAGCCAACTCTTCTGCCATTATCGGTGATTTTTCAATCCTAAATGGCTCAAAAGTGCCATCTGGCATCGGCAAATGTAACGTCACTTCCCTTTCAACCGCATCTTGCGTAAATTCCATCGGAGCCTGTTTTAGAATTTTCCCAAGTTTAGCCTTGTCCAATTGAAACGTCTGATAGCTTTCAGGAATGACGGTTCTTTTGATAGATTCATCTTGCCTAAGCGCCGTATCGTCTATCTTTCTCCAAACACCATCGGGAGAAGTTTCACTTTGCTGAGCCGAAACGGCAACCAGCGAAAACAAAAAAACTACAAAAATCGCAAATACTCTCATAAGTTAAACCTCTGCAACTTACAAATCTGAAAAATAATATCAACTAATCGAAACCATAATCAAGCACTCCTGACATTTTTCGTAAAAATCTTTTCTTTCCTTTTAGTTGCCTTTAACTTTTGCAACTTCCTTGAATGTGCTATTTTTGAAGCGATGGAAAAGGAAAAATCTTACAAAGCCTCGATTTTTGAAAGCGCAATCTTCTCTCTAATCTGCTTGATTTTATTTTTCGCTCCGATAGCCTACGGAGCGGTTGACTCTTGGGCACTTGGGATTATAGCAATTCTTATCTTTCTGATTTGTTTACTTTGGATTTTTCGAGCATGGAAGACAAAAGAATTCATCTTCAACAACAGTCCACTTCAACTGCCGATACTGGGCTTGATTCTGATAGGGTTGATTCAACTTCTTCCTTTGCGCTCAAATAACTTATCGGAAGCTATATCCGTTCCGGCCGTAAACTCGCTTTCGCTTGATCCTCACGCTACCAAGTTAGCTGTGGTTTTACTGGCGATTTATTTGATTTTTTTCTCTTCTACTTTGACATTTGTTCGAGATGAAAAAAGAGTCCGTAAACTTTTTGTTTTAATCATCGCTTTCGGCGCTCTTTTTGCCTTTGTTGGAATTCTACAACAATTAACTGATAGACAAACAATTTTCGGGCTTCGCATCGTAAAGGATGCGATGCCTTTTGGGACTTTTGTCAACCGCCATCACTTCGCCGCTTTTATGGTTATGCTAAACGGTCTGGCGCTTGGGCTTATTTACAATTGGACAGTAACGCGAGACAAAAAACTTCTGCTCTGGATTGCAGTAGCGCTAATGAGTATTGCGCTTGCAATGACTGGTTCACGTGGCGCATGGTTGAGTTTCATAGGAAGCGTTATCTTTCTTCTAACCATTTCATCAACTGTTCAGAAAAACACCGCACTAGCAACGCAAATTTCAGAAAGCGAAAATATCCCGAAAAAAATAAAATTAGCCACAGGGTTTTTGATTCTTCTCTTTGTGGTATTTGCAACAACGATTTTCTTGGGCAAAGATGAATTCCTAGCAAGAGGCATAGGTTTGACTTCACAAGAAGACATAAGTAGCGGAAGATTTCATTTCTGGTCGGTCGCACTCCAGATTTTCAAGGATTATCCAATTCTAGGAACGGGGCTTGATTCTTATGCTACTGTTTTCCCGCAATACGACACGTGGAGCGGGAAATTTAGAGTCGAGAGAGTGCATAACGATTACCTGCAGATTTTAGCTGATGCAGGATTGCTCGGATTTCTTTGCATTGGGGCTTTCATCTATCTACTTTTCAACCAAAGCTTTCAATCAATCAAAGACTTGAGCCTGTTTTACCGAAGAAAATCGGCAGATAACTTTCTCTTAGCTGTCAAAATAGGTGCTTTGACAGGTTGCGTTGGCATTATGATTCATAGCTTTTTCGATTTTCCACTACGCACAAACTCAAATTCGTTTTATTTCCTTCTGCTATCAACTCTTGCTGTTAATTCCTTTCAGCGTGAAGCTCCAGAAGTGAAATCTCAGGCGGGCATTGATAGCGAAGAGGCACGATGACTGTGCCTATACCGCGAGTTATGTAAACTTGCGTATCATGATAGCGTAGCAGACCGTCTTTGAGCCTGCGCGGGAAGTATTTTCTTTTGGGCTTGAGCCTTATCTGCCCGCCGTGTGTGTGACCGCTTAACATTAAGTCAACACCATGACGGACCGCAAAACGCACTACTTGCGGATTGTGCGCTAATAACAACTTGAATTCATCTTCTCTCGAACCCTTCAAAGCCGATTTAATGTCAGTTTTCCCAACCATGTAATCGTCAACACCGCAGAGCCAAAATTCAGCATCATTCGCCCTAAATCGAAAACCTTCGTTATTGAGAACTCTGATCCCAACGCGATTGAAATGCTCAACCACTAAATTCGCATTTGTCCAGTGATCATGATTTCCTAAACAAGCATAAGTGCCATATTTTGCCCGCAATTGTCCCAAAACCCTTGCCACAGGTTCGATGTATTCAACCTCGTGCGAAACATAATCTCCTGTCAAAACGAAAATATCCGGCTCTAGAAAATTGGAAATCTTTACAATACCTGAAATGTAATCAATTCCAGTAAAAGGGCTATGATGAATGTCGGAAAGATGAACAATTCTGAAACCGTCAAGCTCTTTCGGCAGTCTCTTCAGATAGATTTTGACATTCTCTATCGAAACAGAATTCGTTTCTTCAATTGCTTGCTTAAGCTTGCAAAGCAAAAGGCTCCGATTTTGAAAAAGCGACCTTTGCCGGGCTGTAGAAATAAACCTTCGGTATATCTCAGACCTTCGCAGTGCCGACAGTTTCATTTTCAAAGCCTCTTTTTAGGAATTTGAGATGCTGAAATTATAAACCAAAAAACCGAAGATCAAAAGCGAAAAACAAGCCTAAAATTTCCTCAATCTCTTTTGAGAATTTCTCAGTCACACTAGAAGTTTGGTAAAGAGTTAATTACACCTTGCCTTTGCGTCTGTGACATAATTAAGAAAAGATGAACCAGATTGACCGAAGAGAATTAGCATTCCTACACGACCTATACGTCGAGCAAGAATGGACACAACGATTTGCAAATTTGCTCGACAAACACATGGTTTTTTCTGATGACGACGAAAAAATCCTCTACGTCAACGCCGGAACAGGCGGCCATGTTCTCGCACTTCGAGAAAGACTCAATGAGAAAACAAAACTTTTCGCAACCTGCGACGATCACCATAAACTTTCAATCGCCCAAAGCAAGGCAAGCGTCCTGAAAGCAGACGTTTTTTTCACAACAGATAAAATCACCGATGAAAAATTTAATGTTGTTCTGGCCGACGCCAGTTTCATTGAATACGAAAACCTGCCTTCGTTCGTTGAAGAAATCATCGGATTTTCAAAAGACGGTGGCAAGGTTGCTTTTTTCACGGTTACCGCTGGGAGTTTCGGAGAAGTTTTTTCTTTTCTTTGGGAAGTGCTTTTCAACGAAGGATTGGGCATGGATGGTCAGGAAGCGGCAAAACTTATAGAATCCTTCCCGACAGTTTCCTGCGTTGAGAAAATAAGCAAAGAAGCCGGTCTAAAGCACGTCAGAAGCTACACCTCAAACGAAATCTTCGAGTATCGAAACGGTTCAGAACTAATAAACTCTGTGCTTGTTTCGAGATTCTTCTTACCAAACTGGCTGAATTTTCTCGAAGAAGAGCAAAAAAGCGGTGTTTGTGAAATGCTCGCAAGGCTAATTGATGAAGAATACGGCGACATGAGTTTCAGATTCAGCGTCAAGGCAACCTTGATTAAAGGCGAGAAAGCTATTAGCTAAAAGCTATTGGCTAAAAGCTATCAGCTAAAAGCTATCAGCTAAAGTTTGTAGGCATTGAATTTGCTTGCTAAAATTATCTCAAATCAAGGAGCGGGGCAAAAATGGGAAAATATATCGGCAAAGAAATGAGCCGTGTTGATGGCATTGCTAAAGTCACTGGAACTGCGAAATACTCGGCAGAATTTCAACTTAAAAACATGGCTTATGGATACATCGTTCAAAGCACAATCGCAAAAGGCCAGATTACTAAAATTGACACTTCCGAAGCGGAGAAACAACCGGGCGTTTTGAAGGTTTACACACATCTGAACACACCAAAATCTAAGTCCAACGATGGCTTTGTTGCTTTACAATCCGACCGTATATTTTTCAATGGACAGCCAATTGCCTTTGTAGTTGCTGAAACGTTCGAGCAAGCGCGTTATGCCGCGCAACTCGTCAAAGCTGAATACAAAGCTGAAAAAAGCGAAACCGACATGCTCAAAGCTACCTCCATTAAACAAGCGCGCTCGGAAAAAACTCGTGGCAATCCTCAAAAAGCCTTTGAAGAATCGCCCGTGAAAGTCACAGCAGAATACATTATTCCAATCGAGCATCATAATCCGCTTGAACCTCATGCCGCTATCGCATATTGGGAAGGCGATAATCTAACAATCTTCGTCAAAACTCAAGGTGTCAAGCAAATGCAAGCCCATCTTGCCGAAAGTTTCGGACTTGAAAAAGAGAAAATTCACGTTATCTGCCCGTTTGTGGGCGGAGCTTTCGGTTCGGCTTTGAATCCGCAGTATTATCCTTTTCTTGCGGCGGTTGCATCGAAAGAACTAAATCGTCCTGTGAAAGTTGCATACACCCGCCGCCAAATGTTCACAGGCCACGGCTATCGTCCTTACACATGGCAAAAGGTCTCAATCGGCGCTACAAAAGACGGAAAACTTCAAGCAATCATACATGAAGCCATAACAAATTCTTCAAGTTTTGAAGACTTCACGGAAACGCCCAACAGTTTCGGGCGCAGTCTCTATAACTGTCCAAACTACGATACGCCTTACAAAATCGCAAAACTAGACCTTCCGACGCCAACATGGATGCGCGCTCCCGGAATGGTCTCAGGTGCATTCGCTTTGGAATCGGCTCTAGACGAACTTGCTTACGAACTAAAAATCGATCCGCTAGAACTTCGGCTCATAAATTATGCCGAAACCGATCCCGAAACCGGCCGGCCCTTCTCAAGCAAAGCCTTGCGCGAATGCTACCTGAAAGGCGCTTCTATGTTCGGTTGGGAGAAAAGAAAATTCGAGCCTCGCTCGATGAGAGATGGGCGTTGGTTAGTCGGCTGGGGAATGGCAACAGGCATCTGGGGCGCTTTCATGTTGCCTGCATCTGTAAAAATCACTTACAAAGCCGATAACACCGCAACAGTTGAAAGCGCAACCGCAGACATCGGACCTGGAACTTACACAACAATCACGATAATCTCAGCAGAGTTTTTAGGACTACCGCCTGAAAGAATAAAATTCAGCCTAGGCGACAGCAAAATGCCTGATGCACCGATGCAAGGCGGTTCTTTCACAACTGCTTCTGTCGGCACTGCCGCTTACGGTGCCGCTTTGCAAATAAAGAAGAAATTACTCAGCCTTGCATCAGACATGCTTCCGGACACAAATCCGGAAAACGTAGAAATGTCAGAAGGGTTCTTGCGTTTGAAATCCGATCCGTCAAAAGCTGTTTCCATCGCCGAAATCATGAAAAAACATGGGCTTTCGGAAATTACCGAAGTCTATACAGCTACTCCTTCATCAGAACGACAGAAATATAGAACACTCGCTCATGGAGCGCAATTTGTCGAAGTCAAAGTTGACGAAGATTTGGGCATTATCAAAGTAACGCGTGTTGTTGAAACGACGGCTTGCGGAAAGATTGTCAATCCGAAGACATCACATTCTCAAGAAATGGGCGGTGTAGTTTGGGGAATCGGAATGGCGCTTCAGGAAGTTACTGAGATTGACCACCGCTACGGCAAAATGATAACAACCGATCTGGCAACATATCACTTCCCCGTAAATGCCGATATACACGAGATAACAACTGAGTTTATAGAAGAAGAAGACAAAATCGTCAATCCACTTGGGATCAAGGGCATGGGTGAGCTTTGCATGGTTGGCATCCCTGCCGCAGTTGCCAACGCCGTTTTCCATGCAACAGGAAAGCGAATTCGCGAATTGCCGATTACACCGGAAAAAATTTTCGGATGAGATGAAAGAGATTCGGGAAATTCTTCAGAAAATCTCTGAACTTGAGCCTAATGAAAAAGTCTTTTTAGTCACAGTTGTTGACGTAAAAGGCTCAAGCTATCGTCTTCCGGGCGCTCGAATGCTTATTAGCTCAAACGACGAATTCTTTGGAATGATTTCCGGCGGATGCCTCGAAGCCGACTTGCTAGAAAGAATCAAACAATCTCGCTCTCTTGAAAAACCTTTTGTTTTCTTATACGACACAACACAAGACGAATCTTCTATTTTCTCGCTCAACATGGGCTGTAAGGGAATCGTCAAGGTGCTGGTTGAGCCAATCTATCAAAGTAGTGAGAGCCTAATCGTAGAAGCACTTAGAAAATCCATCGAAAAAAGAGAAACTCAAGTAGTCGCAACGCTCGTAGGCTCGGAAAACAATGGTCAAATCGGTGGAAGAATCTGCTACAACCGCAACGAAGGTTTTTCCTTTGAGAATCTAAACGAAGAAATCGCACAAACAGAAGCTCTCAAAGAAACAATTGAAAATTTCTTCAACCAAAAGCAACCTCAAAAACTAGAAACTTTCAGGCTGAATGAAGCTGAATATGAATTTTTCATTGAAAAGTTCACTCCGCCCCTTAAACTACTAATTTTTGGCGCTGGATATGACGCTTTGCCAGTCGTCAAAATCGCCAAACAATTAGGTTGGACAGTTTCGGTAATTGACCATCGCCCTGCCTTCGCAAGCAAAGAAAGATTCCCAGAAGCTGATGAAATCTCGGTCGTCAGAGCTGAAAATCTGGACGCAAAAATTTTTCAGGATGAAAACCTCGCCGTAGTAATAATGACTCATAACTACGAACAAGACCGAATCATTCTGGAAAAGGCCCTTCAGTCGGACTGTTTTTATATAGGAATGTTGGGACCTAAAAGGCGCGCTGAGCAACTTCTCTCTGAAATGGCTTCTTCTGCCAAAGTCAAGAAAGACAAACTCTACTCTCCTGTCGGATTAGATCTAGGCGCAGACACGCCGGAAACGATAGCACTTTCAATAGTTGCAGAAATAATTGCTGTGTCGAAAGGGCGTAGCGGAACGAATTTACGAAACCGAACAGGCTCGATTTATGGAAGATACTAGCAAGATCGGCATCATCATACTCGCCGCAGGTTCTTCAACTAGGCTTGGACGACCAAAACAACTTTTGGAATTTCGTGGAAAAACTTTTTTGAGACAAACCATCGAAACAGCACTTCAAACCGGATGCCAAAAGGTTTATGTAGTTTTGGGCGCAAACTACGCAGCGCTAAAAAGGCACGTATGCGATTTGCCGATTGAGATTGTAAGAAACTCAAAATACAAAGAAGGCATGATGTCCTCGCTCAAATCAGGTTTGAGAAGATTGCTCCAAAAGTCAAAACAAGCTCATCAAAATATCGAAGCCGTTGTGGTGATGCTCTGCGACCAGCCTTTGGTTGAAGCAAAACTCATCAGAAAACTTATTAGAACTTTTCGAGAGAAAAATCCTTTGATAGTTGCATGTGAGTATTCAGGAACTTACGGCGTTCCGGTGCTGTTTTCGCATCTGCTTTTCGACGAAATTTTGCAATCTCCGCTTAAAGAAGGTGCAAAACCTTTGATTGAAAAATACAAGGATTTCACTCAAACAATCTCAGCGGAAGAGCCTTCAGTTGACATTGACACACCGCAAGATTATCAAAAATTACTCCAGATTGAACTCTTGCAAGCCTCTAAAACCTCTGAAAAAAGCTAGCCTCGAAGCATCTCTTCGATGACTTCGTAACTTGCCTTCAGTGCATCTTCTAATTTTTCCGTGTTAGTGCCGCCGCCTTCGGCCATGTCTTCTCTTCCGCCGCCGCGCCCATCAACAATCGGCGTTATTTGCCTTATGATTGCGCCTGCCTTGATTTTGTCGGTTAAATCATTGGAAACTCTAACGATGATCGAAACCTTACCATCGTCTCTTTTTCCCAAAACTACGACTCCCGATTTCAGTTTGGCTAAAAGAGTATCGGAAAGATGCCTCATCGAACTTTTGTCGAGTCCTTCGACAATCTTGGTCAAAACTTTAATGCCATTTATATTTCTTTCACCGTCAGATGATTCGCTAATGTTCGCTCCTGTTGCCAACTTCAATTTCAAATCTTCATTTTCACGCCTGAGTCTCCTTATCTCTTCCTGTAATTTCTCTATCGCTTCAGGCAACCTGTTACGTTGAGTTTTCAAAACCTCAAGAGACTTTTCAATAATCCTTTCGTCTTCTCGAAGACGGTTATAAACGTCAAATCCGGTGATTGCACGCAAACGTCTAACTCCCGAAGCAATCGCTTCATCTGAAATTATCTTGAAAGCCCCGATGTCTCCTGTAGCCCTTACGTGCGTTCCTCCGCAAAGCTCTTTTGAAAAACTCCCGTCGCCAACACTTAAAACTCTCACTTGTGAACCATATTTTTCGCCGAAAAGAGCGACTGCACCGCAATTTAAGGCTTCATCAAGTGACATTATCTCGGTTCTTACAGGCTCATTGCGAAGAATGTAAGAATTTACCAAATCCTCGATTTGGCAAATTTCTTCCTCTGTCAAAGGTTGATAATGAGTGTAGTCGAAACGCAAGTAGTTAGGCGCAACAACAGAGCCAGCCTGTTTGACGTGAGAGCCTAAAACCTCCTTCAAAGCGGCATGAACAAGATGCGTCGCAGTATGATTTCGTCTCGTAGCATCGCGTTTTTCTTCATCAACAACTGCCGAAACCGTATCACCAACCCTTAGCTTTCCTTTCTCAACCTTTACTTTGTGCAAAATCAAACCTTGAACAGGCGCAAAAGTGTCAACAACTCTTGCTTTGACATGTTGATTAACGAAAATTCCTGTATCTCCGACTTGCCCGCCGGCTTCAGCATAAAAAGGTGTTTCATTCAAAACCGCCAAGCCTTCTTCGCCTTCATCTAAAAATTCAACTTCCCTTTCGGATTTAATCAAAGCCAAAACCTTTGCTTCTTCGAGCTTGGTTGTCTCGTATCCGCGAAAGACACTCGCTCCGACTTTCTCAGCTACTTCTTGATAGATTGGACTTATAACAGACTTTCTTTCTGTTTTACCGATGTCACTTTGCTTTTGAATTTCTTGCAAGGCTTTATCGAATTCTTCGTTGAAAGTTTCTTCGTCAATTTCTACTCCGCTTTCAGCCAAGCGAACCCGAATTAGATCGCGCGGCGTTCCGAATGTATCATAAAGCCTTGCAAGTTCGATAAAGTCTGGCTTTTTGCCATCTGCGAAAATCTCTTTTAGCTTTTCAAGTCCGACTGTCAAGGTATTTCCAAAGCGTTCTTCTTCTAGCTTTGTCATTTTTAAGATAAACTCTCGTTGTGCCTCTAGTTCAGGATAAGTCTCCTTCATTAAATCAACAACAAAATTGCAAACCTCGTAAAAGAAAGGTTTTTTCATGTTGAGGTGTTCTCTGCCCTGATAGATCGCACGACGCATGATTTTTCTCAAAACATAATTTCGTCCTTCGTTTCCCGGCAAGATGCCATCGGCAATGGCAAATGCAGTAGCGCGCGCATGATCAGCAATGACACGCATTGCAAAACCTTCAATCGTATCGCTTTCGTATTTCCTGCCCGTTAGTTCTGCTGTTCGCTCAATTATCGGTTTTATCAAATCGGTTTCGTAATTCGATTTAACGCCCTGCATAACGGCAGTTATTCTTTCAAGTCCCATGCCCGTATCAACCGAAGGTGCAGGCAAAGGCTTCAATTCATAAACGCCTTTTGAGACTTCCTGCCTATCGAATTGCATGAAAACCAGATTCCAGATTTCAATCGTTGTATCGCCTTCAGGTGCATTGACGAGTTCAGCTCGGTTTTTTTGTGGATTTTCAGGCTCTTCACCTGTGTAGTAATGAATTTCAGAGCAAGGACCGCAAGGACCTGTTTCTCCCATTTGCCAGAAGTTATCTTTTCTACCAAAGCCCAAAATCCTTTCAGGCGGGGCTCCAACTTCCTGCCAGTATCTTCTTGCTTCATCATCAGCAGGTATTTCATCGTCGCCCTCGAAAACCGTAAACCAGAGCCGGTTGACATCGAGTTTCAATTCATTAACCAGAAAATCCCATGCGAACTCGATGGCTTCCTTTTTGAAATAGTCACCAAAGGAGAAATTTCCGAGCATTTCAAAAAACGTATGATGACGTGCTGTTTTCCCAACTTCATCTAAATCGTTATGTTTACCACCTGCCCTGATGCACTTTTGCGCGCTAACAGCTCTTTTATAATCTCGTTTCTCCAGCCCTGTGAATACATCCTTAAACTGATTCATGCCTGCGTTCGTGAAAAGAAGCGTGGGATCATTTGCAGGAAGCAATGGCGACGATTTGACTATCTTGTGACCCTTTTTTTCAAAATACTTCAGA
Organism: Acidobacteriota bacterium; assembly: GCA_003697135.1. Lineage (GTDB taxonomy): Bacteria > Acidobacteriota > Blastocatellia > Pyrinomonadales > Pyrinomonadaceae > J014. The sequence continues at coordinate 85,545 of RFGC01000035.1, forward strand.
AACCTACTTCTTATCTCGTTTCCTGTTATCATAATTTCGTCTTTGAGCAAAATTTGAAAAATTATTTTAACACGGAGAATGCCCGTTTTCCTTACAAAGTGTCAGTTTTATTTCCAAAGCGAACACGCAGAGTTGAAAAAATTTGGTATATTTTGCTTCTCCTGTGGTTAAATAATGAGTTAGTCTTTCGCTATGAACAAGATCAAAATTTTGCCTGAAATCTTGGCAAGTCAAATAGCGGCTGGTGAAGTTGTCGAGAGACCTGCGTCTGTGATCAAAGAGTTAATTGAAAATTCCCTCGATGCAGGCGCAAAGAGAATAAGAGTAGAAATCGAGGCGGGCGGGCGACGTTTGATGAGAGTTTCCGATGACGGATGCGGAATGAGTCGCGATGACGCTATAAATTGTTTTGAAAGACATGCAACATCTAAAATCAGCACGCTCGAAGATTTGTCAAGAATCCAAACACTAGGATTCAGAGGCGAAGCTCTAGCTTCGATTGCATCCGTTGCAAGAGTCGAACTCGTCACTAAAACGGAAGAAGATACAGCCGCGACAAAAGTTTCAATCGAAGGCGGACGTTTGATTGACGTTCATCAAGCGGCGCGACCCGTAGGCACAACCGTTACAGTCAAAGACCTCTTTTTCAACACACCAGCACGAAGAAAATTCATGCGTGCTGAACCAACAGAAAATCACTACATAACGGCAGTTGTTGAACAATATGCTTTGGCTTATCCTGAAGTTTCATTTGTTCTAGTTAATCAAGGGCGAGAAGTATTGAATTTAGCTCCAGCAAAGAGTTTGAAAGAGCGAATCTTTCAGATTTTTGGTGCGGGATTAGTTGAAAATCTTCTCCCGATTGAAGGCGGGAACGAGTTTCTTGCGAAGATTTCTGGCTTCGTTTCAGCACCGCATGAAAGACGCTCAAGCCGCGACCGCCAGCTTTCCTTTGTCAACAGACGTTTTGTCAAAGACCGCATTATTCAATCTGCTATCGCTGAAGCCTATCGTCACGTTTTACCGCAAGGAGCATATCCGGTCGCCTTCGTATTCCTGCAAGTGCCTTGCGAAGAAGTTGATGTCAATGTCCACCCTGCAAAAATCGAAGTCCGATTTCGCCGCGCCGATGCTGTCAAGGAAACAGTCATTCAAACCATTCGCCAAAGTTTGAGCTTATTCAAAAATCCCATCGAATCGAAAGCAAAAAGCATTGAAAGCGAAATCCCACCAGGTCGTGATTTCAAAACTTCTCAAATCTCTTCATCTCAAGTCCCATCAAAAGAAACCTTGAGCCTCTTAGATACCTTGTATGCTCCGAAAACAGAAGGCACAGCTGAAAAAATGCCTGAACTACCGATCTTTTCATCTGAACTTAAGCAAAAAGCAATTTCAGAAAGCTCTTCGGAAGGCTCTGAAACAACTCAAGGCGCAAATATCTCGGTCCTAGAAGATATAACCGAGCAGAAAATATCCGAAACTCCGAAGAAAACCGAAGGCATTTTAGAATCAGAACGAGTCGCAAACGCAAAATCGGCAGTTTCGGATAAAGCGCTGAAAGATTTCTCAAAATCAGCCAATGAAAATTTTGTTGAATCAATAGAAACTCCCAGCATTCCGCTACCTTCGATAGCAAGCAAACTAAAAGAGCCGAAATCACTAGAGGCAAATAGGATCATTCCCCTAGGACAAATCAGAGAAAGCTACATTGTTGCTGTTGACGATCAAGGTCTGCTTCTAATTGATCAGCATGTTGCGCATGAAAGGATTTTGTTTGAAAAATTCCGTGCGCGCGGCACCAAAATCGAAATTCAAAACCTGTTGATTTCTGAAACTATTGATCTTTCACCAGCGGAGATGGAAATCTTTAACTTAATCGAAGAAGAGCTTGAAAAATGCGGCTTCAGAGTGATGAAGCTTTCAGGTAGAACTGTTGTCATAAAGGCTGTGCCTGCTGATGTGCCGCCTTCTGAAGTTAGGAGCATGTTTTTAGAGCTTTTATCAGCGATTTCATCTGAAGGAGAAAGTTCTAAGGCTTCAAAAAAATTCCGCGAAAATCTCACGAGCGAAATAGCGGCGCATCTTGCATGCAAAGCCGCAATCAAAGTAAACACGAAACTCACAACTGAAAAAATGCAATGGCTGATTGATAATCTTCTACGCACCGAGTCACCTGCAACATGCCCGCACGGAAGACCGATAATACTTCGCTTAACAATCAAAGACATCGAAAGAGGTTTTCATAGAAAGTGAATCGCGACCAAATGATTTCCCGCATAGAAGATGAAAAATGTTGGGACATCATCGTTATCGGCGGTGGATGTAGCGGCGTTGGCTGTGCTGTTGATGCCGCTTCAAGAGGCTATAAGGTTTTGCTTTTAGAGAAAGAAGATTTCGGTAAAGGCACATCTTCGCGTTCAACAAAGCTTATTCACGGCGGAGTCCGCTACCTGAAAAGCGGACAATTCCGATTGGTTAAAGAAGCTCTACAAGAAAGAGAAATTTTACACAAAAATGCTTCTCATATCGTCCGCCGACTCGATTTTCTCGTGCCATGTTATAGCTTTCCCGAACTACTTTTCTACTCATGCGGTTTGAAACTTTATGATCTTATGTCCCATTCTTCGAGTTTCAAAAGGTTTGCAATTGTCTCAAGCAAAACAGCCTTCAATCTCGTGCCGACTTTGCAAACAGAGAATATCAAAAGCGGCGTCATCTATTCAGATGGGCAATTCGACGATGCAAGGCTTTTGATAAGTTTGGTGAAAACAGCCGTTAAGTTAGGTGCAACCGTTTTGAATTATGCAAGAGTTTTCGCCCTATCGAAAAACACGCAAGGCGCTATTGACGGAGTTGAATTCATTGATGAAGAAACCGGCAGGCTTTTTTACGCAAAAGCAAAAATCGTAATCAATGCAACGGGAGCTTTTTGTGATTCTATAAGAAAAATGTCCGACAAAACGGCTGTTGAATTGATTTCGCCCAGTCAAGGTGCGCATCTGGTTCTAGATAAATCTTCTCTTGAATCGAATTACGCAGTTCTTATTCCGAAAACAACCGATAAAAGAGTCTTTTTTGCTATTCCATGGCTTGACCGCGTGATTATCGGGACAACAGACACTCCAACAAAGAAAATCGAAATCGAGCCAAAAGCCTTCAAGGAAGAAGTAGAATTTCTCTTGGAAACCTACTGCGCTCATTTCAGGCAAGCGCCTTTAAGAATCTATAGCGTTTTTGCAGGCATCAGACCACTTGTTGACATCAATAAATCGAAACAAACCGCTAAAGTTTCTCGCGACTACTTCATCGAAGTTGACAAACACAAATTACTAACTTTGACTGGTGGAAAATGGACAACTTATCGAAAAATGGCGGAAAAAACGATTGACTTAGCGGCGTCTCTTGCCGAACTTCCTGCCCGAAGATGTGTCACGAAAAACCTGAAAATTCATGGCTACGTTGAAAACTTCACAGAAGACCTTGAAAGAAACCGATTGAGCATTTACGGCTCCGACGCAAAAGAGATTCAGGAAATTGCAAATCAAAACGAAACTTACGCAGAGCAACTACACGAAAATTTGCCCTATATGGCTGCGGAAATCGTATGGGCAGTGCGCAAAGAAATGGCTCTAACTCTAGAAGACGTCCTTTCTCGAAGAACACGCTCGCTTTTTCTAGATGCAAAAGCGGCTGTTGAAATAGCCCCGAAAGTTGCACGGTTGATGGCGAAAGAAATGGGAAAAAATGACGACTGGGAAAAAGAGCAACTCGAGAAATTCAAACAGACGGCAGAGAATTTTCTGTGCTTTGTGAATTTCGTCAGCGATTGATTAACCAAAAAATCTAGGCAGTTTGCTTTTAATACCTTTAGGCAAGAGAATTTCCATTGCATCATCTACAGTTACTATCCCAGCAATCTCTCCCCAATCGTCAACAACGGGAAGAGCAAGCAAGTTATATTCAGCAATCTTTCTTGCCACCTCTTCGGCTGGATCGTCAGGATGCGCATATTGAAAGTTGGTTCTCATCACTTTTTCAAGTGGCAACGTCGGATCGGCAAGTATCAATTTGCGTAAAGATAAAACACCACACAATTTCCATGAACCTTCTTCTTCAACAACGTAGATGTAGTAAATCATGTTAGGCGTTTGTGCCATTTCCCTAAGTCTCGCAATCGCCTGAGCAACGGTTATATTCTTGGGAAATACAACAAACTCTGTAGTCATCAAACCGCCCGCAGTGCCTTCTTTGAAGGTCATCAATTCGGCTACGTCGGCTTTTTCTTCTTCTTCCATCAAATTGAAAAGCTCTTGCGCTTTCTCTGCGTCCATCTCGCCCAAAACATCAACCGCATCGTCGGGAGACATTTCTTGCAAAATATCAGCAGCGCGCTCTTCGTCCATCTCTTCCAAAATGCGAGCTTGATTTTCAGGCGACATCTCTTCGAGCGTTTCTGCCGCAATTTCATTGTCCAAAGATTCAACTATCTCGGTTCGGTGAATAGGCGATAGTGACTCTGCTAATTGAGCAATCTCGACAGGATGAAGGCGCGAAAGTTTGTCTTTTGAGATTTTCAGTTGCACAGCCGCTGTTGGCGTATCTGTTGCAAGATAGCCAACATCAGCCCAATCAATAACTTCGACAGGATAATTCGGATAAACACCAGCAGGCAAAAGACGTCTTAAAAAGCCGTGAATACTCACATCAGCACCAGCAACCAGCCATTTATCGCCAACCTCGATTAACTGAACATCGTTGACGCGAACCACTCTCTTGCCGTCAACATCAATCAACTGTTTGTCCAAAACATCTTTTGCGAGCAAAACCTCGCCTTCTCTTCGCGCAAAAGGGCGAAGATCGAGAACGTCGGTGTTCATTTTCGCACCGCCTTCGCCGAATTCCGAAATCTTCGCCCATGGAACGAAAAAGTTACGTCGTCTGTATCTCGCAACCAAACCTATAATTGGCGGATAGTCTTCTTCGCCGTAGCGGACTACCAAATCGTTGATTGTAGCGATTTTTTCGCCTTCAGCGTCAAAAACAGGTTTGCCAATGATTTGAGATAAGTAAAGCATTTACCGCCTTGCGAAATCACTTCATAGATGAATTGTCAAATCATGAATGCCCTCAGCCGCTTCCATAATGCTTTCGGAAACAGTCGGATGCGCATGTATTGTTCGTCCGAGTTCATCAGCCGTTGTTTCTAGCGTCATTGCAACGCAAGCCTCAGCCAAAAGCTCTGTCGCATGTGGCCCTATGATATGCACGCCTAAAACTTCATCATATTTTTTCTCGGCGACGATTTTGACAAAGCCTTCTGTCTCGCCCAGAATCCTCGCCTTGCCGCTTGCAGAAAACGGAAATTTCGCAACCTTTACGTCGTAACCAAGTTCTCTCGCCTTTGCTTCTGTAAGCCCAACAGATGCGACTTCTGGATCGCAATAAGTGCAATTCGGCACTAAACGATGATTTATCGGCTCAACACGCTTTCCTGCGATCTTTTCCACAACCAAAATCCCTTCCTTCGATGCAAGATGCGCCAGCCACGCAGTATCAATCACATCGCCGATTGCATAAATGCCGGGTTCATCTGTTTCGCAAAATTCGTTGACCTTTATAGTTCCGCGCTTGTTTACAACCACTTTTGTATTTTCTAGTCCCAGTCCTTCCGTGTAAGGCATTCTCCCGACGGCAACAAGGAGCATTTCAGCTTCAAAACTTACGTCATTGCCTTTTGAGTCTTTTCCAGAGACTCTAACGCAAGATTTCATCTTCTGCATCTTGTCTAGTTTGATTCCCGTATGCACTTTGATTCCACGCTTTTTGAAACTTCTTTCAAGCTCTCTTGAAACTTCTGCGTCTTCGACTGGGACAATTCTATCCAAAAGCTCGATAATCGTCGTATCAGAACCAAAGCGAGCAAAAACGCTGGCAAATTCAACCCCTACAGCGCCTGCTCCCATCACGATTAAGCTCTTCGGCACTCTGTCTATTTCTAAAATCTGATCCGAATTTACGACTTGCTTGCCATCGGTTTCAAAGCCCGGAATGGGACGACAAACCGAACCAGTGGCAATGATGATATTCTTTGTTTCTATGGTGTCTTTTTTGCCGTTATCGTATGAAACCTCAACTTTTCTAGGCGAAACGATTTTCCCAAAACCATTGAAAACAGCTACTTTGTTTTTCTTCATCAAATAAGAAACGCCTGCTGAGTTCTTTGCAACGACATCGTTTTTGTATTTTTGAACTTTCGCCCAGTCGTAGCCTAAACCTTCGACCTTCAAACCAAACTCTTCAAAATGCCGAGCCTTTTCGTAAAGATGAGCCGCATTGAGCAAGGCTTTCGTTGGAATGCAACCTCTAAGGCCGCAAGTTCCGCCTAATCTGCCACCCTTTTCTTTCTCCACGATAGCAACCTTCAATCCGAGTTGAGCGCCGCGCACTGCGGCAACGTAACCACCCGGTCCCGCGCCGATTATCGTTACATCAAATTGTTCTGCCATCTGTTGACTTCCCCTTTTTGCGAAGTTTAGACTTAAAAAATAAAATTATACGGTGTCGCCCAAAAAAGAAAAAACAGCATCTGCTATTTCTCTTTAACTTGCAAGCCGGAACTTTTAGGCTCAAACTTTTCGGATAAAGACGTTTTATGGATTTCATACTTGAACATTTCCAAAGAACCGGTGCCCTTCTGAAAGGACATTTTATCCTTTCAAGCGGATTGCACAGTTCGACTTATTTGCAATGCGCTTTAGCTTTGCAAATGCCTTCGGATGCAAAAATGTTCGGTCAAATGATTGCGGAAAAAGTCAATGAAGATATTGAAACCGTCGCTTCGCCAGCAATCGGCGGTTTGATTATAGGCTATGCAGTTGCTGAAGCCCTAAATGCCAGATTCATTTGGACTGAAAGAGAAAACGGCAAAATGACTTTAAGACGCGGCTTTTCCGTCAAAAACGGCGAAAAAATTCTGATTGTTGAAGATGTAATAACAACTGGTGGCTCAACAAAAGAATGCATGCAAGCCTTGCAAGAAAATGGAGCTTCGATAAAAGCGGCGGCTTGCATTATTGATCGCTCAGGTGGAAAGGCTAACGTTGGAGTTCCGCAAATCAGTCTAGTAAGCATTGAAGTCCCAACTTACAAGCCTGAAGAATGCCCTCTATGCAAACAAAACATTCCGGCTGTTAAACCCGGAAGCAGAAGGTAGAGAGTAAAGCGGTAAAATGGCGAATTTCAAGCTCCTGATACAATATGACGGAACCGACTTTTACGGATGGCAGATTCAGAAAAACAAGCGCACCGTTCAGGGCGAACTTCAAAGAGTTTTATCGCTACTCGAAGGCAAAAAAGTCCATGTTTACGGCTCTGGAAGAACCGATGCTGGCGTTCACGCTGAAGGACAGGTCGCAAATGTTAAACTCACAAAACCTTTCACACCAGAAAAACTCCGAAAAGCTATAAACGCAAATCTCGAAAAAGATTTAAGAATCTTAGACGTCGAAGAAGTTCCGGAAAATTTCCATGCCCGGTTTTCAGCAAAAAGCAAAACCTATGTCTATCGCATCATAAACGCACCTGTAATTTCACCGTTTTGGGTTCGATACGCTCTTCACGAGACTCGTCCGCTGGACATATCAAAAATGAGCGAAGCATTGAAAGTTTTTGTAGGAAAGCATGATTGGAGCGCATTTTCATCATCAGAAAGCACTGCGAAAAGCAAAATGCGAAAAATCATCGAAGCAAAACTCGAAACTTATTACGATAAACGCGCCATGAGCGAGATAATTGAAATTCACATAACTGGCGACGGTTTTCTTCGCTACATGGTGCGGTCAATCGTCGGGACACTTCTTGAAGTCGGTAGAAACGAGAAAGAAATCGCTCAAATCAAAGAAGCTCTTTTGACAGGCAACAAAAAACTAGCAGGACAAACAGCTCCACCTCACGGATTGACCTTACTGAAGGTTTCTTACGATTAAAAAAGAACGGGATTTTTGTAAGAAAATGCTTATTTATCACGTAGTTTTGCCGAAAGTTTGGGAAGAGTTCAAAGACAAAGTTGAATACGAAGCACAAAGCCTCAAAGTTGAAGGTTTCATTCATTGTAGCTACAAATATCAATTGGAGAAGGTGCTTGAAAGATATTTTTCTGAAGCAGAAAAGGTTATAATCTTAAGCATAAATCCGCATCGGTTGAATGCTAAAGTCGTCATTGAGCCTTCGACCGATGGAGAATTCTATCCGCATGTTTACGGGAAAATAAATTTATCGGCGGTAACCAAAATCGAAGAAAGGCACTTGAGATGCTGAAAAGTTTTGTTGGAATTATCGAAGAGAACTCACAAGAAGCCGAACTTCTCGAAAGAATAGATTTGAAGCGACTTCCGAAGCATATAGCAATAATCATGGACGGGAACGGGCGTTGGGCTAAAATGCGCGGCAAGCCCCGCCTTCAAGGTCATCGTGAAGGTGCGGAATCCGTAAGAGCTATCCTAGATACCTGTGCCCGCCTTCAAATAAAGGCTCTAACTCTTTATGCCTTTTCTACCGAAAACTGGAAGCGCCCTAAAGAAGAAGTTTCTGGTCTAATGGAGATGCTCCGCTACTACCTGAAAAAAGAGTTAGACACACTCCACAAAAATAACATTCGTTTTCAAGCAATAGGGCGCCTCAGCGAGCTTGCTCCGGACATTCAAAATCAGATAAGGCAAGCAGAAGAGAAAACAAGTAGCAACACAGGCACGATTCTAAGCGTCGCTCTCAATTATGGTGGCAGAGCCGAGATAGCAGAAGCGGCACGCAAAGCCGCAAAAAAACTCTTGCAAGAAGGACGCTCACTAGACGAACTCAATGAAGAAGAAATCGAAAAACACCTTTACACATACGGACTTCCCGAAGTTGATCTCTTGATTCGCACTAGCGGCGAATACAGAGTTTCTAACTTCCTCCTCTGGCAAATTGCTTACAGCGAGATTTACATAACACCGGTTCTCTTTCCTGATTTCAGAAGAGCCGAGATTCTTAAAGCTATTATTGATTTTCAAAACCGTGAGCGCCGTTTTGGCGGGATAAAAGCTCAATAGGATTTAGCTTTGATTCTCTGGATGTTTCTTATCTACTGCATCGTTCTACTTGTCTTTGGAGTGCTATGACCTCTTCGTTATCGGGATTAACTTCTTTGGCCGCTTCCAGTTGATTTTTCGCCTGCAAGCAATCTCCTTTTTCAATGAAAATCTTTCCTAACGAAATGTAGGCATCTATCAATTGATTATTCCAGAAAAGAGCGGTCTTGAGATTAGCTACAGCTTGCTCCATCTCACCTTGGCGCAAATAAATCTGCCCGATTAGGAAATACGCCTCGGCTGTCATTGGCTCTATGGCTAAAACTCTTCTCAGTAAATTTAATGCTTGCTCATCGTTCCCGTTCTTATAGAAATCTTTTGCTTGTTCTAGGAACCTCTCAGCTTCGGTTACAAATCTCTTTTCAGGTTTGGAAAGTTTCTTTGTTTTCTCTGCCAAAATCATTGCCCCAATCTCTTCTCTCGAAGGCAATCGGAAACGCATTTGAATATAGAAGGTTTTGTCCCTTCGCCACGAAGATTCTAGTTCCGCATATCTTTTCAAAAATCTTCTGGCTTGGTTATCGAAATCCGCCGCTTTTTGTTTATCTTCCATCTCTTCCAAAGCTTTCGCAAGAATGTAATACGCTTCTCCATCCGATGGATTCGATGCAACAACCTGAGTTAAATTTTCCGCCGCCGACACATAGTCTTTATTGAGAAACAATGCAAACCCATAGTTGAAACGAGCCTGAGTATTTTCTGGTGATGAATCTACGGCCGTTTTTAGAAACTTCAAACCTTCTTCTAAAAGTGCGGCACTTTTTCTTTTATCTCTTTTCTCGCTTTGTGAAGCCTCGACGGCAATTGCACCAACCATGTTGAAAATATCAACCAGTTGAAGACTTTCGGCAACTGAACGCATGGTTGCTAATGCTCTTTCGTAGCTTTTCTGGCGCCAATAGATCGAACCAATAAAAAGTGCCGCTTCTTCATAATGAGAATCGCTCTCCGGGATTTTGGAAAGATACTCTATGGCTTCATCTAACTTTCCTTGATTCATGTAAAGATACCCAAGCTCCAAAATCGCATCTGAGTAAACTTTAGCATCATCAGCGACTTCCCCTTTTTCAGCCTTCTCTTGCTCGTAAATTCTAATTGCATTCCTCAAAAATGCTTCACGCAATCCTGAATCAGAAGCAGACAGAAGTCCTTTGATATAAGCCTCGAAAGCCCTTGAAGGAATTTTGTTCGATATTCTCACAAAATCTCTTTCAGCGAATGGCAACGGCTGTGTGTAGGTCCGCAAGAGAACTTGGTAAGCAAGTTTACCTTGTAAATCTTGAAGTTTTGTTAACGCATCGCTTAAATCTATAGGCTTTGAAAATCCTCTTTCGTTCTCTTCAAGGAATCTACCTTCTTTGATTCTGATGAGTCTAGACTTTATACTCACTGTAGCTGCCACTTCACCTTGAGCGGGAAAAACATTGTATTCACCAACTACCAAAATCGTCGCATCAGCCAATTTAGCTAATTTCAACGAAGTCGCAAGACTTAAGACACTTGCCGAAGAAATCCCCAATTGATTTTGGAGTAATCTTCTTTCCTCGTCGGAAACAACTCCTACAATAACTTTCGCTTCTTTGGAATTTGCCAAAATATCCGTTAAAGATTTCGCTATAGCCTCTCCGATCCAGTTAAACTCAGCTTTATTGTCTATGGTGCTTTTGTTCTCAAAAGGTATGATTATGATTTTTTCCACACTTTGCCCTAACAAACTCTGAACGCCAGATGCAAAAAGAAAAAGCATGAATAAAACTCTTTTCATAAAACCCAAAAACAAAAAAATTCGCTTTTGAACGAAGCGAATTTTCAAAAAATTAGGATGCTAGTTTTTCGAGCTTTGGTTTGAAAATGGTAGTCGGTACGGGATTCGAACCCGTGTTTCCGCCTTGAAAGAGCGGTGTCCTAGGCCTCTAGACGAACCGACCAAGTTGTCAACGACGCTCAAAATGTGAAATTTCAGATTACATTAAACGGATTTTCTTTGTCAAATCCAGAAGTTTCCAAAGGCCAAAATATTGGTTAAAAACAAAGAAACCACCAAATCGAAAGCCCTTACAGATTGGTTGAATAGAGACGCCGAAAGATGTTTGTTAGGAAACCACGAAGAGCATGTTAGTTGGTTTGAAGAGCATACAAAATTAGAACACAAGAGCTTGCAGATTGGCTAGCAGAAGAGAGTCACTTGGCTCTCCCACGAAATACATAAAAGAGAACCGAGAGCAAGAATCGGCATTTGAAGAAAGAGTCTTGAAAGATATTCTAAACAAAAAAGGTATTATCTTTTGTCAAAACTTTTGGGGGCGTGGTGAGCAAGGTGATCACATTGATGTTTGGGATGGCTTAAACATGGCTTGTGGTCAACGAAATTACTACGGACGTTCAAAGCAAGTTTGGTTTTGGGAGATAAAAGTATGAGAAAACAGGTTCTGCTTCTTTTGCTGTTCTTGTTGACACTGCCTATTTTAGTGAATGGGCAGAAGGTCAAAGAGTCTTTTAGGCTTGGTAAATACAAGTTTGAGTTAATAGAGGAAGACTCAAAATGCATTTTGAGTTACACAACAAGGGGCCGCACGAAAAGGTTAACCTTGGAAGTAATACCTCCATGTGAATTAGAGACAACCTATTGTGGTGTAAAGTGTAAGGAAAAAATTATAGTTAAGCATTACAGGTATAAAGACATTGGCGCATCAGTATTCATAATCTCCGGCAATGCCAGAGAAGGAGGATGCAAAGCTCAGGGCGTTCTGGTAAAGAAAAATCGTGTCGTTTTGGGGAAAACAACCTCCGGCAGAATAGGAAGAGTCGAAGAAGGTGGATGTGGCAACTATGAAGAAAAAGACTTCTGGCTACTTTCGCATTAGTGCCATAGTGACTTATCGCTTGCATTCACCACCTGCTTGAACGGCACAAATCTTTTGAAGGCATAAAACAACGTTCAAACAAAATTGAAGAACGAATCCTAAAATATTCCCGTAAGTTCTCCTGTCATTTAAGCTCTTTCAAACGCTCTACTAGAGAAAAGAATTCTCCAAACATCTGAAACCCTCAAACACTTGGTATCGAAAAAATTATTCGTCATAATTATTTGGTTTATGCTATAGTTTCGTTGATGAAGATGACTATCCCAAAGCTTCTATCTCGAAACCAGACAAAACGCAAACTATGTTCATCAACAAAGCAAAAAGGGCGTTAGTTTCCGCAAGCCTATCTGCAGCGGCAACCGTAGTAGCATTATTTCTTCTTGAAGCAATAATCAGAATTCCCGAAGGCTTACAGGAGAAGCTTTCAATAAGAACTTCCGAATTGATTTGGTGGGAGATTTTGCTGATTCTTCTACTTGCTTCTTTTATCGGCGTTTTAGCTGAAAAAGTCGGTATAAAGAAAATGTTGCCCTTCGCTGGCTTCTTCATTGGTATATGGCTCGCCGCTAGTCTAATAGGCAAAGCCTTCTATGATGTTGATTTTCGTTTCACACAAGTAGCCTTTGCATTCATTTTTCCTGTTGTTGTAGTCCATCTCAAAAAACTTCAAGAAATAGATAAAGACCTAACCGAAAAGTTAGCTACGCTGTCTTCGTTTAGCTATCTATTCAATGCGAAAACCGCAGAACAAAGAATAGAAAGCACTTTGAAGCTACTTCAAACGACTCTTCCTATATCCGAAGCAATTATCTTTTATCTAGAAAACGGTCAGTTGAAGCCTATTGGGAGAACGAAAAGCGGGCTGAGGAATTTAGACATCTCAACCACTACAAGACAAACCGCCTGGCGCGAGAGAATAACTCTGTGTGAAGAAACTCTTGCAAAGCGTGAAACAAAAATTCTAAAAGGAGAAAACGGCTATGCTCAGGTTGCCGTTCCTTTGATTTTTGAAGGCGAAGAAATAGGAGTTTTGTATGTCGAAATCACATCTGATTTTGAAGACGAAGATAAAAACTTGCTCGAGGCAGTCAGCGATCAGTTAGCAAGAAACTTTCAACGACGAGAGCTCAGAAAAAGAGGGCTTTCAAACAAAATTCCTTGGCACATGCTTTCCGCAGACTTCGCCCGAAGCAAAGTTGATCTATTGAAACTCGTTAAAAGCAACATAAAAGAGCAGTCCTTTGGAATCCTAGCTACTTCATACTTCAAAGAAGCCTTTGCCGTAGCTTATTTGGACGGAAGCTTGGCTTACATGAACCCGCAAATGCGCTCATTAGCAGGACTTAAAGACCAAAGTCTTGCAGAAATTGATTTATTTCAACTCTTAGAGCGTTTTAAGACAGAGGTTTTCAACGAACCGAGTTTAGCACTAAGAAGAATACTTCAAACTGGTGAATCTTACGAAAATGAATTGTTTTTCCCACAAACTGGCAAAACCTTAAAACTCCAGATCAGGCTCGTTAGAATTTCGCTTGATGAAAAACTTGACCAAGCTACAGAATCAATCGGAAAACCTGCATGTTTTTTAGTAGTGATAGACGACATTACTGTAATCAAAGAAAACGAAAAGTTACGCAGTGACATGGTTAATCTGATGTCGCATGAGATTCGCACACCAATAACAAGCATACAAGGCTTTGCCGAACTTTTACTTGCTGATGAAAGCGTAAGTCCAGAGAATAAGGAGTTTCTGAGCATAATAGCTAAAGAATCCCAAAGACTTTCTCGAATGCTCACGACCTTCTTGTCGCTTGCTAAACTCGAACAATCTGATAAAAAAGAATTCCAAAAAATACCCGTTAAGCTCGACTATATCGTCAGTGAAGTGGTAAGAGACATGCAGGAGAAAGCAAAACGCAAGAAAATTCGTCTTGTTGAAAAAGCCGATCCGAATCTTCCCCCGATTGCCGCAGACAAAGGCTTAATAACCCGTGCCATAACCCATCTCGTTGACAACGCAATCAAATACAGTCCTGAAAAAACCTCTGTGACAATTTCCACATCTTTAGAAACAGACTACTTGCGTGTAACGGTCGAAGATCGCGGCTATGGCATTCCGAAAGATGAACAAGAGAAAATCTGGCAAAAGTTCTACCGCATCGCCAGAGAAGGACAAGATAAAGAAGAAGAATCCACTGGCTTAGGACTAGCTTTGGTAAAGGAAATCGTAGAGAAACATGGAGGACAAGTTGAAGTAGAATCAGAAGTTGGCTTCGGCTCGAAATTTACCATCAGACTCCCACGACTCTAAATTTCAAAAAAACAAAAGAGCTTTTAAGACCATCTAACCAAACAACGTTCAAAGCATATTTTGATTTTACTCTTCGGAAAGCGATAAAATTTTTGTGATCCCTTCTGAAAAACCAATGGTGGAGAAATCTTCTTATGCCTTCGGTTGCTATTGTTTGCGGAATTTTGTTGATTTTGCTTGGAGTCATCGGCTACAGCTACGGTTTGATGACTCAAAATGCAAGCCCTACTGCATTGATTCCCGCCGCTTTTGGAATAGTCTTATTGCTTCTTGGTTTTGTCTCAGAAAAGAAAGAAAATTTACGTAAACATTTGATGCACCTAGCCGTTGTAGTCGCTTTGATAGGCTTCATAGTGCCTGCTTCGAGAATCATCTCCAAAGCCGGAGAACTCACTTTGAATTTTGCAACTCTGATGCTTATCTCAATGGCGCTTGTTTGTCTTGTCTTTGTTATTCTCGGAGTCAAGTCTTTCATTGATGCTAGAAGACAGCGAAAAGAAACCTAAAATGAAAATTCTGGTGACAGGTGGAAGTGGTTTTTTGGGAACGCATGTTCGGTCGTTTTTCAATGCAGACGATTTTTCGAGAAGATCGAACTTGGATTTGCTGAACCTTCAAGACGTAACAATTGTTGAAAATTACGATGTTGTAATACATTTAGCTGCGCTTTTAGATAAATCACCAGAAAACGCAGAGGAAGTTTTTCTCGTAAATGTCGAAGGAACAGTGAATCTTTTACGCTCAATGCGTGAAAATTCCGTTTTCATCTTCGCTTCAACCAAAGATGTTTACGGAAGATTTGCTGATAACTACCAGCTCGTTTCAGAAAGTTGTCCTACGCTCTACTCTGGTCAAACAGCTCTTGAATGGTCGAAACTAATTGCCGAGCGTTACATTGAGTTTTATGCGCATCAACGAAACTTTCGGTCTTGCATCTTTCGACTTTCAACCGTTTATGCTCCACTTACGGAAGGAAATATTCCGAATTTTGTTACTCATTACGCCGATTGCATCAATAAAGGTTTACCGATTAGATTACCGGCAAACGGCGCACCTGTCCGCGATATTCTTCATGTAGAAGACTTTTGCAGGGCCTGCGAAGCCTTCATCGAGTCAACCTTAAGACACGGGCTATACAATCTCGGCGGCGGTCCGCAAAATGCCCTATCTTTACGCGATTTGATAAAGAAAATGGAAGAAATTTCAGGTCTGCAAGCGATAATAGACGAACAAAATCCTTTGCCTGCTCCAATTCCGATGAATTATGTTTCCGATCTCTCAAAAGTCACTCATGAACTCGATTGGGAGCCAAAAATTTCAATTGAAGAGGGCTTGAAAACTTTATTTTTCACTTCAGGAATCCCTGTTGTTACATGAAAGTTGTAGTGCGCTCGACAAATTGGATAGGCGATACCGTAATGAGCATTCCGGCTTTGAAAGAAATCCGCCGAATCTTTGCCGATGCAGAAATCACTCTTTGCGCCAGAAGTTGGGCAAAGGAAATGCTCGAAGGAGCTGATTTTATTGACGAAATTATAGCCTTCGATAAAGGCAATAATCCCACAAAAAACTTTCTCAAGCAGGCGAAATTATGGCATGAAAAAAAATTCGATATTGCCATCATTTTGCCAAACTCTTTCGGCTCAGCTCTTCTTGCCAAATTAGGCGGAGTTAAACAATCTTTCGGATACGCAACCGAGAAAAGGAGTTTTCTTTTAACAAAATCTTTTCCCGTTCCCAAATGGAAAAGCGAGCGACACGAAGCATTTTTTTATTTGAACTTGGTAGCAGAAATTGAAAAAGCGCTTTCCGGCAAAAGCTCTGTTTCTGCTGAAATACCAACGCCAGAAATCCCTGTCCCTGAAGAAAGAAGAAAACGAGCGCTTGAGATTCTTGAAAGCTATGGTGTAGATTCTTCAAGAAAATTGGTTGCGCTCGGTGTCGGCTCGACAAATTCGCTCGCAAAACGCTGGCATACCGACGGTTACGCTGAATTAAACGACTTACTTCAATCTGAACTGAACGTCAACGTGCTGTTGCTAGGCTCAAAAGATGAAACAAACGTTGCTGAAGAGGTTTTCTCAAAAGCAAAACTCAAACCCGTAAATCTGGTAGGCAAAACTAGTTTAGGTGAAGCCATAGGGATTTTAACTGCGGTTGACCTCTTAATCTCAAACGACATGGGACTTGCCCACATTGCGCCTGCTGTTGGAACCAAAACTCTCGTTATCTTCGGACCTACAAATGAAAAGACATCTCGCCCGATAGGCTCTGAAATTATCCGCAAAAATGTCGAGTGCGCTCCTTGCATGTTAAGAATATGCCCGATTGACCACCGATGTATGAAACTGATTTCTGCAAAAGAAGTCTTGAGCAAAGCCCTACAGCTTTTGACTTGAGTTTGATCTGAGCAGAAAGTTTGATAGCTTAAAATTTTATGCAATCCGTAACGAAAGCACTAGAAGAGGCTATCGAGGTTCGCGGCGCAAGAGTTCATAACTTGAAAAACATCTCTTTTCGTATCCCAATCAACAAACTAACCGTTGTTACAGGAGTTTCGGGGTCTGGAAAATCATCTTTAGCGTTCGACACAATCTACGCCGAAGGACAGCGCCGATATGTTGAATCCCTTTCGGCTTACGCCCGTCAATTCCTCGAAAGAATGGATAAACCTGATGTTGACGAAATCATAGGAATTGCACCTGCTATCGCCATCAGGCAAAAGAATCTAACAAGAAACCCGCGTTCCACGGTAGCAACGCAAACGGAGATTTACGATTATCTTCGTCTTCTTTTTGCGCGTGTCGGACAAACATTTTGTAGAATTTGCGGAAGAGAAGTCAAGAAAGACTCTCCAGACTCCGCCGCAGAAGAGATTCTGCAAACTCTTAAAGAAGGAACGAGATTTTATGTTCTCTTTCCCATAAATCCACCGCAGAAGAAAACTACTTCACCGAGCGATGCTCTAAAAGGCTACTTACTCAGCTTAATGCAAAGAGGTTTTTCGAGATTTTTCCGCAACGGACAAACTGTTGAACTTCACAAAATCGAAGATTATCCCTTTGCCGATTTCAAAGATACTTTTGCTTTGGTTGATCGATTGAAAATCTCCGATTCGATAAGGCAACGGCTAGTTGATTCATTAGAGATTTGTTTCCAAGAATCTGGTGAAGCCTCGATTTTAACGATTGACGAAAACGGAAAGCCCGACCTGATGCTAAAATTTGCTGAAAAATTTATCTGCAAATACGATGGCACAACTTATGAAGAACCCGAACCACAGCTCTTTAGTTTCAACTCACCTGTCGGAGCATGTCCTACCTGCCAAGGTTTCGGAAATACGATTGGAATTGACATGGACTTGGTTATTCCCAATAAACTTTTAAGTCTAGAAAACGGAGCAATTGAGCCTTTCACAAAACCACAATACGAATGGGCGCAAAAGAAACTTTTGCGTTTCGCTAAAAAAGCCGGAATTCCTACAGATAAACCTTTCATCGAGTTGACAGAAACGCAAAAACAAATGATTTGGGAAGGGACTAAAGACTGGGAAGGAGTTATAGGGTTTTTCAAATCTTTGGAAGTCAAAAAATACAAGCTCCATATTCGCGTCTTTTTATCAAAATATCGTGGCTACACAACTTGTCCAGATTGTGGAGGCGGACGACTGCGCCAAGAAGCCCGTGATGTGAAAATCGGCGGAAAGTCTTTGCCTGAAGTCGTAAGTCTTTCCGTTGCGGACGCAATAGAGTTTTTTGATAACTTAAAACTTACGCCTGAACGCCAAAAAATCGCCGAAAGACTGCTTTTAGAAATCCGTAGACGGCTTAAGTTTCTTTCAGACGTTGGATTAGAATATCTAACACTCAACCGTCTTGCTTCAACGCTTTCCGGTGGAGAAGCTCAAAGAATACAACTTGCAACAAATTTAGGCTCTTTGCTCGTAGGTGCGCTTTACGTTCTTGATGAACCTTCAATCGGGCTTCATCCACGCGACAACTCAAGATTGATTAAAATCCTGCAAGACTTGCGTGACATCGGGAATACAGTTCTAGTTGTAGAACACGACGAAGAGATGATACGTGCCGCAGATAAAATCATTGATTTAGGACCACTAGCAGGTGAACTCGGCGGTCACATAGTTTTTCAAGGTAGCTTCGATGAACTCCTAAAGAGCGAAAACTCCTTAACGGCTAAATATCTCAAAGGCGAATTGAAAATAAAGACTCCGATGCAAAGGCGAAAGCCTTCGGAAGGGCGTAAAATCGAGATAATAGGCGCCTGTGAGCATAATTTGAAGAATATTTCAGTGCAGATTCCTCTCGACATGTTCGTTTGCATCACAGGCGTTTCAGGCTCTGGGAAATCAACTTTGGTTTATGATGTTCTCTACGCAGGCATAAAAAAACAGCGCGGACAATGGCAAGGTAAAGTTGGGCGGTTCAGCGAAATTCGCGGTGCCGATCTGATAAAAGACATTATTCTGGTAGATCAATCGCCCATTGGAAAAACTCCCCGCTCAAATCCTGTGACCTA
The DNA here is from genome assembly GCA_003697135.1 of Acidobacteriota bacterium. Taxonomy (GTDB): domain Bacteria; phylum Acidobacteriota; class Blastocatellia; order Pyrinomonadales; family Pyrinomonadaceae; genus J014. The sequence continues at coordinate 104,384 of RFGC01000035.1, forward strand.
CTTGAAAATCTACGACTTGATACGTGAGATTTTTGCAAACACTTTGACAGCAAAAGCAAAGAACCTTGATCCAGCACATTTTTCCTTCAATGTCCCTGGCGGAAGATGCGAAACCTGCCAAGGTAGTGGGACCGTTACAATCGAAATGCAATTCCTTGCTGACGTAGAGCTAACTTGTGAAGATTGCGGTGGAACGCGATTTAAGAGCGAAATCCTTGAAGTCAGATACAAGGGCAAGAACATTCATGAAGTCTTGCAAATGACGATTCGTGAAGCCATACCATTTTTCAAAGAAAGCAAAAAGATTGTTGACAGGCTGAAAATACTCGACGCCATTGGGCTAGGATATTTGCGCTTAGGTCAATCTGCCACAACTTTAAGCGGCGGCGAAGCTCAACGGCTGAAACTAGCGGCTCACTTACTTCAAAGGCAAAGTGAAAACGTTTTGTATATTTTTGACGAGCCAACAACAGGACTTCATTTTGAAGACATTAGAAAACTTTTGCTGGCTTTCCGCGCTCTACTTGCCGAAGGTGCTAGCCTTTTGGTTATCGAACATAATCTAGAAGTCATAAAAACGGCTGATTACGTGATTGACTTAGGTCCCGAAGGAGGCATTAACGGCGGATACATCGTTGCTACAGGGACTCCAGAAGAAATCGCAAGGTGCGAAAATTCTCATACTGGAAGATACCTGAAGAAAGTCCTAGCAAAAGGTTAACTTGATAGCAGATATAACGCCAAGAATTCCTTGTTGCCTTCAGCGCCTAAAATGGGAGATTCAGTCAAACCCATAACCTTTAATCCGCATGATTCAGCAAACTTGTTTATGTCTTCTATGACTTTTGCGTGCTTTTCCGGCTCTTTAACGATGCCGCCTCTTCCAACTTCTCCTTTTCCAACTTCAAATTGAGGCTTTATAAGGACTATCAACTTGCCGTCATTTTTCAATAATGGCACGAGCGCTGGAATAATCTTTTTTACCGATATAAAAGAGACATCCATAACGATTAAATCAAATTGCTCATCAAAATCCTCTGGTTTTAGGTATCTTGCATTCACCTTCTCCCGAACTTCTACTCTTGCGTCTTGTCTCAATTTCCATGAAAGCTGATTTTTCCCAACATCCACAGCGACAACTTTTTTCGCACCGTTTTGAAGAAGGCAATCGGTAAATCCGCCTGTAGAAGCTCCTACGTCAAGGCAAACATAGCCTTGAGGAAAGATTCCGAATTCCGATAATGCTTTTTCTAGTTTTAAGCCGCCTCGACTAACGTACTTCGTCTCAGGAGCACTATCTTTTATGCGAATTCTTGCTGTTTCATCGAAAAGCTCAGAAGGTTTCTCGACTCTCTTTTCGTTTACCAAAACCTTCCCTGCCATTATCAGGGCTTGCGCTTTTGCGCGAGATTCGACTAACCCCAGATCAACAAGGAGTTTGTCTATTCTGATTTTTTTCATATTAGGCAGATTAGCGTGAATCTTCAGGCGGCACGAAAGGATGGTTTGCAAGAACTGCTCGCATATTGACCTGCTCGAAGAGAGTCTCAAGATATGTCCCAAAACGATGCAGTATCGGCACCAAATCTCTCTTTTCTTTCGTGGTTAGAACCTCTTCGATGAATCTCTCAGTTGTCTCAAGGTCTTTGAAGAAAAGGTAACGGATGGAAGTATCAAAGAAATCGTTTAGAACTTGGTAGAGTTTCGGGAAACCAACCTTCTCCAAATCCTTTTCAGCCGCTTTTACAACCTGCAATACTCGCCAGAGGTCTTCCCTTAATTTCAGCGAATTTCTCAACTTTCTTTCTATGTTCGGGAACAACTCTCCGGAATCTATCTCTGGTTCAATAAGTCTGGCAAGGTTAACAACGGTCTGCTGGAATGAATCATTGAGAAGCCCATGAGCAGTCTCAACTCTAGCATAAATCGCAGGAGATTGATGGCTTTCGGTAAAACCTACTAATTCGTAGTCATAAACTTTGCGAAGCTCTATCGAGATAGCATAAACGGCACAATCAAGTGCCGCGAAAAATTCATCTTCTTCATCGTGCTTGCGAAGCAGATAGTCATTGATAAGCCTCATCAAGTCTTTTGTTTGCTCGTGTATGCGAGCAAAAAGAAGAGCTGTGGGCTTGAGAGGTTCATCCTTATCAAGAATCTTCCCTATTGCATCTAGCCATTTCAAAATTTTACCGAAATGCGGAAGTAACAACCTGAGATCCGCCTCTAGATCGTATGGAATAGGCTTGGTATCCAGAAGTTTTAAGAACTTCTCAGGCAAAAAGCTCTCGCCTTGTTTTTCGGCTATCAAGATTATTTTTCTAAAGGCAGATTTGCTTTTCAGCTTTTCCGTAAGAAAATTACTCCATGCAACCCATTCTGCAAAACGAAGTGGAGAGCCGCGAAGTAACGCTTCGGTTATAAGAGCCGAATCTATCAAAGCCGCAGAAAAATCGCTTAACTCACTAACCGCAAGCTCCTGATCTTCATTTTTGAGCTCCCTAATGAGCTGTAGATTAAGCTTTGAACAAAGAAGCAAAGCAGAATTGACCAAACGAAACTCTTTTGTCCAATCTCTCGTAGTGATACTGCCTTGCTTCGAGTCAGCAAAAGAGGTATCACGAAGCTTTAGAAAACTTTCGAGACCAGAAAGCCAAAGCCCTAACTCAAAACTAGTGTTTTGATGCGGCTGCTCTACCAAAGCATCAGTAAGTTTTAGTTTCTGCTTTTGCCCTTTCTTTTGTGAAGTTAACGTCGTTTCCACTAAAAACCTCTTCTGAAGTTTAACTTCAAAATCGCTATGAAATCTTTATAGCCTAAAAAATCATTTTTGGCAAGAAAAACTCATAAATCTCTCTTAAGAAAAGCTTTTCTTCAAGTAGATTTCACCGTTTGATTTCAGGAAGAGTTTTGGATAAGAATTTCTTATTGCTTTTCTCGCTTTTTAAGCAAAAACTTAAGGTTTTTTAGAAAATGAGCTTCATAGACTTGCTAATTATCTTCGGTTACTTGATAGGAGTAACGCTTTTTGGCATCTGGTTTTCAAGTAGGCAGAAAACCACCGAACATTATTTTGTTGGAAACAGAAGCGTTCCATGGTGGGCAATTGCGATGTCAATCGTGGCAACAGAAACCTCAACAATAACTTTTATTTCAGTTCCGGGAATAGCCTTTGCAAAGAATGGGAATTTTGAGTTTTTACAAGTTGTGTTCGGTTACATGGTAGGGCGAATAGTTATCTCATTGATTTTTATTCCACTTTATTTCAAAGGCAAGCTACAAAGCGTTTACCAACTCTTGGGAGAGCGGTTTGGAACGAAGGTAAAAATGCTGGCTTCGGCGCTTTTCGTGACAATGAGAAACATAGCCGACGGAATTAGGCTATTGCTAACGGCTATAGTGCTTGCTGCCGTCTATACGGCTTTTCAACCCAGCGTAAATTCAGATTTTATAATTATTGCTTGTGTAGTTGTCTTAGGTCTTGTGATGATAATTTTCACTTACTACGGCGGAATGGAAGCAGTTATATGGGTTGAAGTTGTTCAACTTTTGATTTATCTTGGTGGAGCAATTGCGGCGGCTGTTGTGATTACCAGCAAAATAGAAGGTGGTTTGGCACAGGCAATCTCGGTAGGTGAACAGTTTCAAAAGTTCAATATCATTGATTGGGGCTTTAGACAAACAAACTACAATTTCCCAATGCCCTTTATAACGGAAAGCTACATAAGCTTCTCGCTACCCTTTGACTTCACAAAAACCTTCACTTTTTGGGCAGGGCTAATTGGTGGGTGTTTCCTTACAATGTCAACGCATGGAACGGATCAATATCTTGTGCAGCGCTATCTTTGCACCGATAAACCCAAACTCGCTGCTATTGCCTTGCTTTCTTCTGGTGCCGTTATATTGGCACAGTTTATTGGTTTTCTGTTCATAGGCGTCTTGCTTTTTGCCTTTTATCAACCTTTTAACCTGCCAGAATATGCAACTGCCTCAGGAGCCTTTCCTTTCGCAAGTAGCGATAGAGTTTTCCCCGACTTTATCACTAAACACATGCCTTCTGGGCTGTCTGGATTGGTAGTCGCTTCAATCTTTGCCGCCGCACTTTCAAGTTCTCTGAATTCAATAGCCGCAACCGCAGTTAACGATCTCTACAAACCTTTCCGACCCGACTTAGATGATTCGCATTACTTGCGCATATCTCATCTTCTCACCCTAATAGTCGGAGTTGTGCAAATTTTAGTAGCTCTCGCTTTTATGCATCAAGAGCGCTCTGCTCTAGATTCGGCTCTTTCAGTTGCATCGCTGATAAATGGGCCGATTTTAGGAGTTTTCTTGATAGGTTCATTTCTCAAAAAAGCTACCCAAACAGAAGCACTGACAGGAATGATTGCCAGTATCGCTGTAATGGCTATCTTAATTTATTTTGAATTGGTGAAACGTTTTGGTATTTACCCGGAAACAACACCTATAGCTTGGACCTGGTATGTTTTAATTGGAAGCTCTACAACTTTTGTTATAGCTTGGTTTCTGACTTTGATACGAAATTTTCGGAAAGTTTCTTGAATAAACCCTATCTTGAGAATTTCTGAGTGGCAGATACTCACCTGTTTCTTTCGGCAATAAGTTTCGCAGGATTGTTAGTTATTAAAGCATCTATGCCCATCTTTAGAGCCTTTTGAATCCATATAGGACGATCAACAGTCCAGGTCACAACATAAAAGCCAGATGCTTTAGCATCTTTTACAAACCTTTCTGTTGCAAGCGAATAATGAATCGAAATTTCATCGGCGTTGGACTCTTTTGCTCTTTGAATGATTTTAGTTCTCATGGTAAAGGTAGCAATTTTCGGCGCAAAAAGAGCGGCAGTTCGCGCTTTTGGTATTACGTCTTTCAACCTTTTGATGGCACCCAAACTGAAACTCTTAAAGACTATTTGATGAAACAAATGATTCCCTTCAGTGACACATTTAACTTTCTCCAAAAGAGCCAGCGTCTCTTTCTCACTTCCTTTCATTTCAAGGTAGATTTTCCCGCGAAACCCCTTCAAAAAATCCAGCAGTTCTTCCAGAGTCGGTATTTTTTCATCTAAAAACTCCTTACTCGCCTTTGTAGGAAATCTCCGATTAAACCATGCACCTATCCTTTGAAATTTCTGCAATTCGTCAAAACTCAATTTTGAAACGTAAACTGGCAAATTAGCCATTCTTTTCAAGGTAGCATCATGGAAAATAATCGGGATGCCATCTTTTGTTAGTCTAATATCGCATTCTATCCCGTCAACACCGGCTTCCAGAGCTTTCTTGAAAGAAATAATTGTATTTTCAGGAGCTACAGCCGAAACCCCACGATGGGCAATAATCAAAGGAAAACTCATCTTTTCTCAACAATGAATAAAACTTTCGACCAACCTATTGGCTCGGTGACGGGAAACTCCCGTTTTTCAACTTTGTAAAAGTAACGGCTAGCGGTTTCTTGGATTTGTTTGGTTGAATACGCTTTGAATTTGTATATCACCTCAAGCACAGCACTAACAGGTGACGGAAGAACCGGAATCAAGATCATTTTGGATTTCGGTTTCAAAACACGCGCAAGCTCGCCAAGTCCTTCGTCAAGTGGAACATACTCTAAAGCTCCACAAGTTATGATGAAATCCAGTGATTCGTCTGCAAAAGGCAAATGCAATAAATTCCCTTGCACAGGCTCTATCTTGTTTCTCTTTGTATGTTTGTCTTTATGAAAATCTTCTCTAGCAACGCGAAGCGAGTTGAAAGATATGTCAAGCGTAAACATCACTTTTGGGCAATAACCTGCGCTGTATAAAGCAAAAGTGGCAAGTCCCGTGCCGCATCCTGCATCTAAAGCAATTGCTGACTCATCTAGTTCCAGTTTCAAAGCCCTGAGATATTTTGCAAGTGAACTCCGATAGCCCATTATTTTCTGCATAAACGGCTGAACGTCGGCTATCTGATCATAAAATCTCTGTGCTTCGTTTTTCTTCTTTTTTTGCCCCTTCAAATTCTTCGAGCCTAAGAGGCTCTTCAATGGTTTCTGCGAAGCCATAAATTACTTCTCCAGAAGAAGTTTTTGAATCATCCTTCTAATTTCCGCTTCCCTAACAACACCAGCGCCGCTTTCGATATATCTAACAAAGCCGCGGCGATCAATCAAAACAGTAGTCGGAAGTCCTTGCACACTGTAATTATGATGATTTATCGCATCTACGGCAATTGCAATCGGATACTGCATACTGAACTTTTCCTTAAATTTCTCCAGAAATGCTAGTTCCGATGCGCTATTGGCAGGCTTACCTTCAACTTGATTGTAATATCGAGTCAACCCTATAACTTCAAGCCCGTCCTCTTTATGCTCTTCTATCCATTGATTCAATTGTGGAATCTGCGATATACAAAACCCGCACCAAGTAGCCCAAAAATGTATCAATACGACTTTACCTTGCAAAGAAGATAACTTCTTCACCACTTCTTCCGGTAGCCACCGATCTACGTTTTCGATTTCTACAGCTTTTTCTCCCAAAATCTCATACTGCCTTTGCTTTCTCTTCAGTCTGCTTCTTATCTCTTCTTGAAGATTTTTGGATTTGAAATCCACGCTTAGGCTCTCGAAGGTTTGCTTAAGAAAACTCAAAGCCTCAGCTTTTCGGCCAATTTCTGTCAGATACTTTATCTTTTGATCCACAGCTACCAAATAAGCATCAGCAGATTCGATGAAAACAGCCGTTCGCTGAAGATCGTCAAGAGTTTCCAAGGCTTTTTGTGACTTTCTAATTTCTGCATACGCTCGAAAAATCATTTCGTTTAGAACAATTACTTCGTCTATCAAAGAACTGCGATTATTTGGTTGTGATGCAAGTTTCTTTGCCAAAATGTATCCTCTTTCAGCATGAGCCAATACATCCTCGTATTTTCCCTTCTGTTCATACCTTTCTGCCAATAACAATCTTATTCCCATTTCCTCAAGCTGATTTTCGACCCGATTCTCCAAATACTTTGAAAACCAGCTTTCGGCTTCCTCAAGATTGTCCTTTGTTGCGGCAATAACCGACAAGGTCGCGTAAGCTGTGCGTCTTTGTTCTGCAAACTCTTGAGTTTTGCTTTCAGGTTTTTCAAGGAAATTTTCAAAACTTCTTTTTGCATCATCAAATTTTTTTGCAGTTACAAAAATCAATGCCAAATAAAACCAATCCTCTGCCAACTTGTTTTGTTTTGCCTCAACAATAGCGGCACTTCTCGCTGCTAATTCTGCGGTTTCTTTCTCTAACCTTACAAGGTCTTCGCGACTAAGATTGCCTTTTTTCTGCGTAATGAGAGTTTGAAGTTTTTGTTTGCTCTGCTCGTTTATTTCTTCCAAGATTTGCTTTGCCGTTTTTTCTTCTGAAAACTCCAAATCGGCAGAAATTTCCTTTTTTGAAATAACACGGCCCGATTGCGAATTTGAAGACACAACTAAGATAAGAGCAATGCAAATGGTTAGAATAAATCGCATACTTTTTTAGCCTATCAAAAAGCGAGAAGGACTAAAAAGCCTTAAGTATTCTGAATCAACGTTTTTCGTAATTTTTTCGGCGATAACCTTAGCTGTGATTGGTGCGAGCAAAATCCCATTCCTATAATGCCCCGTTGCTATGAAAAGGTTCTTCACTTCTGGAAATTCTCCCAAAACAGGTAAGCCATCAGACGACATAGGTCTCAGTCCAGCCCATTTTTCTGAGATTTTTAGATTGCTCAAACTCGGAGAAATTTCCAATCCTACGTCTGAAAGAAAATCCACACCGAAGTTTGTAACTTCTTTGTTGAAACCAACATCTTCGACCGTCGCACCAACCAGAATTCTACCGTCTTCTCTCGGCACTACGTAACCACGCGGACTGTAAAGCACATGCTCGAAAAACTTTTTGGTCGTTCTGAATGCTATCATCTGCCCGCGAATCGGTTTGATTTCTGATAACGTTAAACTTTGATTGTTAAGCCTGATAAGCGAAGTCCATGCACCAGAAGCTAGAATAACAACATCAGCAAAGATTCTTTCTCCTTTTTTCGTTTCAACAGCTTCTATCTTGCTGTTTCTAGCAATCAGATTGGTTATCTCCGTATCCTGAAGAATCTCAATTCCGCTCGAACGCAAAAACCTCTCCAACGCCGCAAGAAGTTTTCGATTTTCGACCTGCCCGTCTTCGGGATAAATCAACCCTGCAAGAACATCTGGCGAAACAAAAGGCTCTATCCTTCGGATTTCATGCGCCTGCAAAAATTCTACCTTGATTTTTGCCTTTGACTGCCACTCGTAACGATGCTTAAGTTTTTTCAGATCATCTTCTGTAAAGGCAAGATAGACAATACCGTTTGCACGGAATTCGACATCTATGCCGGTTTCATCGAAAATTTCGGAGACAAACTCATTGTAAAGTTTATTTGACTCAGCGCAAAACTTAAAAAATGCATCCTTTCGCTCTGCTTCGACATGAGGCGCAAGCATTCCAGCAGCAGCAAAAGATGCTTCTTTTCCTGTTTTTTTCCGCTCAATTATTTTTATTCTGCCAACACCTTCTTTCCGCAGCGCTCTTGCGATGCTTAAACCGATAATACCAGCTCCTACGATCAAAATTTCTTGCATTTTCTAAGATTTTTTGAGCTTTGATATTGTCAAAATAAACATTATGAAGCAAAATGAGTTAGAAAAGGAAATTTCATCAAGGAGGTTTCTTTCATGACAAAAAAAGTCACCCTAATACCCGGCGATGGAATCGGGCCTGAGATAATAGCATCAGCCGTTAGAGTTGTCGAGGCTTCGGGAGCAAAAATCGAATGGGAAACGCATGTAATTGGAGCACAGGCTTTAGAAAAATTCGGCACTACGCTTCCTGAATCCGCAATTGAATCCATCAAAAAGAACAAGGTAGCCCTAAAAGGCCCTTTGACAACCCCCGTCGGCAAAGGCTTTACTTCGGTCAATGTCACTTTGAGAAAAACTCTAGACTTGTATGCTAACGTGCGTCCGATCAAAGCTCTACCGAATGTTCCATGCCGTTATCCTGAATTAGACCTAGTTATAATCCGAGAAAACACGGAAGATTTGTATTCAGGCTTAGAGCATGTTGTGGTTCCGGGAGTAGTAGAATCTCTGAAAATAATCACAGAAAAAGCTTCTACAAGAATTGCCAGATACGCTTTTGAATATGCCCGTAGCAACAAACGCAAAAAGGTTACAGCAATCCATAAAGCAAACATAATGAAACTTTCTGATGGGCTTTTCCTATCATGTTTTTACAAAGTTGCGAAGGATTTCCCGGAAATCGAAGCTGATGACAAGATAATTGACAATGCTTGCATGCAATTGGTGATGCATCCTGAGCAGTTCGATGTTTTGGTTTTGGAGAATCTTTATGGCGACATAGTTTCAGACCTGTGCGCAGGTTTGATCGGCGGCTTAGGGCTTGCTCCCGGCGCAAATATCGGTGAGCTAGGAGCAGTTTTTGAAGCAGTTCATGGCTCTGCTCCCGACATTGCAGGACAAGGCATAGCAAATCCTACGGCTATCATGATGTCTGCTGTCATGATGTTACACCATATAGGCGAACACAAAGCAGCTGAAAGACTTGAAAACGCAATCTTTGAAGTTTACAGAGAAGGCAAGTTTCGCACAAAAGATTTAGGCGGAAATGCAAAAACCGCTGAATTCGCAGATGCAGTGATTGCCAAACTTAAGGCGGCATCTTCAAAAGCCGCGACTGATGCATGAAATAATCAGGAAACTTGAGCTTAAGGAAGGAGGTAAATTTTATAGCATCTCGCGTATATGTTGAAAAGCTTTATTTCTTTGGTCATCTGCCGATAGCTAATTTTTCGGACAAAAACATAAAAATTCTTGTAACTTGTCTTTGAATTCTGACAAAATTAGATTGAAAAGTTTGAAATCACGCCCGGCTTGAGATAAGGGCTGCGAAAGTTAAGGAGCTAAGCCATGGTTTCTGCTTACAAAATATCGTCGTGTTTTTTAATAGGTGCTTTCCTTCTAGGGTTCGAAAGTGTCTTCTGCATCAGCACATTATCAGGCTTCGTGTTTGATAGCCGCGGAAGAACTCTTCCAGACATTGACGTTGAAATAATGGACGATCTCTATCGTCCGCTTCCCAACGGACGAGTAAAGACCGATAGCACAGGAAGGTATTTTTTTGCCAACTTAAGAGACGGAAGGTATTACGTGCGCGCTTACGGTTACCGATATGACCTGGAAGATCAAATGCACATGGTGGAGATTATAACTCAAAGCATACGCGGCACAGAAGGAGTAGGAGCTTTTACACAAGATTTTTACCTTCAGCCTAAAAAAGGTGGACTCGCCGCAGCCGAACTTGCAGTTATATTTTCCCAAGAAATCCCTTCCGAAGCTAAAAAAGCATACGAAAAAGCTACAGAAGCGCTTTCTAAAAGGCAAATCCAACAAGGGATAAGCGAACTTCTAAAAGCCATAGAGATATTTCCTGATTATTACTATGCACTTCATCTTTTGGGAAAAGAACTTTTTATGATGAAAAAATACAAAGAAGCTGTTCCTTACCTTTTGAAAGCAGTTGAGATTAACCAGAAAAGCGCCGCTTCGCTTTATTACTTGGGCTACTCACTCCACATGCTCGGAAAAGAATTTAATAGATCAGCTCTCATTGCTCTAAAAGAAGCTCATCTACTTGCCCCTTCTTCTGTTCAAATTCTCTATGTTCTCGGCAAAATCAAGCGAGAAATGGGCGAGTTTCAAGAATCAGAAAACTACCTGCTCAAAGCCAAAAAACTTAGCAAAGAACCCATCCCGGAAATTCAAAAAGAACTTTCTCAGCTTTATGCTAATGATCTCAAAAGATACGAAGAAGCAGCTAGAGAACTTGCTTTATACCTAAAAGTAGCAGGCTTAACAGACGCAGAGAGAAAAGAAGGCGAAAAAGTAGTAGAAAATTTGAAAAAGAAAGCAAAGGAAACTTCCAAAAATTAGCCGTGATTATTGCATATTTTTGGATTATCAGAACACGGAGTTTTTAATTCAGAACTTAATTTAGAACAAAGAAGCGACCTTTGCGATGGGTCGCTTCTTTGTTAGTCCCTACTTTCCAAAAAAGGCTTAAGTTTCCTAGCCCTCGAAGGATGACGTAGTTTCCTAAGAGCTTTGGCTTCGATTTGACGTATTCGCTCGCGCGTTACAGCAAAGTATTGCCCAACTTCTTCCAAAGTATGCTCGATACCGCTTTTATCGAGTCCAAAACGCAATTTAACAACTTTTTCTTCACGCGGCGTAAGCGTCGTTAGAACTTCTTCGGTTATTTCCCGCAAGTTCCTATGAGTCACATTCTCTATTGGGCTTTTAACAGACTTATCTTCGATGAAATCGCCAAGATGCGAATCCTCTTCTTCACCGATTGGTGTTTCAAGGCTTATCGGCTCTTGTGCTATCTTCAAAACCTTGCGAACCTTTGAAACCGGCATGTCCATTTTCTTGGCTATTTCTTCAGCGGTTGGTTCACGCCCTAATTCCTGCACAAGCGCTCGTGAAGTTCTTATGAGTTTGTTAATGGTTTCTATCATGTGAACAGGAATTCTAATCGTTCTAGCCTGATCAGCAATTGCTCTAGTAATAGCCTGACGAATCCACCAAGTAGCGTATGTCGAAAACTTGTATCCACGCCGCCATTCAAATTTGTCAACCGCTTTCATTAAACCTATGTTGCCTTCTTGGATCAGATCGAGAAATTGCAATCCACGATTTGTATATTTTTTCGCAATAGAAACTACAAGCCTCAAGTTTGCTTCAATAAGCTCATTCTTAGCCTGTATAGTTTCTTCTTCGCCAATATGTATGTTTTGCAAAGCTCTTTTTATCTCGACTAAAGGAACCTTGTAACGTTCTTCTATCTCAGTTAATCTTTTTTGAGCTTCTTTTTTCTTCTTTTTTAGCTCTTCTCTTTCCTCTTTGGAAAGCTTTTTGTCGTTTTCTAATTTATCCTTAATCTCAGCTATTTCCTTTTCAGCAGACTTTATTTCTTCAACTACTCTCTCGATAGCTTCTGTTAGACGTCGCTTAGCACGTTCGGTAAGCCCTAAAAGTCTGATCTCACGTGCGATTTCCAAACGGATTCTAGCTATCTGACGACGAAGCCGAATCATCTTTTTCGTCGTTTTCCCCTTGGCTTTCTCTTGGGCAATTCTCAGTTCCTCAAGGATTTGCATCGCCTTCTCATAATTCGCCTTTATTCTCTCGATACTTTCAAGAGTCCACTTCAAATACTCTTCGCTCTTCTCTTCCTCGCCCGTCAATTCTGCCTGCTCCAGAAAATTGACCGTATCTTTGATGCTAACGCGTCCAGCTCTTAAATCCTCGCCAAGCTTGATTAACTCTTCAACCGCAATGGGACAGCGAGAAATAGCCTTTTGAGTTTTCTTTTGTCCACGCTCAATTCGCTTCGCGATAGCAACCTCGCCTTCGCGAGTAAGTAGTGGGACTACGCCCATTTCGCGTAGATACAGCCTTACTGGATCATTATTTTTATCGCTCTCTCCAGCAGACAAATCCAAATCAAAATCGTCTTCGCTGAAGTCGTCTAGCGAAAGCTCATCTTCTTCAAGAGCCAAGGAAGCGGCCTCTTCAAGTAAATCTGCATCAGAAACAGAAATACCTCTTCCTTCAAGCCTCATTAAGACATCTTCCAGCTCTTCGGCTGAAACCATGTCTTCAGGCAATTCTTGATTTAGATCATCGTAACTTAAAAATTTCTTCTTTCTACCTAATTCGTAGAGTCTTTCCATATAATCTTCTCTGTATTCTTCTTTTTCGTCGTATTCGTTCATAAGCTTCTTCAAACTTTTATGATTTGTTTAGTAATTAAACTGTTGGCTAATTTGAAGCACTCAAATAAGCCCTTATTTTAGCTCTTTTTTTCGCTAACTCAAGATGTTTTCTAAACAATTCTTCCAATCTTTCCTTATCACCGTTTCTCTCCGCGACTATGAGTTCACGGTTGTTTTCGTTCATCATCTTTTCAATAGCCAAGTCGCGAATTTTCAACAGATAGCTTTCAGCTTCATCAATGTAATTATCAACATTGTCGGAATCTTCGACCTTATCAAAACTCTCCGACATAAAAATTATACCCAAAATATCAGAAACAATCCCATCTTGTGGAACTAAACTCAAAACATTTTCCATCGAAAATTCTCTGCCTTCTTTGTGCAAAGCCAAGAAGGCTTCAAAAATTGGGGCTGATAGCAAATGCTTGTAGTCACTTTCTTCGATTATGGAAAAAATATAATCCCTAACTTCTTCAACGTTGTATAGAAGACTCAATAGTTTTTCCTCAGCCAAAGTTAACTTGCGCTTGATTTGCTCTTGAATTGACTGTCGAATTTCCCAAGGTTTCAGATTTGACTTGACTTTAGCCCAGAGATCAGCTCTGTGAATACTGTCAAAGCCTAGAAAGAACATTGCCTGATCAAAAAAGTCTCGCTTCTCTATCTCACTGCGAATTGATCGAGCAATCAAAATCACATCTTCCGTGGCTTCTGAAAGACTTTCTTTGTTCAGAACTTCTTTTGTCAAAAACTCCAGATAAGAACGGGCTTTCTTTTGCCTGATTTGTTTGTATTCTTCTGAGCCATAATTACGAATGAAGTCATCCGGATCGAGACCATCTGGCAGTGTTAGGATTTTAACTTCTAGACCACGGCTTAAAAGCACTTGAATAGCTCGTTTGGCGGCTTTGATTCCCGCGCTATCTCCATCATAATTTACAATTACCTTACGTGCAAATTTAACAAGAAGTTTAGACTGCTCCTCTGTTAAAGAGGTTCCCAAACTAGCCACGGCTATTTTTTCACCGGCTTGATACAGTGAGATCAAATCCAGATAGCCTTCGACCAAAATAGCAGTCTTTTGCCGACGAATCTCGTCTTTGTTTTGAAACAGCCCGTAAAGATGATTTCCCTTCACGTAAGCGGGAGTTTCAGGAGAGTTGAGATACTTTGGTTCGACATTCTCAATAGTTCTGCCTCCGAAAGCAACAACTTGACCTTCAATGTCAAAAATCGGGAAAATTATTCGACCACGGAATTTGTCGTAAATCTTCTTCCCCAACGAAGAGCTTTCTCCTACACTGAAAAGCCCGCTCCTTTCTATCAACTTATCGCTTATCTTTTTGCGTTTCACATAGGAAAGAAGCGCATCCCATCTGTTCGGAGCATAACCGATCCTAAACTTACGCCATGTCTCCTCAGAGATACCTCTTTTCAACAAATACTCACGTGCTGGTTTTGCTTCTGCTTCCGAAAGAAGAAAATTTTCCCAAAACTCGAGCGCCAGCCAATTTAGCTTGATGACTTCTTTCTTTAATGCTAGATCGCCTTCTTTCGCTTTAGATGTCTTTTTCTGAATCTCCGGTAAAACAAAACCACAGCTTTCAGCAACTCTTTTTAAGGCTTCAGAAAATGAAACTCCTTCGATTTTCATTACAAAACTAAAAACATCACCGCCTTCCCCACAACCAAAACACTTGTAGCCTTTGTTAGGATTTACAGCGAAAGAAGGTGTTTTCTCTTGATGAAACGGACAAAGCCCCATCCAATAAGAGCCTCTTTTTTTCAGCACTACATATTGTGAAACTATGCTCACTAAATCGGCTCTAGAACGCAATTCTTCAATGATGTGATCTGGATAGAGCATCTGAAACTATCTATCAAAAACTCGTTTATGCGTTTGGATTTTTTCGTCTTTGCTTATAAAATAATACGCTTATCGTGCAAGAAAATTATAATTCAAATGAACTCTAACGGCGAAACTGTAGATGCAAATTCTAACAGGCAGGTATTACAAAAAGCTCTGTGCTTGTTAGGCATTAGCATTCTAGCAAGCCTGCTTTTAGCGGAGTTTAAGTTTGCCTTAGGACTTTTGATCGGCGGGATATTGACTTTGGCTAATTACTTCTGGCTTAAAAGGTCTTTGGCAAAAATGTTTGAGAGCATTGCTTCTACAGGTCAAAAACCTTTGTTTCCTGCTGCAAGCTATGCTTTGAGATATTTTGCGCTTGGGAGCGCAATCTATCTCGTTTATAAAACCGATATAGCCTCGGTAACTGCCGTTTTGTTTGGTCTGTGCTCAATAGCAGCAGCAGTCTTTCTAGAAGGAATTTTTTTGACATTTAGAACTTTTGTTGAAGAGGTGAAATAATGTTTCTAGCAGAAGGCGGACATCATACTCCTTTGATAGTTGAATTCGTCAATTATTATATCGGAGAACCAATCTGTAGATTTCAAATAAAATATACAAAACCACTCTGGGACAATTACGTTTTCAGCCATTTTGGGACATCGGCCGAGAAAGTTTTTGGGCCTTATACACCCGAAAATGCCATTCCTTGGTATACGATAATGTTCATCATAGCCTGTCTTCTGACGGTAGCAATTATTTGGATTCTCAAAGGTAAACTCTCAGAAGACGATCCCTCAGATGGACAATTAACCTTAGAATCGGCATTTTTAGTTCTACAAAACATGGTAAAAGATGTTATAGGAGAGCATGGATTTAAGTATTTCCCTGTGGTTGCAACTTTTGCATGTTTGATTTTCGTATCGAATATAATGGGTCTTTTCCCACTCTTCATGGCGCCTACAGCAAACCTGAACGTAACACTTGCACTTGGTATAACTTCTTTTGTCTATTACAACTACATCGGAATTAAAGAAAATGGGCTAATCGGGCATTTAGCACATTTTGCGGGACCTATTTGGTGGATCGCCCCCTTTATTTTCTTGATTGAAATTTTCAGCAACTTTATTCGACCCTTCACACTCGGCATCCGACTTTTTGCGAATATGTTTGCTGACGAACAAATAGCATCTATAATTGCAGGGCTGTATCCACCGTTTACGCAATTTTTCGTTCCGATTATTCTACTGCCGCTCGCCGTCTTCATCGCTCTTGTGCAAACATTGGTTTTCACCTTGCTCTCGATGATTTATATTAGTGAAGTCTCTCATCCTCCGCATGATCATCATGAAGGTGAAGCACATTCGCACAGCGATGAAGCAGTGGCGACGGCTTAAGTTTTTTAGTTTTTGAAGGTTTGGCTTTGGTCGGAAGGCAAGAATTCATAGACGAAGTGTCAACACGCTACAGGAGCGGTGCGTCCCCCAGGACAGCATGTCAGCATACCGGAAGTTGACGCAATCATAAACAAACTTAGCCTGAATCCGACTAGAGCCAAAAATAAAAACTGTAAGGAGAAAAGTAGCGATGAAATACTTGAAAAACATCACTTTAGTTCTAACCATTCTGGCTTTAACAGTTGTTTCAGCTATGGCTCAAGGCGGTGCAGCGGACAATGAATCAACCGTTGCGTCTTACAAAGCATTGGCCGCAGGAATCGGTTTCGGCATTGCCGCTGGACTTGGTGCAATTGCACAAGGACTCTTAGGCTCAAGAGCAATGGAAGGTGCGGCTAGAAATCCCGGAGCCGCAGGAACCATCAGAACATTGATGATCATTGGCCTTGCGCTTATAGAGTCACTGGTTCTTTTGGCTCTGGTTATTGTTTTCGCAAAACTCTAAATTTCCATAATATCCCTCCTTTCCAAAGACGGGAGTCATCATGACTCCCGTCTTTGGTTTTCTTAAAACTGTGTTATCTCAAGATACCACCCCTATCAACAAACTTCGGTAGTTTCACCTCACAAAGCAAAAAATTAGCCTGAGAAATTCAGCTTTACAAGATGCTTCTTTATCAATTCCCAATTCGGCTTATCGCTAGATTTTTTGAAAATCTACGACTAAAATGCAATTTTTTATACCTTCCGTGAAAAATTTTGCTAGAATTCTGATGAAGCAGTTTTTGAAATCTACTTTGGAGAAAACTAATGAAAGAAACGTTGATTCGTCTTTCTCTGATAATTATTCTACCGGTTCTTTGTGGAATTCTATTTTGGAAGTACTTACCCATTGCTTCTTCCAATTCGCAGGACCTCCAGAAAGACCGTGAAATGGCAGAATACATAAAGCGCGTGACCAACAGAACTTCCGAGGGCTTGACGGAAGTCCAAACCAAGAACGGCGTGATGGTAGATTTGCAAGGACGCTTTCAGAACGTATTTCTTGCAAGACTCGATGAAAAGGAGCGGCTCAGAACTGCCTGCGTGACAGATTTAGAAGAAGCTAACCGTTTTTTCAAAAGAAATCTTGAAACAGGTCAACCTCTCGCAGAAGGGCTTAACAACGAAGAAGAATCAATCTACGAAATCGCAGAAAGACATAAAATGTCCCCTGAAGAGCTGATATTTTACAAGAAGTTGATTAAAGATTTTCAAGAAGGAAATTTAGGTCCTACAAACGCCAACATAACCATAATCAATAACGATGGTCCCAATGAAGGATTTAACGATCCAACACCCGTTTCACCTGAAGGCGGAAATAACGGAACAACGCTTGGCCAGCAAAGGCTCAATGTGTTTAACTTCGCGGCTCAAATCTGGGGAGCTTTTCTTGATAGCAGCGTAACAATTCAAGTTCGTTCTAATTTCGATCCCTTAACCTGCACTTCTACAAGTGCTGTTTTAGGCTCTGCAGGAACAATATATGTCATAAGAGATTTCACAAATGCTCAACTTACGAATACTTGGTATCACGCGGCACTAGCAAACAAACAAGCAGGAACAGACTTATCTACTACTAACCCAGACATACAAGCGACATTTAATAGTAGCCTAAACGGAAACCCAAGTTGTCTTGGTGGTTTCAGGTTCTATCTTGGGCTGGATAATTCAACACCATCGAATACAGTCAATCTACTCGTAGTTGTGCTTCATGAACTAGGTCATGGCCTCGGTTTTTCTAGTTTTGTAAACGGTTCTACAGGGCAACTCTTTAACAACCTCCCGGACGTTTACACGACCTTCATGTTCGACCGCACTCAAAATCTCTACTGGAATAACATGACAAATGGCCAAAGACAAGCTTCTGCAACCAATAACGGAAATGTCCTTTGGGATGGTCCTAACGTTAGAATTGCTTCCAGTTTCTTAACCTCAGGACGAGAAACTTCTACGGGAAGAGTTCAACTTTACACACCCACAACTTTCCAATCTGGTTCTTCGATTTCTCACTGGGATACTGCCGCCTCTCCCAATCTTCTTATGGAACCCTTTATAACCACAGGTTTACCCTTAACTTTAGACCTTACAAGACAGCAAACAAGAGATGTCGGCTGGTATCGGGACACAAACAATGATCTTACACCTGACACCATAACAAACGTGACACCTAGCAGTAACATTTTGGCAATCGGCAGCACGGCTTCTGTAACATGGACCAACACAGGCGGTTTCAACAGAAACGTTATAGTTGAGCTTTCAACCGATGGTGGAACAACCTTCCCAATTGTTTTAGGTTCAAATGTCACAAATACAGGTTCCTTTAGCTTCACAGTTCCCAACACTCCAACAGGTCAAGCCAGAATTAGAGTCAGGGAAGATAATTTCGTTCAACCAAGTGGGGTCTCATCTAATTTTATAATCACCAATAACAGTAATGCATCGGTAACAGTCAGTGGAAGAGTCCTAAGATCAAACGGAAGACCTGTAGCTTCGGCAATTATTAGAATGATTGCTCAAGATGGAAGCACGAGGATAGCCATGACAAATCCCTTTGGATACTACAGATTTTTCGAGGTTCCCATAGGAACTTATACTTTCTCGGTCACAAAGAAAGGGCTGTCCTTTCAGGATCGCGTGGTTAACATAACTGAGGATACTTCTAATCTGGATTTTGTAGCTTCACCGTGAAGGAAGAAAATAGAAAACTTGAAATAGCTTTTTGAGATGCTCTGTTTTTTGTTAAAATCTTCAAAAGCATGATTGCAGAAGAAAGAAATCTTTACGACGCTTTTACATCATGATTGGCTCAAGAATCAGTCATTATGAAGTTTTAGAAAAGCTCGGTTCTGGTGGTCAAGGAACAGTTTACAAGGCAAAAGATACAAGACTCAATCGAATAGTTGTTCTCAAAGTTCTCCCTAAAGAATTGACGGCAAACACTGCCAATTTCAAACGTTTCCGACGCGAAGCTCAACTTTGTTCACAACTAGACCATCCGAACATCTGCACAATCTACGAGTTCAGCGAAGCAAATGGAGTTTTCTTTATTGCAATGCAATACATCGAAGGCAAGAACATTCGCCAACTCGTAGCTGGCAAGCCTTTAGAACTAAAAAGCGCATTAAGCATTGCAATCCAAGTTTGCGATGCTTTAGCCTACACACACTCCAAAGGCATAATACATCGCGACATAAAAGCAGGTAATGTGATGGTCACCCCCGAAGGAAGGGTTAAGATTTTAGACTTTGGACTGGCAAAGCTGATATACCCGGAAGAACAGCCCGATATTGAAAAAACTGAAATAACAGAAATTGGGATTCCTTATGGAACAGCAACCTATGCCGCTCCAGAGCAAGCGAGAGGCGAACCAGCAGACCATAGAGCTGATATTTTCTCAACCGGCGTCTTGCTTTACGAAATGCTCACAGGTGTTTGGGCGTTTCAAGGCAAGACCGTTATTGAGGTTCGGCACGAGGTTTTGTATGGAACTCCGAAACCAATAGCCGAAATGCGCTCCGAGCCAATACCACCGAAACTTCAAGAGATAGTTGATAAAGCCCTTGCAAAAAATCCGAAAGACCGCTATCAAAGAATCGCCGATATGAGAGATGATTTAATATCTGTTTATCAAGAAGTTACAGGCGAGACACCTGCAGTTTATGAAATCACTCCAAAACATGCTTCAAGTGAGAGCGTAATCAAAAAAGCATGGAATTGGTTAACTGGGAGAGAAACATCTTCTGCAAAACCCGCACCTTCAGCCTCAAATCAACCCAGCAGAGAGATTCTCGTCACTTCAGCCGACAAATCCACGCTTACAAACAAAAAAACTATTGCCATACTACCTTTTAGGAATTTGAACAAAGACATAGAATCACGTTTCTATGAATTCTCACTTGCCGATGCGCTAATTACGGAACTAGCAAGCCTTAAATCCCTGATTGTTCGCCCATCTTCCGTAATTGCCAAATATCAAGGAAGAGAGGTGAATCCTGAAGAAGTCGGCAGAGAATTAAACGTTGATGCCGTTCTTTCAGCAAGTTTCATACGTTCAGGAAACAAGATGCGTGTTAATGCGCAGCTTCTAGACGTCAACACAAGCCAGATTATTTGGAGCGATCGCGTAGATGCCGAAAGCGATGATATTTTTGCGCTTCAAGATACTATTTGCAAGCAAATCGTAGAAGGTTTGAAACTGGAACTCTCACCTAAGGAATTAGAAAAGCTCGGACAAGCTCCCACGCAAAATCCACAGGCTTATGAAGAATACTTGCGTGGACGCGATCTTTTCGGGAAATTCATCTTCCATAGCTTATCAAACGAAGACTGCGAAGCCGCCATCCTTCATTTCAAGCGTGCTATCGAACTAGACCCTCATTTTGCGCTTGCTTATTCTGGTCTTGGCGCTTGCTACGCAAATAGAGTTTTCAAGGGAATAGGCACTGTTGAAGACTATACATACGCAGAAGCCGCCTTCAGCAAAGCTTTCATGTATGACCCAAACATTGCAGAAGCACGAGTTTTGATGGTCTTTATTTATCTTTCTCGTGGAGAAAAGAAAAAAGCACAAGCAGAAATCAAGTTGTTAACAGAGCTGTTCCCGAACGAAGCTCCGCTTTATTTCGTAAAGGGAACAATACATCGTTTGAATGGAGAATATGAAGCATCAATCCGTTGCTGGGACAAACTTGGCAAACTCGATCCCGCCGCCCGCGTGGTCTCAAGCTACAACAAAGCCCGTATCTACCTCTATCAAGGACTTTACGAAAAAGCTCTTGAAGAATTGGACAAAGGTATAAAATTAGAACCCCAACATCCTTTGTTGAAGGTATTTCGCGGAGCAGTCCTTTATCGTCAAGGCAAAAAGGAAGAAGGGTTGAAACTTTTTGAAGAAGTCTTGGAACAAAATCCGCAAATGGATGGCATTCGTCCCTTATACGCAACTTTCTTAGCGAACTACGGTTTAGTTGAAAAGGCTCGTTCTCAACTTACAGAAAAAGCAAAAAACATAGCAAAAGCAGATCACGACATTGCATACTGGATGGCAATGGCAAATGCTCAACTCGGCGAAATTGATGAAGCTTTCAAATGGCTTGAAAGAGCTGTTAGACTCGGCTATGAGAATGTCCACTGGTTCATGAGAGATGAAATGCTTGCTCCCTTACGAAAAGACCCACGCTTTGATGAAATCATACAAAAAATAAACCAATCAAAATCCGAATCCTAAAATGAGTTCTTACAAAATCTTCTATTCACCCTACTACTATGCCGATATTGGAGAAACGCATGTTTTCCCGATAAGAAAATTTGAACTCGTGCGTGACAAGCTACTTGCAGAAGGCACCATAACCACAGAAGAAATAATCGAACCTGAACCAGTTTCAATAGAAGACCTTTGCCTTGTTCACACGAAAGATTACGTCACGCGCTTTATCGAAGGCAAACTCAGCGAAAAAGAAATTCGCCGACTAGGGCTTCCATGGTCGAAGTCTCTGGTTAGACGCTCGCTTTTGGCTACTTCAGGCACGATAAACGCTGCAAAACACGCATTGAAAAACAATGTTTCATCTAACCTCGCAGGAGGCACTCATCATGCTTATCCTGATAGAGGCGAAGGTTTCTGCGTCTTTAACGACGTTGCTGTGGCTATCAAAGTCTTACAACGTGATAAACTAGCTGAAAGAGTTTTGGTTATTGACTGCGACGTTCATCAAGGCGACGGAACGGCATTTATTTTCAAAGATGATGCATCCGTTTTCACCTTTTCAATGCATGGCTTGAAAAATTATCCGCTTCACAAAGAAAAATCTTCTCTCGATATTGAACTCGAAGATGGCACTACAGATGATGAATACTTGCAAATTCTGGAACAAGCATTGCCGCGCGTTTTTGCACATAGCCCGGACACAATCTTCTACCTAGCCGGAGCCGATCCTTACGAAAAGGACAAACTCGGAAGGTTGAAACTTACAAAACAAGGTCTGAAAACGCGTGATCTCATGGTTTTAACATTTGCAAAGGAAAACCATGTGCCCGTAGTTACAACAATGAGCGGTGGTTACGCAATCGACATAAACGACACTGTCGAAATACACGCAAACACTATAAGAGCTGTTAAAGAAGTTTTCTTCGGACAAAAATTCCATAGTCTCACAACGGAAATTTCTCATTCCGAAACACAACTCGGCAAAGGTGTATAGAAATTAGCAAATCTGCGGGATCGCCTACGATTACAAAGGCGCTTCAAGAAAATAAAATCGGCAAGTAATGTCCGAGTGCTAAAGCGATTCGGTGAGGAACCGAGCTTTAAGAGAATAAAATTCCGCAAGGTGAGGCTTGCGGAATTTTACTTTAGAGAAGATAGAGTTGACTAGAAAAAGAAAAAGCGCGAAGAAGACTCGCGCACCTAAAATACGGAAAACTTACTCGTGTCCTTCTTCGCCATGCTTACGAGGTTAGCTGTCGGGCTAGGAACGAAGAAGTTTCCCGCGTTACTTTAGGTAACGCTTCGCCCCTTTGCGTTAAAGTTTTGCAATCAGCGGTTGCAAAACTTTGGGTCCCCCGTGTTGCTTCCTCCCTCTTTGGGAGAAGCAACTTCAGCGACAACTTTTCAACAAAGAAAAATATAGCACTAAAAAAAGTCTCTTGCAATAACTTTTTTCAGAATTTTTTCGGCGTTCAAAACAAAGTTCCCAAGCCTTTCTTATCTGGCTTCATTCAAGCTATCACAGCATCTTAACGGAACTCACAAATCACACGGCAAAACGAAAGCGCCAATATGTGGTTTATCTGTGTTTAGGCAGGTTTGAAGTGCCAGAATTAAAGCATCTCTACAGTTTTCGGGTGTGACTATTGCATCCACGAATCCGCGTGCTGCTGCATGTTTAGCATCCAGCTCTTTTTCATAAATCTCACGCACTTTGTTCATCTCGGCTTTCAAAGCTTCGTCAGGCTCTTTGCCTTCTCTACTTAGCTTTTCAAGCTGTGTTCCGAAAATTGCCTGAACTGCCGAATCTCCTTCCATAACTCCCATCCTTCCCGTAGGAAACGAGAAAATAAAATCGGGATCGAAGCCTTGTCCCGCCATTGCGTAGTATCCGGCACCTGAAGCGTGATTAACCGTAAGAACTATTTTCGGAACGGTTGCTGTTGCCATCGCTTCTACAAATTTCGCTCCAGAACGAATGATTCCTGAATGCTCCGCTTCAATCCCAACCATAAACCCGGAAACATCCTGAACAAAAAACAGCGGCGTCCCATGGCGATTACAAGTTTCTATGAAATATGCCGTCTTTTCAGCCGATTCCGTATAAATTATGCCACCAAACTTAGGTGGTTTGCCTTTTTCCTGAACAAACATTCCACGAGCGTTTGCAATTACGCCAACCAAAATCCCGCCGATTCTGCCTGTCCCGCAAATCATCTCTTTGGCATAGTCAGCCTGAAACTCGTTTAGCTCGCCACCATCGAGAATACAATTGAGAACTTCTCTCATGTCGTAACTCGCTCTGTGGTCTTCAGGCAAAATGTCATAGAGCTTTTCGGGCGGATTTTTTGGTGGCTTCGGCTCTGTTATTGAAACTTTCGATTCATGCTTTTTCGGCAGCTCCGAAACAAGTTGTCTGATGCGCTCGATGCATTCTTCATCACTCTTCACTCTGTAGTGAGCGACACCTGAAATTGCATTATGAGTTAATGCACCACCCAGAGTTTCATTGTCAACCGTCTGCCCCGTCGCTCCTTTAACCAGGTTCGCTCCTCCAAGCCCCATGAATGAAGTGTTTTCGACCATTAAAATCACGTCGGAAAGTGCAGGCAAATACGCACCACCAGCAACACACATTCCCATAACAGCCGCTATTTGCGGAACTTTCAAGTATCTTCGCATCAGCGAGTTATAGTAAAAGATGCGTGCCGCTCCGTATTGTCCAGGAAAGACGCCACCTTGATAAGGCAAATTCACACCAGCAGAATCAACCAGATAAATTATCGGAATGCGATTCCGCATGGCGATTTCCTGCGCACGAAGAATCTTCTTTATTGTCTCAGGATACCAAGCTCCCGCCTTAATCGTGGCGTCATTCGCAACAACAACACATTCACGTCCGTGAATTTTCCCTATCGAAGTCACTACCGCTGCCGCTGGTGCTTGCCCGTTGTATTGGTCATACGCCACTAAAAGACCTATCTCTTGCTGATAGCTACCTTTGTCAAACAGTAAATCAATCCTTTCACGCGCCGTTAGCTTCCCTTGCGCATGAATCCTTGCGATTTTCTCTTCACCACCACCGAGTTTCAACCTGCTTTCAAGCAGTCTGAATTCTTCGGTCAATTTCTTAAGTCTTGATTTGTTCTCAGACGTCGAGATTTTTGGCATATTACTTCAACCCTAAAACTTTTTCAGCCGCTTCTTTTGCTCGCTTTGCAACCTCGAAAGGATTTTGTTCCCAATACTCAGGACGGAAAATTTCAACCGATGCAACTCGGTTATAACCTATTTTGTCGAGTCTTTCCTTTATTTCCTTGATTGGTAAAATGCCCTCGCCGGGATAAAGTCTGTGAGCGTCAGTTAACTCTTTTTTTGGCAAGTCTTCTGCATCGTTGATATGAAAAATAAAAAGCTTTTCCGGGTCTAGTTTTTCTATATCATCAAACGAAGAGTTACCTGCGTAAAAATGAAATGTGTCAAGCACACACCCAACCGATTTACGGTTGACTTTTTGAACTATCCGACTGCACAAACCTAATGTTTGAACCGAGCAATCAACTTGTCCTAGAAACTCAAATGCAAGAGATACCCCATGTTTTTCAGCAATATCAGCAAGTTCGTTTAAGACCTTTGCCGATTCTTCGATTATTTCTTCCTCAGCAGTTTCATTGCTCACCTTTTTTCCCGGAACAACCACAATGTATGGACACTGAATCTCGCCTGCAATCTTTGAAAGCTCTTCCGCTTCAGCTTTGATTTTTTCGTAATCTTCAGGTGAACGAAAGGTTATATGCTCGATTGAATTTATCGAATAAGGTCTGAGATTATTTCCCTTCAAAAGTTCAATCAATTCTTGAGTGCTTTTTTGTCGAAGAAAGTCTCTAAGCTTCGATGCCCAAATTTCCAAAAACTCAAAGCCTGCTTGACTTGCCGCCCGAATATCTGTTTCCAAATCCGCCTTAATCGTAGTAGCACCGTTGAAAGCTAACTTCATCTTTCTTGAACACCTCAAAAGCAAACTTAAGAAAAGGAAATTTTAACACGCTCAAACGAGAATCCCGAAAAGCTATCTACGCCAAATTCATTCAAGAGCTTTTCCGAAAAGCTCACAAAAGCAGAGTTTCACAAAGAGCATAGCAACATTGAAATCTATGGCGTTCAAGATAAAAAGCAATCTCAAGGTTTTGCCGAAGCATCCAACTTTTCGCTTTTCTAAGTAAAATGATTTGTGCTTGTAGTTTTGAATCGAAAATGAAACGGCTGAATATGAAAACAAATGTCTTGCTGATTTTACTGGTTTTACTGTTATCTACATTAGTTTCATTTGCGCAAAGAGACGAAGCGCTGATGCGCGTTCGGGAGCTTGACAAAACTCAATCAGTAAACGGTCAACTTCCTACGCTGTCTGCTTCTGAACATCTTTATCGTGCTGAAGTTTATGCTTCAAACCGGCTTTTCAGCCAAGCTCGTCTTCACTGGCAGAAAATTTTGGATAATTATCCAAACGATGAGAACGTGATGCCGAAGACATTGTTCGGCATTGCTCGCTCTTTTATGTGGGAAAGAGATTACGAAAAAGCAATCTCCTATTTCGACATCTTGATAAAAAACTACCCATACACGAAAGAAGGACGCGAAGGTTTAGCTTTCAAAGGCGCATGTTTTGTGCGTTTGAGTCGCCATAACGAAGCCGCGGCAGTTTACGAGCAATACATCAGAATGTTTCCAAGCGGAGAAAGAATCGAGTCGTCTCATCTCAACTTGATTGATGCCTTGCGCGAGGCCAAGCGCTACGACGAAGCCGAAAAATGGATTGAGATAACTGTTTCTAAATTCACAAACACTTCAGCTGCCGTCAACGCCGTTCATGCAAAACTCAGAATGATGCTGTATCGTGAAAAATGGGAAAAAGCAGTAGAAACGGCTGATGCCTTGCTAAAATTCAGCAATTTTAACGGCTCGATGACAAGCCGAGATGAAACGATTTACCTGAAAGCTCTCGCACTGGAAAAAGCAGGCAAACAAAACGAAGCTGTTCAAACTTATCGAATAATATCGAATTCAGCAAGCTATTATGGGAATTTGGCAGATGAAAAGCTCAAGAAAATTGAAAAAATATCAAACACTCTTTCAAAAACCTCGAAAAAGTTTAATCTTGCCGACTTTCCCACACCATATAAAAACGAGATTCTTCGCAGTGCTAGAAGCAAAAGCATAGACGCACGCTTTTTGTTAGCACTAATGAAACAAGAAAGCAGTTTCCGTCCCGATGCTAAATCACCTGCGGGAGCGCGCGGCCTTCTTCAACTTACCTACGACACTGCTTTGAAATATAACCTAGCCGCAGGTTATCAAAATCTTCAACCAGAAGACTTGCACCGAATAGACTTAAACATTGCAATTGCCTGTGTTTATATTGCTGAACTACTAGAAAAATTTAATGGATTTTACGAAGCAGTAGCGGCTGGCTACAATGGTGGCGAAGACAACGCAGAACGTTGGCTTAAACGCGCCAATCCAAAAGACAAAGGCGTATTCGTAGCAGAAATCGGTTTTCCAGAAACCAAAAATTATGTTCTGAAAGTGATGAGCTATTATCAAATTTACCGCTATCTCTACGATGAAAATTTGAACCTCAAGAGATAAATTTTCCTGAGATAAAAATCCGAGAGATTTAACCTTGAAAGGGCAGTAGCCTTTTCTGTGCCGATTTTACCTGATGTGAAAATCTCTCAACCTACTAGACTACGAACCTAAACAGCCCGAATTTTTCAGGCACATGGAAATTAGGCTCAGGCGTTTTCGTAGGCGACCAAGCCAAGAAACCTCGTGTTTTGCCTTCGCCAACGCATCGAAAAAGATTCCCTAGCCAATCATCGCCTGCTTTTGGCTTTTTACCAAAAGCCTGCCAAGGAATTTTTATTCCCATTAAGATTTTGCTATCAGTTATCTTAGCGACAGACTCCATCGCAGATTTGTAATCCCAATTGGTAATTCTTTCGTTCTTACCTTGATAAATTTCTAAGTCAAGCCACTCGCCGTTTGGAGATACTTCAAATTCAAAGTATCTGCGGAAGTTTTCTTTGTCGGGCGCAAGGAAAATTTCACAAACGTCCCTTTCCCAAAGCTTTATGGTTTTCGATGAAAGATTCGGACGTTCTGAAATAATCAAAGGCTCACCTTGATTTGCTTCAAAACGCACGTAAAAGGCTTCTTCGCCCCATAAAAGCCTTACTTCAAAATGCCTGTGAGATGGTGCTTTCTCACCAGACCAGTAAGTTTCAACCTTTATTCCTTCAGCTAAATCCCAACTTTTGCCTTCTAATGCTTCAGAAACAGAAAAATCACTCTCGACAAAATTAACAGAAGCTACCTTTTTCATGATTCAAAGTGTTCAGAAATCAATTCAAGCGAACGATTGTAGCGATAAGAAATGTTAAAATGCCCGTCATCAAATTCCTCGTGAATGTGCGGAACGTCAAACTCTTTAAGTTTTTTCGACAAAACTCTTGCACCAATGTCGAGATTGAATTCATCACGAAGCCCTGCATCAATGAATAAAAGTCTTAACTTTTTAAGATTCTGCCAGTATTTTTCAATTAAGCGGACGGGATCGTGAGAAAGCCACCTTGCCCATATTTCTTGGCGAATCTCTCCAGTTTTCAAATCAAAAGGCAAATCGAAATCAGTGCCGTTTGGCGAATAGCAAGCGCTCATCGCAATTATATTCAGACCGTCGAAATCATTCTTGCTTTTTCGCTCGTCCTCGTTCCAGAACTTTTGAACAAGCCTTTTTGGATCGCCCGCAATGGCACGAAAGGCTTTTGGAAAATCAGGCAAATAACAAAGTTCAAAATAGCAATCTCCGCTGATGGAACAAGACAGCCCAAACAAATCTGGATGCCTCATTGCCAAAACCAAAGAGCCATAACCGCCTGAGGACTTCCCCATGACAGCTCTTGCCGATGATTTTTTTATGGTGCGAAGGTTTGCGTCAATGAAAGGCACAATTTCTTGAGTCAAATAATCTTCGTATTGCCCAGTCGCCGTAGAGTTTATGTATTGCGAACCACCATAAAAAGTGAAACAATCAGGAAAAACTGCAATCATCGGCTTTATCTTGCCTGAAAGAATAAGCTTATCCATTCTTTCGGCGAAATTTGGCGTAAACGCAGAATCATTCAAGAAGGATTTACCTCTTCCCGCAAAACCAGCCAAAACATAAACAGTCGGGAAACGCTCATCGCTTTTGTAGTAATTCGGCGGTAAGTAAACGTATATTTTTCGTCGAAACTCATCTCCAAGCGGATTGAACTTCAAAACCTCGCTTTCGTGTTCAAAACAAACAACTTCTCCTCGTGCTTCAGAACTCATTAACAATGATAATAATGCGAAGCGTCTTAAGTCACAAAGAAATAACGCAATCAGCCGAGAAAATCTGCCTCGCTTAATCTACCAATTTTGCCCCTTCTGGCAAAGATGCTTAATCTCTGAATAAAGACATTGTTTGCCTGAACAGGAAAATTCCTCTAAACTAAAAACTTCCAGTATGACTAAAGAACTAAACGATCTGTTTGAAGAACTTGAAGATATAAGTCAAGCAAGTAAATCTCAATTTGATATTCCATCTGAGATTCCTGTTCTACCACTGCGGGATCTGGTCATCTATCCCTTCATGATAGTTCCGCTTTTTGTTTCTAGAGAGCGCTCGTTAAAAGCTATAGATCAAGCTCTCTCGACTAATCGAATGATATTGCTTGTAGCACAAAAAGATGCGCAGGAAGAAAATCCAGAACAAGAAGACCTACACAAATTCGGCACAATAGCTGTTGTAATGAGAAAACTAAACCTTTCAGACGGAAGATCGAGAGTTTTAGTTCAAGGCATTTTAAGAGCTAAAGTGCAAAGCATAACTTTGCGTAAAGGATTTTTGCAGGCTAAAATCATTCCGATTCCCGAAACTGCTACTACTGAAAAATCCATTGAAGTTGAAGCTCTTATCCGCAATGTTCGGCAATTGATGGAACAGGCGGCCGCACTAGGCAAGAATCTTTCCCCTGAAATTTTATCAATCGTATCGAACCTAGAAGACGCAGGAAGACTGGCAGATTTTTCAGCATCTAATCTTGACTTGAAGGTTGAAGAAGCTCAAACCGTCCTAGAAATCATAGACCCTGTTGCTCGTTTGAGAAAGGTTAATGAGATTCTTCAAAAGGAAATCGAAGTTTTAACTGTTCAACAGGAGATAAACACCCAAACCCGTGCCGATATTGACCGCTCACAGCGAGAGTATTTCTTAAGACAACAACTCAAAGCCATACAAGCAGAGTTAGGCGAAGGCAACGAGCTATATGAAGAAATCGAGCAATACAAGAAGAAAATCAAAAAGGCTAAAATGCCTAAACATGCTGAAGAAGAAGTCTTAAAACAACTTAAAAAGCTCGAAAGAATGAATTCTGATTCAGCAGAAGCGGCAAGTTTGCGGAATTGGCTTGATATAATGGTCGAACTTCCTTGGTCTAAATCTTCAAAAGACAGCCTTGATCTCAAAAAAGCTCAAAAGATTTTGGATGAAGACCACTACGGTTTGGAAAAGGTTAAGGAAAGAATAATCGAATACCTGGCAGTGCGGAAACTTCGTGAGAAACCGAAAGGTCCGATTCTCTGCCTTGTAGGTCCGCCAGGTGTTGGGAAAACTTCACTTGGAAGATCAGTCGCAAGAGCTTTGAATCGTAAATTCGTGCGTTTGAGTCTTGGTGGTCTTCATGACGAAGCCGAAATTCGCGGGCATCGTAGAACATACGTCGGTGCAATGCCCGGAAGAATTATTCAAGCTATTCAGCAGGCTGGAACAAATAATCCTCTGATAATGCTTGACGAAATTGACAAAGTCGGCACGGATTTCCGCGGCGATCCTTCATCGGCTCTTCTCGAAGTGCTTGACCCTGAGCAAAATTTTGCCTTCAGAGACAACTACTTGGGCGTTCCTTTTGACTTGTCAAATGTTATTTTCATGACAACGGCGAATGTTCTCGACACCATTCAGCCTGCACTTTTGGACAGAATGGAAGTAATAACAATTTCAGGCTATACAGAGGAAGAAAAACTAGAAATTGCGAAGCGTCATCTCCTGCCGAAACAAATACAAGAAGCAGGTTTAGAAAAAGACGATTTAACGATTGACAAAAAGGCTCTATCTTTGATTATCAGTCAATACACTGAAGAAGCTGGGCTTCGACAGCTAGAGCGCGAAATTGGAAAGATTTGTCGTAAAATCGCAAGGAAAAAGGCAGAAAATCCAAAATCCTTCAAACCCGTAAAAGTAACAAAAGAGAACTTAAGTGATTTTTTAGGATCGCCCAAAGTTTTCACTGAAACAGCGCTCAAGCGGAATCAAATCGGCGTAGCTACGGGACTAGCATGGACTGCTTACGGTGGCGAGATTTTATTCATCGAAGCACTTAAGATGAAAGGAAAGGGCAATTTGGTTTTGACAGGGCAACTTGGCGAAGTAATGCAAGAATCAGCTAAAGCCGCTTATTCTTACGCCAGAGCAAGAGCGAAAGAGCTTGGAATTGACGAAGATGATTTCGAGAATTACGATATTCACGTTCATATTCCCGAAGGCGCAATTCCAAAAGATGGCCCAAGCGCGGGAATAACACTGGCAACAGCTATTGTTTCGGTTCTTTCAGAACGACCAGTTAGAAAGGACATCGCAATGACAGGAGAAATAACCTTGCGTGGGAACGTTTTGCCTGTCGGCGGTGTTAAAGAAAAAGTGCTTGCCGCCAGAAGAGCGAAAATCAAGCAAGTTATTCTGCCGGAGCAAAACGAGAAAGATTTAGAAGACATACCGAAGGAAGTTTTAGCGGATTTGCAATTCACATTTGTTGACAACGCAAAGCAGGTCTTTCGAGAAGCTCTTTTGCCCATTCAGAAAAAACAAAAGCAAAAAGTAGCGGAAAAAACAGATACATAAGCACCTTAAGCATCTTGAAGATACAAAACGGATTCAAAACACTTGCCCGATTTTTTGACGAATCAGCAGGAAACGGTTATCATTAAAGTATCTCTATGTTTGGCTTTGAGATAAAATTCAAAACCAGATTGAAAAATCTCGCATCAACACTTGCGATAATAACAGTCTCCAGTGCTTTTATCTATGCACAAACTGGAATATCTACCATTCAACCCAAAAACGAAGTAGAAGAAAAATTCAAACAAATAGCGCCGAAAGTAGGCGAAAGATTTAAGTTAGGGCTTTTGAAACTGCAAAAGAATCAGCGCCGTGAGGCAAAGGAAGAATTCGATAAGGCAGTAGAACTTTTTCTTGAATCAAGAATAAACTTAAGAAACACTAAAGAATTCGCTAGTTGCTATGATCAATTGATTGAGACAATTTACAGAATCGAATTTCCATCCTATAAAGCCAAACCAGATATAAAATTCTTATCAGCAACCTGCCGATGGGATAGAGATAATGATCCGTCCAACGATATTGACGATAATCTGATTCAAAGCATAAATTCAATTCTTTTTGACAACAGCACCTTAGCCCAATCAAAGAAGTCTGAACTACCAAGCAAAGACGATTGCAAATCAGGTTTTGACTGCCAAAGATTCGAGCCTTCGCCGCTTGATGAACTTGCAAAGTTAGAGTTAACACCAGAAGAGAAAATAATAGATGAAAGGCAGTATGAACTAATTAAGGTTGCATCACAGAACAGGTCTTTAGGATTTGCGTTTCAAGTCCACCCGATGATTCAGCAGTTCATAAACTACTATCAAGGGCGTGGACGGCAAACGATGGAAGTTGGACTCTACAGAAGCGGAATGTTTATGAGAATGGCGCGTCGGATTTTCCGCGAAGAAGGCTTGCCTGAAAACCTTGCATGGCTTGGGCAAGTTGAAAGCATGTGGAAACCGACAGCACTTTCTCACGCTTCTGCATCGGGATTGTGGCAGTTTATTCCAAGCACAGGTGCAAGATTCGGCTTAAAACAAAATGTTTATGTTGACGAAAGAAACAGTTTTGAAAACGCTACAAGAGCCGCAGCTAGGTATCTGAAATTTTTAGTAAATCGTTACAACGGAAACTGGGAACTTGCCTTGGCGGCTTACAATGCAGGAGAAGGTGCAGTTGATAGAGCCATTTCACGGGCAGGAGTCGCAAACTTCTGGTATGCGTATCCCTATTTGCCTAAAGAAACTAGAAACTACGTGCCGAGTATTTTAGCGACAATTCTGATTGCAAATAATCCACAAAGATACGGTTTCTCGCATATTAGACCTGCCGCTCCGCTCGAATACGATTTAGTAAGAGTGCCGCCATCAACGAATCTGTCGCTAGTAGCACAAGCATCCGACACAACGCTTGAATATATTCGTTTTCTAAACCCTGAATTCCGAACCACTAAAACACCACCTGAACCTTACATTGTAAGAGTTCCACGCGGAAAAGCTGATGAAGTCGTTGCTGTTTTGAAACGCGCTCGTTCTGTAAATCAAGAAAACATCGCTGTTGTTAAGGTAATGAAAGGTGAAACACTCGAAGATGTTGCTCGCAGGCTCGGCGTTTCTGTTGACCAACTTCGTGCAGTAAACGGAAACGAAATAGCAAAGGATATGAAAATCATTGTGCCGAACGCTATCAAGAGAACATCTTATCAACGTCCGCTGAATGAACCTTCGGCAACTATTTCAACAAAGCCCAAAGTCGTAAAGGCAAGAAAAGGTGACACGATTAGGAAAATCGCTCAAAGATACAAAGTTTCAGCGGTAGAAACTGGCAGACTAAACGGGATTACGCTTGATGCACCCTTACAAGAAGGCAGAGAAATTCGTCTGCCTTGATTTTGAACTGCTAAATTCGGAATTAAGACTCCTAAAAGCCTGCGTTTTCGGGCAACTTAAAACCATTTAAGTCGGGCACCACAGAGAATTTAACTTGTGCCTTCCTGCTTTGCTCGATTCCAAATCATTTCCACTTGGAAAGATTGTGTTAGAATTACAATTGATGCTAAATCTAAAACCACCTGAAGTAAGCTCCGGTCTTCTGGGTAGGAAATTTCGCCTGAATCCTATTGAATTTCTATGTCAACTTGCGGAAAAAGGTGATATAACAACATTCAAAGTAGCAAATCAAAGAGTGTTCTTTTTGAATCACCCTGATTTTATTCGAGACGTTTTAGTTACGAATGCCCACAAATTCATCAAAGGAAGAGCGCTTCAAAAAGCCAAAAAGGTTCTAGGCGAAGGGCTATTGACAAGTGAAGGGAGCTTTCACCTTCGACAAAGAAGAATGATGCAACCAGCATTTCATCGCCAAAGAATAAACCAATATGCAGAAGTGATGATTCAATACGGCGAGAGATTTTCTGACAGATGGAATGAAGGCGATGTCCTCGACATTGATAAAGAAATGATGAGACTCACTTTGCAAATAGTCGCGAAAACCTTATTCAATGCTGATGTTGAAGATGAAGCTGATGAAGTTGGTAAATCTCTAACAGCGCTGGTTGAAATGTTTCAATACCTGCTTTTGCCTTTTCTGGATACATTGGAGAAATTACCACTACCGCAAAGTCGTCGTTTCAGAAAAGCAAAGGCTTCGCTTGATGCAGTAATTTATCGAATCATAAAGGAGCGTAGAGAATCTGGTGAAGATAAAGGCGATTTACTTTCGATGCTTCTCATGGCTCAAGATGAAGAAGACAACTCAAGAATGACCGATGAACAGGTTCGCGACGAAGCTTTAACGCTTTTCCTGGCAGGACACGAAACAACTGCAAATGCCTTGACCTTTTCATGGTATCTTCTATCACAGAATCCTGAAAAGGAATTAAAATTGATAGAAGAATTGAATCGAGTTCTAAACGGTAGGCTTCCCACACCTGAAGACTATCAGAAATTGCGATATACGGAAGCAGTTTTAGCCGAAAGTATGAGGCTTTTCCCGCCTGCGTGGGCTTTAGGAAGACTCGCAGTCGAAGACCATGAGATTGCAGGCTACCTTATCCCAAAAGGCTCTCTCGTCTTGGTCTCGATGTATGTCACACATAGGGACAAGAGATTCTGGCAAAACTCAGATGAGTTTATTCCAGAAAGATGGGAAGAAATTTCCGTTAAGGAAGCATCAAACAAATATATTTATTTTCCGTTTGGCGGCGGAGTAAGGCGCTGCATCGGTGAGAATTTCGCGTGGACTGAAGGAGTTTTACTTCTTGCTACGATTGCCCGAAAGTGGAAACTCCAACTTGAACCCTCGCAGAGATTCGCTGTCAAGCCGATGATAACTTTACGCCCCAAATACGGAATGAAAATGAGGCTTCAGAAGAGAAAGTGAAAAAAATATACGTCGGCTGTCAAGGTTGGAATTACAAAGATTGGATCAGTCCATCAGAAAGTGAGGTGCGTTTTTATCCGCCCGGTGTAAAAACTGCTCAGATGCTTGAATTTTATGCAAAAGTCTTCGAGTGCGTCGAGGTTGATTCAACCTTTTACGCAATACCTTCTCAAAAAGTTGTTGAAGGTTGGAAAGCAAAGACCCCACCAGAATTTAAGTTTACATTGAAAATGCCTAGAGACATCACACACGAGAAAATGCTTGACAAATCTGCCTTGCCAGTGCTTAAAGAATTCTGCGACATAGCCTCCATCCTTGGAGAAAAGCTTTTTGCCGTCCTTATACAGCTTCCTCCGCAGTTTGAAGCTAACAAACAAAACGCTTTGAATCTACGCTACTTTTTGAATCATCTTCCACGCCCAATGCGGTTTGCTGTAGAGTTTCGCAATCAAAAATGGTTAATAGACTGGACTTTTGAAGAACTGCGAAGACACAATGTAGCGTTCTGCTTGGTTGAAGGTTCATGGATTCCTCATCAAGTAATGTTTCAAGTCGCTGAAAAAACACAAGCTGATTTTGCCTATTTGCGATTCATGGGCAAAAGAGACTTAGTGCACTTCGACAAAGTGGTTCGTCCACAAGATGCAAACTTAGTTGTTTGGAAAGATAAAATCGAAAAACTCAAAGCAAAAGAAATTTTCATCACTTTCAGCAATTTCTACGAAGGTTTTGCGCCCGAAAGTGCCAATAAGATGCGACACCTGTTAGGTCAAGAACCAGTTGAGATCGCCTTTGATCAAAGAACGCTTTTTGAGTGATGATTTTAAGAGATTCTGTTTAGAAAATTCTTAGCCGACTAAAATGCTTCACTTATGGCAACAAGCCAGCTTTTGATATTGATTTCACTTTTCTTTATCACAAGTGCCATCGGAG
This sequence comes from Acidobacteriota bacterium, assembly GCA_003697135.1. GTDB lineage: Bacteria > Acidobacteriota > Blastocatellia > Pyrinomonadales > Pyrinomonadaceae > J014. Next base: position 140,010 of record RFGC01000035.1, read on the forward strand.
TTGTAACAGGAAGCAACTCCCTGATAACCGTTCCCGTCATGTTTCAGTTCGGCATTGATCCCAAGGTTGCAATAGCAACAAATATGTTTGGCTTAACTTTTATGAACGTCGGAGCAACAATCCCCTTTTTACGAAACGGAATGATTGACAAAGCAAAGGTTGCACCTTTAATTTGGATAACACTTGTTGCCTCGGCAATAGGTGCATGGTTGGTTCTGATTCTTGAACCTAAAAACTTGAAGCTACTCGTTTCGATTGCGATGCTTTTTGTGGCTATCTTCATTCTTTTCAAAAAAGACTCGAAAAACAAAGAAAAAAAGCCCTTATCTGAAAAGGCAAAAATCATAACTTTTTTTCTAACGTTCTTACTAGGCATCTATGGTGGGGTTTACAGCGGCGGATATGTAACGATGCTAACAGCCGTTTATGTAGCTTTTTTCGGCATGAGCTTTAGTGAATCTGTTGCTTCAACAAAGCTGATAAACATTTTTTCTTCCTTGATAGCAACTCTTGTTTTTATGTGGCAAGGCTTGGTTGATTATGGACTTGGTGTTATCTTAGCAGTTACGATGTTCGTCGGAGCATATATCGGGGCTTATACTGTAACAAAAATCAGCGAAAATTTGCTAAGGCGCCTTTTCGTTGCTACAGTTTTTATCTTAGCTTTGAAAACTTTGTTTGATGCTTTTTGAAAATATGACAGATTCAACAATTACCAGCCCAAGTATGAAAGATCCAACCACAACAGATTCCAAGATGGTGACTCCCAGTGTTGCCGAGCATGTTTTCAGAGAAATTAGCAAGGTCATCGTCGGTCAAGAACAGACGATAGAACAAATTCTGATAGCGATTTTCGCCGAAGGTCACGCACTTTTGGAAGGCGTCCCCGGAACCGCTAAAACCTTGATGGTTAAAACTTTAGCAAGAATTCTAGGGCTGAAGTTTACCAGAATTCAATTCACGCCAGACCTAATGCCTTCTGACATCACCGGCACAAACGTTTTCAACATTCAGCAATCGCAATTTTACTTAAGGCACGGTCCCATTTTCACGGATATTCTACTTGCCGATGAAATCAATCGAACTCCGCCGAAAACCCAAGCGGCGCTTCTAGAAGCGATGGAAGAAAGACAGGTAACGATTGACGGTGAACGCTATCAACTGTCGCCTGTTTTCACCGTTTTGGCTACGCAAAATCCTATCGAGTATGAAGGCACTTACCCCTTGCCTGAAGCTCAACTCGACAGGTTTTTGCTGAAGATTCTAGTTGACTACCCTTCGGCTGAAGAAGAGCAAAGAATCGTGGATTTATGGGACAAGGGCTTCAGTTCCAAACATCTTGAAGAAGTCGAAATAACTCCGCTCGAAGACATAAACGCAATTTCGCAATGTCGGTTTGAAGTAAAAACAATGCGCACTGAAGACGGTATTCAAAAATACATCGTCGAAATTGTTCAAAAAACTCGGAATCATCCTCATATACTTTACGGTGCAAGTCCACGCGCTTCTGTGTCTCTTTTGCTTTGCTCGAAAGCTCTAGCCGCAATCAGGGGAAGAAACTTCCCAATACCCGAAGACGTTCATGATGTAGCTCTTCCCGTGCTGCGTCATCGTTTGACCTTAAGAGCCGAAGCCGAATTGGACGGAGTGAAAGTGGAGTCAGTAATCTCCGACATAATCAAAAGCGTTCCGGTGCCGAGATAATCAATACCTGAAGCTTTAAGGCATGTTTATAAACTCACCATTTGCTACATGCCTCGTATTAGCTTGATCCAAGCGAACATGGATGTAAATTTCTGAAACCGAAATCTTGCAGTTTACTGATTCTAAACTTATTATGTCATCGGTGCTGTTATAAATTCGATAAATCCACTGTTTAGGGTTTTGCTTAAAATAATGTTCTACGCGCACTTCATCTTCGCTTATTAAGAGAATTTCCCGAATACTCTCAGCTTGCAAATAATGGTCTAGCTTTACTGTTTTATCGTAAGCAACTGTGCTTTTTGAGAAGACCTCAATAACCACGGTCGGATTCAGCAAAATCTCTGCATTGTTATCAGCAAACTTCGGTTCTTCTGCAACTATCGTTATGTCGGGATATGAAAGATAATCTCCCAATTTTACGACCATGTCTCTTGGATATATCTCACATTTATTCCCTTTGATTCGGCTACCAATAGCTACAATCGTATTGGTGCTTATTAAATTATGCTGTCGGCTTGAACCACTTTTACTATCGTCTCTCAATATTCTTTCTTCCATAACCCAATACCTTTGAAGTATATTTTTCCTTTCGGTTTGCGCTAAAATTTTCATAAGTTAGCTTTACAAAGAGCGTAAGCCACGACGTTGTAGATGTATTTTGGCACAATCACAGCTTTTTTGACAAGAAAGATATGAAATTAAGCGAACTAGCAAAACTAACCTTTTCAATCATTGAACAAGGCGATGAGAACTTAGAGATAAACGGAGCGGCGGGATTGAATATTGCAAAAGAAGGCGAGATTACTTTCCTTGCAAATCCGAAATACACGCCACAAGTCAGCGAAACCAAAGCAAGCGCTATTTTTCTGAATGAAAAAGAGAAGATAGACAGAAAAGATATAGCCATCTTGCGAACGCCTGATCCTTATCTAGCCTATGCTAGAGCTTTAAGGCTCTTTCATCCTGAACCAAAACCTACGCCTTCGATTCATCCTTCGTCGGTTATAGACGAAACCGCAAAAATCGCACCCACAGCTCAAATAATGGCTCATGTTGTAATTGGGAAAAACTGCGAAATAGGCGAAAACGTAAAGATATTTCCGAATGTTACGATCTACGATAACGTTAAAATCGGTGACAATACGACGATTCACTCAGGAGTTTCGATTCGTGAAGGATGCCGAATAGGTTCAAACTGCATAATCCAAAACAATGCAACAATTGGCTCCGATGGATTTGGCTACGCAAGAGATGAGCAGAAAAGATGGCTCAAGATTCCACAAGTCGGCATTGTCGTCATCGAAGATGACGTTGAAATCGGCGCAAATACGGCGATTGATAGGGCTTCGGTAGGAGAAACACGCATCAAACGCGGCACCAAAATTGACAACTTGGTCCAAATAGGCCATTCATGCACAGTCGAGGAAGATTCCTTAATCTGTGCTCAAACAGGATTAGCAGGTAGTTCTCACATTGGCAAACGAGTGACTTTGGCAGGACAGGTCGGTATCGCAGGACATCTGAAAGTCGGAGACGACGCAGTTATCACGGCTAAGTCCGCTACTTCCCACAACGTTGAACCGGGCAAAGTAATTTCTGGCATCCCCGCATTCGACAACAAACAATGGCTTCGTTCGGTTTCCGCATTCAAAAGGTTAGGAGATATTGCCAAAAAGCTAAGAGAAATCGAGCAAAAAATCTTGGAACTAGAAAAAGCTCTGAAAGAAAGATAGTTCTTCATTCCAAAAAATCACTTGCTAAAGCTTCATGAGCGTATGCCGACAAGTATTTGATAAATCTTAGTTAGTTGAGAACTCAGACAAATCTCAACCTGCGAATCTTGAATGCATAGACTAACGGCCAAAATTGCAAGATGAAGTTTCTTGCTTTCTTCGGTTTGGAAAAATAAAATTAAACCCATGATTAAGAAAATCACGGTTCTCATAGTTGCGATATTTTTCTCAATTTCTTGCGCATCGTCGAAAGAAAACCAAACCGAATCACCGTCGAATGAGAATAAAATTCAAACTCCCAGTTCAAAAGACGATATAGCTGAGTTGAACTCAATCGTGCGACTTCCCTATCTGCCAGAAGAAGTAACTTGGCACGAGGAACAAAACAGCAAGAATCCAGAAAATAAAAGGTTGGTTGCCGTAATGAGATTTTCCGAAGACGACGAAAAAGCCCTGATACAACAAGCCGAAAAGCATGGGCAATCGCAGCCAACGGAAATAGAAGTCGAAGATTGGTTTCCTCCAGAACTAGTTGCCCAGAATGAACTTTCAGGTGATGAAACACTCAAGGGCATTGCATACAGCCCAACAGACTTTATCCAAATGCCCTATAAAAAAGGCAGACTTATCAAAATTGAAAATTCACACTACTTTGTGCTAGAACTTTCTACAGACTGAAGGAGAAAAACCAATGGCTGAGTTGATAGGTGTAGTTAAGGGACCGGGTGAACTTCCAAACGAGTATGTTTTCATCACTAAAGACAAAGAACATACGAAAGTAGGGGAGTATGTGTATTACAACGCTCCAATCAATGGCACTTCAAAATCAATTGTCGGGCGGGTAAAATCTAGAAGCCTAGCCGTGAATCTACCTCCCTTTGTTTTTTCTGAACCTAATCTGGACCCGTTTGAAGTGCTTTCAGCATTGGGCATAGAACGAGACTCAGCTGAGTTTTATGAAATAGTAGTCGAAAATGTAGGATATTTTGACTCTGAGATGAATGGATTCGTAAATCCTCGTATTCCACCAATACCCGGTGACAAAATCTATCTAACTCCTTCCGAAATGCTTTCAGAAATGATCTCGCCTAAGCGTCTAGGAGAGATTGGTGGAGCACATATAGGAAGCCTTTTGATGAGAAAAGAAGGTGAAGTTCCTGTGGTCTTGTCTGTAAAGGAAATGGTTTCAACGCATCTTGCTATATTGGCTTCAACTGGTGCCGGAAAATCATACACAGCCGCAGTGCTTATTGAAGAGCTGATGCGACCTTACAACCGCGCAGCGGTCTTGGTAATTGATCCGCATAGCGAATATCACACCTTAAGCAAGATTCAAGAGCTTTCCGATTTTAAGGAAAAGGATTATTCGCCCAAAGTGAAAATATATCCTTCAAAAGAAATAAAGGTGCGCTTTTCAAACTTAACTGAAGCAGATATTAAATACCTGCTACCTGAAGGCGCTACGGAAAAAATGTATCATTTTCTCTCAACTGCCTTTCGTAGCCTTACTGAAAAATTGCGTACAGAAGGGCGAAAAGATTACAGTTGGCAAGATTTGTATGATGAAATTGACGAACTATCAAAGGATTCAGCCAATCAGCAACATCAATCAACATTTGAAGGCTTGAAATGGCGTATTTCTGCGCGTTTCAACAAAAAAGATGGTGTTTTTTCAAATACCGAGCACATCACGCTAAAAGACATTTTTGAACCCGGCAAATGCACAGTATTTCAGCTTTCTGACATTGAAGAAAACGAACAGCAAGTAATCGTTGCAACTATTTTGAGGCGTGTCTTCAAGGCGCGTAAAAAAACCGTGCGTGGAGAATCAAAACCGGGAGAGGAAGATTATTTGCCTTATCCGGTTTTCGTGATTTTAGAAGAAGGACATCGTTTTGCTCCTGCAAAAGCAAACGCGGTTTCAACAAGCATTTTGAAAGAGATTCTGGGAGAAGGAAGGAAATTCGGTGTTGGGATTGGACTTATTTCACAAAGCCCTAGAAAACTTGACCAAGATGTGCTTTCGCAATGTATGACTCAAATCATCATGCGAATTATCAATCCAAACGACCAAAAAACAATTTATGACTCTGTTCAAGAAATTGGACGTAGCATTTTAGACGAACTTCCAGCATTGACCAAAGGGCAAGCAGTAATTTCAGGTCTCGGAATCAACTCGCCCGTCTTGTGCCGTATTCGTAACCGAATGACAGAACACGGTGGCGAAACTCTGGATGCTCCAAATGAATGGCAGAAGTATTTTTCAGCCTCTTTTAAGCAAAAAATCGAACAAGTAAATGCACCATATATCAGACACGACTCGGAAAAAGAGGAAGAAAAATTTGGCGGGTTCAAGGTGTAAGAACTGTTCATTTGTTTGAGTAATCTTCCCTCTCAAAAATGGTAATCTTTCTCTCAAAAACGAAGCTGATTTTCCATCAGTGAGTTTTAGCAATTCAACTCACGAATCAAACCGCGTCAACGTTTATTTTGGGAACAAAGTATGTAAAACTTTAGTCTAAGAGATCGGCATCCAAAAAAGCGGCTGAAAGGTTGAGAATTCTGATGACGCCGAGCGAAACAATTCTTCTAGATGAACGAAGTCTTGCAAAAGATATTGCATTTGCCGAAACACAGCAGGTTGATGCGGAGTTTCTTGAAAAGCTAAAACTCGGCGATACGGAAGCTTTCGATAGCCTCGTAGTTCTTTACATAAATGATGTTTACAGGCTTTTGCTTCGTCTATCTGCTGATGAAGAAGAGGCTCGCGATCTTACACAGGAAACATTTTTGCGAGCGCTGAAAGCAATAAAAAAATTCAGAGGTGAATCGAACCTGAAAACATGGCTCTTTCGCATCGCAATAAACACTTCGCACAGTAGGTTTCGATGGTGGGAAAAAAGAGGCTTACACCTTACAATTTCGCTAGATTCAAATGATGAAAACCAAAAAGAAGTTTTGGGAAATAGGTTGAAATCTACGGAATTTGAAAATCCCGAAGAAGAACTCTTACGCAAAGAAAAAGAAGGACTCTTGTTGGAGGCTTTAAGTTTGTTACCTAAAAAATTTCGTGATGCTGTTGTCTTGCGTGATATAGAAGGTTTCAGTTACGAAGAAATTGCCGAAATTCTTCAGACAAACATAGGAACAGTCAAATCGCGCATAGCAAGAGGAAGATCGGAATTGAAAAAGAAATTATCGGAACTTGATATTTGACATTTGGCTGGCTTTGGCCAAACACAACCCACCGGCAAAAGGATCGATAAGGTATTTGCCGAATTGAACAAGCTTTCAACAAGGCAATGCCTACAAAGCCAGCCAAAATAAAAACTTTCTTAGAATCAGCAAGTGACTATGAAGTGTAGAGACATAAAATACGATTTAGCTCTTTACGTTGATAAAGCCCTAGACGAAAATCGAGTGGCTTCGCTCGAAGCCCATCTCCAAAAGTGTCCAGTCTGTCGGCAGGAACTTTCTGAACTGGCAGAATTGAGACTAAAGCTTAGAAACCTAAAAAAACCCATCGTCTCGCCAAGTTTCGTGTCACAAGTAAGGAGAAGAACCACTCTCGAATTGCAAGTCCCTTCTAAAAACAAAGAACTTAACCAATGGCTACAGTTTCGCATAATGCCTTATTTTGTAGGTGCTACTGCATCCATACTCATTTTCACGTTGTTTTTGATCAGCCTTTTCTCAACAGATACGATCGAAGAAAAATCCAATACAACAATTGCTTATAACAAAATACACAGTCCGAGCGAATTCGTCAGAAAAAATGAATTAGCAGCTGAATATGCATTATCAAGACTTTCAGTCGCTTCCGTTTCTCCATCGTTGAATCCTGAAGGTAGCCTAGTTAACTTCTCAAGGTCTTTGGTAGATGGAAAGCTTGGTCAAAGCGAGATGGTAATAGTCGCAGATGTATTCAGCAACGGAATGGCAAAGATATTCGAGGTTGTTCAGCCAACTCAAGATAGAGAAATCATCGAAGCGCTACAAAAAGCACTGGAAGAAACTTCAAACGAAACTGCCTTTTTGCCTGCGACTTTTGACCAACGCTCAGACGTGGTGCGTGTAGTTCTTAAAATTCGAGGCGTTCAGGTAATAGATAAGGCTACAAAACAAAAAACCAGCACAAAACGGAAAATCTGAAGCTCTAAACTAACAAAGCTCAGCCTTTTCCAGCAAAAACTTCCACACCATTCTTTTTTGCCTCTCATCGAATACATAATCTGCCTTAACCACTTTCCAAAAACCTAAAAATTTCCAACGTCCAACGGACAGCTTACAAAACAACGGGACAGCGTGTCTTGACTCTATGGCATTCAGCAAGGCTTGATTGAAAATATCAAGCTTTTGGTTCCCGCGTCTTCCCGCACCGGTGTATAAAATTTTACCCTCTTCGTAAACGTCTGGATAACATCTGTTGATTTTACCGAAATCCGTCAGTAAAGAAATCAGCCGTCCGTCTTTCTGATAAATCCCATTTCGAGTTCTATGTATTTTTGAAACCTCACTCCAACTGAAAACAATTCCCTCTTTCAAGTCCTTAAAATTTTTTTCATATTTGTTAAAAAATTTTTCGTTTTTTGCCATAAGTTCACTTGACAATCAAGCTAACCAAGAATTATATTTTTACTTTCTTTCAATCAAAAGTTTTTCTTATACTTTTGATTTGTCATATTGAAAGAACAAGGTGAATTTTGGATTGTTTGGTGTCATATTTCTGGCGGGCCTAATACATAGGCAAATAAAGTGCAGTTCAGAGGAGAGACCATGAGAAAGTATATTTTCTTAACGGTAGCAGCAATTGCATGCACGTTCTTGATGTTCGGGATAGTCTCAGAAAAAGCGGGAGCAAAGAAGACTATCTTTGGCGTAGGCGACAAAGATGAGCTGGAAAAGGCAAAGCAAATCAGTATAGAAATTTTGCGCAACCATGCGCTCCAGCTCCACGGAATCACGAATGTTGATGAATTCGTAGTTCAAAAAGTTGAAATTGATGAGCTTAAAATGGCTCATACTCGTTTCCGCCAGACGGTTAACGGCATTCCGGTTTGGGAAGGCGAGGCGATCGTTCATCTTAAGTCAGATGGTGAACTTTCAACAATAACAGATGACCTGAGACCAAGCATAAACATTGACACTAAACCGAATCTATCGGCAGAAGATGCTGTAGATTTAGCACTCAAAATGTATAGAGGCTCAAGATTTTTAACCGAAGAGCCAAAGGTTGACTTGTGGATTTACCGCGGCGAAAATAGAGACCATCTAGCCTACAGGGTTCAGTTACGTCGTGAAGATGGTTCAGCACATACAACAATGCCCGTTATCTTTATTGATGCGCATACAGGCGAAAAAATCTTTTCATATGATAACTTGCAAACAGGAAGTGGCCCGTCACTTTACAGTGGCAATGTAACAATTACCACCAGCAGTGTCGGCTCAACCTATTACATGGAAGACTTGACCCGTAAACAAGGAACTTTTGATTTCCGTAACGGAACGAGCACGGCTTATCGCTTTACTGACACTAACGATGTTTGGGATTCTTCGTCTCAAAGAGCCGGTGTTGATGCCCATTACGGTGCGGCAAAAACTTATGACTACTTTTACAATGTCCATGGACGTAGAGGCATTGATAATGCAGATGGCCCCGGAACTGTTACTGCCGCAGCTAACAGCAACATTAAACTGGTTGCTTCGCGTGTTCATTACGGCAGAAACTACAACAATGCTTTTTGGAATGGCAGCACTATGACTTATGGTGATGGTGATGGCACAACTTTCACACCATTAGTCACTTTAGACATTTGCGGACACGAAATGACACACGGAGTTATTGAAAGAACTGCTAATCTCACCTATTCAGGTGAATCAGGAGCGCTAAACGAATCTATGGCCGATGTGTTTGGAGCTATGGTTGAATCTTATGCTCGTGGTGGTTCTATAACAGCAGATACTTGGAAAATCGGTGAACAAGCCTACACACCTGGCACAGCAGGAGATGCATTACGCTACATGGACGATCCACATAAAGCACCGAATAGAGGCTTTACAGCAGACGATGATCCAGACCACTATGCTGAACGCTACACAGGAACTGCCGACAACGGAGGGGTTCACATCAATTCTGGAATTGGCAACAAAGCATTCTATCTGGTAGTTGCGGGTGGCACTCATCATCGTAGCGGTGTTACAGTTACAGGCATTGGTGCTACGAAAGCCGCGAAAATTTGGTATCGTGCTCTGGTTTACTACATGACTTCAGGAACAAACTTTGCCGGTGCTAGAACTGCAACTCTAAACGCTGCTTCCGACCTTTATGGAAGCTCAAGTGCTGAATACAGAACTGTTGCAACTGCTTGGTGTGCAGTTGGTGTCGGTTCCTGTCCAAGCTCAAGCCCTACACCTACCCCAACACCAACTCCCGGTGGTGGAAGCGAACTAATCGTTAACGGTGGCTTTGAAGGAAGTTTGTCTCCATGGGTTTCATCAGGCTCTGGAGCTTTCTATACATCAAACGGAAACTATCCGCATGGTGGCACAGGCTACATCTACTTGGGCGTAAACAACAGCGTAACCGGGCAGGTTTATCAACAAGTCAGCATTCCTTCAAGTGCCAGTGGAACGCTTACATTCTGGTTGAATGTGACTTCAAGTGAAACTACCACAACAACTGCTTATGACAAACTCTTTGTAGAAGTAAGAAGCACATCGGGTGCTCTTTTGGCTACACTTGCTACCTACAGCAACTTGAACAAGAGCACGGCAGGTTCTTATTCACAAAGAAGCCTTAATGTTTCCGCCTACAGAGGTCAAACCGTCAGAATACAGTTCCGTGTATCGAATGATAGCTCTTCGCCCACAACTTTCCGAATTGACAACGTTTCACTGAGATAATCAGCGCTCCAAAACGTCACAGCCGAAGGGAGAAAGTCTCTTCCTTCGGCTTTTATGCTTTTATTCCCCCAAAAATACACATCTTCTAAACTTTTGTGACGCTTTCAAAAGTTTGAGAAGAGGCTAAAATTTGAGAAAATTTTTGATTTAAGGTCATGCCAGAACACCAAATCATAAGAATCGAGCCAGAAAACGCACGCTTAAGATTGGACTTCAGGGAACTCTGGAACTATCGAGAGTTACTTTATTTCTTAACTTGGCGCGATGTCAAAGTGCGATATAAGCAAACTGCCATCGGGATTCTATGGGTAATTCTGCAGCCTCTCTTGACAACCGCTATCTTCACGATTATTTTCACTCACTTTGCGCGTTTTGAAACCTTACAAGTCCCTTACCCACTGTTCGCTTTAAGCGGATTGTTGATATGGCTTTTCATGCATTTTTCAATCACAATGGCAACAAATAGTTTAGTTAGCAATGCAAGTCTCGTGACCAAGGTATATTTTCCCCGAATTATAATTCCAACTGCGTCAGTTCTCGGTGGACTACTTGATCTGATTCTCGGCTTCTTAATTCTATTTGCAATGATGTTTTACTATGGCATAAACATTACATGGAAAATTCTGCTTGCTCCATTGTTTGTTCTCGAAGCTATTGTTTTGACGATAAGTTTCAGTATTTTTCTTTCAATGCTAAATGTCCGCTTTCGAGATGTTAAATTCGCTTTGCCGTTCTTTTTGCAAATCTGGATGTTTGTTTCACCTATTTTTTATCCGCTCGATGTTTTTCCTGAGAATTGGCGAATTTTATTTTATTTCAATCCACTTTCTGGTATTTTAGAAGGCTTACGCTCATCTCTTTTCGGACAAAATTTTGATTTAGTAGGAATCAGTATTTCGACTTTGCTAATAGTCTTTTTGCTGATTATGTCAACTCTTTTTTTCAAATGGATGGAAAGTGAAATTGCCGATTTGATTTAATTTCAGAAATCAATGGAAGTCATCAGAGCAGAAAACTTATCAAAGTTATATTATCTCGGTGGTTTGCGCCACAACTCTTTGCGCGACACAATAGCCAGTATTTTCAAAAAGCATAAGCTTGATTTACACAAGCAAGAACTCTGGGCGCTCCGTGATGTTTCATTCTCCGTCAGAGATGGTGAAACTTTAGGAATCATTGGCAACAATGGCGCCGGTAAATCAACGCTTTTGAAAATACTTTCGCGCATCACCAAACCAACCTCAGGACGAGCCGAAATCTGCGGGCGTGTAGGTTCGCTCCTGGAAATCGGCACAGGGTTTCATAGTGAGCTATCGGGAAGAGAAAATATCTTCTTAAGCGGTGCAATCTTAGGAATGAAACGGAAAGAAATCGAGAAAAAATTCGATGAAATCGTAGCATTCGCCGAACTTGAACGTTTCATTGACGTTCCTGTAAAGCATTACTCAAGCGGAATGTATATGCGCCTTGCCTTTTCAGTCGCCGCACATCTCGAACCCGAAATTCTCATCGTTGACGAAGTTTTAGCCGTTGGCGATATGGCTTTCCAGAAAAAATGCCTTAACAAAATGCAAGACACAAACCAATCGGGAAGAACAGTGCTTTTTGTCTCGCATGATATGCTGGCAATAACCCGAATTTGCAATCGTGCAATCCTACTCAGCGAAGGCAAAATCGTAAAGGAAGGCAACGCGACCGATGTTGTTAGTGAATATATCGCATCTAGCTCAAAAATATCGCATGAAAAAATTTACGACGATCTGAAATCTGCACCTTCAAGCGAATATGTAAGACTAAGGCGCGTTCGCATCGTTAATGAAAACCGAGAAACTTGCGGTTCGTTCGATATTCGCCACCCCATCGGAATCGAAGTCACTTACGAAGTTCTACAAGACGGGCATATTCTGCTCCCCAATTTTCAGGTCTATAACCAAAATCGAGTGCATCTTTTCACGATTCAGGATGTATCCGCAGAGTGGCGCCGAAAGGAAAAAACGAAAGGCGAATACGTAAGCACGGCTTGGATTCCCGGAAATCTAATGGCAGAAGGCTCTTTCCTTGTCAATGTGGCTTTCGTGACATATCTGCCTAGACAAATCCTTCATTTCAACGCCCTCGAAGTAGTAGGATTCAACGTTTTTGATCCGATGACAGGAGATACAGCACGTGGCGATTACACTGGCCACATGGAAGGCGTTGTTCGCCCTTTGGTAAATTGGGAAACTCACCGAAAAAGCATCTCAGTAAAAGCCTGAAACTTAATTAAGCCGAACCTTGCCCAGAAAGAAAGCCTTTTTGTGTTTTCTTCGGAAAGCCTTGTGATTTGTTTTTATGAATCTTTCATTGCGCGATTTGTCAGATAATAATAAATCGGCAATCCTATCAGAATCAGAAAAATGCCCGCAAATGATTGAACAGGACTACTCCACAGCGCATTTATCAACAAAAGCCCTGCTCCAATAAGGAAAAGTATAGGGATAACGGGATAGCCAAAAGTCTTGTAAGGTCGCTCGGCATCTGGGAATTTTTTACGAAAAACAAAGACGGAAGAAGTAACAAGGGCATAGAAAATCCACGAACCAAAGATTACATAATCAGTTAAGGTATCGAAAGAACCTGAAAGAGCTAGAAGACTTGCCCAAACGCCTTGAAAGATTATTGCCACTATGGGAACTTTCGTGCTTTGCGAGAGTTTTCCGAAAGACTCAAACATCAGCCCATCACGCGCCATTGCAAAGGGCACGCGCGCGCCTGTCAAAATCGAAGTGTGAAGAGTTCCAATCGAAGAAAGCATCAATCCAACAGTGAAAATCGAAACAGCCACACCAACGGCAAAGCTATTACCTTGAAAAAATCTCGAAACTGTTTCCTTTGCAACCGATGAAGCAGTCGAGATAGAAGCCACTTCGGTTGGCGTTAAAACATAAAAATAAGCGGTATGTGCTAAAACGTAAAGCAGTATGATAACGATTGTTCCGCCAATCAAAGCTATCGGGATATTTCTTTCAGGTTTTTTAACTTCGCCTGCAACCAACGTCAAATTATTCCATCCATCGTAGCCCCAAAGAGCGCCTATGATAGCCGCACCAAAGCCTGATATAAACGAGTAACTTTCAGAGCCGTATCTAACAACATCATTAACACCTTCGCAACTTCCACCACTTTGAACCATCGTAAAATGCGAAAATGAACCGTTCGTCACGAGAACGAACGCTCCGACCGAAACGAACGCTATGAGCAAGATTTTTACTACTGTTAAAAAGGTCGCAATCCACCCGCTAAACGATACGGAAGCACAGTTCAAAACCGTGAAAACAAGAATTACGCCAACCGCAATTACTTGAAGCGAAGAAAGTTCGTAAAGGCAGCCTGCTATGTTGGTTTTGAAAATAGTTTGCTTGAGACTTCCGCCTAAAAAATCATTCAGCCCGATTGCAAAAGTTACGGCAACAGCCGCTTGTGAGCCTGTTTTTGCAATGAACATCTGCATCCAGCCGTAGAGAAAGCTCCAAATTTTCCCATAAGCATCACGCAAAAACACATACTCTCCGCCTGCAAATGGTTTCATTGCGGAAAGCTCTGCATAAGTTAGCGCACCTGCCAGCGACAAAATCCCTGCAACAATCCATGCAATCAAAACCCAATCAGGCGAGCCAACATTACAAGTCATTACTCTCGCCTTCAAAAAAACGCCTGTTCCAATAACATTACCAATGATAATCGAAATAGCCGCTATCAACCCTAAGCCACGAATCAGCGAAACTTGATTGCTACTCATAAACCAAAAACTCAAAAAAGATTATCATAATTTCTTGGCTTTGGAAAAATGTCTGTAAAACAGATATACAATGCATCCGCTGACGAGATTGTTCAAGCTGTTTTGAATTCATCGGCAGGCTGTCTGATTGACGGATGCTCAACTGAACAACATAGTTTTTTGGTTGCCGGAATCAATCCCATTGAGACAATTCAAATTAACGAAGTGAATGCCGAAGTTTCATTACAAAAATTCGATGAGAAATTATCGAACAACCAATTTGCCGCTTTTTTTACGATTTCCTACGACTTCGGCTTGAAACTAGAAAAAATCCCCGCACGTCCGAAAGAATTTCAGACTTTCGACGAACCCGACATTTTCCTTGCTTTTTTCGATGCTTCGATAATTCACAACTACAAAACCCAAGAAACTTTTCTTGCAGGAAATGACGAAAAATTCGGCGAGATCAATTCTTTGATAAAAGAAAGCAAACAACTTAAGCCAAAGTTCGATGAGCCACAAAGAATCCGTATTTCCTCGGATTTCGATCAGGCGGAGTATGAATCTGCTGTTGAAGAAGTCAAAGAATACATTCGCAAGGGCGAAACTTATCAGGTGAATCTTACGCGCCAGATTTTGGCTGAAAGTGATGCACCTTTCTCGCCAGCATTTGTTTTTCAAAATATCAGAAAAAATCATCCCGTGCCTTTCGCATCGTTCTTGCGTAGAACAAAAGATGCAGTCGTCTCTGCTTCACCAGAGCTGTTTTTCAGAATCCAAGACGATAAAATCATAGGTTCGCCGATAAAGGGAACACGCCCACGCGGGCGCAGTCCGCTTGAAGATAAGCGCCTTAAAGAAGAATTACTCCGCTCAGAGAAAGATTTTTCAGAAAACGTCATGATAGTTGATCTCGTGAGAAACGATTTTGGCAGAATCTGCCGATTCGGCTCTGTTCATGTTGAAAAACTTTATGAAATCGAAAAATACGCAACACTATTTCACGCAGTTTCTACCGTTTCAGGGCGTTTAAGAGATGGAATGAGCCTATCTGACTGCATCAAAGCCGTGTTTCCTTGCGGCTCGATTACAGGAGCACCGAAAATCCGCACGATGCAAATAATAGACCTTCTGGAAAAATCTGCTCGCGGCCTTTCAATGGGCGCAATCGGATATTTCATTCCACACCCTGCAATCGGCGCACAAATCTTCGGCGCACAAAGAATTTTGAATTGCTCTGTGGCAATCAGAACAGTTGTTATCAAAGAAAATCAAGCCATCTTCAAAGTTGGTGGCGGTATCGTGATTGATAGCGTTCCGGAGCTTGAATACAAGGAAACAGAAACCAAGTCAAAAGCAATCTTGAACTCTATTCTGGCTCAACACGATTAGCTTATCTCAAGCCTTGATTTTCATTTCTTAATGCTAAACTTACCTTCCTTCCAAATCAAATCGTAAAGTTTCCTGCTTCTTTTGTTGCCTATCTCGTCTGATTTCAACTCATAAACTTCAATCGTTGTGCCATATCGTGGCAATTCGTATGCTTTTCTTTCCTTGTTGTATTCTGGAACGACTTCTTTCCCGATGTCTCTCCATTCCCCGTTCGAGTATTCGAGAAAATAGGTTTCTTCTCCAAACTCATCCCAAGTATTCAAGCCGACGATATAAGAACGGCTCGTCCTAGAGCTACTAGGACGTCTGAACAATGCCATCACAAAGCACTTCTGCCCTCCATCGCATCCGCCCTTCATGTAACCGTTTGCCGTATCTTCGACGATAAGATAATTCTTCAAATACTCTCTGCGAGCCTTATCACAATTTTTGTCGCTTTGCACCTTACAGCTTATTATGGGAAAGTAGTTTTGCGGCAAGAGATTGAAGAAATCTCGCACAGTCCTAGGATTCGCCGTGCTTGATTGCTTGGTTTGAGCTGATGCCGTAATCACTAAACATAACAAAATCAAAAGGACACCTCTCAAAATTTTTTACCTCCATCTCTTTTTCAACATTTTAAGACTTTGCCTGCGAGATTTCACCTATTTTTTGCTTTTTGTTTAGTCATTCCCACTCAATCGTGCTAGGCGGTTTTGAAGAAATATCGTAAACGACTCTGTTGATGCCGCGGACCTCTGAGATAATTCTTGAAGAAACTTTTTGCAGAAAATCATAAGGCAGACGTGCCCAGTCGGCTGTCATTCCGTCAGTTGATTTCACTGCTCGCAATGCCACAGCTTGCTCATAAGTCCGAAAATCTCCCATGACGCCGACAGAATTTACAGGTAGCAAAACCACAAAAGCCTGCCAAACTTCATCGTAAAGCCCAGCTCGTTTCAGCTCCTCGATGAAAATTTTATCTGCCTTTTGCAATAACTCCACTTTTTCAGGCGTTACTTCGCCTAAGATTCTAACAGCAAGTCCCGGACCGGGAAAAGGATGCCTTTTGAGAATCTCATCAGGAATGCCGAGTTGTTTGCCGATTTGTCTTACTTCATCTTTGAAAAGCTCTCGCAAAGGCTCGATTAGTTTCAGATTCATCTTTTCAGGTAGTCCGCCAACGTTGTGATGAGTTTTTATAGTAACAGAAGCGCCGCGCACCGATACCGACTCGATCACATCAGGATAAAGCGTTCCCTGAACAAGCCATTTTGCATTCTCAATCCCTCTCGCCGCCGTCTCGAAAACTTCTATAAATTTATGTCCAATTATCTTTCTTTTCTTTTCCGGATCGGTAACACCTTTCAATGCCTCATAGAATTCTTTAGAAGCGTCAACACCTATGACGTTAAGGTGTAGATTTTCTCGATAAAGCTCCAGCGTTGTCTCAAATTCTTTGTGCCTAAGTAGGCCATTATTAACGAAAATACAGGTTTGTCTGTCTCCAATTGCTTCATGCACCAAAACAGCCGCAACCGTTGAATCTACACCGCCTGAAAGTCCCGTAATAACTCGCTCTTGCGGACCAACCATTTTGCGCACTTTCTCGACCTCTTCCTCGATGAAATGCGCAGGCGTCCAATCTCCGCTACAACCACAAATTCCAAAAAGAAAATTGCTCAAAATCTGTTTCCCAAGCGGTGTGTGAGCAACTTCAGGATGAAACTGAACTCCGTAGATTTTTCTGTCAAAATTTTCAATTGCAGCGCAAATCCCTTCAGTTACAGCGGTCAAATGAAATCCTTCAGGAAGCACACTTACGTGATCTCCATGACTCATCCAAACCTCGATTTCTTTCGGTAGTCCTTGAAAAAGCTCTGTCCGCTGATCGGTAACTTTCAGTTTCGCATGCCCGTATTCGTGCCTATCGGAAGGCTCAACTTGGCCGCCGAAATCTTTTGCCAGAAGCTGCATTCCGTAGCAAATTCCCAAAATCGGCACTTCTGCCTTTTCGTAGAGCTGTTTTGAAACGGTTGGTGCATCCGCTTCATAAACCGAATTTGGGCCACCAGAGAAAATAATTCCCTTCGGCTTACGATTCAAGATTTTTTCCAAAGGATAATGAAAAGGAATGATTTCACAATACACCATCAATTCTCTTGTCCTACGCGCTATTAACTGCGTATATTGCGAACCGAAATCGAGAATCAAAATTAACTCGTGATTCACAACGAAAACACTCCTTTTGAAAAACTCGATTGATGCAAACTTTTCGACTGTTTTTCTTCCTGCAAGATCTTTTGCACCTCGCCGATGAGATAAAGCGAGCCTGTAACCAAAATCAAGCGTTCTTTTGAAGAAATTTCAAGCGCTTTAGAAAGTGCGTGTCTAACGCATTCAGCCTTGAAAATTTTGTCGGGCGGAAGAATCTTCAAAGCAACTTTCTCCATTATTTCAGGCTCCATAGAACGTTGATTTTCAAACCTTGTCAAAACGAGAAAAGAAGCAAGCGGAAACAAAACTTCGCCGATTTTCTCAATTTCCTTATCGCGCGCAATGCCGAAAATCATCGTCAAAGGCCGATTTACAGAACTCTGAATGAATTGCCTGAGACTTTTTGCACCCGCGACATTATGAGCACCGTCAAAAAGAAAACGTCCGATGAATTCCAACCTTCCTTTATGCCTTGCTTTCGCAAGTCCTTCTGCAATGTGACTGCTCAAATTCCGTCCGATTTTCTCCTCTAAAACTTCGGCCAGTAAAATTGCGACTTTTGCATTCTCGATCTGATGATCGCCCAAAAGCCCAAGTCTTATGTTTTCATATCTCAATTTCGCCGTTTGAAAACAAAGACCGCCATTTATCGAAGAAACCGAAGCTTCCGAAGCCATAATCGGCGAAATACCGCATTCGCTTGAGCGAGCCATTATCACCTGAAGAGCCTCTGGACGCTGAACGGAGCAAACAACTTGAGTGCGGGGACGAATTATAGCCGCTTTCTCAGCCGCTATTTTTTCAATCGTATCGCCTAAGATTTGCTGATGATCAAAATCAATCGAAGTAAGGCCGATAATTTCAGCCTCTGCCGCAGTAACCGCATCAAAACGCCCGCCAAGCCCTGTCTCTAGAATTGCAACATCAACGCCCGCATCTGCAAACGATTTCAAAGCAGCCGCTGTAACCTGCTCAAAAAAAGTCGGCAAAGTCTTAAGTTTTCTCTCTATGACGAGCTTTTCGCTTATCTCTTTGATGATGCTTACCTGCCGTGCGAATTCCTCTTCGGAGATTTCCTTACCGTTTATGCGGATTCTCTCGGTGACTGAAACTAAATGTGGTGAAGTGTTCAATCCAACCTTCAGACCAGCTTGCAGACAGATTGACTCCAAGAATGCGCAAGTTGAACCTTTGCCATTCGTGCCCGCAATTTGAATCTTGAGATATTTTTTCTGTGGATTTCCAAGAGCTTCAAGTAGCGCTTTTATATTTTCCAGCCCTAGCTTCATCGCTAAGACTTCGTTACCTAGTGCCAAAAGATAATTGACCGACTCTTGAAAATTCATCGCGAGATTATCGCTTGTTTGAGAGAATCTTTTCGTTCATCATGAAGTCTAGTAACCTGATGATGGTTTCCCTAAGCTTTCTGCGGTCAACAACCATATCGAGCATACCGTGTTCGAGCAAGAATTCAGACCGCTGAAATCCTTTGGGAAGTTTTTGTCTAATGGTCTGTTCAATAACTCTTGGACCTGCAAATCCGATCAAGGCTTTCGGCTCCGCAATGTTAACATCGCCAAGCATTGCAAAACTCGCTGTGACGCCACCGGTAGTCGGATCGGTTAAAACGGAAATAAAAGGCAATCTAGCTTCGTGAAGCCTTGCAAGTGCCGATGAAACTTTCGCCATTTGCATAAGGCTCAAAATACCTTCCTGCATTCGTGCGCCACCAGAAGCGGAAAAAATAACCACAGCGCCTTTTTCCTTAATGGCTCTTTCCACAAGGCGAGTGATTTTTTCTCCGACTGCCGATCCCATCGAGCCACCGATGAAATTCATATCCATAGCACCGGCAAAAACCAGATGCCCGCCGACTGTTCCCTTACCTGAAATTATCGCTTCCGGCAATTCAGAAGATTCTTGCGCCTCTTTAATTCTTTGCTTGTAAGGCTTTGAATCAAAAAAACCCAAAGGATCGCCCGAAACTATGCCTTCATCAAGCGGTTCGTATTTGCCTTCGTCAAAGAGCCTCTTCAGGCGTTCACGAGCACTCATGCGAAAGTGGTATCCGCAATTTATGCAAACATGCTCCGCCTCTTCAAGCTCACCTTTATACAAAGTCGCTTCGCATTCAGGGCACTTTACAAAAACACCTTCAGTGCGGACTTTCCGCTCTTTATCGTCAACAGGTTCAGTTATTTTAGGTTTCTTCCTAGTAAACCAAGACATCTCGACTCACCGCTTGAACAAGGGTTAAAGCTAAAGATAACACAATAACGAAAATTCTAGAAGTCCGCTTCGAGTCTTTCCATCATTGCCGAATCGAAGTAGAAAAATCCTTAAAGTTTCATGAACCATGCAAAGCGGTTAAGTAAGCAAAAAAGCATTTTGATAAAATGCTTCGGTAGAGATGAGACTACGAATCGAACCCCCAGACGGCAACAGTCAAATCATAGACCTCAATGAAAAAACTTCGCTTGATGAAATCACCATCGGTAGAAGCGGCGCTGCTGCCAAAATAGCCGTCAGCGATCCGAGTATTTCCAGACTTCACGCAAGTTTATGGATAGAAAACGGTGACATCTGGCTCGCAGATGAAAACTCAACCAACGGAACCTACGTCAATGGCGAAAGAATCTACAAACCTGTTAAGATTCGCAAAACAGACGAAATACGCCTCGGTTTAGGTACTCGAATCTTTCTGGAAGATGATGGTGTCGCAACTCATGTAGAAAGCCATACTCAAATAAGTAAAAAGCCTGAAAGCTCTTCAACGAAAAAGCCTGCCGTTCAGAAAACAAAAAGTCAGGAAGACGATTTTGCACCGAAAATTCTCATACTGGCAGCTGTTTCAGCATTGGTTATTATTTTCGGCGCTTTAATAGCCTTTTTCATAGCAAAGCATTTTGAAGAAGAAAATAGCGAAGTGGCTAAACCCACCAAACCGATTGTAAGAAGCGGCGCTTTGATACCTGTTCGCGTAATTGACCCTCTCGGCGGTGAAGACCCTGAAGATTTGGACGATCTGATTGCATCGTGGGAAGTCGAAGAAAAGGAAATAAGTGCAGAAGACATAAACGAAATAACAGTGTCCGAATCTGAAGAATTGAAAGTTTCAGTAGATTTTTGGCTTAGGCAGAAACAATTAGCTTATGCCCCTCGAAGCAGTCCAACAGGAATCACTCCCCCCGGCCTGCAAGTCCCACCAGAGCTTTTCGGTGATGGTGTCATCAAACAAAAGATGAAACTCGCTGAAATGCTACGCTTGGGCTACAAACAACCGATGGATTTTGCAGATTTAGCAGAAAAGCGTCTGAAAAAGGAATTGATAGAACTTCCGATTGCAACCGAAAGCTATTTTCTCGACGTAGGCGGTAGCGCAACAGACGAAATTTTCACGGCTTTCGATTTCGACACAGGTAGCGTTCCCATAACGCCCGGTTCGAGAAAATACGAGATTCTGTCGCAACTTGCAAATAACTTTGACGGGCAAAAGTATGATTTGAACAACCCGCAACACAGAAAACAAATGCGCATAAGGCTTCTTAGAATGTTTCATCCAAACGCAAAGCCCGTCTTGAAGGAGATCGCCGATGCATATTTCAAAAGATTCGGTCGCCCGCTACGAGTTACAAGTTTGACTCGTTCGATGGATTACCAGATTCTTCTAAACAAAACGAATCCGAATTCCTTCAAGGTCCGTGGTGCGGGCAGTCTGCCACCACACACTTCAGGATGCGCCTTTGATTTGGCGCGAAAACACATGACCGTAGAAGAACAGAATTTCCTAATGCAAAAACTTGCTGAATTAGAAAAACGTGGAATTATTGATGCTTTGATTGAATACAATCAAAACGCATGTTTTCACATCTTCGTTTATCCTGATAGACCCAAAACGTTTAATCCATAAGATCTTAACACGGGCAAAAATCTCAGGAATTCCACCAAATAATCTTTCTCGCCGCTTCTAGAAGGTTTTCAGCGATAAGATCAGGCTTTCTTTTTAGTTTGTGAACCTCTACATTCCCGTAACCTGTGAGAACCAAGCAAGTGTTTATGCCTGCATTAAAACCAAGCTCCATGTCAAGTCTTTTATCGCCGATTATCCAAGAATTTTCCAGATCAATCGAAAAATCTTCTTTCGCTTGCTCGATCATGCCAACATTAGGCTTTCGACATTCACAGCCTTCTTCGGGCAAATGTGTGCAAAAATAAAATCTGTCTATCTTTTCGTCTAACCTTCTTTGAATCGCCTCGTGTATTTGAACAACGATGTCCGCCGAGAACATTCCTCGCCCCACACCAGATTGATTAGTAACCACTATCAAAAGAAACCCAGCATTCTTGAGAATCGAAACGGCTTCTTCGGTGAAAGGAAAAAACCGCAAATCTTCGACTCGATGCAAAAAGTTCACCTCTTCAATCAAAGTGCCGTCTCTGTCGAGAAAAATCGCTCTTTTGACTTCACCAGTCATTTTTCAAAGCAACGATGCAGATATTGTTTTTGTTCGCCAAATCTATCATTTTTTGCTTGTCAAACATTAGCGTTTTGTCTGCTGTGATAGAAAGACAAGTTGCGCCAGCCTCGATCATGGTTTGAATTGTCGGCACACCTACGACGGGAACGTCAAAACGCATATCTTGATTTGGCTTTGCCACCTTCACAACTGTTAATTTTCCGCGAGCAAGCATTCCCGCTCTCTTTATCGTTGCATCAGTCCCTTCCATAGCTTCTATCGCAACGCAAGCCTTCGCACGAATAACTATTGTTTGCCCTAGATCAAGCCTTGCAATTTCTCGCGCTATCTGTAAACCATATTCTATGTTCTCAGCTTCAGTTGCTGTAGGCTTGCGCTTTGTTAAAACACCTTCTTGAGCTATATGTTCTTTAGCAAAGAATGTTGAGTCTATAAGTTCGATGCCTTCTTTTGCAAGCTCTTCCGCAACAGCTCCGATCAGTGAATCAGTATTTCGCTGGCGCAATCTGAAAAGCATTCTGAGCATTCTCAAATCGGGCAAAGCATCGCTGAATATCTGCGTGTGCTTAACCTGCCCACACATTAAAACTTTGGTCACGCCTTCTTTTTTGAAGAAGGAAATCATCTTATTTAGTTGCCCGATGCCAACCCAGCATACTCTTTCGGCAACTTCTTCTATTTTCTTATCTGTTTCCTCACGGATTGCAACAACCGATAAACTAACGCCCGCTTTCTTCGCGCCTTCAATTGTCAGAAACGGAAATTGACCGTTACCCGCAATCAATCCGTATCTCACTTTATGACGCCTCTTTGAGAAGTTTCAATGAAATTAACCAACAAGTCAACTTCAGGACAATCTTTTATCTCTTCTTTGATTCTTTCAAGAGCTTGAGAAGTATTCAATTTTGATGAAAGCAATAGATGAAAAGCGCGATGAAGCTTTCTGATAGTTTCTTTTGGATAATTTCGCCTTCTCATGCCAACAACGTTTAGCCCGTAGCACTTGGCATGATTTCCTTGAGAGATTGCAAAAGGCAAGGCATCTTTGACTACAACTGAATAACCACCGATAAAGGATTCACGCCCGACTCTACAAAACTGATGAACTCCAGAATAAGCCCCTACGGTTGCACCATCGTCTATTGTGACGTGCCCTGCTAGGGTTGCGGCATTAGCCATGATTATTCCGTTTCCAAGTTTGCAATCATGTGCAACATGCGCTTGCGCCATCAGCAAATTATTATCGCCAATTAAAGTTATCCCACCACCGTGTTTAGTTCCTCGATGAATCGTGACGAATTCGCGAATGACGTTTCTTTTGCCGATTTTAACTTCTGTCGGTTCACCTTCGTATTTTAGGTCTTGTGGAGCAAGTCCTATCGAAACAAAAGGATAAACATGAGTTTCCTCGCCGATCTCTGTTTTGCCTTCTATCACGACATGAGCCTCGAGCCTGACTTTTTCTCTCAGCGTCACTCCCTCGCCAATTATGCAATAAGGCCCTATGTAGCAGTTTTCGCCTATTTCGGCGTTTGGATGAACTATTGCAGTCGGATGAATAAAGGAAGTCGCCGCCTTAAGCATCGAACTCTCTTTCCTAAGTCGAAGTCTCCACTTTGCCTGATTCTTTGCCTAACTCCCTAATGACACACATTATATCGGCTTCGGCTACGATTTGTCCTTCAACTTTTGCCTCGCCGTGCATTCTTTGTGCTTTAGTTCCTGCTCTGATTGCAGTTACCTCTAACCAAAGAGTGTCTCCCGGAAGAACAGGACGACGAAAACGTGCCGACTCTATTCCACTAAAAAACGGGATTTTGTTTGACCTATCAGGAAATTCCTTAAGGGCTAAAATCGCCCCAACCTGAGCCAATGCCTCAATTATCAAGACTCCCGGCATGACAGGTTTTTCTGGGAAATGCCCCTGAAAGAAAAATTCATTTATCGTTACTTGCTTGATACCAACTATTCTCTTTCGTGGTTCAAACTCTATTATTTTATCAACCAAAAGAAAGGGCGGACGGTGTGGGATTATTTTTTGAATTTCCGTAGTATCAAAAATAACCATAAACTTAGCTTGCTACTCTCCTAGAAAAAGCAACAAAAAGCTACTCAAACTTGTGAATTCCAAGCTTGTGACCAAGGAAAGCTGAAGCTAGCTTCCTTGGATTTTCGGTAAAACTATCTTGGTGTTGTAGTTGTTGCAGTAGAAGCAGGACGAGAGTTGTAGAATTTTATGAAATCTTTCGTAACGTCTATTTTCTCATCACCGACGGCAAGAACCAGATTGCTTTCATCGAGTCTAGCGGCGTCAAAAATTATCGCATAACCTTTTTGCTTGGCATACTCCTGCATGGCCTTCATAATATCCTGCCAAATAGGCCCAACAACCACATTGTAACGACTTTGATAGCGAGCATTCGCATCATCTTGTTTGAACTTTGCTTCTCTTTGCAATCTTTCTATTTCTTCACGCTTTGCCTGCAAGGTCTGTGGAGATATTGGGCTATTAGGTTTATTGGCCTGCTCAAGGAGACTGTTGTATTCCTTTGTTAAAGTCTCTATCCTGCTAGCCATCGTTTGTAATTCATTCTTAGTTGGCTGAAATTCCTTCTCAAGCGTGTTCAGCGCATTAACGTATTTCAAAATTCCTTCCTTTTCATCGTCAAAAGCAAAGGTGTTGATAACAGCGATTCTTGTTGTTGTGCTTGTCGTTGTAGTTTGAGAATAAACCGACAATGTAAAGAACATCGCAAAGAATACTGCGTAAAAAACCAAATTGATTTTCTTCATTTCCTTTGTGTCTCCTCTTCTATTCTGGTTAAACTTTAGAATTTATCACTTAACGAAACGATTTTCAATCTTGCTCTTCTAGAAAGTCTTGCCGACGGAGAATCGGAATCCGCTACGTTTCCCCGGCAAGAAGAAATTCGGTATCTCCTGTGTAAATCCAATCTTTGCATTCGGATTGTAGTAGTAAAACAAGCGGAACGGGACATTCACCACAGGCACTTGAACGCGAAGTTCTAGCCCGACGCTTGAACGGAAATCTCCGAACTTACTGAAAATGCTTTCATTGATGCGAACTAGCTGATTCGTCTGTGCTTCACCACGCAAGTAAACTTCCAGTAAGCCTACAGGCAACGTTAAAGGACAAGTTGAAGGCGCATTGCCGCAGTAAATCTGTATAAATTCTCTTCTTGTTATCGGACGCCCGTCGCGTATTATTAAACCGCCAAAAAACGATGGCTGAAACTGCGTGTTGTTACGAAGGAAAATAAGATTTATCGAGTTGAAACTTCCCAAAAAAGGTTGATCTGGCAAGAAATTGCTGTTAATAAACTGAGTCTCACCTTTCTGAAGGTTGAACGCCGTGCCAATATCAGCAAACGCAACCAAACTCGCCGGACCGAAAAGTGGTATTCGATATTCAAAATTTCCTAAAAGTTGTGTATCACCACCGATGTAAGCATAAGTTCTTCCCAAGAAACCAGGATTTGTACCACTTGGGCCTGTGAAAGTTCCTAGTGCCGCTATCGCTTGGCGATCCCGGTCATTAAGCCCCGGAACAGGTTCGGGCGTTCCAAAAGCATTCCTTGCAACAACAACATTGCGAGTAGTTACGTAATTATCAATAGGAGCAATCGGCCCGACAGAACGAACGTCGTAACCTCTTATATCAAACTCGCTTCCCAAAAAGAATCTTTCAACGAAAGGCACTCCACCGACAAAAGACAACGAATTAGCGTTTCTGATCTTGTCACTCACCGCCCAAGGACGAATAGTTGCCGCCTGAATCCTGAATCCAAAAACCTCAGGATTTTTGGATTTCTTCCGCCTTATCGGCATAAATTGTATGTAGCTAACACTCGGCGAATAAGTTCTAACGTCTCCGCCCAATCCCGAAAAAGCCAGTTGCAAAGCAATCTGTTTACCTCTTAGAGTTTCAAACCCATTGGCCGTTGGCACTCTCGAATCATAAACAAAAGAAGGTATGATTCTACTGGTTGTGATATTTGGTTGGCGGAAAACTATTGGGATCGCCCTACTGGGATCACCAGCACGGTTAACGGGCGGGTCTTCAATTGTAGTTCTCGAAAATTGGTATGTTATACCTATGCGAGAAAGCTGTGAAAAACGCCTTTTTGGTAGAAACTCTGATAGCGGCGCTGTGGCAAACAGAGAAATACCGTAGGTTGTTTGTGTAAATAGATTCTCCTCATTCGTCAATACAGTCCCAAACGGATTTGTGGCTTCAAAGAATAGATTTTCATTCTGCGATAAGAAAGTTCCCTCACCAAAGAACTTATAGCGATAACCAAAAATGCTAAAACCGACTGTGATAGGACGATCGCGAAAATAAGGTTCTGTAAACGAAAGCTGAAGGCTGCTTTGTCTGTTACCGAAACCGAAACTGAAAGAAAAGGTCTCACCACGTCCAAAAAGATTGTTTGTTGAATACTCCAAGCCGAAGAAAGAACCGCCTATTCCCGAGACACCACCATTGAACGAAATCTGCTGACGTCCCTTCTCTTTGACGTTTACTATCAAATCAACTTCGCCCAACTCCTCATCTGTGCGAACCTCCACATCCTTTTCTTTGTCAATTGTCTCAAAATATCCCGTTTGATTAAGACGCAAGATTGAAATTTCCAGTGCAGTTTGATTGTAAATATCACCTTCGTTTATGAGCATTTCGCGTCTTAAAACTCGATCTCTTGTAAACGTATTTCCTGCAAATTCCAATCGGCGCAAGCGAAATTGTTTGCCTTCGTCAATCGTAATTTTTATGTCAACGATGCCCTCTTTCGGATTGTTAGGATTATCTTTGAACTCCGTTTCCAAATCCACATCGTAAAGCACGAAACCTTGAGTCCCATAAGCCTTTTTCAAATCTTCATACAAAGCCTTGCGAAGTTGTTTTCCATCAGCTATCTCACCTTCTTTCAAACCAATCAATCTTTTGATTTCTTGTTCAGGGAAGACCGAGTTTCCTTCAATTTTTATCTGCCCAACACGAAAAGGCTTACCTTCGTTAACTGGAACAATTATCTTCAGTGTTTCATCTTTTGAAGAGATAAGCGGAATCGGCAAAGTTATCAGCGGCAGAAAATCCGTGCGTTTTACTCCAAGACCTATTACTTCAGGCTCTCCAATTCGAGCCTGGAAATACCCCTTTGAAAACATGTATTCACGCACATTTTTTTGCAAATCGTATTCAAGTTTTCTTAAATCAAGCACGTCCTGGCCCTTAATACGCGAAATAAAGCCAGTTGTTTTAACCAACTCCATTGCTCCCCTCAGCTCACTGTCCTTGAAAACTTCATTTCCGACAAAGTCTATCTCGACAATTCTGGCTTTTCTGCCTTGATCAATCCTAAAAGTCAAAGCCACAGAAGTAGCTGAAACCTCATCAACAACTTCAGTCACAGTAGCATTGGGATAACCGCGCGCCGCCAGCATCTCACGAATAACGCGTTTTGCTGTATTAACTTTGACCGGATCAAAAACAGCTTCTTTTGAAACCCCAACGCGTTTTTCCCTGAAGGTCTTTAGAATATCGGCTTCCGATATAGCCTTCGTCCCTTCAAACTGAAGATCACGAATAATAGGCAATTCCTTGACTTCAAAAATTACTCTGACACCACCGCGAATGCCATCTTCAATCAAAACACGAGTTGCTATTTTGTCAAAAAAGTTAAGAGACAGCAGTTCCTTAAGGTCGCGCTCTAGCTGTTTCGGATCAAGAACATCTCCGGGTCTTGTTCTAATGTAATAAAGAAGGTCTTCATCACGAAGACGCCGATTGCCTTGAATATCAACCTCTTCAACTATTCGCTGCTGCTGTCCTTGAGTTTCTTTATTGGCTTCACCGCCTACAGTAGCCTTACCGAGAACTGAAGCAAGACTCAGAAAAATAAAGGAAATTATTAAGACGAAGTTTCTTTTCATAATATTATTTCCCAGTAGAAGCGCTTAATTTTCCGCAAGTTAGATTATTGTATCTTTTACCAAAATCAATTCAAAAGGCTTATTGCGTAAAGTTTGATTCATTGGCTTTAAGGCAAAGTTGCTTTTTAAGAAACATTTAGGCGTTCGAGCATCTTTTTTGACCTTTCGATTATGTTTTCAACCGTAAATCCGAAGAATCTAAAAACATCTTCAGCCGGAGCGCTTAGACCAAATTCATCAACGGTTAAAGTCTCACCTTCTTCACCAACGTATTTCGCCCACCCCAAGCCAACACCAGCCTCTATAGCAAGTTTGGCTTTGATATTTTTGGGCAGAACCTTCTGCTTGTATTCTTCGGGCTGCTCCTCGAAAAACTCCCAGCAAGGCATTGAAACGACTCTGGTTGGTATGCTTTCTTGATTAAGTCTCTCAGCCGCTTGCAGTGCCAAAGAAACCTCCGAGCCAGTCGCTATCAAAATAACTTTTGGAGCACATTGCTCACCGTTTGAATTAGTAGCCTCGGCCAAAATATATGCGCCTTTGTGCAAGCCATCAGCACTAGCATATTTTTTCCTGTCAATCAACCCAACCTTTTGACGAGTCAACGAAAGCGCAGTCGGAGCATTTCTTCTTTTCAGCGCCGCACGCCATGCTTCTCTGACTTCATGAGCATCAGCAGGACGAATCACTGCAAGGCCAGGAATAGCCCGCAAAGCGCAAAGATGCTCGACCGATTGATGCGTAGGTCCATCTTCGCCCAAACCTATAGAATCATGCGTAAAAACAAAGATAACCTGAATCTGAGAAAGCGCCGCTAAACGAATCGCAGGACGCATGTAGTCGCTAAATGTCTGAAAAGTTCCACCAAACGGAATCAATCCACCGTAAAGTGCTATTCCGTTGAGAATCGCTCCCATAGCATGTTCCCTAACACCAAAATAAATGTTGCGATTATTGTATTCGCCTGGTTTTATCGCCTCAGAAGATTTTATGTAAGTATTGTTCGATGAGGTCAGATCGGCTGAACCGCCTATCATCTGAGTTATTTTTTCTGACACAGCATTTATCACTTCACCAGAAAAGACTCTTGTAGCTTTTGCTTCAACCTGCTCAAACTTAGGCAAAGACTCTTCCCAGCCTTCTGGCAACTTGTTTTCACAACAAATTTCAATGAATTCTTGTGCCAGCTCAGGAAAGGCTTTTTTATAGTTTTCTAAAAGCCTCAGCCATTTCTTCTCCAACGAGCCTCCTCTTGGAATAGCTTTACGAAAATGCTCCAGAACTTTTTCGGGAATATAGAAACTTTTTTCCTCATCCCAGCCCAAGTTTCGCTTTGTTTGCCTGACCGCCTCTTCGCCCGGAGCGTCTGAGTGTGCTTTATTCGTTCCTTGTTTCGGCATCCCGAAGCCGATGATTGTTTTGACACGGATCAATTTGGGCTTGCCTTTTATTCTCAAAGCTTTTTTTATAGTTTTTTCGATAAGTTTAACAGAATTGCCATCAGGGATTTCCAAAACCCGCCAACCTGCTGCTTCAAAGCGCCTGGTGACATTCTCCGTGAAAGTTAGATTCGTCGGTCCGTCAATCGTTATGCCGTTATCATCGTAAAAGTAGATCAAATTATCGAGTTTTAAGTGACCGGCAAGAGAAGCCGCTTCATAAGAAATGCCCTCCATCAAGTCGCCATCTGAAACAATGGCGTAAATCAAGTTATCAACCACTGGAAAGCCTTCACGGTTGAATCTTGCGGCAAGATGCTTCTGGGCAATTCCCATTCCAACGCCGTTTGCAAATCCCTGCCCCAGCGGTCCTGTCGTCACTTCAACGCCTGGTGTCAAAACATTTTCAGGATGCCCCGGAGTTTTTGAATGAAGTTGGCGAAAATTTTTCAGTTCTTCCAGCGACAGATCATAGCCCGTTAGATGAAGAAGAGAGTAAAGAAGCATAGAGCCATGACCAGCCGAAAGAAGAAACCTATCTCTGTTAAACCATCGTGGATTTTTCGGATTATGGCGTAAGAACTTTGTCCAAAGAACATAAGCCGTTGGAGCCATTCCGAGCGGCAACCCAGGGTGTCCAGAATTTGCCTTTTGCACAGCATCAAGCGACAACGTGCGAATAGTATTGATGCAAAGCGTATCTAATTCAGCTTGAGTTCTTACCTGCGAAGCTACCATAACCTTCAAGATTACAAAGCTTACTCAAATTCAAAAAGTTAATAGTATCAAGCCAAACAGGATTTCTTAAAATCTCAACCTTCACTTTTGTGATGAAAAGTCAATCGTTAAATAGCGAATTCGATAGATCGAAATCTTGAAGCCGCTTTTTCAAGTTTGATATGGCCTTGGAATTGTCCAAAAACTAAGTTTGATTACTCGAAAAGCTACGATCTTCTTCTTTGTTTTGGGTCTAAGTATTCTCTAAGGCCATCACCAATGAAATTAAATGCCAAAACGGTTAAAGCAATAGCTATACTTGGAAAGAAAAGAACATGAGGAGCATTGTATAGGGTGTCAAGTCCGCGTGCTTCTTCTATCATAGTTCCCCAAGAAGGTGCTGGCGGTGGGACTCCTAATCCCAAAAAAGAAAGTGATGCCTCCGACAAAACAGCTCCCGCCATACCTAAGGAGGCTTGAACGATTATGGGATGAATAGCATTCGGCAAAATGTGAACAAATAGAATCCGAAAATCGCTCGCACCCAAAGCACGTGCCGCTTGAACAAAATCAAACTCGCGCACCTTCAAAACCTGTCCTCTCATCACACGCGCATATCCAACCCAACCTATAACGGAAAGAGCAAAAATTAGTTTCCATAAACCTGCCCCCAAGAAAGCAACTAAGGCAATTGCAAGTAGAAGTCCCGGAAAAGCAAGGAAAACATTGAAAATATAACCCGATAAAATCCTGTCAAGCAACCCACCGTAATAACCCGCTACTGCTCCTATAACAACACCAACCATCGTGGAAATTAGGGTCACCGTTATACCAACTTGCAAGGAAATCCTTGCGCCGTAGATGACACGAGAAAAAACATCACGCCCGAGAGCATCAGTTCCAAACCAGTGTTCTACTGAAGGTGAAGCAAATCGCATACTGAGATTTTGCAAGGTCGGATCATGAGTCGCAATCAGCGGCGCAAAAATCGCTATCATCAGCAGAATCAAAACCCAAAATATCCCAACGTAAGTTAAACGATTCATTTTGCCTAAACAAAAAACACTTTACCAAAACAAAGTCACACCGTTAAACCCACCTAAATTTACCAAAAGATAAACCTCAAAATCATGCTCAAAGTTGCAAAAGAAACTTTCGTTGAATATATTTGAAATCGAGTATGATACCTTGCGAAAGGAGATAAAAATGAAAGTAAGACTCTTCACCTTGTTCCTTCTGTGCTTAATGACTGTTCCATCAGTTTTTGCAGGAAACAACAAAGAACAAGGGAGCGGATGCCCTTACGTATGTCGGGAAGAATACAAACTTTGCAAGAAGAGAAAAAAGAACAAGAGAAAGTGCAGAATCGAATACCGACGATGCTTGCGTGGTTGTCCGCGATAAACTAAAAAGAGCTTCAAAAGTAAGCTATAATTTTAGATGCGCTTTTTTGCGCGGTCAAGGGGTTATTTGAAATTTGCTACCTCACGTAATTAGCATTATTTTTGGCCGTTGCTGGTTCACTTGCCTGTTATTTGCTGATTCTGTTTAGCCTCTGCACGGCGTTGGAGTTCTTCCACGAGCGTTTTGTCATCAACCTCCTTCAGAAGTAAACTCGATTGTCCTTCTCTCAGACGTCTTTCTTGCTCCCGGCGTTCTTCCTCTTCAGCTTCTCTCATTCCTTCTCTGAAAGCTTTTCTTGATTCTCCCAAAGCCCTCGCAAGTTGTGGAAGACGACTAGCACCAAATAACAAAAGTAAAACAGCTACTATTAGAATGATTTCCGTTGTTCCCAAATTCATAAAGTTATGCTCCAAATTATTTTTGCCGATTTATGCCCTCGACTAGATTATCTTAACTCTATCGGCAACAAATTTCATCTGCGCTTCTCGTGTTTATCCCTGATTTTATCCATCGCATCAACGAGAGCAGAGGTTATTCCCGGCTCTGAGATCGAATGCCCTGCATCAGGTATAACTATAAGTTCAGCTTCAGGAAATGCTTTGTGAAGCTCCCAAGCTGACACCATCGGACAAACAATATCGTAACGTCCTTGCACAATTACGGTCGGAATATGCCGAATTTTGTTTATGTTTTCCAAAATGTAATTTTCCGTCGGGAAGAAACAATTATTCATGAAATAATGGCATTCGATTCTTGCAAGTTGAAGTGCTTCATGCTCGTTTTCCCAATGTTCCATCAAGTTTTTATCGGGAAAAAGTTTTGAAGTTGCTCCCTCCCAGACGCTCCAAGCTCTAGCCGCCGAAAGCCTTACCTTTGGATCATCAGAAGTAAGACGTCTGTAATAAGCTGAAATAAAATCTCCACGCTCTTCTTCAGGGATTTCGTCTCTGTAGCGCTCCCAATAATCTGGAAAAATCTCGCTTGCACCGTATTGATAGAACCAAAGGAGTTCCTTTTTTCTGGTCAAGAAAATCCCGCGCAGTATCAAACCAAGTGGCCGATCGGGATGAGTTATCGCATACGCTAAACTCAAAGTGCTTCCCCACGAACCGCCAAACACATACCATTTGTCAATTCCAAATTTTTTACGTAAGGTCTCAATATCCGAGATTAAATCCCATGTTGTATTTTCTCTAAGTTCAGCATGCGGAGTCGAACGTCCACAGCCGCGCTGATCGAACAAAACAACATGAAAGGCTTCTGGATCAAAAAACTGTCGGTATATCGGAATCAATCCGCCACCAGGTCCGCCATGTAAAAAAACTACTGGAATTCCTTCAGGATTTCCTACGCGTTCATAGTAAATCGTATGCAAATCTGAGACTTTCAAAGTCCCTGAATCAAACGGTTCTATCTCAGGATACAAAGTCTTCATAAGCCTGAATATACAAGATTTTTCCTAGAAAAACCATTTAACCC
Source organism: Acidobacteriota bacterium (assembly GCA_003697135.1). Taxonomy (GTDB): domain Bacteria; phylum Acidobacteriota; class Blastocatellia; order Pyrinomonadales; family Pyrinomonadaceae; genus J014. Next base: position 173,164 of record RFGC01000035.1, read on the forward strand.
GAAACATTTCTTGCTTTCTGATTACAAATCCGTGAAATTTCAATTACTACACTTGACCAAAAAGCCACTGAAAATCTACTCTAGAATGTTTTGATTTTCAGAGCTTATGAAACTTCGTGTTCTTTATCACGGCAATTGTTTTGATGGAGTAGCCTCTGCCGCCGTTTTTACAAAGTTTTATTTAACGAAGATAAACACTAACGATGTTCAAGTAGAATATCGTCCAATGATGCATTTACCTAACAACCTTTTCGATTACAGCGCACTTTCAGACGAAGGAGAGAATGCTATTGTTGATTTCAAATACTGTGCTGATGAAAGAGTCACATGGTGGTTCGATCATCATCAATCGGCTTTTTTGTCAGAAGCTGATAAAGAGCATTTTTTGGCTGACAAAAGCGGTAGAAAATTCTTGGACGTAAACAGCAAATCTTGCTGTGAATTTATTGCTAGAATTGCAAAAGAAAAATTCGGATTTGAAGATGAATCCCTGAAAGAACTGATCCATTGGGCGCACATCATTGATGAAGCGATGTATGAATCTGCGGCTCAATGCGTTGAACTTAAAGCACCTGCACTTCAACTAATGCAAGTAATCGAAGAAGAAAAAGATGCAAAATTTGTTGAAGAAATTATTCGAGAATTAACGACAAAGTCTATCGAAGAAATCGTTGCTAGTGAAAAAATCCAACAAAAACTCAAACCGATTCTCGAAAAACACTGGAAAGTTCTTGAAATAATGAAACACAAAGCCATGTATTCGCGTGGCGTTGTTCATTTTGACTTAATAGATGAAGGTATAGAAGGCTACAACAAATTTATTCCGTATTACATTTGCCCACGTGCAACTTACAGTGTTTCGATTACGAAAAGCAAATTTCGCGTCAAAATTTCCGTAGGGTCGAATCCTTGGGCACCGCGTCCTCGCCAACACAACATAGCCGAAATTTGCGAACAATATGGCGGAGGCGGCCATGCCGTCGTCGGCGCAGTTTCCCTTCCACCAGAAGACGTGGAAATCGGAAGAAAATATATGAAAGAAATAATCGAGAAACTGCAATTTGATGAAAACTAACCCACGGCGAAGCTAAATCTCTTGATGAATCTTGGTGAATATTCCAAGGTTCTAAAAATTATCAAGTTAACAAAAAAACCAAAATGAACTGCAAAATCTCTGCAAATCATTTGTCTAGATAAAGTTAGAATACCATATATGGTTAAAATAGTTTCGCCGAGAGGAGACGAAAAATGGCTATACCAGACGCACATGGTGTTAAGTATCTAGACGTAGTAACCCTATGTTGGCTGGCTTACAAGGGAAATTTTCGGTTTGGAAGATGGCAATCTGTAACAGGAAATATTTGGGATGCAACTCAGAAGTTTGAAAAAGGATCTTTCCACGCAGCCTTGTTCAAGGGTCAGAAGACTATACTTGCCTTTTCAGGAACAGACGAAGCCAGAGACTGGATAGACAACATAAGCCAAGGGCTTACAGGGATTGCTGGGCAATATCTTTATGCTTTACGATTAGCTGGAAGTGTGGGTTGTGAAATGGTTGTAGGCCACTCTCTTGGTGGTGGGCTTGCTTCTTTCGTAGCTATCCACAAGGGCATAAAAGGCGCAACCGTCAACCCTGCAGCTTTGAACACCTTTATAGGCAGACTTCCAAATCTTCCCAACATAATACAAATGATAAGAAGAGGTAACCTAGTTATAAATTACGTTGTGCCCGGAGAAGCTCTGGATATTTTGGATATAGCAGCTTTCAATATGACACGTGTTGGGAAAATAATACACGTGCCAAGTAAAGCTGGATTTTTTAGTGTGATAAGAAAACATGGACTAGATGATTTGTTAGACCCCGTTAGTGGTAATACATTCAAAGAACTGAAACCGCAGTATATTTCGAAATGATATAGGTGAAGCAACAAAGGCACTAGCTTCAAACTTTTGTGCTAGGGTCCGATCCCAAAAATATCATCAGAGATTTCCACAGAATCTGTGGAAATCTCTTGTGGAAAACTAAGCTTTGGGAACATAAGTTATTGACTGTCACAGAAATTTAGCATTTTGCACAGCTCTATATGCAAAAGTTTATCTTTGTTCTTTCGATGTTTTGCATTACGCTTTTAAGCTGCGGTGGCGAAATAGTTGAGGATTTTTCTCAACAGTCTCAAAAGAATCGAACAATCCAAGCAAAAAATTCTGAAAATCTAATTGACTTAAACTCAGCAAGCATATCAGAAATAGAAAAACTACCCGGAATAGGCGAAAAACTGGCTCGCAGAATTGTTGAACATAGAGAAAAGTTCGGTAGATTCAAGCGTGCCGAGCATGTTATTGTTGTCAAAGGCATGAGTGATAAAAAGTATCGTAAAATCAGCCATCTGATAACTGCAAAATAATCGGTCCCAACTCAAGACGGAAAACATATCGCAAGGTAAATACATCTGTTACTCCTCAAAATGCTTGACAAATTTGTGCAAAGAGAGTCCACAAAAACAAAGCTTTCAATTTCCTGAAAACATTGATAACATGGCAAACAACGATGAGAAATGGCAGGCAAAGCCGAGAAAAACTTTTCCGAAAATCCTTTGCTATGGCTTAGCTTGAGTCTATCGCTCGGAATTCTTCTGGAAAACTATTTCGATCTGGGATTTTGGTTTTCGCTTTTCTCTGCTCTGTTTTTCTCAGTAACCTCGCTTTTCTTCATCAATACGAAATACGCTGGCACGATTTTTTTAATGATTGCCTTCTCATTTGCTGGAGCAACTCTCCAAGATGCTGAGAAAAGCTCGATTTCGGAAAATCGCTTGCGAAGATTGTATGACGAAGGGGTCTTCAATTCGGGCGATCCAATCGAAATCGAAGGAATTTTAATGCGCAAAGAGAAAGCCTTTGACGGCGTTTTTCTCGGCTTAGAATCGAAAAGAGCCATCTACAAACAAAAAGAATACGAGGTCTCCGGCTTTGTAAGACTTTTTCTTCCTCTTCAAACAGAGGAAACAATCGAAGACTACCGGAATTTAGAACTCGACTACGGAGCGTATCTTAGAGTTTTATGTAATCTGAAAAGAGATGATAATTTCCGAAATCCCGGGGTCACACCTTTAAGGAAAATACTCGACAGCAAAGGCATTGATGCTGTTGCTACTATCAAAAGCCCGCTTTTAATTGAAAAAGGAGACAGAAAAACTTGGAACCCGATGTTCGCAGTCTTTGAACTCAAAGAATGGCTGATCGATCAGTTCCTTACAATCTTCTCAACTAAAACTGCTGGCATTATGATAGCCTCACTTCTCGGTAATGACAATTTTCTCGAAAAAGGAACTGAAAGGGCTTTTCTCGAAGGTGGGACTTTTCATCTTCTTGTAATAAGCGGGCTGCAAGTAAGCTTCATTGGCGGTTTGGTGATATTGCTTCTCAGACTTTTTACAAGAAACAGAGTGCTACAATTTTTAATCCCAACCGTATTTATCTGGTCTTATGCGATAGCAGTTGGGATATACGAAAAACCCGTAGTTCGTGCTTCTTTGATGATTACGATAATACTTTTCGGCAAATTGATTTTTAGAGAAACCTCGCTTTTGAATCTCTTGAGTGCCGCAACTTTGATTTTACTAATCTGGAGACCTTCCGATCTATTCGACCCATCCTTTCAACTTACCTCACTATGCGTCATTGCAATTGCTGCTACCTCGCTACCTCTGCTTGAAAAATTACGAAAAATAGGCGAATGGAAGCCTTCCGAAGAAACTCCAGCTCCACCACACTGCTCCAATTTTCTCCGCTCTTTTTGCGAAAGTCTTTACTGGAGCGAAGAAAAATGGCAAGTCGAACAAGCGCAAAATGTTTGGAGTTGTAATCTTCTCAAAACAAAGATTGCGAAAAGATTGGAAGATGCCCATCTGCAAAGGATTCTAAGATTCTTGTTTGAGATTTTCATTGTTTCAACGATTATTCAAATCTGGCTTCTTCCTTTATCAGTTTTCTACTTTCATAGAATCTCTATTGCAGGGCTTTTTTTGAATCTTTGGGCGGGAATTCTAATGTCAATTGAAAGCCTTATGGCAATAATTTCAGTCTTTTTGTATCAGATAAATCACGCTCTCGCAATGCCTTTTATCTGGTTAACAGAAACACTGAACAAAATAATCTTGTTGACTACAGAATGGTTCACCAGCCAAGATTTAGCATTTTTCCGAACACCTCACTACTCTGGCTTGATGAGCTTAATTTATTTCGCCTATTTTGCTCCTGTAGCTTTGATTTCCTATCTCATCTACACTTGGAATCCTTTTGAAGACAAAGCGGGAAAACTATTAACGCTGTTAAGTAGAAGCAAATTGCTGATCTTTTCGATGTTATGTTTTCTAATCACTGCATTGACAATCATTTTTCATCCTTTCAGCAAGCCGCAAGCAGACAATCTCCTGCACGTTGAGTTTCTCGATGTAGGACAAGGCGATTCAATCTTTATCAAGATGCCAACGGGAGAAACTATGCTAATTGACGGCGGAGGCAGACCTACCCCTAAAAAGATTGCACCCGACGGTGAAATTATCGAGCCTAATGCCCAAAGCATCGGTGAAACTGTGGTTTCAAGGTTTCTCTGGCATAAAGGTTATTCAGAAATTGACTTTCTCGTTTCCACGCATGCCGACACGGATCACATTCAAGGTCTGATTGACGTAGCAAAAAACTTTCGCATAAAAGCAGCTTTTTTCGGACGCATGCAATTCGATAATGAAGAATTTTTACAACTTTATGAAATCCTGAAGAAACAAAACGCACAAATACACCTGCTTTCGAGAGGTGATTTAATCAATTTTGGAGACGTAAAAATTTTGGTCCTACATCCAGAAGAAGTGAAAGAACCAAACAATAAAAACTCCAAAATTGATAACAATCACTCTTTAGTTCTTCGGATTGCTTACAAACGCGTTGCCTTTCTTTTCACAGGCGACATTGAAAGAGAAGCGGAAAACGAATTGCTTGAGTTTCCTGATTTGCTATCAGCTAAAGTTGTAAAAGTCCCTCATCACGGAAGCAAAACTTCTTCGATAGAAGATTTCGTGAAGACTATCAAAGCAGAATATGCCATTATAAGCGTTGGGGAAGATTCGCCGTTTGAGCATCCCGATATTGATGTAGTCGAAAGATGGAAAAAATACGGTGCGAAGGTTCTAACCACAGGCGACAACGGAACGATTCAGTTTACCAGCGATGGCAAAAATCTTGAGCTTAGAACATTCGCTCAAACCATCTCATTTCGTTAATTCCTGCACGAGAGAAATAACACTCGCTGTATTCTGAATAAAACGCTTCATCTCAGCTTTCTAGCCAACAGAGCGTTCTCTTAGCTTTGAGCGTTAAATCAGCTTTTATTATCTTGATGCGATTGTCAAAAGTTTTTTGAATATAGCAAAAGTCAGTTCTGAAGTTGTAGAATGAACTTTGACGGCTAAAATGTCGTTAATTCTTCTTGAAGGAGATGAAGAATGTCTGATTACAAAGAAAAATTTGAAGAATGGCAAAAAAACACAAAGGAAAAGTTGGAAGAGTTGGACAAGAGCCTAAAAGACAAACTTGAAGAAAGTGCAAAAGTTATATTTGAAACAGCGCAAAAAGGAGCTGAAACAATCAAAGAGGGCGTTGAGAAACTGAAGAATGAAGCAGAGAAAACGGAAGTTGGGAAGCAGGCCATAAGAACAGCAGAAGAACTTGCAAAAACAGCATCAGAAAAAGCAAAAATAGCATGGGAAGCAAGCGAACCTATCCGTCAAGTTGCCGAAGAAGTCAGCGAGAAAGCGGAAGAGGCTCTGAAAAATGCTAGTAAAAAAGCTGGTGAAGTTTTAGAATCAGCTACCGACAAAGCCGAAGAGATTTTGGGCAAAACCAGAGAAAAGTTTTCATCAGCAACAGAGACAATATCAAAAGGAGCAAGTTACGGAGCAAGCTGGACTAGAACAATAGACGCCACACTCAAAACTGCAAAAAAGACAACAGATTGGGTAATCGAAAATCCTCTGAACGCGGCATTGACGGGCTTTTCCATGCTAGTAGGTGCTGGATTAGGTGCCGGAATGACTTTGATAAGCTCTCACTGGCTATTTAACTCTGCATTGCCTTCATGGTCGGTCAAAAAGATCAGTGAAAAATTCTTGGAGTATCTTGAAAATCAAGAAGAACTTCTCGAAAACGGCGCTCTATCTGAAGCCGAAGCGAAAAGAGTAGAATTTGAAAGAGAAATTGTCAAGCAAGTTGGCGCACCGCTTTTAGGTGCTTTTTCTTTCGGTGCAGGTGTGATGATGTGGGCAAACATTTTTTCGCCTAAAACCATAACAGGTGCACCGATAAGCTGGATTCTAAGAGGTAATCCCATATTGGAAGGTGCATGGTTCTTCGGAAATGGGCTTGTTTGCTTCAAAATCGGATACGAATTTTTCATGATCTCCCTTGAGGATCAAAAAGAAACTGAAAACTTGATGAATCAGATAAAAGGACTCTTGCAAGGAATGCAGCGGGATTCTACATAAAGGTAGGAAATCTCTGAGAAATTTATCAACGCTGCTGAAATGTGCAGAGTCGCACCAACGAGGCTCCAATAGAAACTAATCTAAATTTATCAGGCTCTGAGAAAATGAGAATTTCACCCTTAGGATGAGAAGAGAAAACACCCAAAGCAGGCCAGCGTATCTCGGAAATAGTCCTTCCTCGAACGTCTTGAATATGACCAACTTGAGAACCTATGATTAAGGGATTCTCGAATTTTAATTGACCTACAACCTTGCCCAGTCCGTTTTTGATTTCCCAATTCTTAAATCCGAAGATTCTTTTCGGCTTAATCGTCCAAAGATGCTCACCGGTATATCGCAAAATATCATAGCATTGCCTAAGTAAACTTGGCTCTCTTTTCATGATTATTTTCGACCCATCAACACTCTGCCATTCTAGCCATAATCTCAAAGCAGCGCGCAGCTTTGTGTAATAAAGCACTCGACTTGTGGGAACTTCTCGAATCTTCCATAAAAGAGAACCTTGCGCCGAATAAACCAGCACTTCCAAGCGGCGAAGGCTTGAACTTAAACATTCCACCTTCAATTCTTCTATCGGTTGCACGGCAAACAACTCCTTTTCAGACAAACACTATCTCATTTTTCGTAGAAACTCAATGATGAACTGCCTTGCTTCAACTTTCGCCATCTTCGCAACTTACCAACAACATCCGGCAACTCTTTTTTCGAGTCATGTTCTGCGATGAACACTCCGCTTTCGGACAAAACTTCTGATTCAGAAACCACCCACAAAACGTAATTGTAATCACTTGAATAAGGCGGATCGTAAAAAATTATGTCGAATTTCTTATTGGCTCTTTTCAGATACTCTGCAGCATCGGCTTGAACAACCTCTGTCTCGTTCTCTGGAACACCGAGCAGATCAAGGTTTTCTTCAATCAAAATACAAGCCCTTCTAGATTTATCAACAAATGTAGCGAAACTTGCGCCTCTAGATAAAGCCTCGATCCCGACCGCACCCGTTCCGGAACACAAATCCAAAAATTTGGTGTTTTCCGTTATGCGTGGGGTGATTATGTTGAAAAGAGTCTCACGCAATCGGTCAGAAGTCGGACGCACTTTATCAGAAGCTGGGCTTTTAATGATACGCCTTCCATATTTTCCTGCAATTATTCTCATTTTATAACCTATCGAAAAACCGTCGAGAGATTTAACTCGAAGTTTATCTGCCCTTCTTTTCCTTCCGAAATTTTTTGATAACCATTTCTCTACGGAGTTTCGGCAGATGGTCTATAAAGAGCTTACCATCGCAGTGGTCGGTTTCGTGCAAAAAGCATCTTGCCGCTAGTCCAGTTGCTGTTTTCTCGAACCAGTTACCTTCTAGGTCTTGCGCTCTCAGAGTAACCTCACTAGGTCGAACAAGTATCGCAGGAATTTTGCCCACCGAGAGACAACCTTCTGCTCCTGTTTGCTCACCTTTTGCTTCAACAATCTGGGGATTTGCCGCAATAAGTTTTATGCCTTCACAATCCATCACAAAAAGCCTCAAAGACACCCCTATCTGTGGAGCGGCAAGCCCAACTCCTTCAGCCTCATACATCGTTTCAAACATATCTTCGCAAAGCTTTCTTAGCTCTTCATCGAATTTTTCAACAGGCTTGCCCGCTCTTGACAAAACTTCATTAGGATATTCGACAATTTTTCTGATGCCCATAACTCTTGAAAATCAAAAGCATTATCTCGGAATGATGCCATAACGCGACATTCTACGAAAATCTTTTTTCGTGAAAAAACCTCTTTCTTCTCTTCCCAAACACTCCCAACAAACAGCTTTCTCTTCATTTGTCGGGCTTATGAAAACATTGTAATAGTGAGTTTCACGGTCACATTCATCGCATCGCCTTAAAGGCTTTTTTTGATTTGTGTTCCCGTTATTCATGGCTATTTTCCCCCAAAGGTATCAACAAATAGTGTAATTTGCTTAAAAGAAAACGCCAAATTTACTGCGAAGATAAACTTGTGTCCAAGCGAGCAAGTTTCTTTGACGGAATTTTTGTGTTATTTTACCAAATATCAGATGCTTAGAGAAATAGAAAAAAGAATCCTGATTATTGACGACGCAGCCGAAACAAGAGAAGAACTTCACGAAATGATTGCTAAACAATACGAATGCGAAAGCTCAGCGTCATACGAACTGGCTTTATTAGAATCGCATGAGAAGTCTTTTTTAATTCTTCTGATGAGAGCTAGTCTTTATCAAGCTTTGGACGTAGAAAAAATCAACATTTTGAAAGCAGCTAATCCAAACGCAGTTTTAATTCTGTTCGGCTCACGCGAAAACTTCTCATTTAGCCCAGATGAAATCTTTGACTTTTTAACCCTACCTATTGAAGAAGAAAAACTCTTTTTCTCAATACAAAAAGCGCTTAAATTCTGCGAACTACTTGAGCTTAAAAGAAACTACCAAGACCATCTTGAAGAAGCCCGTGAAAAACAATTAGCAGAATTCAGCAAAACCTTAGAAAAAACTGAGGCTATTTACCAAAATATCTTGAAAGCAATAATGCAAGCTTTGGAAATCAGAAACTGTGAGCCTTACGGACACTCGGAGCGAATCGTTACTTTCTCTCTTAGAATAGGCTACGAACTTGGACTCGATAAAGACACTTTGAAGACTCTCGAGCTTGGAGCAATACTTCATGACATAGGGAAAATAGCTATTCCCGATTACATCTTGCGCAAACCTTCACAGACAAATGAAGAAGAATGGAAAAAAATGATGCTTCATCCGCTCTATGGACAAAGAATGTTGAAAAACATTCCGTTTCTGGAGAAAGCCATCAAAGCAGTTGTTCAACATCATGAAAGATGGGACGGGAAAGGCTATCCGTTTGGATTGAAAGGTGAGGAAATTGATATTTGCGCTCGAATTCTTGCTGTCGCAGACGCTTTCGATTCGATGACATCTGATGAAACCTATAGGCTAGGCTCTTCTTACGAAGAAGCAATAACGAGAATGGAAAAACTCGCCGGAACTCAATTCGATCCTGCAATCGTTGAGGCTCTTAAAAACATACCGAAAGAGGATTGGGAAATTTTGCATGAGCTTTCCTTGAAAGAGAAAAAAGAACTCACTTCCTATCAAGCAATAGTATCTGAGCTTGTTTACTCGAAAAGCCGGGTGGACACAATCCATTAAAAGTCTGCACTAACCGTCTGAAGGCTTTCAGAATCAATAGAAAAAGCTACTTGATTAACCTATTTGTTTTTGTATCGGGAAAAATGATTTTTGGTTTGAAGTTTTTGGCTTCTTCTCTATCAAGCCAGGTGTAGGAAAGGATTATAACGACATCACCGATATTGAATTTCAGCGCAGCAGGACCATTCATGCAAATCACACCGCTACCACGCTCGCCCTTTATAACGTAGGTAATTATCCGCTCGCCGTTTCTTTTGTTCAAAACATGAACTTGCTCGTTTTCAATCAAATCAGCCGCTTCCATCAATTCTTCGTCAATCGTGATACTGCCAACGTAATCAACTTCGGCTTGCGTAACCGTAACACAATGTATTTTCGACTTCAAAACACCAACAAGCATAAACAAATTATATTCAGACATTTTTCAATTTGTGTCAATTTCGGAAAAATCTCTAGTAAGAGGATTTTCGGCCACAAAAATCTTCACTAACTTGAAAAGATGAGTTTATAATTTGGCTATCAGCTTTGCTGAAATTCAATTTGAAGGAGTAGCTTAGAAATGAAAATCGCAAAACTTATCGTAATCATGTTGCTATTTTTTGCGGGCATAAGCAAACTACAAGCGCAGGAAACTCTACTTTACAAAGTTTCTGCTGAAGCAGGTCCTGTGAACTACGTCGAAGGAGAAGTAACGCTTGTAAACGAACTTGGCGTTAGAAACTTGACCAAAGGCGACAGAGTGTTGATTGAGGATAAAGTCAGAACAGGTGCAAACGGTAAGGTTGAGATTCTTCTCAATCCAGGCTCATACGTCCGGCTTGCGGGAAACTCTGAATTTGAATTTCTTGATACTTCTCTGGATAACTTACAACTCCGCCTGAACAAAGGAACCGCTATATTTGAAGTTTTCGCAACCAAAGACTTCAAAGTAACCGTCCTAACGCCGAAAGTTGAAGTCTCGCTAATAAAAACAGGAGTTTACAGACTTGATATTGGCGAGAACGGAAAATGCACCATAAAGGTATGGAAGGGAATTGCACAGGCCAGTAATCTCAAAATAGAAAAAGGTCGGAAAGCAGTGATTTCAAATCAGTTTGAAATAGCAAAGTTTTCTCGCAGTGAAACTGATGAAATCGAACGATGGAGCAAAGACCGCTCAAAATATCTTGCAAAGATAAATTCAGAACTTGAGAGAAGAACTTTGCGGGATAGCCTTATTGCGTCTTATACGAACTGGGATTTTTATAATTCTTTTGGGCTTTGGATATTCGCTCCAAGGCTAGGTAGCTATTGCTTCTTACCTTTCGGATATGGCTGGCAAAGCCCTTACGGATTTTGGTTTGGATTCGACATCTGGACAATCCCACTACCAGCCTACATTTTTTACCCAAGACAGCCTTCTATTCAACCTAATACAGCAAGCGGAAGCCCGACAGTTACACCTCCAAACAACTTACCTGCAACCAGGAAAACAGACCAGGTTGAGACCCCACCCATTGTGCCACCATTTATGAAAATTCAAAAAGATGTAGGCATAATCCCACCAGATAGCTTTCCGACAAGGATCGACTCAAAAACAAACGCTCCTACACCTGTTTTGGTACCGAATCCATCGGTTAGCCCCGTTCCAACAACCGTGCCTTCGACAAACGATACAACACCGTCGCCTGTAATCATGACACCAACCCGCAAAAGGGATAACTAGTTTCATGCAAAAGGTGGTTTTCGCCCGATAAAGCAAAACCACCTTTTGTAATTGAAATTAAATGTTATATTTTTATGATATAATGAAAAGCAAAATCCCTATTGGCAATCGAAAAATTCATGTGATAGGATTGTATGTATGAAAGAACAAACTTTCTTCAATGATCCTGCGGTTGATCGATTGATGGGTGTGGTATTTCAGCTTGCTTCTGAGGTTTATATTTTGAAAGACAGAGTAAAAGCACTTGAAAAACTGCTAGAAGAAAACGGCATAATTCCTGCCGAAGCAGTCGAAAACTCGGCAGAAGTTTTATCGCCCGAAGAAAGAGAAAAGTTCATCAATCGCATTTTTGAGCCGATCATACAAGCAGAGAAAGCTTCTTCGCATGTTGCCGAAGAGTATCAACTTGAGTGAGGTTGGGAGTTATGGTTGTAGCAGCGCAAAATCAAAGAAAAAGAGTTGAAGTCAGACCTGATAGAAGCACGAAAGCCTATCAGGATTTCCTATTAGGTGCAAAGCTGTTTTGGACAAGGCAGATGTATAGTGCCTTGCACAAAGAATATCAAGACAAAGTAAAAGCTCGTGGTGGCAAAGAACCTGAAACCTATGCGGAAACCGAAAAGATGATGCAAGGTCCGCTCTACTCATTTTTCGGCTGGTTTGAGCGTCACATACAACGCCTGAAATACTCCGATAAGTATTACGGACTCGTTGCGGCGGTAAATCGTCAACGCAGTGAACTTCTTGAAGCACTTGAAAACTTGCCACCTAGCAAATTTTTGAAACTGAATCCCGATATTGAGTTTCCGCACTACTACAAAGCTGTTGACTTTCACCAGCATCCGGGTGGTGTAGCTGGTGATGAGCTAGCCGGTTTTGTCTATGAATATGCACGCAAAACCACTACACCGCTACATATTCACGAGGACGATATACACTTCCGCTTGGCGAAGGCAGTTCCGAAAGGCGATTACAAGCGAATTCTGGATTTCGGCTGTGGAGTTGGCAAAAGCACTTACCCGTTCAAAGATTTATATCCCGAAGCAGAAGTCCATGGCTGCGATATTTCAGCACCATGTCTTAAGGTAGCTTATCTGAGAGCGCTGGAAAGCGGGCGGGAGATTTACTATTCGCAGGAAAACATGGAAAAAACTTCCTATCCCGACGAATACTTTGACTTAATACATACAACCTTTATTCAGCACGAATTCCCGTTGAAAGCTCTTGAAAAAATCACTCGTGAGGCTTTCCGACTGCTTAAACCCGGCGGATTATACGTCAATTTGGATTTTCATTCTGCCCCCGGCGGAGTGTTTGGAAAATTCTGTTATTTCGGCCACTCAAAACGCAACAATGAAGTTTTCATGAGAGCGTTTCATGACTTCGATTACCTAGGACTTTTGCGGAAGGTCGGCTTCAAATCAGCGGAAATGCTACCTTTTGATGATGGCACAGGAATAGTTGCCCAAAACGAAGTGCCAAAGGCTTGGCGTTTTCCGTGGCAACTATTTATTAGTAGAAAGTAGCAATTAGGTTCTGACTTCAACTTTTTTACTTCAATTCGTAAAAAACATAAAAGACGGGAAAAGTATGTGGAACCGTAAGCACATAGAGTTTATATGGTTTGATGACGTCAAATACGAACCCTTTCAGATTCCGGGATTTCCCGAAGGGCTGAAGCTGAAAATCTTGAGTATTGACGAAACAGATGGAGCACTAAGCGGAATTTTAAGCATTCCTGCGGGCTGGCGTTTTGATGAAGATTTTGTTTCCGATGCTCAAGAAGAGCTTTTTGTTTTGAGCGGCGACCTAGAAATTGCAGGCGAGAAACTAACTGAGCAATTTTATTCTTTTCGCCCAGCAGGAGCGGCTCATGGGCGAATTCGTAGCGAGAAAGGATGTGAAGTAATTGTAATGTGGGATAAAAAATTTAATGCACATCTCGGAGTTAAGGGTCCAAAAAGCGATATAAAAACGATTGACACAATGCAAATGTACTGGAAACCGAATTTTGCCGAAGGGCCTGCGGCGGGAATATCCGTCAAGCTCTTGCATGAAGACAAGTCAACAGGTGGTGCCACTTTCATCGTGGGAATTCTGCCGAACTGGCGTGAAGATCGTGCAGAACATCATCCTTGCGTCGAAGAGTCATTCAAACTTTTCGGCGATATGAACTTGAACACACTACTTGGAAACAAACTCCTGATGGGCGAAAACTCATACTTTTTCCGTCCACCTTTCATCAAACACGGGCCTATGTTCACAAAGAAAGGCACAATGTCGCTTATTAGAACAAGCTCAACTCTGATAAACCGATATTGTCCAATCGAAGAAGACCCTGAATACCACGCCTGGCTAGCAAATGGCGCTAGATTACCGTAGATGCGACGCTTTGTTGAGACCTAGCAAGCACCTATCGAAAAATTCAACACTTAAGACAAAACCTAGTCTCGTATTTCAGTCAACACCGAGTCGGCTGACACTTAAACTTCACTAAAATCAGCTTTTAGTTCAATCTTGAGACTTTCGGAAACATTCCTGAAAAAAATTCCGTAAAGAATAAAGTAACTATGAGCTTTTATGAGACTCTTAAGTTGGCGCTATCAGCTATCTGGGCGCACAAACTACGTTCTTTCCTAACGCTTCTCGGAATGATTATTGGAGTAGCGGCGTTCATGATAGTTTTGTCGCTTCTTCAGGGATTCAGCGCCTACGTTGACGAAAAAATCGCCGGAATCGGCTCAAACACCTTCACAATCCGACGGTTTAGTTTTGAAGATTTCAAAGACACGGACACAATCGCAGAAGCTCAGCGAAGAAACAAAGAGCTTAGCTTTGATGAACTCGAATTCATAAAGGAAAGAGCGCAATTTATTGATAAAATCGGCGCAAAGGCTTTGCCAAATTTGCGTGAAGTAAAGCGCGGCAGTGAAGTTCTAAAAGACGTAAGAATCGAAGGCGCAGAACCCATAATTGCCGAAATTGAAAAAATAGACATAATTGAAGGTCGCTACTTCACGGAAGAAGAGAATAACAATGCTCAAAGAGTTTGTTTTGTCGGGATTGACATTGCTCGAAAGCTTTTTCCTTACGGCTCGGCTGTCGGACAAGAGATTTACATTGATGGCTTACCTTACAAAATCGTAGGCGTCCAAGCAGAAGAAGGCACTATCTTTGGACAACCACAAGACAGTTTCGTGCAATTTCCTATAAAAACCTACGGCGCAAATTTTGGCGGACTTACACAAAGCCGTGGAATCTATTTTGTTGCAACAGCAAAAAGTGATGAACTGTTCGACGATGCAGTAGAAGAAGCAAGAACTTTGATGCGAATAAAGAGAAAGTTAAAGCCAGGAGAAAAAGATAATTTCGCAATTTTCACTCCAGAAGCAATAACAGAGCTGAAAGACCGTATTTTTGGCACGATTTCTATTGTGATTTTGGCCGTGCCTTCAATTGCGCTGGTTGTCGGAGCAATCGTAATAATGAACATAATGCTCGTTGCTGTGACCGAAAGAACAAAAGAGATAGGGATTCGCAAATCTGTTGGAGCGAAACAAAGCGACATTCTCAAGCAGTTTTTGTTTGAATCAGCAACACTTGCGGCAATTGGTGGAATCATAGGTTTAATTGTTGCTGAAATTGCGGGTGTAATCTTGACGAAATACGTATTTCAAACGCGCATACCGCTTTGGTCGGCAGTTTTAGCAATTGCCGTCTCTGGCGGTGTAGGAATAATCGCAGGGCTTTTCCCTGCATGGAAAGCCGCTCGTCTCGACCCAGTTGAGGCGCTGAGAGCAGAATAGGTTATTTTCAGGGTAAATCTCGATTTTTGAATATGATAGGCAAAACGGCATTTTGGGAAAACTTGAAGATGGCTGTTGATACAATCAGAAGCCACAAACTTCGTTCTTTTCTCACGGTTATTGGCGTTGTTGTTGGTGTAATAACCGTCATGCTTATTTCTTCGATAATCAGCGGCATTGATACTGCTGTTAAAAAGGAAATCGAATCTTTCGGAACACGCTCGATATTTATTTACAAATTTGAGGTAGGCGTTAGAACCAGCGCTCCAACTCGCGAAGAAAGATTGCGTCCGCCTTTAACAATAGAAGATGCTCTTGCCATGAGAAAACTCCCTTCCATCGAAACAACCGTGCCGTTTTTAGATGTTTCAAGTAGTTTCTTCGGACAAAAAACGATTGTTTCCAGAGCAGGCAAGCAAACTGCCTCGGTTCAGATAAACGGAACTTCGCCTGAACTAGAAAAAGCAGGTGTTGAAATCCTCGCTGAAGGAAGATGGTTTACGGAATATGAAAGCGAAGAAGGAAAGGCGGTTTGTTTGATAGGTAACACCGTTAAAGAAACATTTTTCCCTTATGAATCGCCGATTGGCAAGGAACTCGAAATCAACGGTATACAATTTCGTGTAATCGGACTTTTGGAAAAACGAGCACAACTTTTCGGCGGTGGCGGTGGCAATAACGATCAAAGCAACGTAATTTACATGCCAATAGGGATAGCTAAAAGAATAAAACCAAACTCTGATGATGTGTTTATTCTTGCCGTAGCTAAGGAAGGAAAGATGGAAGAAGCAAAAAGCGAGATAGAAAATTTGCTGAGAACTCGTCGAAAAGTGCCTTTCGATGCACCGAATAATTTTTCGATGGAAACCGCAGCAAGCATAATCGAGCAATTTCGTGCGATAACGGCGGGTGTAGCATTGGCTATGGTTCTGATTTCATCTGTTGGGCTGATGATAGGCGGCATCGGTGTTATGAACATTATGTTGGTTTCCGTTACAGAAAGAACTCGCGAAATCGGAATTCGTAAAGCTATAGGAGCAAGACAAAGCGATATTTTGATGCAGTTCTTGATCGAAGCCGCTACCTTGACTGGTTTTGGTGGCATCTTGGGACTTGCAATCGGCTGGGCTTTAACCTTCGTTGTTGCCTTGTTCTTCCCTTCATACGTGCCTTGGTGGGCACCGATTGCCGGTTTCTTGGTAAGTGTCGGTATTGGTCTTGTCTTCGGACTTTTCCCTGCGTGGAAAGCCGCTCGCCTCGACCCGATAGAAGCTCTCAGATACGAGTAAATCAACATTGAACTTTCGCAGTTTTATTCACGGCTTTACCTGAAAATCGGCTTTAGTAAAGGACACACCTGACCTTTGCATCATTTACTTGTTTTAGCAAAATCTCACTTTTTTCGCATATTTCTCTTTTGAATTCGCATCGTGGAGCGAAGTGACAACCCGGCGGGAGATTTAGTAGATTCGGCACCATTCCCTCGATTGCCATAAGCCGATCTATTCTTTTGTTTGCCTCAGAAGATAGCCTGGGAACAGAACGGAGAAGTCCTTGAGTGTAAGGGTGCCTCGGATTTTCAAAAATCTCTACTGTTGATGCTTCTTCAACAATCTTACCCGTATACATAACACAAACTCTGTCGGCGACTTCTGCAACAACGCCCAAATCGTGAGTTATCAAAAGCACAGCTAGCTTTCTTTCCCGTCTCAATTTCTCCAACAGCTCTAAAATTTGCGCTTGAATAGTAACATCAAGTGCTGTAGTTGGCTCATCAGCAATCAGAAGATCGGGATCGCAAGCCAGCGCCATCGCAATCATTACTCTTTGGCGCATTCCACCAGAAAGCTGATGAGGATAATCTTTTGCCCTTCTTGCCGGATCGGGAATAGCTACTTCTCTCATTGCTTCAACAGCCGCTTCCCATGCCTCTTTCCTACTCATTTTCCGATGTAGCCTTAAAACCTCAGCTATTTGCTCCCCAACCGTATAAACAGGATTAAGCGATGTCATCGGGTCTTGAAATATCATTGCTATCGAATTGCCGCGTATTTCACGCATTCTTTCTTCCGAAACATCAGCTAAATTCTCGCCCTTGAAAACTATCTCGCCTGAAACTATCTTTCCCGGTGGTGGAATTAACCTCATCACAGAAAGCGCAGTTACCGACTTACCGCAACCAGACTCGCCTACCAATCCCAGTAGTTCGCCCTCGCGAATGCAAAAGCTCACGTCATCAACTGCTCTAATCACACCGTTTCCAGTAAAAAAATACGTTCGCAGGTTTTTAACATCGAGCAAAATGGACATAGCAAACTTTATCTTCAGATTTTACCTCAAAAATGTTATCATGACTTAGGCATCAACTTAGAACGAAGTTTCTTTGAAAAGGAGAGCTGAACTCGTGAAAAGGATTTTGAGATTTTATTTTGCCCTTTTCCTGATTATTGCGCTTAATCAAAGTTTTCTTTCGCAAACGGCAAAAAATCCGAGCATAGGCAAAGAAGTTACAGCTTCTGAGCCCACGAAAAACAGTGCCGTTACAATTGAAAAAGTAGAAACTGATATAGCCGAAGCGCTGACAATAATCCAGGAAAAATATGTCAACAAAAACTTAGACTATAACGAGCTATTCAAAGTCGCAATAGACTCAATGCTTCATACTCTCGATCCGCACTCAAACTATCTAGATGCAAAAGAATTCGAGCAATTCAGGACTGAGCAACAATCGCAATACTTCGGCATCGGAGCAACCATAGGAGATTTGCGCGATAGCTCCGGAAAAGTAATAGCAACCTATATCAAATCAACGTTTGAAGGTTCGCCTGCAAACCGTGCGGGACTTCGCTATGGCGATAAAATCATAGAAGTCAACGGTGTATCAATGCTCGGAAAGCCGTTTCCTGAGGTTCGTTCACACTTGAGAGGTCCTCGCGGGACAGTTGCGAAAATAGTTATCGAAAGACATGATACGGGCAAAAGAGAGACAGTTGAAATAATCAGAGATGCCGTGCCTCAGCCTTCAATACCAGAAGCCTATATGATTCGCCCTGGCATCGGATATATCGCAATGACCGTAGGCTTCAATCAAACAACCTACAACGAATTTCAAAAAGCAATGGCAGAACTAAAGAGCCAAGGCATGGAGTATCTTATACTTGACCTGAGAAACAATGGCGGCGGCCTCGTCAACCAAGCATATAGAATAGCCTCAACCTTTTTGGCGCGTGGTCAAACTGTTTTCACTCAAAAAGGTAGATTAGAAAATTCCTATGGCACTTTTCCTTCCGATAATCCAAATCCCGACAAAACTCCTATGGTGGTTTTGGTTAATCGAAACACTGCATCAGCTTCGGAAATTTTAGCAGGAGCTTTGCAAGACCACGATAGAGCTTTGATTGTAGGAGAAGACACATTTGGAAAAGGCTTGGTTCAAAATCCTTTCCTGCTAGACTATGGTTCGATGCTTCTCTTGACAATAGCCAAATACCAAACACCTTCCGGAAGACTAATACAGCGCGACTATTCTAATGGAAGTCTTTACGACTACTACACGAATGGCGGAAGCTTACGCGAAGAAAGGCAAAATAACAAACAAAAAGGCGAAGAAAGCAAGACCGACTTGGGGCGAAAAGTTTACGGTGGCGGTGGGATTCAGCCTGATATAGTCGTAAAACCCGAAAGCATTCCTGCTGAACGTGCACGTCAACAAGCCAAATTGCTCGATCCGATATTTGCTTTTGCTATGGACGTCGTTTATGGAAAGGTGCCTTCTTTGGAAAGTTACCGAGTCAATCGTCCAATAATTTTCAATCATGTCTTGAAACCTTCCGATTTCCCGATAACCGAATCGGTATTTCAAGCCTTCAAAAACTTCGCAATGGAAAAATACAAAATACCAGCAAACCTGATTGATCAAGAAAGAGAATTCATTGCGAGAAACTTAAGAATTGAATTTGTTACTGCCGCTTACGGCTCAATGACGTCTTTTCAAGTTTCAAACGAATATGATGAACAACTAAAACAAGCTATAGAAGCCTTGCCGAAAGCAAAAGAGCTGTTGGCGTCTTCGCTTCAAAAAAGAGAAGCCTTCACTAATCGCTAACCAAAAATTAGCAAAAATAGTCTTTTCATTGACAAATAAGGTCTGTTCGTTTAGAAAAATTCGTTTTTCTTCGCCTTTAGATTTATTCTCGACTGGTGAGCATGGCTTGGATCTTTGATTCTTCGGCAAAGTTACTTCTCACCAAGAAACCAGAGCTTTTTGATTTGCTTTCTTCGTCTGAGACCGAATTTTTCTATCGAGTATTTAACGATGTAATCCATCGCTTCGGAAACAGAATCCGTTATGAGTAAAAGCTCTAGGTCTTCTTCTGAAATACTTTTGGCACGCACCATATCCTTGAGAAGCTCTGAAAGATGATACCAGTAATCTTTGCCGAAAACCACTACGGGAAAATTCATAATTTTTCTTGTTTGGATCAAAGTTAGAGCTTCAAACAGCTCGTCTAAAGTTCCGAAGCCACCTGGCATGACTACGAATGCATAAGAATACTTGACCAGAGCTACTTTGCGAACGAAAAAGTATCGAACTGTTAGCCAATGATCAAGATAGGGATTTGGTTTTTGCTCGAATGGAAGAAGAATGTTGCATCCAACAGAAACACCGCCAGCTTCTTTTGCACCTCGGTTAGCGGCTTCCATCAAACCAGGTCCGCCTCCCGTCATAACGGTAAATCCCAACTCCGCAAGATGAAAACCAACTTTGCGCGTCAATTCATAGTATTCATGCTCTTCCGTAAAGCGTGCAGAACCAAAAACCGTAACACAGGGACCAACAAAATGAAGGACTCTAAAAACCCTCAAGAATTCCCAGCTTATTCTCCCAATGCTCCAAAGCTCTTTTATTCTAGAACGTGGGCCTTCGAGAAAAAGCTTCTCTTTTTCTTTAGCTTCAAACTGATTGACTTTTCCTTTTGTGATGTAAGCATCTTTCACAAAAAAATGATAGAAAAATTTTCTGGAGTTTTGAAGATATGCAGAAATTACGCGTAGTTATAGCAGATGATGAAAGACCAGCAAGAAACTTTCTAAAAAACTTGCTAGCAGAATTCGATGATGTCGAAATAGTCGGCGAAGCCGAAAATGGAGCCGAAGCAGTCGAGCTGATCAAGCAAACAAAACCAGATTTGGCTCTTTTGGATTTGCAAATGCCCGAATTAAGCGGTCTTGATGTTGTGCGCTCACTTCGCAAAAACCAACTTCCTCTTGTTGCCTTCGTTACGGCTTATGATGAATACGCTGTTCAGGCATTTGAAATCAATGCAGTTGACTACTTGCTTAAACCTGTAGAAAAGACTCGTCTCATGGAAACCCTGCAAAGAGCGCACGAAAGACTTGAAAAAATAGATTTCCGTGAGATTGAAGCTAAAAAACTTCAGTCAGCCATTAAAACCTACGAATCTTCAACAAATTTTGAATATCTCAAAAGAATCCCGGTCAAAAAACGTGATGAGATTTTTCTTGTTCCCGTGCGTGAAGTAGCTTCAATAGTAGCCGACGGAGAATTGCTTCACATAACAACAATTCACAATCGCCGTTATACGATAAACTATCGCTTAAAAGACCTAGAGGCGCGCCTTTCTCCCGAAAGATTTATTCGTATCTCCCGCAGCGCTTTGATAAATTTGGAAATGATCGCTAAAATCAATTCAATGCCAGGTGGAACCTATACAGTTGTGCTGAAAAATTCTCAAGAACTTCCTGTAAGTCGCTTGCAATCGAAAATTCTGCGTGAAAAATATCTGAAAATGTGATGAGAGAACAAAACTCAAACGGAAAATTCAGAATTCTCAAATTCCAAAACTTTCAAAAAATACCGAAGACCGAATTAAGAAACTTACGCGCATTGATTCTCATTGTAGATTCTGGTGTAAATGAAGATGAAATCAAGCTAGACGAGCTTGAGAATTCCATACCGATAATTCTAGTTTTGAAGGGCAAAGCCGATAAAAATCTAGTTGAGAAATGTCACATCTGCCTTGCTACAGAAAACGCGAAAATAGGAAATCTATCATCTTCGGAAGCCTTGAAGAAGAAACTGATAAATCGGATTGTTGCGGAAACTTCCATCGAGACCGAAGCAATTGAAATGGCTGAAAGAATATCCGAGAAAACTGCGCCTTTAGCAGTTAAGGCGCTTTTGAAAGCCGTTATTGAAGGTGAAAAACTTGAGCTGGAAGAAGGCTTACGATTAGAAGCTGAACTGTTTAGTCAGCTTTTTTCGACTGAAGACGCGCGCGAAGGCACAAAAGCTTTTCTAGAAAAACGTAGTCCCAATTTTCAAGGCAAATAGCCTTGATAAAAACGCTCAAAAAACTCAAAATTGTTATGATGAATTTGAAAGCTAATAAAAAACTCGATTTCTTTAGCGAAATCTAAACTTTTTGGAGGAATTGACAATTGAAGCCGCAAATACATCAAGGGAAACTCGACGGCAAAGGTTTTCGATTTGCAATCGTTGTTTCACGCTGGAATGATTTTCTAACTTCAAGACTCTTAGAAGGTGCGCTAGATGCCCTAGAACGACTCGGTGTTGAGGAAAAAGACATCCAGATTTTCAAGGTCCCCGGCTCTTTTGAAATTCCTTTGACAGCCTTGAAACTCGCTCGCAGTAGGAAATTCGATGCGATTATATGCCTGGGAGTTATCATACGTGGTGAGACACCGCATTTTGAATATGTAGCAGGCGAAGCGGCAAAAGGAATCGGTCAAGTAGCAATGCAAACCGACGTTCCAGTTTTGTTCGGGATTGTAACCGCTGATACAGTCCAGCAGGCAATGGATCGAGCAGGTGTTAAAATGGGCAACAAGGGATTTGAAGCGGCGATGGCCGCTGTCGAAATCGTCAATCTTTATAAGAACATAGAAAACTTGCTCAAGAAACCAAATGATTCAAACTGATAAAAGCACGCTCATGTTTTTTAGGTGACTCTGCAGCGAATTTCATGGAAAGCCTTCGTAGGAAATTCTTGCATGATTCTGTCAATAAACTCCGAGAAATTCTCTCGGAGCTTGATGAACAACCTTTTGTTTCCAATGAATTAAAGCAGAAACTTTTCCGCGCGTTTCACACAATCAAGGGGACTTCTCAAGTTTTAGGCTTGAAAACGGTATCTCAAATTGCGCATCAGCTAGAAAACTTAATTCAACACAACGAGATAGTCCCAAATCATCTGCATAAAGAAATACAAATACTAATCAATGCTTTGAAAGGCAAACTTTCTTCAGAAGAATTTAATTCATTACCAGCAAAAGAAGAGAAATTAGAACCTGAAATACTGCCAAGCGAGCTAGTGCAACGACTCTCTCACCAAGAAAAGAAACTCTTAACTCGTGCCATTTTAGAAGGCAAGAACATTTTAGTAGTCAGCAAAAGCTTTCAGGTTGAAACTTTTGCCGATGAATTCAAAGAGTTTCAATCGGAATTCAGCGATTATGCGGAGATAGTTGCAAGTTTTTGCCGAAGGGATCGAGAAAATCTTGATTTCCAATTTGTCTTAACCACCAGCGAGAATGCAAAAGGAATCGAAGGTTTGAAAATTGAGAAATTTCTTAGTGCAAGGCTTCTCTTGCTCATGAGCCGTCTCATCGCTCACGGCAAGCAAGTTGCTTTGAGCAGAGGAAAAGAAATCCAGTTTGAATTCTATGGAGATTTTGTGGAATTACCCGAAAACCTGCTCGACTCAGTTTTTGAAATCTTACTTCACCTTATCCGTAATTCTGTTGATCACGGAATCGCAAGGCAAGGAAAAATCAAAATTGAAGTAAGGCAAGAATCCAACAAGTTAATTTTGTGCCTTAGCGACAACGGTCAAGGAATAGACTTGGCAAAAGTAAAGAAAAAGGCTATTGAAAAAGGAATTATTCACGAGGAAACAGAGCTATCAAATCAAGAGATTTTGAGCTTAATCTTTACGCCTGGCCTTTCAACTTCTGATGAAGTTTCAGAAATCTCCGGCCGCGGTATTGGGCTTGACGTGATAAAACAAAAGATCGAAGAAAAAAGCGGTAGTTTGCAAGTCCAAACTAGCACCGAAGGCACAAGCTTCGAGATAGTTTTCAACGTTTAATCCAACCTGCCTCCGTTTTTGCAAATTTTGAAAAAGATTCTATCGTAAAGGTAGAAACAACTTTTAACATCGAAGCTTGAATCGAACTGTTTTGCAATGTAAGATTTCATCAGGATTTTTAGGTTATGAAAACTCTGCTTTTGCTTTTAATGATTTCAACGGTCTTCAATCTTGTGCTTGCGCAGCAGCAAGTAACTTCTCAAACATCACCGCAAACAACTACAGTTTCGGACGCAAAAGTTTCACGCGGATACCAAATCGGGCCGGGTGATGTTATAGAAGGAAAAGTTTTGGGAGAGAGAGATTTTGACTTTTTGGTTACTGTTGACGATGACGGAAAAATCGAAGTTCCGTTCTCCGATCAACCAATAAATGTAATGTGCAAAACTGAGCGCGAACTTCGAGCGGAAATAACAAAGTTGGTCGCTCGTTATGTGCGAAATCCACAAGTTGGCATCAGAGTTGTCGAAAGAAAAAGTCGCCCTCCTGCAACCATTTACGGTGAAGTCCTCCATCAACAACAAGTCATCTTGACTCGGCAAACAAGGCTTTTAGAGCTTTTGTCCTTTGCAGGCGGTGTCACTGAAAAAGCTGGTGGCATTATTCAAGTATTTCGCCCGCAACCTCCTCTTTGTGCCGATCCGAAAGAATTGCAAGAGTGGAAAGAGCTTGCAACAGACATGGGAGTGCCTTCAAAAATTTACAGTTTAACAAGTGTCAGACAAGGTAAAGAAGAGTCGAATCCGATAATCTATCCAGGTGATATAATCATCGTTCACAGAGCCGCACCTGTTTATGTTATAGGAGAAGTAATGGTTCTGCGAGAAATACCGATCACCGAAAAAGGATTGTCTCTAACCGAGGCAATAGCTCAAGCTGGCGGATTTAGCCGTCAAGCAAAAACTAGCGAAATAAAAATCAGAAGACTTAAACCAAATTCAAGAGAAAGAGAAATAATCACGGTTGATTACAACACAATTAGGAAAGGTCTCCAGAAAGATATAATGCTTGAGCCTGAAGATATTGTCGAGGTCGGAAAAGCAAAGAAAGGCATTGGAGAGGCACTTTTGGACATCTTGAGTGGCGGGGCAAACAGCTTTACTCAAGTGCTTCCTCAGCGAGTGTTGTATTAGAGTTTCAGGTCTAATTCGCTTGCTTGATAAATTCTATCTCTCTTGAAGTCGTATTTCCGAAAAAGTCGGCTACTGAAACTTTCAAAGTGTATTTGCCTTCATTGAGAGAAGCAATATCTAAAAAATTCTCTTTGACATAACCGTTTTGATCAAGCTCGTTTGAAACAATGTATTTGAAAAAACTCTCTCCTCTCGGACCTGCGCGGCTTCCGAGAGCATAAACAAGCGGAACTTGACTTGAGAATCCGTATGATTCTGCTCGATTCGGCAATCGGCTGAAACTCATCGTCCAAAGTTTATCAATAATTAAATTTTCACCCTGAAAAACTTGGTAACCGACGCGATAAACTCCCAACTTGCGCCTTTGAGGATTCCCATCCATTCTGTCAAATGCTTCTACAACTATTCGCACTTTTCCGCTTAACTGAGGAATTTTTTCGGTTTCTACTTTGTTCCAGTCCTTGTCAAAAAGCTCTACTTTTTCTATTGTAGGAGCAATCTTGTCAGAAACATTCGGCAAAGACAAAACTTCAAGCGGATTGCATTCATATCCGCTCACCCCAATCGTTAGGTGAACATGATTCATAGCGTTCAGAGTCCCAATCGGTTCACCTTCTTCAAATTTCGTTCCTCTCGCAATCCGAAGTCCTATCGGCTTGCCATTCTCATCAAAAGAAAACTGAAATCTTTCATCGGCGAAAATTCTACCATCTGCGTATCTTCCCAAGTTGATATGAATATAGCCAAACTTTGGCATTTTTAATCCTTCACGCAAATTGCCAAAATTTGAAACCGCATTTGGCAGAAGAACTTTTTCAGCTTGAACGAAATACGCCGTCTCACCATAGCCTCCGGCGATGTCTATTCCGTTGTGAAACCAAGCCTCATCTTCTCGGTTTTGCAATTCTCCTCGAATCTCGCAGAAAGTCCCTGCAATATCGCGTTTTCGGTCAGGAGGCTCGTAACACCAACGCACGGAAAGCGGCATTTCACATTCTCGCTCAGCCAAACGACTGATAGTCTCCTCAGTTACTTCAGCAAATTCTTCGGACTTTGTAACTACAGTAATCAAACGACTATCAGAATCGGCAATGAAAACATTTTCCTTTTCATCAATGGCAATGGAAGAAGGCCGCAAGAGTCTTGTTGGAAAACCAAATTTATCAACAATGCTTTCAGATGTAAAAGCCTTCTTTACTCGATAAAGCGAATATGAATCAGCAAAGATAAGCTCGTCGTTCTTTACAGCAACACTCATCGGAAACAAGGTTTCTTCAGCGAGTTCTAGTGTCTCAACTCTTCCGTCTTGGCTCACTTTTCTGAGCTTTCCGTTTGAGAAATCATTTACTACTAAACCTCCGTCTGGGAAAACTGCAAGCGTCGTGGGAGTGTTGAATTTTGCGTTCCCTGCAACTCCATCAGCAAATCCTTGCGAACTCCCTGCAAGCGTTCTAACGATGCCGTCTTCGATTATTCTAATTTTGTCATTGTAGGTATCAGCAACAAAGATTTTGTTTCTCCATACAGCAATGCCCACGGGAGCATTAAACAAAGCCGTCTCAGCAATGCCATCGGCGAAACCTCTTTTCCCTTCTACTCCCGCTATGATTGCGGCTTCACCAGTCTGAACGTTAATGCGCTTTATTGTATGACTTCCGGAATCAGCTACAATCAAAAAGCCCTCACTGTCGAAAGCTATTTGAGAAGGTGTTTGAAGATTATCTGCTACAAGCTCTATCTCCACAGATTTTTCTTCTTCTCTTGAGGTTTTCTTTCCCCATGAAGACCAACCCAACCGCTTTGTTTTCACAGAAACTCTGAATATAACCCCTTTTCCACCATCAGAGACATAAAGATTCCCGTTTTTATCAACTGCTAAACCGAAAGGTTCTCCGAATTCTTCGATGATTCCGGCGAAAACCCTCAGCTTGATTGGCTTTTCTTGATTTTCAGAGTGGTAGCAGGCCAGATGAATAAGAAGAAAAATTATCAAAACGGTGCAGAATCCTAATCTCATCTCTTCTTAAACAACTTCTTTTGATTTTCTCAAAACTCCGATCTTCTGTTCTATTTTTCTCAATTCTGAAACCAGTTTGATTACTTCGTTCTTGCTTGTTGATGCGCCGTAAATGATGTCATTGCATCGAGAAATTATAGATTCAACCTGAGAGATGCCGAGACCTGTCCTTTCAGCGATTTTGCGGGCCAGCTCGCTTGATTTTATTTGTGAAACATCTATCCCCAAACTCCTAGCGACACGACGCCGAAAATCCGAATAGATATTTTCCAAAGCCAAATCATAAGCCTTAGCTGATTTCTGCAGCTCCGCCATGGCAGATACGTATTCAAGTTTTGAGAGCCGATTTGGATTAAAGTCAGGCAGAGGACGCCCAAAACGACGACTTTGCGTAAACAGAACTGCAAAAACTACAACAGCTAGTTGAATAACAACAAATCCAATTGGTGTTTGCGAGAAATAACTGATAAGCTCATTTCCACCTGAACCGTAGCCATGATGGTATTCATCAAAAGCTATAACCCCTTTTGAAGAACCAACAAGATTAGTAGCCAGCCGAACATTATCTGCTAATCTAATCCCAGCGTTTGAGACAATGTAAGGATCGCTTAAATAAACTATTTTTCCGTCGCCAAACGGAAGTTCTACTAGAAGGTTAGTTTTGTCATTTGTGAAATGCACAATCGGAATCTGATTGCCTGCTAATTCTTTAAGCTTTTCTATTTTCTCATAAGCATGTTTTCCAGCGAGATTGTCTTCAACTAAGCCCTCGCTTGGTTCTGGTGATTTTTCATTTGCTACTCTCTCGAAATTAACCTGTGGAGCAAAAATTGAAGGCTGTATAGCATTAACTCCTCGTGAATAGATGCTCGGTGCTGTTGGCCTGCCGACCGAAACATCTCTTACTTTTGGATCATACGAATCTGTCGCACCACCATAAAACCGCAAAATTTTCACACTCCAAACCTTGTTTTCCAAAAATCTCTCAATCCTACCTTCTCTACTTATCAAAATCAATTCTCCACCTCGAAAAGTCCATTCCAGAAGCTCTGCTATTTCTTGCTCCGTAAATCTGACCACTGGCTCTATTACCAAAAAAATTTGGACCTTATCCTTTAGCCTCGAAACAGGCTCTCGCCATCTTATCGGATTTCTACCAGTTTCTGTCAATAAATCGAAGAATGCTTTCGTGCCTGTGCCGCCGGTGTTGTAGCTTGATCGCTCTGGACTTAGTTCACTGTCTGGTGTTTCATCAAAACTCGTTTTTGAAACAATGTTCAAAACAATAAGCACAAGCGTTAAAACCGCAAAACCAACAATGACAAGAACCTGCCGTTTCATGCTTTTTCTTTCTTAAGTGCCCGAAGATATTTTTCACGAAAACCTTCCCAATCTCTAATCTCAGGCTCTCCTAGCCCATACCAAAACCGCTCGAAATAACCTGTCAAAGACTTCATACTTTCATAGATTTCCTTGCTTTTTGAAACCTCTTTTAGATAATCGCGATTTGTCTTATACTTTGAAAGTTTTATGATTTTTCTATCTCCGAGTTCACACAAAAAAGCTATGTATCCTTTACGAATAGCTCCCCTCAAGTCACCTGCAATAGCCAACTTTTCGGCTTCATCAAACAGCGTGTTTGAAGTGATCTCGTCAGATATAATCTCACCCAGAATAATGCGCTCACTATCGCCTTCCGAGGCTTTGTAAGCCTCCATAAAACGCGGTGCAAAGCGATAAATGAGAAAGCCTACGAATGCAATCGCAATGAGCAAATAAACCAATTGAAAAGCATTCTTAACCCATTCCCTAGAACCAACAGTTTCATCTGAGAGATCAATTCTGGGCATCCTATCAAATAACCAATCGAAAATTTTCCTTATCAACTTTTCAAGAGAACCTTTTTTCTCTTTCTCAGCCCTAGCAAATTCTGGACGGCTTAGTATTTCCTCAAGCT
The DNA here is from genome assembly GCA_003697135.1 of Acidobacteriota bacterium. GTDB lineage: Bacteria > Acidobacteriota > Blastocatellia > Pyrinomonadales > Pyrinomonadaceae > J014. The sequence goes on from RFGC01000035.1 coordinate 201,631, forward strand.
TCCTTTTCTCTTCGTCTTTTGAAACATTTGTATAAGTATCTTCTTGCTTAATCCTTTGGATACTTTCCTGAATAGACTCCAAAGAATATATTGTTTCGAGAACCTTACTAGGGCGATCCTCCGCCTTGGACTCCTTTATTTCATCAAGCTTCTTGAGAAACCACTCATTGCTGATCTCAAAATTCTCAGAAGTTCCTTGTGATGATTCTTTGGTTACCGTCATTGTAGCAGGAAACATTTTCTTCAACTGGGCCAAAATATCCCCTTGACAGACATTACCTATTTCCGATTTCGAGATTATGTTCTTCGCTGTGGTTTCACCCTTCAGAAAACAACCCAGTCGGCCTTTCGCCGTTTCGATCATTGCTTCGTATTCATCTAAAGTTACCGCAAGAATCTTCGCTGAAGACAATGCTAAGAACAATAATACCGAAAAGAAGGATTTTTGAATGAGCGGATTCATTGTTATTGGGCTACTATCTTATCAATTTCAACAACATTCAGGTTAATTTCAAACTTACAATTCACTTTTGGCTTTCGACTTCTCTGCTAAAGCAGGCTCCAACGGACTTATGTATTCTTCAGGCAAATCAGGGATTTCACCGAGAACTTGCTTTGCCATAAGTTCTATATCATAGCCTTCGTGTTTGATTCTACTATCAATGTAAAGCAAACAAAGTCCTATCATCAAAACGGGACTAATTAAAACCAAACTGAATTGAAAAATAAGCGCACTCGCAACCAAATACCACATGGGAGGGTTGTCAGAAACCAATGCAAAATCTTTCACGTCACTAAAGTAATATGCATAGAGCGATAAAGGCACATAAAAGAGAGACAGAGCTGATGCTGTAGCGAAAAAGGTAAAAGCAAAGAGAACATAAACATGATTGGTGCTTCCTTTCGCTAAAGCTAAACTTCTAGAAAACGCAGAAGAAATATTGCGTCCTTCCACCATTATTACCTGTGGCACATAGGCAAATCGAGATACAACCCCGAAAAAGAGCTTAAAAAGAAAAAATACCGCTAAAAGGAAGAATACTATCGAAAGAAAACTTGAAACATAACCCGGACCAAAAATTGAAAAGATAAAAATCCAAGACATCCCAACTAAAAAAGGCAAAATCGAAAATGTTAAAACTGCAAGCGGAACTGCGGAAAGTAAAATTAGAAACGACGCTGCCAGAAGAGAAGATAATCTGCTAATAGTGTTTGAATAAGTTTCACGAAAAGAAAAAGGTGTTCCGAAAAGAATATGAGTAATAAAGTTTCTCGTAGCTCCTCCCATGACGCACAAAACAAGCATAATTTCGATAAACCAAAACACCAAGTTCCCAGTCAGAATGAGCAAATTTGCAGATATGCTTTCCCTTTCTACGTAAAAAAGAATATTGAAAACAAGCCACCAACTCGCAGAAAAAAGCGTTCCAACAATAACAGGTGGAAAGGCTATGAAAAAGAAGGTCGAAAAGTGCTGACGATACAGGCGAAAAGCTCTATCTACTAAATCACCTGCTCCAATAGATGGAAGCGAGTAGTTTCTGATAGCATCCCTCATTCTTCTTTTGTGCTAAAAGAGTTTGGATCGAGTTGCTGGTTGAAAAGAATAGAAACCACCTCAAAAATCCATTCATACTCACTGAGACCTTGATTTTGTCCTTCTAGCATTAAGTAGATTTTGTATCTATAGGGAAAGCTTAGACCTTCCAACCGTTTGTGATTGGAAAAATCTTCTATCAGGATTTCTCTTCTCTCCCTAATGCTTGAGGAAGCATCTGGACTGATTGCTTGAGATGCTGAGATTATTCGCCGATACTCCGTTCTAAGATGCTGGAAGTTTTCTCTATCAATGAAGATAAAAATTTCAAGGTCTGAGCCACGCTTAGGAGTGTAGCTCAAAACGTAAGCTTCTCTGTTGTCTATTTTTCTTGTTCCTTCAAGTTTTATTTTCGCTTTTGTTTCGTCAAGCCTTTTCAAAGCCCAACCTGTTGAAAGAACACCACCCAATAAACCTTCCTCTAACACATCTGAAAATCTGTAGATGTAATTGCCGAAAGGAGAACGAGCATTGTTGTAAGCATAGGAGACTTTTGAATCCTTACCATCGAAAATAATCACCTCGCGCGGATAATTGGCAACAGGAAAACTCATTCCTAGCAAAAGTTTTCTGTTTTCCGAAGCCAAAACAGCCTTTCCATCAGCACCCGCCCCACCGGAACGAAGAATTGTAAACTTTACCTCTCCCGAAACTACTTGATTGTTGATTTTGGAAAGACTCTCACCACCAATAACCTTAAGATGCCTTGCGACTATATCCTCGGCTTTTAACTTTTCTTGCTTCTGTGCGTAGCTAGTAATAACAACAGCAATAAAAAGAAATAACTTCACAAATGTCTTCATACTTTTTATCAGGAATTATATCAGAAAAGCAAAAAAGCGGAAGCCTTAAGAGCTTCCGCTTGAAAACAAGATCAACCTTCGAGCAAGTTTTCACTTGAACTCGAATCTACCAACGAATTGGACAACTCTTGGTGCAAAAGCAGAAGTAATTCGACCAAAGTTAGCACTGTTGATGTTTCCGTTGCCGGGGAAGACACCAACAAAGAAGTTCGTCCTGTTGAAGACGTTGAAGGCTTCAACACGGAACTGCAAGCGCATTCTTTCGTTGATCGTAAAGTTCTTCAGAAGTGAAGCATCCCAGTTGTAATAATTAGGTCCATTCCATGCGTTGCGTGCCATGTTACCGGTTTCCCCTGGAGCAACGTTGAAGAAGACCTGTCCTGGGAATGGTGTGCTTCCAAATCCTTCTGCTCCACGACCTGACCCAAGAGCACCGCAGTTGCCAGATGCCAAGTTTGCCTGATTGATGTTAATCACAGCAGGATTGATGAAAAACACTCCACAAGGTGTTCTGAACACACCTATCAACCTTGAGATTTCAGGGTTGCTTAGCGGAGAGAAAGCAGTTTGTCTTCCAGAACGGCCTGCACGATTGAGCGTTCCGCGTGGGTCTGTGATTGAAATTGGTGCACCAGTGCCAAAGCGCACAATCGCCGAAAACTGCCAGCCACCGACTATCTGATTTATGATACCGCCTTGATTCAAGAACGGTTTTCCTTTACCGAAAGGCAGTTCATAGATTGTATTGAAGTTGATCACGTGCTCTTGATCGAAATCTGCACGAGCATACTCATTGCGGCGGTTGTTATTGTCAATAAGCGGATCGAAGCGAGTTTGCCCAACACCAGCCGCATCTGTCAAGGTCTTTTGCAAAGTATAGTTGAACTGGAAGTAGATTCCTTGCGAGAAGTTACGCCTTAATTCGACCTGCATCGAATTGTATCTTGACTTTGCAAAATTACCTATCAAGTCAGCAACACCAGTGTTCGGATTCCTCAAGAAAAGCGGACTAACTCCAGGAAAGATACCCGGATTTGTAATGTAGATAATCGCCAAATCTGCTGGCTGACCTAACAGAATTTGGTTCCTGATTGTTGCATTGTTTAACAATCCGCCATTAGGTAAAGTCGGGAAGAAAGTAAGTTGCTGGCATCCGGGAGTTGGGAAGCAATTCGGGTTGCCAGTCAGGAGCAGGTTTTGTCTTGCTCTCAAGAAATCCGCAAGAAATCCGTTTTCTTTGATTATTACTTGGTTGAAGTCTAATCCACGCACTAGGTTATTGCTATGGTTACCAACATAGCGAACTTCCAGTGCTAGCTTCCAGGGCAATTCCCTTTGTATGCCTATATGATATTGATACAGGCTCGGCACTTGGAGATCGGGGTCTATACCAAAGACAGTGCCGAAGTTCCCTGCCAAATTGTTGTTAAAAGCATAGCTTCTCGGCATCACAAAAGTTGGAGGTGTAACGCTCGGATTGAAGTTTGCAAGCTGAACAAACGTGCTTTGTGTCAAAGTCACCGTTTGTGTAAGCCCTTGATTAGCGTTAAGTGCGTTGTCAGCTGAGCGAACAAACTCATCGTTCACAAAGCTGACGCTGAAGCCACCACGAATAACGCTTCTGCCTTCACCAGGGAAGATATACCTCAAAGGACCACCAAAATTCGGTGACCAAGCAAAGCTAACGTTAGGAGCCAAATTATTGTAATCGGTCTTGAAGAAGCGGTTATCACCAAAGTTAGTTCCAACGAAGTTATATTGTCCATTAGGATCAAGAATTGCATTCACCATGCTTGCATTAGAGCCAAGCACAGGCTCAACAGCCAATCCGCTAGGCTCACTCACAGGCGTATAGACTTCATACCTTGCACCCAAATTCAAAGTAAACTCAGGGGTTATACGCCACTGATCGCTCACGTATGCTGAATAATGTTCGTAGTGAAGTCTTCTGCTCGGCAAGACACCTGCTCTGTAACCACTGGTCTTATCAACAACATTGAAAGTCTGGGCCACACTGCTCACGTATCCACCAAGTAATGCAAGCAGTGCATTAGCAGTATTCAACTGTGCAGACGAAATACCACCAGGGAATTGAGCGGCAGTCAACTGTGGTGCTCCTGGAATAGCTCCGATGCTAACCGTTGGTATAGTAGAGTTAGAAAACGCTGGAGGACCAAAGGGATTGATTCTGAACCAATAGATGTGACCACCGAAGCGAATTGTATGCCTTGATAAGCTGTAGGTGAAATCATCCCTAACAAGCCAGATAGCTGTATTACGCCCTTGTCTTTCAAAAGTTGATTCAGGGCTTGAAACTAAAGGAATCGTGAGAAAGTAATTTGTTGGTTTATCGGTTCTATCAAAAAATGGACGACTCAACTGCAGAGCTACACGAAACTCGTTTATCATTCTTCCAGTGGGCGTAAATCTCCACGCGGAGTTAGTTGTGTAGGTCTTCGCTTTCTGAAAACCGAAAGGTGTGGTGTTGAATCCGCCGTTATCAACATCTGGCCTCAATAGTGACTCTTGTCTATAAGCATAGATCGTGCTGAAGGTATTCTTGGAGTTCAGATCGAAGTCAAACCTAGTGGTAATTGCTTCTCTGTCTTGGTTTTGCTTCTGCGAGAAACTGTAACCAGCAGTGTTTCTGAAATCCCCACCTGAGATGAAGTTATTGGGGGCAGGAAGCTTTGAAATGATTCGGTTTTGGATCACTGGGTCTGGCGATACCCCTGCCGTGGTGAGAACATTCAACGTTCTGGTAACACCGCTGTTATCAATGTAAGTAAATATACCCGTTTTGGCTTGCGGTAGAAGCGTTGTTCGGGTTATGCTTGCTGACTGTCTCAACCGGAATCCCTCATACGATCCAAAGAAGAATAGTCTATCTTTGATTACCCTACCACCTATTCTTCCACCGAACTGGTTTCTGTTAAGGAAAGGTCTGGGAATCCTGTTCAAGTTGTTGAAGAAGCTGTTTGCTGCAAATTTTGAGTTGCGGTTGTAAATGTAAAGCGCTCCCGTGAATGTGTTACCGCCGCGAGGCGTAACAATGCTGACCTGAGAAGCACCATATCCGTATTCAGCACCAGCATTTTGGTTAACTATAGTAAATTCCTCAACGTCGTCAACGTTCGGACGATCAGGAACGAAGTCCGTGGCGTTTGCACGGATAAAGTTATCCTGAACGTTCAGACCGTCACGAGTGATGTTTGTAAACGAAACTCTTTGTCCGTTTATGACGGTGTTAGTAGCACCATTCTGGGAAGTCCCAGCCTGCAAGCCTATTAAGGCAAGTGGGTTTCGTCCGTTCAGAGGGAGTTCGATAATTTCACGCGCTGTTATCGTTCTCGAAACCTCCCCAGTTGCAGAGTTTATAAGCTCATTTCCAGCAGTAACTACAACTTCGTCTGTGATAGGACCCAACTCTAGAGATACGTTCAAAACGTAAGTTTTTCCTACTTCAATTTTTACATCATTGTAAACACCAGTTTTACGCCCTTGGGCAGTCACTCTAACCGTGTAACTACCAACGTCAAGGTTCGGAATGGCTACTGAACCATCACCACCTGTAACGAAAGTTCTTTCTCTCCCAGTCGCGTTGTCGGTCACCACAACCGTCGCTCCTGGAATCACACCGCTTGGATCGGACACATTAACCGTCAAGTTACCTGTATTTGACTGTGCCAAACCAAGCAACACAAAAGCAAAAAACACACTGAAACAAAGAAGTAATTTCTTCATAATTTTCCTCCTTTATCTAGGCTTTCCAGATTTCTCTGGCTTTAACAAGATATTGCTTGCAACTACCATGCCATAAAAAGCACGCGCACCACTTCTCCTTGTTTTACTTAGACTTACCAAATCGAGCCAATAAAAGTCTGTTTAAACGAAGAGGCAAACTTTTCCAAAAAAATGGAAAACCAAAGAATAACATCCAAAAAAATGGATATTTTCAACGCCCCAAATAAACGCTGAGTCAAAAGACTCTAAAAATAGGAAATCCGCTTAGGCTTTCCTTGGGATTGCCAGTGTGATATATTGCAATTAAACTAACAAAAGGCGGGAACAAAGATGAAACAGTATCACGAACTTTTGCGTTACATTCTTGAAAAGGGCAAGCCGCATAACGATAGAACAGGTGTAGGAACGCTTTCTGTTTTTGGTTATCAAACTAGATTCGACTTAAGAGAAGGGTTTCCAATCGTTACTACAAAGCGGATGCCGTTTCGGTGGATCGCTGAAGAACTCTTTTGGTTTTTAAGCGGTTCAACTGATGAACGCGAACTTCGTGCAAAAGGTGTCGATATATGGGCTGAATGGGCTGATTTTGAACACACTTCTAAGTTTGGTCGTAGCGAAGGAGATTTAGGACCTATCTACGGCTATCAATGGCGTTCTTTCGGCGGTGATTATCCTTTAAGAAACGGAATTGACCAGATTAAAGAGTTGGTTGAAGAAATCCAAAGAGATCCGAACTCTCGCCGCTTGATTGTTACTGCTTGGCATCCTCTTCATGCAAAACAAGTAACTCTGCCACCCTGTCATACTCTTTTCCAATTCAAAGTTGAAGACGAAAAAGTTTTACATTGTCAGCTTTACCAACGCAGTGCAGATGCTTTCTTGGGTGTTCCATTCAATATCTCTTCTTATGCACTTCTGATGCATCTCATCGCCCACGTTTGTGACTTGGAAGTAGGCGAGTTTATTCATACGTTCGGCGACCTACATATTTACACAAACCACATTGAACAAGTCAAACTTCTTTTGAGTCGGTTGCCTTTCCCTTTACCGAAGCTAGAACTAGTCGGCGCTGAAGACTACAAAGGATTTGAGGGCTTGCTGAAATTCAGATATGAAAATCTAAAACTAATAGGTTATCAATCACACGATAAAATAGCCGCTCCTGTTGCGGTTTGAATAAAAGTTGTCACCGAAATGGACATAAGAATTTGCCCATCATGCCGAAGAGAATTCCACTGCGGAGCTAACAATCAAACTTGTTGGTGCTTTGACATTTCTCTAGCCTCATCAACCTTAAAAGAGCTTGCCCAACGATTCAAAGAATGTCTTTGCCTTGAATGCTTATTAAAATTTGAGAAATCACAATCTCGACAAGCTCAACACTTTTCGGAGAACAACCCGTTGCTAACCGATTCCAACCCTTTCGCAAAACAACAAACCTAACAAACCAATGGCTTAGTGAGAGACTGTCTTTCAAAACACAACATCTGCAAGACACAATTCATCTGTTCTTCCGAGGCAAGGAAGGCAAAAATAAGTTTGAATCAACGAAGCTAAAACAAAGCATTCAAAAACGGATTTGTGCGTTTTTCTTTTCCTATAGTTGTTTCGGGGCCGTGACCTGAATAAACAACTACATCATCACCAAAAGGAAGGATTTTGTTCAGTATTGAATCCATCAATTTCTCGTAAGAACCTCCGGGAAAATCCGTTCTACCGATGGAACCAGCAAAAAGACAATCGCCAACAAAAATTTTTTTCTCTCTTCTTTCGCACATAACGACATGTCCGGGAGTGTGACCCGGACAATGACGAATCTCGAACTCTAGCAATCCGAGTTTATAGATTTCTTTGTCTTCCCAATTGCGCGTTACCTTCGGAGGCGTTTCAAATTCAAGTCCCAAACTTGCAAAGCTCATTCTGGGTATGCCTAAAAATAAGGGCTGTTCTGGAAGTGCATAATAAAGAGGCTCATCTTCTTTATGAAGTATGATTTCAACATTAGGAAAAATTCTGTGCAAGTCTGCGACTCCGCCAACGTGATCTAAGTGCCCATGAGTTAAGGCAATTGCTTGAAGATCAAAATTATTCCGACGAATATACTCAGCTATCTCGTAAGCTCTGCCGCCAGGATCAATACAGATTGCTTTCAGAGTTCTTTCGCACGCAACTACTCGCGTGTTTTGCTGAAAAGCCGTTGTAACAAAGGTTTCAATTATCATTTTTCCTCAAGGAGCATTCTATCAATGTATTTTTCGGCTTCAAAAGGTGTAGCTTTTCTACTAGCCAAAACGTGCAAGATAGCTTGCCGATAGGTCTCTGCCGTAGGAGTGCTAGGAAAACAAGGAATCTCTAATTCTGAAAGACTCAAGTAATTTATTAGAATTCCCAAAAGCATCCAAAGCAAAGTCTCTTCTCTAGTCCCAACAGAATTAAACTTACAAACAGTATCAGCGTCCTTTTTGAGATCACTACAAATTTTGGCAAACTCAGCCTCAGTGATTTTCAAAACAAGCTTCTTCATGGAAGAATTTTCGTCTTTCAAGAACTACAGCAATATCTGAGCAAAAAGGCGAGTTGTATCAGTTATCAATCCCAATTTTCTTAATCACCTTATCCAAAAGCAGGTTTGAGATTTTTTCTTGAACACTGTTTGACTTAAGTCTTTCGCTCAAATTTCTAAAGTCAACGGTATCAAGGTTTTGGTCTTGATTAAAGCATGAAAAAACGAAAAACTCTTCGCCGGTGTAAGGATTTATATGGCGTTGCAAACACTGAGCGCAGATTTCTTTCATCATGCACTGCATTGGGGAATTTATCGAGCCTATTGCAATGTGATTTTCTTTCAAATAAGGTTTCAAAACCGTGTAGCGAGCTTCCTTTACGGCATTCATCATTCTGTCTGAGCCAATCGCAATGATTCTATCAACTTCAGAAAACTTTATGAGTTGATTGCCAAGCTCACCTTTTGCGTATGCGAGCATTGCTTGAACGATGTTGCCGCGAAAATGAACGTCCTGCGGTCTGTGAGGCACTATCGGCTCACCATAATCCGTTGCCCATATAACTTGATCTGTGGAGTTTTCTATCTCTTCGCGTTTGAACAAGTCTGCTCCGTTTTTGTATCCGGCAAAATAAATAACTCTATTGCCTTTTTCCTTCATTGCTTTAGCTATCGAGAAAAGCACAGCATTTCCCAGACCACCGCCAGCAAGCAAAACGGTTTCATTTTCAGGGATTTCCGTAGGCGTTCCCGTCGGTCCCATCACCACAACCTCTTCACCTTCTTTTAGGAACGCACACAGCCGAGAAGAAACGCCCATTTCAAGAACAATCATCGAAAGCAAGCCTTTTTCAGGCTCAGTCCAGGCTCCCGTCAATGCCAAACCTTCCATTAAAAGTTTTTTACCTTCGACTATTGGCGCTCTCGATTCAAAATTTTGCAGGCGATAAAATTGCCCCGGTTTGAATTTTCTAGCTTGCAAAGGAGCTTTAACAATAACTTCAACAATACTCGGCGCGAGACGCTCAACCTTTACGACAAAAGCACGAAGTTCCTCGTCAAGCCTTTCAACTATCCTATCGAAAATCTTCTCATCGGCCTTTTTCGCTGAGTCTGCAAAGAGTTGAACGATTTTTTCATAACCCAACTTCGCCGATGCCATTGCCTTTACGACGTTTCCAGCGTAAACAGGATGATTATCGCCGTAGTAGGAAATGAATTTTCCATCTCTTTCGTATGAGGTGAAAAATGCCGTTCCGTCCTGCTGAGCAGGAACCAACTTGAAATGGCCATTTTCCCTAACTACCCTGTGAGGCATAAAATACTGCTGGCTTTCGTCTAGCTTGAAAGTTCCAGGATTTTCTTTTTCGTAGATGACGTTTGGCGAAGTGCCTGCCGCGATGCAAACAGTCCGTGCCGGAAATTCAACCATCTCACCGGTGCCAACGAATTTACCTGTTTCGGGATCGTATTTTTGCCGTTCAAAAATAATTGCCTTTACAGCACCGAACTCATCGGGAACAGCTTCCCTTGGGTCCATCAATTCGACAAAATCAATGCCTTCCTCAAGCGCTTTTTGAACTTCTTCGTGATTAAGTCGGTAAGCAGGCGAGTCTTGCAAACGTTTGCGATAAACGAGCGAAACGCCGCCCCAACTTCTTACCAACGGGATGAAATTCGGCTTTTCACCTGCAAGTTTGGCTCTCTCGCGCTCGGCTCTTACAGCTCTTCCGTGTTCGAGAAACTCTCTTAAAATAATCTTTTCTTCTTCATCCAAGCTCTGCCAAACTTTTTCTTCCCCGAATTCAGATGCTATCTCTTCAAAATTTTTCAGGATTTTCTCGACTTGAACAGGATAATAAGCGAAAAGCTCCGTAGAAGTATCAATTCCCGTCAACCCACCACCAATAACAACGGCAGGAAGGCGGATTTGGAGATTTGAAAAAGTATCCTTTTTGAAAGCTCCCGTAAGTTGCAATGCCATCAAAAAGTCAGAAGCTTTCCGAATACCACGAATCAGATTATTCTTCATTCGGACAAATGTAGGTCTTCCGGCACCTGTAGCTATCGCTATATGATCGAATCCGAAGTTCCAAGCATCTTCAATCGTCAAAGTCCCACCAAATCGAACGCCACCATAGGCGCGGAAATAACGTCTGCGCGAAAGAAGTAGCTGCAGAATTGTCAGGAAATTCTTATCCCACCGCACCGTGATTCCGTATTCGGAAACTCCGCCAAAACCTGATAGAATCCTTTCGTCCAAATCCGTGGTAATTTCTCTTATGTCCTTGATAGGCCGCGGGACAAATCTTCCATTGGAACCTGTTAATTCTTCATCTAAAGGCTCAATTTTTAAGCCATCAATTGCAACAACACCAAATCCTTCGTTCAAAAGATAGTGCGCAAGTGTATATCCAGCAGGGCCTAAACCTACGACTAAGACATTTTTGCCATTGTATGGTAATGCGTAAGGACGTTTAGCATTGAGCGGATTCCACCGGGTCAAGAGACTGTAAATTTCAAATCCGTATGGTAACGATAAAACATCTGTCAAAACGGAAGTTTCGACTTTCGGTATATTCACAGGTTCTTGTTTTTGGAAAATACAAGCTTTCATGCAGTCGTTACATATCCGATGCCCTGTGCCTGCACACATGGGATTATCAATAGTTATCAAAGCCAATGCACCGATGGAATCGCCCTGCCGTTTCAAAAGATGCATCTCTGAGATTTTCTCTTCAAGCGGACAACCTTCAAGCCACGCACCAAGAGGATTGCGTTTTGTTTCACCGTTTGGCTCTTTCAGTCCCTTCGAGCAAGAATCTTTCAAACGTTCATGGCAGATCAGGCAATAATTCACTTCGTAAAGAGATTCACGCATTGTGCCGCGCGTGTCTGTTAGTTTGAAACCATCACGACGGCGCAAATCTTCATCAAGCCCTCGCATAGCTTCGGGAAGTTCAGGCTTGTAGCGGGTAAGACGCACTAGATTCTGATAATCCAAGTTGTGCGGAGTTTTGAAGGACAGCCAGTTCTTGGTTTTCCTAAAAAAGTGAGTAGCAGACCATTGTTCGATTAGATGTAAAGTAGCTTTTATTTTCAGCAAATCTCCTTGAGCTTCTGTTTCAAGAATAGCTTTTGAAAACAACTTGCCAAAAGTTTTGTCTTTCAACTTCTCGTAAGCCTTCGATATTTTTTGAACCGTTTCCGAGGCTTTTGCTGCAGTTTCAGGCTTTGACAGACTTTCTTCAGCCTGCAATAGTTCTTCGGTTATTTTGGCAATCGCCAGTTCTTCATCATAAACAAGAGTCCTATCGAAGGCTTCAAATTGCAATTCCCTTAATGCCTGATCAAGCTCTGCCAAATTTATTTGCGATAAGCTCTCAGCCGTAAATTTTTTGATAGCACGGCGCTGAACAAAAAATTTGTATTTCCAGATCGAGTCTTGCTCAGTTATCTTGCGCCTGAATTCGTCGTATTCCTTCTCTATGCGAAAAAGCTTCGCAACGAATTCCGCCAAATACTTAGCAGATTCAACCAAAATTCTTGATTGAGTCTTCTGGTCGTATTGACTGCCTTTCGACTCAATATGGCCTTTGAGTTCATCAGCTAGACTAGGATTTTTCTCCTTTAGGTCCTGATAAAAAAGTGATGCCAACTGTTCTAATTTTTCAGGCAGATAAAGGTCTGAATACCTAAAGCCCGGTATCCCAAGCTCAAAATCATAGTTTCTATGAGTGTTTGCTGCTTCCGTAGTGCTTATCATCGTGTTACGTAGAAAATACGAATTATACTCTTATCACGTCAAATAAGAAAAATTTCTCTTACTAACTATTGAACCACCTCAGCAAAAAAATTCAAACAGAAGGCAAAATAAGAGTGTCTTCATCGTTATATGAGTTATAATGATTTACAAAGTTTTTGGATTCATGAGTTTTTTGTCAATTTTGTTAGAATACTGTAGAAACCTATGAACAAAGAAAGAGACGAACGGTTATTGCCTTTACCCAAAGAAATTCAGGAGTATGAATTAACATCAAGGTATTATCCTTCCTATGGTGGTAGCACAGAGCTAGTTGAACAAAGATTCGATCCGCGTGAGTATTTGATAATCATCTATAAGCGTCTTCCGATGATAATTGCTTTGGTCGTTATAGTCACTTCATTAGTTGCTTTCTACATGTATCGGCAGCCTTCAATATACGAAGCAAGAGCAGTCTTACTCATAGAACCTCGCAGGCCGAAGATACAATCCAAAGATACGATTAACATAAACTTTGGCTATGACATGAACTACTACAACACTCAGGAAAAGCTACTTGAAAGTCCTGAGCTGATAAAAGAAGCAGTTATAAAACTCGGTCTTTATCGAAATCCAGAGCTTTTCAAAGGGCAAGGTCGAGGAGTTATAGCTTCCATAAAATCACTTTTTAGTGGCGGAAGCGATGAACCTTCAAAAACTCAATCACTACCCGTTTTATCTGAAAATAACGACGAAGGTTTTTCATCAGAAGAAATAAAGCTGTCACCTGAAGAAAGGTTAAGAGTGGAACGGATAACCGCTTCCCTAGCAGGTTCGGTTGATGCCATTCAAGAAGAACGAACAAATCTTTTTTCGGTAAAGGTTGTCCATACTAATCCAGAGCTTGCGGCTAGATTAGCTAATGCAATAGTGGGGGTTTACATTGATAGAGCCGCCAGAAGAGAAGTAGAGGGAACGAGAAAGTCACTAGAAGACCTCACCAAATCAATAGAAGAGCTTAAGGAAAACATTGCACAACTTGAACAGCAAAGAATTGAAGAAATGAAAAGCAGCGGCCTTCCACTTGCCGAAAAGGGACAAGAACTAGCAGCTAGCATCCTAGAACAAAAAAGCACCGAATGGCTCAAAGCTGAAGCTGAAAGAAGAGCGATAGAACAGCAATATAGAACTGCTGTCGAAGTGGCTAAAAAAGGCGAGATTTTATCGGTTGCTTCAGATAACAAGTTTATAATCACTGCTAGAGAACAGCAGCTAAAATTGAAAAAAGATTCCGAAGCTAGACTCGAAGACATAGAAGGCCAAATTGAAAAAGCTGAGAAAGAAAAGGCAGCGCTTTTAGCAAGATATACAGAGGAACATCCTTCAGTTAAACAAATCGAAGCGCAGATTCAACAGCTAAGAGAAACGAAAGAAAAAGTCAAGAACGAAGTTGAGAAAAAATTGGAACTCGAAAGCAAATTACTAGAGCAAAGAGCACAAAAAGAACTTCTAACGGCTTTATCTGCACAACTCAATGCAGCAAAACAAAAAGAAGAACAAGCAAGAGCATCTTATCTGGCCGAGGTCGAAAGGTCAAATCAACAAGGTCAGGCTGGTATGCGCTTGAAAACACTAACACAAGCGATTGATACAAATCGTGAACTGTTGAATACATACATTCAAAGGCAAAAAGAATTGGAACTGGCTATCAGTTCATCAAGACCCGATAACATCTCAATAGCAACAGAAGCCACAAAACCCGATGCACCAATCGGGCCACAGCGCAACCGTAACATTCTGCTAGCTTTCCTAGCCTCTCTTTTTGTCGGAATAGGTTTAGCTTTTCTGTTCGATTACCTCGATGATTCGGTTCGCACGGTTGATGATGTTACTAAGCATCTTGGATTGCCGACCTTGGCTATAATACCTGAAGCAACTGCATCGAAAAAAACCAAGCTCTTACCAGCAGGAGAAAAAGAGCAAAGTTCCTCTGTGGCTTTGGTTACGCTTTCCAGCAAACAATCTCCGTTAGCAGAAGCTTTCAGGCATTTGAGAACATCTTTGCTTTTCTCTTCAGCAGGAAAGCCACCACAAACGATTCTCATAACTTCATCGCAACCTGCTGAAGGAAAAACAACAACAGCAATCAATACGGCTATTGCTTTAGCTCAGTCCGGTGCAGACGTCGTTTTAATCGACTGCGATCTTAGAAGACCAAGAATCCACGAGCATCTATCACTATCCAACAAAACAGGACTCACAAACTATCTTTCAGGCGATCAATCACTCGAAGGTTTGCTGAAGCCTATTCCCGAACTGCCTAATTTGAAAGTCATAACCAGTGGTCCCATACCACCCAATCCAGCAGAGTTACTTGGTTCAGATGAAATGAAAGCTCTTTTGAACTTTTTGAAAACCAACTTCAAGCACGTGATATTGGATTCTCCACCAGCAATTTCATTTGCCGATGCCGCTATTCTCTCAACAATAGTTGATGGAGTCGTGATAGTTGCTATGTCAGGTAAGAGTTCAATGAATCTGATGAAACGCTTCAAACAAAGACTCATAAGCATCGGTGCAAGAATATACGGTGTCGTTTTGAACGGCGTCAAACCTTCATCCCTTGAATACAGCTATTACGGATACTATTACGGCTACTACGGTTACTATGGCTCTTCTGAAAAAGACGATGATGTTTTTGAAGAAAAAAATGGAAAGGAAGGCTGAAAAGTCTTCTGTTCTTTGCAGCATTAGCTGTAAAATCCCAAAACTTTAGACCCACTAACTGGTGAAAGTTTAGAAAACACCAATATAGTCGTATGGTTTACTTTAGGAGTAACACATATTCCGCGCCCCGAAGAATAGCTTGTAATGCCCGTCTCGAAAGCTGGTTTCAAAATCATTCCTGCTGGCTTTTTCGACCAAAATCCAGGTTTGGGGATTCCAAAATGAGGTTCAAATTTCCGATACACAGGAAAATAAAGTCGTTTTTTGTATTGTCTCTTGCTTTGTTTCTTGGTTTCGGATTCGCATTGGCGCAAAAAACTACCAAAAGAATTACGTCGCCGATGCCTGAATCGCTCGATGAGCGAATCAAGAAAGAAATTGCGGGATTTCAAGGTAGTGTTTATATCTATGCCAAAAACATAGACAACGGTAAAACTTACGAACTGCGGGCAGATGAAAGAGTTAGGACTGCCAGCACAATAAAATTGCCGATAATGGTTGAGGTTTTTGCACAAGTCGCAGAAGGAAAGCTCAAATGGGATGAAAAATTTGTTTTGAAAAACAAAATCAGTGGTTCAGGCATTCTGGGAGAATTCACTGAAGGCACAGAACTAGACTTGAAAACCCTGGTTAATCTGATGATAGTTGTCTCCGATAACACAGCAACTAACATGATTCTTGATAGAATCACTACCGATGCCGTTAATGAAAGAATGGAAAAACTCGGTTTCCAACACATTCGTTCTTTGAGAAAGATCGGTGGCGGTGGAGAAGCGAAAATAATTGACGAAGGCACAAACAGGCTTTTCGGAATCGGTGTTGCAACAATGCGTGAGATGGGCAGGCTTCTCGAAATGATTGAGAGAAAAGAAATCATCTCAAAAGAAGCCTGCAAAGAAATGATAGAAATCCTGAGACGCCAACAATACACCGACGGACTCGGTAGAGGCTTACTTGAAACGACTCCAATAGCTTCAAAATCAGGCACACTCGACCGTTTAAGAAGCGATGTCGGAATAATCTACACACGCAAAGGAAGAATCGTTATGGCAATCACAGTTGACGATATGCCGTTTGTTGATTACAGCTTTGAAAATCCAGGCTTAAAACTGATATGGCGATTATCTCAAATTCTACAGGAAGGATTAAAATAATTCAGCTTCTGGTTAGAAAATTCAAACATTTAGAATCTTGTTCAAGCAATCTTTACTGAGAAATCGGAGCCTTTTACATTGGTGGCAAAGGTGCTTTGATTCTAGGACCTCGTTGACGAAATTGACGGAACTTTTCAAGTTGTTCAGCGGTTAAGATTTTACGAAATT
The DNA here is from genome assembly GCA_003697135.1 of Acidobacteriota bacterium. Classification (GTDB taxonomy): domain Bacteria; phylum Acidobacteriota; class Blastocatellia; order Pyrinomonadales; family Pyrinomonadaceae; genus J014. The sequence continues at coordinate 218,069 of RFGC01000035.1, forward strand.
CTAACTCAAGCTGGATTCTGAGCCTTGTGACTTCAGCTTGTGCAACTTGCAATTTTTGAAGTTTCTCCGTTACAACGGCTTCGTTCACTTCATCAGCATATATGGCTTCGTCAAGCTCACGATTGGCTTCTCTGAGCTTAGCAACAGCTTGTCGGAGTGCTGGCCGCATTTTTTGATTCACCGCACGAATTTTCTGAATCTGTTCTTGAGTCAGCCCAAGTTCTTGCAGAACTTTCCCTGAAAGTCTTTTTGGCTGAGTCACCTCTTTTCTCGGCGGCTCGACTAAGTTATTCTCTCCTCGTTGCGCCAACGCATTCAACGCAATGATAAGTAAAGCGAATACAATAACGAAAACTCTAACTGCAAAAGCTTTCATGACCTTTGTCAAATTCCTCCTATTTCATCGAATATATCAACAAGTCTAATTCTTTCTTCCTGAAAATCTGGTAAATCTATTAAATCTTCCTCTATTGGTTTCGATCTATTCAACCGGTTTCCTTTTTTCTTCAGCTGAGGCTTCGGCTTTATTTTAACTTCATTTTGCCTCTTTTCTACGTTATTGGTTGTGCTTCTATCTTGCAATGATGCTCCATCATCATAAATTTCCTTTTCTTCTTCCGTTAATTCTTCTTTTACAACAGTTGCAGATTCTCTTACTGAAGCTAACTCTTTTTGAACGTTCTCATCGAAAAGCGCTATTTCTTCGCCGCTCTGGCTAGTAAAGAAAACCAACCCCAAAGCTATCAAAAGACAAACCGAAGCCAAAACAATCCATCTCCGAAGAAATAGTCTTTCCCAAAATTCACTTAAAACTGACGCTATTTGTCCAGCGTGACTCTTGGAAATCTCAATCTTTGGCAACGTTAAATGCTCGAAATCATTTTGACGCCATTCAGAAAGAGCAAATCTCACTTCGTCGAAGGCTCTGAGTTCGTTAAAGCAAACCTTACAAGCTTGAAGATGACCTTCAAACTCCTCTCTTTCGGTCTCTTCAAGCTCATCGTAAAGATACGAAACCAATTTTTCACCGAATCCACAATCTCTTATCTCAAAATTATGATTCTTCATAACACCTCTAAAGGCTTTTCTTCTAATTTTTTACGAAGTTGTTTCAGAGCCGTATAAAGCCGACTCTTTACAGTGCTGAGTGGAATGCCTAAAGTCTCAGAGATTTCCTGAAACGTCATGTCCTCAAATTCTTTCATAATAACCACCTGCTTTAACTCAAATGGCAACGCATTCACAGCTTTTCTAACCATCCTTATTCGCTCTTCTCTTTCCAAGCTCCGAACAGGCGAGAACCCATCATTTTCAGCCGAATGTTCTACAGTAGCAGGATTTTTTTTAATCTCTTCCTCAAGAGAATCCTCGCTACGCCTTTTCAAAGTTCTTTGCTTTGTCAGGCATTGATTTACAGCAATTCGATGAAGCCATGATGAAACCTTCGCCTCACCGCGAAAGCTCGATAAATTCTTGTAAGCAAGAATAAAAGTTTCCTGCACAGCATCGCGAGCCGATTCCTCGCATCCCAAAATACCATAACAAAGAGCAAAAATTTTTCGTTCCCATCTTTTGACTATTTCATTGAAGGCTTCCTGATCGCCCTTAACTGCTTCCCTGACGAGTTGCTCATCGTTTGCGTATGCCATTACTGGAAGAACTCTCAAACAAAGTTGCATCTTGACTTCACCGATTCTTTAGACGCAACTGCCTTAAAGATAGTCTGAAAAGTTAGACACCGATGAAATTAAGTCCATTCAACACACCTTTGCCTGCCAGATTAACTTTCAGACTCTCAAAAACTCAATTTCACAGAGATAACACACAAACGAAAAATCTCATCTTTGTCGGAATGACTTCACAAAGGCGTTCTTTGAGTTAAAAAACTTGCACTAGCATTCAGCCCAATCCAACTTAAAATACTGAATGCTGATAAAGTCCAGCCAATTGCACCTAGCGATTGTTCATAAAAAGAGCCTAAAACAATAAAGGGGAATCCCATCAAAAAAGCCCATACAGCAAGCTTTTTCCCAAAGTGAATTTTTTCAAGCCAGCTTACTCGGCTTATCTCCTTTTCCATGTAAGTTAAATCGGAATTTAATCTGCTAAAGTAAGCAATTTCTCTGGAAATCCATTCTCTTAATGCATCAACTCTGGTGATTCTTTGTGCCGCCATCAAATAGTGAATCACACGAGCAACCTTACCCTCTCTGAGTGCAGTCTCCGCCAAACCTAAAAACGCACGATAGTTTTCTGCATCTTTTTCCAAAACCATATGGAACGTTCTTTTAGCTTCATTGAGATCGCCGTTTTTAAGATAAGTTTCTGCTATGTAGGTCAAAATTTCAGCATTATCCTTCCCGTAGATTCTCGATAAACGCAGATAGCGTTTCGCCTTCTTTGCAGATTCCTGATCTTTTTCTGATTCTGCAAAAAGTTGAAGACAGAGTGCATACTCAAAGCAAAGCCAAGCATCTTTGGGCTTCAATGTCAAAGCACGTCGGAAGGCCTCAATAGCTTGCGGTAAGTAACCTAAAATCTTCAATTCATTTGCAACTTTGCGCAATCTTTTAACTTTAAGTGTCTCATCTGAATTTGGTAGCATTTGAGTCTCGTCATTACGGTTGTTCAGGATTAACAGGTCAAACCGCAAAGTTTCTCTAAGGTGTTCTGGAAATAACTTCAAAGCCCTTGCTTCCGCAAGAACTTCTTCCTGGTTAGTTGCATATTTACTGAGTTCAAGAGACGCAAAATCCAGAACCTCTCTGTGGATAGCAGAAACCAGAGCCTTTAGGAAAGCACGATATTTATTGTTCTCACTCGAAATGAAAATCAGACGAGACTCGAAACTGCAAATCATTGTTTTGTAGGTAAAGGAAACTCTCTTTGCTTTCCTCAAAGTTAAAAGTGGGCTGGTCTCAACTTGGTTTATTGAATCTACGCTGATTTTGGTTTTTCGTCCGTTAATGTATGCCCAGAGTCTCGGAAATATGCCTGTTCTAGAGATGCTTTGCCCATCAAAGACAATCTTGTCTGTTATCGAGAGCATCAAAACAGAAAGAAAAGCAAAAACAAAAAGCAGCAAAGCTAACAGAACTTTTTCAATGTAAAACAAAAAACAAACACCAAAGAGAGCTACGAAGAAAACAAACAGATAACCGCCGAGCGGTGGCGAAATTTTTAGCTTAAGGTTGTCCAAAACTAAAACTCCCTTCCTGCCAACTTCAAACTAGATAGTTGATTTTTAACATACTTTTTCAAAAAAAGAAATGTTTTTTCAGAAAAAGAAAACCCTCCTGCAAAGCATTCGATAAAATCTGTTAGCATTGGTATTCTGCTTTCTCAAACAACGAAAATTGCTCAAGGTTTTGTTCTTTCCAATTTGCCTTCTACGAGAGTGTATTTTGAGACTATTTCCTTTGGTGCAAGAGTTTTAGCTAGACTCCATGTGAAGTCCATTTCAGCTTTAATTGTCGCGGTTGCCATTCGTGTTTCACGGAGCATCAAAAAGCTTCCATAAAAGAGAAACAAGATTCCTATAATCCCAATCGGAATAGGCATCCAACGATAGATGTTGAAAAGCCCTGCCGCCGCAATCGTAACACTAGTCAAAATGAAAAAGCATAAACCGTAATAGAAGGCACTCAAAGCTCCTTGCAGGATTCTTGCCCTGCTTGTCACTTTATCGAGCAAGTTAACCGTTACTTCCAAACGCTTTTCATACAAAGGGATCGAATCTTTGTTTTCCGTAGTTATCATCTCGTTAAGTCTTTTCTCAAGTTCTCTGACTCGATCAACAACTCTTCCAAGTCTTGTTGATGTGGAAAGCACAAGCGAACCGGTTGCAGAAATTAAAAGCGCCGGTGTAATCATTGCAGTAAGAAATTCAACCGTAGAGTTCAAAGCATTGGGATTGACGTTTATCAAATCACCTGACGGCATAAGAAAAATTATAACACCCAGGTCTAGAGTCTTAAGCTATTCACAAAAGCAAATAAAGCACCAAAGTTTCAAGGGATTTTGACGTGGTTCAATGAACGCAGAATAATTTTTTGTCTTCTGGCAACTCGTTTTGGATTTTTCTTAGGATTGAAAACATTAAGAGGGGAAGGAATCATTGCGGCAAGGTATGCCGCTTCAGATGGGGTTAAGTCTGATGCTGATTTTTTGAAATATGTTCTGGCAGCGGCTTCAGCACCGTAAATTCCGTCGCCCCATTCGATTACGTTCAAGTAAATTTCCAGAATTCTTCTCTTTGAAAGCTCTCGCTCGAGAAAATAAGTTATCACAGCTTCCCGCGCTTTTCTCACAAAGGAACGCTCTTCTGAAAGATAAAGATTTTTTGCAAGTTGCTGTGTTATCGTCGAAGCCCCGCGTTTGAAGGAAGGAAGAGAGGGAATCCAATCATTCGGATCATTATCACCTTCTTCTTTGGCTTCCTTTTCAGCTTCTTTTACCGCTTCATCCCATGCTTTTTGTATAGCCTCCCAGTCAAATCCATGATGTTCGACAAAACGAGCATCTTCACCTGCAATAACAGCACGCTGAAGATTAGGTGAGATTCTGTCAATCGGTGTCCATATCATAAACTTTTTCGGCTCTCTACCTTCAGCACGTGCTTGCGCGAGTCTCGCTTCTATAAGCGCTGTCGTGGTCGGATTTTCGTAACGAAGCTTTTTAATGTTCGGAAAAGTTAGGTATTCATAGAGAAGCCATACGAAAAAAGCTCCGATAAGCGTTAGAAATGAAATTTTTATCCAATACCACATTGGATTTCCGAATCAGTTTTTGGTTGCACAAATCATGTTTGCGACGATTTTACCTGAAGACATAACTCCGGGAAGCCCTGCTCCGGGATGAGTTCCAGCGCCAACAAAATAAAGATTCTTCACATCTTCGCTTTTGTTATGCGGTCTAAAGTAAGCTGATTGCGACAATATCGGCTCAACGGAAAAGGCACTTCCGAGATAGCTGTTCAAAACATCTTGAAAATGAAGCGGATCGATCCAGTGATCAACAACTATGTGTTTTGAAAGATTCGGTAAGTAACGTTCTTCAAGATAACGAACAATTTTGTCTCGATAAATGGGAGCTACTGTTTTCCAATCCGTTTTGCTTTCAAGATGTGGAACTGGCGAAAGAACATACCAGCAATCGCACCCCGAAGGCGCAAGCGTGGGATCGGTTGCAGTCGGACGATGAAGATAGAGAGAAAAATCGTTGGCTAATCTTTTGTATTTGAAAATATCATCAAGCAAGCCCTTATACCTCGGCCCCATCAAGATTTCATGATGGGCCATCTGTTCATATTTCCTATCAGTGCCAAAATAATAAACAAAAAGCGACATTGAATATGACATTGACTTTATCTTTTTGTCCGTGTATTTTTTGCGAAATTGCGCCTTTATCAACTTCAAATAAGTCCATGCAACATCAGCATTTGATATAACCGCATCAGCTTTTATGAACTCTCCACTTTTCAGATAAACACCTTCCGCTTCGCCTTTGTGATTTACTGAAATTTCCGAAACCTCAGCATTTAGCCTGATCTCACCGCCTATTTCATTGAAGAGCCTGCAAAGAGCATTCACCAAAGCTCCGGTTCCACCCATCGCAAACCAAACCCCAAACTCTTGCTCAAGTTGATGAATCATTGCGTAAATTGAGGTCGAAGTGAACGGATTTCCTCCTATCAAAAGCGGATGAAAACTAAAGCAAATTCTGAGCCTTTCATCTTTGAAGAATTTGGAAGCAAATTTATAGACGGAGCGATCCGAACGGAGCTTTATCATCTGCGGTATAACCCGAAGCATGTCGCCCCATGTTGAAAAAGGCTTGTCAATAAGCTCAAAACCGACTCTATAGATTTCATTCAGGCTCGAAGCAAATTTTTTGTAACCTTCGACCTCGTCTGGATTGAATTTCCGTATTTGCTCAAGCAAATTTTGTTTATCGTCGTTGTAATGAAAAACGAGGCCATCTTCAAATCTTATATTGTAAAAAGGATTGAGCTTTACTAGTTTGACGTAATCCTCAGTTTTCTTGCCTGCGATTTGGAAAAGCTCATCAATCAACCACGGAGCAGTTATAATGGTCGGTCCAGCATCGAATTTGAAGCCATCCAATTCATAAACATAAGCTCTGCCACCGGGCTTATCGCGTTTTTCCACTATGACAACCTGATGCCCTTTAGCCTGAAGACGTATAGCCGCCGAAAGCCCACCAAAACCACTACCTATTACAACTATCTTCATAAACTAAAGTTTAGCAATTTGCTAAAACGGCTTTCCAATTTCAAGCCTTTTGGATTTTATTTTTAGAGGCATTAGACATTCTTAAAACTTCAAGTTCTCAAGAATTTCTGAGAGTTTTCTGCGTGAGTTTTCAGAGATAGGCACAAGTGGCAATCGAAGATTCTCTTCAAGAAGCCCCATCTGACTCATCACAAATTTGCAAGGTGCAGGACTTGATTCGATAAAATTCGCCTCCATCAATGGCAAAAGCTTGTAGTGAAGTTTTCTTGCAGATGTCCATGCACCAGAGAGAGCTTTCTCAACCATTGCCGACGTCTCTTTGGGAAATTCATTTGACACAACCGAAACTAGACCATCAGCACCGATGCTAATTAGAGGAAGGGTTATCGCATCATCACCTGAGAAAACCTTAAAACCTTTTGGACGATTTGCACAAATCTGCATTATTTGCGATAGATTCCCAGAAGCCTCCTTCGTCGCAACAATGTTACCAAAGTTTGTAGCTAATTTTAGAGTTGTTTCTGCTGAAATGTTGCAAGAAGTTCTTCCTGGAACGTTATAAAGCATTATCGGGAAGTCCCTAACAGATTTGGCTATTTCAGCAAAATGCGCATAAAGTCCTTCTTGAGTTGGCTTGTTGTAGTATGGAGCTACAATCAAAGCGGCATCGGCACCTAGCTCACGAACTTTACGCGTAAAGTCAATAGTTGCCGAAGTATTGTTGCTTCCCGTCCCTGCTATGACTTTTGCCTTATGCTTGTGAGCTACTTCGATACAAATTTTTATAACCTGAAGCCTCTCCTTTTCGGTCATAGTGGCTGACTCACCAGTTGTTCCACAAGGCACAAGAAGTTTTACTCCATTTTTGACCTGCCTTTCTACAAGTGCACGGAAACAATCTTCATCAATAGAACCATCTTTGCGAAATGGTGTCACCAACGCTGTTGCGCATCCTCTCATCCATTCAACTTCCATAGTCATAAGCCATAGTATATGCAGGAAAATCTAACGAGCAAAACCTTGAATGAAGAAAGCCTATGCTCATTAAACTTTAATCCGTTTCTTGAAAGATGAACAGATTTGGGATTAAATGTTAGGACATGAAGATTAGACGAATTGATCCATCATCTGATTCGGATATTAAACAGATAACAGAAATCTATAACTACTACATCGAAAACACGCCACAAACCTTTGAAACTGATCCCATCAGCACAGACCAAATGCGAAAAAGGGTTTTGGAAATAGTTGAAAACTATCCATATCTTGTAGCCGAAGAAGATAATGAAATTCTGGGATATGCTTATGCAACCCGCTTCAGACTCGATCAAGAGTTTGCTTATTCTGCTTCAGTTGCGATATATGTCAAAGCCGGAGTAACACACAAAGGCATCGGGACTCAACTTTACATGACTTTATTTGACGAGCTATCTTCAACTGACTTTCACACAATCGTAGCGGCAATTTCTCTACCAAATGAAGTCGGAGTTAGATTTCATGAAAAACTCGGTTTTAAAAAGGTGGCACATTTCTATCAAATCGGCTATAAACTTGGTAGGTGGGTTGATGTAGGATACTGGCAAAAGATGAACATAATCGGAGATGAGTAAAAAAATAATACACTTTGCTCATGCAAACGGTTTCCCGGCTTTATCATATAAAAAACTCTTCTCCGAATTGGCGGATGAATTTGATATTTTCTTTCTCGAAAGACATGGTCACAACCCCGAATTCCCGGTAACTGACAATTGGACCTTCTTGAAAGATGAACTGAGAGTTGAAATTGAAAAGCGCTACACTGAACCCGTGATAGGAGTTGGACACTCGCTCGGTGGAATCTTGCATCTTCTAGTATCTGTCGAAAGACCTGATCTCTACGAACAAATAGTTCTGCTTGATTCTCCTATCATTAGCCGACCTGCAAGTGGATTCCTAAAACTTGCTAAAAAAACTAGACTAATCGAGAAATTCTCTCCCGCAGGTAGCACAAAATTTAGGAAAAACTTTTGGCAAAGCAGAGAAGAAGCCTTTGAATACTTCAAGAATAAACCCAGATTCCGTGATTTTGATACAGATGTTTTGAAAGATTACATACAACACGGGCTCGTTCAAAATAACTCTGGTTTTGAACTCTTTTTCAATCCTTTGATAGAAACAAAAATCTATTTGACAATACCCGACAATCTTCCGGAAATATACGAAAAAATCAGTGTCCCATTTTCTTTTATCAAAGGCAGTAGATCGCTAGAAAGCAGGCTTGCTGGTTTGGCTTACACTAAAAAACACCCATTACTCAAAGCTTTTCTGAAAGTAAAAGGCTCTCACCTCTTCCCATTCGAGAATCCTACAGACACCGCAAGAGCCGTGAAAAAAGCAATCAAAATGACCGATTTTGACTAAATTTGAATGATTCATTTTGAAAGAAATCGAAAAAAACCACATAAAATCTCAAAAAAGTGGTTGACAAATCTCCGGTTGATGTTGTAATTTATTTCTGCAGTCGTTAAGAACGATTGCATAAGTCGCCTTGAATTGCAAAATTATCTGCTAGCAAGAGAGAAGAACCATCAATGCTTAGCTCGTCGAACAGTCAGAAAAAGCGAAATGGGTGTCTCAGTTCTATCCTGCGTTCCACTCAAGAACCCCTTTCTGAACTCTTGCTGAAAAGATTCAAGGCGGCGAACCAGCCCCGAAAAGAATCTGAGATACCCATTTCGTTACCTGAATTTAAGGAGAGAATATGCTGATAGGTAAAAAAAGAACTGCTGCTGGATTAGACATTGGATCAAGCTCAGTCAAGTTGGTTGAGCTAGAAGGGAAGATAGGCAATCTAGGTTTGGTAAATTTAGGATACGAGAACCTACCTGACACAGCAATAGTTGAAGGTCAGATAATGGAGTTAAACACAGTAGCTGAAGCTATTCAAAACGTGTTTCAAGCAAACCAAGTAACAACAAATCAGGTCATAACAGGTGTAAGTGGCTATTCAGTCATAGTAAAGACAATAATTCTGCCACCAACAACCCCTGAAGAGTTAGAAGAATCAATAGTTTGGCAAGCCGAAGAAAATTTAGGCTTCAGATCATCAGATGTCAATTTCGATTATTACGTGACTGAATCAACACAAGAATACACAAAGGTTCTAGTCGCAGCTTGCAAAAAAGAAAGAATAGACCTTCTCAAAAGAACTCTCCAATTTGCTGGAAAGCAACCTTCGATTATTGATGTTGATACTTTCGCATTACAAAACTGTTATGAGATAAACTATCAGCCTTCTGCATATGATGTTGTGGCACTTTTGAATGTAGGAGCTTCAACAACAAACGTTAACATTGTAAGAGGCATAAACTCTCTTTTCATAAGAGATATAACGATGGGTGGGAATCAATTCACCGATGCTCTGCAGAAGGGATTAGGAATTGGCTTCCAGCAAGCAGAGGCGATTAAGAGAGGCATGAAAGAAGCGGCAAAAGGATTTGATGAGCAAACCATATCTAATCTGCTCGAAGCCCCGATGGAATACTTGTCGCTTGAAATCCAAAGAACATTTGACTTTTTCAAAGCTACTGAGGAAGGAAGCGACGTCAAAGTCGATAAAATCTTGATTTCTGGAGGCGGGTCTAAACTGACAGGATTCCCTGAGTATCTTTCCTCTGTTATGGGAATACCCGTTGAAGTTCTAGACCCTTTCCGCCAGATAAGAGTTGATACCAGAAAATTCGATCCTGATTACCTAAGTGAAGTCATGCCCGAAATGGCTTTAGCTGTTGGATTAGCTTTGAGAGGCCTTTGAAAACTAAAAATTTGAACTTAGAGAGGTGGAAAGATGATAAAAATTAACCTATTAGAATCGGTCACCGAAAGACAGAATCCGACTGTAGTAACTGTAGAAAAGAAGGTAGCTAGTCCAGTTTCTCGGCTTCTTGTAATGTCAATAATCGTTGCGGCGTTAACAGTTCTTCTTATAGGCTGGGAAGTTATTTCAACACAAATGAGAAAGGCTGAAGCAGAAAGAGAACTCGAAGAGCAAAGGAAATTAGCGGCTCAACTTGAAGCTATAATGAAAGAGCAGAAAGAACTCGAACAAAAGATAGCTAACATAGAAGCCCGCGTTGCGGCAATCAAGAACTTAAGAGAAACCCAAGCTGGTCCTAGTGCCGTGCTTGAAGCAATAAGAGAAAGAGTTGCAATGCTGCCGCAACTTTATCTTGAAAGCTTGGAGCAAAGAGGCGATCAAATAACTATAAAAGGAAACTCACCTAACGAAGAAGTGGTCACTCAATTTGGCCGTAGTCTTGAATTCTCATCAGGTCTCTTCACCAATCTGAACATCGAAACCCAAAGACGAGAAATACAGACTACAACGGCTTCTGAGAACGAACAAGCTCCAAAACTAGGAATAGTGGATTTTACTATCAGAACAACTTATAATCCGAGCAGAAAAGCTCAAAATGAACAGACTCAACAAGCTAGCAATCCGCCTTCCAGGCAGATTTCAGGTCAATCAACCCAAACTAACCAGCAATTAGCAAAGAATTGAGGTGATGTAAAGATGCTTGAGAAACTTAAAAATGCAGAATGGTATGTGCAATTGATAGTTTTGATTCTTGTAGGTGCTCTGGCGTGGTTTTTGGTTTATCACTTTTACACTAGTAATATCCGCACAGAGATAGAAACTCTAAATGGAGAGATTGAACAGCTAAAGGCAAAAAATCAACAAGCACAGATTGCTACGCAGAGAATAAATGAATTTCGCGCTCTTTATGCCAGCAAAATGGCCGAATATGAAGAACTAAAAGTTCTTTTACCAGAAGAACGCGAAATCACCAATGTTCTACAAGGACTTCAAGACACTGCACGTGAAAGCCGTCTTATAGTGATGCGTTTTAGTCCCCGTGATGACTCCCAAAAAGAAGGCGGTATAATGGCAAAGCCGGTGGAAGTAGAGGTTGACAGCAATTTTAATAATTTAAGAGTGTTTTTCGATAGGATGGCAAAACTGCCTAGAATTGTCTCAATAACTGACTTTAGCCTGAGACAACTTGATCAACAAACAGCGGAGCGAACTTTACATGCTCAGTTTTTGCTGACTGCTTACTATGCTCCGCCCGAAAACCTTGCTACTACGCAAACTGGTCCAGGGACTCCGGCAGGGCCAAACCCGACAGGGCCGACCCCGCCATTGCCTAACCAGCAAACTATGACTAGATAAAATTCTTTGAAGAGAGAGAAAGACTATGAAGTTAAAAAATTTTCTACTTCTCGTCCTGCTTTTAAGCGTTTCTTATGTAGCAACTAATGCTCAACGCGATCCGTTCGCCAAACCAGACTGGGCTAAATCAAAATCCCCAATGGCTGGAGGAAAAACTTCTTCAGGAACTTCTGTTGTAGGAATACCTTCAATTGAAGCAAGAATAAACTACTACAAGAGACTTCGAGAATCAGCCATTGCAAACAATAGACCGATCCCCAAGGTAACCACAGTTTTGACTCTAGATGAACTAGCCGTTACAGGGATTTTCAAAACTCCACGCGGATACGCCGCTATGGTAGAAGCTAAACCGCTGAAACTTTCTTACACCATCTACCCTGGCGATAGGTTTTTTGACGGACAGCTTGTTGCAGTTGAAGAAAACAAACTTATTTTCCGTAAAGTAACCAAGCTAAGTAGTGGCAAGTTTGCGATTTCGGAAGAAGTAAAGCCGCTTAAGCAATACACTGTGCAGCAAGAATTAAGTGGCACTGCACCTATTGAAACTAAAAAAGAAACAGCAGAAAAAGAAGTTCTTGTAAATCAACAACAAGAAGGGCAAACAAAAGCAGCATCACCACAACAGGAATCTGTTGTTCCAATATTCGAGGAAATGCTGCGACAACAAGGTTTGTCATCTGAAAAAAGCCAAGAAACTCGAAAGAAATCTACTTCTGGAAATGAGATGAAATCCGAAAAACAAGATTCAAAAGGTAAACCGACAAAATCTAGGAAGAAACCATAAAAGGGAGGAAATATGCCAAGAAAAAGCAGAATTTTATTTCTTCTACTACTCATCGGCTCAACCTTCAATCTAATTTTTGCTCAAAAAACAGGCCCCCAACAAGAAGGTAAAAGATACGGAGAACCTGGTTTTCGTGGTGAACCGATAAGCTTGAACGTCGTTAATGCTGATATTCGAGATATTCTAAACTACATCAGCGAACAATACGGCGTAAACTTCGTCATTGACAAGTCTGTTAAAAGCGTCCCTGTTACCGTCAACATCACGGATGTGCCTTGGAACATAGCTTTAGACGCTATATTGCAGTCCCAAGATTTGGGTGCTCAAGTTAATGGACCAATAGTAAGAATTGCAGAACGCAAAACTTTAGCTGATGAAGCGGCTGTAGAAGCTAAAATCAGAGAAAGCCGCCTTGATACTTCGCCGCTTTTCACTGAATTCATACGCTTGAACTACGCCTGCGGTGCTGGATGTGGCTCTCAAACAGGATTCAAAGGTGGAGTAGTTGGCGGCGGTGGCGGCGGTGGTGATGGTGACCAAGGTATTATTGGTATTATTAAAAAACGCCTTTCAAGAAGAGGTTCAATAGAGGTTGATGGTAGAACCAATACCTTGATTATAACCGATGTCAAAGAAAACATTGATGCGATTCGCCAGTTGGTAGCTTTACTAGATCAACCAGAGCCTCAAGTTGAAATAGAAGCCCGTATTGTCGCAGCAAATAGAAACTTCAGTCGTGACCTAGGCGTGCAACTCGCCGCTGCTCTTTTAACAAATCAACAAAGAGGTGGTGGCGGTGCTTTGTCAACGATCAGCGGCGGCGTGGGCGCAGGTGGAACCGGCGGCACTGGTGGCACAGGTGGAACTGGCGGCACCGGGGGAACCGGTGGCACTGGTGGAACTGGCGGCACCGGGGGAACCGGCACAGGAGGTGGAGGTATAGGGAGATTAGGTCTTAGCCCATTCGGTATCCCCAGTAATATTGGAACACCTGATGGAAGTCTGGGCGCTGCTGCAAATACTGTTTTTGGATTGACAACAGGAGTTTTCGGAACTGCTCAAATCAGTCTCCTCTTAACTTTAGGGGAGAAGAAAGGGCAGGCTAAAACTATAGCAACTCCGCGCGTCACTACACTAAATAATCAAACAGCCGAAATTGAAAGCGGAACACAAATTCCGGTTATAACTGCTCAAACTGGTGCAGGTGGAGGTGCTCCTACGGTTTTCACAACCCAGTTTGTATCTGTTCCGCTTCGTTTGCAAGTAACCCCACAAATAACTGATGTAGGAACAGTTATCTTGGATATAGTTGCCGAGAATAACACACTCAGCACAACTGTTGCAGTCGGTGGGACTCCCGGTATAAACACTCAAAGAACAAAAACGAGAGTAGTTGTTCCTGATGGTGGCACAACGATTATAGGTGGTGCTTTGCTTGATGCGGAAGGTGAAGACGTCTTTAGAACGCCGGGACTTTCTAGAATCCCGATCATAGGTTATCTCTTCAAGAGAAAAGCCATCTCTCGACAGAGTAACGAGATATTGTTCTTCATCACACCGCGAATCGTTCGATCTGATATGAGTGGAAAACCGTTACCATCGAAGATTAGCGATGGAACGCGAACTACGACTTTGTTGCAACCGGTGCCACTAGGTAATCCGGAATCAAATACGGCTCCAACACCAAGAACCGTTCAGCCTCAGCAACCTGTTACGTTACCTATAGTGCCGTTGACGACGGTTCAACCGACTCAACCGACGCAAATACCACAGCAGCCGGTTCAACCGACTCAACAGCCACAACAACAGCCGTGATAGTTGGAAAAGTTTATGTTCAAAGAAGTCTTACGAGAAATGATGGTCAGAACCGATGGATGCATCGGCGCCTTGATAATGGGAATGGACGGGATTCCAGTTGAAGAAGTTTGGAATCCCTTCGCTCAAGAAATGAACTTCGACATTGCTGTTGCAGAATTTTCATCGGTCGTTAAAAATGTCTGCCGACTCAATAATTCAATTGGCCTAGGCAAGATGAATGAAATGACTATCTCAACTGAACACGGTGTCTTCATCTTTCGCATAGTTAGCAAAGACTATTTTCTCGCTATGGTTCTTCGTTCCGATGGGAATATTGGGCGCGGAAGATATGAACTGAGGCGTGCTGAACTTCTCTTGGAAAAAGAGCTAGTGTTCTAAACTTCATATATCCCTCCTTGGAAAGTCAAACCGAAGCGTCATTGCTTCGGTTTGACTTTTTTGAAAAAACCCACTAAGCACTTTGCTAATTTTCAGTAGTTTTTACAGAATCGAGTGGAAATACTTTGGTTAGATTTGCTGAATACAGCTTCAGTGTGTAAAAATAATGCCTTTGCATTCCAAGAAAACTGAGAAAACAAAGGAAGGATTGAATCACAATGGTAGGAAGAAGCAAAGTCACAATAGTAGGTGCGGGTAACGTAGGCGCAACCGCTGCTCATTGGATTGCAAGCAAAGAGCTTGCCGATGTCGTCTTGGTTGATATTGTAGAAGGTATCCCACAAGGCAAAGCCTTGGATTTATCACAAGCCGCTCCGATAGACGGCTTCGACGTTAAGATAGTCGGCTCAAACAACTACGAAGCAACTGCAAACTCTGATATTGCGATAATCACAGCAGGACAACCAAGAAAACCCGGAATGAGCCGCGATGATTTGTTGAAAATAAATGCAGAAATAGTCGGACAAGTAATAGATCAGATTGTTAAGTATTCTCCAAACTGTTTCATAATAGTCGTTTCCAATCCTCTAGATGCAATGGCACAGCTTGCCTTTAGGCGTTCTGGCTTCCCAAAAAATCGCGTTATGGGAATGGCAGGTGTTTTGGACTCGGCACGAATGAGACACTTTATAGCTGAAGAACTCAACGTCTCTGTTGAAAACGTAACTGCTTTTGTTCTCGGTGGGCATGGTGATACGATGGTTCCGTTGCCACGATACTCAACGGTAGCCGGAATTCCCGTCACCGAGCTTATCCCGAAAGAAAGACTTGACGAAATCGTAAAACGGACTGCAAATGGCGGAGCCGAAATCGTCAATCTTCTCAAAACAGGTTCTGCTTATTATGCGCCGTCTCTTGCTGCTGTTGAAATGACTGAAGCAATCTTAAAAGACAAAAAGAAAATCCTGCCTTGTGCAGTTTACCTGGAAGGAGAATACGGTATCAACAATCTCTTTGTAGGCGTTCCGGTCAAGCTAGGTAAAAACGGCGTAGAACAAATTATCGAAATCAGCCTCACAAATGAAGAGAGAGCCGCTCTTCACAAATCAGCCGCAGCAGTTCAAGAGTTGGTAAACATTTTGGGTATTTAAGCTTTGTCCAAAAAAATAGCTTCTACAAACACTGTAGGTTTATTCTCTCATATCCCTGAGAGGATTCACTAGATTGAACCTTTTGTGTTACTAAAACATCCTTATAATTTAAGCTCTTGGCTATTAAACTACTCTTGTTCTGGTGAAATGGCTTATGGGCAATAGTTTCACTAAGGAGTTGTTTCGTCGTTATGAAAAAAATCCGATTCTGACAGCTAAAGACTGGCCTTATCCGGCAAATAGTGTTTTCAATGCTGGTGCTACAAGACTTCCAAACGGAGAGATTCTGCTTCTTGTGAGAGTCGAAGATAGAAGAGGAATCTCTCATCTAACTGCGGCAAGAAGCAAAGACGGCATAACAAATTGGATTATTGACGAAAAACCAACCTTCTTTCCCGATCCGGATAATTATCCCGAAGAAATCTGGGGGATCGAAGACCCAAGAATAACTTGGATTGATGAGCTAAAGAAATATGCTGTCGTTTATACTTCTTATTCCACGAGTGGACCACTTGTTTCGCTTGCCCTAACAGAGGATTTCCGTCACTTTGAACGTCATGGTGCAATCATGCCACCCGAAGACAAAGATGCAGCTCTTTTCCCGAAAAGATTTAACGGCAGATGGGCATTGATACATCGTCCGATGTCAAATTACCCTGTGGTTAAGGCAAATATATGGATTTCATTTTCGCCTGATCTGAAACACTGGGGAGATCATTCTGTTTTGCTTGAAGCAAGACGCGGTGCATGGTGGGACGCAAACAAAATAGGACTTTCACCGCAACCAATCGAAACCCCGGAAGGATGGTTAATAATTTATCACGGTGTTAGAGTAACACCTTCTGGATGTCTATACAGACTAGGGCTAGCATTATTAGACCTAGAGGACCCACGCAAGGTTATCGCTAGGGGTGATGAATGGATTTTTGGCCCTCAAGAGCCTTATGAAAGAACAGGCGATGTGGGTGATGTTGTCTTTCCATGTGGTGTCGTATGCGATGAAGCAAGCGGCAAAGTTTTCCTCTACTACGGCGCTGCTGATACTTCAGTTGCTCTTGCAATAGGCGACCTACAAGAAATTCTGGATTGGCTCAAACTCAACAATCGTTCAAAAAGCAAGAATGAAGAAGTCCCTTGGGGTGTTTCCAGAACTTAAGCGTTTTTGACTTATCACAGATTTTCCAATAGACTTTTGTTTTGGCATTTAAGTAAACTCGGAATTCGGACTCGTGAGAGAATTTGTGCGGTAAATGCCGACAATTTTGTTTTTAGGA
This sequence comes from Acidobacteriota bacterium, assembly GCA_003697135.1. Lineage (GTDB taxonomy): Bacteria > Acidobacteriota > Blastocatellia > Pyrinomonadales > Pyrinomonadaceae > J014. The sequence goes on from RFGC01000035.1 coordinate 234,940, forward strand.
GTAATGAATCATGCCGAAGAGAACATATCAACCGAACAATCGTCGTCGAGCGAAAAAACACGGATTTCGTGCGAGAATGGCGACAAAAGGCGGACGGGAAGTTCTAGCGCGTCGCCGAGCAAAAGGACGCAAAAGATTAACACCACACCACTATTAGGTTTCCGTTTGCCAAAAAGCTGTCGTCTTCGCAAACCCAAAGAGTTTCAAATAGTTTATTCTCAAGGAAGACGTTTCGACGGTGAATTCATGACAGTCTTTGTCCTGCCTTCAAATGATGAATTTCATAAAGTCGGTATAACCGCTTCGAGAAAGGCTGTCGGCAAAGCTCATGATAGAAACCGAGCTAAGCGTCTTCTGCGAGAAGCTTTCCGTTTGAGCAAGAATGAATTGTATTCGCTCAGAAGCAGATACTGCTGGGTCTTAAACGCAAAACGCAGTCTGCTCCGAGTAAAATTAGAAAAACCCTTGAACGATTTTCGACAAATAATCGAAAAAGTTAGAAAGGAAGAAGGTTCGATTCCGCCTGAAAAAAGCCATGTTGAAATTGATATTACTGAAAACACTAAAAGCTTATAAGATTTTTGTATCGCCGCTTTTACCTGATGCTTGTCGTTTTTACCCGACATGCTCGGAGTATATGGCTGAAGCCATTGAAAAATACGGTGCTTTTCTTGGGCTTTGGATTGGATTCAAACGTCTTCTTCGATGCCATCCACTTTGTCGTGGTGGTTACGATCCTGTTAGATAGACCGAAATGATGGAAAATAGGCAAAAAGAAAATCAAGCTAGAATTCTTCTGGCCACTGCGCTTTCGATGCTGGTCATTGGCCTCTGGTCGTATTTTTTTGCTCCAGAACCGCCTAAAGAAAAGCCAAAAGAAACTACCACACAGCAGGCTGACGTTGCTGAAAAACCTTCAGAGAGCCTTTCTGAACAAACCACCATTAAACCTGTCAACACAGCACCAAATCGAACAATAACAATCAAAACGCCACTTTACGAAGCAAAATTCGATTCAAAAGGTGCTTTGGCAACAAGTTGGGTTTTGATCAAAAATGTCCACGATCAACATGAAAAGTTGCTTTTTGCCAATGGCTCTGATGGGACCTCAGGCAATCCACTCCAACTGATTTCACAAAAAGCCCTTGAAACAAGGCAATTACCGTTTCGCTTAGTCTCTAACAGAGCAGATTTAGAGGCTTTTCTTAATGAAAGCACTTACGAAGTTCTCACTGATTCGGAAAACATAGAGCTAAAGGGGTCAGAATCAAAACAAATAGACTTCCGCCTTGTAAGTCCTGAAGGTTTTGAGATTACAAAGAGTTTCATCTTTCGCGCTGATAGCTACGTTACAGATTTCACCATCAAAGCGACACAAAACGGGCAGAGCCTGCGAGACTTGAAACTACTTGTAGGTGCAGAGTTCGGCGATCAAGCAATCATTCATCACAATTACTACCATATCGAACCTGAAGCAATTGCTTTAGTCAATAATGCTACTGAACGCTACGGCGGATACTATTTCAATTACGACAGCGAAAACAAAGCCGTAAAAAAATTCAATGGGAAAATTGACTGGACAGCCGTAGGCGATACTTACTTTGCGATTGCCGCGGTTCCATCGAAACCTGCTTCGGAAACAGAATTTCATTCGCTTAGATACGAAGTCAATGTTGAACCTTTCTACAGTGGCATTTTCGCTTGGATAACAAGAAGTCAAACAACCAAACTCACTAGGCATTTCGTTTCTGCCTATCTTCCCGTTGCTGATGGCGACAACATCAAAGTCTATGTAGGCTCGAAAGACTATTTCACGCTGGCACAGTATAACCAAAAACTTAGCCAACAAGTCGGCAGAGAAATCAACTTGGATAACCTAATCAACTGGGGCTGGACCGGCACAATTACAAAGCCAATAGCAATACTGCTTCTACGCATACTGAATTTTATATTCGCCTATGTCGGTAACTACGGCGTTGCAATCGTTATATTCACCATAATTTTCTACTCAGTGCTTTTCCCTATTCGACTGCATCAAACTAAAGCCTTCAAAAAGGCTCAGGTAAATGCTCCGAAAATGAAGGAGATACAGGACAAAATCAGGGATTTACAAAAGAAAGGTGTTCCGCTTGACGATCCGAGAATGCGCCAACTGCAACTTGAGCAATTGAAACTGATGAAAGGTGCCGTGCCTTTAGGTGGCTGTTTGCCGTTACTTTTGCAAATCCCACTCTTCATTGCGCTTTACGTAGCTGTTACGGTTTCACTCGATTTTAGACAAGCACACTTCTTGTGGCTACCTGATCTTTCTGCAGCTGATCCATTACACGCCTTAGAGTTCCTATTTGCTGGTTCGATGCTAATCTCGATGCTGTTCACTCCAACTGCCCCTGCAATGACTCCAGAACAAGCAATGCAACAAAAAATGATGACTTACCTGATGCCACTAATGATGTTGTGGCTATTGTGGGGAGCGCCATCGGGTTTATTGCTTTATTGGTTCTTCGGCAATATCGTAAGCTTTGGCCAGCAACTTGTCATCAACCAAATGTTAAAAGACTTTCAACCTGTAGAAACAACTTCAACCGCTGTTGCTGGGAGTAGAAAAAATTTGCAAACTCCTTGATAATCCAAGAATCTACTCGCTTATGAGACTCTCGTTAACCAAATTCGCTTGTATCTTCTCATTGCTCCTTCTTGCGAGTCTCGTAGGAGTAGCACAGTTCCAAGATGAAACTCGCATAATTGTTGCATGGCAGGTAAAAAAATATGACATCGAGGTTTCCTTCGACGATAGGGTTCTAGTTGCCAAAGCAACGTTAAGCTTGCAGAACATAGGAAACTCTGCGGGATCAAGAGTTACGCTTAGAATTAACGAAAAGGCTGAGATTCTATCTGCAAGCGTCAACGGAAACTCTGCCGATTTCACGAAAGGACAAGAAAGAGCAGGTAGCCGCAACATACAGCGGATAGTTGTGCCTGTTCCTGCTGTTCAGCCAAATGGCACTGTTTCTTTAACCATCAGTTATAGGCTGAAAGTTGAAGAAAATACAGGACTCAATACAATTTCGCCCGTTAGCTCTCAATTTTTGCCACTTGCCTTTTGGTATCCGACACCAAACAGCTTTTATTCTCCACGCGGCGCTGATTATGCTCCGTTCAAGCTAACTGTTAACACTACGCAAACGGTAGTTTCATCCGGGATTCAGAACGGAAACACTTTTGAGCAAAAGCTAAACGGGCAATTATTTTTCGTTACAGGCGATTGGGACACTGTTAACTTCAAGGACGTAAAGGTTTATTTGCCGAAAGGTTCAGGCGACTTTGAAAAGCAAAGAGCTTCAGAGCTTGCAAATCTCTTCGTTGAAGCGAAAACTTTTGTTGCATCTCTGCTGGGAAGTATTGACGAAACGCCTTCGAGAATAGTTTCTGTAAGGCGCAGTGCGGGCTTCTATGAAGCAGGAACCGTCTTACTCGAATATGGTGCATTTAGGCGCCAAAAAATAGATGCCCAAACTGCAATGACAATAGCCGAAGCCGCCGCAAGACTTTGGCTTGGAAATGCAGTTTTGATTCGCGGCGAAGGTTACGGAGTAATCCATGAAGGTTTAGTTCGATACATTGCCAATCTCTTTATTGAAAAGCAGTTCGGCAAAGAAGTAGCAAGAACTGAAAGATTTCGCCAGCAAATTTCTTATTCTGCTATCGCAAGACGTGAAGCACCGATTACTCAAACTTCCCCGCTTGACAATTCTTACTACGCTTCCGTAGCAAACAAAGGAGCGGCTATTTGGCGCTTGATCGCAAGAGACTTAGGCGGAGTTAACGAATTCTTCAAAATTCTCCGAACACAACTCAAAGCTGGCGTTCTAACTCTTTCGGACTTAAGGCTCGCATTCGCCAGCCAGAAAGAAAATCTTGATTTTTGGTTCGATCAAATCAACGATCTGAATCTTATGGTCGGACTGCCGCGAAATGAAGCGGGACAGACAAAAGTAGCCTTGAGAAACACCGGTTCAATTCCGGTTTCTGTTAGCGTAGTCGCAACGACTGAAGCTGGCAGTGAAATTCGCACAGAAGCTACAATCCCTGCCAAAGATTTCGGCGAAGCTATTTTCAACACATCAGCGAAAATCATCAGAGTCGAGATTGATCCCGAAAAGTTTTATCCTCAGCTTGATTACTCCGATGATATTGCTCCTAGAGAATTCAATGAATCTGACCCGATTCTTGTTATCAAAAGAAGTTTCGATAAACAAGATTACGTATCTGCAGAAAGCAATGCCTACAAAATTCTACGCTCATATCCTAATCTCGATGACGCTAGAGTCCTGCTTGCACGCTCGCTTTTAGCTGAAAACAAACTCGCTGAAGCAGAAAAAGAATTCCAGACAATCTTGAATGAAAAACTTCCGTCGGCAAGAAGCATGGCTTGGGCAAATGTTGGACTAGGCGAAATTGCTTTGAAATCGAATCAGGCATCGAAAGCATTGGGATTTTTCGAGGAAGCTATAAAATCCGATGCAGAATATGGTTCAACACTGTTCGCAAGAAATGGTAGGAGAAAAATCTTGCCAAGTTCAAGAATTGAAGAAAGCATCAAAAATTTCTTTGCCGAATTCGACAAAGCGGCAGTTTCAAAAAGCAAACAGAATGTTGAAAGACTAATAGTCCCCGGCGAGATGGTCAAATTCTCAGCAAATCTCGCAGGTCAAGCCGAAATTTGGGAAACCAAGGTCGTTCAGGTTGACAAACTCGATGCAAACAACTATCTTGTCGAAGTTGAACTAAGAGCAAAACTCCTAAACCGTAATCAAGAAAGCGGAATGGCTGTTTTTTATCTTTCAAAGGTAGGAAACGAATGGAAACTAAGTGGTGTTGAAATGTTCGAGGTAAGATAAACACAAGGCATGAAACCTGAAGTTCTCGAAGCGGCTAAACTTGTAAAATTCTTGTTGATGGACTGCGACGGTGTTTTGACCGACGGAAAGATTTACATCGGCAAAGAAGGCGAGAGTTTCAAGGCATTTCACGTTCGAGACGGTCAAGGATTAGTGCTGTGGCATTCCGCTGGATTTTTTTCAGGCGTCGTTTCGGGAAGAAAATCGGAAATTCTTCAGGTGCGTGCAAGTGAACTGGGAATTAACATAGTCGAGCAAGGCGTCGGTAACAAGGCATTAGCGCTTGAAGGAATTTTGAAAAAGTTCAATCTATCGGCAGATGAAGTTGCTTTCATTGGTGATGACATCAACGACATAATTCTTATGCGTCAAGTGGGCCTTTCAATTGCAGTCGCCGATGCGGTTTCTGAAGTAAAAAGCATCGCAAAGTTAGTAACCGAAAACAAAGGCGGCTGCGGAGCGGTGCGAGAAGTCGTGGAAATCTTGCTGAAAGCAAAGGGAATCGAACTTCTTGAGCTTGTAAAAAACTAAAAAGCCGGAAATCCAAGACAGAATTTCCCTGAAGGAGACCAGATAAAAAGATTTCGCTACTTTAAGCGATTAGATTCTGAATCAATAAAAGCGACTATGGAAACAACAACCAAAAAACAGAAACCCGATATTCGAGCGATTACGCGTTTAGTGCCACGAGAAGGAAATCTGGTGCAAGGACAATCAGAGCTTCCGATACATCCCGAACTTGCAAAAGAAGCGTCAAGGATAATCTCCGCAAGCCAAAACCATTATGGCGCATCGGAAGGCGATTACAATTTGCGCAAAGCTGTTGCCGACAAAATTAAAAGATACAACCGAATCGAAGTTGACGCTGACAAAACTCCCGTTGAATTGATGATAACAAATGGCGGAACGGGAGCACTGATTGGTATAGCTCTGAGTTTTCTGCAAGGAAAATCAGCAGTCGTTTTTGAGCCTTATTATCCTTATCATTGCAAAATACTTGAACAATTCGGCTCGAAACCAGAGATTTTTGAGCTTGACGAAAACCTCAAGTTCGACAAAGACGAGCTGTTCGAGTTTTGCAAACGTCTCAAACGAAGAAGCGAATTTCCGCTTCGGGCGATAATTGTTTGCACGCCGGCAAATCCTTCTGGAAAAGTAATGACTCAAGAAGAACTCGAAGCAATTGCAGAAATCTCAAATGAGCTAGATTTGTTGGTTATTTCTGATGAGGTCTATGAACATTATGTTTCGGGAGAAAGCCCGCATATTTCGATTGCATCTTTGCCGGGCATGTGGGAGCGAACGATTACGGTCAACTCATTTTCAAAATCGTGGAACATTTCTGGCTGGCGTCTTGGATATTGTTATGGCAAAGCAGAATTCATCGCTCCGATAAACTCCGCGGCAAACGTCGTTTACGTTTGCCCTGCAACACCTTTGCAAGCGGCACTGGCTAAGGTTCTTTTGCTTGAAGAAGGTTACTACGATGAGCTACGCCAAAAATTCGACCAAAAAAGGCGATTTTTTGCTGAAGGATTGAAAAGTTTGGGATTCGAGATTTACGATTCAGGTTCTTCGTTTTACCTGTGGGCAAGAATTCCTCAAGCGTTCGATGACGCAGTTGCTTTCAACCAAATGCTCATGGAAAAAGGCAGTGTGGCGGGCGTGCCGGGAAGCGCCTTTGCTGATTCAGATCGTTGGAATGCTTTCATGAGATTTTGTCTTGCGCGTGAAGACTGGATACTGGAAAATTCATTGAAAAAAATCAGCGACACGCTCAAGCAAATCTGATAGAATAAAACAAGCCTAAAAGCATTTGGTAATCAGAAAAAGTTAGTAAACATTTGAAGGAGAAAAAATGAGACGAAGTTTTGTTTTGTTTCTAATCGTTTTGTTTCTATTCTCGGCTGGAAGTGGTCAAAGCCCGATTAGACTACAGCCTTTCCTTTCTGGGCTTAGCTTACCTGTTTACATTACAAGCGCAAAGGACGGGACAAGAAGGCTTTTCGTAGTTCAGCAAAGAGGACTTATCAGGGTTGTCCAACCTGGCACTAACTCCGTTAGCACCTTCATTGACTTAACAAGCCGAGTTAGCCAAACAGGCACGGAGCGCGGACTACTTGGACTAGCATTTCATCCACAATTCGCAACTAACGGATACTTCTTTGTAAACTACACTAGAGCCAGCGACGGTGCTACGGTTGTTTCGCGTTTTAAGGCGATAAACAATAACACAGTTGGCGACCCGAACAGCGAGAGAATCATAATCGTCATACCACAACCTTTTGCAAACCACAACGGCGGGATGATTGAATTTGGACCCGATGGCTATCTCTATATCGGAATGGGCGATGGTGGTTCTGCTAATGATCCCGGCGCTCGTGCTCAAAACATCAACGAACTTCTGGGTAAAATGCTTAGAATCGCTCCTGATGTTTCCGAGTCTCCAACCGCTCCACCATACACGATTCCGCCTGATAATCCTTATGCAGGACCGACTCCGGGAGCCGATGAAATTTATGCGATTGGGCTTAGAAATCCTTGGCGATGGTCTTTCGATCGCCAAACGGGACAACTTTGGGCAGGTGACGTTGGACAAAATGCAGTTGAAGAAATTGACATCATCTTGATAGGCAGAAATTATGGTTGGAGAGTTTATGAAGGCTCTATATGCACAGGGCTTGATCCTCAATTGTGCGCCGGAGGAACGAATCCGATAAATCACACACCACCAATTTACGAGTACACCCACTCTAACGGACGCTGTTCTGTGACTGGCGGATACGTTTATCGTGGCATAAGACGCACCTTCCAAAGCGGTAGTTACATCTACGGCGATTACTGCACAGGCGAAATCTGGATAGGTGGCAATTCAACTCCAATTATTGACACGCCGCGCAATATCTCTTCTTTCGGTGAAGATGATGACGGAGAGATTTACGTAGTCGGACTTGGCGGAACAATTGAGAAAATCGTTAGGGCTAGTGCTTCATCAGATTTCGACGGCGACGCTAAAACCGACATTTCGGTTTTCCGTCCTTCCGAAGGAAATTGGTATCTACTTAGAAGTTCAAATGGTTCTTTCCAAGCTCAACAGTTTGGCACGAATGGTGATATTCCAGTTCCGGAAGATTTTGACGGAGATTACAAAACAGACATAGCAGTCTTTCGCCCATCAAACGGCACCTTTTATGTATTAGGCAGTAACGGCAATGTATTTACGGCCTTCCAGTGGGGCACAACGGGCGATATTCCCGTAGTTGGAGATTATGATGGTGATGCAAAAGCAGATTTTGCAGTCTTTCGCCCTTCAAACGGTGTTTGGTATGTAAGGAATTCGACGGACGGTTCATTTAACTCACAGCAATTTGGCTTGAATGGTGATATTCCCACAGTCGGCGATTACAACGGCGATGGCAGAAATGATCTTGCAGTTTTCCGTCCATCAAACGGGACTTGGTATATCCTGAACAGCCAAAGCAACGCTCTAATGATAATTCAATTCGGCATAAGCACCGATATTCCCACACAAGCTGATTTTGATGGAGACGGAAAAACCGATTTAGCGGTCTTCAGAAACGGCGTTTGGTATGTTCTAAACAGCTCGAATGGTTCTCTTACGGTTACTCAATTCGGCATCAGCGGTGATATTCCGGTTGTGGGAGATTACGATGGAGACGGACGCAAAGACATAGCAGTTTGGCGCAGTGGTTTTTGGTATATTTTGAGAAGCTCAAGTGGTAGCTTAATAGCTTTCCAATTTGGAACAAGCGGAGATTTACCTACGCCTAGATATGACGCGCCCTAGATCGAGGCGTTCGTTTGATTAGGAGAGAGCAAGAACAAAATCCATTCCCATTTCAGAGACTGCAAGTTTGCAGTGTTTTCCGACTATTTTGTATGATTTTCTAACTAGGCTTCTTGGAAAAAAGCAATGGACTCAAGTGACAAACCAGTGAACTTTATTGATACAAAAAAACAACTAGGACGCGTGATTCAATTGCTTGCTATCGTCCTAGCGGTTTTGTTTGCTTGGCTATCTGTCAAATGGCAATTAGGAAACATGCTGGCTGAGAACACTTCACCAGTAAGTCCTGATGCAGAAAAGGTGGCTGAATATGCTGTTTGGTTAGCTCCTGATGATCCACTTGCAAATTGGGTTTTAGCCGCATCAAAAGCACGTTCCATATCATCTAACTCTGAGCAAATTGTTGAATCTTTCAAAAATACAGTAAGACTTTCACCCTACGATTTTCGCTGGTGGTTGGAACTTGGAAGCGCTTTGGAAGAAAACGATCGGATCGAACAAGCAGAAGTTGCTCTGAATAAAGGTGTTGTCCTAGCACCTTCGTATGCCTATCCGAGATGGAGACTTGGAAATTTTTATTTGAGAAGAGGCAAGATTGAATCTGCAATAAATGAATTTCGACAGGCTTTAAGGCATAACACCATTTACCGTCAGCAGATTTTCTCAGTTCTCTGGAACTATTTCGACCAAAATCCGGAAGTCTTAATTCAAACCGTCGGAGACGATTCTTCGGCAATAGTTGATCTAGCAACATTTTTTGCGGCAAGAGGCCGGCCCGATGAAAGCCTCCTAGTTTGGCAAAAACTTAGCCCTGAAGAAAAAAACCGCAGAGAGCCGATTGCGAAAGTCCTTGCTCAAGGATTGTTTGACAAAAAACACTTTCGTTCTGCACTAGAGTTTTCAAGACAAACTGGACTTGATGCTGATGCTGAAATCGGCAAAGTGCAAAATGGCGGATTTGAGTCGCCAATAGACCGTGAAAGTAAGGCTTATTTTGATTGGAAGGTTGTTCCAGTCGAAAAGACCGACGTTCGTCTTGATGCCACTCAAAAACACAACGGAAGGCGGAGTTTACGGATTCAATTCAGCGGTTATTCTGATATTCAATACTATCACGTTTATCAAACTGTTGCGATTGAACCAAGCAAAAAATATCGCTTAAGCTTTTGGTATCGTGCTGAAAAGGTAAAAAGCGCAGGTCCTCCACTTATAGAAGTCCTAAATGCAAGCGATTACAAACTCTTAAAGACAAGTAAGCCACTGGAAGATTCTGCAGAGTGGCAGAAACAAGAAATCGAGTTTACAACGTCCGAAGACGCTGAAGGAATTGTTGTGCGCGTTGGTAGAGTCGTTTGTGGTAGTCAATGTCCCTTGTTTGGAACTATCTGGCTTGATGATTTTGAACTTGTAGAAATACGTTGATCTTATGCCTAGCAAATTGATTTTCTTCATAATCTGTTCTGCTCTCGTTTTAACAACACTTCTCTATGGAGCTGTCCATCAACCCATTTTGGCGTTGTTTTATCTAAGTGCCAGTTTGATTGTGATTCTATGGGCTATCGAAGGTTTCGCTACTGGCAAGCTACGCTATAGCAAATGCTTGCTTCAACTCCCACTAGTGGCAGTAATTCTTTACGGTATTTTCCAAATCATACCCTTTGGCTACATTGCTGAAATTGCTGGCGTTGGCGGTATTCCTAAAACCATCTCGATCAATCCTTTTGCAACCAAGCTGGCTGTTGTTCACTTCATAGCTCTGCTCATTTACTTTGCTTCGATGCTTGCTTTCATTGACTCAGTAAAGAGAATCAAAACACTTGTCTTTTTGATGATAATCTTCGGAGCGGTTTATTCTTTTTATGCCATTTTGCAATCGGTGTTAAGTCCTCAAAAAATCTACGGGATTTATGAATTACCGCTGGGAGCTAATCCATTCGGTTCTTTCGTCAACAGAAATAACTTTGCGTCTTTGATTGAAATGATAATTGCAATACCACTTGCAATGCTTCTTACCGGCATTGTGCCAAAAGACAAACGCTTGCTTTACGGGATCGCTATTGGACTGATGGGAATTGCCCTTCTGCTGAGCGGTTCGCGTGGTGGACTCGTCGCATTTTTTGCTGAAATCCTTTTCTTGATCTTTTTTGCCGTTGAATCAAAAGGGACAAAAGGAGTCATATTGAAAACTGCTACTGCGGCTCTCTTTTTGATAGTCATGATAGCTGGCGCTGCTTTCGTTGGCGGTGAAACTACTTTGACCAGAATTGCTCAAGAAAGAAGTGAATTGGGAGAAGCAGTCGAAACGACTAATCGCTTGCACATTTGGAGCGTGAGCTTGAAAATAATAGCTAGCAATCCCGTGTTCGGCGTCGGACTTGGAGCTTTTCCGCAAGCCTACACGCAATTCGATACACTCAGCGGCGCAGAAAGAGTTGAACAAGCGCATAACGACTATTTACAAGTTTTAACCGATGCCGGTATCTTCGGCTTGATTTTTGCAGGATTCTTTGTGGCTTATCTCTTCAAAAAAGGACTTGAAAGTATCAAAACGAACAATGAATTTCGACATTCGATTGCGGTTGGGTCGCTAGCAGGTTGTTTTGCTGTCTTAGTGCATAGTTTCTTTGACTTTGTGCTTCATACAACTGCAATCTCGCTTTTCTTCCTTGCGCTTTGCGCTCTTACGGTTCTTTGCGGACAATCTTTTTCTGATGATGAAATTGTAAGATTCAAAAAAAGAAAAAGAAGAAATAACGTAACCAAATTAGAAGAGCATTCGGCAACATTCGCGGCAAAGTGATGCATTATGGTTGTCTCATCGTAATTTCTTCTGAAGACACATTCTTTTCTTCAGTCTTTGCCGTAATGCCACTCAAGAGATACCAAATCACTCCATGAGATACGTAAGCCGCTGAAAGAGTCAAAAGAGCGTAGCGCGAATAAAGCCAAATAAGCATCCCAATTGCCGCTATCCCTAAAATCGCATATAAACTATTTCTCCCAGTGCCGACAGTTTTGAAACTCTTGTATCTCAAAGTGCTGACCATTAGAATCCCCAAAATAGCAATCATTATCATTATCAAAATGGCATAAAGCCTGGCTTGAGCAGGTTCGTATGAATTAAGCGGATACGGCGAATAATGAACGATAGCCGCCAAAAGTCCTGCGGAAGGTGGGATTGGAAGTCCTACAAAGTTTTTCTTATCGGTCTTTACCGCTCCTTCCATCAGCACGCGTGGACGCGTTGCTTGAATGTTGAATCTTGCAAGGCGAAAAGTTCCGCACATCAGATACATGAAAAGAACGAAAAGGCTAAGATTGTAAAGCTGGCTTCCTTCTGGAAATACAACTCCCACTCCCCAACTATAAGCTAAAACCATCGGGGCTATGCCGAAGGTCAAAACGTCTGCCAACGAATCAAGTTGAACACCTATTTCGGTTGTGGTCTTTGTTATTCTGGCGACTCGTCCGTCAAGGATGTCGAAAAGTATTGCGATGCCGATTGCTATAGCCGCATAATTGAAATACTCAGCCGCAAGCGCACGATTTGTCTCATTGAGCTGAAATCCTCGAAGAGAATAGATAACTGATATGAATCCCATCGCCGCATTTGCGGCCGTAAAAGTCGAAGGAATTAAATATAAGCCCTTTTTCAGCCCTTTATGGACTTTTTCTTCACCGTCCATGCTTTCTGATTCTAAGGGAAACTTTGTCTGAAACAAAATTGTAAACCTTTGAAGTCATCAAATATCCAAAACCAATTTCTCGGTTTTAGCTCCTGAACAACAAATCATCATCTTCTTGTTGGAAGCTTTTTCGGCTTCTGATAAAACTTCGTCCTTGTGGTCTGGGATACCTTCTAAGACTATAGTTTCGCATGTTCCACAAATTCCAGCCATGCATGAATAAGGGACATCTATGCCGCTGTGAAGAAGCACGCTCAATATGCTTTGTCCTTCTTCAATCTTGAAGACCTTCCCACTTCTTGCAAGTTCAACAATGAAACCACCTTTAATTTCCTTTGGCTTGAAGTATTCAACATGAATCTGTTCAGACGGGAAATCACGAGTGCAGGCTTCAAAGGCTTCCATCATTGGCAAAGGGCCACAACAGTAAAGATGCGCTTTTTCGGATACATTTTTAACAGCAGAAGCAATATCGAAAACACTGCCTTTCTCATCGTCAAAATGAAAACTAACTTGTGGAAAATCCTTCAATTCATCGTAAAACGCCGCTTCATCTTTGGTTCTGCAAGCATAAAAGAGCTTCCATTTCTTACCTTGAGCTTGCAAAACATTAACCATTGAAAAAATCGGAGTAATACCGATTCCACCCGCAAAAAAGATGCTTTCTTCTGCCGATTGGTCTAGCGGAAACGTATTTTTCGGCGGCTCGATCATCAAAATTTCACCAACCTTCAATTTGTCATGGATATAAACTGATCCACCCGTGCTTTTTTTGTCACGCTTTACGCCTATAACATAGCTCTTCGGATTCTCTTCTGCTTTGATAAGAGAATAATGCCTGACAAGCCCGTTAGGCAAATGGACACCGATATGCGCTCCCGCCTCAGCTTTAGGCAAACTTTCACCGTTTAATGGAACGAACTCGTAAAGATTTATATCTTTCGCCGCGTAACGAATCGAAACCAAACGTGTTTTTATGAGGTTTTCTCCCATACTCGACTTTTCAAATTCAATTATCTACCCTGAGAAACAGCTATAGCAAACATTCAAACCGACACCACCTACTTAGAAAAAAATAAATGATGCTCCACAAATAAAAAACTGCAAAGGCTTCAACCTGTAGCGCCTTTGCAGAAGCTTAAATCTACACCGATCGGCAATAAAACCTCTTACCAACAGTATGTAAACAACTTAAAAAAAACAGGGCAGATCAAATTTCTATTGACTTTTCTTCATCACGATTTCCTTTTGCTTGTCGGTTAACTGAATACCCATTTTTTCCAGTGTTTCCGCATTCAAAGTCCCAGTTTGTTTTATCCCGCTTGCTTCTTGGAATTTCTTTATGGCTTCTCTTGTATCTTTGTCAAGTTTGCCTGTTGCTTCACCCTTGTAATATCCCTTTTCTTTAAGCATCTTCTGAGCTTGCTCTATCTGCTCTTTTGTTGCTCTGAAAACAGGGCCACGTTTTGTTCCCGTCTTTTGTTCAGATGAAGCATAAGACTTAGGATCAACAGGAATCTGTTTCTGCTTTTCCGTCAGTTCAACTCCCATTTTTTCAAGCGTGGCACGATTCAAGCCACCGGTCGGACGCAAACCATTTTCGGATTGATACTTCTTAACCGCCGCACGCGTAGCCTCGTCCATTTTGCCTGTTTGCGGGACATTAAGCTTTTTTTGAACTTCAATTATCTGTTCCTTGGTAGCTCTGAAAACGGGTCCTCTTTTCTTTTTTTCGGTTTTCTCCTGTTTCGCTCCTTTAGAAGTTTCGGAGGGAGCCTGCTCTTGGGCAAACCCAAAAAGACTCAATGAAAGAACTACCGCCATCGCAATCAAAAATCTCTTTACCATAAACCCAACCTCCAAGACTGAAGATTCTCGTTCCGCTCAAGCAAATTATCTAAAACCTAAACCAAAGTCAAGTCAAAAATCCCTTCAGGTAGGACTCTGTGGAAATTTTTCAAGAACATACAGGTCGCTCCAGTTAGAGATTTGCTCTATCTTGGGAAGGAATTTCCTTTAGGATTGGCTCTTTATCCTTTATGGAAAGCAGAATTTTATCAACCTCTTTTATTTCGATCTTTGAAGTTATAACTCTTGAAACTCTCTTCGGCAAAATTATAGGCGCAAGATTGGCAATCGTTTCTGCGAGTTCCACAATATCGCCACCTCCTCTCCAATGCTCACGAACAACCTGTTCGTCGGTATAGTTAATGAGCCTTAGAATTGTCAAAGCAACCAAATAGATGTCGTCAACTTGACCGATAAAAGGAAAAATATCGGGAATAAAATCAAGTGGTGAAAGGACATAGGCAATCGCTGCCACAAAAAGAGCCTTTTCTGCTATTGGAACTCGCTTATCCTTCAAAAGCGCACCGAGAAGTAAAACCAAATTCGGTAAAAACAACAATAAATTCTTCACTCTGTCTTTGATCTTAACCTTTTCCTCAACTCTCTCTTTCTTCGACATATTCTTCCCTCCGCAAAATTCTAAAACCTCTGTGCATAAAACTTCAAGGTGAGCGTCTTGATCTTCTCTCAATCCTAGTTTCTGCCATCAAAACGACGCCAAAATTAGAGATTGAAAAACAATCCTTCCGCTTAGTAAAATTTGAAAAGCAATGGAAAATATAAACGTTGTTCATCTCATAATTTTCTTTATCGGCTTAGTATTTACCATTGTTTCTGCTTCGTGGATTTCGGCCTATCAATTTCGTGACAGCCTTCACCAACTTCGAGATACCATGAACGAGATGAGTAAGCATTTTACCTCAGAAATAAAAGCACTTAAGCACGAATTGAAAGGACAAATAGACCTGCTACAAGAGCAACTCAACTCATCTCAAAAACAACTTCAGGGACAGATTGATTCTCTTCAAGAACGACTTCAGGGACAGATTGATTCTCTTCAAAAACAGCTTGAGTTATTTCAAAAGAGATTGGACTCACTTGAGAAAAAGTTTGATTCGCTTCAAGAACAAGTAAACTCGATACAAACTCAGGTAAAAACGATTCAAGTAAGGCTCGATTCACTTGAAGCCCAACTTCAAGAAAAAACTACTTCAATCCAGAAGCAGTTCCAAGAAAAAATTGACTCCGTTCAAGCGCAACTTCAAGGCCAAATTGACTCTGTTAAATCTCAAGTAACGACCGTGCAAACGCAAATAGAGCTTTTCAAAGAGCAAATGAACATGATTTACTCTTCCCTCGAAGCAAGGATAAACTCAGATAAGGTCGAACTTCAAGCACAAATAAAACTAGTTGAAGAACGATTAGAAGAAACTAAAGCCGAATTAAAGGCTGAAATTCTCAAGAGCAGAAGTGATTTATCAATGCAATTCAGCGAACAGTTTAACAAATACAACGATCGGATTAACAAATATGAAGAGCGTTTGAATTATATTCAAGACCGCTTAGATCGCTTTGAAAAAGAAGTTGACGAACGCTTTGAAAAACTTGAAAAAGTTGGATAAAACCTCAAACTCTAATCATCAAAAGTTTTGTTTGTCGCCTTAATCTTCAACAAAATTAGCTTGGTCGCTTTTTGTTACGAGGTCCTTTGTTGATATTCTTTTGTTTTTCGTTAGAATTTTTCAGGCTTTCTCTTCGACATGTTAGAAAGAATAAGAGCAAAAGCAGCTTCGGATGTTCAGCATATCTTACTACCGGAAGGCGAAGATCGTCGCACCATCGTAGCGGCGGAAATTTGTGTCCGCAACAAAATAGCCAAAGTTACACTCTTCGGTAACGAAGAAAAAATCAGACAAACAGCTAAAGACATTGGTGCAAATTTGAATGGGATTGAAATTTTCAATCATCTGAAAGACCCGAATTTTGCCCAAGTAGCACAGTTTTATTATGAACTTCGTCGCTCAAAAGGAATTACTTTAGAAGAAGCTGAAGAAACCGTCAAAGACCCGCTCTATTATGCGAATTTGCTCGTTCGGCTTGGAAAAGCCGATGGCTCGGTTGCCGGCGCTACAAACACCACTGCTCACACTGTCACTGCCGCTATTAGGTGCATTGGTTTACGTGATGGGTTCAAAATAGTCTCTTCATTTTTCCTGATGGTCGTCCCGAATAAATCCTTTGGCGTCAACGGTGCTATGATTTATGCCGATTGTGGTGTTGTAATCGATCCGACAGCTTCTGAATTAGCTGAGATCGCCATCGCTTCAGCCGAAAGCTGCAGGATATTTCTAGGAGCAGAGCCAAAAATCGCCATGCTCTCTTTTTCAACCAAAGGCAGTGCCAAGCACAAATCAGTGGACAAAGTCATAGAAGCTGTCAAAACAGTCAGAGCGCGCAGACCCGAACTAGAAGTTGATGGAGAACTTCAAGCCGATGCCGCTTTAGTGCCTTCAGTTGCTGAATCGAAAGCTCCGGGAAGCAGAGTTGCCGGACAAGCAAATGTCTTGATATTCCCAGACCTTAACGCAGGAAACATAGCATACAAATTGACAGAGAGATTAACTGGTGGAATTGCAATAGGACCGATTTTACAGGGATTAGACCGCCCATGTAACGATCTTTCACGCGGCTGCAAGGCTGAAGACATCGTTGATGCTGTCGCTATAACCGCTGTTCAATCACAAGCAAGGAAGCTTTCCAAAAGATAGAAAAAAGCCAATTAAACTGCTCTCACTTTTCCCGTTTTGCAGATTTCTCAATTTGCAAAGCACCTTTACCTACCGCTAACTAAACTTCGGTATTTGCTTACAGATTCTTGATTATGGTATCAGCCACCATCTTGGCTGACAGAAGAACAAGCGGGATTCCGCCTCCCGGATGCGCTGCTCCACCGACGAAATACAGATTCTCAAACTCTCTACACTTATTTGGCACTCTCAAAAATGCTGAAAAAATTCCATTCGACGAAATTCCATAAATCGAACCACGGTTTGCATTCGTGTCGCGTGCAAAATCCAGCGGTGTGATTATCTTTTCAAACTCTATGCTCTCTTCTAAACCCTCTAAACCGGAATCTTCGAGTTTTCGGATAATTAGATTTCGGTAATCTTTGCCTTCTTTTTCCCAATCAACTTTGTCCGTCAGATAAGGTGCATTCACAAGAATGAAAAGATTTTCGCAGTTAGGTGGTGCTTGTGTTGCGTCTGTGCGTGAAGTTGCGCAAACGTAAATGGTCGGATTTTGTGCAAGCTTAGTTTGCTTGAAGATCGCATCGAATTCCGCTTTGTAGTCGTCTGAGAAAAATATGTTGTGGTGTGCTAGTTTCGGAAATTGCTTTTTAACACCTAGCAGAATCACGAATCCGCTACATGAAGGCTGACGCCGCACAAACTTGTTTTCAACACCCAAGAGCCTGCGATAAGTTTCCACTGCGTCGGCGTTTGAAATTATGAAGTCCGCACCAAAAGATTCTTCTCCAATCTGCACACCTACAGCTTTTTGATTTTTGATTATAATCTTGTCAACCTCAACCCCGCTGAAAATCCTTACTCCGAGTTCGGAAGCAAGTCTTGCAAGCGACTTTGGGATTTCATAAATCCCGCCTTTCACATACCAAGCTCCTAAACCGAATTCAACATAAGGTATGAGAGCAAAGGTCGCAGGTATTTCGTAGGGTGATGATCCGTTATAAGTTGCAAAGCGATTGAAAAGCTGTCTTAGTTTTGGCGAAGAGAAAAACTTACTGTTGTGAGCATCAAGCGTTCTCAAAGATGAAAGTCTCAAAAGATCACGAAGATTCTTTAGAAACTCTCCATCAAACTTCGTTAAAATTTCTGGCAATTCATTTAGGCTTTTTGCTAAAAACGTGCGCTCTGCGATTTCGTATTTCTGCTTAGCATCAGAAAGATAAGCTCGAAACGCAGAAACGTCCTTCGGATTGAGTTTTCGTATCTCTGCTTCTGTTTTTTCAAGGTTTCTTGATGCATCGAAAACCGTTCCATCAGACCAAAAATAACGGCAGATCGGATCAAGCTCTACAAGCTCAAGATAATCTTCTATGTGCCTACTGCAAAAGTTAAACAAATCTTCTAGCACGTGGCGCATTGTCAAAAGCGAAGCGCCCGTATCGAATTTGTAGCCAGCCGCTTCGACAAGATTAACTTTTCCACCAACAAGCTCGTTTTTCTCGAAAATCGTAACTGCAAGTCCCATCTTTGCTAAGCGGCAGGCAACAGCAAGACCACCTAGCCCTGCACCGATTACAATTGCACTTTTCATCTCTCTTCGATGAAACACTAGGATAAACTACTTATGCTTGATTATGATAAAATCAGTGTTGTTTTTCCAAGAGTCTAAAGGGTTAGTTTTTCCATCATGAAATTCTGTCCCTCATGCAAAACCGAATACGAAAACCCGATACGTTTCTGCCCGAAAGATGGCACTCCGCTCGCAGACATTGAGCCTCCTCAGTTTCCCGAAGAAGATTCAGGCGAAGAAGTCACAATAATAAAGCACAACTACCCAAAGGAAGAAATAGACCCAAAAGACATAATAACCAACAAACCTAAGAGAATCGTTATACCCACAGAAGAACCTCAGATCATCAAAACCTCGTCACCTGCGCCCACTCTTCCACAAGAAAGAAACATCTTAGCAATAGTTGTATTAACTGTTTTCGGGACAATAGTTGTTTTCTCTTTAGGATTCATAGGTGGATATATTTTCTCTCAAAGAAACTTTGAATCCGTTAATTCAAACACGGACCAAAACGCTAATCTTCAAAATGTCAACACAAATGCAAACATTGAGAACATAAATGCAAACGTAAAACCCAGTCCGACAAAGACCCCGACACCTAGTCCATCGCCAACGGTTGCAAACGTAGATGCAAACCAATCAAATGTGAATTCTTCAATAACGCCGACACCAACAGCAACACCCACTCCAACTTCAAAACCGACGCCAACCTCAAACATTTCACCAACGCCAGAACCTCAACCTTCGCCAACTTCTTCTCCTTTGCTGAATGCTGGAGTCTTGAACGGCAGAGCAATTAGCTTGCCTAAACCGACTTATCCAATGGCAGCAAGACAGGCTGGAGCATCTGGTCCTGTAGCGGTAAAGGTGGTGATTGATGAAGAAGGCAATGTAGTTTCTGCAAAAGCTATCAGTGGACATGCCCTTTTGCGTCCAGCAGCAGAAGCCGCCGCTATGCAGTCAAAATTCACGCCCTTCCTATCAGAAGGTAAACCTGCAAAAGCAAGTGGTTTGATTCTCTACAGCTTTGTTCTTCAATAAAACTCATGTAAGGAGATGAATTTCTCAGTTTTTGCCGGCTTCGCTTTTTGGAAGTAGAATTGAAGAAGGCACATTGAATTGTGAAATCTGTCTCGTCGAAGCAGGACTTCAAAAAATTAAGACCTTGAAAAAACATACAAATTCGACAAGGAATATGAAAATCATAAAAGTTCGATCCAAAGCTCGCGAAGAAATGATAGACATCACCAGAGAAGTTGAAAAGCTTTTACCCGAAAAAGGCGAAGGCGTATGCGTTTTATTTGTTCAACACACAACTTGCGGATTGACGATCAACGAAAATGCTGATCCAGACGTTAAAAAGGATATGCTTTTATTCTTGCGCAAGACGATACCGCAGTTTTTTGAAGGCTTTCAGCATTTTGAACACAACTCCGATGCTCACATCAAATCTTCTTTAGTCGGATCGAACATAACAGTTCCGTTTCAAAACGGGAAACTGATGCTAGGACGTTGGCAAGCCGTCTTTTTGTGCGAATTCGACGGCGCAAGGGAAAGAACCATTTTGATGCAAACATTGATCTCAAATTCTGATTGAGAAATTTTTTCCTCTGTTGCAACCAGCCAAAATTTATGCTACATCTCACCGAACGAGTTAGTATTTCTTAAAAGTTCGATAGAATAGGAGCGAGCAAATGTCTAAGGTCTTCTGCCTTGCAGTTGTAGTGTGTCTTTTCTTGTCTTCTTCAGCACTGACTCAAGATTCCTTAGTCGTTGTCGAATCAAAACTCAAAGCAACTTTGCGGACAAATCCCGCAGAAGTTTTGGTTCCTATTATCAACAAAGGAAGCCCATTCTACGGGCAAATCAAGCTTGAAATGATTGACCCAAAAGGAAAAGCCAAAGCTGGGGCTTTAAGAAAAGTTAGCCTCAAAAGCGGTGAGGAAACATACAAAATTAAATTACCGCTCTTTGGCTCGATAAAGAAAGTAGGAAAAGATATTCTTCTGTACCGTCTCAAATACACTATTTCAGATGCGAAGGGGCAGATACGAGCAGCTGGTATAGTCTCTTTTCCCAAGATTTCCGACAACATATTTGAACTTCGAGTTTCGGGCTTAGAAGAAATTCTTCCAGGCATGGACTATCGGATTCGTGTATATGCTATCAACCCAATCAGCAATCTACCAGTTGAAGACATAAAAATTTATGGAAAATTAACGATAGAATCAGAAAAGCAAACTACCCAACTAAAAGCACAAAGCTTTACGAACAAAGAAGGTTTTGCAGTCTTGGGTTTCCGAATACCGTCAAGAATTAAACTCAGTGAACATTCAAGCGATTTGGAAATTGTAGGTGAAAAATTTGGATATATCAATAAAATTGAAGAAGAGGTTTCTTTCCCAAGTGAAAATTACATGGCTTATTTCAACACCGACAAGCCTATTTATCAGCCCGGTCAAATTTTCAATGCTAGAGTTTTGCTCCTAAGAAGGAATCAGCTCGAAACTACTGTAGTTGCTGATGCAGATTTGACATTTACAATCAAAGATCAAGAAGGAACAACTCTTTACAAGGAATCCGTCAAAACTTCTCAGTTCGGCATTGCTTCAATCTCATGGAAAATTCCGGAAAATGCCAAATTAGGAATCTACACCGTTGAGGTTGATTCAGACGATTTTCCTATAAATCAATCTCTAAGATCATTCAAGGTTTCACGTTATGAACTACCGCAATTTACCGTGAGCGTCAAGACTGATCGAGAGTTTTATACATCTGCGGAGCAAAAGGCTAAAATAACTGTTTCCGCAGATTACATCTTCAACAAACCCGTAACCAGAGGCAAGATTCACATTGTTCAAGAAGGAGAAAGAGAGTGGAATTACAGTGAGCAGAGGTGGGAAATTGAAGAAGAAAGGTCCTACGAAGGCGAAACTGATGATCAAGGTGAATTTACCATGGAGATTGACCTAACCGAGGAGTATCGAAAGCTTAGAGAATACGAAAGATACAAAGACCTAAACTTTACGGCTTATTTTACAGACCTAACGACTAACAGAACCGAACAACGTCGCTTTGATTTGCGACTAACCAAAGAACCAATCCACGTTTATTTGAGAAAGGCTGATGATCCAAATCCCAACATACCTGAGATTTTCTATGTTTCAACTTTTTACGCTAATGGCTCGCCGGCTATCTGTGATGTTGAGATTCTAGGCGGATATGAAGGTCAATCTCCACAAATCCTTGGCAGAACAAAAACAAACCAATATGGTGTTGGCAAGTTTACCTTCCTTCTCCCCACCAAACCTGCTGATAAAAACAAATTTTTGATAAATCTTAAGGCAGTTGATTCAGCGGGTCAAGAAGGAACTTATAAGGAGCACGTTTATATTTCAATCGGAGATACTTTGAGAATTAAACCAGATAAAACAATCTACCAAAGAGGTGAACCAATTAAGCTTAAGGTAGTTTCTACGAAGAGCGAAGGCAAGGTTTACCTAGATGTTTTTAAGAATTCTTTTCCTATCGCCTCGCAGGTCTCAAATCTCAAAGACGGATATACCGAAGTCGAGATACCATATCGAGAAAACTTCAATGGGATTTTGTCAATCCTTGCTTACATAGAAGAGATTAACAAAGAAGGCAATCTGATACTGATTAAAGACCAACGAAAAGTTATTTTCCCGGAAAAAGAGAAATTACTACTGCTAAATACGAAACTTTCCAAAGAAGAATTTCGTCCCGGGGAAGAGGCACAGGTAGATTTTAGTGTTTTGTCACCTTCAAAGACTCCAGTTGAAAGTGCCCTTGGTGTTGTGGTTTTTGATAAAGCAATAGAAGAACGCGCTCAAGTAGATGTGGAGTTTGGAAGTTATCGCGAAATACTTTCCGATTTCAGATTTCTGCTCAAAGAACAAAATCCAGTTCTTATAGATTTCAACAACGAAATAACACCAGACCTTCAACTCGTTGCAGAAAAAGAGCTTTTAGATTACGACAGCTACGAAAACAGCTTATGGACGGAACAAAGCAATAATCTTCCCGACATGCGAATGGCATTTGCTGATTACTTCAAAAAGCAGTTCTTTTCTATCGAAAAATTTTTGATAAACGCTTATGCGAAGGACTACACTTATCCAAAGGACGAAGCATCGCTAAAGAAAATTTTGAACCAGAACGGACTGGATTATTCCCATTTTCGTGATCCCTGGAATGAAGCCTACAGAGTAAAATTTGAGGCAGAAGTAGTAAACGATATTCTTGCAATCGAATCCTCTGGTCCTGATAAAAAATTTGACACAAAAGATGACATCACGGTTCTGAAATTGGGATTTTCTCGCTTTTTGCCAATCGGTAAGACGATTGACAGAACCGTTGAAGAATACCACAAAAGAACAGGTAAATTCATACGCGATTACGAAACCTTGCGAGATGAGTTGAAAAAACAAAACATTGATTTAGACTCGCTAAAAGACATCTGGGGAGTTCCTTATAAGATTAAATTCGATGTCAGCAAAAGAAAATATCTGATTCTTTTTTCCAGTGTTGGCTCTGGCTGGGAGTCAACCGTTTGGACAAACGAAATTGACTATTTTGCCGAAATAGAAACACAAATTCAAAAAGCTCTGGACCGATATTTAGCAGAAACAAAATCTTTCCCTCAAGATGAAGAAAGCTTTAGAAAAATTCTTAGAAATTATGGAATAGACGAAAACTCACTCAAAGATGGATACGGGCAGGACCTATATTTGAACGTAACAGCTGGTCAGACTTATTCGGACAAGGTGAAGGTTAGAAATGTTGCAAAATTCAGAAAAAAGCAAGTAGAAAAAGTTGAGATCGAGCGAACCGAGCAACAAATTATCTATCTCAAATTGCGAAGTAAGGGGCCAGATTCTCAAAAAGCAACTTATGACGACTTCGACATGGCTACTTTCTTCGGCATCATTCCCAAAGAAACTGCTCAACAAGCTGAGGCAGAAAAGAAAAAAACATCTGCTGACTCCAAATCCAGAGGAGCGCTCACAGGAACGATAACTGACAGCATAGGTGCAGTTATTGCAAACGCTAAAGTGACAGCAATAAATAAAGCAACAAAAGATGAGTTTGAAACTACGTCAAACAGCATGGGTCATTATCTTATCGAAAATCTTCCAGCAGGCCGATATGAAATCGTTGTCGAAGCCATCGGATTCAAAGAAACCGTAGTCGAAGATGTTTTGATCAGAAACAGGAGAATGACTAAACTTGACTTTCATCTCGAACCCGATAGCGTCGAATATCAGGTTGCAGTAGTTGCTCCAGAAGGTATCGAGATAATAGCCTCGGCAAACATCGCAGAGCATGTTGGATATGGATATGGGACTGGATACGGAACTGGAAGTGGATATGGCGCAGGAAGTGGAATGCTTGATAAAAGAAAAGCACCGAAAAACACGCCAAGACTTCGGGAGCATTTTCCTGAAACCTTGTTGTGGCAACCTGAACTAATCACCGATCAAAGCGGCTCTGCACAAATCAGATTCAAGTTAGCCGATAATATCACCACATGGAAACTCTATGCTATCGCCTCCGACAAAAACGGAAATATCGGCATAGCCGAACATCAATTTCGTTCCTTTCAACCCTTTTTCGTTGATCTCGATCCGCCAAAGTTTCTCACTACCGGCGACCGCATCTCACTTCCTGTCCAATTAAGAAACTACACGCAAAGCAATCAAAAATTCAACGTCGAGATGAAAACAGAAAATTGGTTTGTTCCTATTGATTCGCAAATTAAACAAACAGAAGTGCCTGCAAATTCAAGCCAAAACGTGATATTTAGCTTTCTTGCTTTGAATCACACGAAAAACGGTAAGCAAAGAGTCACAGCAATCGGCGAAAATGATTCCGATGCCGTTGAAAAATCAATAACCGTTCGCCCTGATGGTCAGGAAATTATCAAAAGCCAAAGTGAGATTTTCAAAAGAACTGTAACATTTGATCTAGATTTTCCAACAAGCATAATTCCAAACACTCAAACCGCAGAAGTCAAACTGTATCCGAATCTGATGGCACATATCACCGAATCAGTTGAAGGCTTACTGCAAAGACCTTATGGGTGTGCCGAACAAACAATATCTTCAACATATCCCAACCTGATGATTTTAAGACTCAGCAAAAGTGAAAAACTCAAGCAAAAGGCAAAAGAGTATTTGCAAAAGGGCTACAACAGACTTATAGCTTATCAAAGCAATGATGGAGGCTTTTCCTACTGGGGTAAAAAAGAAACACCTGACATAGCCCTAACTGCTTATGCACTGAAGTTTTTGACAGACGCCAAAAATTTCATAGAAGTCGATCAGGAAATTCTTTCAAACGCAAAAGACTGGCTCTTAAAACAACAACGTCCTGACGGTAGCTGGACGAAAACATACAACTGGGAAGCAGCAGAAAACAAAGAACGAACAAATTTGATAACAGCTTACGTTATAAGCGTGCTTGCAAGGTTGGAGAAAAAGCCTGACTTTAGAACAAGAAAATCGCTTGAAAAGGGACTTGATTTTCTGAAAAGGCAAATAACACATATAGAAGACCCTTACGTGTTGAGTTTAATAGGAACAGCACTCTTAGAATCTAAAAGATTTGCTGACGCAGTCACAATTGCCGAAAAGTTAAAGCAAAAGGCAATCGTGAAAGACGATTCAGCATATTGGGACTTGAAAGCTGAGACCGCATTCTACGGGTGGGGAATAGCCGGACGAATGGAAACCACCGGTTCGGTTCTGGAGTTTCTATCATCACTAAACAAATTAAATCAAAAACAGGAAAACGCAAGCAAAGGAGCGAAAGCAAACAAACTAAGTTCGGCAAGTAGCCTTAAAACTTTAACAAACACAAAATATTCAAAAGGAAAAGAAAACTCAGCACAAGGGGAAAATTTGATTTCAAAAGGTGCGGTGTATCTAGTCAAAAACAAAGACAGATACGGCGTATGGTATTCGACACAGGCGACGATAAAGGTATTAGAAGGACTTTTGAAAGCGCTCGACTCGCAACAATATCTTCGAGCAACAAAAGCGGAAATTATTCTGAACGGAGAAAAGCTAAAAGAATTCGACTTGACAAAAGAAGGAGAATCGCCGTTGTTTTTGGATATATCAGACAGACTGAACGGTCGCAACGACAGAGTTGAAATTAAGACCGATATTGATGTACCAATGATGGCACAAATTGTTTATGGTTACTATGTGAATTGGAAAGATACCGAGCTGAATAATGGAAACTACAGATTCAACTATAGTTGCGATAAAACAGAAGCCAAAATAGCAGAAGAAATAAGGTGTGTAGTCGAAATCAAAAGGTTAGAAGCACGATATGGAATGATAATAGCAGAGCTGGGATTACCGCCAGGAGCAGAAGTCGATAGAGCAAGTTTGGAAAAAGCAAGAAATGAAAACTGGTGGTTTAGAGAGTATGAGGTAATGCCAGACAAATTGGTAATGTATTTATGGACGAATCCTGAAGGAATGAAAGCAGAATTCAGTTTTCGTGTTCGATATGGCATAGAGGCGCAAACCGGTGCATCTGTTGTATATGATTACTACAATGAAGAATCAAGATCAGTGCTTGCGCCCATGAAATTCGTCGTAAGATAAATTCTCACTTGGATTTTATTGCACAAAGCATGAGAAAAGTTCGAGTTCTCACTCAAGTTCTAGACAGGTTCTGTCACCGGTAATCTTGTGTATCAACAGTCCGGCGCGGCAGGAGAGGCATTTTTTTCAATTCTTCTTCACTAACCTCTCTGTAAGAGCAAACTCTGTTTTTGCCTTCACGCTTTGCGCGATACAAAGCCGAATCTGCCATCTCAACAAGTTCTATGGGATCGCGTGAATCGTCGGGAAAACATGAAACCCCGATGCTAACAGTTATCTTGTGAAATTCAGAAGATTTTTTGCCTCGTCGGATCACGCTGAAATTGTGCTCCTCAATTGCCTTGCGGATTCTTTCTGCCGCTATCAATCCCTGAGCAAGGTTTGCATCTAACAAAAAAGCGGCAAATTCTTCGCCACCAAATCTTGCCGCAACATCGCCACTACGCATGACGCTGCTGATGCAAGCCCCGACTTCTTCAATCGTCTTGCTACCTGTCAAATGTCCGTATGTGTCATTGACGCTTTTGAAATCATCAACATCTATCATCAAAACGCAAAAATTGCGGTTCTCAGCCGTAGAGCGTGCGACTTCCCTTCTGAGTTCTGAAAAAAACGAACGACTCGAAAGCAATCCTGTTAAATCATCGTGAGAAAGAAGTCTGCGGATTTGCCAATGATACTCTCTGTCAATCTCATCGAACATCTCGAATTTCAAAATATGCGTTCCAACGGTTATTTTATCGCCTTTCTGCAAAATCTCTTTGCCTTGTATGCGACGACCGTTCAAGAATGTTCCGTTACGCGAATTCAAATCCGTTATAGTGCATATAATATCGTTGGTTTGTTGATTGTAGGTTGTGCTAATGCAAGCGTGAAGACGCGAAACTTTCGGATCGTTGATTCTAACGTCTGCTTCGATGGCTCTACCCAAGATTACTTCTTCGCGCTCTAGAGGGATCGGAACGGCAAATAAATCGCCGTTTAAGAAAATCAACGCTGGACGCAAGTCACGTTTTTGCTCTGGTTGATTCGGCATAGACCAAGGGAAGAGAAAGACATCCAGCAAATAGAATAACCCAGAAATTCTTTTGAGTCTAGCAAAATTCTCAAGAAAATTTGCTACTCCAATCTTTGTGAAGCCTGCTTTGCTATTTGATTAGCTTCTGCACTCATCTGACGCGCAACTTCCATGTATTGACGAAATTTTTCTTCTCTCTCTTTGAAGTCCGATTTCGCCCTCTCAATAGCGAATTTATCTTTTGTCCCGAAGCTATCTCGCAAAAGCACTGCCGCTTGCCTTCTAAATTCAAAGGCTTCAAGTTGCTTTTCTAGACTTGCTCTTTTCAGTTGAAGATACTCCTTGTAAGTTTCATTGATATTCATCTCCTCAGCCTGATTTAACTTCTCCAACGCGCTTTCTCCCAAAGAGATTCCATCGTTTATCAAATAAACCACATCGTCCGCAATCTTTCTAACCTCTTCAACTTTGTTTTCCTTCATTGCTTGCTTGATTTCTTCGAGTTTTCCTTCGTTTTCCTTATACATTTTGCGGATTTTCTTTAGGTCCTCGTTCGCTTCTGCTACCAACTGCGCCGCTTTTTCAGTTTCATCAAAAACGAAAAGCGGCTTTGAAGATTTATCTTCGTTTTGACAGGCTAGCAGAAAACAAAAAACTACCAGCCAAAGTTTCTGCAAGACTCTAATCATAAGAAATTCAAGTGTGGATTACCTTTTCTTCGCCATATAAAACCGTCGAGAACATAATGAGAGATTTGCGGCACTGCAAGAAGCGGCACAAGATAAACTTTCCAGTCTTCTAATTCCCAATTCCCACCGAAAAGCCAATTACGCTCATGCCAAACTGCCCGATGCCAAAAAAGCTCTTCCAAATAAGCTAAAGCCCAAAGCGTTGCTAGAAAAACAATCCAGTTCGATGAAAGTTTGCGATAAAACCTACCTGCATTCTCACTACGCCATCGTGCATAGAAATAAACCAAGACAAAATAAGGCACACCGTGGATAATCACGTTTGTAACTGTAAAAGCATAATCTGAATTCAGGAGAACTATCCCTACATACCAACAGATAGCCGTTGTGGCAACAACTATGTCTTTGCCGATATTCAAAAAACCTTCGGCGATGCATAAGTAAAAAGATTTAGCAAAGTAAGTCACCATGACAGCAACGTAAAAAGGAAATAGAATTTTCTCCAGCAAAGGCGGTAAGGCGAAGAAATCGTTTTCTACGAACCACTGAAAATTTCGTGGCAAATTGCTCATCCAAAAAACAAGTGGATAGACTGTTGCAAGATAGATAGCCGATGAATCAATTAGAAAAGATAACCTGCCAGTTTCACCCAGCTTCCTTCGATAAAGCGCAACCCATCCGTATTGCTGTCTAATGAAATGAAAAACCGCTATCAAAGCAAGAATTCGCCAGAATATCAACTCGCTTTCTGAATAGATAGCAACACCCAATATGTAGCCTGTTACTGGGACTGAAACATAAAGAAAAAGACGACGGCGAAGTTCTTGCGGATCGAAATAAACACGAAAAGAAGTCGCCCATACATGGGCTACATCAATTAAAAGAACAGCAGAAACCCATGCCCAGTCGGGAGTTTCACCTTCCAGAATTCCTATTTGCCAACCAACTGCAAGAAGTAACAAAGAAATAACAGCGCTTCCCAAAAAAGCTGATAAATCCACAGATGCAGAAAAAAGCCAAGGGTTTTTGTTCCCCTCAAGTGCTAGTTGTGACTGCATCGTTTATATTTTAATTTGGTTCGCTTTCTCGGCACAAAAATAGAAGCTTAGACCACAGCGGGAAGTAATCCGGCGGCAAGTTTTGCAAAATATGCCGAAATTTAGCTAAAAAGCCATTTAAGAAGGTAAAAAATCCCTATCCCAATCCCTGCAATCAAGGCAAGTAAGAATACAGCGAACAAAGCGACTATTATCTTAAAGGCACGATAGCGTTTCGGATCAGGTGGCGAAAGTTGTTCTTGCGGGAAATAAGGCGGTGGTCTGTTCGGCATATTTTCTCCTTTGTGATAAAAATTCTAGATTTTTTGCCTATAAAACACTTGTCGAGTTACAAGCGATAAACTTACGAAATTTTGCCAGTAGCGAGTTGTAATCTTGCTTGAGCGCATTCTAATTTTTCTCTCTCTTTTTCAAGCTCTTCTTGCGATCCGCTCCACTTGCTCAAAATCTTTTCAGACTCTTCCTTTTGAAGACGAGCTTTCTCCACATCTATTTCATCGGCAGTTTCAGCAATATCAGCCAGCACAGAAACTTTGTTGTCATTGATTTCAACAAAACCGCCTGCTACGACTAATCTGTTTGAAACGCCACTGCGAAAGTATGTCAAAATCCCCGGCTTTAGACTGGAAATCAAAGGAGCGTGGTTGGGAAGCACTCCGATTTCACCACTAGCCGTAGGAATCGTGACCATATCAACACTTTCGCTCAAAACTTTCTTTTCGGGAGTTACTATCTCAAGCCTCAACATATTCTTTCCTCAAATGCAAGAAGGGAGATGAACAAACGTTCAACTCCCTTTTTTCTAAGCTGATGCCGCAAGTTTTTTAGCTTTTTCACGGGCTTCTTCGATTGTGCCAACCATGTAGAATGCCTGTTCTGGCATATCGTCACATTTTCCGTCAACAATCTCACGGAAACCTTTGATGGTATCTTCAACCTTAACGTATTTTCCTTTAAGCCCCGTGAATTGCTCTGCAACATGGAAAGGCTGAGACAAGAATCTTTGGATTTTACGCGCTCTTGCAACGATTAGCTTATCTTCTTCACTTAATTCGTCAATGCCGAGAATTGCGATAATGTCTTGTAAGTCTTTGTATCTTTGCAAGATTCGCTTGACGTCTTGAGCTGTTCTGTAATGTTCTTCACCAACGATTTTTGGATCGAGAATGCGCGAGCTTGAAGCCAGTGGATCAACTGCTGGATAAATTCCAAGCTCAGCTATCTGCCGTGATAATGCAGTGACAGCGTCCAAGTGTGCAAAAGTCGTTGCAGGCGCTGGGTCAGTGTAGTCATCAGCAGGGACGTAGATCGCCTGAATTGACGTAATAGCACCAACCTTTGTTGAAGTGATTCTTTCCTGCAATTCGCCCATTTCTGTTGCAAGATTCGGCTGATAACCGACCGCAGAAGGCATTCTTCCTAAAAGCGCCGAAACCTCTGAACCAGCTTGCGTGAAACGGAAAATGTTGTCAATGAAGAAGAGAACGTCTCTTCCCTGATCTCTGAAGTATTCGGCAACGGTTAGTCCCGTGAGAGCAACTCTCAGTCTTGCTCCCGGTGGTTCGGTCATCTGCCCATATATCAAAGAAACGCGCGAATTTCGCAAAGTTTCTCTATCAACCTTCGTTAAATCGAAATCACCTGTTTCTTTGAAATGCTTCATGAAGGTTTCACCGTAAGTGATAACCCCAGACTCGACCATTTCTCGCAGTAGATCGTTTCCTTCGCGAGTGCGCTCGCCAACACCAGCAAAAACCGAATATCCCGAATGGGCTTTTGCAACATTGTTGATAAGCTCCATTATGAGCACTGTTTTACCGACGCCAGCTCCGCCGAAGAGTCCAATCTTTCCACCACGCAGGAATGGCTGTATCAAGTCAATTACCTTGATACCTGTTTCAAACATTTCAAGCTCGGTTGATTGCTCTTCAAAACTCGGTGCATGACGATGAATCGGATAGCGAATATCAGACTTAATCTCTCCGAGTTCATCAATTGGTTCACCTATAACATTCATCAGTCTGCCTAGTGTGTTTTCACCAACGGGAACAGTTATTGGGCCGCCTGTGTCTATTGCCTTCATTCCGCGAACCATTCCTTCGGTCGGTGCCATCGCAACAGCACGAACTCTACCTTCGCCTATGTGTTGCTGCACTTCAACCACTACGTCAATTGGCCTTTCAACCTCAAAACCTTCCGATGTAATTCTTATCGCCTGATAAATCGGTGGCAAATACGCATCTGAAAATTCAATATCAACGACGGGTCCGATTATCTGAACGACTCGTCCGACATGATTGTTTCCATTACTTCCCATTTCAATTGCTCCTTGATTTTTTACTTTTGATTACTTGCTTTTTAAGCGGTAAGTTTAGCAAAATTAAAACAATATCACAATTTCAAGCTTAAAAGCAAAAAGCCAAGTAGATTTTCTTTTTGGTAAATGGCTTTCAGTTTGTTTTCTCAAAGTCCGAAAAGAGTTAAACTTAAAATTTAGGGTTTTTGTTAGATGAAGATAGCAATAGCAATGAGTGGTGGCGTTGATTCCTCAACCGCAGCTGCGATTTTGAAGTCGCAAGGACACGAGCTGATAGGCTTTACAATGCAGCTTTGGAATCAGCGTCGCAATGTTTCGGTTGACGAGAACGGCGATCCGCTTCCGAGTCGCTGTTGTTCTCTAGATGACGTTTACGATGCGCGCAGAGTGGCTGAAAGTCTCGAAATACCGTTCTATGTTTTGAATTTAGAAAAAGACTTTGAAAGAGACGTTGTAGAGCCTTTTATTCAAAGTTATCTTTCCGGCGAAACGCCGATTCCTTGCGTCGCCTGCAACTCACGCTTGAAGTTTTCAGCACTTGATAGACTAGCTAGAAGCTTAGGTTGTGACAAAGTTGCTACCGGGCACTACGCACGCATAGAATTCGACAACTCAAAAAACCTCTACAGGCTTTACCGAAGCCGTAATCACGAAAAAGACCAAAGCTACTTTTTGTGGGAACTTACTCAAGAACAACTCGCAAGAGCAATTTTTCCGCTTGGAGACATGACAAAATCTCAAGTCAGGGAAATTGCCAGAAACTTGGGTCTTTATACAGCTAACAAACCCGAATCTCAAGAAATATGTTTTGTTCCCGATGGCGATTACGCAGGATTTATTGAAAGGTATTTGAAGATCGAGAATCGCTCCGAAGAAGTTCCCAAACCGGGCGAGATTGTAGATTCAAGCGGTAAAATTTTGGGAAGGCATAAAGGCATTCATCATTACACAATCGGACAAAGGCGCGGACTCGGCATATCGCACGGAAAACCCCTCTATGTTTTGAAGATAGAGCGAGCAAAAAATCAAATCATAGTGGGCGAAGAAGATGAGCTTTTCTCTTCGGAATTCACAGTAAGAGGTGTCAACTGGACAGCATTTCACGAACCGCCATCTGAACCTGTGAGAGCCAAAGTCAAAGTCCGCTATCGTCATGAACCTGCGATGGCAACTATTTACTCACTTCCCGAAAAAAAAGCAAAGGTAGTTTTCGACACTCCACAACGCGCCATCACTCCCGGACAGGCCGCAGTCTTTTACAGCGACGAAGAAGTCTTAGGCGGTGGTTGGATTGAGAAAGCTCAATCAAACTGAACACAACAAAGACTAAACTTTTTCGACCAAACTGCTTTTGTGTATAATTTCCGTTTAACATGCCAAGGCGAACTGATATTAAAAAAGTATTGATTATCGGCTCAGGGCCAATCGTGATAGGGCAGGCTTGCGAATTCGATTACTCCGGCTCGCAAGCCTGTAGAGTCTTGAAAAGAGAAGGATTTGAAGTTGTTTTAGTGAACTCAAATCCTGCAACGATAATGACCGATCCCGAAATGGCAGATAAAACTTACATAGAACCGCTAACCTTTGAAACCGTATCTGCCATCATCGAAAAAGAAAAGCCCGATGCGCTTTTGCCGACAGTTGGTGGACAGACCGGGCTTAATCTCTCGGTTGAACTTTATGAAAAAGGCGTTCTGTCGGCCTACGGTGTTAAGTTGATAGGTGCAAACATTGACGCTATAAAGATAGGCGAAGACCGCGAGCTTTTCAAGAAAGCGATGGAAGAGATCGGAATCCCCGTGCCGCGCGGTGGATTCGCCCACAGTTGGGAAGAAGCTCAAAAAATAATACATGACATCGGTTATCCTGCAATCATTCGTCCTTCCTTCACTCTAGGTGGCACTGGCGGTGGCACTGCTTATAATCCGGAAGAATTTGAAGAAATCGTCCAGCGTGGACTTGCCGCTTCACCAATTCATCAGGTTTTGATCGAGGAATCTGTTTTGGGCTGGAAAGAATTTGAGCTGGAAGTAATGAGAGACCTGAAAGATAATGTCGTAATCATCTGCTCGATTGAAAACTTCGATCCAATGGGAGTTCACACAGGAGATTCCATCACAGTTGCTCCAGCCCAGACGCTCTCTGATGTTGAATACCAGCGCCTCAGAGATATGGCAATTGCTTGTATTCGCAAAGTAGGAGTAGAAACAGGCGGTTCCAACATTCAGTTCGCTGTCAATCCAGAAAACGGCGATGTGAGAATAATTGAAATGAATCCCAGAGTTTCAAGAAGCTCTGCTTTGGCTTCAAAGGCAACAGGATTCCCAATCGCCAAAATAGCCGCACTCCTAGCAGTCGGTTACACACTGGACGAAATTCCTAACGACATAACAAAGAAAACTCCCGCAAGTTTTGAACCAACCATTGATTATGTCGTAACAAAGATTCCAAAATGGGCATTCGAGAAGTTTCCGGGTGTAGAAGATGTTCTCGGAACTCAAATGAAATCTGTCGGCGAAGCAATGGCAATCGGCAGAACTTTTAAGGAATCGCTCTTCAAAGGGTTACGCTCTTTAGAAGCTGTTAAACCGCTCCGCTTGGAAAATGTTCCCGATCACGTTTTACAACGCAAACTTGCACGTCCGAATTCGCAGCGTTTCTCTTACATCACTTACGCTTTGCGCAAAGGATATTCGATAAACGAGATTCACCGCCTAACGAAAATCGATCCTTGGTTTTTGGCTCAGATACAAGAAGTGATGAATCTTCAGGCCCGAATCGAAGGTAGAAAACTCGAAGATGTTCCTATCGAAGTTCTACGCACAGCCAAAGAATACGCACTTTCGGACCGCAGAATCGCATATCTGACCAAATCCGATGAAATGGAAGTCCGAAAAAGACGCAAATCCCTAGGGATCGAACCTGTTTATAAGCGAGTTGATACTTGCGCCGCTGAGTTTGAATCTTTTACGCCTTATCTCTATTCAACCTACGAAGAAGAATGTGAAGCCGAACCGACACAAAGAAGGAAAGTTATGATTCTCGGCTCTGGCCCAAATCGAATCGGGCAGGGCATAGAATTCGATTATTGTTGTTGCCATGCCTCGTTTGCGCTAAGAGAAGCCGGATTTGAAACCATAATGGTCAATTGTAATCCCGAAACTGTTTCAACCGATTACGATACTTCAGATCGTCTCTACTTCGAGCCTCTAACCTTTGAAGATGTGATGCACGTATTTGAAAAAGAAAAACCCGAAGGCGTTATAGTCCAATTCGGCGGCCAAACACCTTTGAACCTTTCCGAAAAGCTCCACAAAGCTGGCGTGCCGATAATCGGAACTTCGCCAGATTCAATAGATTTAGCTGAAAATCGAGAGCGTTTTTCAAAGCTTCTGAACGAGCTAAACATACCACAACCAAGTAACGGAACAGCCGTATCTTTTGAACAAGCTAGAGAAGTTGCCGCAAAAATAGGCTACCCAGTTGTGGTTCGACCGAGCTTTGTTCTTGGCGGAAGAGCAATGGCAATTGTTTACGATGAAGAATCACTGGTCGAATACATGCGAACGGCGGTTGATGCCTCGCCAGAAAAACCAATTTTGATCGATAAATTTTTAGAACGCGCTGTAGAAATTGACGTTGACGCTTTAGCAGACGAAACAGCAGTTGTCATAGCTGGTATTCAAGAACATATCGAAGAAGCCGGAATTCATTCAGGCGATTCTTCCTGTGTGCTTCCGGCACAAAAAATCGCTGAAGAACATATCGAAACCATTAAGCACTACACAAAGTTACTCGCTAAAGCCCTAAATGTTGTGGGCTTGATGAATCTACAGCTTGCAATAAAAGACGATAGAGTCTATGTTCTGGAAGTCAATCCCAGAGCTTCACGCACCGTTCCTTTCGTTGCAAAAGCAACAGGTGTTCCAATAGTCAAAATTGCATCTCTCATGATGGTAGGCGTAAAAAAGCTCTCTGATTTCGGTTTGCCTGAAATCCTTCCCGTTCCCAAAGTCTTCGTAAAATCGCCTGTCTTCCCGTTTAAGAAACTCGATGGAGCTGATCCGATCTTAGGTCCCGAAATGCATTCAACAGGAGAAGTAATGGGAGTAGGCGACACATTTGGCGAAGCGTATGGAAAAGCAATGGAAGGAACAGGAATCACTTTGCCACTTAAAGGTAAAGCCTTTATCTCTGTTAATGATTCTGACAAAGGCCAAGCCGCAGTGCTAGCACGTAGATTAAGCAAACTCGGATTCCGGTTGATAGCAACTTACGGAACTGCTCTTCGTCTGAGAGAAGTTGGCCTAGAATGCGAAACGGTTTTCAAAGTCAATGAAGGTCGTCCGAACATAGTTGACTATATCAAACAAGGTGAAATAGCTCTAGTCATAAACACACCCCTTGGAAAAACCTCTCATTTCGACGAGAAAGCTATCCGTAAAGCTGCACTCCAATTTAACGTGCCTTTCGTAACAACAATGACTGGAGCAGAAGCTCTGGTCGAAGCTATCATCGCAAAAAGTAAACAGGAAAAATTGCAAGTTAGAAACCTACAAGAAATTCATACAACAAAGAAAGCATTAGCCAACTAACATATCCCCTAAAGCGAATATATTGTACTCCTAACTACTAAATCTTTGTCTTCCCATGCTAAAATTTGTTGTTGCCAAGCACAATTAGAGCTTAGGCAATACTTTGAAAGGTAGAAGCTTTTATGAGAAACGATTTTTCAGCCTTGTTCTTGGCTTTAGCAGATAAAACTCGTTTAAGAATTTTGAATTTGCTGGCTCATTGTGAAATTTCTGTTCACACTTTAACGGAAATACTGGGCGAAAGTCAGCCGAAAATCTCAAGACATCTTGCTTTTTTAAGAAAGGCTGAGCTTGTCAAAACTAGACGCGAGGGAAAATGGATTTACTACAAAATGGCTGAGATCAAAAACGAGCATCTCAAAAACATTCTAAACAACCTGATTGAATGGATTTCAAGCGACGAAACAATGCAAAAAGATTATAGCAAACTTCTGGAACTTCAACCCGACTTAGTATTGAGAGCAAAATCTAACATATACGCCAATCCATATATGACAAGAGAGCAAAAGAAGGAAGAATTAGAAATCCATTTGTTGTAAGTTTCTCCCGCTAAATTCCGCAAGTTGTTTGCCTTTGCCTTCGGTTTGGAGTTGTCTTTTGTCACTGCGTAAGTTAGCTGGTAGAATGGAGTTTTACGGCGAAATTTAGATTTCTGTCAAAGATGAGCATAAACGAAATTATTATTCGTGGTGCGCGTCAGCATAACTTGAAGAACATAAATCTTGAGATTCCGAGAAACAAGCTGACGGTAATTACTGGGTTGAGTGGTTCTGGAAAGTCTTCACTTGCTTTTGATACTATTTACGCTGAAGGACAAAGACGTTATGTTGAGTCACTTTCAGCTTACGCAAGGCAATTTCTCGATCAGCTTGAAAAACCCGATGTAGATTCCATAGAAGGTCTATCTCCTGCAATTTCAATTGAGCAAAAAACTATTTCAAAATCGCCGAGATCAACCGTTGGGACAGTGACGGAGATTTACGACTATCTGCGTCTGCTTTTCTCGTCAATTGGGCAACCTCATTGTCATATATGCGGATCGCCGATTACAAAGCAGTCACAAAATCAAATAGTCAACAGCATCCTGCAACTTCCTGAAGGTGAAAGAGTGATGATTTTAGCGCCAATTGTTCGCGGGCGCAAAGGTGAATTCAGAAAAGAACTCGAAAAACTTTATCGTGATGGTTTTTTGAGAGCTAGGATTGACGGTGAAATAAGACAACTAGATGAAGAAATAAAGCTGGACAAAAGAAAAAATCACACAATAGAAGTGGTTGTTGACCGATTGCTCATCAAAAGCGATGTTAAAGAAAGGCTTGCAGATTCGGTTCGCACTGCCCTAAAACTCACAGGTGGCGCCGTCATAGTTTCCGTAATTGATGGCGAAGAAAAACTTTTCTCGGAAAAAATGGCCTGCATAAATTGCGGTGTTAACCTTCCTGAGCTTGAACCTCGTTCATTTTCTTTTAACTCAACATACGGAGCCTGCAAAACCTGCCAAGGCTTGGGAGTTGTAATGCGAGTCGAACCGTCGAAAATAATTGACGATCCCGAAAAACCAGTAAGTCAAATAAACTTTCTCACCGACGGTGATAAAAACGGTTCCAGATACTTACAAGTCGCCTTGAGAGCTGTAATCGAAAGATATGTGGAAGACAAAATTACCACAGGAAAAAACGTTGCAGTGAAAGAACTTCTAGATACACCATTTTCTAAATTGCCTACCGAAATCCAAGAAGCATTCTTCAACGGGACAGACAAAAGACTTGTATTTACCTACAATGGCTACAAATACGAATCCGAATGGTGCGGTGCGATCCAGATGCTTGAAGACAGGCTTGAAAATCCGCCTTCGGAAAAAGTCAAGATGGCTTTGGAGGAGTTGATAATGCCAACACCTTGCTTAGACTGCAACGGCAAACGCTTAAGGCCAGAATCGCTAGCAGTAAAAATTCAAGGTCTCAGCATAGCAGACTACGCAAGCTTAACGATAGAAGAAGCTTGCAAGAAATTCGACA
Source organism: Acidobacteriota bacterium (assembly GCA_003697135.1). GTDB lineage: Bacteria > Acidobacteriota > Blastocatellia > Pyrinomonadales > Pyrinomonadaceae > J014. The sequence goes on from RFGC01000035.1 coordinate 272,835, forward strand.
AACTTAAACTCAATGAACGAGAAGAAAAAATCGCCGGTTTGATTTTGAAAGAGATAAAAGACAGACTTAATTTCCTAAAAACAGTTGGGCTTGGATATTTGACTCTCGACAGACCTTCTGCGAGCTTGAGCGGTGGTGAAGGACAAAGAATTCGTCTCGCAACGCAAATAGGCTCGCAACTTCGAGGCGTTTTGTATGTTCTAGATGAACCTTCAATCGGACTTCACCCAAGAGATAATGCTAAACTTTTGGAAACACTGAGAAAACTGCGTGATTTAGGGAATACCGTGATTGTCGTTGAACATGATGAGGAAACTATCAGACAAGCTGATTTTGTTGTTGATTTAGGTCCGGGAGCAGGAAAACAAGGTGGCGAGATTGTAGCGAAGGGATCGCCGAAAGATATTGAAAAAATTGCAGATTCGATAACCGGACAATATCTATCCGGAAAACTTAAGATCGAAATTCCCAAAGTGCGTCGCTCACCCAACGGGAAGGTGCTCAAAATAAAGGGGGCGAGAGCGCGAAATCTAAAAAATATTGACGTTGAATTTCCACTGGGAGTTTTTATTGCGGTTACTGGAGTCTCTGGTAGTGGTAAATCTACTTTGATTGAAGGAATTTTGTATGCCGCCTTAGCCAAGCACATCTACGGGTCTTCAGTAGAACCGCTTGAGCATGATTCTATCGAAGGATTGGACTTCATTGACAAAGTCATAGAAATTGATCAGTCGCCTATCGGAAGAACACCAAGATCGAATCCAGCAACTTACACGGGAGTTTTTGCGCCCATACGCGATCTTTACGCAATGCTTCCCGAATCACGCGAACGCGGCTACAAACCAGGTCGATTTTCATTCAACGTTAAAGGCGGAAGGTGCGAAGCTTGCGAAGGTAATGGCTTAAAGAGAATCGAGATGAATTTTCTTCCTGATGTTTACGTTCCATGCGATGTTTGTAGAGGCACGCGCTATAATCGTGAGACACTCGCAATCAAATACAAAGGACTTTCAATTGCCGATATGCTCGATACAACAATCGAAGATGCATTAGCACTACTTGAAAACATTCCGCAAATAAAGCAAAAACTTCAAACGCTCATAGACGTCGGGCTTGGGTATATCAAACTTGGACAACCTGCTACTACTTTGAGCGGCGGTGAAGCCCAGCGTGTTAAACTAGCAAAAGAACTTTCAAAACGTGCAACCGGAAGAAGTTTGTATATTTTGGATGAACCTACAACAGGACTTCACTTTGCAGATGTCCATAAACTCTTGAACGTATTGCAAAGACTTGTTGATGCAGGAAATACTGTTATCGTAATTGAACACAACTTGGATGTTATAAAATGTGCCGATTACATCATTGATTTAGGTCCTGAAGGAGGAGAAGGAGGTGGCAGAATAGTAGCCACCGGAACACCTGAGGAAGTCTCAAAAGTTAGTAAGTCTTATACCGGACAAGCATTGAGAGCACTTTTCAAAAGGCAAAAATGATCACTTTGAAACTGGTTTTCGTATTCTGCTCCGTTTTTTCGGACCTTTACTGTTAAATTCACGAAGACATTGGGAAAATCAAATCTTCCGAACAAAATCAAGTCTTGTTTTGACTTCACAACCGCTAACAAAAGCTAAACTTGATTTAGTGCTCTTTGGGCTTTATAATTTTTCTTTTCAGCTAAGCCAAAAGGAGAAGAATAATGAGTTATAAGGTCGTAAAAAGTGGCGGAAAACAATTCATCGTCGAACCCGGACAAGTAATAAAAGTCCCTTCAATTGCTGATAAAAAAGAAGGTGAAGAAATTGAGCTTGAAGTAGTTTTAGGATTCGACGGTGGCAAAATTACGCAAAGCCCAGAAAAAATAAAAGCCACTGTGGTTTCACACGGTAAGGGCGATAAAATAATTGTTTTCAAGAAGAAGCGTCGTAAACAATACAAACGCAAAAAAGGTCATCGTCAAGGATTTACCGAGATAAAAATAGGTGATTTTTGATTTCGGACTTTAGGAGGAAAAAGTTATGGCTCATAAAAAAGGTGTAGGGTCTTCGAGAAACGGAAGAGATTCAGCATCGAAAAGACTGGGACTTAAAAAATTTGGTGGCGAAAGAGTTCGCAGTGGGAACATCTTAGCACGTCAACGCGGAACAAAATGGAAACCCGGAAAAAATGTCGGGCGTGGCGCAGATGATACTCTTTTTGCTTTAATTGATGGCATCGTTAAATTTGAAGACAAGGGCAGAAAAGGTAAATTCATCAGTGTTTATCCAGAGGTTTCATAAATCGCTTGAATAAACAAACCGTCTGCTTACTTGAACTAAAATCTTTTCGTGGGAGCGTTTCTAAACTTTGGTTTCTGCTCTTTAGTTGTTATTGCGAGACCAAGTCTTGCATTGTTAATTCCAAAACTAACATCTCAAGTTGTAGGCGTGGTGAAGTTTCAGAGGTTTTCATTGCAATATCTGCCTTATTGATTCTGTCTAAAACGAGCAAGAGCGATTGGGTACTTGTTCTCCTTGCCACTCTAAAAAATTCTTCTTGCTTGCTGTAAGGGACTTTGGCCACACTAATGATTCGGCTTCGTTCAATTCCTTTTTTCATCATCTCCTTCGCAATCAACAATCTGCGAAAAGTCACTGCAATTAAACCCAACAACATTAGAGGTTCTACTCCTTCATCAAGAAGCTTCTTTAGGGTGTAGAAAGCCTTTGTTGTATTTCTTCCTAACATATAATCGGCTAAATCGAAAACTTCAGGTATTCTAGAATCTGCAACAAGACGGTTGACGAGATCGAGGCTTACGAGTTTGTCTTGCGAATGAGATGCTATAGCAAGTTTTTCACATTCAAGGTTAAGCTCTCTTAGCGAATTTCCTACAAGTTCAATCAGTTGACTTATCACTTGAGTATCGGCTGAAACTTTAAACTCTCCAAATTTCTTTTTAATCCACGAAATTAGCTCATCTGTTCGCAATCTCTCAAATTCCACAACTACAGCTTTCTCCAAAAAGACTTTTGCCATTTTTCGTCTTTTGTCAAATTCGTCAGCAATGAAAATGACTACACCTGTTGGCTCCGAATCGAAAAGCCTAATTAAGGCAGGTTCGTCCTTTTCTTTGATGGTATCTTTTGCAGAGTTTGAAGATATTCTAACATTCTTGACTACAACAACTCTTCGCTCACAGTTGAATGGAAGCTCTCTTGCTGATAAAACGACGCTTTCTACACTATCTTTTTCCAAATCCAATACTGTTTCGTTAAAAGCACGTGGCGAATCTTTCAAAACCTTTTTTTTGATTGTCTCAACCGCACTTTCCAGTAAAAAGGTTTCATCACCAAAAAACAAATAGAAAGGCTTTATATCACCTACCTTTACTTGCTGGCGAAGTTTTTCCAGTTCGATGATCATCTCCTGGTTTTAAAACTATCGTTTTTCTCTCTGCGAACATCAATTCCGTTTATGACAGACGAAATCAAAGACTCAGCAAAAGCTCGCGCTATCCTTTCAACGGCTGGGTCTTCCTCGTTAAAAAACGAACGCGGGTCTTGCGAGAAATCAAATGAATCGCGAAATATAAGGTTTTGATTGTCAAAGAGGATTTTATTTTCCTTCACATCTATCAAGGTAACAGCACTAACTATAGTTACTTCATAGATTCTGGCTCGACCTTCTCTGTCAAGCAAAACACCTGTAAAACTGAAATCGCGTATTGTGCCTTCTATTACCGCGTCTGCTCCTTCCCTACTGCCCTGAATTTTTATACCCCGACTACGACGCATCAGTTCCTTTATCACAGCTTCGCTAAATCTGGATTCTATTCGATACCGTAGTCCTTCAGGTTCAAATTGAAAAGCCGGTACAGCGATTGTCTTAATATGTGCAGGTAGCCCGGATTTCGTAACTGGCTTATAACATTCTGCCGCTCCGAGAACAAAGGACAGAATTATTGCAAAAGCTAAAAACTTCATAACCAGAGACTAGCAACAATCATTTGGTCTTCTCAAATCGAAATGCATAAGAAAAGTTACGATTTATCTGTTTCAATCCTTTCTTCCGTAATTTTCCTGTAGAAAACGCTAAGTATCCTTGACCCAAGCGAACTGTTGAAAATATATTCGCGCAGATCTTTCAAAAACAAAATTGAAACTACCATCGAAAGCCCTGCGAAAAACAAACCTACTAGAATTTTAAGCCAATCTGTCGAAAGAAAAAATTCGATTGTGTATCTTCCTAGTCCTGTTACTAATAAAGCCACTGAAAGAGGCAAGAAATTATCCACAAAAAGCCACTTTTTATACTCACCTTTCAGGACTTTACGATGAGTTAGGTAAACAGTGACGATTGCAGAAGTGTATGCAAAAATACTCAAGCCAATAGCAGCGCCGACTGCGTCGTGAAAAATAGCCCCTAATGCAACTAAAGTTCCTATCGAGAAAATAGCAATGAGATTTTCGTAAAAATCCAATCTCACCCAACCATGAGCAAGCCGCAAGCGGTAGGGAATCACTTTAACAGAAAATCCGATCCAGCAGATTGATAGAAGCGATAAAATTGAAGCTGTGTTCGATGCGAAGCTTTCATTTTTAAGCCATATTTGCAAAATCTCTTTTGAATAGAAAGCTAAAAAGAAACCTACGGGACCCGCAATAGTAGCCAAAAATTGACAACTTGTGTGGTAATTTGTCTTCAAAGCACTCATCTGTTCAGATGCTACCAGCTTGGAAAACAAAGGATAAGTTAAGTTGTATAAAGGCGTCACCAAAATTCCAAATATCAATACTATGGCGCCCGCTGAAAATGAGTAGTAACCAAACTTTTCTAAATCCAGAATTTTACTTAAGACGATCTTATCTGTTTGGACAACGAACAACCACAGAAGTCCTACAACTGAAATCCCCGCAGTAAAGCGAAGTATGGATTTTAAGAGTTTTAAGTCAATCTTTGCAAGATAAAAGCCAGAAACTGTTTTCCAAAAAAGAAAAAACAAAACTGAAGTCTTTAAAGAAATCACAACTAACTGCCAAAGAAGAAACGCTTGAATTCTACTTGAGATGAAGATTAAAACCGCGGCAGAACCGAAATAGCGTATCACCGCAACAAAGCACATCCAGGAGTTTATTAGAACGTGCTTTTCCATTCCCATTAGTCCGCTTTGATAAAAGCTAAAAAATATGTTGAAAAACATTGTAAAGCTGATTAAAAGGAAGCATTCAAAAATCTCATAATGGGCAAGCGATTTGGGGGTGATCCAATAGTAAGCGGCTGGAAAAGAGATTAAGCTGAGAATGACTAAAGCCAGAAACGCTCCGATCAAAACTAGAAACTCAAGCGAACGAGCTATATTTCTAGCCTGTTGAAGCTTTTCAGGCTGAGCCAAAGTTCTTGCCATTTCGCGGTTAACCGTAGCCGAAGCACCGAAGTCAAAAGAATAGAAAAATGCAGATAGAGAATTGTAAAAGCCTATGATTCCGTAACCCTCAGCTCCGAGATACTGAACATAGATTCTAGTAAAGGCAATACTTAGCAAAACATTTAGAAATGAGAAACTAAAATTTGCAATAAAAGCCTTGCCTAAACCAACCTCTATACTGGCAAGACGCTTTATCAAGTTCGTCAGTGATAGATTCATGTTTGGGTTTAAGTGGTAAAAAATCTCTTTACTCTCTCGGTTATGGTTCTTAGAATATCTTCACTTAGTTCAGTGTGCATCGGCAAAGATACAACTGAACTGCAAAGTTTTTCCGTTACTGGTAGATTCAAATCGGGACTTACAAACTCAGCAAACGCTTTCTGACGATTTAGCGGAATTGGATAGTAAATCATTGCTGGAATTCCATGAGCATTCAGGTATTCGATCAAACGATCGCGCTTATCACTCGGCACTTTCAAGGTGTATTGATGGAAAACATGGGTCGAGTAAGGTGCGCGTGCTGGAATCTGAATCTCCTCTATCTGGGAAAATGCCTCATCGTAAAACGAAGCCGCCTGCCGCCGTGCCATGCAGTATTGATCGAGATATTTTAGCTTGACGTTCAAAATCGCTGCTTGTATTGAGTCAAGACGTGAGTTAACACCGATATAGTCATGATAATAGCGTTTTGATTGTCCATGATTTGCTATCATTCTCATCTTCTCAGCCAACAAATCATCGTTAGTAAAGATCGCTCCACCATCGCCGTAACAACCCAAGTTTTTCGACGGAAAGAAGGATGTTGTTCCAATATGCCCAATTGTCCCTGCTTTTTTTCTAGTTCCATCAGAAAAAATACACTCTGCACCGATTGACTGAGCGTTATCTTCGATGACATAAAGACCATATTTTTCAGCAAGTTCCATGATTGATTGCATATCACAAGCCTGACCGAATAAATGCACAGGCATTATAACCTTCGTCCGAGGCGTAATAGCTTTTTCTATGTTTTCTGCTGTAACGTTGAAGGTTTCAAAATCAACATCAACCATTACAGGTCTTAGTCTTAGCAAAGCTACAACTTCTGCGGTTGAAATAAACGTAAATGCCGGAACTATTACTTCATCTCCCGGCTCCAAATCGAGCGCCATGAGAGCTATCTGCAAGGCGTCTGTGCCATTTGCACAAGGAATAACGTGCTTTACACTCAGATATTTTTCTAAGTTTCTACTGAAAGTTTCAACAGCTGGGCCATTTATGTAGGCAGTCGAGCTAACACATTCAAGAATTGCTTTGTCAATCTCGTCCTTGATTTTCTCGTATTGATTCTTTAGATCAACCATTTGCGTTATCATATTCAAAAAAATAAGAGTAAAATTTCTGAGAAAGAATGGCAATTGTCCGATTATCTCTTCCAAAAAACCGTCTAAGATTTCCTTATAGTAGAGTTTGGATTATGTTATAATCTTATTGCTTTTGTTAAACTTCTGAAGTCCGTTTTTATCATGGTGATTAACTATTATAAGGTTTTAGGGATTTCACCGAGGGCTTCGGCATCAGAAATAAAACGTGCTTATCGGCGACTAGCCAAACAATATCATCCTGATCTACATGGCGGTTCAGAAGAAGCTACTAAGAGATTTGCACTCATAGCGGAAGCATACGAAATTCTAAGCGATCCGCAAAAGAGAAAAGATTTCGATAGACAATTAGCACAAAGCGCTAACGGCGAAGACTCAATTTTGTTTTCCGATAATTACTATGCTAGAAAACTCCGCCAAATAGCACTGGAGAGACGCTATAACCAGATAGTTGATCGCATTATAGAAGCCGAAAGAGAAGAAGTTATAGCACTTCAAAAAGTCATATTTCCTCTAGTTGCACTCTTTCTTTCCATATTTTTCGTGGCTATTTTCAGACCGAGATTTTTCGCTAACGCAGAGTTTTTCGGAAAAATGGCTTTAATTACATTGTCGGTCATCGGCTTCATTCATCTAATATCGAGGCTCAGAGAAGGTTTTCAAAAATACACTTACGATTCGGAAAAACTGCATAACTCGATTTTTGAAGAAGAGGAAGAAAAGAGGCCCTATTCAAGATCAGTAGCATTTGCATTTCTAATTTTCGGCATCGGAATAAGCTTAGGTTTAGGTTGGATAATAGGAAATTATCTTGAAATGTTCGTAGCTGCCGCAATGCCGAGACTCTTTTCACCGACTTTCCAAACAGAATTCATTCTTTATCCTCCGATATTAGTTCTTTTAATAGACATAATTCACTACTTAACTTCAAAAGACTAATTTCCCACTTTGCTAAGCTCAAATTCTCCTGTAGAACTCTACACCATCATGTCTTATTTCCAAAGCAATTTTACCGTTCATAACCGCATAATCAAGGTGTGCTACTGTTTCCGATACTGCCAGAAACCTTTGATGATCTTGTTCAATTGCCGAAGGAAACATTTTTGTAGCGACCTCAAAACCCGTGATGCCTTCATTCGTCACCAGTGAGATGATTTTGCGCTGGCGCTCTTCAATTGCCCGTAAGTAGCGATTAAAAATTTCTTCAAAATCTTTTACCGAATCACCGTGGCCACCATGTGTTAAAGTTGGCGAAAGAGAGCGAAGACGAGCTAACGAAACTAGATATTCAGCAAGCGATGGAAAACGACGTTTTGAGTCGTAGGGATCGGGCGAAATTACAGGATTTGGCGTGATTCTCTTCAACACGCAGTCACCACAAATCAAAGTTCTATCTGCTTGTCTGAAAAAAGAACAAGAACCCGGCGTATGGCCAGGAGTATGAAGAACCTTCAAAACACCTTTTGAAAACTCAAGCTCTGTCTCATCAGACAAAACCTCAAAATCACCTTCATGTAAGCTATCGGTCAATAATCTTATCTTTCGATAAAACCGACGCATCTTCTCGATCACATCATCAGGGACACCAACTCGCCGAAGCATTATTTCACTTTCTTTTCCATCAAATCTACCAAACAGGTGACCAGTTTCCCATTCATGAACAAAAATTTTCACGTCTTTTGCTTCGTTGAGTATTGTTTTTGCCAGTCCGCAGTGGTCTTCATGAGCGTGTGTCAAAACAATTCTACGAATATCAGAAAGTTTGACTCCATTTTGAGCAAGCCTTTCACGCAAAATATCTAAAGCTTGCTTGGTTTTCGGGCCTGTATCAATCAAAGTAATTGGATCATCTTTGATTAGATAGACATTAACATCACCCACGACTAAAGGTGTCGGCAAAGAGATTCTTACTATTTGCATGTCCAGTAAAACCTAATGAGTTTACAAAATCCACAATTTTCAAATTGTATCACCTTATGCATCGAGATACGTCATTACGAAAGTTTTCAATACTTCTGAACATTTTTTCAACTTTTGTTATAAGATGGTGCTTGCAAACTTGCATTTATTCAATTTTTAGGTTACAAGTTTCAAAAGCTAGAAAAATCTTTACAATCGAGGTGAGTTTTTATGACTAGAAGCAGATGTTTAATCGAGACGGTAGCAACTATTGCTTTAGTGCTTGCTATCGTGCTTTCAGTGTCACCAACGAAAGTTCATGCGCAAGCGCAGGCAAGCACGGCTGATTTAGTAGGGACGGTCACCGATCCGACAGGTGCTGTTGTGGCAGGAGCGACCGTCACTGCAAAAAACCTAGCAACCGGGCTTACTAGAACTGTTCAATCGAACGCCACAGGGGAATACCAAATTATCGGGTTGATCCCTGGAAACTACGAAATAACGGCAGAAGCCCCCACCTTCAAAAAAGTGATAATATCACCTGTTCAACTAACAGTTGGACAGAGAGCCGAGTTGCAAATAAGGCTTGAGATCGGCGAAATCGGAGGAGGAGTCGTCACTATTTCAGGAGACGTGGTGGAGCTGATAGAAACCAGCCGAACTGCTGTTTCTACAACAATAGAGCAAGTTAGAATTGAAAACCTACCGATAAACGAGCGAAGCGCTATAGGATTTGCTTTGACTATCTCAACCGTCAATCGAGACAATGGCCGTCCGATAGGCCCTGCTCCTACATCGGGATTGAACATAGGCGGACAGCGCGGACGTTCAACGCTAGTGCAAGTTGATGGTGTGGATTTCACTGATAACTCAGTAAACACAGCACGTTCAACTGTCGGTCAAGAAGCAGTTCAAGAATATCAAATCTCGACGAATTCCTACATGCCGGAATTCGGTAGAGCAATCGGTGGCGTCGTTAATGTTGTTACTAAACGCGGCACAAACGACTTCCGTGGTAATCTCTTCTTTTTTGTCAGAGACAAATCAATTCAAGCAAGACCACCATTTGCGCCAACGAGTGATAAGCCTGATTTCACCAGAGTGCAATATGGCGCCACTTTGGGCGGTCCCATAAAAAAAGACAAGACATTTTTCTTCACTGCATTTGAAGGAAGACAGCGTCGTGAATCAGGATTTTTCACTAGCGATGTTGCGCAAGGTTTAACAGCCTCGATAACATTAGGACCTCCGATACTTCCATTTACCCAGACTTTTAATTTTCTAACACCTCAACAAGCTCAATTTGCGCAATCTCTGATTGCGAGCGGTAATCCAACATTGATAAATGCCGCAGTTCAATATCTCTACTTGGCTTCCAGCGGGTCAAATACAGCCTTGAATGGTGTAAACCCACTGATAAGCCCTGGCGGTTCGATACCGATACCAGCAGGACAGGTAGTTGGCCAAAGGTTTTTGCTTTCAGGAGCACCTGTTCCGATAAGCGATATAGCTTTTCGCCCGTTAAACCAACTACAAAGAGTTTTCCCGGTCACCGATAAAACCCATTTCTTTTCGATTCGCGGGGATCACACATTTAACGCTAATAACCAACTAACTGTTCGTTTCAGCTACAATCCTAGCAAGATTACAGGCATTCAGGTTGAGTCACAAAATCAATCGCTCGGACAAAACGATTTCTCGCGAACAGGTGTTTCTGATACGAAAGACTATGCCTTCACTGTTGGTCTCAACTCTAATTTCCTAACCAACATTTTGAATGAAATCAGATTCAGCTATGGCCAAAGAAACACAACTTTCCGCTCACAAAACGGCGATGCAGTAGCTTTCAACATTTCAGGCACAGCGTTTATAGGAAGAGAGCTTTTCTCTCCAGTTGTTAGAACTGAAAGACGATTCCAGATAGCCGATAACTTCAATCTAATCGTTGGAAAACATAATTTCAAATTCGGAGGCGACTTCAACTACATAAAGATTCCATCAGTGAGATTCGAGCTTAATTTTGCTGGACTTTTTAACTTCGGTCCCTTTGCAGCAGGTAATCTCAATCCAGCATTTGCTACCCTTGGCGCTCCCGATCTGACACCTGTTCAGGCCTACGGTTTAGGATTACCTTCGATCTTTATCCAGGGATTTGGTAATCCAATAAACAAAATTAAAAATGTCCCCATAGCTTTCTATGCCCAAGATTCGTGGAAAATTCACCCACGAATTACACTTAACTACGGAATACGTTATGATGTTGAATTAACAGACACAATAGCACCGACGCCGTTTCGTGATCCTCTCACTGGTATAACGCTTTCTACCACGGATTTGCTTGCCGCACAAGATGCTGTTGGAGTTCAACAAGGATTCCCAAGAGACAAGAATAACTTTGCACCTCGTCTGGCAATTGCATGGGATGTTTTCGGAACCGGCAGAACGCTTATCAGAGCGGCCGCTGGGCTTTTCTATGATCACCCACTTCTCGCAATCGCATTTAATTCCGACATTGCAGACGCCGCACAACAACAGCAATCAGTTCTGACACCGGGTAGCCCTGCTCCGAATGCGCTTTTGAATGCTACCCAGGTCTTCCATGGAACTGTTTGCACTGCCGCAACAACAAATCCTGTATGCCCAACTGGAGTCTTCACGCCCGGAGCGGCGCCAACAGCCCAATATCAATTCGGACGTCAACGCTTCAACGATCAAACTTTCCCCGGCTTTGGACCAGTTTTGCCATTCATCCTGTCTGTTGAAAAAGACTTCAAATATGCTTCAGCTTTTCAGGCAAACTTAGGATTTGAACAACAAATCACCAAGGACATTGCATTTTCTATCAGCTACATAAGAGTTGCGGCTAGAAACTTACCAAAACCAACGGATTTGAACACGCCAAACACGGCACTTCAAATCCAAAACTTTGCCCGTTTTGCAAATCGTAACCCTAACAGCACCACCGAAGCAATAGCAGGCATATCAATTCCGACGTCTGCGCCCGGATCGAGTTTCACCAACGCTTATGGTGTAACCTGTGTGGTTGTCATTCCGGGAATGATAGCTCAATGCCCAAGCGGAAGAGTTATAGTTCCAGCTATAGCCAACTTCTTCCGTCCCAATGCTCCTAACTACTTCCTTGCACAGGCTCTTTCCGGCGGCGCTGTAACTAAAGCCGTTCTAGATTCACAACTTGCAGGCACTTTGAGAACTCCTGGTGTGCTGAGTCCCTTCGGAGCTGTGAATGCACAGGTCTCAAGTGGATTCTCAAATTATGATGCCATGAATGTGGAAGTTAAAAGACGCTTCGCAAATAACTTCCAATTCTTTGCTACCTACACATGGTCACACGCAATTGATGACTCATCAGATTTGCAAACTCTTTTGATTGCCCAAGATGTCACTAGACCGCAACTAGAAAAAGCTGATTCGCTTTTCGATCAAAGACACCGCTTCGTTTTCAGCGGTGTTTTAACCTCGCCTCAAAATTGGCGAAAGTCCGATGACTTCGTGAGAAGATTCTTTGCAGACTTCACGATTGCACCTATCATCGAGATTTCATCTGGTCGTCCGTTCAACATCATCACCAATGTTGACACGAATAATGACCAGTCAACGCAAACAGATCGTCCTAGCGTCCGTCCTGACGGCACATTGTGTCTACCCGGCACAGCTGGATGCACTCCTTTGATTACTGATGGCAAATTCTCCATCGGCAATCTAGGACGCAACATGGGCATCACAAAGAGCTTTGCTTCTTTTGATTTCCGTATCACCAAAGCCATTTACTTTGGTGAAAGAATAAGGCTAGACCTGATTGGAGAGGTCTTTAACTTGTTTAACCGCTTCAACCAAGCTGCCGCTTCACCTTTCTTCCAAGATGTAAACGCTTTTGGAAGAAGGTCTGGAAGGAAATACTTAAGCCGTCCAACTGCCGCTTACGATCAAAGGCAATTCCAGTTCGGAATCAAATTAAACTTCTGAAAAGTAAGAAAATCCGAATTTCTGAAAGTAAGAAATCTGAATTCCTGCAATCCTCTGAAAAGGCTAGCAAAAAATGGCTAGCCTTTTCTGTTTTGTCTTATACTTAAATCGTGGCTTCAACAATAGCAGAAAAAATCAGAAAAAAAGCTCTAGAACTCGGCTTTCACAAAGTTGGTTTCGCTCCAGCAGAAACCTTGATGCATGAAAGAGATTTGCTCGAAAAGTGGTTAGAGAAAGGCTTTCATGGAGAAATGCTTTGGATGGCAAGAGAGCCTGAAAAAAGAACCGATCCAAAACTGCTTTTCCCTCAAGCCAAAACCGTGATTTCTGTTGCGCTGAACTACTACACACCGTTTCAACACGAAGAAACTCCAAAAAAAGGAAAAATCTCACGATATGCCTGGGGCGATGACTATCACGAAATCCTTCGGGAGAAATTGCAACGACTACTTGAGTTTATAAAAACTCTTGACCATGAAGTAGAAGGAAAAATTTGCGTTGACACTTCTCCCATTATGGAAAAAGCCTGGGCTGTGCGAGCTGGTTTGGGATGGATTGGCAAGCACTCAAATTTAATCACAAAAGATTATGGCTCATGGGTTTTTCTAGGCGAGATTTTAGTAAACATAGAAATTGAAGACGAGACGAAAATTGAAACTGATCACTGCGGGAGTTGCACAGCTTGCATAAACGCTTGTCCAACCGGTGCCATCGTTGAGCCTTATGTCGTTAACTCTAATCTTTGTATTTCCTACGCTACGATAGAACTTCGAGAACCAGAATTACCTGAAAAAATCAAAGAAAATCTAAATGGCTGGCTTTACGGTTGTGACATCTGTCAAGAAGTCTGCCCTTGGAACCGCTTTCAAAAAGAAACGGAAGAAAATCGTTTCCATCCACGCAATAACGAAACTTCCGTGAGCATAGATTCCATCTTATCAATGACACATGAGCAATATATCGAAAGATTCAGAAGAAGCCCTATGAAAAGAGCAAAACTGCAAGGTCTAAAAAGAAATGCCGAAGCTCTGAAAAACTCTAATCAAAAGTGATCTAGGCTATAAACCCGAACATACAAAGCCAGATTCACCGAATTTTTGAAACAAAAATCTCTGTTCGCTTGGAGTTTTGAGTTAAAATGTATCAAAGGGGTAAACACTCTAGACAATGACTACTAGGCTTCATTTAGAAAACTGCCGCCTCAGCAACCGATATGACATTCATAAACTACTTGGGGAAGGCAGTTACGCAGAGATATACCTTGCACGCGACACTCTAGCCGCTCCTGATTCTCCATTTGCATGGGTTGTAATCAAAGCATTGAATGTTTACCTCCAAGGTGAACCTGAACCGGATTTGGAAAGAACATTGATTGAAAATCTCAAAAATGAGGCCATTGCTCTTGATTTACTACGTCATCCGAACATAGTCAGCCGATTAGGCCATGGAACAGCAAAAAATATAGAGGGCAGAATTTTCCATTACTTAATTTTGGAATATCTACCCGGCGGCGATCTTTCAAAACTCTGTAAGCCGAATGGTTTGCCACTCGACAAAGTGCTTTACTACCTAGAACAGGTTTGTGCTGGGCTGATGCACGCACACGAAAAAGGCATAATTCACCGCGACATCAAACCACAAAATCTTCTTCTCACAGCTGATCGGCAAATAGTAAAGATAACTGATTTCGGCGTGGTTAGATTTGCAGACCTTGACACCCCTGTAACGTTGGTTGGAACCAACGTATATGCTCCACCAGAACATAATCCACTCATAGCCGACGGAGCAACAAACAAAATCACACCTGCCGCAGATATTTACTCACTTGCAAAAACTGTTTATGTTTTGCTTACAGGAGAATTACCAAAGCAATTCACCGGAAAGCCGATTACGAGCCTACCTGAACGCTTCGAGAAAAAGCCTTGGGCAAAACACCTTCTTTACGTGCTCGAAAAAGCGACACAAAGCCAACCCGACAAGCGTTATCAAACCGTGCAAAGTTTTTGGGCTGATTTGTTTAGAATAAAACAAAGTTTCATGCCTTCCAGCACTTCACGAGATTTTTACGAAGAAGAACCAGAAACTTTGCTTGCTAACGCAAAGCCACAAGCCAGATTTTCTGCCGACTTCCCTTTACAAGTAATCCCTCAAACACCCAAGTTTGAAACTTCATACGATTTAGGTCAAACGGAAATAACTCAAAAAGTTGTCGCAAATCTTGATTCAACTCCAATAACACCAAATCAGAGAAGCCAAATTCTCTGGGGGGCAAATAGAGTAGCATCCTATCCAGAAGCAGAAATTGTTCTCCCGGAAAACAAAAGGTCTCTACCGTCGAAATTCTTGAGAGTAGTCATGCTTGTTACGGTCTTTGCAATCGCTTTGTTCGCTACTCAATACTATCTGCGAAACTTCATTTCAGTTCCAACGAATCCCGAAAGGCAGACCATTAAGGAAACCATAGGCATTTCGACAACAGATGTTAACATAAGGCCCAGTCCAGGAACTCAAGAACCACCTATAGGGCTTCTGCCAAAAGGTTCAAAAGCCCGAATTCTTGACACCAAAGATAACTGGTATCTGATTGATGTGATAGAATATAGTCGCCCGAAAAATAATCAGAAAGACGCCGATAAGGGCTGGGTCAACAAAAAATATATCCAAATTCAAGGAGAATAAACAATGGGAATTTTGGAAAAAATAAGGCGTTGGATAGATGATGAAGAATCAGAAAGAGTGTTAGAAGAGGCGATTCTCAAGGAAAAACCCAGAAATCCTGCAGAGGAGTTTATTGTGCAGGTAGCAAGAGCTGTTGAGGAAGTTATGCGACGCGAGCTTTTACCTCTACCTCAAGGAAAAGTTCTGATGCCTTCCGAATACGTCGTTTTCATAAGCGAAGAAGACGACAAAGAATGGCGTGGCATCAAAAGAAAAGGTCTGGAAGAAGCTCTTCAATACATACTTGGACAAAGGGCAAAAGAACTTGCTGGTAACAAAACTCTCGAACTTAAACGCCTATCTCTTGAAATTAAGGTTGATGGAACGTTACAGAAAGGCGAAATACGAGTTCAGCATACTTGGGAAGATGGCTCAAGCGGAAAGACGATTATATCTCCTCGAATGAAAGATTTCGTTTTACCTTCAACTCAAAACTTACAAAGAGAAGATTTTTTTGAAAAAGAGCCTTCTACTTTCATTGAGAGAACCGCAAAAGAGCCTGATTCAACATTGATAGAAAGGGATTCCGACGAAGAAACACGGGTCGTTAAAAGAATCAGCGAACTCTATAGGCTTGAAATCTGGCGCAATGGTGTCAGACAAAATGTTATTCCTATCTACCAACCCGAAATAACCATAGGACGTGGTTCCCGTTCAAAACCCGTTGATGTAGCTCTTCAAGGTGATTTAGAAATCAGCCGCCATCATCTCAAAATCATCTACGAAGGCGGTAAATTTTTCATAGTAAGCGAGGGCAAAAATCCGACCTTTATTGATAACTATGAAGTTCCCGTAGGCCGAAAGGTTTCAATACCGCCTCTGACCATGATAAAAGTTTGTAGTTATATGCTTAGAATTCAACCTTCAAGAACTGACATTTGAAAAAGATGAACGAAGCGGAAACCATTAAAAAGATATTTACTGAGTGCAGAAAGATAGCCGTCGTTGGGCTTTCTTCTAATCCTCTTCGCTCTTCAAATAGTGTGGCTTCTTTCATGAAAGAAAACGGCTACAAAATAATACCAGTGAATCCAAACGAAAAGGAAGTGCTAGGGGAAAAGTCATATCCGAATCTTTCGGCCATTCCTGAAAAAATAGACCTTGTGAGCATCTTTCGCCGATCTGAAGAGGCAGGTAAGGTTGTTGATGAAGCCATCAAAATAGGTGCAAAAGCAGTGTGGATGCAAGAAGGCGTAATTGACAACGCCGCAGCAAAGCGCGCCGAAGATGCAGGGCTTCTAGTCGTAATGGATAGATGCTGGGCAATGGATTTTGTAAGATTCAAAAAAGGCAAGGATTTTATAGGTGCAGCTTATCCTAAAAACTTAAGAAAATCTTAGCAGTTTGGGTAACGAAAAATGGAAGAGCAAATCAAAGCAGTAGTTATAACCGTTAGCGACTCCCGTCAAGAATCGACAGACGTTTCGGGAATAACTCTGGTAGGGCTTTTACTTTCTTTCGGAGCAGAAGTTGTGGACAAAATTATCGTGCCAGATGATCTCGAAAAAATCGCACAAACCTTAGAAAAAATGGCTGATCGCAATGATGTGAATCTGATTATAACCACAGGTGGAACAGGGCTTTCACCACGCGACAATACTCCAGAAGCAACTTTGAAAGTCATAGAAAAACTTGTTCCCGGAATAGCTGAAGCAATCAGGCTTCAGACAATGAAAAAAACTCCAACAGCTATACTTTCACGCGGAGTCTGTGGCATCAGAAACAACACCTTGATAATAAACCTTCCTGGCTCACCAAACGCTGTCGTGGAATGCTTTGAAGTTATAGAACCAATCTTAAAACATGCTGTAAGCCTTATCGAGGGGAAAAAAGTTCATTGTGCCAATTGATCGTAAAAGAACCAAAAAATGAAGCTACAAAACTGAATCAGAGCATTTTAGTTTATCGAAAATACTTCGTCGTCAATCTGCTGATCGATAAGTATCTCCTTTGTTTTGAAACTGACATAGATGGTTAGGTTTCCTAGATCAAACCTCTGATAATACCGCTCTGGCCAAATGATTCCTTCTATTTCTTTCCATTTTTCAATATCAACTGAAGTCGTTACAATTCGATCTCTCACAGAATAGCTTGCTTCGTAGGATTTAACTCGCTTTGTTTTCTCATCAAGAAAGAAATCTGTGTAGTAACCTTCGGGAGATGTTATACGGAAACCTAACTTTTTCTTGTTTTTTCCTTCCAATTCTGAAACTACAAAACCTTCTTCACCTAGTTTTTGCAAGAGCGGCATTCCTAATCTGTTGACTGGCGGTAGATTGAAATTTGAAAGACTAGAGCGTGTTTGCCTGCCATCGTAAGTTTGTTTGAAAGGCTGAATCGGATTTGTTATTTCGAGAATATACTTATCACCCGCAAAAACTAAAGAAAAACCTGCTGGAAAAGTTGCTGTAGGCGAGCCTGAAACTTCCGCCGTGCCGCGTATCACTAAAGATTTTATGCTTTTGAACTTCTCGCCGCCATGTGCCTCTAAAGCCGCTTTTGCCAGTGCATCAGCAGACTGAGATGCTTCTTGACTTTGCGAAGCTTTTGTTTGTGCTTCCTGCAACGCCTTCCGAGGTCTTACCTCGGTAGTTTGGGCTAAAGAAAAACTTGCAATAAAAAGCAAACTCAACAAGAACCAAACCAACTTTCTGAACATACTTTTACCCCTTCAAATCTGCTTTGCTCGATGTTTACTCGATTAAAAACTTCCTCTTGTATGCTCCCTAGCTTTGCTCAATCTCTTTAGCAAAGAAATCCTCCAGAGAAAGTTTGACAGGTTGAACTGATACAAGTTTACCACCAATTGAGCTAGCAAGTCTTATGATTTTTTCTACTTCTCCCTCATCAACACAATGTATTGTTAAGCCACTAGGCTTTTCAACGTAGCGTATTGACGGCAAACTTAGTAAAATCTTATCGGCAGAAACATTTTTCAGATTAACCTCAAAGCCGTTCTCGTGGCTGTTTTGCATAAGCAATTCATCTAAGTCACCAACCGCAACAAGTTTCCCACCACGTAAAATCGCCACTTCCTCACACAAAACCTCTATATCCGAAAGAATGTGAGTTGACATGAAAACCGTAGTCCCTTGTCGTCTTAGATTAAGAATCAATTCTCTTATCTCTTTGCGTCCAACTGGATCAAGCCCGCTCATAGGCTCATCTAGAATAACTACCTCTGGAGAATTTATTAGAGCCTGTGCTAAACCTACTCTTTGAAGCATTCCTTTCGAGAATTTACGGAGCTGCTGATGCCAATTCTTTTCTTCCAATCCTACAAGGCTCAAAAGCTCTTCAGCTTTTTCTACCCGTTTTTTGTAGTCAAGCCCGAAAAGCGCTCCGAAATAGGTCATCAGTTCAAAGGCTGTTAGATAATCGTAAAAGTAGGGATTTTCAGGACAATAGCCAATAAAACGATGGATTTCGACATCTGCTATATCACGCCCTAAAATTTTTACACTCCCAGACGTAGGAAACAAAAGCCTCACTAGAATTTTTATTGTCGTAGTTTTCCCTGCCCCGTTAGGACCTAAAAAGCCGAAGATACAACCACGCCGAACTCGAAGACAAACATTGTCAAGAGCGCGCGCCTTCTTCTTTTTCCAAAATCCAACCAGATAGTCTTTTGTAAGATTTTCTATTTCAATCACAAAGTCCATAGAATTTTGATTTCTGAATGTGATTTCTTAAGACCGTTTGAATCCTGTTTTGGAAAACACTTTGAGTCTCGACTTAGTCTTAAGACTTTTATCTTAACGGCAATTTCGTTTTTTCAGCATCTAGTTTAACATCACAAAGGACTTCATCCAGAAGATAAGGTGCACCAGTCGGATCATAGAGATTTCCTTCATTATCAACTCGAATGTTAATTCCCTTTTCTTGAGCTAAGATTGGCAAAATTTCGCGCCATGTTCTTGCGCATCGGCCTTGCTGTTGCTGAAACCGCCTCAAAGCCTGCCTGATAGCATCTCGCTCATCAAGAGAATCCAATTCCAGCAACCTAAGCATAGCCGCCTTTTTTATTTCCTCCGATTTAGTATTTTCCATAAGCTCACGATAAATTTCTCTAGCGGTGGAACGACTTCCGCCCTCGGACCTAAGACGTGCTACCATTGTTTTCATGAATTCTGGCGCTCCTTTTAGGCGCGAACCTTCTTCATAAACAGATGCCGCCTTTTCATAATCTCCAATTTTCCAGTAAATGAAACCAAGATAATGAAAAAACCGCCAGTCTTGCGGATCATGACGAATGCCTTTCTCAAGCAATCTAATGGCTTCTTCCGGATTAACCGCAGGTAAAACAACTGCTCCGAAAAAATAAACTTCTTTGAACTGGGGATCAAACTCGGTCGCATTATTTAGCAAAGGATAGAGAAGTTTAGGATTTAGAACCGTCAAGTCGTCAATGTTAATATCTTTTTCGTAGGCCATTATTTTTTTTCCTAAATACTGAAGCGACTGCATCCAGTAATAATCCGCAAAAAGACCGTCAAGCCCAAGACAAAATCCTTTCAGCTTTGCACCATCCAGAATAATCATCTCATCTTCGTTTGATGGAACGACAGGACGCACTCGCTCCACATAATCGCTCAAAAGATAAACTGCTGTATAAGCCAAGATGAGAAATGTTAATAGCTTGACAGCAAAAAACCTGCTCGACCTCATATATTATTTGAAATCTCGACGATTAAAAATTACGACCGTAATTGTAATCAAAATAAAGATGTATAAAACCGCATAAGAAAATGAAGCCAGTAAAAACACCATTGTTGGAAACTCACCGTGTGCGGCATTTGTTACAAAACTAAAATGCGTCAAATTGGGCAGAATATAGTAAAGCAAATTAAAAAAAACTTTCGCTGATTTTGAACCTATACTTTCAGCTATATCTCTCAAAGATGAGCTAAAATGACCTATAAGAAAAATTGAGAAGCTGAAAAGCGCTGAAAGTGCAGGTGTAGAAAACGAAGAAAACATTATTGCCACGGCTGTCATTAAACTTAATTCCAGATAAATCAAAATCACAGCTCCCCAGATTGCTAAGGCAAGCCAAGAAGCACGCACGTAAAGCAGTGCAAGCGAAACTCCTACTGCCATTATTAAAGTATTAACCAAAAGAACTAAGCAAAGTCCCAAGTAACGCCCCACAACAAACTCTGTTCTGGTTATGGGTTTCGCTAAAACCGCATAGATAGTTCTTCTATCAGTTTCTTTCCAAAGCAGACCAACGCCAACAAAGATAGCAATAAAGACGCCGAAAAGAAGCATGGCACCAAGCCCAAAATTAACGATAGTTCTAGCCTCATTGCCCGCAGTCAAATCACCCAAAAATACAGCCGAAGCTGTTATAAAAAGAAAAAACAATATCAGGTTGTAAAGGATTCTGTCTCTAACAGCCTCACGAAAAGTATTCTTGGCAATTTCAATAACTTTTTGCATAGTCGAAACAAACTCAAAGCCACAGGCTATCTCGAAGAATCAGAAAGTCCCAAAAATGCCCGCTCGTCTGTTATGATATAAACATACTCTATCGGTTTCAAGTCAATCGATCTTGGGGAAACTACCTCAGACTGCAGTGGCCAGCACGTTTAAGACAAAAATATAAACATAAAGGCACCAATCTCGGTGCCTTTATGTAATTTAGAAATTTAGCAAAGCAACTACGGATTCAGAGGACTACCACCAGTTACCGCTCTGTTGCTAGCATCTGCTGATGGTGGAGTAGAGTTGCTAGAGAAATATATTACGCCTGATTCATTGGTGTAGAAGGTGCGCGTTCCCGTTCCACTCAATCCCGTCCCAAAAACTGACGGCTGAGCTGTTGCATTCCAATAGTTTCTTTCACTGTTTGCAACTGGAGCAACATTGTAATAGTATCCGCTCTTTGCATTGGTTGCAGAAGTAGCATTTGCGACAACGCTATCTACAAGCCCAGCGTTACCCAACTGTGCTAGATTGCCGTATTGGCCTGCGCCTACTGTTGCTTGATAAGTCGCTTGAGCACTTGTAAATGTGCGCATTGTAGAAATTGCGCTTGATTCATTCGCCGCTCTGCGGCTTGCCAATAGATTCGGTATCGCTATCGCCGCAATAATACCGATTATCACTATAACTATCAAAAGCTCAATCAACGAAAAACCTTTTTGTCTCATACTTTCCAATCTTCTCCTTTTTCAATTTTTGACCTTCTATCTTATCGGTCACCTTATATTTCATCAAATTCTATGCCAAAAATAGCATGATCCTTAAATCCTCAACTTTACAGCATTCCTTCAATCTCTAATATCAAACTTTTAACAATTATTGGCATACGACAACTGACGTTTTCTGTCACTTTTTCTGAATTCATGGATTCAATGGTGTTCCTACTATGATTTGCCTCGTGTTCTGATCTACCTGAGGCACTTGATCTGGATGATAGTAAATAACACCCGATTCATTCGTATAAAAATAACGCGTTCCTGTTCCTCTCAAGCCACCACCCGGATACACTGGCAGTGCCGATCCGTTCCAATAGATTCTTTCGTAATTAGTAACATACCTACAAGCAAACCAGTAACCACTTTTAGGAGTAAAGGGACTAGTTGCTCCAGCAACAACACTGTCAATCAATCCAGCATCCCTAAGTTCACTCATGAGACCGTATCTACCGTGAGTAGCATGATAGGTCGCTTGAGCACTAATAAAAGTTCTTAAAGTTGAAATCGCATTCGCCTCATTCGCCGCTCTACGGCTTGCCAATAGATTCGGTATCGCTATCGCCGCAATAATACCGATTATCACTATAACTATCAAAAGCTCAATCAATGAAAACCCAACTTCTCGTTTCATAGGCTCCTCCTCTTTGTGAAGCCGTTTTCCTTATATCTTTCTAGCACTCTTACTCTCTATGCATCCTCAACTCTCGTGCCACTTTTCAAACACTCAAGCAAACATTTTTCCAGGATTGAGAATGCCGTTTGGATCGAACACCTTTTTGATTGCTTTCATGATTTCGAGAGTCGGCTTGTCAACTGCCATCTCAAGATAAGGCGCTTTCACATATCCAATACCGTGTTCGCCTGAAATAGTCCCACCGAGTTTAATAGCAAGCTCAAAAGTTTCTTTTACACAAGCTCTTGCGCGTCTTATTTCTTCAGGATTGCGACTACACACGAAATTTACATGAATGTTCCCATCGCCCGCATGTCCGAAATTAGCAACAAAAGTGTTGTATTTTCTGGCAATGGCTTCTACTCCGGCTACAAGCTCAGGCACTTTTGAACGCGGTACAACCACGTCTTCATTGATTTTCAACTCCCCATACTTCGTCAAACTTGGACTTATAGCTCGGCGAACATCCCAAAGTTTATCCTCTTCTTCTTTTGTTCTGGAACGCATCACGTCGAAACCACCATTTTTCCTTATGATCTCCTCGATTATTCGAGCCTGTTTTTCAACTTCTTCCTTTGAACCATCAACAGCCACAAGCAATATCGCATTTGCTTCTTTTGACAAACCAAATGCAAAACTCCCCTCAACAGCTTCAATACAGTATTTGTCAATAACTTCCATCGCCATCGGCAAAATTCCTAATGGTGTGAACTTTGTGAGCACCTTACAAGCTTCTTCCATCGTCCTGAAATTAGCCCTGACTGTAGCAGTGGCTTCAGGCATCGGCACTAGCTTCAAAGTCGCTTCGGTTATTATCCCAAGCATTCCTTCTGAACCACAGAAAAGCCCTGTTAGATCGAATCCAACAACATTCTTCACGGTTTTACCGCCCGTTCTTATTATTTCTCCTGTAGCCGTAACAACTTCAAGCCCTAGAACATAATGCTTAGTAACGCCGTATTTAGGAGTCCTCATTCCACCGGCATTTTCGGCAATGTTGCCACCGATGTAGCTTTCCTTGTAGCTTGCTGGATCGGGCGGGAACATCAGTCCGTATTTTTCAACTTCTTTTTGCAAATTGTATGTCGTGATTCCGGGCTGACAAATGACATACAAATCATCAACATTGATTTCGATAATCTTGTTCATCCTGTCTGTTCCCAATACTATTCCGCCCTCTATCGGCACAGCACCGCCCGTATAGCCCACTCCACCACCTCTAGCAGTTACCGGAAACCGATATTCATTTGCCAACTTCAAAATACGAGAAACCTGCTCAGTGCTTTCTGGAAAAACAACTGCCTCTGGCGGGAACTTCTCTTTGACTGCATCAGCACCGTAAGGCTCAACTTTTTGCGGATCAACCCAAACATTTTCTTCACCTACAATCTCCTTCATTTTCCTTATAACTTCGGGATTTGAAGCATTCGTTGTTGCACGACCTTTGGACTGAAAATGAATTGATTGATACATCATAAGCAACCCTTACACACTCCGCCGATATTTTCACGATTCATTATAACAAAGTCTTCGCTTCTAAATGACATGAAAATCTCCCTGAGATTCTTTACAAAAACACGCCCAAGAAATACCACCAATTCGATGAAATTTTTCCTGCAAATATCCCGTGCGGAGAGATTACAATCAAAATCTAGGAATGCCTCGCAGATGAAGAAATTCGTAATCTTTGAGTTTAAAACCTCCGAAATTCAAAAAGAAACCTACGGCCTTAGCAAAACTTTAAGAACGCTCTTTTGACGGGCTTTTTCGATGGCTTCAATTCCTTTTGTTAAGGGAAACTCTTCGGAAATCAAGTCTTGAACGTTAATCTTCTTTTGGCTGAGTAGTTTCAGAGCCGGCAGGAATCTACCACATCTTGAACCGATGATTGAAATTTCATCAACAACAATCTGCCACATCTGCAAACTTGTCTTCCCATGGAATGTTGATTTTAGCACCATCTTGCCACGCGGTTTTATCAAATCTAAACTTGTCAAAAACCCCGATTCAGCGCCGCTGGCTTCTACAACAATATCGAAACTTCGGTTTAATTTCCCTTCAATCTCTTGAACTAGCAAACCTTCAATCCCGTTTTTTTCGGCAATTCCTAGCTTTTCTCGATGTTTACCTATCAGAGTAACATTCTTGCTCTTTAAGGCAAGGGTCATAGCACAAAGTAGCCCTAACTTTCCATCTCCAACAACGGCAACTTTTGTTTCAGGTAAAATTTCAACCTGCTCGTTTATGCCGTAAGCCGCTGCTAAAGGTTCGACAAAGACGGCTTCTTCGTTAGATACGTTTTCAGGAACTTCAATAAGATTTTTTGCCGGAAGTGTTAAAAATTCAGCATGTGCGCCGTCACGTCCATGTATTCCTAATACTGTTCTTCTAGGACAATGTCTTGAATCACCTGTTTTACAAACTTCACATTCCCCACAACCTACGTTTATCTCTCCCACAACTCTCTTGCCTACCAAATCAGGTCTTTCATTCGATTCTTCAACAATCCCGACAAATTCATGCCCAATAGTCCCTTCAAAATCAGCATAACCTCGAATTATCTCAAGATCAGTATTGCAAATGCCTGATCTTACAACTCTAACCAAAGTTTCAGATTCGTTTTTTGGAATATCAATTTCCTCAAGGGATAATCTTTTTCCGACGAAACGAATGGCTTTCATTGCTCTTTCCAAAATTCAAGATAAACTTTATAAACCCCTTCAAATCCAACGGATAGACAGGCACTTTGAAATTTGAACAAAGCTCGTCGAATGTCATTCCATCAAGAAAGATAGGCTCATCTGATTTGATTGTGTGCTGTGGGATTATTACAAAATCGCCCTTAACTTTATTTCTAAACGCTACAAAATCCTGCCCCGTCAAAAGTCCTGCAACTGCAACATCACCGCCGAAATAGGTATTTGGAACCGCTATGACTTCAAGCCTTGAACCTATTAGGCAGTTCAAATTTTTAATTTGTTCTGCCAAAATAGGTGCAAACATTTCGCCCGTCAAAATCGTTCCCCGCAATCTCTTCGGATAGACTTCTGATTGCACAAAAGACATTTCGCTTATTGAGCCATTTGCAAACGCCTGCATAGCAGAGCCTCTAACACTTTTAGGAACAATGCTTTCAACCCCGTTGAGATTACCCTTCTCAAGCTTGCTCAAAAATCTCTTAAAAGAATCCAAGAAGGTGCGAATCATTCCGACTCCGTCTTCAATCTGCGGATAATTTCCGTAATGACGTCGCGAAGGTATTTTCACGCCACCTTTTATGTAGATTTCATCAGCCAAAAAAGCGAATGTCTTTCCAAAACGTCGGCGAAATTCTTTTTGGAGTTTTCCAACTTGTTTTATGACAGTTCTACAGAATTCAGGAGTTACGCGAGTAAGTCTTTCATCGGTGTTGTAACGTGTGAGTGCCACTGGAACAACAGCAACCGAGATTATCTTCGGATAAAGCTCCGCCAGATCGAGCAATGTCTTCTGTAAAATCTCACCATCATTTATCTTCGGACACAAAACTATCTGAGCATGAATTTCAATGTTGTTGTCGAGAAGAAACTTAAGCTTATCAGAAATATCGGCACGCTTTTCACTTACTCCAAGCAGATACGCTCTGGTTTTTAGGTCTGTCGCATGTATGGAAACATATTGAGGCGAGAGCCTTTGCCGAACGATACGATTAAGCTCTTCCTGAGTAACCGACGTCAAAGTCGTGTAGTTCCCGTAGAGAAACGAAAGCCTTATATCTTCATCACGCACGAAAAGACTTGGACGCGCTGTCTTCGGATTTCCCTTGCAGAAACAAAAAATACAGTCGTTTGCGCATTGGCGCGGGATTATCTGCTCGAAAGTTAAACCGAAATCTTCTGTTTCATCACGCTCAACCTCGATTTCCCAAGTCTCACCATTTGCTTTCTTCACCAACAGAGTCAGTTCAGTCTCACCGGCAGTTTGAAAGCGAAAATCAAGATAGTCGCGCACCAAATGCCCGTTAACTCGCACGATCCTATCATTTGGTTCAAGCCCCAACTCGGCTCCGAGACTACTTGGCTCTACAGCCGTAATCATCACTCCTGGACGCCGAAGCTGTGTAATTGCTGGTGTTACTGCAAATTCATACATAGAAACCTTAGGTTTCGGAAGAGTTGACTCGACCGAAAAACGATGATAGCATCCATGCTAAGAAAAATCACCATGTTAAAGAAGATTTTCGCAGCAATCCAAATTTTTTGTCTAAGTGGGATATTATGTTCGTTCTGCTGCGACACTGCAAAGGCGGAACAGCAAAGCTACCACTGCCCACTAGCAAAGTTCGGAAATTGCGAAAAGTCTTCTGATTCAAAAGTTGCAAAATCCCAAGGAAACAGCTTCGGATGTTGTGGCTTGATGCCCAACTTGCTGGATAATCCGAAAAACATTGAAAAAAACAAAAAATTCCTTGTCTTAACTTACTCTGAATTACAAACACAAACCATAAACTGGCAACCATTTTTCTTTCAACTCCAGCAAACCAGAATCAAGCGCGCACAAAAACTCTATCTGAAAAATCGCGTTCTCCTAATCTAAAAAGCCCAAAATCCTGCCATAGAAAAACTCTAGACATTTGATTGGTGATCCCTGATCCCCAATCAAATCTGCGAGAAGTTCAAACAAAGCATACTTCTCGATAAATCAGCAGTAAACTTTGGAAAATGTTTTTGCTCTAATAGTCTCGAAATTGTCAAGGCAATTTTTGAGACTTGAAACACAAAAACTTCAAATGAAATTTCAAAGAAAGGAGAACGCTTATGAAGAAGAAAGTTTTGATTTTTTCAGGTTTAGCAACAGCAACCTTGCTAGTTGTTTCAATGGCAACAATCACAAGCTCCAACGAGCCTAAAGGTTACAAAATAGTAGCCAGCACGAGCTACTGTGAAAAAGCATCCTGTTGCGAGGACTGCTGCGGTATGCCTGATTGCTGTCAAGATGGCAAATGCTCAATGGGCGGCGTTTGTTGCGGATCGTGCTGTAAAACTTCATCTGAAAAGTCAGCCGAGACTTCGGTAAAAACCAGTGATTGTTGCGAAAGCGGAGCTTGTTGTTGCGGCGGCGGAGCCTGTTGCAAACAAGAAAAACAAAGCTAGAAGGTTTCGAGTAACTCAACCTTAAGAAAATGAAGACCGCTCCAACGTTGGAGCGGTCTTCTGTCTTTTAGCTTCCTCAAAACTCACCTGAAACGATTACTTTACACCGTGAAATTCCTGATTCTTACAAAACCGAATTTCAGTAGATTGTGAATGTGTATTCGACTGTTCTAACAACGGTAACAGGAACACCATCCTTTAATTCAGGCTCAAATCTGATCTGTCTAGCAGCAATTATGGCTTGCTCCGTCAAACCATAGCCTAGGTTGTTTAAGGGCGTTATGCTTCCAATTGTCCCATTGGCAAGAAAAGTCACTTTCAAGCGAACCACACCTTGAACCCCTGCTTTTCTGGCTTCATCTGTATAATTCGGGCGCGGTTTGTAGAGAATATTTAGTCGCTTTGATGGACCTTTTTTAACAGTTGGAGCTTCTTCACTGTCGCCTCCATCACCTATTCCGCTGCCAATGCCTGTTCCGATACCGCTGCCCATGCCCGAGCCTCTTCCCGAACCAGCACCTGTGCCTTCACCTGAACCTTGTCCGGTGCCTCTACCTGAACCCTGTCCACCACCAATGCCAGGTCCATCAGAAAGTTTCAGCGATTTTGAAAGCGGATCACCGTAAGGTTCTTCCGTGACTTTTGTAGGTCTCTCAGGCCCTTGAGTGAAAGCCTGCATCTTTAGTTCCGTATCCATCTGCGGGATAGTTTTTGTTGGCGTAATCAGAGGTTGTTCCCTAGT
Source organism: Acidobacteriota bacterium (assembly GCA_003697135.1). Classification (GTDB taxonomy): domain Bacteria; phylum Acidobacteriota; class Blastocatellia; order Pyrinomonadales; family Pyrinomonadaceae; genus J014. The sequence goes on from RFGC01000035.1 coordinate 300,954, forward strand.
TTGCGGAGCAAGCCTTCCTTTTGAGACTGGATCAGGCTCTTCACGTCCGCCGCCACCACCGCCTCCGCCTTTATCTTTCTTCAACTCTTCCGGCGCTTCTGTTTCAACATCCATCGGAGAATCTTCAAGTATAACGGCTGAAGCCAATTCGTAATTTCCAAAGTCTCCTAAATCGAGACTCTTTTCAAAAAGTGACCAAAGAACTCCGCCTGTCCAAGCCGCTGTGACTAAAATGAAAGCGCCAAGTAAGAGCAGGTTTCTGGTTCTTGTGTCTTTGTCTTCTACAAAGGTTACGTGATAAAGTTCTTTTTCGTCGTAATAACTCATAAAATCTTCTTCAATCGGCTCTGATGTCTTCTCAGCACTGCTTTTCCTGATAACAATATCAGACATCAGGCCCAAGGGTTCTGCCCTTGAAATGAAACTCTTGACATTTGTGGGCGTTGTAACAGTTGCAGAAACGCCCGCAACTCTGTTTGAAGATAATGACGATGAAGCTTCGGTGAGTTTATGAGAAGGCTCTTGGAAGTCTGAATGCATAAAGACTTCTCTTTTCTCATCTAGCGACTCAAGCGGGATAAACTCTCTTTTTGCCTCGGAAGACATGCTAAGTTCTCGTTCTTTTCCGGGCATGTCGATTTCAACCGCCTTCAAACGCTCGCCGCACATCCGGCAAAAATTAAACTTTTCTGCGTAAGTCTCTTCACAAGCTTCGCAGTATTTGATTATCTTTTTCATGACCGTTCCCTCCCGCTTGACACCATTTATTTTAGCATTCAAGAACGATTTTGGAAATCTATAGCTACTAGATGCAAAGCCGAAAGCTTTAGATGCTTTTTGGGTTTGACGAACTGAGAAGCCAGCATCTAAGATTTAGCTTGAAAGCTTCTAAAAACTTGGTGAAATTCTATGCTACGTAAATTTGCTTTTTTGCTTATTTCATTTTGCTTAATTCAACTCATTCAAGCTCAGTCACAACCGAGACAAGAAAGATTGCTTAATGGGCTGAAGGTTTTGATCTGGAACGATAAGCAAACCAACAAAACTTCTGTTAGACTCAGAATCCACAGTGGCTCTGCCTTCGATCTGAAAGGCAAAACTGGCATGATGGCTTTACTAGCCGATATTCTTCTAGCCAGCGAACAGACTAAAAAATTCGTTCGTGAAGATTTAGAAGGCGACATCAAAACAGAATGCACTCACGACTACATCGAAATTTCCATCAGCGGAAAGTCGGATGATATTTTAACAATCTTTGAAATACTCTCAACTGCAATCACAAAACCTGCAATTACAAAGGAAAACTTCGAGAAAGTCCTTAGTGCAAGAATGGCGAAACTAGAAGAACTTCAAAAAGACGATGCTTACATTGCCGATATTTCCGTAGCTAAAAGACTGCTAGGTGAATTCCCCTACGGAAGACCTAGCGAAGGGACCATCGAAAGCCTTAAAGCAATTGAGCTAGCGGATTTGATATTTGCAAAGGACAGATATTTAACCGCTGACAATGCAACCTTGAGCATTCGGAGCAATGTTGATTCTGATTCAGTTTACATGGCCGTCCGAAGACTATTTGGCGGCTGGAGAAAATCCGATAAGATAATTCCCGCAACCTTTCGCCAACCTGATCCTCCCGACACAAACACACAAGTCTTAGAAGCTCAATCTGAAAACTTGATAGAAGCTCGGTCTGCCTTGAGAGGCGCTGCCAGAAACGACAAAAATTTTTTTGCCGCTTCAATCCTAGCCAAAGTGCTTACTTACAGAATCCGCAATCAAAGCGCTCAAATGAACAAAGATAAAACCTTCGTCGTTCATCAAGCCCATTTTCTACCGGGAATTTTGATCGCAAAACTTTCAATGCCCAAATTTTCTATCTCGCTACAAAGCGAAAACGAGAATAATCTCGCACAAAACACAACAGAAACCACTCAAATAACCACAAAGTTCAGTCTAACTGATCTACTTCGTGAAAAAATCACAAGCAATGAATTTGAGAAAGCAAAAGCAGAGTTCTTAAACGAGTTTAATTCAAAATCACTGGAAGACCTTTGGCTCGACGTTGATACTTTCAAGCTTGTTTCCGTGCAAGATGAGGTTCAAAAAGCAAACAGTGTTCGCTTGGAAGACGTCAACAAAGTAGCAGAAGAATTCAGGCAAAAGCCTATTGTTAACTTGATACTCATAAAAAGCGGTGCACCGAAAAATAACTAAAAACGCTATGAAAACACAAACTGAAAACTCAAATACTGAGAGCTTTCGTCACCCTGAAAAAATCCGTCAGATGTTTGCTCGAATTGCGCCAGCCTACGACTTCTTGAACCACGCACTTTCTGCAAACATTGACAAACTCTGGCGTAAGCGCGTCGTGCGGAAATTGAAAAACATTCTCGAAAATCCTAACGCACTCGTGCTGGACGTAGCTTGTGGGACAGGAGATTTAGCTATTGAAATGAAAAAATACGGAAAAGCCAAAATCATAGGAACAGACTTTTGCCGTCCTATGCTGGAAATTGCAAAAAGAAAAAACTTGAAAAATCAAATTTCGATTCCATACGTGGAAGGCGATGGCTTGAATCTGCCTTTCTCAGAAAGCAGTTTCGATGCAGTGACGATCGCTTTTGGATTGAGAAATTTCTCAAACTGGGAAAAAGGCTTGAAAGAAGCATACAGAGTTTTGAAAATTGGCGGTAAGCTCTTAGTTTTGGAATTTTCTACTCCCGTCGTTCCAGGTTTTAAGCAACTTTTCAACTTTTACTTTAATAGAATTCTGCCAGCCATTGGCGGCATAATTTCTGGTTCGCGCATCGCTTACGAGTATCTGCCTGATTCCGTTTCAAAATTTCCAAACCAACAACAACTGGCTGAGATGATGAAAAAGGTTGGTTTCAAATCTGTTGAGTATGAAAATTTAACAGGCGGAGTCGCTGCAATTCATCTCGGACAAAAATGAAGAATTCGAGTAGTAAAATGACGGCTTATAATCAGAAACAGCGATGAAGTATAAGATAAAAAACCTGCTTACCCGAATTGGAATGATTTTGCTCGTTGCATGGACGGTCGTTTCGCTAGTCACGCTTTTAATCGAAATCATACCGGGAAAGCCCTCAACCGCAATACTCGGCGAAAATGCAACCCCAGAACAAATCAGAGCTTTTGAACGAAAACACGGACTCGATAAACCAGCCTTTTTCATTAGTTTCTCAAAAGAAAAAGGCGTAGTATGGAACGGTTTTGACAATCGCTATTTTGCATATTTGAGTGGTGTTGTTCGAGGAGATTTGGGAAAATCCTTCAGAACTGATAGGCCCGTTATCGAAATGATCTTAGAACGCTATCCAAATACGATAAAACTTGCTCTTGCCGCAATGCTGGTTGCTGTTACGATTGCCATTCCGCTCGGAGTTTTAGCAGGGACAAATAAGGGTTCATGGATTGACAGTTTCGCATCCCTGTTTGCATTGATCGGGATAAGCCTTCCCAGTTTCGTAACAGGTCCGTTTTTAGTCTATATCTTTGCAGTTAAGCTCAACTGGTTTGCACCAACGGGAAGTAGCAATCCTGAAGATATTGTGCTACCGGCAATAACTTTAGGTTCAGCGCTTTCCGCAATTCTAACCAGAATGGTTCGCAGTTCCGTAATAGAGGAACTCAACGAAGATTATGTCCGAACAGCTCGTGCAAAAGGCTTGAGTGAAAGAACCGTAATTTATAAGCATGTTTTGAAAAATGGCTTGATTCCGGTTGTTACAATTCTCGGTTTGCAACTCGGCGTTTTGCTCGCCGGAGCGATAATAACAGAAAAAATTTTTGGCTGGCAAGGTTTAGGCACATTGCTTTTGGATGAAGGAATATCGAAATTAGACTATCGCCTGATCCAAGGCTGCGTTTTAGTCATAAGCATCACCTACATTCTCGTAAACACATTAACAGATATGCTATACCGCTGGCTTGATCCAAGAATAAGACTTTCTTGATCCGATTCCATCAAGAGCAAGATTTCTTCAGGTTTCCCGTGATTTTTGCAAATAAAAATCGGCTAGAACACCTTAAGCACAAAGAGCGCCGAAAAAGCCAGCTTCTCGCGTCTTTGTGCTTAAGGCATTTTCTAATTTGTTCTCTACTTTTTCGTTATTTTTATGGGAGTAGGAGAATTCAATCGAGATTTAGTTTATTAGGTCTTCTTCTAATGCCTTTCTTTGTTCAGGAGTTAGCTCGACTTCAGCTTTATATTCTTCATATTCGCAACCAACAGCTACCGGCACTTTACCGTCGCAAGGAAACTTTAGAAACTGAACAGAAGAAATTTTTTTGTCGTCCTTTTGTCTTTGATCAACTTTTGCAAATACCTTTGTTCCGTCATCAAGCTTGACATAGACCTTTTCCGGCAAGCCGAGCCATCGGCTTAGCTTTTCAGCTCTTTCTTGAGGGTCTTCTATTTCAACAAGCAAAGTGCATCCAAGCTCGCCGTTCTCACCTAAAAGCTCGTTGTATGTATCAATCTCATGCTGAATATCAGCCTCCTTCACGATTCTTTCAGCTCTTATCATTTCCAAAATTTGGTAACGCACAGTCTCGTGGTTTTCAAAAAGAAAGGTTAGATTCTCGCCGAGACGCACTCGGCGCAAATCCTTTGCTTTCATTGCAGAAGCACGAATTTGTGGTCTTTGTTCTTCGTATGTAACATAGTCTAAAATTTCGCTTCGCTCTACTTTCCTCATAAACCCTCCTTGTTTTCTTGATTAGAGATTTTGTTCGGAAATCCGTCCTCTCTATAAGCTCTGGCTAAAATCGTCATAGGATGCAATGGCTTTATGCCTGTGTGTTGATAAAACTGAATTGCAGCAAGCGGACATTCTGTAGCCCAAACTTCTGCTCCCTGCTGTTTCATTTGATCGAAAGCCTTTTTCCCGACTCTTTGGGATGCCTCAAAACCTTCTACTTTCATCGCAAATGTGCCATCGTGACCCGAACATTCCATAGTCATCGTTATAGAAACACCCGGAATTTTCCTAAGCAGGTCACGACCCTTAAATCCAACAGCTTGCGCTCGCAGATGACATGGCGCATGATAGGCAATTTTCCCGTTTGGAGTTGATTTGAAATCAGTATTGAACCTTTCTTCGTTACGAATTGACCATAAAAACTCTCCTGGGTCCATTGTAACTTCAGCTATTTTCTTAGCTCCCTCTCTGTCTTCCTGCCTAACCAAAGTAGGATATTCACGCCTCAACATCATTGCGCAAGTCGGATTGATCGCCACGACTTTCGCACCTTTCTCAACGTATGGAAGCAAAAGCTTAATGTTGTGGCTGGCTTGATCTTGTAGCGACTTTATATCTCCATGCTCCCAAGCTGGCATCCCACAGCAACGTAGTCCTTTGACACAAGCCACTTCGACACGACTTTTCTCGAAAACCTCTACCGTGTCTTTGCCTATTTCAGGTTCGTTATGTTGAACATAGCAGGTCTGAAACAATACGACTTCTCCCGTCTGCTTGATTCTTCCAGTTTTCTCCGCCCATTTTTCAAAAGTTTCCGATGCAAAATCAGGAAGTAGTTTCTCACGATGAATCCCTAAGAACTTCTCCATCAGGATTCTGTTTAGTTTATTGCGATTTGCCTTGTTGGTTATGAAAACAGGGAGAGTTCTTGCAAGTTTACCAGCTCGATCTGGATTTCCAAGCATTTTATCTCGCAAAGTTGCCCCTCTCTCGCGAAATCTTATGGCTTTGTAGCGATGAACCAATTTCGGAAAATCGAGCCGAAATTCATGTCTATCTCGCTCTGTATAAGGACACTGAACCTCACAAAGCTTGCATTGAAAACACTCGTCCATGACCTTTTCGATCTCAGCTTCTGTAAGTTTTCGGACATCGCCGCCATGAGCATCAACGAAACTGAAAAGCGAAGGGAAGCTGTCGCAAAACTTGAAGCACATTCGACATCCATGGCAAATCTCGAAAATCCTCTCGATTTCTTTTTTCAAGCCTTCTTTTGACCAGTATTTTTCCTCCGTAGGATCGTAAGAAATCCCGTCAGTTGGTGCGTAAGAAATCTGCTTATCCATAACCCTCCGTTTTTTACACCAAGAACTTAGGCTCCAGAAATTAAGCCCTTAATGAATGCAAATACCTTTTCAATCTCAAGTTTTCAGTCCGAAAACTCAGGATTGTCAAAATTGCTTCGTCAAACAAAGCGGAAGGCGCTTTGAAATGAAAAGCGCCTTCCGTTCGGGTTACTGGATTGACTCAAGGAGCTTCTGGAATCTTCCGGCATGTGACTTTTCCGCCTTGGCTAAGGTTTCAAACCAATCTGCAATTTCGTTGAAACCTTCTTCCCTAGCGGTCTTCGCCATCCCCGGATACATATCCGTATATTCGTGGGTTTCGCCGTGTATGGCGGACTTAAGATTGGTGATAGTATCACCGAAAGGCAAATCCGTTGCCGGGTCACCACAAGCCTTCAAATAATCCAAGTGACCGTGAGCATGTCCGGTTTCACCTTCGGCTGTTTCTCGGAAGTTTCCTGCAATTTCAGGATAACCTTCCACATCGGCTATCTTCGCAAAATAAAGATACCGACGATTCGCCATTGATTCGCCTGCAAAGGCTTTCTTTAAGTTTTCATGTGTTTTTGTTCCCTTCAGTTCAGCCATATTTCCCTCCTGACAAAATAAAGTTTATTTTTAGATTCAGTCTAAATAATAATTCGACTTACCAAATCAAGTCAAGCCGAAGTCACTCTGTCTTAGCGGCAACAATAAAAAATTTTTGGAAAAAACTAGACATTAGTAATTGAAAAGCTAGAAAAGTATAAACAATTTTTTTGAGAAAAAAGCAAGTAGTTTTTTGATTTTGTTAACTTTGTTATAAAATCCAAAAGGAATTTACATCGAGCAGTTTTCAAAAATGTTTATGAACAATACGCAAATTACTGCAAGACAAAAACTAGGTTTGCATTGAACAACTTTCAAAAAAGGCTAGGCATCTCAAAACCTAGCTTTTTAGAAATTTCACGGAAGGGGAGAATTTTTATCATGAATAAGACATCAGTAAAAAGAATTCTAGGTTTGTTTGTAATCCTTGCGCTTTTGGCAGTTGGGATTTTTTCTCAAGATGAAAACCTAAGGAAGGTTCCAATTGGCGCCAAGATGAAAATCAAAGGTATTGTAGTGTCAAAGAAAGATGACAAAATAATAGTTCGCGACTCGATGGGTGTTGATACCTCGGTTGTTGTAACCAAATCAACTAGCATCAGAACAAAAAGAAGGCTTTTCAGAAGTGGCGATCCAGTAGTGCTTCAGCAGATTGTGCGTGGTTTGAATCTAGAAGTTGAAGGAATTGGTGATGGTGAAAATCTGATTGCCAACAAAATTCGCTTCGACAAAGATGATTTTCAAACGGCTTTAGCGATTGAAAGCAGAATTGCACCAACCGAAGAAAAGGTTTCGCAAACAGAAGAGAGAGTATCTCAAATCGAGCAAAATGCTCAGAAACTTTCGAGCCAGATTGATGAACTGATGGCGATCTCTAGTGCAGCACGTAGTAGCGCCAAAGAAGCTCAAGAAACTGCTGACGCCGCGGTGCAAGGTGTTAATGCAACCAATGCAAGAATAACAGCGCTTGACGATTACATTGTTCAGTCAACTGCAACTATTTACTTCAAGGTTGGCAGTGTTGTTCTTACTCCGGAAGCAAAAGCCATTCTGGATCAAGTCGCTCAAACAGCTATCGGCTTAAAAGGCTACATTATTGAAGTCACGGGATTCGCCTCTTCTGATGGCGATGCTCAGAAGAATAAGCTACTTAGTCAACGCCGTGCACAAGCCGTTATTGATTATCTAGTTGAGAAACACAATATCCCGCTGCGTCGCATTGGGCAATCTTATGGGTTTGGCGAACTTCAGCCAATAGCAGATAATTCTACACGACAAGGACGCGCCCAAAACCGTAGAGTTGAGGTTAAAATTCTCGTAAGCCGCGGCATAAATCAAAATGTCGAGGTTCGAGTTAATCAATGATGGCCAAGTAGCTTCGGCTTTTACATAAGTCGAAGCTACTTTCAAAACACAAGCTAGGAATGATTCTAAACTGCTGAAAATGAAGCTAAAGATTTTTTTTATAGTCTTTTTTTGCCTGTTTAAAGCTGTTGTGATTGCTCAAGACACCGATAAAGATGAATTTATTCGCATTCAATCCCGCTTGGTTTTGGTTCCTGTTTCGGTTCTTGATACTGATGGTAATCCTTTGAAAGGCCTAACAAAGCAAGATTTCTGGCTCAGCGAAGAAGGCAAACTTCAAGAAATTGATGAGCTTTTAGAAGCTGAAAAAACCCCTCTGGAAATAGCTATTTTATTCGATCTTTCATCTAGCACAGAAACGTTTTTCGATATTCAACGTGAAGCAACGATTCAATTCCTGCAAGAAGTAATGAGACCAGAAGACTATGCAACGATTTTTAGTATAAGCAGCGAACCCATGTTGATTCAGGAAAGGACAAAAAGCGAACAAGCTGTTCAAGCAATCAAGAAACTCACTCCTTCAAAAGGCTTCACAGCCTTTTATGACACGGTTGCCATGGCAGTAGATTATCTGCAAAAAAACGCTCCTCCAAAAAGTCGCAAAGTGATACTAACCATAAGCGATGGCGAAGACACCAACAGCACTCAAATTGCTACAGCAATTCGACAAGGTTATCGGAAGCTTGGAAGCAAGATAGACACGCTGGATCAAAAATCGCTCTACGAATACACAGTGAAGGTTCGTGACGAAGCGTCAAAAAGAGAACAAGAAAGAATCTTGAAAATGCTACAAGACGCAGATGCAGTTTTTTACTCAATAAACTTTGCCGGCAGCTCCTATAAACTCAACAAAATTAGCCAAAAGGGTCAAGACGTAATGCAGAAATTCGCTGAAGAAACCGGCGGAACAGCATATCTACCGAAATTTCTCTCAACCAATCTCAAAGATGTCCGCCAGAACCAAATAAATGCAGAACTAAACAAACAAGACTTGATAAAAACTTTCAGAAAGTTAACGAATGAATTAAGAGCGCAGTATTTAATTCAGTATTACTCTGAAGCTGAATATCCTGAAGGAAAATTCGTAAGGCTCAGGATCAACTTGAAAAACCCAAGTGATTTCAAGGTCAAGGCAAGGCGTGGATATTTCATCAAAAAGTAATAAGTCTATCAAGAATTCCTAATTGCTTTTGATTCAACCAGAAAACTTTCTTCTTTCCGTAATAGTTTTTCCTGTAATTTTTCCAGTAAAGCCTCCACGTTTATTGTTTCTGCTTCCGATAATTGTTTGTTTCCGAATCGAACTTGATTGTATTTCTCAGTCAACTCCGTCACTTCAGGTATATTGAGAGAATAAGCAAACTCCAATGGGGTTTGAGAATCCTGACGAACATATCCCTTTTCTGCCAAAAGTTTGACCATCTTCTCGTAGAATTCAACTCTTGGCAAAGCTCGATCTGGGAAAAATCGAAGTCTAAGCCTTTCAATCAAAAGCCTAATATTCTTCAGTGCCAATTCAAGCAACCAAACAAAAGCTACGGCTAACAAAATCAAAGAAAATGTTTTTGTAGCGGTCCAAACACTTGTCCTGAAACCTCTTTCTCCTTTGAGGTTTTTCCACCATTCCTCAACGTATTCATTTATCTTCTTTCCCCAAATCAACAAGTTGTTTTGCAAATTCCTTTGATTTCCAATCCTGCCTATTAGCGATTTTTGCTCTTGATTGTCGTAAGCGATGACATACTGAACCCAAAAAGTTTCTAAGGCATCGAAATAGCTTCTGACCCTTCCTAGGATTCCGCTTTCACTAACACCTCCAGACACTCTACCTGCCGCTGGTGTGGGATCGAAAGCAATCCAAGCATTTTCCTTCGGGAAATAAACCTCTACCCAAGCATGAGCATTGCGTTGACGGACAATGTAAACGTCAGCAGTTGGATTATATTCACCTGCCTGAAACCCAGTAACAACTCTAGTGGCTATACCTTGAGTTCTGAGCATAACAGCCATTGCTGTTGCAAAGTATTCGCAATGACCTTCTCGAACATTAAACAAAAAATCCGCTAGTGGCTGTTCACCACTAGCTCTTAGATTTAGCGTGTAACCGAAATTGTTTTGGAGATATTCTTCGATTGCTTTCGCTTTATCATAACGATTCGACGCACCTGATCTACTGATGATTTCCGCCGCAAGTCTAGCAATTCTTGGATCAAGATTCGCAGGAAGTTGTAAGTAACGGGCAGTTCCAAGCGTATAAGGTGAGTTATCCTTCCTCAGTGATTCAACGCTGGGTGAGGAAATATCAGAAAAGGCTTTGTAAGAAAACCTTTCACTACCCGAACGCACAACCATTATTGCGCCTTCAATATCTTTGTTAATCAGCTTGAAACCACCTTGGAAAGCAACAGGTCGAGAGAGTGCGAACAAAATAGGCACATCCAAAGGCTCAAGGTAAACGGTTTGAGTCACAAGATTTGGAGTTTTGTTGAATCCGTCAACGATGAAAAAATCTCTCTCGGTTCTAACAAATGGCTCGCTATAATCTTTCCTAGATTTTTGCCAACCTAGGTTTGTAAAGTAATCAAGCGCCATTCCACGCCATTTTATTTCTTTTACTGTCTCTTTGCCTTCTTCTATCCGAACGCGCATCACGATCTCATCGCTTTGCTGAACGCGAGCTATTTCCCCTAATCTAATTGAATCGGAGAAACCCGAAACCACTCCACCACCAAGACCACCTCCTATTCCCGCTCCACCAACGCGAGGGAAAAGGAAAAACAACGGCACCGCAAATAAGAGAATTAAAACCAAAAGAACAGCAGCCACAGTGGAAAGTCTTAACCTAATCGGCCTTTCCACTTCTCTCAGTTTCTTTTCTTTTGCAACTCTATCTCTTGTTCTTTTAATCTCGAAAGCTATTATCGAACAAATCATGAAAAACAGATAAAAGAGCATTGAAACCACAAACAATGGGCTTATGCTCATTCCTGCCGATAGCAAAATCTCGAAAAAGGAAATCAAGTAAATAAAAATCCAGTCACGATTAGCTTTTCTCTGCAAAAGCTTTATAGCCGCTAAACAAAGAATAGTTTTCGCCAAACTTGAAGCTGCTGCAGTTTCTCTTGGGACAGAAAGAGAGATTTGGTATCGCCAATCCAAATAAAGAATCGGAATGAAAAGCAAAATCAAAATCGTGGCTGTTCTTTCTGATAATGCCCAGTCTGTATCCTCTATAGACCAAGCCAAAATCAAAACCGCTAAAAATAAAAGCGCAATTGGAGTGCTGATTCCATCTGAAAAATAAAGAGCAAGAAATCCTGAAAAAACAACTGCGTAAGAACTGAAAAGGAAGAACCGCTGAAACATCTTCTAAGGCAATTATATCAATCGAAAGCAGTTTGGAAAGCTCAATTTTACATGATTTTCAACAAACCCGATACAGCGCTTATTCTATTTTGCTTGCTCGTTCCAAAAAGCCAGCAAAAGAAATTCCTAGAAACTAGTGGGAAAAGCTTTAGGTCCCAAAGTTCTTCCTCTCCTCAAAATTTCTGTTATTTTCTCTGCTGGCACAGGTTCCAAGAAAAGATAACCCTGCCCTAGTTCACATCCGCATTCTCTCAAAACTTCAAGTTGCTCTCTGGTTTCTATACCTTCAGCTATTATCTTTATGTCTAAGTTTCTTCCTATCATCAAGATAGCCTCAACTATTGCTCTGCTTTTTCTATCGCTTTCGATTCTCTTTGTAAACGAAAGGTCTAGTTTCAGAAATCGGAATGGAAATTGGCTGAGATAGTTCAAGCTAGAATAACCTGTCCCAAAATCATCTGTTGAGATGCCTATTCCCAACGCTCTCAAGTCCAAAAGCGATCTCGATGCAACGTCTTGACCTTCTAAGATGGCTTTTTCTGTTGTTTCGATATTCAAGCAAGAAGGAGTAAGTCCAGACTCATTGAGGATTTCAACAATTTTGAAGTAAAGGTTAGGGTCTTTTAGTTGATTTGGAGAAAGATTGACACTGACGAAAAGATCGCTGCAATTCGGAAACATTTCATGCCAAGTGCGAAGTTGATGAAAAGCTTGACGGAAAACCCAATAACCCATCGGGACTATCAATCCCGTTTCTTCAGCAACATCAATAAATTCTTTCGGACTTACAATCCCCAACAAAGGATGCTCCCAACGAAGTAATGCTTCAAAACCGGCAATCTCACCACTAAGTAGAGAAACTATAGGTTGATAAAAGAGAATAAAATCTCTTCTTTCAAGAGAAGTTCTTAAATCGTTTTCTAGGTGTAAAAACTTAGCAATCTGGGTTCGCATTTGATGGCTAAAAATCTCATATCCGGCTCTTCCCTTCTTTTTTGCCTGATACATTGCAATATCAGCATCCCTGAGATACTCTTCTGGTGTCCGTAAACTAGGATCAAACAATCTAATTCCCACACTTGCCGAAGCAAATATCTTATAACTCTGTATAACTACAGGTTCCGATAAAGAACCAATAATTCGCTCAGCAACTCTAATAACATCAGCAGAAGAGCTAGAAATGCTATTGAGCAAGACAGTAAATTCATCACCGCCGAAACGAGCAACTATGTCATGCGGGCGAACGCATGATATTATTCGTTCGGCTATGACCTGCAAAAACTCGTTGCCTACTTCATGACCGAAGTTGTCATTGATAAATTTGAATCTGTCTAGGTCAATGAACAAAACTGCAAATTTAGCCGAAGGTTCGCTACGCGCTGCACTTATTGAGGCTCTCAGCTTGTTGATAAATTCCGTTCGATTAAGAAGCTTGGTCAATATATCGTGTGAAGCAAAATATCTCAGCTTTGCTTCCGCTTCCTTTTGATTGTGAATATCCGTGTTAGTGCCATACCATCTAACTACCTCGCCCTTCAAGTTATATCCCGGAACAGCACGAATCAAATGCCAGCGATAATTGTCGTCTTTGCCTAACAGTCTTACCTCCATCTCAAAAGGCAAACAAGCTCTAACACAACGGAGGGTTTTTCTGAGAAACCCAAGCTTATCCTCCGGATGGACCTTGGAGACCCAGAAATCAATCACGTTTTCAAAAGAACAGCCAAAATAATCCAAAAGATTTTTGTTCAAAAATTCAATTCTGCCATCGGGGAATGCCGTCCAAACTTGATGAACTATGCTTTCAGCTAATTGTCTATAGCGCTCTTCACTTTCCCGTAACGCTTTTTCGATTTTTTTACGTTCTGTTATATCTCGCCCGATTCCCTGCACTCCAATCGGTTTTCCATCTTTGTAAATCAGACGAGTCCGTAACTCTAATGATATTCTCCTTCCGTCCTTCGAGATTATATCAACCTCGTAAGATGAAGATTCACCTGTTCTGAGCTTCTTTCTGAATTGTTCCCTAGCAACCTCAACGTATTCCGGAGCGACCACATCAACAAAACTCAGAGACCTAATTTCTTCTTTGGAATAACCCGTGATAATTTCGCTTGCTTTATTGCATGAGATATAGTTTCCTTGCAAATCATGCGTGTAAATTATGTCATTTGCATTCTCGAAAAGATCGCGATACCGCTCCTCACTCTCCTTGAGAGCAATCATAGCTTGATGCTCTTCAGTCACATCTCTTAACGTCATAACTACCATTTCTTTATTTATCGGTGATATGTAAATCTCATACCATATCTCCTTGTTTTCATGATGCAACCCAGCCCGAAGTTTCTTCACAGCCTTCTTCTCTAAACACTCAGAGATTCTTAACATCAAAAACCTAGCATCGTCACCCGAGAAGATTTTTTCGAGTGTTTCTCCTGGTTTTAACTTCCTGTGAAACTTAGCCCTAGTTGACGGAGCTTTAACTAATTTACCTTCCTTGTTAACTATGAGAACTAACTCTGGTAGTGCTGAAAAAAGCGCTTTTATCTCTCGCTCTGATTCTTTTAGCGATTCCGCCAGTTTTTTGCGTTCAGTGATGTCACATGCAACTCCCCAAGTGGCATAAGGCTTGCCACTTTCATTGCGGACAATACTGCTGTTTAACTCTAGAGTAACCCTCTCTCCGCTCTTTGTAATACATTCAATTTCATAAACGGTGCTTGAAGCTTTACCCTCTATCTTCTCCCTAAGTTTTTTTGCTATCAAACCCAAGTATTCAGGAGCAACAATGTCCTCTGTCTTTAGTTTCGACAAAATCTCCTCGCGAGAATATCCAAGAATTTTCTCAACAGCAGCGTTAACTTCCGTCCATTTTCCATTTAAGTCGCTTATGTAAACAATATCATTTATGTTATCAAAGAGTTCACGATAGATGTTATTTTCTTGAGTATTTTTCTCTAACCACTCTGTAAAATCAACGATAATGCTTAACCAACAAAGCTTCCCGCCATCTTCATTTTGTAAGAAAAGACCATTCTCCTTTACGTAATGGACCCTACCTGATTTTGAAACTATCCGGTACTGAAAATTCAATTCTCTTCTTCTAGAGAAATTCCTTTTTTCTAAAACCCTCGCTCTATCCTCTGGATGCAAAACCCGCCCCCAAATCTCTGAGTCCCTGTACCAATCTTCCAAAGGATAACCGAAAAGCTTGAAAGCTTCGCTAAAGTAAACAGGAGAATAAGGTGGAGAAGGTTGCAAAACATAGAAAAGCACAGGCAAATCTTCCGCTAAAAGATGCTTTTTCATTTTCCAAGTAACGTCCTATCCTTTCAAAAAGGATTGTAACGATGATAATTTTAGCCCTTCCTTTATTTACAAGTAAAGCTCTTCAGCAAAAATTTTCTCGACGAAGAGTCAAAAGCGACAAATTCTCAAAGTTTCAAATCCTTCTTAAGTTCCTTTATATTCGCAGGTTTTTGGAAGATAGATTCGGGGATTTGTTTATTGTAAATCACTTCGACATAGTTTATGCGAGTGGCTTGCATTCCGTTGCGGAAATGATCAACAACTAATGGAGTCAAAATGCCCTGCACTTCAACGAACTGAGCATATCTATCCTCTTCCTTTGTTTCTTCGCCCTCACTATTTTTGCCTTTGTAAATGGTCTTCGCCGGTAAGCCGTCAGCAGAAAACTCAAATTCAACCTCGAAACCGTCTTGATAAGACAACTTGACTACATCATTTCTTCTACCGACTCCTGCTTCTCTCTTCCCAACATAACTTAAGGTTGCTCCCTCAACACGCCAACCACCACGCAAAAGATTATCAATACTCGTTCTAACAGCTCTTTTGAAGTTGTTTATCTGCTCTTGAGATTGGTCCTTTATAACTTCTTCCAAAGTGTCACCTATCCAACCGCTTTCTCCTGTATTCACCTGAACAATCTTCTGTCCACCAAACTTAAAGTCTGTTCGCTCCTTGTCGGGGAAAACTATTACATCAACAAAAGTTTGAACCGCAGCAGGTAAGCCATCACGAAAAATAGAAAAGTTTCCTCGGCTAACAATTGTCTTGACCTGCAAATAACGCTCGCCACCTAGTTTTTCAATCGCTTTTCTCAAAATAGCCTCAGCCTTTTCCGTCGAAGCATCTTGAGCGAAAGCGTGACAAGAAAAGAGCAAAGCGCAAAAAACTTTTAGCAAAAAAACCTTCATCTAGGTCCGAAGCACTCTTGCTAAAATCTCCCCAAAGATTCCAAAATCTTCAAAACTCTATAAATTCACCGTAAAATTCAAACACCCTCAGCCAAAATTGCACATTTTCTTGCGCTCTGTTAAACCATAGAGCTTACAAAGTTTTTCAAGTTTCTGCATCAAGTCCGTCAACTTTGTTAATGGCTTCTTTGTAAATTTTTATCCTTCCTTCAGCTTCAAGTCTTCGGCGAACACTTGCGATGTAATCAAAGAAAACTTCGCTTCGTTTTTGAAACAGTGCCGATCTCATCAAATCATCACGCTGCTTAGCAAATTCTTCCATATTAGCTTCTTCCCTCTTCTTGAGTCCTACAATGTAAAAATTGTCACCAACCTTTATCGGTTGATTTGTAACTTCTCCAACCTTTAATGTCCAAATTCTGTCTTCAAGTTCTTTGCTCGTTCCAGCACTAGCGCCTGATCCCAAAGGTGAACCGAGTATGAAGTTTGTTGCTTCCTCTGCCTTCAGACCCTTTGATTCGGCTATAGCAGAAAGTTGTTCTAAAGTAGAAGCTCCCGAAGCTATGCTCTTTGCTACTTCTTCCAAAAGAGATCGTGCTTTCTCAGTTTTGAAAGCCTCTGTAACTTTGTCTTTGACTTCCTCAAAGGTTGCATCACGCGGATCGCGTTTTTCAACAAGCAATGGAATTGCAAACCCGCCTCTTATTGGAATCGGGTCTCCAACGTCATTTGGCTCGTTGAGTTTTGCGATACCTTCTTCAAATTGCGGCGAAATCCCAATGTTTGGAACATCATCACCGGGCTTTACGAAATCAGTTTCGCGAATCATCTCTTTCAGAGTTGAATTCGCTTCTGAAACGAATTTTTTAGCAGTGCCTTCGACATCTTTGGTTTGCTTCAACTCCTCTGCAACTTTTCTCGCAAGCTCTACTGCTGCGGAATATGAACGACGATTTCTTAAACTCACTTCAAGCTCTTTTTTCGCCATCTCAAATGTTTTAGGCACTGAAGGTCCACGTCTTAAAATGTAGTATCTTTCACCGTATTTTATAGGTTCGGTGATTTCACCTTCCTTCATTGAAAGTAATCTCTGGTAAGGATCGGAAGGATTATTCGGATTTTTTCTTATTAAGCCTGGAATTCTTCCGCCATTTCTAGCTGTGTTCGGGTCTTCTGAATATCCCCTCGCAAGTTCCGCAAAAGTTTCTTCAGAAACTATCTCACCGTCTTTGCGAGCTTGTTTAACCAAATTTTCTGCCTTTTCTAAAACTTGTGCATCAAATTCAGGTTTGATAACTCGCAAAACTATCTGTTGCCCTTGAATTCCTGCTTCCTTTTTGTCTTCTGGGAGTTTCTCATATTCAGCTTTCAGTTCTTCATCGGAAATTTGCAGTTTTTCGCCTATTTTTGCAGTCTCAATGTAAATGTATTTAATTTTCTTTTGCGGATCGGGAATGTAGTAATTCGCTTTGTTTTTCTCGAAGTATTCTTTCAATTCTTCTTCTGTTGGTTTTATGGTTTTTGCCAAATCCTGAACATTAACGGAAACGTAGGTTAAGTCAAATTTGGTGTTTCGTCTTTTGAAATCTTCGAGTATTTCTTCTTCAGAAACTGTAACACCTGCAGTTATGAAAGCCTCTAGTTTCCGGGCGCTCACCTGGTCCCGCACCATCTCTTCATAAGCCCTAATACTTCCGTATCTTTCAACTACATTTTGTTCATAGCGTTTTAGATCAAACGGGCTACCATCATCAGGAGTATTATTCCTGCGGATTTCCTCAGCAACTTCTGCATCACTTGCAGTCAAACCAAGTCTTTTGGCTTCCTGACGAATAATTCGATCACGAATCATTCCGTCCAAAATCAAACGACTTTCCGGCGCCCTGCCTCCATAAAAAATAGACAGATTCTCCTTCTGTCTAACTAACTCACCAACTGTGATATATTCACTCCCTACTTTTGCCGCTGTTTCCGTGCTACGAACCGTTGCGGCGGTGTTGCGCAACTCCAAAACGGAAACACCAAAAAATATCATGCTTGTAACTAAAAGTATCCCGAAAATGACAACGATAACGTTTCTTGTTTTTTCCAACCGACTGAAAAACTTTATCATTCTCTTTAACTTCCTCTTGAGTTCGTTTTTCTCTTTTGATTAACAAACGATTCTAACAAATCAAACCCACAAAGTCATTTTGGCAGTTGAGAGAAGGAAAGTCCTAAGGCTAAAATTTTAGCTTTGCTATGGACTCAATTGAATATCCGTTTTGGGCTTGGGCAACGTTTTTTATTATCGTTTTTACCGCACTGGCAATTGACCTAGGGATCGTCAATAGAACGGCCAGAATTCCGAAAAAGAAGGAAGTCATTGCTTGGAGCATCGTATGGGTTTCACTTGCCCTGAGTTTTAACTTTTTCGTTTATTGGATGATAAACGACCATTTTGAAAACCACAAACTCGCCCTAATAAAAACACAAGAATATCTAACCGGCTACCTGATTGAGCTTTCGCTTTCAGTGGATAACCTATTTGTGTTCTTGCTTATTTTCTCTTACTTCAAAGTTCCCAAGAAATATCAGCATCGAGTGCTATTTTGGGGAATCATGGGAGCTTTGATTATGAGAATGATAATGATTTTTGCCGGAACTGAACTTATCGAACGGTTCCACTGGACGATTTATATCTTCGGAGCAATCCTAATCTATAGTGGCTTAAAAATGCTTGCTGGAGATGACGAAGAATTTAACCCGGAAAACAGCTTTCTAGTTTCTTTAGTTACTCGATTCGTCAAAATCTCCAAACACTATGAAGGCGACAGATTCTTTATCTACAAAGATGGACGTTGGATGGGAACTCTGCTTTTGATGGTTTTAATTGTTGTGGAAATCTCCGATCTGATTTTCGCTGTTGACTCAATACCAGCAATTTTCGGGGTTACAACCGACAGATTTATAGTTTACACCTCAAATGTATTCGCAATTCTCGGCTTAAGAACCTTTTTCTTTTTGCTAGCAGGCATAATTGATAAGTTTCACTACTTGAAATATGGTTTAACCTTTATTTTGTGTTTTATCGGTGTTAAAATGTTACTGCCGTTATTTGCAGAGACTTTGCTTTGGACAAACTTAACAGGCGTCGAGACAACTGAGATATTGAAAAATTTTCTCGACAAGAAGTATAATGACAAAATGATAACGCTGTCTTTGAGTGTGGTGGCCTTTACGATCTTTCTCTCGATAATGCTTTCAGTGCTGTTTCCTGCAAAGTCTCGTCAAGAAAAAGAACAGCTTTGAGGGAAGGAAAATAAAGATGAAAGTAGAACAACCGAAATACCGTAGATTTTATGTGGACTGGTGGCGTATAAAAAGAAGCACCGTCTATGGAATGCTAACGGTTTTCGGTTTTTTGATTTTATTTGCCGCTTCGATTTGGTGGCTCGTGAAAAGCGGGTATTTCTATGCTGAAAGCAAAGAAGATTTAACCATGCCTGCAAACGCTGCTAGGATAGCCTCTTTTGAAGGTGACGTAAGAATCATCAGAGCCTCAACCCGCACGAGCGAGAAAGTAACTTCAAAAGCTTATGTCCTGCCGGGGGATACTATACAAACAGGTTTTGATGGAAAAGCCGAGATTTTAATGATAGACGGTTCAAAGCTATGGATTAGACCCAACTCAACTGTGGTTATTAGAGATAATAGTTCCCTCTTAGGTGGCACAAATGTTCGCGTTAGTCTAGGAACAGGACAAATCAATGTCAGAACCGAAGATCAAACCGAAACTTCGCAAAACATCGTAGAGGTTAAAGAATCAGAAAACCGCTTGTTTGCCCAAACAGAAGCAAGTTTTAACATCAACCAGAAACTCGGAACAGGTGAAATTCGCATAAGCCGCGGTAATGTCGAAACTTCGATAGGCAGTGAGAAAATTATCATTAAGGACAATGAGTTTGCCTCAATCAGCAACGGAAAACTTAATGCAAAAGAAAAACTGCTCCAACCACCAAAACTTATTTCACCTACATTTCTTGAGCAAATCCCTTCAAAAGAAGAAGGAAAAGCCGATGTTAATTTTCGCTGGCAAAAGATTGAAGTTCCATCAGCTACCTACGATATTCAAATCTCAACATCACCATTTTTCGTCTCCGATGCACTCGTAAAAGAAGCTGAAAATTTGACAACCACAAATCTAATTCTTGTCAACATGAACACTGGAAATTATTATTGGCGTGTCAGAGCTACAGCTTCTTTATCAGGACAGACTACTGAATGGAGTGAGCCTTGGAGATTCACTGTTGTCAAACATGAAAAAACAAGAACTTTAACAGCGACGAATTGGAAAGTAGAAAATCTGGGCGGTGGTATTTACAGAGTTTCAGCAAGAACCGAACCTGGTGCAATCGTTCGCATACTTGGAAGAGAAGCTATTGCAATGAATGACGGCTTTTTCACCCTTCAAATCAGAACCTCCTCACCAGAAGTCACGGTCGAGATCACAGACGAAAAGGGCATTAGCTCAAGGTTGACGCTTTCACTGATAAGAGGAAAACTTGTAGAATGAAAATTTAACAAGTTACCAAATCGGCAAAACTCACTTAGGTTCAAAAGTTGGGAAATAGTTGTCAACAGAAAAATAAAACAGAAAGACAGAGAAATGTTAAGCGATTGAAAATCGCTTTAGGATTGACTTTCACTTACATGATAGTTGAAGCAGTAGGTGGGTGGATGGCGAATTCTTTAGTCTTGATCGCCGATTCCGTCCACATGCTAACAGACGTGGCTGCCCTTTCGCTAGCCCTTCTTGCAATCTGGTTTGCCTCAAAACCTGCAACCGCAAAGAAAACCTACGGCTATTACCGACTTGAAATCCTCGCTGCTTTTATAAACGGCATCCTTCTAACCGTGTTGTCTTTGATTGTCATCTACAACGCATACAAAAGACTCTACACATCTTTGGAAATTGATACAACAAAGCTGAGCTTGATAGCCTTTCTAGGTCTTTGCACGAACTTAATCTGTGCATACCTTTTGCATCAGGGTCAGAAATCTGATTTGAATTTGCACGGTGCATGGCTTCACATAATCGGCGATCTACTTGGTTCGGTATCTGCCCTTTCCGCAGGTATCTTGATATTTTTCACGGGTTGGGTCTGGATGGACTCGGTAACGAGCTTTTTGATAAGTTTGATCATCATTTATGGAGCATGGAACTTAATCAAAGAATCCGTAAATGTTCTTCTAGAAGGCACACCTTCTCACATTAACCTAAAATCAATTGAAGAAACGATAAAACAAACCGAGAATGTTCGACAAATTCACGATTTGCACGTTTGGACACTTACCTCTGGCATACATGCAATGAGTGTTCATGTTGTGCACGAAAAAGGTATCTCACAAATTGAATTACTCAAAAAGGTGCGCAAAAGAATAACCGACGAATTCGGAATTGAACATCTAACAATACAGATGGAACCACTTGAAGACGAAATGGCTGTTTGTCATCCAAATTGTTTCAACTCAGAGAAAACATGAAAATAAATCTCAAATACGGTAAAGAACTGGTTCCGCTTGAATTTGATGAAGAGAATTTTCAGGTTCTCGGTTTTGAAGATAACTTATCAGCTTCCCTTTCCGATATTGAAATAGGCGAAAAACTTGAAAATCCGATTGAATCAAAACCTCTAGAAGAGTTGGTCGGAGCGAATGAAAGTGTTTTGATAGTCGTTCCGGATGCAACCCGCAAAGTTGGATGCGGGCAGGTTTTGAACTTGCTCATTAGACGTTTGATTGCATCAGGAACGCCTGCTCATCGGATAGCCATTGTAATAGCAACCGGGATTCACCGCCCTACCACGAAAGAAGAAAAAAGGGAAATCCTGACGCCTTTTATTGCTCAAAGAATCAAAACCTTTGACCACTCGGCAACTGATTTGAAAAAGCTGGTAGGGCTTGAATCAAACAAATTCGCTTATTTCGGTAAAATCCGAAATGGGATAGACGTATGGCTCAACAGCATGATCACGAAATTCGATCGGATTATATTGATAGGTGGCATTACTTTTCATTATTTTGCGGGCTTTACAGGCGGAAGAAAACTAATCTGTCCGGGACTAGCTTCAGCCGAAACCATTTCGGAAACTCACAAATTGGCTTTCGATTTTGAAAGAAAGGACAGAACAGAAGGCGTCGGGCCAGGTCTTCTAGAAGGGAATGTTGTTCATGAAACATTTATTGAAATAGCAGAAAAAGTCAGTCCCACGTTTTCCGTTAACACTATAGTTAATGACAAAGGAGAAATAAAATCCTTGTTCTGCGGTCATTGGAAAATAGCACACGAAGAAGCTTGCAAGTTTTATGCTGAAAGATACACAATCAGGATAGAAGAAAAGCGTGATTTTGTCATAGTCAGTTGTGGTGGCTTTCCGTTCGATTTGAACATGATTCAAGCCCACAAAGCGCTGGAGTCAGTATCCTATGCTTGCAAAGAAGGTGGAACGATAATTCTGCTTGCTGAATGTGCTGATGGACTCGGAAGAAGCGACTTTCTCGAATGGTTCAACGTAGAAAACTCAAAACAGCTCGCCGAAAAACTCTGCCAACGCTACCAAGTTAACGGACAAACTGCATGGAGTTTATTGAAAAAAACAGAACGTTTCAATGTCAAAATCCTAACAAATCTTGATGAAGACACTTGCCGAAAAATGCGCATGGAAAAAATTTCAAAGTTGAACATCCCTAAAACTGCGAAAGGCTATATTCTTCCTTATGGCGCAAAATTCTTGGTAAGAAAACTCAATCACTAATTCTTGAATCTTCAATAAACTCGGCCCACTCTTCATCAGGGTCTTCTTCCAAAACTATTTCAAATTCAGCATCTTCCATCTCTTGATTGCTTTGCTTTTTGCTTAGTTCTTCGATGACGATAGTTTGTTCTTGAAGTCTCAACTCAGCTCTTTTAAGCCTCTCTGTAAGGAGTTTGCATTTCTGCTCTAGTTCTATTATTTTTGTTCGCCTTTCCCTTTCAATTCTTTCCAAGTAAAACAAGTAGAGAAGTTCAACAATCGAAAGCCCAGCAAGCGTCAGCGAGATGCATATTAGAACATAAACTAGCATAAAAACAATTCCTTTTCCCGACATTGAGTATTATACTCTTGACCTTATCGAAAGGAAAGCAGAAAATTTTGATGTTCAGAAAAATTACTTCTTGAGAGACAAAGATGAAAAAGAAAGAACAAGTCACCAACATAAGTTCGGCTGAGCTAACTAGCTTAAGTAGAAGAAAATTTCTAGTGAATTCTATAATGGCGGCGGGCGTTTTTGCATTGGCAGTTGAACCCATTAACAGCCAAACCCGTATAGTAACCGACTCAAAAGGTTTAATCGTCGGTGAAGTCAAAATTCCTGTTTCCGATGGTGAGATACCTGCATATAGAGCAATGCCCGAAAAAGGCAAATCTTTTCCAATTGTGCTAGTTGTTCATGAAATCTTCGGTGTCCATGAATGGATTCAAGACATTTCAAGGCGACTAGCAAAACTAGGTTTCTTGGCTGTTGCACCTTATCTTTATGCAAGACAGGGCGATGTTTCAAAACTCGAAAGCATACAGGAGATTTTCAGCAAAGTAGTTTCAAAAGTCCCTGATTCTCAAGTCATGAGCGATCTCGATGCCACGATTGCATGGGCACAGAAAAACAAAGGTAGCAAAAATAAGGTTTCGATAACAGGTTTCTGCTGGGGAGGTAGAATCGTTTGGCTTTATGCGGCACGCAATCCGAAGATAAAGGCCGGAGCCGCTTGGTATGGTCGTCTAGCCCCACCTCAACAACCAAATCCTTTGCAACCAAAACACCCGATAGACGTTGCAAAAGACCTAAAAGTCCCCGTTATAGGTCTATACGGCGGGAAAGACAGAGGAATCCCGTTAGATACGGTTGAAAAAATGATGCAGGAGCTTAAGCAAGGAAAATCCGGCTCCGAAATAATAGTCTATCCAGATGCAGATCACGGATTTCTTGCAGATTATCGCCCAAGTTATAACAAACAAGCATCAGAAGATGCTTGGCAAAAAATGCTCGAATGGTTCAAAAAGAACGGAGCTATCTGAAGGAGTGCAAAGATGGCAAATTTGCAGTTAGTTTACACGCTCTTGTGTGATGACGTAAGGCTTGAGGTCGGCAATAAAATTTCATTGATGGGAATTTTCCAAAATATAATGGTCGAAAAATTGCCGGTTTCGCTCATAAAGTTTGCTGTGGTGAATCATTGGAAAGGCGAAGGACAGCATACAACAGAAGTTAGGATTCTTTCGCCTGATAAATCAATGATTGTAGTAACATCACAACCAACAAAAATTGAACTGCCGCCGGGCGGCTTTACAGACAACGTCAGCTTCTTCGTCAACGTAGTCTTCCACAATGCTGGCGTTTATTGGGTTCAAACACTTGCCAACTCGGTAATTGTGGAAGAAATCCCCTTGATTGTTGCTGATGCCCGCTACTTCTCTGGCTCTACACCTCAAGAGGTCTCTCAAACTGTGAATTAAACTGCTTAAGATTTCAACAAGTGAAAATGCAAATAGTAATAGCACAATACAAAAATGGAGAAATTTCAACAACAAGAACCTTCGATATTCCTCAAATTCGCATAGGTCGCAACCCTACGGAATGTCAGATTTGCTTCGAAAGTCAGGAATATCCAATGGTTTCCCGCCGCCATGCAGAGATAGTTTGGCAAGGCAAAAACTGGATTTTGACGGATTTAGGTTCTAGCTTCGGAACATTCCTAAACGGCGAGAAAATCGTATCTCCACAAACTTTGAAAATCAACGATTCGATTCAACTCGGCCAAAACGGCCCAATCTTAAAAGTCTTGGCAATACAAACAGAATCGCCGCTACCTGACGCTGAAGCCGAGATTATTCCGAAGCTTTTGTCTTTAAGCGACGGCCGCACGATAGAGATAAAAAAAGAAACCATCTGGTTAGGGCGCGATCCTTCTTGCGATATTGTCATAGATGCTCTTCAAACTATGGTTTCGCGCCGTCATGCAAAAATTGTAAAACAAGGAGACGACCTCATTCTTTTTGATAACCAAAGTTTCAACGGAACTTTGATAAATAAACAGAGAATATCAACTCCTACGAAACTTTACCACAACGACGAAATCCAATTAGGTTTGAAAGGACCTGTTTTTCGTCTTCTTTTTCCGAAAAGCTTTCCCAATATAGCTGAAGCTGATCTTGTAGGACAAAGATCGGTAGCATTATCACAACAAGGAAATATAGCTCCTGTTAGGCAAAAAACTATTGTTCTTCGTAGTAGTAGCGGTGGAATTCCGCCTTCACAAATCAAACCTGAAGAATCCACACTTTTAATGTGTGTTGCGTTTGGAAAAAAAGACAGATTAACAATAGGCCGTTCACCAGACAATGACATAAAGCTCGATGGACTTCAAATTTCAAATCATCATGCAGCACTTGTAAAACTCGATGGTGGAATCTTTGTCGAAGACTTAAAGTCAACAAATGGTGTTTACCTGAACGGAAAAAGAATATCGAAAGAAAGAGTAAGCCCTGAAGATTCGATACAAATTGGAGCTTTTTTGATAAAGGTTGAAAGTCCTTTCGATATAAAGGTTTTCGACACTCGCTCAAAAACCAGAATTGACGCCGTAGGCATAACGAAAGAAGTCAGAAGTGGCTCTACCGTTACAAAACTGCTCGATGGCATATCACTTAGCATAATGCCGAACGAATTTATCGGTTTGCTAGGACCTTCAGGCGCAGGAAAATCAACTCTTATGGACGCTCTTAACGGGATGCGTCCACCTACAAGCGGAGCCGTTTTGATAAACAACCTGAATCTTTATCAAAACCTATCTGCCTTGAAACAATCAATCGGCTATGTCCCACAAGACGATATAATTCATCGCGAATTGACGGTTTACGAAACCTTATATTACGTTGCGAAGCTCAGACTTTCGTCTGATGTTTCGAATAAAGAGATAAATCAAACAATCAACGAAGTATTAGACGTAACAGGACTGAGCGAGAGACGCAATGTTCTAGTTAGCAGGCTTTCAGGCGGTCAGCGAAAAAGGGTTTCGATTGCGGTTGAACTAATCACAAAACCTTCTGTTATTTTCCTAGATGAACCTACTTCAGGACTTGATCCAGCAACCGAAGAAAAAATCATGATTCTTTTTCGTCAGATAGCCGAATCAGGTAGAACCGTTATTTTGACAACTCACGCAATGGAAAACGTCAAGTTATTTGACAAAATCGTTCTTTTGATGCGCGGAAAGCTCGTTTTTTACGGAACTCCACAGGAAGCTCTAGAATACGTTGGAGCAAAAAGTTTCAAGGAGCTTTACGACAAACTCGAAGAACCTGCCGAACACTACTCAAAAACATCTGCGGAAGGACGAAATACAACCGAGCAAATCGCAGAAGAGTGGAAGCAAAAATTCCTAAAAACCCCTCAATATCGAAATAATGTTTATGAACCCTTAAAAAATATAAGCAAATTTGAGCCGAAAGCTGTCAAACAAAAAAGAAAACTCGGAATTTTCGGCTCAATCCGACAATGGTTTTATCTTTCACGAAGATACTGGAAAGTTCTACTTCGAGATAAATTGAACCTTGCAATTCTGTTTCTGCAAGCTCCTCTAATCGCTCTGCTTACCTTCTTGGTTGTTGACAAAAACCAACCTAGGGATTTCATATATTTTGTGCTTTCGCTTGTTTCGATGTGGTTTGGCACTTCCGTTGCGGCACGCGAAATCATAAGGGAGCGCCCAGTTTATAACCGCGAAAGAATGTTCAATCTTGGACTTGCACCTTACGTCTTCTCGAAATTCTTTGTTTTGAGCATAATTGTTGGTATTCAGTGCTTGCTGTTGTTTCTGCCGTTGAAGTTAATGGACTTAACCGGACTTATGGAAATGCCCGGTGTTATGGGCGGGATTCCGCAACTTTGGACAATGCTCTTGACTGCGTCTGTCGGAATCGCTGTAGGACTTCTTATTTCCGCTTTGGTTAAAACATCTGAAATGGCTACAAGCCTCGTGCCTTTGATTTTGATTCCGCAAATTCTTTTCTCCGGTTTAGTTGACGTTCCAAGCGGAGTAAATAAAGCAATCGGACTGATGATGCCAACTGCATGGTCTTTCGACACCATGAAGAGATTTTCTGGCCTCGATACCCTTGAACCCGAAGGTGCAGACGAATTTGGAGAAACTGAAGGTAAAGGCTATTACAAATTCATCGAAGAAGAAAACGATAAAATCATTGAAAAAGCACGCAGAGACCTAGAGAACTACAAGCGGGAAGCTGAACAAAAGATGAGAGACTATGAAAGAGAACTAAGAGACAAGCTCGCCACTGGGCAACCACCGCCACCTTCACCAAAACTGAACCAGCCCCCGAAAATTGAAGACCCAAAAAAGATTGACGAAAACCTAAGCCGCTTTGTCAAGTTTCTGCATCCGCTGATGAATGAAGTTTTGAATCAGATTGTTTTAATGATAATGTTTCTTATGTTAATCATTGCAGTGCTGATAGTTTTGCGAATGCAAGACATCGGCTAACAAAAAACGGAAAGGCATAGTTTTTATGAGGGTTGCAAGAGTTTTTGTTCTCTTTCTTTTTTTTATCTTAAGCCACACAGGCTGCAAATCACCGGAAACTACTGTTCCGACAGGTGATGCAGAATACCCTGCTCTTCCTGAAACCATCTCGAAAGCAGAACACAGAATTTTAGGCGGGCAAAAGATCAAGCTAGAAGACTACAAAGGTAAAGTTGTGCTGGTAAATTTATGGGCTACTTGGTGTGGGCCTTGTCGCGACGAAATGCCTCATCTTGCAGAACTTCAGGAAAAATACAAAGGCAAAGGTTTTGAAGTCATAGGCTTGAACGTCGAAGAAGAAGACACCGAAGCTAAGGTAAGGAATTTTGCCAGTCAAATGCAGATCAATTACACGCTCGGCTGGATAGACGATCAAACACAAAGAGAATTTTTGAAAATTAGCCGTTTCGACGGCATACCACAATCTTTCCTCATAAACCGCAAAGGTCAAATTGCAGGTGTTTTCATAGGTGGTGGTCCCAAAACAATCGTTGAAATGAAAGACGTTGTAAGAAAAGCAGTCGAGCAGTAGCAAAAAGATGACAGAATCTTTCAAATTCTCAAGGAGAGCCGGAAGCGAAAAATGCTCGAACTAAAAGGGATAACAAAAAGGTTTGGAAATGTTGTTGCCAATAACAACGTATCAATCAAAGTTGAACCTGGAACGATTCATGCAATTGTTGGAGAAAATGGAGCCGGGAAATCTACCGCTATGCGAATCGCATACGGTTTTTATAAACCCGATTCTGGCGAGATTTTCTTCAATGGTCAAAAGGTCGAATTCTCAAGTCCGCACGATGCCATAGCACTTGGAATCGGCATGGTTCATCAGCATTTCATGCTGGTTGAAAACATGACAGTTACAGAAAACATAATTCTCGGCGAAGAAACTGGCAGTCGTTTCCGATTGGACGTGATAAAAGCAGAAAACGAGATTACGGAGCTTTCTTCAAGACTTCGACTGAATGTGAATCCGAAAGCGTTAATCGAAGATTTATCAGTTGGCCAGCAACAAAGAGTCGAACTCTTAAAAGCTCTTTACAGAAAGGCAAATTTCTTGATTCTTGATGAACCCACGGCCGTTCTAACTCCGCAGGAAGTTGAAGAATTTTTTGGGATTTTACGGCGGATGCGTTCTGAAGGGAAAACCGTTGTCATAATAACTCACAAACTTGAGGAAGTATTAGCAATTTCAGATAACGTAACCGTAATGCGCGACGGATGCGTAGTCGGGAACTTGAAAACCGCAGAAACCAATGCTCAAGAACTTGCACGCCTAATTGTTGGGCGCGAAGTGCTGTTGAGAGTAGAGAAGGAAGATGCAAAACCAAAAGAAGTAGTTTTAGAAGTTGAAGGTTTGTTTGTTCAAGGTAAACATGGCATTGCAGTCAATGGAGTATCTTTTAACGTTCGTGCAGGTGAAATAGTCGGGATTGCGGGCGTTGAAGGTAACGGACAAACTGAATTGATTGAAGCAATAGCAGGCTTGATGTCTGTTTCAAACGGAAAAATCAAATTCAAAGGTTCTGAAATCAACAGCTTGAGCGTTAGAGAAAGAATCGAACTCGGCATAGCACATATTCCCGAAGACAGACAAAAGCGGGGCTTACTTCTGAACTTCGACTTGAGAGAAAACGCTATTCTTGGCGTTCATCACCGCAAATCTATATCTTCAAACGGATTGATAAACAAGGTAGCAGTTGAGAATCACACGAAAGAAATTATCGAGAGATTTGACGTTC
This sequence comes from Acidobacteriota bacterium, assembly GCA_003697135.1. Classification (GTDB taxonomy): domain Bacteria; phylum Acidobacteriota; class Blastocatellia; order Pyrinomonadales; family Pyrinomonadaceae; genus J014. The sequence continues at coordinate 329,922 of RFGC01000035.1, forward strand.
GGCCACCAAATCCGCTTCTTCCCGCAAAAGCTCTCTCTGGTGGCAATCAGCAAAAGCTGGTAGTCGGAAGAGAACTGAGCATGAATCCGAAGTTGCTATTGGTCGCACAACCGACACGCGGAGTTGACATCGGAGCAGTCGAATTTATCCATCGCAAGCTGGTTGAAATGCGCGATTCAGGCACAGCTATTTTATTGGTGTCCGCAGAACTCGAAGAAGTTAAAAGCCTTGCAGACAGGCTTTTGGTTATAAGAAAAGGCAGAATAGTTGGTGAAGTCGATCCAAAATCCGCATCAGTTGAACAAATAGGACTGATGATGACCGGTGGTGAATAGGCTTCCCACAGCATTTATTCATAAGTCACGCTCCCCAAGATTTTTCTCAAAAAGCCGAATTCAAACCTTAACTTAGAGAAAAAACAAAATCTACGAAGAGTGCAAACTCCGATTTATACGTAGCCCTGTGTCAAAGCTATACTAAAAGCAGATATGGAAGGTGCGAAAATCTTGGTTGTTGAAGATGAAGAGCTAATGCGGGCTATTCTAGAAGAATTGCTTTCAAGCGAGGGCTACAAAGTTTTCACAGCCGATTCAGCAGAATCCGCAATTGAAAAATTTTCCAGTGAAGACATTGATTTAACAATCGCCGATATAAGAATGGCTGGAATGGATGGACTTGAACTCCTTGACAAAATCAAATCAATTGATGAGGAAGCTCTTGTGATAATCATAACAGCATACTCTTCGGTTGATTCAGCAATTTCAGCACTTCGCAAAGGCGCCTATGACTATATCACCAAGCCGTTTGTGAATGAAGATTTACTTCAAACCGTCAAAAATGCTCTGCGTCAGCGGGAGCTTTTTCGGGAAAATCGGTATCTGCGAAGGGAACTAAACAAAAAATACGGATTTTCCGAAATAATCGGCATGTCTGAGAGTTTGCAAAAAGTTTTTCGCCTTATAGAAAAAGTTTCTACAACCGATGCCAGCGTTTTAATCGAGGGCGAAAGCGGAACCGGTAAAGAGCTTGTTGCGAGAGCAATTCACCACAACAGCCACCGCTCTGACAAACCTTTTATAGCAATTAACTGCGCAGCTATTCCTGAAACACTACTCGAATCAGAACTTTTCGGACACACAAAAGGAGCTTTCACAGACGCAAAGTTTGAAAGAAAAGGGCTTTTTCGTTCTGCTGATGGTGGCACTGTTTTTCTCGATGAAATAAGCGAAATGCCTCATTCGCTTCAGGTCAAACTCTTGCGGACATTACAAGAGCAAGAAGTAACTCCCATTGGTTCAAACATTCCTGTTAAATTCAACGTCAGAATCATATCAGCAACAAATCGCAATCTCGAAGAAGAAGTTAAAATGGGCAGATTTCGTGAAGACTTGTTTTATCGGCTTAGCGTGATAGAGATAAAACTCCCGCCGCTTAGAGAGCGCAGAGAAGATATTCCACTACTTGCAAAGCATTTCATCAAAAAAATTGCTCGACGTCTAAACATGCCGGAAAAAAATATATCGAGAGAAGTAATGGCAATGCTAACTGCATACGATTGGCCTGGAAATGTTCGCGAACTAGAAAATGCTATAGAGAGAGCTTTTATTTTGTCTTCTGGCGATGAGATAAAACCCGAAAACCTCCCGCCTCGAATTCCTGCATCATCTCAAGGCGCTTTTGAAATCAACGATCCACTCGGTTATCGTCCTACGCTAGAGGAAATGGAACGAAGATACATAATGGAAGTTCTAAAGTCAACCGGCTACGACAAGACCGAAACCGCAAGAATCTTAGGCATAGACCTTTCGACACTCTATCGAAAACTTAAAAGATATGAAGCAAGAGAAGGCTAGAGTTTTTAATTACCTTGATTTGCTTAGATAAGGGATTTTGCCTGCACCGATTGCATAACTTGATGTTCAGAGTAGATAAATCTGCCTAGTTTTTCCAAAAATAAAACAACTAATGCATGTGGTAAAGTTAGCGCAGAAAGAAAAATCAAGAAGATTTCCACCACTGAGGTTGAAATAAACTGCTGTTGATGCCAGATCAGGAGCATCAAAACAATAGAAATGAGAGTTACAGGCAAGACACGCAAATGAAATCGCCATAAATTTTGCCATAACGAAAACACATCTGGCAAATCTTGTTTCTCATGGAAACAAATCCTCAAAAAATGTCGCCATGAATGAACGCATATAAAGTAAATTGCTACTGCAAAAAGCGGAGAGGGAACAAGCCAAAAGAAAATAATGATTAGTATAGACTCCAAATCAAAAAAGGAAAGTTTTCCTCTAAGGAGAACAGAGAGCAAAGACAAAAAAAGCCCTAAAAAGAAAAGAAGAGATGAAGCTGAAATTATCAAACTTGAGCCTTTAGCACTTAGCTTTGATAAAACCAACTGGCTTTCTAGCGGATGGAGAAATAGAGAAGCGGAAAGGACAATCAAACCGCGTCCGAGTGAATTCATGATAAAAAGTCTGTTCTGTTGCTCCCAGATTGCGTCTCCACTCCCAAAGTGCCAGATTGAGAGAAGAAAAAAAGCCACTAAACCCATTGACGGAGAAATCAGCCAAAGAACAACTACAGACAAAACTAATAACAAATAAACTGCTAAAAGAGTGCTAAAACGAAATTTTGTTTTTTGACTCAATTGGCAAATAATACGAAAATCCTCAGCACCGTGAGGAATCCCGAGCAAAAGTGCACTTGCAATGAAGAGTCGGCCTCCCCAAACCTCCAAGTTGCTACCGACAATAACACTAAACAGCCAGCTTGCGAGCAGGCTTATCCATGGAATCAGATAAAGCAAAATCCAAGCTCTTTGATTCATTGCACTTCAGCTCTTTTCTCTTCAGAACTTGCCATGAAGCTTTCAGAAAAGGCATCTTAGGAAGCGTAGAAATCACTTCTATATCATCGAAAAAAGAACTTTCATCCATTAGAAACCGAATAAGCACATCAGGCTTGCTTAATGAAAACATTCTCAGGAAAGACTCTTTAACAGCACTTGGGTTGGAAACGATCAGCTCAAGAAAAATCGCGTCGAGAATGTCATATTTCGATAAAGCCGATTCCAAAATGATTTCTTCACCTTTCACTAAAGCGGAAGCTATTTGAGATACTTGACGTTGAATTCTGTGGAATGCGTACCCACTTGAAGGACGAATCGCATTACCACTTATGCCAATACAGATAGCACGATTGCTATAGCATTGAGGCTTTGCAACCGTCATCGGAAGCATTCCCTTTTCTTCTCTTTTCACCACAAAGTTTGAACCGATATGCTCTTTAATATACTCGTTTAGCAAATAGCGATGAACATCAAAAGAAACTGGAGTTTGACTGAATGATGTGCTTTCGATTAGAGCTTCTGTTTCAGAGTAGGGCAGAATATAGACAAAATTTATACAGGAAGCTAGCTTAGACGATCCTTTGAGCCTGAAATCCATTAGCGTAATTGTTTCAGTATCAAAGACAGAATGAGTGAATTCAGCTAAAAATCCTAAAAATGTTTGGTAAAGAATAACCTGATTTTTCAGCCTATAGAAATTTCCTCTAGCATCGAAAACAAGTTTTGCTTGCCAAAAAGTCTTGTCTGTTAAGACTTTAACTATGCCGCTTTTTTCTTCTACCCGAAGAACTTTTTCGCCTAACACGAGAGAAACTCGATTCTGACTTTTCCAACGTGAATGAAAGTGGGAATAAAAGTCCGGAGCATAGATTTGGCGATATGGCATTGTTAAAGAACTTTGCGTAGTTGAGAAGTTCCAATCAACAACTTTCCATCTATGCCATGTTTTTTTAATTATCGGAGCCAGAACAGGAAGTGGATTCGCCCAACTACACCAACGCTGTTCTTGACTAAAATCAGTTCTTGCATCAAGCAAGGTTATTTCACCCGAATAGCCCTCTCTTTCTAGTTGAGCCGCTAGGAGAGTCCCAGAAAGACCCGCTCCAAGAATGAGAATTTCCGTTTTTCGTTTCATCTTCGATTCTTCTTTACCTAGCGACTATCTCAGATGCTTGAGGTCCATAAATGAACCTCAAGCATCTTTTTCATTCAAGACAATCTTCACTCTGCAAGAAATATAAGCCTTTCTTGAAATTCAAGCTGGTAGCGGTTGTGCTCCAGCAATTTCTTTTGCAGGACTACGACGTTCAAGAAGCTGTCGGCCAGCCATGTAAACTACAATTCCCGGAGCAATCTTGTTTACTTGGTCTCCGATATTATAAACGATATGAACAATGTTCAGGTCGAATTGTGGAAAGATCGCAGGAATCATGTATCCAATCGGGTAAATTCCCCAACCTGTGACAATAAAAATCGCCATGACCTTGTAAGCCCATTGTTCTTCAGGTTCAGCATCCTTGGCCATATTCCTAACAGTCGTGAAAATTATGTAAACGATGCCAAGATAGCCTATGGTTGAAATCGCACCCCACAAAAGATGAGTAGAAGGAACCGCTACGTATTGTTCACCGATAAACCCAGTTACAATCATGAAAACATCGGCAATAATCAGAGCCGTAATAACCCCTCCTACCTTGCGCCCAGCGGCAACAGCTAATGGGATTTTTGCAACCAGAAGCGGCGTCGTAATCAGCCAGTCCATATAACGGTAATTGATAATCCCGAAAAACGATTTCTTAGTGATTTCCAAATAGTTTGCCCCACCTTTTGCCAAGTCCTCTGCCAAAAGTGGCAGTGTAGTCTCAGCATAAAGAGTTTTCATGTAGAAATAGTGAAAAGCCGCAATCCCGACTATCAAGGCTGAAAGCACTAAAGCGGTCCTATATTCAGGCGCTACATTGTTGCGTTGTGCCAAGAAAAAAACAAAAGCCGCTCCCATCGAAATGTAAGCGACAAAGAAAGTAAAGTTGACTATCATCGGCAGAATGCCGACATCAGTCGCATTTATCAGACTGGTCACGAAAGCAATCGTCGTGTGTTCCATCTTTTAACCTCCCGTCTTTTTAGTATTAAGATGATTGCAAATAAATCGCTCAAATCGCTCTTTTTTCATGAAAAAATTTGTGGTAATATCGGGAGAACGATACTGGAAGAACTACAAAACAGGAAGTCACAAGCTTTCTGGGATCAAACCGATTAGTGTCGCTGAGTGAGTTGCTGTTAAGGCTTTGGAATTTGAGTTATGAAGTCATTAAAGCTCTTGAAACTCGGGAGAAAAATTAGGCAAAGGCGCAAACCATTTGGAGTTGGCCTAAAACGTTCTCCAAAGCCCAATCTTTGATAGTTATGTCTGTCTGACTTCCGATGTAGATCAGAATTCAGACTTTGAAAGACACATTAAACAGCAAGTTTTATTGTCTCAAGAGATCCTTTCGTAAAAGCTCAAGCCCGTTTCGCCGATGGTTGAAACTTTTATGCGTTTGAGCACTCCCAGCTTTTCGTCGAAGAACATTTCGGCAGGATGTTCGATTACCAAGATACCGCCTCTAGGACAAACAGCTGCACCTCGTTTGAAGTATTCTAGGACTTCATCGTAGTTTGCGTCATAGGGCGGATTGAAATAGACTATGTCCCAATAGCGGCGGCGTTTTTTCATTCTTTTCAAAAACGGCACAGCCTCTATTTGGAAAATCTCGCCGTGTCCTTCCTTGATGCCGCAAATTTCCATATTTTTCTTTATGAAGCTGCACATCTTTGCCGAGCGTTCGACAAAAGAGCAAAGCAAAGCACCGCGAGAGATTGCCTCGATGCCTACAGTTCCCGCGCCCGCACACAAATCCAAGAACCTTTTTCCGCGCACGCGCCGACCTAAAGTTTTGAACAAGTTTTGACGAACTGCGCTCGGTGTTATCTTAATTTTTGGTGAAGCTGTTGTTTGCAAAAGCTTGCCAGCATGCCTTCCACCTGTGACTTGCAATTCGCTGTGTATCTCGATTTTTGGTCGAACGGGTTTCTTTTTTACTTTTGCCTTTTTGGCTTTTAGTTTTATGGGTTTCTTTTTGGACTTTTTGTCAGCAAGGCTTTTTGCTTTGGTATGTTTTCTGAAGCGCCCATTTGGCTTAACCCCTTCGGTGCGGAAGTTTCTTTTCTTTCTTTTGACTCTCAATTTGCCTTTGGGAAAGCGATTTTGACGATTGGTAGAAAGGCCCTTGCGTTGTTCTCCTTTCCTTTCCTTGATTTCGCCCTTTTCTTGTCTTCTTCTTTCATAAGCAAACGCTGAAGTTCCCTGCTTTTTCTCCTGCTTTTCCATAAATTTTTCCTCGCTAACAGTTTTATCGGAAGGACAAATTCTTGATCACCTTTTACTATCAGAAATCATTTTTTATCATTCCAAACGCTACCAAAAAGATTCTAATATTCTCGCTTCTCTCTTCAACAGACATCAACGCTATAAGACTTTTCAACTCCCACGAACGAAAAATTTACAAAAGGGCGATAAAAAAATGATATACAATTTTTTGGCAGGAATTCAATTCTAAAAAACGAATGCTTGTTCAGAATCTCAGATTCAGAGATAACCAAAGAACTAGGATGGATAAAAGCTAAGCACTTCTCCATAAACAAACTTAAGATTTAATTTGAATCCTTGACGCTTCTAACTACTCTCTCATTTGCCCTCAGCACTTTTTTACGCAGACGGATTGATTTCGGAGTGACTTCGACCAATTCATCATCGGAGATAAATTCAAGTGCTTGTTCTAGCGAGATTTCCTTAATTGGAACTAAACGCATTGCTTCTTCAGCTGTTGAAGAACGAATGTTCGTTAGCTTCTTTTCCTTGACTGCATTAACGTTCAAATCAACTGCACGAGCATTCTCGCCTATTATCATTCCTTCGTAAACCTTCGTTTGCGGACGTATAAAAAGAGTCCCTCGCTCTTGAAGATTGTATAGGGCATAAGTCGTGGCTTCACCCATTCTGTCAGCAACCAATGCTCCTGTGCCCCTGGATTTCATCTCGCCTTGCCACTTGTCATATCGAAGAAACATGGTGTTCAAAAGCCCTGTTCCTTTCGTCTCCGTCAAGAATTCACTTCTGAAACCTATAAGTCCACGTGAAGCGACTTCATATTCGAGTCTGACTCTCCCCGACCCGTTGTTTATCATCTTTTTCATCTGCCCTTTGCGTCGCCCCAATGCCTCTGTAACAACACCGATAAACTCTTCCGGCACGTCAATAACTACCAATTCAATCGGTTCAAGAAGATTACCGTTTTCGTCTCTCTTTGTGATAACCTCAGGTCTTGAAACCTGAAATTCATAACCTTCACGCCGCATCGTTTCAATCAATATAGCTAGCTGCAATTCTCCCCTGCCAGAAACCTTGAATTGATCGGGAGAATCTGTTTCCTCAACGCGCAAGGCTACATTTCCCAATGCTTCCTTAAAAAGTCTCTCTTTGAGCTGGCGCGACGTAACAAATTTGCCTTCCGTGCCTGCAAAAGGCGAAGTGTTGACACCGAAAATCATCGAGATTGTAGGCTCATCAACAGCTATCGGTGGCATCGGCTTTGGATTTTCAATGGAAGTAATGGTTTCGCCTATTTGAATATCATCAAATCCCGCCAATGCCACTATTTCGCCTGTGCCAACTCTTTCAACCGTAACTCTTTCCAAGCCTTCAAAAATATAAAGTTCTCTAATGCGACTTTTTACAATTTCGCCATTGCGCTTGCAAACAGCAACTTCTTGATTTTTCGCAATCTCGCCTGAAAATATCCTGCCTATAGCTAAGCGCCCAACAAATGGATTGTAGTCAATGTTTGTTATCAAAATTTGAAGCGTATCCTTACGCAAGGGTTTCGGAGCTGGAATTGTCTCGATTATTTGCTCAAAAAGCGGCCTGAGATTTTGCGAGTTGTCATCAAGAGATTTTTTCGCAATCCCTTCACGCGCGATTGAATACAGAATCGGAAATTCAATCTGCTCATCAGTTGCTCCCAAATCAATGAAAAGATCGTAAACCTCATTCACGACTTCTTGTGGACGAGCGTCTTGACGATCAATTTTGTTAATCAAAACAACGGCAGGTAGATTCTGCTCAAGAGCTTTTCTCAAAACAAAGCGAGTTTGAGGTAAACAACCTTCTGCCGCATCAACCAAAAGCATGACTCCATCAACCATCTTCAAAACACGCTCGACTTCACCGCCGAAATCTGCATGTCCAGGGGTGTCAACAATGTTGATCTTGTAATCGCCATAACGGATCGAAGTGTTTTTCGCCATTATCGTTATGCCACGCTCTCTTTCCAAATCCAATGAATCAAGAATCCGCTCCTGCACTTCTTCATTTTCTCGAAACAAACCAGATTGCTTAAGCATGGCATCTACCAGCGTCGTCTTGCCATGATCTACGTGCGCTATTATTGCAACATTGCGAATTTTCTCTATTGGTGTCATTTTTCTTAAGACTCAGGAAATTCCTTAGATTCACAGATTGAATAAAGTCCGAAATTCTCTTAGGAAATCTCGGTTTTGAAAATCAGTGCGGATAACTACAATCGCCCTAAAAATCAGTCTTTCGAGACGCTTAGGCTGAAGGTTGAGCCTGTTTGGGTAATCCCAATTTCTCCCTCAACTCGTTTTCTATTTTCTCGCATAGTTCTTTGTTTTGCTTGAGTAGCTTCCTTAGGTTTTCGCGCCCTTGTCCGAGCCTTTCGCCTTTGTAGGAAAACCATGTGCCAGCCTTTTCTATTACGCCATGTTCAACACCTAAATCAATCAAATCGCCTTCTCTCGATATTCCTTCGTCGTAAATTATGTCAAATTCGCATTCATGAAACGGTGGAGCTACTTTATTTTTAACGACTTTCACTTTTGTTCGATTGCCTATAACTTTTTCGCCTTCCTTGACCGAACCGATGCGCCGAATATCAAGCCTGACAGAAGCATAATACTTCAAAGCATTGCCGCCCGTAGTAGTTTCAGGATTTCCAAAGCTAATCCCTATTTTGCTTCTAAGTTGATTGATGAATATAAAACAAGTATTACTTGAAGCAACGATGCTTGTTAGCTTTCTCAAGGCTTGAGACATCAATCTTGCGATCAAGCCCACATGAGCATCTCCCATTTCGCCTTCGATTTCGGCTCTGGGAACGAGAGCGGCGACCGAATCTACAACCACAACATCAATTCCGCCAGACCTTACAAGAGTTTCGGCTATTTCCAATGCCTGTTCGCCTGAATCAGGTTGAGAAATGAATAAATCATCAACATTGACTCCTAGCTTCTTTGCATAGTTTGGGTCGAGAGCATGCTCAACATCTATGTAAGCCGCAAAACCTCCTTCCTTTTGTGCTTGTGCTACAACTTGCAAGGCTAAAGTGGTTTTACCAGAACTTTCAGGTCCGAAAATTTCTGTTATTCTGCCCCTTGGAAGTCCTCCGACACCTATCGCTAGATCAAGGCTTAGGCAGTTCGTCGAAATAGCTTGGATTTTCTCTTTCGGAGTTTCACCAAGCCTCATTATTGCCCCTTTGCCGAATCTTTTTTCGATCTGCGAAAGAGCTATTTCTATGGCTTTCGATTTGCTGTCTTGTTTGATTTCTTTCATTGTTCTCTCCGTTTGTTTAAGGTTTATTTTATGACTTGTTGGCCAATAAGTTAAGTTAGAAAATTTTATTGTGAGATTTTCAAGAAACCAAATAATCGCTAGCGCCATTTTACTGGTCTTGATTATTCTGATCGCCGTGTTGAGAAAATTATGAAAAAGCCGATTTATGCAATTGTTGGTCCTACAGGCTCAGGAAAAACTGAACTCAGCATTGATCTTGCAAAAAGACTCGGCAAAGCTGAAATAATAAATTGCGACTCGGTGCAAATTTATAAAGGTATATGGATCGCTACATCGAAACCGAGCGAAGAAGAAAGATGCGGTGTTCCCCACCATTTGATTGATTATGTTGATCCAAATGTAAGATATACTGCCGCCGATTGGGCAAAAGATGCAACAGAAAAAATTATCGAGATCGAAGAGCGCGGTAACATACCGATCCTAGTTGGTGGAACAGGTTTTTATCTGAGAACATTGATGAAACCTTTGTTTGAAAGTCCGAAAACTGATGAGAGGCTAAGAGAAAAGCTCAAAAACATAAAGGAAAAAAAAGGAGTTGAGCATTTACATAAAATTTTACAAAGGATTGATCCTACTAGCGCAGAAAGACTTTTTCCACGAGATTATCCACGCGTAATGCGAGCCTTAGAAGTTTTTTTTCAAACAGGCAAACGTCTTTCTGAACTCCAAAAACTTTGTCCCAAACCACCTGAATTCGTAAGTAGGATAAAAATCTTTGCATTGAATCCACCAAGAGACGTGCTTTATGAAAAAATCAACAAAAGAACCGAAAAGCACTTTGCTGATGGTTTGATTGAAGAAGTTAAAAAACTAAGAGAAATGGGCGTAAGAGATGATTCGAGCGCCCTAGGTTCACACGGTTATAGAAGAGTTTGCGAATTCCTGCGAGGCGAAAGAACTCTGGAAAGCGCTATTGAAAAAACTAAGCAAGACGTGAGAAACTACGCAAAACGGCAAATCACCTGGTTTAAGCGTGAAAACGTCATCTGGCTTAACGGCTTCGGCACAGACCAAAACATAAAAGAATTGTTGTGGCAAATTATCTCCAAAGACTTACAAGCGACTGTTTTTTAGCAAAATCCACATTCTCAAGAAATTTCTTAAAGAAATTCTTTACATGCTTTTCAAATTTGACAAAATCTGCGAGATTTGAAACAATTTTTGACGGATTGATCATACTTTCACAAATTCGATTGAGAGAGATTCCATGAGTAAGGTTCAGGATGCTTATTTGAATATTGCAAGACGCGAAAAAGCTAATGTCTCGATAGTGCTTTTACAGGGCGAAACAATCCAAGGAAGGATAAAAAGCTTCGATAGAACCTCGGTTCTGGTTCATTCGGAAAACGGAGATACTTTGGTCTTCAAACATGCTATAGCAAAAGTCTCATATAAGAGAAAGAAAGCCGAAGCTTCAGCAGAAGCTAAACAAACGTCTTCACAAGAAACAGAAACAAAATCATCGTAAAGAACAGAACCGACAAGAAAGTCTTTCAGAAGCCACCTAACGGCTATTCGTCGAAGTGTTTTTTGAGGAGCCTTGAGCTTAGCCTAGCATGGCTGTTCGTTGGGGTTGTTTTTTCTTTTCGAGAAGTTTTGAGTTTAATTTTTGAATCAGTCCAAGCTTGATCTGCATCCTTTACTCCCGAATGCCCGTAAACAGCAAAACGTTGTAACATAGCTTTCTATGATTCATGGTGAAGTCCTTGTAAACCAAAAAGGTGCAAAGCGAATCAGAAACGGGCATTTGTGGATTTACAGAAGCGACATTCTCAAAATCAAAGCTTCAGGTGGCGATGTTGTAAGTGTATTTGATGAAGCGAGAAATTTCGTTGGTAAAGCTTTCTATTCAGATGCTTCAGAAATTGCACTACGCTTTTTTACAACTCATAACGAAAACATAAACGAGGAATTTTGGCAGAAGAAAATACTGCAATCAGTCGCAAGAAGGCTCGGCTCTCTTGAACTTTCCGCAATCCAAGAAAAATTTCAAACAAACGCTCTTCGATTTGTGAACGCCGAAGGCGATTTGATTCCATCATTGATTATAGACTTTTACAACGGCGTTTTTGTTATTCAAACACTTTCACAAGGCACAGAAAAGCTTAAGTGGCTGTTTGCAGAGATACTGAAAAATAATTTTTCTCCTGAAACAATAATCGAAAAAAATGATGCAAGCGTGCGACTTCTGGAAAAACTTGAGTTAAAAAATGATGTTCTCTTTGGCAAAAAAATAGCCGAAACCTTAATTGAACAAAACGGACTAAAATTCCGCATCTCTTTTTTGGAAGGTCAAAAAACTGGGGCTTTTCTAGATCAAAGAGAAAATTATCTTGTCGCAAAGAGATTAGCAAAGGGCAAAGCGCTCGACTGCTTTACGTTCGGTGGTGGCTTCGCTTTGAATATGGCCGCTAATTGCGATGAAGTTCTGGCTGTTGACATATCGGAAAAAGCAATAAAACTTGCTGAAGAAAACGCAAAGTTGAATCAAATCAAGAACGTGCATTTTAGGGTTGCGAACGTTTTCGATTTTCTACGTGAACTCGAAAAACGCAAAGAAACCTTTGACACGATTGTTCTCGATCCACCGTCTTTTACGAAAACCCGCCAATCTCTGGAAAGGGCTACACGAGGCTATAAAGAAATCAATCTCAGAGCCATGAAACTTCTAAATCCAGAAGGCATATTGATTACATGCTCTTGTTCACAGCATTTTAAAGAAGAGTTATTTCTTGAAACCTTACAAGATGCGGCGCACGATGCAAAAAGAAAATTACAACTAATTGAGAAAAGAATGCAGTCTGCTGATCATTCAATTCTTTTAACTGTCCCCGAAACTTATTATCTGAAGTGCTTTGTTTTGAGGCTGGTTTCTTAATGCTTCAACTCACATCTGAAAGCGCACGAGTCATTTCAGCAAGCCTTGCCGCTTCTGGAAGGACTTCAATCGCTTTAAGTAGCTGCGGATCGATTTCAAGAAACACCTGGGCACCGGCTTCAAGCGAATAATGCGCTGTTACGATCTCTTGCCTAAGGCGAGCCTTGACGTAATCAAGGTCTTTGTCAATCATTTGTTGCGTTAAACCGTAACTTTTGTCGTTCTCGACAAAGCTACGAAAAGCACTAAGCAGTTTATCAGTTATCGGAAATTCATCACGCTGAACAACTGTCACATTTTTCGTTCTCTCAACCTTGTAATTTTCCAAACCTTCGACTTTTCCTGAAACTAAAAGGCGTGTGAAAAAAAATGCGGCTTCATTGATTCGGTATCGAAGATTGTTAAATTCTAAAGGTTCAACTTTTACGTCAGGAGTTATGCCGCGTCCGCCATAAAAAATTCTTCCACCTGCCGTTACCACAGCCGTTCCTTTGTCATTATTTTGTCCGGCCACAGGTTGCTTCGCTTCATCTTCGGTGTGATGAACGTAGTAGTCGTAAATACCATTTGAATAATCTCTCTGAAGCGAGCGCCCAAAAGGCGTGTAGTAGCGAGCTGTCGTTAGAGTTAGACCAGTTCCCATCGGTAAAGGAAAGACCTTTTGCACCAAACCTTTTCCAAAACTTTCCGTGCCTACAATCAAGCCACGTCCGTAGTCTTGAACGGCACCAGCAACTATCTCTGAAGCCGATGCTGAAGCACCGTTTATCAAGATGACTAACGGGAAGTTTTCGACCTTATTGCCCTTAGAAACTAGCTCCTCCGATTTTGCGTATTGAGAACGCCCTTTAACCGAAACAATCACCTTGCCTTGAGGAATGAACCTGCTAGCTACTTCAACCGCTTGAGGCAAAAGCCCGCCCGGATTATTTCTGAGATCGAGAATCAATCTCTTCATGCCTTGTTTTTTCAAATTACTAATGGCTTCGTCAAGCTCTCTGGCTGTAGTCTCTTGGAATCCGCCTGTCAAACCTATGTAGCCGATGTCATCTCGGAGCATGAAGTAATTTCTGATCGAAGGATATGGCACTCCGTCACGAACAATCTCAAACTCGAGTGGCTCTTCTTCGCCCGCTCTTTGCATTTTCAGACGGACTTTCGTTCCACGTTCACCACGAACGTTTTTAGAAACTTCTGCACTAGACCATGAGGTTGCGTCTTTTCCGTCAACTTCTAAGAACTTATCGCCATAACGAAGTCCCGCTTTGTCGGCTGGAGTTCCAGGAATGACTGATTGAACATAAACTCCGTCTCGATGTCGCAATATGGAAACGCCTATGCCAAAAAATCTTGAAGATTGATCTTCGTAAAGTTTTCTAAATTCGGCTTGTGTAAAAAACGATGAATGCGGGTCTAATGTCCACAGCATACTTTGTATCGAGCTTTCGGAGATTCTTTCGTAGTCAACCTTGCCAGCGTAATTCGACTGAATCACCTTGACAGCTTCTCGGTAGCTATTACTTATCTCTTCTGAGGTTATTCCATTTCCCGCCCCTGAACCTTGTCTTTGTAAGTTAGTAAAAATCCCGCCCGCTAGCGAGGAAGTCAAAATAATCAAAACTCCGATAAAGACAAGCGATCTATTACTCATTTTCTGAAAAAATGATAGCACACTTATTTTGTCTATATGAAACTTAGGCAAATTCAAGTTTTCGTTCTTTGCACAGATAGTTGTAGAATTTAAGTTTTGAGTCTTTGATGCAATGAAGAAATTTCTCTCAATAGTCATCCCAGCATTTGAAGAATCCGAACGCTTAGGAAAAAGCATCAATCTGATTTCAGACTACATTAGGCTGGAAAAATTAGATGCTGAAATCATAGTTGTTGACGATGGCTCAAAAGACAACACCAAAGAAGTAGCGCTGGAAGCATTCAAAGGATTTCCAGAAATCCAAACTAAAGTCATTCGCTACGAAGAAAACCGCGGAAAAGGCTTTGCTGTAAAAACAGGTCTGATAGCGTCAGAAGGCGAAATTGCGCTCTTTTCTGATGCAGACTTATCTACACCGATTGAAGAACTCCCAAAATTAGTCGAACCCATCAAAAGAGATGAATTTGATGTAACCTTTGGTTCAAGAGCATTGGACAGAAGCCTAATCGGAGTTAGACAGCCTTGGAGACGTGAGCAAGGTGGAAAAGTTTTCAATCTATTTGTTCGGTTGATCACGGGACTACCGTTTTGGGATACACAATGCGGTTTCAAAGCCTTCAAAATGGAAAAGTTTCGCCCGCTTCTAGGGCTGATGACAATTGAAAGATTCGGTTTCGATGTTGAATTTCTCTACGTTGCATACAAAAAGGGACTGCGCTTGAAGGAAATACCTGTTAGGTGGAATCACGACGAAAGAACCAAAGTAAATGTCTTGCGCGATAGCCGCAGAATGCTTAAGGAAGTTTTACAGATAAAGCGAAACGAAAGAAAAGGTTTATACAACTTGAACCAAATCGAAGACTTAGAAGCCTATGAGTGCAAGGTTGAATGTAAACATTGATCACGTTGCAACAGTCCGACAAGCACGCAGAACTATCGAACCAAATTTAATTGCGGCAGCTCTTCTATGCGAAAAAGCAGGAGCAGACGGGATAACAGTTCATCTAAGACAAGACAGAAGACATATTCAAGATAGAGACCTGTTTTTGCTACGTCAAACACTCAATACGTATTTGAACGTCGAAATGGCAGTAGCGCCTGAAATGATTTCAATAGCACTGGAAGTTCTACCGAATGCTGTCACTCTAGTTCCCGAAAGACCTGAAGAAATAACCACGGAAGGTGGTTTGAACGTCCAAGAAAATTTCGAGGCTGTTAGAGAAGCAATTCTGAGACTAAAAGAAGCCAGGATTTTTACGAGCATATTTGTCAATCCCGAAATTGAGCAAATAGAGGCTTCAAAAAGAGCAGGCGCAGATCAGGTTGAACTCTGCACTGCACATTACTCAGAATTAACTCTCTCTGGAAACTCCTTTCACGGAGAAGCACTGGGAAAGGTCAAGGAGGAGATCAAAAGACTCAGCGATGCCGCCAAATATGCGGCTAGTTTAGGTTTGGTAGTAGCGGCGGGTCATGGACTTACGTATCGAAATGTCGGTGCTATTGCAGCGATTGAAGAGATAAGCGAATTCAACATAGGCCACAACATAATCTCACGTTCTATCTTTGTCGGGATTGAACAAGCAGTGCGCGAAATGATTCAAGCCATAAAACAAGGCAGACAAAATCGAGGTTAGTCAGATGCCAGAAATAAACAAACTCAAGCGTGCGGTTTTTCCCGGTTCTTTCGATCCAATAACCAACGGGCATTTGGACATTATCAAACGCAGTTTGCCCCTCTTTGATGAAATAATTGTCGCCGTTTTGAACAACCCCGAAAAGCAGCCGATGTTTTCCGTCGAAGAAAGATGCTCAATGATAAAAGCAGTTTTATCGAACATAGAATCTGAAAATTGCAGACTTTTGGTTGATAGTTTTTCCGGTCTTACGGTTGATTTTGCTAGGAAAGTCAAAGCAAATGCTATTTTGCGAGGCATCAGAGCAATCTCTGATTACGAATACGAACTAACAATGGCTTTGATGAATCGGAAATTAGCTCCCGAAATTGAGACTGTTTTCCTGATGGCTGCTGTTGAGTATTCCTATGTCTCTTCCCGACTCGTGAAACAAGTCTTTACACTTGGAGGATGTATAAAAGGCTTGGTTCCTGAATTGATTGAGTCGAAAATGAAAGAAAAGCTATCGAACGCTAGTTTTGACTCCCTAAAAACCTAAAGACGAAACTCAAGAAACTCAAAAAGCTCTCTTTACTACCACAAGTTTTCTCTTTCCCCGAACAATCAGGCCTTGCCTGCGAGAGAAAACTTCTACTGAACGAACTTCACCTTCTTCGGATTCTGCAAGAGGCTTCTTAGGGACATAGGTCGCTGTGTATTGGGAATCTATGTTTTCAGCTAGTTGCACCATTTTACCAATCATTTCTTCTTCAGAATCAGGAAGAAAAATCTCGCCGTTTGTGCTTTCGGTTATCTCCGTCAAAAGTGACTCACTTTTTTGGAGTTTTTCGATTTGTTCTTTTCTTTTACGCGCCATCGCTCTATCGAGATCAATCGTTGCAATGGAAACGGTTGGAGTGCTTCCCCGTAACGGCGGCTCTGCACCTGGCGGAAGATCGGGCTTTCTAAAAGGCGAATTCTTTGAAACTTCTTTTATCGCCTTCTTCTGAATTGCCGTATAGCTTACAACATGAACATTTATGTCGGAGGAAAAAAGTGTCTGCAAGGCTGTTTTCTTTTCTTCGCTTCTATCGAAGCTATCAACTCCATCTGAGATGATTACGAGATGACGATTTGAAAGTCCTTGCTCATTGAGAAACTTCACTGCTTCAATCAATGCTTTGAAAAATGCTGAGCGTTTTGCGAGATTTAGTTTCCTTTCGTCCAAACGCGACAAAACGGAAGCTCTATCTGTTGTCCAATCCGCCAAAAGCTCTGCCTTTTCGCCATATTGCATCAAAGCAATTGAATCACCTTCTCGCAACGAGTTGATAAGTGCTCTCGCTGTATTGAGCGTAATTGAACGACGTTTTGCATAAGAGATTTCGCTTCCCACATCAAGAAGTATCAAAACGCTTGCAGGAATGCGCTTTATGCTGGAAGGTTCATGGATTCGTCCATTCTCCAGAATTACTATGTCCTTCAATCCTACATCAGATACAAAATTTCCGTTTGAATCGAAAGCCGAAAAATTTATCTTTATTTCTTCCGAAACAACTCTTTCAACATCAGCCTCCACAGGTGGAGTGGGTCGAGGATTCTGAGCAAATGTCATTACAAAAGAAAAAAACAGAAAAATTGAAAGCTTGACGAAGCCTAAACTCCTCTCAAGCGCTAAAGTCGAAAACCACATACTTTTCTTAAGATGCCAAAAGAAACTCAAAAATTCCTTCGGATAAACCTCGTTCTACCGTTAATTCAACATTCATGACTTCTTGCCACAACAAAACCCTTCAGTCTCTCAAACGTTCTGAAGCATTGAATTTAATCAATTCCTAAAACAAAAAGGGCGATCCACTGATCGCCCTCAATCTTATTCAATCGTCTTTATTGTGTCTTTTAAGTTGTGCTCCTTCAAAAGGTTTCTCAGAAGGCTTCTGTTCTTGCGGTGGAGGAGTTTCTTCTTTAGGTTTAGGTGCCGGCCGTGGTTCTTCTCTTGTTGGTGGTGGAGTTTCTTGGCGCGGTCTAGGCATTGGTCTTTGTGGCTCCTCCTTTGCTGGTGGTGGAGTCTCCTGACGTGGCCTAGGCATTGGTCTTCGCGGTTCTTCTGATTGCTTCGGCACTTCTACGGGCGGCACGTAAATTGGTGGCGTTCTTTCTTCATCAACTTTTTCTCTCGGCTTTCTCTCTGATTTTTCTGCAGGTCTTTCCTTAACAGGTCTTTCGGATTTATCTTCCCATTTTTCCGAATCATCTCGTTTAATTATCTGAACTGGTGCATTTCTCTTTATTGCTCCAACATCTTTTTCTTCTCTCCCATCTATCGGTTTTGAAATCTGCGGACTTTCTTCGACGGGAATCCGGCCATCGAAAACTTTTGTCCGTCTTATCTTCTCGTCCATCGAAACTCCCGGCTCACGTGGGATAATTCCTGTCGAAGTGTCCGAAAGAATAGGCTTTTTAGGCTCTTGAGCTAGCCAATCACTTTTTGTCAAATCCGCTTTTGGCAACTTCGCCATCAAATTAGGCTCGGCTTGCAAAACTTTATCAACAATATCGGCCGTGATCTTCTGAGAAGATGCTCTCATGAGTCCGAACTCTTCTTCCTTCACTGCTACAACTGCATCAAATGGGAATCGAGGACTCAAAGGCTTTCTTCTCGTCGGTGGTGTGTCGTCTGAAGGTGGCGCAGGCGTCGGCAACGGTGAAGGCACTGGTGTGGGTGATGGTGAAGGTTGAGGTGCTGGAGATGGCAACGGCTGAGGTGTTGGGTTGTTAACGATTATCGTTGTGTTGTAATAATTTTTCACCTTCGTGTAGTGATAGCTGTAGTAATACGGTAGCGGATACCAACAAATGTAGCCTCTTACGTATGCAATCACTACCAGCGCCGGACTCCAAACTGCGACACCCCAAGATGGATGATGCGGTATCCATACCCATCCGTTGATATAAACCCAACGTCCGTAATGGTAGGTTACCCAGCCCCAAGGCTCATCACAAATCCAAACCCAACCAAAAGGTGGAATCCATCGCCAATGTCCGTAACGATAAGGCGACCAACCCGGATAAATCCTCAAAGCACTATCATAAGGCTTCCAAACCCAACCATACTCTCTTGTGTAAATCCAACTTCCATATTCTTCTAGGTCTTCTGCTCCATAAAAAGTGTCCTCATAAAATCTTCCGTAGTTTGCACGATTGAGTTTTTCTACTACTTTCCGGTCGCGCTTTTCAACCCATTCATCCCATTCGTCTGATAGAATCATTGAAAAATTCCAATCGCCAGCATTCTCGCCTTTCACTTGAATTATTGCAGAGCGCCCAGTGCGAAGCGTAAATCCAGAATCCGCCGAATAAATCCGAGCCTCACCTTCAACAGTTTTGATTTTCACCTCTGCATCATCGCTGGCATCTATCCTGTAGAGACCTTCCTTCTGTATAGCAATGGTTGTTTTCGGAGCATCTATCTCGAAAAAAGACTCTCGTTTATCGAAGTTAAATAGCCTCAGACTCAAGTTCCCTTGCAAAAGGCTTATGACCGTGCCTTCGCTTCTTAAGGTTGAAATCTTCAGATACGAGTTCCCATCAAGACGAATATAAGAGTTTTTATCAAGTTGTATTTCTAACTTTGAGTTATCATCGGTTGCAATTGAGTCTCCCTCAACCAAAGGGAGATTCATAACAGCCTTTTCCCAAACTCGGTCTTCACCACGCCGAATTTTGGCATCCCCTTCAATAAAACTAATTCTCGCAACCTTTGGCACTTGCTGGCTTTTGTCTTCATCTGCGAAGACGAGATTTACTGCCAAAAACAAAAGCAAAACAAAGAAAAAAACTCTTAAATTTTCATAAAAGACGCCCCTGACGAGAATCTTCTTGAGAAAATCCCTTCCAAACATAACTTCTCCTCCTCTCTTGGGAAGTTTCATAAGAACGTAAGGCAAAAAGTATGCCTATTTTGCGCAAAGAGTTTGTAAGCCCGAGCTAGGAATTCTACGAATTTCTGTTCCAGTTACTTACCCCCAGATGGTATATTCGATATGGTTAAAATAACGATCAAAATAGTGTAGGATTTTGAAACGAGGAGTTTATGTTTGAACCGATAACAATTGTTTTGACCTTGCTGGTGGTTGCTCTCGTTTTGTTCGCTACAGAAAAACTCCCTGTTGATGTAGTCGGCATTTTGCTTGTTATTAGTTTAATCTTGACGGGAGTTCTGACGGTTCAAGAAGGATTTGCAGGTTTTGGTGATAGCATAATCATAACCATCGGTGGGCTTTTCGTGCTTACTGGCGGTTTAGTTAGAACTGGTTTGGTTGATTTAATTGGCAGGCGCTTATATCAATTTGCCGGAAAAAACGAATTTCTCTTGACACTAGCCGTAATGATTACAGCCGCAGCAACTGCCTCTATCATGAAGAACACTACTACAACAGCAATGTATTTACCTGTTGTTCTAGGACTTGCAGAACGGGCAAAAATCTCTCCATCAAAACTGTTGATGCCACTTGCTTTCGGAGCAATCTTGGGTGGCTCATGCACCTTGATCGGAACTTCCACGAACCTTGCAGTCTCAAGCGCCATAGAACGCTATGGCATGAAACCTTACACGATGTTTGAATTAACTCCTGTTGGAGTTGTAGCAGTTATTGTTGGAACAATCTACATGCTCACAATAGGCCGGAAAATCCTTCCCGTTCGCAACGATGTTACTGAAAACTCGCTCTTATCTCAATACAACATTCGAGATTATGTCTCCGAAATCATCGTGCTCCCTGGTTCTAACCTGATAGGCAAAACTTTGGAAGAAACAAATCTAAATCAGGAGCTAGATTTGAACGTTCTTGGCATAATACGCGGGAAGGAGCGAAAGATTTTTCCAGGCTCAAAAGAAAGGATAGAAATGAACGATTTGCTGATAGTTGAAGGTAAAGTTTCCGATATCCTCCGCATCAAGGCAGAGGCCGGGATAGAGATAAAGCCGGATTTTAAGCTTAACGATAAAGTTTTAGAAAGCACCGACGTTGAGCTTTTTGAGGTAATGGTAATGAGAGATTCAAGATTTGTTGGACAGACTCTAAAAACTTTGAACTTCCGTCAAAGATATGACTTAACGGTTCTAGCAATTAACCGACACGGCGAGACCATATTTGAGAAACTCAGCGAAGTACCCTTACGTTTCGGTGACGTCCTTCTAGTTCAAGGTAAAAGAAGACTAATCGAACCTTTGGTTTCGAGTGGAGAATTACTCTTTCTAGAAAATGTATCAACGAGCCTAATGCGAACAGAGAAAAGAAAATGGGCTGTTCTAGCTTTTTTGGTGTTTCTAACCCTATCAATTCTTGGGACTCTCTCTCCTATCTCGATTCCGCTTTCAATAGCTGTCTTATTCGGAGTTTTGATACTGCTAGCCACAAAAACCATTAGATACTCGGAGCTTTACTCGCTGATAGACTTTCGCCTTTTGGTTTTGATTGCCTGTATGCTCAGTTTCGGTATAGCGATGGAAAAAAGCGGAGCAGACGTTTATTTGGCTAATAAGATAGAGATATACTTTGGCAATTATGGCCCCATAGCTTTACTTTCAGGATTCTTTTTGTTAACAGTATTCCTAACACAACCCATGTCAAATCAAGCAGCAGCTTTAGTAGTTTTACCTGTAGCCGTCAAAACAGCTATAGCATTAGGATTAGACCCAAGAGCATTCGCCGTAACGGTAACATACGCCGCTTCAGCTTCTTTCCTTACACCACTTGAGCCTGCATGTGTGCTTATTTATACTCCTGGGAGATACCGCTTCTTTGACTTCGTTAAAATTGGTGCGCTTTTAACAATTCTAATTTTCCTGGTTATAATCTCGCTCGTGCCGATTTTCTGGAAACTCCAATGAAAATCGCTCAATCATCGTCTAGTGAAATTTCGATGTCAGATGCAGAACCACTTGACGCTACTTTAGCTCTCTTAGGATGCCCGGCACTTACAGGACGAATCTTTCCTTCTTCACAAGCTCTGGCCAAAGCTTCAACCACCTTGCCATCATATCGGATACCGACATAACTTTTGATTATCTTCAAGGCTTCCTCCATTTTCATTCCCTTTTGATATGGGCGATCAGTTGTCATCGCATCGAAAGTATCGGCTACTGAGATTATTTTGGCTTGCAAAGGTATCTCATCACCTTTGAGTCCTTGCGGATAGCCCTGCCCATTGACCATCTCATGGTGCATATACATTCCCGGCAAAAAATCTTTCATCGCGGGTATCTGCGACATTATCTTGTAGCCTTTTTGCGGATGCGTTTTCATTATTTCGTACTCTTCTTCGGTTAAAGCAGCCGGTTTTTTCAGAATTCTATCGTCAATCGCAATTTTCCCAACATCATGAAGCAAAGCGCTGATACGAAGCTTCTCCAATTCTTCTTCGCTCATTCCTAGATACTTACCGATTTCAACAGAAAACCTTGCAACTCTTTCCGAGTGTCCGCGAGTGTATTTGTCCTTACCATCAATTGCCGCTGCTAACGCTTTGACTGTTCCGACGAACAACTCTTTGTTTTCTTTAGCCGCTTTCGCAAGCTTTTCGATATGCTCCTTTAGGTTTTCACTCATCAAGTTAAAGGTCTTGCCAAGCGTTTCAAACTCCTTAAAACTGCCTAAATTTATCCTGATTGACAAGTCACCGCCAGCAATGCGATTTGCAGCTGCTTCCAGCGTAAATATCGGCTTCGTAAGAAACCGAACAAAAATACTGCCTATTATTACAGCAATCGCCGCAAATGTAACGCTTACAATCAACATCTGCAAACGCATTCTCTTAACAGAAGCCAAAGCAGTTTCTTCATCTTGCATGACGATAACGCCCAGATAAACTTCATTATTGATGTTTGCAGTTGAATAAGCTCCTATCATGTCATAAGCCTTACCAGCATATTCCGCAGTAAAAGGAAACAAGGCAGACTGAACCTGCCGACTGGTCTGTTGCCACTCTTGAACGATCTTTAGATTTGTTAAAGGCTTCTGTCTTTCGACTACCTGCCAATCTTGATGAAAAATAGGTCTGCCTTGCTCATCAACAACAAAAACAATCGGTAAACCTAAAGACCAGAGCTTTTCCTCACTCGTTGGCTCTATCCCAGACATTACACTTGCAATCTCACGCAAGGAAACCACACAAACAACCGCTGCACGAACCTGTTTTTCATGCATCACAGGTATAGCTATCGGTAAAACCAATTCGCCACTTTTGCGAAGTCTCTGCGGTTGACCAACAGCCGAACTACTCTGCCCCAGCTTTGCTAGAACAGGCGACGAAATTCTCTCAAGGTCTGATTCATCAGCTATTTCAGCACGATAAACCAAAACTCTCTCCCCTTTGATTGGATAAACAGAAACTGCTACCAAATAGGGATGTTCACTGAGGATTTGTCCAAGTTTTTCTTGCTCGTAAGGCGTTGCTGATAATTCCTCCTGAGCAGAAAATTCAAAAGCTCTTGCAATTCCAAGAGCTAGATCAAAATATCGCTGCCCTATCATCTCTATCTGGCGAGCTTTATCCTGCACTAGTCGTGTTTGATAACGACTCTCAAGTGCCCGCAATTCTTGAGCGCTATTTTCTGAAAGAAGCCATCCTGTAAACAACTGAGGGGAAAACCCCACCAGCAATAACATCAACAAAACCAGATAAATTAAACTAACTTTTTCTATGGGAAACCTCATGAAATCAACTTGATTTCATTGTAAAATACACGGTTAATATCAGTCAACGAAATTTCGGAAAGCGTCAAAAACCTGCATGGAAGGTTAAAACTAAACTTTGAAATTTGAAGATTGTTCTCATGAAAATCTCCGACATTCTAAGAAAAAAACAACCTTTCTTTGGTTTGAATCTTCAGGAAGATGAATTAGAAAGACTTGAAAAATATAGCGATCTTGTTTTTCTCAACAACGATTTCCTCCATCTAGTTGCGCCAATGTCACTAGAGGAATTCGCTGTTTACCATATTCTTGAATCTCTAATGATGCTAGAATTTCTACCCTTTGGCACGAACTTCGCTGATATAGGAGCAGGAGCAGGACTTCCTTCAATCCCTTGTTTAATTGTACGCAAAGACCTAAAAGCTGTTCTGATAGAACCAAGACAAAAAAAATCTTTATTTCTGCACGATACTATCAAAAAACTAGCCTTGGAAAATAGAGCTGAAATCATCAACAAACAGTTTCAGGAAATCAAAAAACCTGACGTTTACTTCATCACTTGTCGTGCCTTAGACAAATTCTCCCAAAAACTCCCCAAACTCCTCAAATGGGGCAAAGATTCAAATTTCATCCTTTTCGGTGGAGATTCTCTTCGAGAAACGCTAAAAAAACATTCGATAAACTATAAAGAAAAACTGCTACCACTTTCAAGACAAAGGTTTCTGTTCTTCATTGAAGCTGAAACAACCGTAGGCAAAAGTTAGTCATTCAAACAAAAAGCACACCCTCAAGGGATGCGCTTTTTGTTGATTCAGGAATTTCTTGCATCAGAGCTTACTTCTTCTCCTTACCAGCAGGCTTACCTGAAGAAAAAAGACCCGTTGCTACCTCAAGCCATCGCCTTTGTGCTTCAAGTATGTTTTTAAGCATCGAATCGGCAAAATTAGCTACGTAAGCAATGCTTGACTTTTCGTCTGCCCCCAGACTTTTCTTTATCGTGCTACTTACCTGCTCACTCTGCTTTTGCAGAAACTCAGCCCAAGCATTTTGCATCTGCGAAACACCTTCAAGAAAAACCTCTAAGTTCCGCTTGAAAACAGCAGGATAACTTGAAGGATCGGAAATATGCTTCAGGCTTCCTGTGATTTCACTACTCTGTCTTGCCAAAATCTTAGACCACTGATTTTGAAGAGCTATGAAATCCTCAGTATTCTGTCTCATCATCTTTGCGATTGCCTCAGTTGATTCGCTCTTTACCCCAGCTGCGTTAGAAACTAGCTTCAAAAGCATTTCAGTTTGCTGAAGGCTTATTTCAAACCAAACCTTTTGAATGTTTATAAACTCTCTCAAAACTATCTCAACAAGATTCACAGAAGCCTGCGAACTTTCCTTCGACAAACTAACACCTTCAGACTTTTTCGATTCTGCTTTTGATTTGCTAGTGGAAGTAGCTTTCTTTTTGGTTTGTGACTTCTTACTCGATGCTTGTTTCGACTTTGCCTTAGCACTCTGCTTTGCAGAGCCTGTTTGAGAAACCTCAGCAGTTTCAGTAGTTTCTTTACTTTCCATCTTGTTCACTTCATCTTTCGGTTGCATTATAGATTTCTCCTCCTTCTCTTGTTATTTTGCTCTCCCCAAAAATCAAAACGAAGGAAGAGCCTTCTTTACGAAAAACTCTTCCTTCGCTGAGGAGGGAGTTACTTGCTCGTTGCCTTTGCTTGGGCAGTTTGAGCCGTTTGCTCAAAGTTGAATATGCCTTTTGCAAATCCAACAATTTGCTTTTGAATCGGCAGCTCACCTTTCGCTGCAGAGTCTATAAGACTCTCTCCTGCGCTTGCGAAAAGCTTCAGCCAATCTTGCCTTATCTGAGAAGTCGCATCCCAGTAACCCTTTGCAACTTTCAAAGCCTCTAGATTTGCATCGTAACCAGCTTTGTAAATTCCTTGGGCATAATTTTCGGCAACCTCAGCCGCTTGAACCATCGTTTTCAAAGTAGCATTAGCCGCTCTTTGAGTCAACTCAACCGTGCCTTCAAAAGTTTCCTTGACAACATTTTTCTTCGTCATCTTCTCATTTCTCCTTTCTCTTTTTTCCAGCCTTTCTCCGACTGACAATTTGAATCATAGCAGACGAAAAACAATCTGTCAAGTAAAATTTTTGCATTTGCACAAAAAATTTTTAATTTTTTGCGATAATCTTTTATCTAGTTAACATTTACACATTGTGCAAAATCTAAAAAGCATCTTTTAGATATTTTTGAAAAGATGCTACACGCCTGATAAGTTTTCGTGATACAATTTTGGCATGCCAAGAAGAAAAGCTAAAAAACTCAATTCGGCAGAACTCAAAAGCAATGAAGTAATTATAAAACGATACGGGAACCGTCGTCTTTACAACACAGAAACAGGCGGTTATGTAACCTACGAAGACTTAATCAATCTAATAAGAGAAGGGCGCGACATAAAAGTTGTAGATTCTGTTACTTCTGAAGATGTTACGAAAACAATTTTAATACAGCTAATTTTAGAAGAAGAGAAAAGAAAAAAAGCGATTTTACCAACAGAGTTTTTATTTCAACTTTTGCGTTCGCGTGAAGAGGCAGTACAAGATTTCTTCAAAAACCACCTTGCCGCAAGTTTCGAGGCTTACCTAAGAACAAAAGAAGAGTTTGACAAAAGATTTCGTGCTATGTTGGAAATGGCTTCCACAGCGCCACAACTTTGGGAGAAGTTAATCCCTGGTGCTGAAATCTTCCGTGAAATCCTAACTGGAAAGAAAAGAGAAGATAAGGAAAACATAGAAGAAAGCAAAGAGACAAAAAACAATGTCAACAAGAAAAAGGTTACTAAGAAACGGTAATCAAAAGCTTTGAAAGCTCGTAGCATTGTTTTGATTTATGCGTGAATACTCCTTTACGATCAGGTCTCCCAAAGAAATTTGCCTCGAAAGCTCGAAACCTGATAGAAAGTCACTAGGCATAAAGGAATCAGCATCTTCTATATCCAAAGGGATTTCCGTAACAAACCATTGTTGAATATTTTCTAAAAATTCCAAATAAGTTTTTGCGCCGCCGATGATAAACAAATCACATTTAAGATATTTCGCTAAAAATAGGACTTCTTGTTTTGTTCGCATTAGCAGTAGGCCTTCTTGAGATTCTAAATTTCTTGAACGACTAAGAACTATGTTTAGCCTGTTTTTTAGAGGCTTGCCGATTGAAAGCCACGTATTATAGCCCATTACAACAGCATGCCCTGTAGTAGTTTCCCTGAAAAATCTAAGGTCTGAAGGATAATACCAAGGGATTTTTCCACTTTTACCTATGGCAAAATTTTTCGCAATTGCAACAATTCCTATTATCTTTGCTTGATTCATGTTTCGATTATATTGACTTAAGTTTGCTTCAGTTCAATTATTTTTTGACTTTTTTGTCTCTTTCGATCTTTTCAGTAGATATTTCATGATAAAATTAAAAACTTGAGGCAACATGAACGTCGCCACCAAAAGCCTCATAATACACATTAACATCGGCAATCAAAAGCGCACCGAGTTTTTTGATGAAGACAGAATTCGTTTAGGGACAGAAACTGATTGCGAACTTCAAGTCCGCACGTCTAGAGTAAAAAAATTAGGGCTTTGGTTCGAGATAAGAAGGAAAGGCGAAGATTACTACATAACAAAGTTCGATGAATCACTCGACTTACTTCTCAACGGCAAGTCTTTAAAATCCCTAGTAACTGCAAACGAAGCTGAATGGGTTGCAATAAAAGACGGAGACAGAATTTCGATTGATGGAACCGGTGTGAATTTCTCTTTCTTCATAGTCGAGCCAGATTCAGCTTTAGTCAAAGTCAACAGATTTGCAAATGTCGCTCCTTTCATAGAAGAAGCGGCACTCGAAGCCGCAACCTCATCAAAACGAGAAGATGCCAAAATCTTCTTGCGCGAGCTTGCAAAAGAACTTTTCCGAGAAACTAGCTTGAAGACTAAGCTGATTATCTCAGTTCTGTTTATTTTTGCCATTTCTAGCCTGCTTTACTTTGGATTTTCGTTCATCTCGGAAATCAGAAAAACACGCGAGCAAGTTGCAAAACAAGAAGAGATTATCCAGAGATTAGAAAAACAAATTCAAGAAACAAATGAGCAACTCAGCAATCTCGATAAAACAAGCCAACAAATCATTAAAACTGTATCGCTTGCGCCGAACTTACGCGTTCAATACGGCGACGGAGTTTGCCTTATCGTCGGAACATACGACCTGGTAAGCAAACAAAATGGTAAGGTTTTGCGTTATCCTGATCCCTCTATCTATCAACCCGATCCTTTCGAGCCACTCGAAGGTGAAGGAATAAAACCAAAACAATATCCGAACCAAGTAACGCTAACCACAGAAGGCAACGGGATGCCGGTTGAATATGATTTTATAGGCACTGGATTTCACGTAGGAAATGGCTACATAGTAACAAATCGCCATGTCGTTCATCCCTGGGAAGAAGATGATTTAGTTATTCAAATGATGAAACAAGCAGACGCAAAGGCAAGAGTAAAAAAACTTGTGGCTTATTTCCCGAAACTTCCTAATCCAATAGCCCTGAAGGTAGTAGCCTTAGGAAAGCGAGAAGATATAGCTATTGGAGTTATCGATCCGCTTCTCGCAACGTCTGAAATACCCGCTTTACCGATAGATAACTCATCAGATGCCGTTGCCATCGGCAAAATGGTTGTTTCCATCGGCTATCCAAATGGTCCTGACAGATTGCTTGCAATGCTTGATGATGAAGAGGCTAGAAGCATCAGTGCTCGTTTTGGAAATTCTAGACAGGCACTTTTGAACTATCTAGCCCAAGCAGGGAAAATTCAACCTTTGACAACGCCCGGAGCAATAACTGATTTGGATTCAAAGAGAATAGTTCATGACGCAAAAACGGCTGAAGGTGGCTCAGGAGCACCTTTGTTTGGACAATCAGGAAAAGTTATAGGTGTTAACTTTGGTGTTTTCACAGAAAACACGGCTACCAACATGGCTATTCCAATCAAATTCGCAGTAGAACTCTTGAAAGAAGCAGGCTGGAAATCGCCTGAAGAAATACAAAACGATCAAGCAAAACAAACTCAAGCCGCCCAAACTTTACCTAAATGAAACTGATTTTCTCTAAAGAAGTATCCGAAGCCAAAACGGCAAATAAAGCTATTGTTGCGCTTGAATCAACAGTAATTGCGCATGGGTTAAAGTTTCCAGAAAATCTCAAAACCGCTTTGGAAATGGAAAATGAAATCCGATTGCTCGGTGCAGTTCCTGCAACAATAGCTGTTATTCGTGGTGAAATAAAGGTCGGTTTAGAAAAAGATGAATTGAAAAATTTGAGTGAAAACAAAGAGATAAGGAAAATATCGAAGAAAGACCTACCTATCTGCATTGCTAGGAAACAAAACGGCGCTACTACTGTTTCTGCCACTTCTTTCATAGCTTATCAAGCTGGGATAAAAGTTTTCGCAACAGGAGGCATAGGTGGCGTTCATCTAGATTTTCCGGCAGATGTCTCTGCGGACCTACCTACTCTTGCAGAAACTCCAATCGTTGTTGTATGCTCAGGTCCAAAGTCAATCTTAGATTTAGCCGCCACCAGAGAATGGCTCGAAACTTATGGGATACTAACCATAGGCTACAGATGCGAAGAAATGCCCTGTTTTTACTCCTCAAAAAGCGGCTTGAAAGTTGATGAAACGGTTGATTCAGTCGAGGAAATAATCGAGATCATCAAGCTAAGAGATGAGCTTGGAATCAAAAGCGCTTGTCTTGTTATGAATCCAGTTCCGCCGGAATTCGAGATTGATCCTGAGGAGCAAAAGAAATACTTGGATGTGGCACTTAGAATTGCAAAGGAGCAAAAGATAAATGGCAAGGACCTGACACCTTTTCTACTCAAAAAGATGTCCGAAATCAGCCAAAACAAGACACTTCAAGCCAATATAGCTCTACTGAAAAACAATGCAAAACTCGCCGCAATGATTTCACTTGAACTGAAAAATACTTCAGCGTAGCCACCCAAGATTTCTTTTGGCTGAAAAATTCGTTTGCATCTAAACGCGTTGCTATTATCATCTTCCGTTGTTAGAATTTGATTGAGAGTTTCGAGGAGGTTGAAAAACAATGTCATTAAGCAAGCGGGTTTTCATGTATTTTGTTTTCTTAGCTTTTTGCACAATGGTCTCAGCTCAAGCGAAAAGAGTTATAACGAATCTCGACTTGGAAAAGTATCGCGAGCAACGCGTTAAAGCCGAGCAGGAATATCTTGAAAAGCACAAAGAAAAAGGCTTGCCTTCACCCGAAGATATAGAGAAAATAGCTCAAGAACGGCGTAAATGGCTTGCAGAATTCTCTCAAAGATACGAACAACAAATCCTTCAAACAGCCGAGGACTTCCAAAGGAGAGCTGACGAACTGAGACTTCAAATAGCATCAATTGAAGCCCAAATTTCATACGTTAGAAGGCAAATAAATGAATTTGATGGGCCTTACAGAGGCGGTGCTGTTTCATCAGGCATTTTTACAGGCACCTTCTTCTTCCCCACCTCGCCACAAGGCACTGTCATCGGACAATCGCCAAAAACTCCTCCTAATGTCCAAACGGTTCAAAACTTCGGTCTTGGCTTTCCAACAGCAACCGAAATACGCAATAGAGTAAACGGAGTATTTTCACCTGTCCCTCAAGCCATTATTCAAACTCCTGCTCCTCAGGGAACAGGGTTTTTCTTTTATCCGTTTCCTGTGATTGTTGATAACACCAACTATGCTCGCCGACGGCTGGTAGAACGCTTGCAGGAACTAGAACAACTTCGCGCTGGACTTTTAGCAACTTTATCTGCCCTGGAAGAACAAGCCCGTCGCGCAGGAGTTAAAATCAGATAGTCTAAAACTTGTGAAGTCTCCTGAAACTCAAATCTTCAGCGATCCGAAGATGAATTTTCCTCAGATTAGCTTATTTTTTACAACCTCACGTATGATTTCCCGATTTCTTTTGGCAGAAGTCGTTACTCCTTCAAGTTTTTCTTCTTCTATGCCGTAGATTTCCTTACCGAACACGCCATTCCACGGTGGAATAACAATCGTAACATTTCCCTTCACTTTTGCTTGACAAGCCAAACGCAAAAACGGTGTTGGTTCTTCAGGTTGGTTATAACCGAAAAATTTCATTCGCTTCCTTTCGAGCCTTTGAACCTCAGAAAGTTTCTCTTGTCCTCCCAAAATACCTACCCAGCAACTTCCGCAAGCCGCACTCTTGCATTCAACAGGTATTGGTCCTTCAAGACATCTTTCATCAGTCTTGATATTGCATCTCGCTGCCGCTGAAGTTATTTCTTCGTTCAAGATAGCCTTGAACCTTCTGTTCTTGCTAGATTCGTCAAAAATTACTGAGTATTGCTTGTCAACTGTTCTTAAAAATCCAAATATACCTTGTGAATCATCTTTTGCTCTTTCTGCAACAATCTGATCAGGCTTTTTCTTCGCAAACTCTGGAGTTAAAAACACATTCCCGGCCGATTGCTTGAAATTTTCAAAGCCTGCCTGAACTACGGTCATTAAACCGACAAGTGTAATGCCAAGCGTCAAATCTTTAGTTGTTTTTGCTTTTTGCGCTCCAATTTCTGCAATCGAAAGAGCCAATTTGCTCAAATCTGTTTGTTCATCAAGATTTTCTGCTTCAATAATCGCTTCTTTAACTTGCTTCCAAAAACGATGCCCGTAAAGAAACTTATGAGATGAATCTATTTGATTCTTCAACTCAAAATTGCCTCTTATGGCGAACTTCCTAAGAACCTCTTCCCTATTCTCAGCATTTTGAATGTATCTAAAAAGTTTCAGAGGATAAAATCTAAACCAAATCTGAACTGCATTTCTATCAACTTCATGTATTTCTGGGAGAAGTTTTTCGATTGCTTCAAACCAGTCCTTCTCTTCAAACTGATTCAAAAAATGTTCTAGTTTCATAAGTTTGCCTCAATCATCGGTTTTTAGGCTAAAAAACCAATTTAGCAAAAATTTGTTACAGAAGACAATTCGGGAAAGCTATTTAGCACCAACAAGGCCGGGGCGATGATGATTTTCCTTAACTTCCCAAACAGCAGCTATTTTGTCAATAGCAACGTAGATTTGCCTCTCGTCCTCATCTCGAAGGTAAAGGATTCCGTCTTGAGCCTTGACTATTTCGCCCCTAATAACTGCACTTTCCCCACAAGCAACATCTACCTTCTTCCCTTGTAGCTGAACCAAGAAATTCTCCATAGTCCTACTTCCTTTCTTTGGAGTCCTAAATTCTGCTAGCCATTAATGCCTTTCTTCCAGCCATAACCCACTTATTCGGCTTATTGTTGTCTGTTGCTACTGAAGTTGGCGATTTGCTTAAATGAGCCAATACAGAAGCAATTATAGCAAAATCTTTTTCCGTTTCGGATAAATTATTTTTCTTTCTCCTTCTTTGCCATCTTTCAATAAAGCCCGTATCGAGAATGCCCTTTTGAAACTCTTCGTCCTCGATTATTTCACGGAAAAAAGGTAGTGTCGTTTTGATTCCACCGATTTCATACTCTTGCAATGCCCTACGCATTCGGTCAATGGCTTCTTGACGATCTCTTCCGTATGTGCAGAATTTTGAAATCATCGGATCGTAGTAAATCGAAACCTCTGCACCTTCGTAAACCCCACCGTCATCGCGTATCCCATTGCCTTGTGGGATGCGTAATCTTGTTATCTTACCGGGTGAAGGCATAAAGTTATTCTCAGGGTCTTCTGCATAGATTCTGCATTCGATTGCATGTCCCGTCCATTTAATATCTTCCTGTTTGAAGGAAAGTTTTTCTCCTGAAGCGACTCTTATCTGTTCTTTGACCAAATCAATCCCCGTAACCAACTCTGTAACAGGATGTTCGACTTGAAGTCGTGTGTTCATTTCGAGAAAGTAAAATTCTCTTGTTTCATCTGAGACCAAAAACTCAACCGTTCCGGCCCCGACATAACCGACAGCTTGAGCAATCTTCACAGCGCATTCACCCATTTTGTTGCGCAAAGTCGAATCATTTATCGGCGAAGGACATTCTTCTATCACTTTTTGATGCCTTCTTTGAATTGAGCATTCACGCTCTCCAAGATGAACGTGGTTGCCATGTATATCTGAAAAAACTTGAATCTCGATGTGCCTTGGGCGAACAACTGCCTTTTCGATATAAACCGAATCATCACCGAAAGCTGATCTCGCTTCGCTTTTGGCAGTTTCAAATGCTGATTTTAGATCGGCTTCTCTCTCAACCAATCTCATTCCCTTTCCGCCACCACCGGCAGAAGCCTTCAGCATTACAGGAAAGCCGTAACTTCGAGCTATTTCGAGAGCTTCTTCGTAAGATTTCAAGGGTTCAATGGTGCCGGGAACAACAGGAACCCCAGCATTTATAGCAATTTTTCTTGCAGAAATCTTACCACCCATCGCTTCCATAGCTTCAGGTGGCGGCCCTATGAAAACTATGCCGTTTTTGGTAACTTCGCGAACAAAATTAGCATTTTCCGACAGAAAGCCGTAACCCGGATGAATAGCTTCTGCCCCCGATTTTTTCGCTACTTCGATTATCTTATCACCACGTAGATAGCTCTCAATCGAAGGTGAAGGACCTATGTGATAAGCCTCATCCGCCATACGAACATGCAAGGCATTTTTATCAGCATCTGAGTAAACTGCAACGGTTTTGATTCTCAATTCCCTACAAGCTCGGATTATTCTACAAGCTATTTCCCCACGATTCGCAATCAAAATTTTCTTGAACATAAGCTCTTGAATCCAGCTACTCTAAAATAGAGTTCCCATGATTTTTGGGATCGTAACGAACATTTACTTTAGCTCCAGGAGCGTATTTCAAAGGATTTTTCATCTGCTCAAACGTCAAAAGCTCAGAAGATTCAAAATTAACACCTTGAACACTGTAAACATAAAAAACTATCTCCCCGCGCGCAGTCGTTTGGCTATCAATAATAGTTCCCTCAGTGATTCTTCCGTTTTTCAGCAGAAACTCTCGCCTTTTCTTCTCCAAGTCTTCGTCTCTATTCCTGCTAAAAATATCCAAAATTCCCATAAGGCTCAATCCAAAATAAGTGGAGGTTTATTAAACTTGGCTCTCAAATCGTTAATTGCCTTCAAGATAGAAGGGCGACTTATAATTTTGGCCTCTATTGGCCTTTTTCCGGGAATGTCCAGCATTATCAAACCTAACAAAATCGTTAGAAGTCCTTGACCGGGAATACCCGGAAGGGAAAGCACAATGCCTAAAAGAATCAAGAAAACTCCCAAGAGGTTTTTCAATATCACTGCTCCCCATCGCACCAAAAATGGACTATCTGGCATGAAATCTTGCTGATAATGTGAACTAAAGTAATTCGCAGGCAGTTTGACAATCACAAGCACTATAGCAAGAAAGCTAATTGCCAGTGAAGTCAAGAAAATCAGGATTGTAAACAAAACTTCTTGCCATGTTATGTTTTCAAAGAATTTGAATATCCAACTCATGACGTTTTGGCTTCAAGTCGTTTGAATTCCTTCCAAGTAAAATACATTCGATGGATAAAAGTCCAAAAAGAGCCTACAGCTAAGACCCAAAGCACCTGAGGCATTCTGTTTGCAAAGAAGCTTGACGATTCCCAATGAGTAGAAAGCGCCCCCAAGATCACAAGAACCACTCTTTCAGGTCGTTGTAGAAACCCAACATTTGCTTTAATTCCTAAGCTTTCAGCTCGCGCCGTTGTATAACTAACCATCACCGATCCCATCAAAGCAACAAGTGCAAGGAAAGCATTCAGCAAAGACCTATGCGGCGTATTGCTCGCATAGAAAAAGACTATGCCTGCGAAAACAACCATGTCAGATAGTCTGTCAAGCGAAGAATCCAAAAATGCTCCGAACCTTGTTACGTTGCCAGTAACCCTCGCAACGTTCCCATCAAGCATGTCAAAGAGATTCGCCGCAATCAAAACAATACCTGCCCAGAAAAATTCACCTACGCCAAACAATATCCCGCAAAAGACGTTTATTATGACTCCGATTGTAGTTAGAATGTTTGGATGAATCCTAGCCGCAACAATGCCTTGAACCATCAAATTGATGATTCTCGACGCTCCCTTGCCGATGCTAGCCCCAACCATTCTGTCCGTCCTAGTTTTTTCTTAGGGCTTACTACTCTTGCTGATCATGAATAGTGTAAAGCTTCTTTATTTCAAAATTCCGCCAGCCCTTGGGAGTTTTTACCTTAACTGTGTCGCCTTCTTCTTTCCCCATGAGTGCTTGTCCTATGGGCGAAACTGTTGAGATCAATCCCTTTTCTGGGTTACTCTCCTCAGAAGTTACGAGTTTATAGGTTATCTCTTCTTCGGTGTCTAAATCGTAAAGAACAACTTTTGAGCCGTATGCAACCCTGTCCTTCGGGAGCTGGGATAGATCAACCGATTGAATCTCCCTAAGGCGCTGATGAATCTGCATAATTCTCGCCTTTACGATTGATTGACGTTCTAAAGCCGCTTTATATTCCGCGTTTTCACGCAGATCACCATACTCACGTGCTTTTTGAATTTCCTTCGGCAATTTGTTATGAAGCTCTTCTTCCAATTGTCTAAGTGCTTCTTGAAGTTTCTTTCTAATCGCTTCCATACGTCTTTCGTGCGTAACAAAGATTTGAACCGAAACTTTGAGAATCGGTAATTCAGATTTTAGCAAAACATGCTATCGAATGCCTATTTTGAATGAAATTTACAGAGTTTGCAATATAATCACGACACAAAACAAACTCACAGCAAGCAAGAATCTTAAAGACCGAAATTTCGGGAATAACAAGAAAAACTCAAAGTTTCAGATAAGTTCTAGCTTCCCAAAGTTCTGGCATAAATTTCTTCTGTAGCGTCGTTCTTAAGTAAGGAACTCCTTCCGAACCGCCTGTGCCTTTCTTCATTCCTAGCATTCTTTCAACCATCAAAACATGATGATGTCGCCAAAGAGAGATGTTTTCATCGTGTTCTATCAACAAATCTTGCATCACATAGATTTCAGGCTCTCTTTCAGGATGCCTTAGAATCTCAACAATAGAATTGATGCGTTCTTCACGGGTAGAAACACTGAATCCTTTACGTCGCAATGCTTCCCAAAACACATCTGCCAGTGACGGCGAATCAAATCGCTTTCTTAACCTTTCGTAAGCCTCTGGCTCGTCCCTGAAAGCACTTAAAATCTTTTCATCCTTTGCTCCCGAAACAAACTCTATTTCACGAAATTGGAAAGATTGAAAACCACTCGCAGGTCTCAACCGGTCCCTAAATTCCAAGAAACCTATCGGTGCCATCGTTTCAAGTATATGGATTTGAGAGACCAAAATTTTACCGATTGCAACTACAGTTTTTAAGGAGTGATTCGCTCGAAAAAGTCTGCCTTCTTCTATCCAATTTATAACTGCATCTATTTCATGAAGAATTTGCTTGAACCATAGCTCATAAGTCTGATGAATTATTATAAAAAGCATTTCATCATGGCTTACCGGATCAGAAAGTGTTTCCTGCAACTCGATTAACTCTTTAACCTTCAAATACTTGCCATAAGATAGCAATGCACCTTTGCCGTATTCTTCCATCTGCATCTCCATTCTGAAAACTTGAATAAGAAAATTTTACATTGATTTGAACTATTCGTCTATCAATCTTTTAACAACGCCAAAAACGCCGAAAATCCTCAATCTACACTCGATAGTAAAATGCCCCACAGAGACCTAAGTAACTCGAAGAAGTCTTTTTCGTAGTAAGCCTTCAACAAATTGCAAAATCTAGCTCATCTTTAACTTAGTATTTAATCAACTTGACATTAGGTTAAAAATTGGCTAAATTTTACATCGTTTTTATTGCTTTTAGAGGTTTTGTAGTGAGGCAAAAATGGAAAGAGCAAGAGTAATCGGCAAAGTAAAGTGGTTCAACAACGTGAAAGGCTATGGGTTTATCGAAAGACCTGGCGATAGAGATGTTTTTGTGCATTACAGCGCTATAAGCGGCAACGGATACAGAACGCTTAATCAAGGTCAGGAAGTCGAATTCGAGATTGTCAATGGCCCAAAAGGTCCACAAGCAGAAAATGTTGTAAAAATCCAGAAAAGCTCATAGTATCAAAGGACATTAAATTGCTTTTCAGGAAACGCTTGTGAGTTCAGCATTATTTTTCCTGCTAAAAGGTTGGCTCATTCCTTGCTTTCAAGGTGCGTCGCCAAAGTTCTCTGTAGGACGTATAACGAGCTACCAAATTATTGAAAAAATAACGCTGAGCGTAAGTTAGATTTCTGTTGTCTGATATTCTTTTTATAGTGGCTTCTACCCTACCACGAGCTTCATGAGGAGGACGCTTTGAGCCACCATTGAAGTAAACATCAAAGTCAATTTTGAGCCTTCTTATGTCCTCTTCCAATCTTGCTAGTTGTTGATCAATCGAAATAGACTCTTCCTTTCTCTGCTGCTGACGTGACCTAAAATCCGGCATTGTTCCCTCCTTTCCAATTTTACGCAAAAACCAAGCTTCAAATCCTTGCAAAACTCCTTACGCAGCCGCTTCTGTGTCCTTGAGCATTTCAAAAACAGGCACTTTTCTTTCAACCATCTCCTTCGTGATAACAAGTTCCTTTATTTTCTTCTGTGACGGCAGGTGATACATTGGCTCAAGAAGAAGTTCCTCTAAAATCATCATCAAGCCACGCGCCCCTACTTTTCTTTCGTATGCTTGATGAGCAATTGCGCGTATTGCTTCATCAGAAAATCTCAACCTTATGTTATCAAACTCAAACTTGCGTTGATACTGTTTTATCAAAGCGTTCTTCGGTTCTGTTAAAATTCTGACAAGCGCATCTTCGTCAAGCTCGTGCAAAACACCTATAACAGGTAAACGCCCGACAAATTCAGGAATTAAACCATACTTGATTAAGTCTTCTGGCTCCACTTTTTGCAACGCTTCGTTAATACGCTGTTTTGAAAGTTTTATCTCGGCTTGAAATCCTAAGGATTTGTTTCTAAGCCTTCTTTCAATTATCTTCTCAAGTCCTACAAAAGCCCCACCACAGATAAACAGAATGTTTGTAGTATCAACCGGGATAAACTCTTGATGCGGATGTTTTCTTCCTCCTTGCGGTGGGACATTTGCTATTGTTCCTTCAAGTATTTTCAAAAGTGCCTGCTGAACACCTTCGCCGGAAACATCTCTAGTAATC
The DNA here is from genome assembly GCA_003697135.1 of Acidobacteriota bacterium. Classification (GTDB taxonomy): domain Bacteria; phylum Acidobacteriota; class Blastocatellia; order Pyrinomonadales; family Pyrinomonadaceae; genus J014. The sequence goes on from RFGC01000035.1 coordinate 367,577, forward strand.
GAAGGATTGTCATCCTTGCGGGAAATTTTATCAATTTCGTCAATGAAGACAATGCCCTGCTGTGCTCGCTCAACGTTTCCATCTGCGGCTTGCAGAAGTTTCAAAATAATGTTTTCAACATCTTCACCAACGTAGCCTGCTTCTGTCAATGTTGTAGCGTCAACAATACAAAAAGGAACGTTCAGAAACCGCGCTAGTGTCTGTGCAAGCAAAGTTTTGCCTGTTCCAGTAGGACCGATCAAGAGTATGTTCGATTTTTGAAGCTCAATATCTGATCGGCGCTTGGCAAACTCTATTCTTTTGTAGTGCTGATAAACAGCTACAGCTAAGCGTTTTTTGGTTTCTTCTTGACCTATTACGTATTCATCGAGAAAAGCTTTTATCTCTGCAGGCTTAGGAACCGATGCTTTACCGGCAGAAACTGCTTCGTTACGGTCGTCTTCATTGATGATTTCATTGCAAATGTCAATACACTCATTACAAATATAAACGCTTGGTCCAGCTATGAGCTTTCTAACTTCATTTTGCGTCTTACCGCAAAACGAACAACGCAAGGTTTCTTCAAATTTATGAAACGGCATATCTGTTTAGCGATGCTCTATGACTTCGTCAATCAATCCGTATTCTTTAGCTTGTTGTGGCGTAAAAATCAAGTCTCGCTCTACGTCTCTCTCAATTCTCTCGTAAGTTTGCCCGGTGTGCTTTGCCAAAAGTCTGGAGGTCATCTCTCTTATTCTCAGAATTTCCTCTGCCATTATGCGAATATCTGTCGCTTGCCCTTGTGCACCACCTGAAGGTTGATGGATCAAAATCCTCGAATGAGGCAAAGCAAAACGCTTACCCTTAGTTCCTGCCGCTAAAAGCAAGGCTCCCATTGAGGCACATTGACCGATGCAGATTGTAGCTACGTCATTTTTTATGAGCTGCATCGTGTCATAAATCGCCATGCCCGCCGTGACCGACCCTCCAGGACTGTTTATGTAAAGATTTATGTCCTTCTCAGGGTCTTCAGCTTCCAGAAACAGCATCTGAGCAACAACCAAATTAGCGACAGTATCGTCAATCGGTGTTCCTATGAAGATAATGCTATCTTTGAGGAGTCTCGAATAAATATCGAAAGCTCTTTCACCACGCGAAGTTTGCTCAACTACCATCGGGACTAACATATACTAACCTCTCCTAAGTCCAGTAAAGATTTTACAATTTGGCTCGGAAAAATCAAAGCCTACACTTTTTAGGCGGGACAAGCAAGATTTCCGTTGAAATGAGTTGTTCTTCTAGTCTATTGCTCCACACCTCTTCAATAGCTTTTATTTCGTCTCCTCTAAACTTGATTGTTCTTCTTCGCTATCAGATTTAGATTCTCTTTCTGATTCCTCCAAGCCTTTAGATTCTTCAATCCATTCTCCTTCAACTATTTTCGCCTTTTCTACCACACGATCTATTGTTTTCCTAACCTTTATGTTGTCTTCCAAATTCTTCCTGAATCTTTCGTTCTGAAGCAATTTCTCCTTTTCTTCTTCTTTAAGGTTGTTGATTCTTGCGATCAAATCAAGTTCCTTTTGGACGTCCTCCTCGTTAACTTCAATTTTCTCGATTTCTGCTATTTTATCCAGAATCAAAGCCGCTCTAACTTGTCTTTCGGCCTTGGGCATGAGATTCAGATAAATCTGCTGTAAAACTTTCTCATCGGTCTTTCTAACGTCAACCCCTCTCTCGCTTAGTTCACTCAAGAAATCTCTCAGCAAGAAACTAGTCTGATGACGAATTAGGGTGCCCGGAACTTCTATTGGATTCTTCTTCAATAATTCTTCCACAACCGCATTTCTAAGTTTCTCATCAGCTTCAGCTTTTGAGATTGTCTCTAGTCGTTTTCTTATCTTTTCCCTAAAATCTGCGAGCGATTCGTAACCTTCATCTAAACTCTGCGCCCATGCATCGTCGAGTTCAGGAAGTTCAACCTGCCCAACAGACTTGACTTTAACTTTGTATTCTACAGATTTGCCTGCTAATTCTTTTTGGAAATAGTTTTCTTCATATTTAACGACAAACCGCCTTTCATCGTCCTCTTCTACCCCGATAAGATTGTCGCTGAACTCTTTTTTCGTTGCCTCGTCCCCAAGCAAAATCTCTATATCTTCAATTTCTATGTCTGGGTTTTCCATATCGAAAGAGTTATCAGATTCCCTTAAGAACCAACCTTTTATATCTGCAACAATTGTGTCTCCTATTTCCGACTTCCTTCCTTCAACAGGAACAAAAACAGCCGATGCCTTGCGCCTACTTTCGATGTATTCTTCAATCATCTCGTCCGTGACAGGTCTTGCGCGCCTCGTAACTTCCAATCCTTCATACTCGAGTTCTGAAATCTGAGGCATAACCTCAAAAATGGCTTTTATCGAAACCTCTTCTGTCCCGTTCAAGTTTGATGATTTAGCATTTTCCAACAAAATTTGTGGTTCCTCAGAAAGAACATGAAGACCCGTTTCCTCGATAGCCTTGACCACTTCGCCTCTTACTAACTCGCTGAAAACTCTTTCTTTAATCTCATCCTTATAGTGAATTTTCACCAAATCTAAAGGTGCAAGCCCTTTGCGGAATCCAGGAATAGAGGCTGACTTCGCAAAAGCACGACTTACTTTGTTATAAACTTCCCGAACCTTCTCAGGCTCTATTACTACTTTGACTTCTCTTACGGTTGGCGAAATTTCCTTGACTTCTGTTCTGCTCATTGATTTCCCTAAAACTTTTTGTTTATAGCACGTCGAAAGGGACGGGCTATTATCGGAAGGATAATTGGTGCTGAGGGCGAGACTCGAACTCGCATGCCTTTTGGGCACCAGATCCTAAGTCTGGCGCGTCTACCAATTCCGCCACCTCAGCAAACTTTTCAATTATCGAAAGTATGAGTTTAGCCAATCTGAAGAAAAAATGCAAAGAAAGTTACAGCTCTGAAGATTCGCCGTGATGTTTAATGAAAACAGCTTCTTTCATGTAAACCGTAAGTTCACAAATGTCTTTGATGTAATCTCCAATACGTTCCAAATGTTTTGCAACAAACAAAAGTTGTGCCGCTACAGCAGTTGTTGATGTATCTTCAATCATCATCTCTAGAAGTTTATCGAAAGTCTCTTTGTAATCTGCATCAATTTCCTTATCTTGTTTTATTATCTGGCGTGCCGCTTCAGCATCCTCCGATATTATCGCCTCCAACGACTCTTTAAGCATCTTACAAGCCTTTTCAGCAATTATCGGAATTTTGAAGTAGCTTTTTATCTTTGGATGCTGGCTTATTCTGATCGTAGCTTCAGCTATGCTCGTAGCATGATCTGCAATTCTTTCGAGAATAGGCGTGATTTTGGCTATCGAAATGACAAATCTCAAATCGTGTGCCGCAGGTTGATGAAGAGCCAAAACTTCTATACAAAAGCGGTCTATTTCAAGCTCCATAGCATCAATTGTTCTATCCATTTCGATAGCCTCTCTGGCTAAATCTTCGTTCGTCTCTATCAAAGACTCGATGGCCTTTTTCAGAAGCCTCTCGACTTCTGATCCCATCCGCAAGAGTTTTGCCTCTAATTCTTCAAGATATTTGTCTATTATTCTCTGATGCATTAGCCGAAATTCCCTGTAATGTAATCTTCCGTCAATTTCTTAGACGGATTTTGAAATATCCTTTTAGTTGTGTCGAATTCTATCAATTCACCGAGATACATAAAAGCCGTATAATCTGAAATGCGTGCCGCTTGTTGCATATTGTGAGTCACGATTATTATAGTCACCTTTTCTTTCAAAAACGTAATCAACTCTTCGATTTTTGCCGTTGCTACTGGATCAAGCGCTGACGTTGGTTCGTCAAACAAGAGTATCTCTGGGGTTGTTGCCAAAACACGCGCAATGCAAAGTCTCTGCTGCTGTCCGCCAGAAAGATTATAAGCCGACTTGTGAAGCCTATCCTTGACTTCGTCCCACAAAAAAGCCATTCGCAGAGCTTGCTCAACCTTCTCTTCAATTACATTTTTTCTTCGCTCTCCTTGCAACCGAAGCCCAAACGCTACGTTTTCAAAAACCGACTTCGGAAATGCTGTCGGCTTTTGGAACACCATACCAATGCGCATTCTCATTTCCAACGGATCAACTTCGGGAGACACTATGTTGATACCGCTCGGATGTAAGATAATCTCCCCTTCATATCGAATGTCCGGATAAAGATCATGAATTCGATTCATGCAACGCAAAAGCGTTGATTTACCGCAGCCAGAAGGTCCTATGATTGCCGTTACTTTGTTCTCAGCAAAACTCAAGTTTATATTTTTCAAAGCCTTGTTTTTGCCGTAGTAAAAGTTTAACCCCTTAACCTCAGCTTTTATTTTGACCTCTAGACCGAGACTAGTAGCTTCACCTTGATTATGCGAGAATGAATGCATTTTTACCAAGTTATCCTTTTACGCATTCGATAGCGTAGGTAAATGGCTGCCGCATTAAGCGCAAGTGTTACAGTTATCAAAGCAAGTCCTGCTCCTGCGGCATTTACGGCAAACTCTCTATCAGGTCTTGAAACCCAGTTAAACATTTGTATTGGTAAGACTGAAAACGGCGACCAAAGCCAATCGAAAGAAATATAAGGCGGCTCGCTTTGTATCGGCGAAGGCGGCAGAAACGCTATGAAAGTCAAAGCTCCGATTGTAACTAACGGAGCAGTTTCTCCAATCGCTCTAGATAAAGCAATGATGACACCAGTTAAAATTCCACCTGTTGAATAAGGCAAAAGATGGTATCTTACAACCTGCCAATTCGTTGAACCCAAAGCCAAAGCGGCTTCTCTGATGCCTTGTGGAATAGTTCGTAGAGCTTCGCGCGTCGCTACTATCACAATAGGCAAAATCAAAAAGGAAAGCGTTAGCCCGCCTGTCAAAACGCTCTGTCCCAAATTTAGCTGATAAACCAACAACCCTAATGCCATCAATCCGTAAATTATCGAAGGCACTCCTGCCAAATTAGCAATGTTTATCTCTATCAAGTTTGTCAACCAGTTTCTCCTTGCATATTCTTCCAGATAAATCCCCGCCGCCACACCAAGCGGAACAGCTATCACTGTTGTAACCATCATTATTAGCAGCGTTCCAACCCATGCAGACAAAATACCAGCTTTATCAGCAAAGCGTGAAGGATATGAAGTAAGAAACTGCCAATTAAGACGCGGCAGTCCATCCATTACCAAATCAACTATCAATGCTCCTAGCGTTACAATCCCAATCAAAGTGCAAATAATGCCGATAATGTTGAAGATAAAATCTTCTCTCTTGCGTTTCTTGATTATTCTTGCAAAGTCACTCATCTTAGTAAGCTTCTCTGTATTTCTTACGTAGATAAAATCCGATGACGTTGAAAATTAAGGTCATCAAGAAAAGCGTTAATCCCGCCGCGAAAATTGACTGATAGCCGATGCTTCCATGTGGCAGATCGCCAAGACTAACCTGCACGATGAAAGCCGTAATCGTTGCCGCAGGCTCTCTAGGATCAATCGTCAAATTAGGTTGCATTCCTGCGGCAATTGCCACAATCATCGTTTCACCTAAAGCCCTGGAAACCGCCAAAATATAAGAAGCTATTATCCCAGAAAGAGCGGCTGGATAAACGACTTTAATGGCAGTTATGATTTTGTTTGCTCCCAAAGCATAAGCACTTTCCCTAAGCGACATCGGAACAGCACGCATCGCATCTTCACTCAGCGAACTCACGTAAGGAATTATCATGATGCCCATGACTATCCCGGCACTCAGCATGTTGAAAGTGGGTAGCTCAGGAATGAATTTCTGCAATAGCGGCGCAACAAATAGCAATGCAAAGTATCCGTAAACAACCGTAGGTATTGCACTAAGAAGTTCCAAAATCGGCTTAAGAGATTCTCTCACAACTCTCGGCGCAAATTCACTCAAGTAAATCGCTACAACCGAGCCTATGGGCAAAGCAACAGCTAAAGCTATTGCCGTTGTGACAAGCGTTCCCGTAACAAGCGGTAGAATTCCAAATCTAGGTGGATAAAATAATGGTGTCCATAGCGTATCGGTTAGAAACTCAATCAAAGAAACATGACTAAAAAAGGTCAGCGATTCATAAACAAGCGTGCCGAAAATGCCAAGAGTAATGATTATTGAAAAGAAAGCCGCAAGAAAAAGCAAAGATTCAATGATTCGTTCTTTTATTCGAGTGAGTTGCTCTGAATCCCAGAATTCGCTTGATTTAGTTCTCTCTATGGCCGGGTCCATAGTGCTTTCAAAACCTCTTACAGTTCATTGTTTAACCGGCATTCGTTTTCGCTACCCAAAGAATTAAGATTTCGGTTCACGATTCATTATCTCTTCAACGCTTAATCCAACTTCTGGAATACCGCCAAATGCTGTGCCAGCTTGCATTTTTTGAAGCCTCTGGAGACAAAGTTCATAGGCACTATCGGGAAGTGGTAAATATTTAACTTCTCTTGTCAGTTTGGAAGCGTTCTTCAGATAAAATTCTACAAATTCTCGAACCTCAGGCTTCGTTTCCAAGGATTTTTTGTTGACATAAATAAACAAAGGACGTGAAAGCGGATTGTAAATGCCTTTCAAAACATTTTCCAGCGAAGGTTCAACAGGTTCTTTGACCTTGTTTTTGTCCCATTTTATCGGAACGGCTTTCATTCTGTCCTTGTGCGGTTCATAGTAAGCAAAGGGAATATAACCAAGAGCGTATTTATTCCCTTCAACCCCTTGAACCAACACATTATCGTCTTCACTGGCGGTATAGTCACCGCGGCTGGCTTTGGGTTTCCCAACAATTGCATCCGTAAAGTAATCAAAAGTCCCAGAATCAGCCCCAGCTCCGAACAAAGCTATTTTTTCATCAGGGAATTCAGGACGAATCTGATTCCACTTGATGATTTTCTCTTGAGCTTCAGGCTCCCAAACCTTCTTCAATTCTTCAACTGAAAGCCAATCAACCCAGTTGTTTTCCTTGTTAACTACAACCGTTAAAGCATCAAAAGCAACAGGAAGTTCGATATATTCAATTCCGTTTGCTCGGGCTTGTTCCATTTCTTCTTTCAAAATCGGGCGCGATGCATTCGCAATATCAATCTCGCCGCGAATAAATTTCTTGAAACCTCCTCCCGTTCCAGAAATCCCAACAGTTACCCTGATTTTACCTTGTTTTTGCCTTTGGAATTCCTCAGCAACTGCTTCCGTCACGGGAAACAAAGTGCTTGAACCATCAACCTTTATCAACTTTACTTCTGAAAGCTGATTCTGATTACCACCGCAACCCATCAAACACACCAAAAGACATGAATAAACAATGAAAGACCAAAATTTTCGCATCACAAACTCCATAATTCTTTTAGCAAAGTAAGAAGATTATGATAAGCCAAAACCTACTTTGATTTCCAAACCTGCAAGTCTACAGTTAAGAAAAATTTAACACGCTTCTAATGCCTGTTCTAAATCTTCGATTAAATCCTCTACATCTTCGATTCCAACCGACAAACGCACAAGTCCATCTGTAATGCCTGCTTTCATACGTTCTTCTTGAGAAAGCGAAGCATGAGTCATTGAAGCAGAATGCTGAATTACAGTTTCAACCCCGCCCAGTGAAGTTGCGAGAATACAAAGTTTAACACTATCAACTAACCTTTTTCCAGCTTCGATGCTCCCGACATCAAAAGAAACCATACCACCAAATCCCGTCATCTGTTTTCTTGCTAATTCATGTTGCGGATGCGAAGGCAAACCCGGATAATAAACAGCCTTGACCTTCGGATGTTCTGAAAGCCTTTTTGCAATGGTAAAGGCATTGCAGTTCTGCCTTTCCACACGCAAAGCTAAGGTTTTGATTCCTCGTAAAGTTAACCATGCAACATCGGGAGCTATGCTTGCGCCGTAGAGTTTAATCCCATGAAATCGCATTCGATCAATTAAAGGCTTTCTGCCCGCAACCAATCCCGCAGTCAAATCGCTATGCCCACCAAGATACTTTGTTGCACTGTGTATTACCAGATCAATTCCGAAATTCAAAGGTCTTTGGTTAAAAGGAGTCGCAAAAGTATTATCGGCGATTGTGATAATATCATTTCTGCTAGCTATCTCGGCAACCTTCGATAAATCCGTTATCTTAAGCAATGGATTTGAAGGTGTTTCTATCCAGAAAATTTTTGTGTTTTCACGAATCGCTTCTTCGTAGTTTTCAGGCTTTGACGCATCAATAAATGTTGCCTCGACTTTGAATTTTTCGGCTAGTTCTTTGAAAAGAAGTGTCGTAGTTGAATACATCGAGTTAGGCGCAACAATATGATCGCCTGATTTAACTAGGCTCAAAACTGTAGTGGCAATTGCCCCCATGCCCGATGCAAACGCAAAAGCATCTTCTGCGTCTTCAAGCTCTGCAATCGCTTTTTCAAGAGCATCTTGCGTCGGATTTCCCAAACGCCCGTAAAAATAACCATCCTTCAGATGCGAATGAACAGCCGCCGCTTCATCAGCACTGGTAAATGCAAAAATTGCTGATTTATAAATCGGAACGCTAACTGCTCCGTAGTTTTTCTCAAGCTCTTCACCGGCGCGAACAGCTTTCGTAAAAAAGGATTTTGCCTTCATAAAATGCCTTCTCAAGGCAACTTGCAGTTACAAACCAAAATCAGGTTTTGCACCTAATTTTTACCGAGAGAATAAACTTACTCCACAGACAAAGAGACATCGGTAGAATCTGCTTCTTCGCCCCACACCAAATCGCCAACGCCAAGAATATCTTCGGTTTTCTCCTGTAATTTCTCTTCGGCTTCTAAAGCCAAATCTAAAACCTCGTCAATGTCTTCTACTAAATGGATTACCAGCTCTTCGCTAACTTCTTCTGGTATTTCCGACAAGTCTTTTTCGTTATCTTTTGGCAAGATTATGGTTCTTATGCCAAGCCGATGAGCGGCTAATAGTTTTTCTTTGACACCACCGATAGGTAGAACTTTTCCGCGCAAGGTAATCTCGCCCGTCATTGCTACATCATGTCGAACCTTTTTATTTGTAAAAACTGAAACCATGGCTGTAGCCATAGCAATCCCAGCACTAGGACCGTCTTTGGGAATAGCTCCTTCGGGAACGTGAATGTGAAGGTCTTTTTCGCTGAATTCTTTTTCATCAATACCCAATTTCTCAGCTCTTGTGCGAACACAAGTCAAAGCCGCCTTTGCAGACTCTTTCATAATGTCGCCGAGCTGTCCTGTTAAGATCAACTCGCCTTTGCCCTTCACCAACGTCGCTTCAACTTGCAAAACTTCGCCACCAACTTCTGTCCATGCTAAACCATTCACCAAGCCAACTTCACTTTGCTTAGCAATATCCTGCTTGCGATAGCGAATTTTTCCAAGTAGCTTCCGGACCTTCTCTGCATCTATTGTTTCACAGAAATCCTTTTTATTCTTTGAAGTAACGTATTCGCGCGCAACTTTTCTCATGCAAGAAGAGATTTCTCTCTCAAGATTCCTAACCCCAGCTTCGCGCGTGTAGTGACGTATAATTTCAAGAATTCCATCTTCGGTGAATTTGACTTTTTCTGTATCCAAACCGTTCGATTCTGCTTGCTTTGGAATGAGATGACGTTTTGCGATCTCCACCTTTTCCCTCTCTGTATAACCAGAAAGTCTCAAGATCTCCAATCTATCTTGAAGAGCAGGCGGGATCGTATGAAGCACGTTTGCAGTGGCTATGAAGAAAACCTGTGAAAGATCGTAATCAACATCGAGGTAATGATCGCGAAAAGTGCAGTTCTGTTCTGGATCGAGAACTTCAAGGAGTGCCGCTGCTGGATCGCCACGAAAATCACGCCCGATTTTATCAATCTCATCTAAAAGCATCACAGGATTTATCGTTCCGGCTCTTCTCAAAAGTTGAATTATTTGACCTGGCATCGAGCCGATGTATGTTCTACGATGCCCACGAATTTCAGCTTCATCATGGACACCGCCTAAACTTAACCGAACAAATCTTCGTCCCGTAGCTCTTGCGATTGACTTTCCTAAACTTGTCTTTCCAACACCGGGCGCACCAACAAAGCAAAGAATCGTTCCTTTGGGTTTTTTGACTAACTGACGAACCGCTAGATATTCGAGTATTCGCTCTTTGATCTTTTCTAATCCGTAATGGTCTTCATTTAGAATTCTTTCAGCCTCTTCTAAGTCTTCGATTTCCTCGCTTCTTTTGTTCCAAGGCACGCTGATTAACCATTCGATGTAAGTTCTGCAAACGGTGCTTTCTGCAGACATTGGCGGCATCGTTTCTAAACGTGCCAGTTCCTGCAGAGCTTTTTCCTTGGCTTCTTCAGTCATGCCAGCTTCTTCTATTTTCTTTTTCAACTCTTCAAATTCAGCTCGCTCATCCTTTCGTCCTAATTCTTTTTGAATTGCCTTTAGTTGCTCATTGAGATAGTACTCACGTTGATTCTTGTCCATTTGCTTTTTGACGCGAGTTTGTATAACTCGGTCAAGCTGTTTTTTGTCTATCTCTATCTCCAGAATCTCGATTAGCTTCATCAATCTTTCTTGAACCGAAAATGTTTCGAGAAGCTTTTGCTTTTCCTCGACCGGGATGCGAAGATGTGAGGACATAACGTCGGCAATCTGCGCCGCTGAAAAGCCCCGCAGTGAAGCCTGCAAAGCCTCAGTTGCTGCGTCTGGAGATAGACGATGCAGTTGATCGACTAAATCATGTAGCTTTTGCAAAAAACCATCTGTTCTGTAACCCGACTCATCCACTGAAGAAATACGACGAACAATTGCAAAGAAAACTCCTTCATCATTTCTCTCGATACGAATCGTTTTCGCCCTTTCTCTTCCTTCCACTATAACTTTGATTTGGCCATTATCTTGCCTTTGAGCCTGTAAAATCTTTCCTAAAGTCCCAACAGTATAGATTTGATCAGGTTCCGGCTCCTCGACAGAGGCATCGTGTTGAGTAGCTAAAAAAATCATTTTGTCACCCTGCATTGCATGTTCGAGCGCCATTACAGAAGTAGGGCGACCAATTTTGAAAGCTACCTTTGTGAATGGGAAAATTACAACATCACGAATTGGAACCATCGGAAATCTACCGATGTCTTCTGGCATTTTGTCTGTGAACTCTTGCATAACCCCTTCTCGGAAATAAACAAAGGTGAAAATTCCATCTTCGATAATCTCATAATCTCGAAAACTTTACAAGGCTTTTTGTTCGGAACCCTTACTGAAATCGAAAACTAACGGCTCAACAAGTTATTGATGCTCATTTCCCTAAATAATATGGTTTCTGCTAAATTTTAGTTTTGTATTAAAGCGATGATCAAGGTTGGAATACCGAGAGAAGTGCATCTCGAAGAAAAGAGAGTTGCAGCAACTCCGCAAACAGTGATGCGACTTCGCAAATTAGGCTTTGAAGTTGGAGTTGAAAGTAACGCTGGGGACGAAATTTGGTGTTCTGATGGAGCATACAAAGAAGCCGGAGCAATAGTTTTTGATAACGTAAAAGAACTTTGGTCATGGGCGGACGTGATTTTGAAAGTTCGTCCACCAGAACAACACCCAAAACTCGGAATTCATGAAGCCGATCTCTTGCGCGAAGGTGGTTGGTTAATTAGCTTCATTTTTCCTTCGCAAAACAAAAGACTTCTTGAGCATCTTGCATCAAGAAAAGCCACCGTTTTTGCAATGGACGGTGTGCCTCGCATAACAAGAGCGCAGAAAATGGACGCCTTAAGCGCAATGGCAAACATTGCAGGTTACCGTGCTGTAATCGAAGCGGCGAGCCATTTTCCGAGATTCTTTGGCGGACAGATGACAGCCGCAGGAAAGATAGAACCCGCAAAAGTTCTCGTAGTTGGTGCAGGAGTAGCAGGGCTTTCAGCCATAGGAACTGCCCGCTCTTTGGGAGCAATCGTTAGGGCTTTCGATCCACGCTCGGCAACTAGAGATCAAGTCAGAAGCCTCGGTGCAGAGTTTTTGGAAATAAGCATCAAGGAAGAAGGCGAAGGCATCGGCGGATATGCTAAAGAAATGAGCGAAGCATTCTTGCAAGCTGAAATGGCACTATTTGCCCAACAAGCCATGGAAGTTGATATAATCATCACAACCGCGCTAATACCCGGAAAACCTGCACCGAAACTTATCACAAAAGGCATGGTCGAAAGCATGAAACCCGGTTCCGTAATTGTTGATCTTGCGGCTGAACAGGGTGGAAACTGCGCTATGACGGAACCGGGCAAAATAGTAACACACAAAGGCGTAACTATCATCGGTTATACTGATATGCCAAGCCGAATGGCAAGCCTTGCAAGCCAATTATACGGCTCAACCCTTGTCGCAATGCTTGAAGAGCTTTTCGATAAGGAATCTGGCACTTTGAAAGTTGACTACGAAGATCAAGTTATCCGTGGTGCTTTGGTCGTTCATGAAGGCAAAATAACTTATCCACCACCGGTAACCCCACCTTCTCCAGAACCCGGAATCCCAGCTAAAGCGATTCCAGCAATCGCACAAGCAAATCAAGTCACATCGCACGAAACAAAGCAAAACGTCAATCCTGTATGGCTTTTGCTTGCAGGTTTGGTGCTTTTTCTCATCGGAATAGTTGCGCCTTCATCTAAACTCAGTCATTTCACGGTCTTTGTGCTTGCTTGCTTTGTCGGTTGGCAAGTTATATGGAATGTCAAACCTGCTCTTCATACACCATTGATGAGCGTAACAAACGCAATCAGCGGAATCATAATCGTCGGTGGAATGTTACAGCTTTCGGGTTTTGAATTCAATGTTACTACAATTCTGGGAGCAATAGCTGTTTTCGTCGCCACAATAAACATCGCAGGCGGCTTCTTGGTTACCAACAGAATGCTTGCAATGTTCAGAAAATAAGATTTCGGAAATATCGCATAAGAAGAAACGATGAAAGAAGGACTGATTACAATTGCTTACATAATAGCCAGCATTTTGTTTATTTTGAGTCTTGGCGGATTGTCGAACCAAGAAACAGCGCGCAGAGGAAATCTCTACGGCATTTTGGGCATGATTATCGCTCTTTTAGCAACAGCGGCACAGATGAGTTCGGAAAGCTATCCAGTATTAGCGGCTGTTTTAATTCCGGGAGCAATGATTGGGGCTTTTGTTGCATCGAGAGTTCAGATGACCGCAATGCCCCAACTCGTAGCCATACTTCACAGTTTCGTCGGATTAGCGGCTGTGCTTGTAGGATTCGCAACTTATCTTGGAAAACAGCAGGTCCAAGAAGCCGAGAAGCTGATTCATTTAGCAGAAATCTACATTGGCGTTTGCGTTGGCTCCGTCACTTTCACAGGTTCTGTTATCGCTTTCGGAAAACTTCAAGGATTGATTACCGGAAAACCTCTCTTAATTCCCGGCAGGCACTTGATAAACCTTCTGATGCTGATCGTAACAGTCGTTCTCGGTGTTTTCTTCTTACGAATGAATGCTCCTGAAGGACAAAACGTTCTTCTGTTTGCAACTATCTTAACAGGCATTTTAGGTATTCATCTTGTAATGGCAATCGGCGGAGCCGATATGCCGGTCGTCGTCTCAATGCTAAATAGCTATTCTGGCTGGGCAGCAGCGGCGGCGGGATTTATGCTCAGTAACGATCTTCTCATCATAACGGGAGCGCTTGTGGGTAGTAGCGGTGCAATCTTGAGCTACATAATGTGCCGCGGAATGAATCGTTCATTCATCAGCGTTATACTCGGCGGATTCGGAACAGAAGGTTCAGCTGCTGTCTCGACGACACAAGCAGGTCAAGTCAATTCGATAACATCAGAACAAGCGGCAGAGATAATTTCTAATTCCCGCTCGATTATCATAGTTCCGGGCTATGGAATGGCCGTGGCTCAAGCGCAGTATTCGCTCGCAGAAGTCGTGAGAATTTTACGAGAAAAAGGCACAGACGTTCGCTTTGCAATCCACCCAGTTGCGGGCAGACTTCCCGGACACATGAACGTATTGCTTGCAGAAGCTAATATTCCTTATGACATCGTGTTTGAAATGGAAGAGATTAACGATAGCTTCAAACAAACCGACACAGTTTTGGTTATAGGCGCTAATGACATTGTAAATCCCAGTGCTTTGGAAGACCCTAACAGCCCGATAGCAGGAATGCCTGTTTTGCGAGTTTGGGAAGCCAGAAACGTTATAGTGATGAAGCGAAGCATGGCAAGCGGTTACGCAGGTGTCGAAAATCCTCTGTTTTTCAAAGAAAATACTCTGATGCTCTTTGGCGATGCTAAAAAGGTCGTTGACGAAATTGTGACGGAACTTAGAAAATCATGATTGATACATTAGCCGAGTCTAAGCCTGCAAAACGGACAAACCAAAATAGTTTCTCTAATCAGAAGACCAATCCAGAAAAGAGGTAAGCAAAAAAGAAGTAGCAAAACAAAAACTACCCACCCAGCATCAGCAACTTTGCTACTAATGATCGGATCAACGTGAATTCGGCATCTAGGGCAATAGTAATGAGGTTTCCCAGGATGCGGAAAAGCCATTTGAGATGCTAGCGGTTGAGTTTGTGGCCGAGTTAGTGGTTGGGTTAACGGTTGGGTTAATGGGTGAGTTTGTGGCTGTTCAAAGTTTTCTTCCGTTCTCTTCCAAGCGTAAGGTTTAGGCGGCTTTAGCTCAGAAGAAGTGTGTTCACGTAAACGAGAGCCACAGTGAATACAAAATCTTAGTCCTGGTTCATTGAATTTTTGACAATAATCACATTTAATCATTCCTGTTCAACAAAAAAATGACCAACAAAATTCTAGTTACCAAATACGAGCCTTTTTTGATATTAGTTCCAGCGTAAAAACTCTGCTCTGATATTATGGGAAAAATCTCAGTAAAAAACAATCTTTTCTCCTAAGCGAATAGCCTTGTAAACGGACTCAACTATTTCGACCGACTTATAACCGTCAAATGCAGTAACCGGCGGTTCTTTGTCTTCCAAAATTGCATCTATGAAAGCTTTATCCTCTTGAGCATAACCCCATTTTTCTTCCTTTTCCAACATTGCCCAAGAAAAAGTTTCAAAGTTAGCATCCATCCCGTTTGAATCAATCAAATGCTCCATCTCTTGCGTTAAAACGGTTCGATGGTGAAAGAAGACTTCCATTCTCTCGAATGGAAAAAGCCAACTCGCATCAGATGATGAAGCAAACGTGCAATGAAAGCCATTTTTGAATTTGAAAATAATCGAAAACTCGTCCAGTTCGGGATATTCATGTTGCGAACCGTAAGCGACTAGTTCTGATATTTCACCGAACTGGAATCTTATCATGTCGAAAAGATGGATTGTCGTCTCGTAAAGAAAACCACCTGTTATGCTGGGATCGCCTGTCCATGCGGGATTTTTAAGCTCACCGCGGTTCATCTTTATATGAGCGGAATGAGGTTTGTCGGACTGCAAGATTTCTTTCAATTTTACATACACGGGCGCATAACGGCGATTGTGACCAACTTGAAACTTACACTTTGAATTTTGTGCCTTTTCCAGCAAAACTTTGGCGCTTTCTAATCCAACAGCGAAAGGCTTTTCGCAAAATACATGCTTTTCATGACCGAGTGCATCAACAGCAATTTCAACGTGAGTTTTATTTGGAGTGCAAACGAGAACAGCATCGCAGTTCTCAAAAAGCTCTTCCCTTGAACGGCAAACCTTTCCGCCTACAGCTCTAGAAGTCTTTTCAGCCTTCTCGTGAATTATGTCGTAAAGAGCTGATATTTCTGCACGTTCATCTTTTGCAAAAATCCTTGCATGAACATTGCCAATGTAACCAGTCCCAATAATCCCAATTCTGACTTTTCCCATGACTAGATCACTCCGAGTTTCCAAAAGGTATCAGACTTATCTTTCTTTTATGATAAAGGTTGGCACCATTCCGCCGCCGCTTGTGACGTTTGCCAGTTCGCTTGAAGAAAGTCTCGTGAAAGCTGATTCTGCCTCGCCGAAAAACAAAAGCGGATCGAGATCAACTAGTTGTTCTAACATTTTGACTTCACCCGTTTCACCAAACAGCATTGGAAAGATTTCTTTTGAAGTCTTAACACGCTCTTGAACCAAATAGTCTCCGTCAACTAACGCAACTTTCATTGCCTCTTCCCATTCAGCATCGCTACTCGTCCAACCAATGTAAATCCCATGCCCGCCGTATTCATCGTTTGGTTTTAGAACTAACTTCGACTTGTTTTTTCTAGTCCATTCAATCAAATCTATCCTTTCGCCCTTATATGTAGTTTCACCTTCAATGAATTGACGCGTCCATGGAACATGGTTTCTTATGGCTTCAAGTTCTTCCTCGTTGAAAAGATTTGAGTATTTTTCATTGGTCAAGACCGCAAAAACAGCCTTTTTGTGAATGAGTTTCGACTGAAAGCTATTTACCATGCATATTGCACCAGCTTTGTAGGCTTCCAAAAGTGCAGGATATTCTTCCATAAGCGGAAGATACTCGTTAACAAGAAGTCTTTTGTAAACAATGTCAATAGCAACGCCTTTGTAGTAAAGCTTTCCGTCAGCAAATTCCAGCTCTTCTGGCGAACAAATAAATGAATCGAAACCTTGCGATTCAAAATACTCGCAGAAAAGCTCAAACTCTTTTTGCGTTGGTAATCCCTTCAAATCAACAATCGCTATGACGGGCTTTCGGTCAGGCTCTCGACCCAGAAACTCTTCGTAAGCATCAAGCAAAACTTTCAAAAGCTTAGACCGACCTTCAAATGGAATGACCTCATACTTCTCAGAAAACTTCTGCATTACAGGAAGTTTTCTGAAAATTTCTGTAGCCGAATCAGCGTATGCAATCCCTGCAGGGCTTTCACCGTTTAGTTCGACAAAAGAATATGCATCTTCCGTCAGAAACGAATCCAATCGCGCCGTAGGAGAAATCCGTTTATAACCCGGATTTATCGAAACCAAATCTTTCTCAATCGGCGTGATTCCCAAATCTTTCAAGACCTGATCATTTCCGATGGCAATATCTTTGACTTTTTGGAGTGCTGACCAAATCTTACTACAAACACTTCGGACTCTTTGCCAGTCATCTTCGGTTATGAAATGCGGACGCAAATACGGTGATAAACGCCTCCCACCAAAAATCAACTTTGCTTTTTCCAAACCCTCGTCTAGAGCTTCGATAGATTCTCTTTTCAAACGCTCATCTTCCAAAAGCTCGTGGTAATACAAAACAGCATCTTTCAACATAACTCGCTCTCCTGCATTCAAATTTTAGAGTTAGCTAACTCGAGTATCTTTTCAAATTCTTCTTCTGAAAGTGGCATAACGCTTAAGCGCGGCTGTCGAATCAAGGCAATGTTTTGTAGCAACTTTTCGGATTTTATCTTTTCAAGACTTACAGGGCAAGCAAGTTTTTCGATTGGCTTCAATTCAACCGCAACCCATTTTTCATCAGTCGGATCGGGAAAACTCTCACGCGAAACCTCTGCAAGTCCTACAACTGCCTTTTCCGAAACCGAATGATAAAACAAAACCTTGTCGCCTTTTTTCATCTGCCGCAAATTGTTTCTAGCCTGATAATTTCTCACACCAGTCCATTTCGTCTTCCCATCACGGAGCAAATCATCGAAAGAGTATTCTTCAGGTTCTTGTTTTACAAGCCAATATCTCATTTTCAGTTGTCTTGCAAGTTACACAGAAACTCCTAAAAATTCAACGATCTTTCGATTTGCTTTTCTTCTGAAGTTCAATAGCCTTTTTGCTGAGCCATCTTGACAAACGTTCAAGATAAGGTCTCAATGGTTTGAAAAGCCGCCCGCGAATAGTCTTCGATTGTTGAAGTTCGCCCCACTCTCTCAAGTTTTTTTCGGTGTATTGCCTCACTTGAGATTCAAGGCTTTGCTTTTTTACAGAATGTTTCATGGTCAAAAAATAATGTTGCCCCGCTAATGAAAACAATAGTGCGGCAAGGTTGCCCTTGAAAGTGCTCTTTGCCATCCAACGCTTTGCGAAACTCTCTGTCGGCTGAAGCAAAGCTCCCATCGAAACTTCAAACCATGCCGCTTGCCCACCAACCTTCGGATGATAAAGCCCAGGTAAATCGCCCTTGATGGGCAAATCAACTTTGACCTGAGGCGGCTTTATGAAATCAACAAGTCGGACCTTTTCAACTCCGCGAATATGCTCCGAAGGCAAAAACTCCAATACGTCTTTGATTATTTTTTCCGTATCTTTTGGCAACTCTAAACTCGATTGATTCTCTATTCGTATTTCGGGTCTTTGCCTATTGTCCTTGAGACCTGCTAGTTTTAGAGCCATAAATTTTTATCGTAGATTCTCCAACCTACAGAAAGCAAATCATATTCTCATTCAAGCAAAAGATGCAAGTAGGTTATTCCGATTTGACTTTTGCAGAAGGGCAAAGATCGCACAAAAAACATTCATCGCACTTTGGCTTTCTGGCATTGCATATTTTCCTGCCGTGATTGATAAGCCAGTGTGAGAAAATTATCCAGTATTTTTTCGGAACTAACTCTTGCAAGTCTTTTTCTATTTTTTCGGGCTTTTCATTTGCAGTAAGCCCAAGTCTTTTTGCGACTCTGGCTACGTGAGTATCAACAACTATCCCTTCAGCGATTCCGAAAGCATCGCCCAGCACAACATTTGCCGTCTTTCGTGCCACACCGTCCAGCGTCAAAAGTTCTTCCATCGTTTTTGGAACTTCGCCACCAAAGTTTTCTATAAGTTTTCTTGCCATGTTTTGAATGTTTCGCGCCTTATTCCTGAAAAAATTTATCGAACGAATGTCATTCGCAAGTTCTTCATGAGACACTTTCAGATAATCTTCTGGGCTACGATATTTGCGAAACAGATTAGCGGTTACTATGTTTACGCGCTCGTCCGTGCATTGAGCCGATAGAATCGTAGCAACCAAAAGCTCAAAAGGATTTGAATGATTCAGCCCACATCGAACATTCGGATAAGCTTCTTTGAGACGCTTTATGATTTCCTTCAACCTCTTGTCCACGAAAAATAGCCTAAATCGGCAAATCCTAAAAGGCAAATTCGGTTCGCTTTGTGGTAATCTCAAAATATGCGGAAATTAGCGATTGTCTTGATTCTGTTCATATCAAGTTTTAACTATGCTCAAATGAGTGAAGAAAACTATAAAATCTTCGATTCCACAGGAAACCCACAAACACTTGATAAAGTCATCGAGAAAATCCAGTCGGTTGACGTGGTTTTCTTAGGCGAACAACATGACGACGCAGTAGCTCATTATCTTCAAGAGAAAATCTTTCGACTGGCATTTGAAAAGTATGGCTCTCAAAGGCAATTAGTGCTTTCTATGGAAATGTTCGAGCGCGACGTTCAGGTGATTTTAGATGAGTATTTAATTGGTTTGATAACAGAAGGGCGGTTTCTTTCCGACGCTCGCCCTTGGGGAAATTACAAAACCGATTACCGACCTCTCGTAGAATTTGCAAAAACAAACAAAATCCCTGTGATTGCCTCGAACGCACCAAGACGCTACGTGAACATGGTTTCTCGCCAAGGTAGAGATGTTTTAACCAAGCTCTCTGAACAAGCCAAAAAATGGATTGCACCTTTGCCTTACCAACCACCATCGCAAGCTTATGCCGAAAAATTCTTATCGCTCATGGGAAAATCGCATCCTTCAGAAAACGAATCAGTAAAAGCAGGTATGAAAAGAATGCTTGATGCTCAAACTCTCTGGGATGCAACTATGGCTTTTTCAATAGCTGAAGTCTTAAAACAAGCCAAAACTTCAAAGCAAGAAAAGAAACCCTTGGTGATTCATCTAAACGGCTCTTTCCACTCGGAAAACGGACTTGGGATTCCAGAACATCTCACCAAATACTTCTCTGATGCTAAATATCTTGTTGTGACTTTCCGCAAGGAAGAAGATTTCAACAACTTCGACAAAGAAAAACACGAAAACTTAGGCGATTTCGTTATTTTGACAAACTCTAAAGCCTCTCGCAAGGAGTAGCGAATCGCAGTTCCTTGCTTCAAAAGCAAAAACTCTCGTTAACCCTAAAACTAACAAAGTGTTTGAGATAGCCTTACAACCAAGGCTATGCAGAAGACACGAAAGCCGTTATTACTTTGAGAGACGATGTTATTACAAACAGAATCGCAGTTATTGTCCACGCAGAAGCTGAAGAAAGTCTCGCTATTTTTTGGAGTCCAATAGCAAACAAAACCCAACCCCAGAGAATAAACAAGTCGAAAGATGCGACTAAAGTTGCCAGTGCTGGGCTATTTCCCCCAATCAAAAAGCTCAAGTTTGCTCCTACCAATCCGCGCTGTTGATCTATGACGCTGACTTCTGATGACTTTTTGAAGAAAAGAACTATGAGGTTTGCAATCATAAAAACAATACTCGGCGGTAAAGACGAATAAAGCCAAAGGGAAAAACTTTGAAGATAACTCGCATCGCTACCCATGGCTCGTGCAATTGCCCAAGCTATCAAGCCTCCTAAAGCTAGGTAAACTACAAGAACAACTGGTGAGATATAGTTGATCCATTTTGTACTTCTCACCTGAGCCTCCAAAATCTCATTTCTCTGCTCAGCCGTATAGGTTGAAAACTGCGGATTTTTTTCATTTTGCTCAATGAAAAATCTTCTGTAACCTTCTTCGCCAATTTTTTGAGCAAAGCTGATTGAATAGACAAGAGTAAAAAAACAAAGAATTATCGTGCCTATGATGAAAAAAGGTTTCTCACGAAGACTTTCAAAGGTTTTTCCCGGCTCAAAAAATATATTGCCTATCGTAGCAATCTCGCTCATCTGCTCAATTTGAGTTTCTTGTTGCATTTTCTCTTTTCCTTTCCTTTTGGAATTTTTGAAATAGACACAAGCAAAATACGAAGAAAAAGTCTGCTTGGTTCAAACCAAAGCTCAAAAATTGAGATAAAAATCAGAGTCTATCGAAAACTAAAGATTTCTCGCAATATCCGTGTGTATGCAGGCTACAAAGTGTTTTTCTTCAATTTCCTTGAGTTCTGGCGTAACTTCGGCACATTCTTTTGTTGCTATAGGACAACGAGTTCGGAAACGACAGCCCGAAGGCGGATTTATCGGTGTCGGAACATCACCTTGCAAAATTATTCTTTTACGTTCGATTTTTGGATCGGGAATGGGAATCGCTGATAGCAAAGCCTTTGTGTAAGGATGAATCGGATTTCCATAAAGTTTCGCAGCGGATGCAATTTCGACCACTTTCCCCAAATACATAACTGCAACTCGGTTTGATATATGTTGAACAACGGCAAGCCCATGAGATATGAAAAGATAAGTCAAGCCAAACTCTTCTTGCAAGTCTTGTAGCAGATTGATGACTTGTGCCTGAACAGAAACATCAAGCGCAGAAACAGGTTCATCACAAATTATCAGCTTAGGACGCAAAGCAAGCGCTCTTGCTATGCCGATTCTTTGGCGTTGTCCACCTGAAAATTCATGCGGATAGCGCCACATGTATTCTGGATCAAGCCCGACTTTCTTAAGCAAATCCGCAACCATTTCTTTTCTCTCTTTTTCTGTTCCGATACCGTGAATCTTCAAAGGCTCACTTATGATTGAATAAACGTTTAATCTCGGATTTAGGCTTGAATATGGGTCTTGAAAAATTATTTGCATCTGACGGCGCAAATTTCTTAGTTCCTTTTTGTCCAGAGCAAAAACATTTTTATCTTCAAACCAGACCTCTCCGCTGGTTGGCTCTATGAGTCTCAAAATGCATTTTCCTACGGTTGATTTTCCACAACCCGACTCACCAACCAACCCCAAGGTTTCACCTTCGAGTATATCGAAAGAAACACCGTCAACGGCTCTAACAACGTTGTCGGAATTTTCTATCGGGAAATACTTGACTAAATTCTTGACCTGAAGTAGCACGATTCCCTAGTTCCTTTAATAGTTTTCAAGTAATCGAATTTCCTATTCCACGCTTTTTTGTCTTATCATGTATTTTACAAACTTTTGCAAAAGCAATCAGGAGCAAGATTATGAAGAATTTGAATATACCATCTTACGTAAAAAACCAAGAACTTATAGAATGGGTATCAAAAACAGCCGAACACTGTAAACCAGAAGAAGTTTATTGGTGTGATGGCTCTCAAGAAGAATACGACCGTCTATGCGAAGAGATGGTCGAAAAAGGCACTTTTATTCGCTTAAATCCGGAAAAGCGCCCGAATTCCTTTCTAGCCCGTTCGCATCCGAGCGATGTTGCAAGAGTCGAAGATAGAACTTTTATCTGCTCTTTGAGCAAAAGCGACGCTGGTCCTACGAATAACTGGATGAATCCAAAAGAAATGAAAGCCATTTTGAACGCAAAATTTGACGGATGCATGCGCGGGCGAACAATGTATGTAATTCCGTTTTGCATGGGGCCGATCGGTTCGCCTATCTCACAATTCGGCGTTCAAATAACTGATTCACCTTATGTTGTTGTCAACATGCGAATCATGACACGCATGGGCAGGAAAGCTCTTGAAGCTCTCGGCGAAGGTGAATTCGTTCACTGCTTGCATTCTGTAGGAATGCCGCTTGCACCGGGACAAAAGGACGTTCCATGGCCATGCGCTCCCGATCCGAAAGATAAATACATCGTGCATTTCCCAGAAGAGCGCTCGATTGTAAGCTACGGTTCAGGTTATGGCGGTAACGCACTATTAGGCAAGAAATGCCTTGCGTTGAGAATTGCTTCTGTAATAGGACGCGACGAAGGCTGGCTCGCTGAACACATGCTTATTCTAGGCGTTCAATCGCCAGATGGACAAAAAGATTATGTTTGTGCCGCATTCCCAAGCGCTTGTGGGAAAACAAATTTTGCAATGATGATTCCACCGAAACCTTTTTTGGAAGAAGGCTGGAAAATTACCACCGTCGGCGACGATATTGCATGGATCAAGCCCGACAGTGAAGGAAGACTCAGAGCGATAAACCCAGAAGCAGGCTTTTTCGGAGTCGCCCCCGGCACAAATTATGCTACGAATCCCAACGCAATGGAAACCATCAAAGCCAATACCATTTTTACCAATGTTGCCTTGACCGATGATGGTGACGTTTGGTGGGAAGGAATGGACGGTGAGGTTCCCTCACACCTAATTGATTGGCAAGGAAACGATTGGACACCAGATTGCGGACGCAAAGCCGCCCATCCAAACGCAAGATTCACCGCACCGATAACTCAATGCCCTTCGGTTGATGAAAACTTCGACAACCCCGAAGGAGTCCCCATATCAGCTTTCATATTTGGAGGGCGCAGAAGTAGCGTCGCTCCATTGGTTCTGCAATCGTTTAACTGGGCTTTCGGCGTTTATATGGCCGCAACTATGAGTTCAGAGATGACCGCTGCCGCCTTCGGTAACATCGGTGAAGTCAGACGCGATCCATTTGCAATGCTTCCTTTCGCAGGCTATCACATGGGCGATTATTTCTCACATTGGCTTAATTTCGGACGTAGTATCCCAGAACCGCCACGAATCTTCTCAGTTAATTGGTTTAGAAAAGATGAAAACGGTAACTTCATCTGGAAAGGTTTCGGAGAAAACATGCGCGTTCTGAAATGGATAATAGAGCGTGCACGCGGCAAGTCCATCGGTGTCGAAACCCCATTAGGATGGCAACCTCGCTACGAAGACATTGACTGGCGCGGTATGGAAGATTTCACAAGAGAAGATTTTGAAAAAATCATGAGCATTGACCGTGACGCTTGGCTTAAGGAAATCGCTGCACATGATGACCTTTTCTTCAAGTTATACGACCGCTTGCCAAAAGAAATGACTTTTATTCGCGAGCTTCTGGTCTCAAATCTTTGGCGAGCACCGGAAAAAGGAAAGGCTTATCCAGAAAGACCTGACGCCCAGAAAGCCGCTACAACAAAAGCTGAGTAGAAAAGAGAAAGTGCCGAGACCACAAGGCTTTCTGGAGATTTCACAAATTAAGAAAACTACCAAAACAAAAAGGCGCCTCTGGATTAACGGCGCCTTTTGAATTTTTGGTGCCCAGGACTGGACTCGAACCAGCACGGATTGCTCCACACGCCCCTCAAACGTGCGCGTCTACCAATTCCGCCACCTGGGCTTGAATCTTTCTAAAAATTTTTCAAATAACTGCAATGCCTGCTCTCACAACAAATCAGTTGCCGGAATTTCCTTGTTGCTCAGTTTTCGTTTCCTGAGTTTGACCGTTCTCAGCTTGCTTCTGATCAGTTTGGTTATTTTCAACCTGACTGTTCTCGCTCTTTGTCTCTTCAGCCTTTTGCTCTTCTTTCTTTTCAGTTGTTTGACTCGATTCCGATGCAGCTTTCTGCAAAACTGAAACTTCGCCTGTTATAGCAGGTATTGACAAAAGCAAAGCTGACAGAAAGAAAACTATAGCTGTTCCGATTGTAATTTTTGCTAGAATCGTCGTAGTACCTCTTGGGCCAAATGCTGTGCTCGCTATGTTGCTTGTAAAAAGTGCTCCAGCATCAGTTTTGCCCGGCTGTAACAAGATTGAAACAACCAAAATTATGCATGACAGAAAAAATATTGTGTAAAGCACGTAAACCAACATCTTTTTCTATTTTACCTGTAATTGATTATTTGAGCAAAGCTAGATGCTTCTAAACTAGCTCCACCAACTAAAGCTCCGTCAATATCAGGCTCTTCCATCAAATCTTTTATGTTTTCTGGTTTAACCGAACCACCATAGAGAATCTTCGTGCTTTCTGCAGTTTCTATTCCATGCGTTTCGGCAAGATTTTTTCTTATAAATTCATGCATTTGTTGAGCTTGATCGGGAGTTGCTGTTTTCCCGGTGCCAATTGCCCAAACAGGTTCGTAAGCGATTATAATACGCTCCATGTCGTTTTTTGTCAATCCCTCAAGCCCAAACTTTAGTTGCCTACCAACAACTTCAAATAACTTTCCTTCCTCACGCTCCGAAAGAGTTTCGCCAACACAAACTATAGCTTTCAGACCTGCCGCTAAAGCCGCTTTTATCTTTTTGTTTACCATCTCATCAGTTTCGCAGTAATACTGCCTTCGCTCCGAATGCCCGATGATGACGTATGAAACGCCAATGTCCTTGAGCATGTCAGCGGCAACTTCGCCCGTATGCGCTGAATGTTTTGTTTCTGTTGAACAATTCTGAGCCGCAATCTTGATGTTCGACCCTTCAAGACGCTCCGCCAAAGTCTTCAAATGCACGAAAACTGGCGCTATCGCTATATCGCAATGAGTTACATTAGCAACTAAACTTTTTAGCTCTAAAGCCGTGCTAACAGCATCAGCAAGAAGTTTGTGCATTTTCCAGTTTCCCGCAATTAAAGGTTTTCTCGTCATAACCCTCTAACCTTAAGAGTTCTTTGAAAAACCGAATTAAGTATTTTCAACGAAACTAAAACCAACTTTCAAATGCCGAAAATATGATTTTCAGACGAACAAGCTCAAACAACAATCAATTCTCTTCAAAGCGTCATAACGTTTGAATCCTCATAAGACTAAAGCCCGCTTGAGTTTCAGCTCAAACGGGCTTTTTGAAGGGAGGTGTTGTGAGGTCTGTATTCTGTGCGTCTAGCGGTTGCCCTTTGCTTTCATCGGTTCATACCGAAGAGATGAATCCTTGAACAAACAAGTTGTAAATCAAATTTTCAAAACCCAACCCCGATCTGCAATCAGACTTAAATCCTATATGTTTCTGATTGAGAGTTCTTAGAACTTTTGCAGAAAAAATTACCAAAATTGAAGACCAAGTTTTTATAGAAAGTTAACCTCCTTGCAACATACTTTTCAGCCCACCGTCACAGTATCTTCAGAAAAGTCAATTAAAGTGCGAAAGTGAGGAGAAAAGCGAAATGTCAAAAGATTCTTCGGTTTTGCTAGTTCTACTGCTTGTTGTTATAGGGAATCTAGTTTGTCTCGATTACAACATCAACACCCAAAATGCTTTCGATCCGGAAGAAAAAGGTCTCTAATACTTTTTTTGCAAGTGATTTTTATGATGATTTGCTCTTACAAAGCAATCTCTATAGCTAGAAGAATTTACTTAAAAACAAATCTACAAAAGGTTTCACAAAGATTCCTCTCGATTTTTAGCGAAAATTTTTCAAACTCGCAAACTAAACCATAAATCACAAACAGCTAACGAACAATTGACCTCGGTTAATTTTATGCGAAAATATCAAACTCCAGAAGTCGTCGAGACAAACTAACGCAAAAACACGCCTGCAACGGTTATTTGGAGGAACCACAGGAGAAAAAGAACGACTATCGGTGATATATCAATAAATCCGACAGGCGGAATTATACGCCTAAAAGGCTCTAAAATCGGATCAGTGATTCGTCTTAGAAACCGCAAGAATGGATTTGTCCAACTCATGAACCAAGAAAAAACTACGCGCATCACAATCAGTAGCGAGTAAATTCCTAGAAAACCGTAAAGCGAGAATCCAATTAAACGAACCAAGTTTCCCTCAGTAATGCTCAAAGCTATCCCATCAATTGTAAGAAAAGTTCTATGAAGGAGTTCCAAGAAAAAGTAACCCAAAACGCAAAAGGCAAATATCGTCACTAAAGGTGCTATTCTTGTGTCAATTCCTAATCCTGCGAGAAAATTTGCAGACGGACTAACGAGCCTATCGGTTCTCTTCTTTAGAAAATACTCAAATCGCCCGATTGCTCCGAAAGGATTTGGATCAACATAATTGAGAATCAGCCTTATCAGCATCAACAAAGCTACTATCGTGACTATGGCAACCACAATAGCTTGAAAGACTGGATAAACTGAATGGAGCATGATTTTATTTTGAGCGTCCCTTATGGAAACTGTCAATCTTCTATTTTCGCTTTCTAGTTTAGCTTCTTTGCCCAAAGATTCTTGTCCCGATTCTGACGTGAGTAGCTCCTTCCTCGATTGCGATTCTAAAGTCATGACTCATGCCCATGGAAAGCCAACCGTTGGGCAAATGCTTATCACGCAACTCACGAAGTCGCCTAAAATACGGGCGGACTTTCTCTACATCTTCAAAAAATGGCGGTAAAGTCATTAGTCCTTTAAGCTCCAGTTTTTCACAACTCTGAACAAACTCTATCAATTCAGGAAGCCTCTCTTCGACAATACCAGATTTAGTTTCTTCATCTGAAAGTTTGACCTGAATAAAAATTGGCAATCTATCGCTTTTGAAACCGTTACGTCCCTCCTCCTTGCAAATTCGTTCTAAGCTAGATGCAAGTTTTATCGAATCAACGCTATGAATAACATCAAATAGTTTTACAGCTTTTTTGGCTTTGTTCGACTGCAAATGCCCAATCAGATGCCATTCTACATCTCGATGCCCAAGCTCAAGAATCTTTCTTTCTGCCTCTTGAACACGATTTTCGCCGAAAACCGTCAGCCCACATTCAATAGCTTCTTCTATTAGCGAAGTCGGATGCGATTTGCTAACCGCAATCAATGTTATCTCATCAGGATTTCTACCTACTTTGATAGCCGCTTCTTCTATCTCCTTCTTGACTGTTTCAATCGCTTGTTTTAACTGCATATAAAGGTAAGGTCTCGAAATAAACAGCAATCAGAGAACGAAAGGAAAATTCTATCAAGGAACTTTCTCCAATGCATCTATAACCTGCTGGCAATACTCTATCGAAGAAAGAACTGCACCTTGTTCTTTTCTATCAGGAAACCGTTTTTGATAATTTTCAAGGCGTGGCATAAAGCCTTTGCAAGCGGTAGCCAAAGCTTTTACAGACTTCGGAATCAGTTTGTTTTTTGCATCTCTTTCAGCGACATCTTCAATTTTTTGAATGGCTTCAAACAGAATTTTCGATATATCACTTAGCAATTCTAGGTTGCCACCAGTCGGAGTACCGAATTTCTCTACATCTTTTTGACTAAGAATTTTCCCTTCAAGAATCAACATTCGCCTCTCAATTGCTTGAACATAAATCTCTATTCTCTTATCAAGTTCTTGATTAAAACGTATGAGATCAATCTCTTTCTCGGTAAGGTGATCTCTTTTCTGTGCGAAAATGCTGAGCGAAAGCACGAAAATCATCAAAAGCCAAGGTTTTCTCTTCATACGTTTAGCATAATCAAGACGAAGCCTCATCTCCAATATCACTTGTTGATAATTCGGCTTCAGCTACCGATGAGATACGAAATAGCTTTGTCTTAGACTTTACGCGCTTATATTTGCCCAATACTTAAAAAGTGCTGCGATAAAAATCTCTGCCTTTTAGGTTAAAAACTCGATTTTTCCATAAAAACTTTATGAATTCTTATCAGCCAACTCTCCAATAATCGGAAGTCTGTATATTTCACCTTGGTAAGCCTTTACTGCCAAGAAGATTTCCAAAGCTATTGCCGCCAAACCTACAATCATAGGCAGCCAGCTAATTATCATGATAAGAGTATAAGCACCTGCCGAAATCAAAAGAGTAGACAAAATAAGGTACAAAATCGCAAGCAAGATAAAAACAACCGAAAGAGAAATAGACTGCCAAGCATGAAAACGAGCAAGTTTGTTGGTCTTATCCTGAACCAAAGTGATTATGCTCAACACCAATCCCAATATACAAACAAAGTTCAAAAGATAACACAGCATCGCAACGATGTTGGCGTCTAGGTCAAAAACAGATTTTCCATAGTTTCTCATTTTTCTCTCCTCCTAGCGTAAAAGTCAAAAAATACGACCTGATATTATATCAAAACTCACGTAGCTACAATTTGTTAGGCTTTGTTAGTGGTCTTGTATTATGGTTTTTTTGAAAGAGTTTTGTTGTAATAAAGATATGCTGGTTGAGTGTTCGGCGAAAGAATTAACGACCTTCTACTCAGAAGTGCGCCATTACACCGAAAGAATTTGTAAACCTCTTGAGATCGAAGATTATGTTCCCCAGCCCGTCGTGGACGTTTCACCGCCTAAATGGCATCTAGCCCACACAACATGGTTTTTTGAAGAATTTGTTCTGAGGAAGTTTCTAAAAGACTATCGTCCTTTTGATGAAAAATACCGTTACCTTTTCAATAGTTACTACAATTCCGTTGGAGATAAAACACCACGCAATCAACGTGGTTTTTTGTCACGTCCAACCGTAGCTGAAGTCTTTCGCTACCGAAGCTATGTTGATGAAAAAATGCTAAGGTTTCTCGAAAAGGAGTTACCTGATGAAGCCAAAGAACTTGTTATTCTAGGCATAAACCATGAGCAACAACATCAGGAGCTTTTACTGACCGACTTAAAATACATTTTGCACCAAAATCCTCTTTTTCCAGCTTACAAAGAAGATTTCGCTCCTGAAGAAATAACAGAGTCCCAAAAACCCGATTTCGTTGTGATTGAACAGGGAGTTTATGAAATCGGTTTTTCGGGCAAAGGCTTTTGTTTCGATAATGAACTCGGACGGCACAAAGTTTTCTTACACGACTTTTCAATCCGCAACACCTTGGTAACAAACGCCGAATATCTTGAGTTTATGGAAGATGGTGGCTACCGAAACTTTAATCTGTGGCATTCGGAAGGCTGGGATTGGATCAACCAAAATCGAATCGAAGCACCACTTTACTGGCATAAGATAGACGGAGAGTGGTTTAATTTCACGCTTTCGGGACTGAGAAAAATCAAGCCAGAAGCCCCTATAACGCACGTTTCATTCTATGAAGCATCGGCTTTTGCTGAATGGAAGGGAATGCGACTGCCAACTGAATTTGAATGGGAAGTCGCCTCTGATTTGTTCAATTGGGGACTCCGCTGGGAATGGACAAATTCGGCTTATTTACCATATCCGTTCTTCAAAAAATTGCCCGGAGCGGTCGGTGAATACAATGGAAAATTCATGGTCAATCAGATGGTCTTGCGTGGTGCAAGTATAGCAACGCCTACAGACCACAGCAGAAAAACATATAGAAACTTTTTCCATCCGCACTTGCGATGGCAGTTTACCGGAATTCGATTGGCTAGGTCTATTGAGTGAGTTTCTCAACACATCAAGCTGATTTTCAACAAAAGATGCAAAATTATTCTGAAATTGAGAAAAATACTTTTGCCGAAGACATTTTGAAAGGCTTATCTTCAAATCCGAAGTTTATTCCTTCAAAATACTTCTACGACGACGAAGGTGCGCGCCTTTTTCAAAAGATTACGGAACTTCCAGAGTATTACTTGACCAGGGCAGAAACGGAAATCATCTCGACACAGACCGAGCAAATTTTCAATGTCTTCAAGCAAAAATCTAAAGATGCTGAAACTTTTGATCTAATCGAACTTGGCACGGGTGATGGCAGAAAAACCGCTATTTTGATTGATTTTTTCCTGAAACAAAACACAAACCTTTTCTATTTTCCAATTGATATTTCACCGAGAACTCTTTCAACGCTTGCCGAAAACTTCCGAAGAAAATTTCCAAAACTTCAAATTGAACCAAAATTCGGTGATTACTTTCAGGTCTTGAAAGATTTCAAACCTAACCCAACAAGGCGAAAAATCCTCTTGTTTCTTGGCTCAAACATTGGGAATTTTTCCTATGAGCAATCAATCGAGTTTTTGAAAAAATTGCGTCGGCTTATGAGAAAAGGAGATTTTCTTTTCATAGGTTTCGACTTGCAAAAAGACCCGCGCCTAATTTTGCGGGCTTACGATGATTCTCAAGGCATAACTGCTGAATTTAACTTGAATCTTTTGCGCCGAATTAACAAAGAACTTGGTGGAAATTTCGACATCAAAAAATTCTCTCATTACGCAACTTATTCTCCAATTGATTGTGCCGTCCGTTCGTTTTTGATAAGTCTTGAAAACCAAAGCGTATTCATTGAGTATCTGCAAAGATCGTTTGATTTTGCTAAATGGGAAGCTATTTTTACTGAAATTTCACAAAAATACTCACTCCAACTAATCGAACAACTGGCAACAAGAAGCAAATTCGAGATTCAACAAAATTTTTTCGATAGTAAGCGATACTTCGTTGATTCGCTCTGGCAAGCAGTTTAGGTTTTAATGCGACGCTTTGAGCATTTCTCTTTTCGATTTAAGCTCAGGTTTGTCCAAATTTGGCAAGCCTAGATAAGTAAAAACAAGCAAAAGACCAATAAAAGCGCCAAGAAGAAAACGCTTCGGTCTTCGCGCATAGCGCCATACAACATGAAAAACTAGTCCCAGCAAGATCAACGTCGGGATCAAAAGCCAAAAATTATTCTCAACCCCGAAAAACCTAAGTAAAGTATGCGAAGCAAACTTTTCTTCAATCAAGAGCTTAAACCAAAAGTTATTGTGAGGATATTTGAATTCTGCCGTTATCAGCGGAAAACTCATCGCCGGAATCGTGCAAAACACGAAAGAAACGAAAAAAAGCAAACCTAGCCAGATATTGGAAAAATCATACAATTCACCATCAAAAAAAGAATCCATCAAAAAAGGCAACAAAATCGCAAACTCTCCGGCGGCAAATCTCTTTTCATTCCTGATGAAAAGGGCAAAGCAAAAAGTTGACACAACTACCAATGCTAATTTGACTTTATGACGAATGGTTTTTCTTTCGCGCGACGTAAAAAGTAGCACAACGGATAAGAGCAAAATCGGCGCATAAAAGAAAAGCCCATACGTTGGTGAAATCAAAAACAGATAGAGTTTATAAGGAACTGAAGACAAATTTTGGACTGATAAGATTTCGTCAAATTTGACAGCACCGAAAAACGACCCGAAAAGCGAATAGTTGTAAATTGCAAGAAAAACACCACAAGGTAACAAACCAGTAAGAAACGAGAAGACACATGGCAATCTTTCTTGTTTTTCCACGACTGGCAAGCTAATCGCCATGATTGCAATGCAAATCAAAGCGTAAAAATCACAAAGCAAGGCAAATCCCGAAAGTAACCCTGCCAAAAAACAATTTCTCAGAAAAATCCTCTGTGGGTCGTAAAGCAAACGAAAAGAAAAGTAAAGCAAAATGCCTGTGAGAACATAACCATAGAGCAAAAGCGAGTAAATGAAAAGCGGACTTGCAAAAAGCAGAATAGCCATCGAAATTTCATCAACATCGTAGAAATAAAGCCACAGAGCTAACAAAATCAACGGCAAGGTTGAAAGAAAAAAACGCAGTGCAAGCCAGCTTAAGAAAACATTTGATTTATTCGGATTTTGAATAATTTTTCCTGTAAAAAGGCTTGTAATCGAATGAATAGCTGAACCTATAAGCGCAAGTCCCGGCGCGCCAGTAGCATAAAGTTTTTGTTCTCGTTCAATAGTTTCGCTCCCATCTTGAGCTACGAAATCTTTAGCCCATGAAATATCAAATGAACGTTGCTCTGACAGTGAAACGCTTGTCGCCCACGTCGCCATTTCTTTTGGTGATGATGGAAATGGCAACAAATAGATCGAGAGGATCAGATAAATTGTGATGAGCCACGAACCCTTATTTTCTTGCACGGTTTTGTTTTTCCACGAGTTCTATCATGTTCTCAATCGGCTTAGCATCTTTGTCAATCAAAGAGAATGTCAATCTTTTGCCCTGCAAAGCAAAGTATTTGCCGTTCCATTTGTAGTATGACTTTGTAAAATGCGTTGGACAGCATATTTGCTCTTCGTCGTTCATTATCCTCGCAGTTTCCACCTCTCCTACAACGTAACGGTCTTGTCCATAAAGTTCGATTACTAGCTTCCCATCTTGAGAGTAAATGTTTTTCAAACCTCCATCAGCTCTGTCGCCTGTTCTAAAATACCAGAGCAATTTAGGTGCGTCCTTTTCCCAAGTAAAGATGTAAACCAAATGCGGAATCGAAGCTCCACCAGTTTCTACTTGCAGGATAACAATTGCTTCATCTTCCTCATCACCCGTGACATCAAAAAACTTTGTTGTAAGATAAGAAAGCCCAATCTTTCTTTCTCTTTTGTTGTCGCTTTCCATAAAAATCGGGCGTTTGCCGTCAACGAGTTCAGCTTCTTTCGAGTCAAAATCTTGCCAGCCACGCGGTAAAGGATATTTGAAATTCTTAAAATCGAAGTTCGCTATAGGAAAGCCACTCGATTTATTTTCATCACTCAGTATTTCTGCTTGAAGGTTTGGAGTTCTAGAAGCTTCTGGTGTAGGGATTTCCACTGGTGTTAAAGCAGGTGCTACAGGCAGGCTATTCAATGCCTTATCCTGCGACTTCGCAGATTCTTCATATTTCCAACAAGCAAACGCAAAAAAAGCGTAGAAAAACAGCAAAAGGGCTAGGAAAATACGAAAATCCATTTTACGCTACCCTAAGTCTTATATCGCCAAACATATAACGGCATGAAAATACTTTTGAAAATCAACTCAGCCCTTCTGTTTGAATTTATATGTTCAAGTTTTTACTGAATCTTAGAAATCATCAATTTTTCAAATTTCGCTTTTAGTATTTCACCACCTCCAAAACTGCCTTTTCCACATCTTCGATTTGCGGTAAGATGAAATCCTCGACTTGAGGAGCGTATGCCACAAAAGTATCGGTTGCGGCGACTCGTTTGACAGGAGCATCAAGCCACTCGAAAAGCTCATCTGCGATTCGCGCGGCTATTTCGGCTCCGTATCCAAACGAAAGCGGGTCTTCGTGAGCAACAATTACGCGCGAGGTTTTCTTGACCGATTCGGCAATTCTTTCCCAGTCATAAGGCACTAGCGAACGCAAATCAATGACCTCAACCGAAATGTTTTCCTTTTCAAGTCTCTTCGCCGCTTCTAAACTCTTCTGAACCAAAGCACCAAAGGTCACGATTGTAACGTCTGTGCCTTCACGCACGACCTTTGCCTTGCCGAACGGAATCATGAAATCTCTGCCCGGATACTGAGATTTGTTATAAACTTGACGATACAAATGCTTGTGTTCGAGAAAGAGAACCGGGTCATCGCATCTGATAGCGGTTCTCAGTAAGCCGTTTGCATCGAGAGCATTCGACGGATAAGCAATCAAAAGACCGGGTGTGTGAGCAAAAAGTGTTGTGCCTGATTGTGAATGGTAAATAGCACCGCCTTTCAAGTATCCGCCAACGGGAACGCGTATGACAACAGGGCATTTCCATTCGCCGTCACTACGCCACCTCATCAATGCAAGCTCATTACGTATTTGGTGAAATGCTGGAAATATGTAGTCGAAGAATTGGATTTCAACGACTGGTTTCAAGCCCCTAGTCGCCATTCCTATTGCTCTTCCGACTATGTTTGCTTCAGCAAGAGGAGAGTTGAAAACTCTCGCCGAACCGAATCTTCTTTGCAAATTTGCGGTAACCTTGAAAACACCGCCCTTTCCTTTAACTCTGTCGAGATATTGCTCTCTTGAACAATCGGCAACATCTTCACCAAAAACCACTATTCTGACATCTCGCTCCATTTCTTCATGGAGACAGCGATTGATCAAATCAACCATGGTTCCGAGCGGACCAGACAACTCCGCTCCTTCTTCCGTGTCGAATTCTTTTGAAGTCGGGTCAACGTCGGGAGAGAAAACATTTCTTAAAGCACTTTCCGGTGGTGGCTGTGGAGTATTCAAAGCTATCTCAGCTGCCTCGTTTACTTCTGCATCAACTTCTTGGCGAATTCGCTCTAAGTCTTCGGCTGTCGCCAAGCCTTCATTTATCAAAAATTCCGCATAGGTTTTCAATGGATCAATAGCCGCTTCTTGCTGTCTTTCTTCTTCGGGCCGATAAAGCCTCTCGTCATCTGAAAGCGAATGCGAATAAGGACGAATCACTTTGGCATGTATCAATGCCGCACCTTTTCGGGCGCGGGTGAATTCAACAGCCTTTTTGAAAGCGGCGTAACTTTCCAGCGGTTTCGTGCCATCACATTTCTGAATGAGAAGATTTGGAAATCCCTGCACTAACTTTGAAATATCGCCGCCTGCTGTTTGAACCTCAACAGGCACGCTGATTGCGTAGCCATTGTCTTCAATCAAGAAAATCACAGGCAGTTTCAGGTTGCATGCGGTGTTGAGAGCTTCCCAAAATTCACCTTCCGAAGTCGTTCCGTCCCCCAAAGAAACATAAACGACTTCGTCACCTTTGAACCCCTTAACTTTATCCTGTAGCTCCTTAACCAGCGAAGCTCTGTAGCTCGCTTCTGCGGCACCGACAGCTTGCAAGGCTTGAGTTCCCGTTGGAGAAGATTGAGAAGGCACGTTTAGTCTCACACATCCCCAATGTGATGGCATTTGCCTTCCGTGAGAATTCGGGTCCTTTTCGGCTCCAACAGAAGAATAAAACATCTCAAGCGGAGTCATGCCTAGCTGAAGCATCAAAGCTCGGTCTCGATAGTAAGGATAGAACCAGTCGTATCCAGCCTTCAAAGCCAAACCTGCTGCTACGGTGACTGCCTCGTGACCAGCACCTGAAATCTGAAAAAAGACACGATTTTGACTCTTTAGCTGAATCTCTTTGTCATCAATCCGACGCGACAAATACATTGTTCGGTAGATTCCGACAAGCGTTTCCTTGTCCAACCCATAATAATCTTTCGTTGCTACCGCGCTTTTTTTGTTTTTATTATTGCTTTTATTACCTGCTTTCAGTTTTTTAGACGCTGTTGCCATCTCGATAAGTCCTTGTATAAAGGATTTTTGATATTCGGAAAGCTAAATTATAACCTTTCAAACTTCGGTTTCACAAATCGGGAGCAAAACAGGCTTCTATAATCCCCTAAAAGCCAGTTCGGGAAGCGCTGTTAGCTTGGGATTGTTATCGGTTGTTGAATAATACCTTTTGTTATGGTATAAAAAAGTTTCAATTCTGCTGAGGCGAAAGGTTTTTGGTTGATAATTTTTGATTTAAGTTTTATGGCTTCAGACTCCGCACAAGGC
This sequence comes from Acidobacteriota bacterium, assembly GCA_003697135.1. Taxonomy (GTDB): domain Bacteria; phylum Acidobacteriota; class Blastocatellia; order Pyrinomonadales; family Pyrinomonadaceae; genus J014. The sequence goes on from RFGC01000035.1 coordinate 403,389, forward strand.
ACGGGATTGTGAACCCCGCTAGGCGAGGAATCGAGCAACGGTAGCAATTCCACCTGTGTTGCGGTAAGGTCTGAAGCCGCCCTTTGAAACTAAGATTTTTGAGTCACAGCAAGATTAGCAATCCTGAATTTCAATAGCAGATTTTATTGGAGACGCTTTTAGCTACTTCGGGTAGCTAGCAGGAGAATTCAATGTCCTACAATAGTTTAGCCAGACGGTGGCGCCCCCAAACCTTCTCAGAAGTAGTAGGTCAAGAAATCATAGTCCAAACACTACAAAATGCTCTAAAACTGCAGAGAATTCATCCAGCCTATCTTTTTGCGGGTCCTCGTGGTGTTGGGAAAACAACTCTTGCTAGAATTTTCGCAAAAGGTCTCAATTGTCATAAATTCAGTAGCCCTACGCCTGAACCATGTGGTTTTGATTGTCCTTCTTGCATCGAGATTGCAAATGCAAGGTCAATAGACGTAATGGAGTTTGACGCGGCATCGAATACTCAAGTCGAAAAAATACGTGAGCTTATAATCGAAAAGATTGATATTCAGCCTGCTCGCGACCGCTTTCGGGTGTTTATCATTGACGAAGTGCACATGCTATCAATATCCTCTTTCAACGCCCTTTTGAAAACATTGGAAGAACCCCCTCCCAAAGTAGTGTTTATCATGGCTACAACTGAAATCCATCGCTTACCTGCAACTATTCTTTCCAGATGCCAGAAATTCTACTTCCAGTTAGTTTCACCACAAAAAATTTTTCAAAAACTAAAAGAAATAGTCTCTAAGGAAGGAATCCGAATCACCGACGAAGCGCTTTGGGAAGTAGCACGCGCAGGCGAAGGGTCAATCAGAGATTCCTTGAGTGCATTAGATCAAGTTATAAACTTTAGAGTCAGTATCGCAGAAGCAGAGAATCTCAGTCTAGAGACATCTCAAAAAACTGCTTCTGCCGATACAATCAGCATAGAAGAAGTTCGTCTTGCTTTGGGAAGAGCAAGTTCTGAGGTCTTGAAACTAACGATAGAAGCGATTGCATCTAATAAGCCGCTCCGACTAATTGAAATTGTTGACGAGCTTGCCCAAAAGGGACATAGTTTAATCGCTTTCTCAAACGATTTGATGTATTTCGTTCGTTCGCTTCTTGTAGCTCGTCTTGAAGGCGCTGAAAGACTACTTGATGGCTCATCGTTTTCAATTCAAGAATTAAAATCGCTTAGCTCAAAATTTACGGAAACGGAGTTGATAAGAATTTTCAATCAATTAGCAAAACTGAATCTAGTTTTAAGACAAGCAAAACAGCCCCGCTACTATCTCGAAATAGGACTCATTCGGCTTGCCGAAATGAAACGGCTCACACCTATCGAGCAAATACTGGAAAGAATTGTGCAGATCGAAAATGAACTAAAAACAAACAATTCCGAACTCACAAGCCTCAAACCCCAAGAAATCTCTCAAACACCTAAAACTTTGAGCAACACTGAAAGCCTCATTGAAGCGTCGGAAAAAAAAACCTTTGAATCTGACTTAAAAACAACGAATAAAAGCTCCGAAAGTAAACCTAAAACAACTGTAACCACTAGCGTTTCAGAAGAAAAAAAAGGTTCAAAGTTAATCAAAACATTAGGGCTAGCAGAACATGCAAAACTTCCCCCGATTGATCAGGAATTTGAAGAAAGAATTTTTGAAATCCTAAACCAACCACACAAGCGAGTTTCTTCGGCAGTAGAATGGAAAAAACTACTCAGCAACGTTAGGCCATTTTTACCAAACGAGCACATAGAAAGTGAAAAGAGCGTAAGCCAAAGCACTGTTGGCAACCTCAAAAAGAAAATCAGCAACCCCAATACCGCTATCAGCGATAAAATTGCCGAGACTATACCTTTACCCGAAAACCTATCGCAAGAATCTTTACGAAGTTGGGTATTAGCACATCCTGCAACAAAGGCAGTAGTTGACTTCATGAACGCAAGAATCAGAAACTTTGGAAAAGTCGGTTCTGAGGAAAAACGTTGATTTTAGGATTACCAAAATGCTTCATGATTTGATGAAAAATCAAAAAGCAAACGACTTGGCATTGTATTTGTCGAGTTTCGATCTTTTTAATCCTGTTAGTCTAGCTGTGCCGCTTTGGTTTGAAGGTCCACAACCTAATTTTTACGGTGTTCCGAAAGCATCTGCTCTTCCGTTTCAGATAGGGAAACTTGTGGGAGATACGAGAAAAGGCGGTAGTTGCAATTTCAGTCAGGTTACGTTGATTCCACATTGCAACGGCACTCATACTGAATGCGTCGGCCATATCACACATGAACGAATTTCTCTAAACAAATGCTTGAAAGATGTCTTTATCAAAGCCATTCTCATCTCTGTTTTTCCTGAAAAAGCGAGCGAAATAAAAGAAACATACCCTGTGCTAGAAAAGGAAGATAGTTTAATTACGAAAAGTTCTTTGAAAAATGCATTGGAAAAACTGTCTTTGGATGAAAAATCAAACGAACTACCGCTGGCAAAAGCTTTGATAATTCGGACGCTACCAAATGATTCGAGCAAGCAATCGCAAATTTACCTTGAAGAAACACCGCCTTTCTTCTCAATCGAGGCAATCAGTTACATTCGTGAACAAGGCTTTAATCACCTGATCGTAGATTTGCCTTCAATTGACAGAATGCGCGATGAAGGAAAGCTACTCAATCACAGAATCTTTTGGAATGTTGAGGAAGGAAGTTTTGAAATATCTCCGAAAACTCAAATTCACAACACAATTACCGAACTTGCATACATAAGTGATGAAGTCGAAGACGGAGAGTATCTCCTGAATTTACAAATAACTGCATTTGAGCTTGAAGCAAGTCCTAGCCGCCCGATAATTTTCAGGAAAATTCAAGCTTAAAAAGTTTTTCAAGGGTTTTTGCAAATCTCAAGCGATTTTCTTTTCAGCTAAGAAACTCGCCGTAAGCAAAACAAACGAAATCCAGATTAAGTCAGCAAGAAGAAGGTGAGTAACTTGCATCAGTATCGGAGAAAGCGTAAGTAACGTTATAGCGCCTGAGAAGAGTTGGACGATTGTCAGAACTGAAAGCGCCTTTGCCCAATAAGCTACGTTCTTTGCGTTATTAGCCATTCTCTTAACTAACTCTGCAAAAAAGATTAAGTAAACACTAACGAATATAGAAACTATGGGGTGGCTAATTCTAAGGCGCACCAAAGGATGAGAAGTAGCTGAAAAATCTTTCGCTAAGCCTTCCATCAGGGATCCAGAGGGAAAAACCAGGTTGCTCAAAGCGGCGATTGAGCCTGTCAAACTCACAAAAAGAATGCCTAGAAGCGCTACTAAGATTAAAAGAAGAGCCTTAGGCGATACCTTGAAACTAAACTCTTTACCGCCAGAAGCAAACCATGCCGTTAAGCTGAGAAATGCAAGCAAAATAAAAGTGTTTATCAAATGTCCTGCCATCCAAAATGGCCTAGTTGGTGTTAAGTTTTCTGCAGTGTTTCCTGTTAAAACTAAGCCAGCGCCTACCAGGGCTTCTGTAACAATAAATATAAAAGCACCCAATGACGTTTTGCGAATTACATTTCCCTTTTCAAACTTGCGAAAAGCCCATATAAGCAATCCCAAAACCGCAAAAAATGCTAAGGCACTTGTAACCCGATGAGAAAATTCAATTAAAGTTTTTAGCTCTGGAGCAGAGGGAATTATCTCACCATGACAGGTTAGCCAATGCTGACCGCATCCATCACCTGATTTCGAAGCACGCAAGAAAACGCCCCAAAGTATAACGACAATGTTATATGCGAGAACCAGCCAGGCGTATCTTGAAAAATTTAGAAAACTCATAAGGCAATTTTTGGCAGTATAAATCCGATCTACAACTAAATTCTAACTTAACCAACCGAAGGAACCGAAATTACAAAGTAAAACCTAACCCTTCAACAACATAGATTTGCCAAGCCTGCACAAGCTCAGAAGTCAATCTCAACCAAAGGTTGAAGGTCTTTTGCAAACCTAAAAAGTTGAAGCAAAAAATTCAGCCCGCTCTAGGGCTTTTTGTTTGAAGAGGCTGGCGTAGGCGATTGATTAGGTCTTGGTGTAGAGTTAGGTAGATTTTGTAGTTCCTGTGTTTTTTGCTTCGTTGAGTCTAACTTTGGATTTTCTGTTTTCAGGTTATCTGTTTGCTGCGAGTTCGAGTTAGAAGGTAATGATTTCGGTTTTTGAACATTTGAATTAGCCGATACATTGGAGTTTTTGGGAACGAGAACATAAATGTTCCCATCTGGGGCCATGAAAGGGCTATTAGGATTAACGTTGCCATCATAAAACTGCCCTGTCGGCGGCACAAAACTTCCAGTTGCCCAAGGATTTGCATTACTGCCTTTGCTCTGTCTTACAACCTCAGGATTGATCTTGCTATTTGACAGGCTCAACGTCCCAAAATCTTTCATGTTAGAAAGCACTCTCTCTTCAGCACCTGTCGCCGGGCCTATCGGCTGAACGGGTGTTGCATCTGCATCAGTCGGGAGTTTCGTAGGCGGCTCAATCTGCTTGGTCCACGTTAGGTAAATAAAAAATCCACCCAAAAGCAAAATTCCTGCGAGAGTGATGAACGCCGTTTTCCACAGGTTACTGCTTGATTGAAACTCTTGCTCGCTCTTAATCTGAAAAGCATCTTTCTTTGGAAGGCTTCCCACAACAGCAAAATCGAAGCTTTCCGCAAAGCCTTTAACGCTTTGAAAGCGACTGTCTGGATTTTTGGCTAAAGCGCGTCGGACTACGGCTTCGAGTTCCTCTGAAACGTCATTACGAAAATCTGAGATTGGCCGGGGCAAATCTTTAAGATGTTTTGAGTGTAAGTCTTCAAGGCTCGTTGAAGAAAAAGGGACTTGCCCAGTCAGCATTTCATAAGCAACAATGCCAAGAGCGTATATGTCGCATCTTTCATCTTTCAAACGGAAATTGGAAAATTGCTCAGGTGCCAGATATTGTGCCTCTTCGACGCTAGGAGATTCCGAATATGAATAACTGGCAAAGCCGAAAACCTTAATCAAGTTTTCTCGTTCGTCCAAAGGGCAAACGAATATATTTTCAGAACTTAAACGTCCGTGGACGATATTGTTTAAGTGGGCAGTTTGAAGGACAGATGCAATTTGATTTATTATTCGGCATGATTCTTCAAGAGACAAGATGCCCTTGCGCTTTATTGTCTCCTTCAATGTTTCACCTTCGGGCATCTCAAACACGAGAAACGATTCTCCTTCAGTCTCTCCGTAATCTATGAGATCCAACAAATTAGGATGAGAAAGTTTTGTTAAAGCAAAAAAATCTTCCAACTTGAGAGATTCTCCGATCTCAAGAGGAAAAATCTCCACTAAAACCTTTTTCTGAAGCGGAAGTTGTGTGCCTTGATAGATTTCAGCCCGCCCAACGTTTTTAATCAAGGCATCAATTCGATATTTCCCAACCAACAACTGCCCTACACGCGTCATAGAAGTTCTGCACTTTCAGCTAAGACTTCACGAAAAATACTATAACACCACAAGAAATCTGACTCTACCAGAAACAACTTACTTTGCAAATGCGAATTCTGCAGGAATCTTTGCATAAGGGATTGGATCAATTACTCCTGCCATCTTGAATCCCCGCAACCTTAAAAGGCAAGAATCACATTCACCACAAGCTAATTCCTCCGACTTATAACAAGACCAGGTTAAGTGAAGCGGTGCATTCAGTTTCACACCACGCTTCACAATTTCCGCTTTCGTAAGATGAATCACAGGAGTTTTAATCTTCACAAAAGTTTCTGGACGGGTGCCAATTTCAATTACCTTCTCGAAGGCTTCATAAAATTCCGGCCTGCAATCAGGGTAACCTGATGAATCTTCAGCTACAGCGCCTATGAAAATTGCTTTTGCCTGAAGAGTTTCAGCCCAAGAAGTAGCTATGCTCAAGAGATTCGCATTTCGGAAAGGCACATAGGTCGGCGGTATTCCCTGCCGCTGAACATCTCCTTTCGGCACTTCAATTTTTCTATCAGTAAGTGCTGAACCACCAATTTTTAGAAGAAAATCAACATTCAATACGAGCCTATGCTGAACCGAGTAAAAGTCTGCTATATCTTCAAATGCTTTTCTTTCGCGCTTTTCTGTAAGCTGTCCGTAAGAAAGATGTAAAAATGCAAGCTCGAATCCTTCATCTCTGGCAATTGCTGCCGTAACGCAACTATCCATTCCACCTGAAACTAGACAAACTGCTATAGGCTTTTCCTTAAACTCCATAATGAAAGTTGCATTATAACACTTTCTCAAAAAATTCTCCTCAAACTTCTTGCTCTTCCGTCTAAAGACGCTTATTATATTTCTGCAATTTATTTTTTAGAGTTAGACAACTCTACAACCGGAGGTGATCAAAGTGAAAGATTGGATTATAGGAATTTTGGCACTGATCTTTGCCGTGGTTGCCTTTTTTAGCTTCAGGCAGTATCAAGAAAGCGGAGATGCAACGATGTTTTGGGTCACAATTGTCTTTGTGGTGTTAACCATAGTTTCAGCTGGAATTTTCCTGGCAAAGAAATTTAGCAAGAGAGAAGAAATTCACATAACTCAATAGTTTTTTAAGAGTTTAAGACCAACAAAACTGGAAAGCGCTCTGATTTGAAAGCGGTTTTGTGGGTATTCTGTCACAAAACCGCTTTTTTTAATGGCCTTCAGTTTCCAAAGAACTCGGAATCCCTTCTAAAAATTTAGCAAAGCATTCGTCACAAGCTCGATAAATCGCAACCATCAGAGTTTTTTCTAAATTCAGCAAAAAAGGCAGGTCTTAAGAAAACCTGCCTTTTAATTCGTCGAGTTTGGAGGCGGCGGTCGGAATCGAACCGACGAATAAAGGTTTTGCAGACCTCTGCCTTACCACTTGGCTACGCCGCCTCTTGTGTTTCCCAAGCTTCTCAATCGGCGTTCACTCTCAAACTGTCATTTATCAAAGCCCTAAGGAATTGAAGCGACGCTTTCAAAAGGCGTCGCTTCCAAAACTTTTGGAGCGGGAAACGAGACTCGAACTCGCGACCTCAACCTTGGCAAGGTTGCGCTCTACCAACTGAGCTATTCCCGCTTGTCACAAATTCATTTTATTACAAATCAAATTTCCTTTGTCAAGTATCACAAAAGCCATCAACAACAAAAAACTGACAAATTCAGTAAAATTCCTCCTGAAAAGCTACTTTTCCTTCTTACCAGAAACGTTTATCGGTATAGGAATCAAAGAAGACGTGAAACTGCCTTCCATTGAATCTCCATTAACAGAAGCGTTTAGATTTATTTCAAGACTTTGTCCTTGAAACGAAATGGTTGCAACAGCGCTAATTTTGTTACCCTTGACCTTACCACTTACTTCACCTTTGCCGAAAGCAGATTCTAACGTCCCACTAACATTTTCCTTGTCCTGCTTCAAAATCAATGTAAACGGCAACTCCTGCCCTTGCGCCTCAGCTTTGAGATTCCATCTACCCGTAACATCAACGGTCGGAGCTTCAGAAGGTTTGAGATAATCAGCTAGATTCTGCTGGTTACCTGACGTATCAAACACCTCAATTTTTGACGAATACGATTTGACTTGTTTTATAATTTCTTCAGCATCTCCAACAATTACAATGGCAAATTTATCAGGCAGGATATACTTTTGTGCCACTCTTTGAACGTCTTCTGCCGTAACCTGTTTTACCTTGTCTCTGTAGGTTTGCAGGTAATCCGACGGCAGGTCAAATAACTGTTGTTGAGTTATTAGGTTAGTCAAACCTTCTTGGGTCTCCAGTCTTATGGGGAAAACACCAGTTAGGAAGTTTTTTGCATCTTGTAATTCTTCGGCAGAGACTTTCTCATTTCGTATTCGATTAAGCTCATAGAAGAATTCTTTCAGGGAATCGCCAACTACAGCGGTTCTGACCTCAGCAGTAGCTTCAAATGCACCCGCTAATCTTCTCATGTCAAAGCTCGAATAAGCCCCATACGTGTAACCTTTCGATTCTCGCAAATTCATAAAAAGCCTCGAAGAAGCTCCTGCGCCGAGAATCTGATTCATCACTATAACAGGAAAATAATCGGGATGATTGCGTGGTATTGCTAGGTTTGAAATAACTATATTCGCCTGTGCCGATCCTTTGCGGTCAACAATTGTAATCGTTAACTCATTGCGAACAGGCGGACTCTCAAATTTATTTTGCTCAACAGTCCCTTTTTCCCATTCCCCAAAAAACTTTTCTATTTTCTTTTTTATGTCCTGAAAATCAACATCACCAACGACTATGAAAACAGCATTATTTGGTATTAGGATTTTTTTATGGAACTCAATGAGTTTCTGGCGTGTTATTTTTTCAATATCCTGCTCTTTCGGGCTGATTATCGAATAAGGATGTTTGCCATAAATCAATCTAGCTACCTGTTCATCAGCTAGAAAGCTCGGTTGAGAACGTTGGAATTTTAGTGCCTCTATCGCATTCTGCTTTTGAAGATTGAGTTCTTTTTCTGGGAAGATCGGATTCAAAACCATGTCGGACATCAACTCAAGAAGTTTCTCAGAATAAATGTTCAAAGCTGAACCAGAGATTATGAAATTATCAGACGTTGCACTTGCAGATAGCGTGGCACCAATGGTTTCAACTTCTTCGGCAAACTGCTTGCTTGTTCTGCTTTTCGTCCCTTGATTTAGCATCTGTGCTAGTCCTGAAGTCAAACCTATAGAATCGGGTGGATCGTTTATCTCGCCAGAACGAAAACAAAGTCTGAAATTAACAATCGGTAATCTTTTGTTTTCAAAAACCACAATCTTCAAGCCGTTTTTTAGAACCGTTTCAGTTGGTTGCCCGATAGAGAAAGGACGTTCTGCAAGCGGCTCTGGTGGTCTTTTGCGAAATTCTTCGTTCATATTTTTCTCCTGCGAATTCGATCTCGTGAAAACAAGAAGGCTAAACACAATTAGCAAGAAAATCTTTTTCATCGCATCACCTCTTTACTGCTTTTTTGCTGGGAGCACATCTAATTGAGAGCGATTTTCAGTGTTGAGATATTTATTGACAGCGCGACGAATTTGCTCAGGCGTTATATTCAATAACCCTTCAAGCTCTTTGTTCGCAAGAAACGGGTCGCCATCATAAAGCGCATATTCACCAAGCCTTAACGCTCTTGATAAGGAAGACTGACGCAAGCGGATTTCATCGTTTATCAATTGATTGTGAAGTTTCCGCATCTCTTCAGGTGTAGGACCTTCCGTAGCAAGCTGTTTTATCTCTGCATATATTTGACTGCGGATTTGCTGGACATCTTTCCCTGGTTTTGGCAGAGCACCTATTAGTATTGCTGAAGGTCCACGCCGTTCGTCTGTAATACCGAAAATTTGTATTACCGACTCATCACCCTTAACTAGCTTCTGATAAAGTCTTGAGCTTTCGCCATCGTATAGCAACTTTCCTGCGAGAAACAATGCCTTGAATTCAGGTGTATTTCTCGGCGGAATTTTCCAACCGTCTATGAAAGCAGGCAAAGGCGCAAGTTTATCTTCATAAACCTTCGCTTTCACGGCTACTTCCTCAGGTTCACTGACATCAACAGATGGCGGCGCCGGTTGGCTTGGAATCGTTGCAAAATACTTCTCTACAAGTTTTTTCGTTTCCTCTACATCGAAAGAACCCGAAATTACTAAAACAGCGTTATTTGGTGCATAGTAAATTCGGAAGAATTCTTTCACATCTTCAACGGTCGCAGCGTCTAAATCCTCCATTGAACCGATGGTTGAATGCGCATTTGCGAAATTTTTGTATATCATCGAGTTAATCAAATCGAAGACCTGCCCATAAGGCTGATTATCGTAACGCAATCTTTTTTCCTCTTTCACAGTTTCACGCTGATTATCAAGATTTTCCTTCGTAACCGCTAGTGAACGCATTCGATCAGACTCTAACCAAAGAGCCAGCGGTAATTGATTTGCAGGCAGAGTCTCAAAATAGTTTGTTCTCTCAGACGAGGTTGTCCCATTCATCGTGCCGCCAGCTTTTGAAATGTATTGAAAATGCTCGCCTTTTTTTACATTTTCAGAGCCTTGAAACATCATGTGCTCAAAAAGATGTGCAAAGCCTGTTTTTCCGGGTTTTTCATTACGCGAACCCACATCGTAAAATACTGCAACCGAAACCACAGGCACGGAATCATCGGGGTTCAAAACTACCCGCAAACCATTTTGCAGTGTGTAATACTCAATTTTCAATGGCTGTAATTTTACCAACACCTTCGTATTTCCTCCTTGATCAGCTTTTTGTGAAACTACGTCCAAAGTCGCAAAAGAAAGGATAAGCAGCAAAAGGAAAATTCTCAAACTCATAAAGTCCTCGAAAAAGCCGTTTAGTTTTATGAAATCATTTCACCAAAGAAATTGCAAAAGCGTATTTGAAAAACCTCATATCTCTTGCTTAAATTCGGACTTGATACTTGAAAAATCAGGCAAATACGAAAAGCTTAACCTTCAAGATTTGCATTTTATCTTTGACTCAGAAACAAAAAGAAAGTTACTCTTTTGTTGTATCAGAAAATGGATCAAATTACGCAGTTAATAGAGACTTACGGGATTTATGCAGTTTTCGTTCTATCAGCAGTTGAGGGCGATATAACTCTACTACTTTCGGGCGTGATGGCTCACAGTGGATTTTTCGGCAATTATAGCTTCTTAAAGGTCTTTCTAGCAGGCACTTTGGGTGGAATAAGCGGCGATCTCATTGGATATATCACGGGAAGATTCTTCGGTCGTGCTGTGAAAAATTTCAAATTTTACCAAACAACCCAGCCTAGAATTAGAAAGCTAACGGAAAAATTCGGCGGCTCGGCGCTAATTTTATCAAAATATGTTTACGGCATAAGAATGGCAATGTGTATCTCACTTGGAACTTGTCGAATGCCATTTTACAAGTTTTTGATAATGGATTCCATAAGCTGTGGGCTTTGGGTGTTGATACTTGCAGGATGCGGCTATTTTTTCAGCGGTGCCATAACAAAGATAATCGGCGACTTCCATCAAATCGGAGCAACGCTTGTCGTAATAGTCATTATCGGAATAATCGCTTTCTACCTAACAGAAAGATTCTGGCTCGGGCGCAAGGTTGAAGAAGCTGAACCTGAGCTGATTCACAAAATCGAAGAGAAAATACATGTTGTCGAAGAAGTCGCTCAAGAAAAGTTACATAGCCTTACGGAAAAACTACACTTAACATCAGACGGGACTTCCCCGAAAGAACTCAAAGAAGAAACCACAGAAAAAGAAAAAGCCGCATTCAAAAAGTAGTTTTTCTTTGTTAGAAAAGTTTTTGATATGATTTTGCCTTCGTAGGAACACCAACCAAAAACAAGACGAGATTTTATGTTAAGAAAAATTATTCTTAATCTGGCAGTAATTTTAGTTGCGATAAATTCAGCATACCCGATTAATTATCTTCAAAGCTTTCAAAGTGCAAGGAAAGATCGAACGAAATCAAATCAGGTCAAATCCACCTCAAATAAGTCTGTAAAGACGAAGACAGGCGAGATCGTTAAAGAAAATAAGCGTCGTGGCAGTAGCGGCAAAAACGAGAAAAGGAATCAATCAGCAAAAAACGCCTCTCGCAACCAGAAGAATAAAGAATCAGCAAAACAAAACCTGAAAACAAAAAACCTTGATAAGGCAAAAAGCCAAAATTCTTCAAAGAGTCGTAATCGGGCAAGAGAGCAAACTCGACTGGCAAATCAGGCAAAAAATCAGGTGAAAAGTCAAGTGAAAAATCAAGCGGAAATTATGCCCAGAAGAAGCCACGCTCCTCTGAAATTCAAAAGTAGCGAAAATTCTAAAGAAGATTTGAAAACAAATCAGACAAATAAAACCTTCATAGTCAAAAACTTTTCAGAACCTCTCAGAAACAATCCAAATCCCAATGCCCAAATAAAAAACAAAGTCAAACTTGGAACCGTCTTGAATGCTTCTCAGAAAAATGCTGATTGGTATCTTGTTGGGCAATCTGACGAATTGAAGGGCTGGATTTCAGCCAGAGCAGTTGACGCTTTCGACGAAATTTCAGCAGAAAAAATTTACCTTCAGATTGCAGAAGAAAGCTACCGTCAAGACATGAATTTCGAGAAAGCCTCTGAATTGGCCGATTTTCTTAACCGAGCGATAAGAGAAACCAAAACGACCACTACCAAAGCCAGACTTGAATTCTTACGTCTTTTGACCGTGAAACAGGCATTGAAGGCTTTTCCGTTGGATAAGAGAGAAAGCTCTCCTTACAGTGACTTTTTGAGAGTCAACAAAGAAATCATTATTTACAATCAACCCAATGCGGAGTGGATTATTACATCAAAGGCTTTTTGGGATTTACAGAGAAAGTATTCAAGCCTGCCTATAGCCGAAGAGATTGCATGGGAAGCATCGCAAAATCCTCTGCCCGGCGAATGTGGCTCCGATCTCGTTTGCATGATTTTTTACGTTCGTATGACAAAAGCCGAATACTTGAGACTTTATCCTGATGGAAGAAAGTCAGTCGAAGCTCTAGAAGAAATGGCTGATCTTCTCGAGAAAATATTCAATAACAGCAAGGCTTCCTTTTACGATCAAAAAGATTCATCATACAAAACGGAATTTTTTGAATTGATTGTTGAGTTAGAAAAAATTGTAGCGAGGTCAAATTCAGCCAAGAAAGAAAAAGTCCTGCAACAGTTAAAGAAAATCTCAGAAAGATTCACTATGGCAAATTAGCCAAGTGACAATTAAACTCGCTCTTAAACTAACCTTTTATCACAATGTTTACAAGTCTTTTCGGCACCACGATTACTTTAACAATCTCTTTGCCGTTTATGTATTCTTTAATCTTAGCATCTGCAAAAGCCAGCGCTTTTAGGTCTTCGTCAGATGCATCTGCCGAAGCTACAACTTTGGATCGAAGTTTTCCGTTTATCTGTATTGGTATTTCGATCTCATCAGCTTTCGCTAATTCTTCATCGTATTCTGGGAATCTCACACCATTTGCCAAAAGTCCTTTTTCGTTGCCGACGATTTGAGAATACAACTCTTCCGCCACATGCGGAGCAAAAGGAGCAAGCATCACGATTAGGCTTGTAACTGCTTCACGAATGGCGAATAAATCGCCGGGACTTGCGTTTTCAGGCTCAACCTTGAAATCATAAATCGCATTCAAAAGCTCCATTAAAGCGGCAATAGGTGTGTTGAATTGTAGAGATTCCAAGTTTTCCGTAACTCGCTTGATTGTCTGATGAGTTTTCCTGCGCAATTTTCGAGCTTCAGCTGAAAACTCAATTTTGTCAATTTCGCAAGTCGTAGAATCCGATATTTTCTCTTGCCACTTCCAAACAAATCTCCAAACTCTTTGCAAAAATCTAACTGCACCTTCGATGCCCGTTTCATTCCAAACTAACTCGTTTTCGACAGGGGCGGCAAATAATGTGAAAATGCGCGTTGCGTCAGCACCGTAGATTTCAACCATTTCGTCCGGGTCAACGCCATTTCCCTTCGATTTAGACATTCTTTCAATCGCCCACTGCAAAGGCTTCCCATCAGCCGATTTTGCCGAAATTATTCTGCCCTTTTGATCGCGTTCTACTTGAACCGTGTCTGGTGGATAGTAAATTCGCTTGCCCTTACCGCTTGGATCGTCCGGATTCGGTATAACCTCAAAAAAAGTCTCGCCAACTACCATTCCTTGAGTTAAAAGTCGCTTAACAGGTTCGTTAAAATTCACTAGTCCGATGTCGCGCATGACTTTAGTCCAAAACCGCGTGTAAATCAGATGCATAACAGCGTGATCATCGCCGCCAATGTATTGATCTACAGGTGTCCAATAATGAACGATTTTTGGATCGAAAGGAAGATCAGGATTGTGCGGATCACAATAACGGAAATAATACCAGCATGAATCAACAAAAGTGTCCATTGTGTCGGTTTCGCGCTTTGCAGGTTTACCACATTGCGGGCAGCTACAATTTACAAACTCTGCTACTTTTGCTAGTGGCGATTCTCCCATTCCTGTGATTTCAACATTTTTCGGTAGTTCAATCGGGAGATTTTCATACTTTTCAGGCACAATCCCACAATCGTCGCAATAAACAATCGGAATCGGTGCGCCCCAATATCTTTGCCGTGAGATTCCCCAATCCCGAAGTCTGTAAGTTACAGCAGGTTCTCCAAATCCATTTCTTCGGGCATATTCAGCCATTTCCTTTATGGCTTCTTCAGAAGTCTTCCCAGTCCATTCACCTGAATTGATCAAGATTCCGTATTCGGTAAATGCTTCTTGTCCGAATTTATCGAAAGATTGATGCGGACTGCTTATGACCTGCCGAATTGGTAAACCATATTTTTTCGCAAACTCAAAGTCTCTTTCATCATGCGCAGGAACACTCATGACGGCACCTGTGCCGTATTCCATCATCACATAGTTTCCAACCCAAATTGGAAGTTCTTCGCCTGAGAAAGGATTTATCGCCTTCAACCCTGTGTCAATGCCTTCTTTTTCTTGTTCTGCCTCGTAGTCGGTGATTTTTCTTTTTTCAAGTCTGATTTTTTCGATTGTTTTCTTGACTTCCTCGGTGAAGCACTCAAAATAAGCATCAATCAAAGGATGCTCGGCGGCAACTACTACGGCATTTGCGCCGAATATCGTATCAATTCTGGTGGTAAAAATCCTAATCTTCTCGATTTCTCCGACTGGTTGCGTAAGTTTGAAATCAACGTAAGCTCCTTCTGAGCGCCCGATCCAATCACGCTGTCGCTTCAAAACTTTCTGAGGCCAACCAGCTTCTATTTCACTCATATCTTCAAGAAGCTGATCGGCATAATTTGTTATTCTCAAAAACCACTGCTCCAAATCCTTCTTTGTTACAAGATTTCCACAGCGCCAACAAAGTCCTCCGCTTGCTTGCTCGTTCGACAGAGTGGCTTGACAATTCGGACACCAATTGACTTGTGTCATTTTTTTGTAAGCCAAGCCTTTTTCATACATTTTCAGGAAAAACCACTGATCAAATTTGTAGTAATCAGGACGGTGAGCAAAGATTTCGCGTCGCCAGTCATAGCTGAGTCCTAAGCGCTTTAGTTGATTGCGCATGTGATTGATGTTGTCTTCCGTCCAATCAAGCGGATTCACACCGCGCTTTATTGCCGCATCTTCAGCAGGTTGTCCAAACGAATCCCAACCTATAGGGTGCAAAACGTTGAAACCCTTTAGCCTTTTATACCAAGCTAAGGCATCTCCAATCGAGTAGTTGCGCACATGCCCCATGTGAAGGTTTCCCGAAGGATAAGGTAGCATCTCAAGTGCATAAAACTTCGGTTTTTCCGAATCAATCTCTACCTCAAAAGTCTTATTTTCACTCCAAATTTTTTGCCACTTCTGCTCAACTTTCTTTGCAAAGTATTTCTCATCCATAATCATCAAACGCCAATGAAAAAATAAGTTTACTTCATGGGATAACTTAAGCAAAATTTATCAACCTCAACTATTTTGGCAATTTCAGCATTCATTGATAGGTCTTGATTTTCGAGCAACAAAAACAAATGGAAAAGATGATTTTCAACAACGATTTTCGTAAAGTTAATTCAGATGCAGTATTTTGGGATTGAACAAAACGGCTTCATTTCTGGTGTTCGGAGTGTAATAGACATTACGCTTGTCTTTATTATCTGCTACGGATTGCTGAAATTACTACAGCGAACACGTAGCGTTCCCGTATTAGTTGGGATTCTAGTTTTCGGAGTTCTGTATTGGCTATCAGTTGCACAGGAATTAGCAACGCTAGAGTTTGTCCTAAGAAGCGCTTTACCTTATGTAGGATTTGCAATTATAGTGCTTTTTCAGTCAGAAATTAGACAGGCATTGATTTATTTCGGTAATAGGCTGGCACTTCCAACGATGCGTAGCAAAAGCAGACACTTAGGACAAACCGTCTATGATGAAATAGTTCTAGCCGTAACTACGCTATCAACAGAAAAAATCGGCGCTTTGATAGTTCTAGAGCGAGACGTTAGTTTGAGTTCGTTAGCGGAAACTGGCGTGCAGCTAGACGCCAAACTTTCGTATGATCTACTAATAACAATTTTCAATCCTGCAGTGCCGCTACACGATGGTGCAGTCATTATCAAAGATGAGAAAATAATTGCCGCTTCAGTCTTTCTACCATTAACGAAAAATCCTGTTGTTTCGAGAGAGCTAGGCACTCGGCACCGTGCCGCAATTGGCATTACTGAAGACACAGACGCCGTCGCCATTGTGGTTTCCGAAGAAACTGGAATAATCAGCTTTGTCGAAAGAGGAGATGTTTCTCGAAATCTAAACACTAATCAACTCAGAGAAATGCTTTTGAAAGCAATGAAACTCCCAAAACAACAATTAAAAACCGAAGTTTCACTAAACTGACTTATGGGGAATTCGACATTTGAAATCACGGAACTAATTCGACACATTTTCTTTCATGATTGGAAGATAAAGCTGGTGGCATTGATTGTGGCTATAAGTCTTTGGTTGAGTGTAGGTGGTTTGAGGTCGCCAGTATCGAAAAGGTTTTCCGGTATTCCACTCAATCTAAACTATCCGAGTGATCTTGAGATAATAAATTCCCCTGTTACAGAAGTCGATTTGATAGTTATAGGCGACAAGAACAAACTCGAACGACTAAAACGCGAAGATTTAGTTGTGCTAGTTGACTTGAGTGACTCAAAAGCAGGCGAAAAAACTGTGCCATTAACACCTGAAACGGTTAGTGTAGAACTTCCAAGCGGTGTAAAAATCGTAGAGATTCTACCTAGTAAGATCGTGGTGCGACTAGACAAAATTGTAGAAAAAGAAGTGCCGGTAAAACCTCAAATGGAAGGAAATCTAGCAAAAGATTTTGAGATTTATAGTTATCAAGTTTCACCTACGAAAGTGCATGTTCGAGGTCCGGAAAGCTATATTCGCACGCTAGAATATGTTTCAACAGAAAAAATAGACATAGAAAATCGAAAAGAAAGCTTTACAGCAAATCAGGTTCAGTTGAACATCCTTAATCCCAAAATCAGAGTCTTCGAGCCTTTTGTTGATGTTTCCTTTACCATCGGTGAAAGAAGAATAGAAAAAATCATTTCATTTCAAGATGAAGAAAAGAAAAAGTTTGTTTCTATCACAATGCTCGCTCCGAAATCGGTTCTGGAACGAATAAGAATTACCGATCTAAAACTTGTTGAAAGAAGCGATAAAAGCGATGAGCATTCAGTAGTTTTGCCTGAGGAATTTCAAAGCCAGATAGAAATCAAAAAAATCAAGGTTTCACCACTTTGATTCTGCCTCGAAAAATGCTACAGAAACACAAATGCTAACCAACCTGAAATAAGGCGCTTCGTGAAACCGATTTCAGTTAAGCTTGAAATTTCTGCTATCATAGGCTTTTGAATTTATGTATCCGAAGGGAAATCTTTTCATACCTGCACCTCACGGAAAGCTAGAAGCTATTTTGAAAGAACCATCTGTTACGCCAAAAGGCAAAAGCTTGGTAGCGCATCCTCATCCTCTAGGTGGTGGGACAATGCACAACAAAGTTGTTTTCCGAACGGCGGCTGGTCTAACAGATGCTGGGTTCATCACACTTAGGTTCAATTTTCGTGGAGTCGGACTTTCCACAGGCACACACGACGAAGGAAGAGGCGAAAAGGAAGATGTAATCACTGCATTGAATTATCTGACTGAAAAATACCCAGAAGGCGAAACGATCTTTGCGGGATTTTCTTTCGGCTCAAGATTTGGACTGGAGGCAGTTCTCGAAGATAAAAGGGTTTCAAGGTTAATCAGCATTGGTAGCCCCGTTGATAAATACGACTACTCCTTTCTTTACAATTGCAAGAAGCCTATTCTCTTCATACATGGAGACAAAGATGAATTCGGCTCTTTAGAAAACCTACGAAAACTATACGATCGTCTGGATTGCGGAAAAGAGTTGGTCGTATTTGAGAATTGCGGTCATTTTTTCGATAATCACCTGCAACAACTGAAGAAAGTGGTTCAAGATTGGGCATCGAAGGAGATTGGAGTTCTGAAAGGATTTTAGAGCTATGGAAGAAAAATTAAGAAATGCAGCGATAAGAGTGACAATGATGCCCCGCGATACTAACGCACATGGGACTATATTTGGAGGTGTAATTCTAAGCTACATTGACATTGCAGGTGGCATCGAAGCCGTTCGCCATACCGGCCATGACAGATTCGTTACAGTCGCAATGAAGGAAGTGGTTTTCCATGAACCTGTTTTTGTCGGCGATCTGGTTAGTTTCTACGCTAGAACAATCAAAGTCGGAAATACCTCAATAACCGTTAAAGTCATAGTTGAAGCAGAAAGATTTGGCTCTCAAGGGCAAATTGTAAGAGTTACAGAAGCCGAAGTAGTCTATGTTGCAATCAATCAACATCGCGAAAAAGTAGTTATCGGCAAATC
This sequence comes from Acidobacteriota bacterium, assembly GCA_003697135.1. Taxonomy (GTDB): domain Bacteria; phylum Acidobacteriota; class Blastocatellia; order Pyrinomonadales; family Pyrinomonadaceae; genus J014. The sequence continues at coordinate 421,862 of RFGC01000035.1, forward strand.
TCAATCGAAACCCCAGTCCTAAGTTTTGGCTGTTTGAATCAAAGCTTTCTCTTAAAATTTTGACATTAGCATCTTGGCTAAAATAGAATCAAAATAGCCGACGAGCGAATACTAACTTTTAAGGCTCTAAATAAAAAGGAGATTGAAAAAATGGTTTCTACATCAAGAAGGTTGGTTTTGTCTTTGATTGTTCTGGTTTTGATACTGCTTTCTTCTCAGTCTAGTTCTTTTCGTGTCGAAGCCGAAGAACAAATGAAACTAGATGCCTACTCAGAAGGCAATGGTGTTTGGCTAGAGTGGCAAACCACAAATGAAACTGGCATTCTTGGTTTTCGCATTTATAGATTGGAATTCAGAAAAAAACCAGAACTTGTAACTCCTGCAACAATTCCGGGAACGAATTTGATCGCAGGTGAAGACCCGAATTTGGGACGAAACTATAATTATTTCGATCCAAAAGGCTCCCTCAGAACGAGGTATTTTATTGAAATCGTTCACGAAGACGGAACCACCAGCCGAACCAGAATATTTAGTCCCAAAAGAGTAAAAAGTCTTGAAGATATTGCAGGCGTTTCAAATGAAGAATTACTTCGACGAACTTCAGTTGAATCGAACCCTTTTGTTCAAAAAGAAAGTCTCGAAGTGCCGCCCGATCTTGATTTACCGAGTAACGATAGTTTCCTAGAATCAGAAACTGATTCCCAAACCCAAAAGTGGGTAGCGGCTCAACCGGGAGTAAAAATCGGTGTTAAACAAGACGGCATTTATCGTGTTTCCCGAAGCGATTTGCAAAATGCAGGATTTGACGTCAATGCTCCTGTAGAAAAATGGCAACTTTATACAAATGGCATAGAACAAGCCATTTATGTCTCACCAAAAGGCAACTACATAGAATTTTACGGACGCGGAATTGATTTAGATGAAACTGATACCAGAATTTATTACCTAGTCGTCGGCAATCAGAATGGAAAGCGAATGACCTCAAAGGTTTTGCGAACTACTAGAGGGAAAGTCCTTGCTAAATCCTTCCAGCAAACCATCGTAAAGAGAGACTATATTTACTACATAAACCAGATTCTTAACGGAAGCCGTTACAATTTCTTCGGTGCATTGGTTTCGACAAGCGGCGGAACAACAACAATCAATATTCCAAGCATTGATTCAGATTCACCTACAGTTGATATACAAGTCAAAGTTCATGGTTTTACATTTACGCCTCACGATATAACGGTCCTTTTGAATAACAATCAGATTGGCACGATACAAGGCTCTTACCGTGAATTGATGGTCAAAGATTTTACTATCCCAACATCAATGCTGAATGAAGGTTCAAATACTATTAAGCTGATCTCAAACATATCGAACAGCACAAGCTTCACTGATGAAATAAAAGTTAGCTACAAGCGTAAATACGAAGCAATCCAAGATAAGCTATTCTTCTACACACCAAACTATCGTGTTACGAGAGTTCGCAACTTTTCTTCAGGCGATATAAAGCTTTATGACCTCTCCGACCCGAACAATCCAAAAATTGTTGTCAATCCAACGATTGAAAGCGAAGAAGGTTCATACAACTTAGTCTTGCCAAGCTCAAGAGGTAGCGTTTACTATGCGACAACAAGCAGTTCAATCCTGAACCCGACATTCATCACTCCGAACGTCCCATCAACTCTCTCAAATCCTCAAAATCAAGGTAGAATGGTGATAATCTCTCATGCCAACTGGATGGACGAAGCCGAAAATTGGGCAAACTTTCGTCGTAATCAGGGTTTCTCTGTCAAAGTTGTCAATGTTGAAGATGTATTCGATGAATTTAACTACGGCTTACCTACAAGCGAAGCTGTAAAGAACTTCCTTGAATTTGCTAAAAACAATTGGCAAACACCACCTGATTATGTTTTACTAATGGGAGATTCAACCTACGATCCTCGAAACTTCTTCGGCTACGGATTTCTTAACTTTGTGCCGACCATGATGGTTGACACGCTCTTTATGGAAACTGGAAGCGACGAAGCATTGGCTGATTTTGATTACGATGGTTTAGCTGAAATTCCGATTGGCAGAATCCCCGCACGCAACCCAGCAAATGTAAGCAATGCTTTGGCAAAAACAATAGCATTTGAACAAGGACTTTCAAACGCCTACTCTAGAGGTGGACTTTTTCCTTCAGACTTACCGCAAGGCTATGATTTCGAGGCTATGAATAATCGCCTAATAGTTGAACTTCCATCTTCTATACCCGTAACAACTGTCAACCGCTCGGCTTCGGATGCTAGAAATAGAGTTTTGAATGGATTCAACAATGGGCCTTATCTAGTTAACTATGCAGGACATGGAACTTTCGCCGCATGGGCAGGTAATTTATTTTCGAGAAGTGACGTGCCTTCTCTAACAAACACCAACTCGAATTTGATAATTGCAAACATGCTTACTTGTCTAAACGGCTACTTCATCGAACCTTCAGGAGAAAGTCTTTCTGAAGCTCTGCTGAATAAAGCTCAAGGTGGTGCGGTTGCCTCTTGGTCTTCAACAGGCTTGACAACTCCAGATGTCCAAGAAATTATGGCTAAAGAATTCTATAAGAAACTGAGAATAGCTCCTGAAAACAGGATTGGCGATCTAATCAGACAGGCTAAACTTGTAATTCCCAGTGGCAGAGATGTCCGTCTTTCGTGGGCTTTGCTGGGTGATCCTACATTAAAAATCAAGCCTGACTCTTCACTAACTGAATCAGCTACAAAATTTGAGAAAACAAATTAAGCAGAGACTCTAAGTTTTTGTCAAAAAATGAGAAGCTGTGGATAGGTAAAATTTTCACCCACAGCTTCCCGAGATTCTTTACCTTCTCCACCTTGACTTTTCATTCAGATAACGCTTGGCATCAATGAGGTCTTCCGGTTGATATTGCAGGAAAAGATTAGGTGGATAGTTGCTTTTGTATCTCTCAAAAACAGGCATATAAAGCTCGCTATGAATAATCGGCTGGCGGTGTGTTTCTCTGAAACTCGCAATTGGAATTCGCGCTGTAATCATCGTTTCAAACTTAGTGTTCGCCACTGCTAAAGGTTTGCCATCAGGGCCGTAAATTGCACTTCCACCTGAACCTGCATCATCGAAAAACCCTGGATTTTCGGGTGAGTATGCATTGTTAGCCACGGCAACATAAACTTGGTTATACATCGCAGAAACTTGCATATCCAACTCATTAAAACCACCAGAAGCAGTTCTGAAAACTATCTCAGCACCTTTGATAGCCATAGCGCGAATAAGTTCTGGTTCATTTTGAGTTGAAGTTGCCGCAAAGTTACCGTATGGTGTTCGTGTAACGGGAATAACGGCATCAGCCCCATACATTTCAATATAGCGATCCAGAACATCATAAACGGTAGTAGTGAAAAGCTCAAATCCCGGAAAAACGCCCTTGATGTTTCTTGCCTTCCAGTGCTTACCGATAATCTCACCTTTTGAATTCATTATAACTGTGATGCTAAGAACATGCCCTGGCCAGTCTTTGTCTTTTGCGTATGTCCCGAAAATTATGTAGCAACCATATTGCCTTGCCTTTTTCGCAATTTCCTCTGTTTCTTCACCGGGTAGCTCAAGAGCAAAAGAGAGAATCTCCTTTCGCGTCCATTTTCGCCAACCTGTTATCGGGAATTCATGAAAGAACAAAACATCGGGACGTAGTCCATAATAAAAGGCTTTGTCAATCAAATCTAAAAGTGCTTCAGGTTTTCCTTTATTCCCTGTTTTGCGTTTGATGCTTCAAATGAACGAACTCTCGATTGAACTACTCCAAGAGTTATAACACTCTTCTCAAGCGGCACAGTATCGTATGTGCCATCTTGTCTTACAGAAATAGAATCATTTTTGCTCGCCTTGTTGGCTAAACTGTCTCTAGCAAATCCTTGCAAAGATTGCCCTGCCAAAAGTCCCGCAGCAGCTGTCGCTGATGCAAAACTGTTTATAAATCTGCGTCTGGAAGTCTTTTTTCCTAAAGCCATAACAGTCCTCCTTGAGCCCGTGAAAAATCATAAATCAAATACAAATATCGTTGCAAGTTACGGAATGATAAATCTTTTAGCCAAAATCTAATCGCAAACGTTTTGTATTAACTTTAATACCTTTAATTCACAAGAAATTTTTGTCTAAAGCGAGGGTTTTGCTGACAAGTGACAAATTGGGTAGCTTTGTGTTTGACTTGCAGAGATTGAATCAATAAAATCTTAATTTGCTTGTAGAGATGCTCCCGTAGCTCAGTTGGATAGAGCAACAGCCTTCTAAGCTGTGGGTCGCACGTTCGAGTCGTGCCGGGAGCGCTTGTGGCGGCTATAGCTCAGTTGGTTAGAGCGCGAGATTGTGGCTCTCGAGGTCGTTGGTTCGAGTCCGACTAGCCGCCCCACTTTTATGCCCTTGCAAAAAACCTTCCTAAAAACCCTGTTTTCAACTTTTCGCCTTATTATCGAAGGTTCGATAAAACAGTTTAATATAAATAGTTTCTTGGTCTGTGCTACCACTTCAAGACGCCTACCTTAAAACGAATTTGAAATGTTATCATTAAAACTGATAAATCTTTCTTGGAGTAAGCAATGAAGTTGAAAAAAATACTCCTTTTCTTGTTTCTTTTCTCTGTTTCTTCTTTTGTCTTTTCTCAGGAATCATCAGAGAGAAAAAGACAGAAAGTTCGTGTTGTAACAATCCCAATCACAATCCTCACAAAAAAAGAACGCAAAGAAAAGCGCTTGGAAGAGATGGTAGAAGCTGGGGAAATAATCGTTAAAGAAAATGGAATTCAACAAACGATTCTTTCCATAAGAAGTATTAACGAATCTCCGCTATCATTGGCGATACTAATCCAAGACGATTTATCTTCGGCTGTAAATTTGGAATTAGAAGAACTTGCTAAATTCATAAAAACTCTTCCTAGTAACTCTCGTGTGATGGTCGCATACATACGTGGTGGTGTCCTTGTAGTTGAACAGAAATTCACCGATGATTTAGACAAAGCGATCAAAGCGCTTAGGATTCTATCGGGAAGTTCATCACCGACAGTCGGCAACACTTATGATGCTGTAGGTGACGCATTGAAAAGGTTCGATGCGCTTCCTGCTGGGAGAAGAGCAATGCTTTTAATCTCTGATGGTCTGGACCCATCAGCCTTAAATTTCTCTCTGCAAAATCTTGCTCTCGATAGAGCAATATCAAGAGCGCAACAAAAAGGCACCGCAGTTTATTCTTTTTACGCATCAAGTAACCTAAGCAGTGGAGTTGATCGCAGAGTAACCTTAACAGCACAAGGTTTCTTGGAAAAACTCTCCGAAGAAACAGGTGGACGCGCCTTTTTCTTTGGCACTTCAACTCCTGTCAGCTTCAAACCCTTTTTGCGTGAATTAGGTATAAACCTGCAAAGACAATTTCTTTTGACCTATCTTTCAACAAACATGAAAAAGGGCTTTTACAAAATTGAAGTCCAAAGCACAAATCCTGAGATCACGATTCAATACCCCAAAGGTTATCGCTACAAGTAACTTTGACTAATACCTAACTACCTCCGCTTCAGCATCTTCGCTAGCATTTTTAGATTTGCGCCATTCCTCTTCTGTATCGTAAAAGTTCACATCAAATGTTAGGAGCGTTTTCACCGGGATACCATCGAATTCGTTTGGTGCATCTTCAAATTTAACGATTGTCCCAATAGCAATAACATCTGTCTTCAGTTCTCTCAGAAGATCAATGGTTTCCCTGATTGCTTTTCCTGTTCTCAAAATATCATCAACAATTATTGCCGGATAGATGTCACCCTCGCTAATGTATTGACGAAACTGACGCTTGCCTTGCTCCATCTCTGCCCAGTATATCTGCTCTGCATTCAAAGCCTCACGAACAGCAAATGCAACTACGATTCCACCGGGACTTGGGCTAATAATTGCAACCTTTGGCAATCGGCTTGAAACAGCTTTGTCCATTCTGAAAAGTCTGCTGAGTCCAACGGCAAGAAAACGTGCGTTGTCGTAGTATCTAAACGCAAGCGGCATCTGGAAATAATGCGAAGCATGTTTTCCCGATGGATAAATGAAATGACCTTTCCGATAAGCACCAGTCTTCTTCAAAATCTCCATCACTGTTTCAGGCGAAGGAACTAAATTAACAGGCATAAACTCTCTCCTTTCATCAAAACTCGAATCTAAAAGATTAACTAAAATTGTAGCAAAATAGCAAGTTCACATAGCTGCTAAAGAGGTTCCTATACAAAAGTGCTCTCTAAACACTCATTTGCGCTACATATCCTTATGCTATATCTTCGTCATTCTGGCTTTTCGGGAGGCTTTTGAGATGAACTTCCAAAAAGTTCTTGCAGTTTTTTTCTTATGCTATAAAATTTACATTCTTAAAAATCTAAGAAAAGGTGGTAAAACATGAAAACACGTAAGTTCTTGAAAGTCTTGATGTTTTTAGTTCTGGTTGTAGTTGCTGATACAGAAGCCCAGCAAAAACCAAGAAGAGATTATCAAGTAGTTCTAGAAACAGACTGCAAACACCTTAGAGTAAAACTAGTTACTCACTGCCTCGTAGAGGTATTAAACTCATCTTACAGAAGTTGTCTAGCAGATAGCCAGTATGTCATCTTGACAAACAAAGATAGAAACTTAGAAGTTCAGATACATTCATCGTCACCCAAATTTAATTTCGATAGGTATTCTGATTTTCTACTAGAAGAAGGTAGGAAAATGGATGAGTCTGCTAACAGTAAAGTACTGGATTACGAAATTACAGATGTTGTCTGTTACATAGACGGAAAACAAACTCCATACATAGGTCTTGAATATTACAAAGGTGGAAATTGTTCACAATGCGAATATCAGGAAATTTACGATCAAATAGGCAATGTAATTGTCTCGGACAGGAAAAAAATAGATGAACGACTTAGAGAACCCCAAATAGGAAAAATTTTCAAAGATGCAAATCGCAAGATAAAACAACTAGGTTTAGTAGAAAACAGCAGAAAAAGGAGAAGTATAAACTATGCTCAATGACGGCTACATAATAAAACAGATGATAAGAAAAATGGCTGCTGAAAGAGGCCTATCCAAGATAGAAATTGATATGTTGCTTGCTATAGCAGAAGTAGAACAAACTTTAATCCAAATACGAAAAATCCACGAAGCTCTGCTACTGGTGTATTTCAATACCTCAAAAAGACATGGGAAAACACAGGAAAGTTAGGCTACAGAACTAACCCGACAGCTTCTCCAACTGAACCAGAAGCATATAGAGACGATGATAAATCAATACCCAAAAGAAATAAAACCTCAAGTCACAATAAACCTTAAAAAACAGGGATTAGGCTATTATCAACAACCATACACAACTCTCAAGTTAATATACAAATATCACCACGACGGTAGCTTACAGTCACCCGATACTGAAGAATACAAAAAAACCTTACCAAAGCTGGAAAGTGTGTTCAAAAAATACTCTGGACACTAGATAGTGTAAGAAGTCTTGTTTCTAGTCTTATCCTTGTGTCTTTGGAAAGCTAGGTCTATAAGTTTGTCAATAACCTCTGGAAACTTCAAGCCGCTGGCTTCCCACATTTTTGGAAAACCTGATGCATCAGTCAGGCCGGGAAGCGTGTTTATTTCATTTACTAAAATTTCGCCAGTGTCGTTTCTAAGGAAAAAATCAACTCTTGCAAGCCCCGCACCGTCAATTGCCTTAAAAGCTCTTATCGCCATCTCTTGCACTTTTTGCGTTAGCTCATCTGAGATCAAAGCAGGTGTGATGAATTCGTTATTACCCGTTCCGGCATATTTTTCCGTGTAGTCTAGGAATCTTTTCTCTTCATTTCTGATAACATATTCACCCGGAAGGCTTGCTTGCGGATACTCGTTTCCGATAATACCACATTCGATTTCACGCATGTTCAAGGCTTCTTCGACGATTATCTTTCGATCATACTCTGCCGCAAGTTCAATAGCCTTTTTTAGTGATTCGTCGTTATCAGCGCGAGAAACACCAACAGAAGAGCCTAAATTTGCTGGTTTTACGAAACAAGGGAAACCGATCTTTGCCTTTACTAGGTCCATAATTTTGACTGGGTTTTTCTCAAAGTCACATCTCAAAAACCAAACATATCGGCATATCGGCAAGCCGACACTGCGGAAAAGACTCTTCATTGTGACCTTGTCCATACCGCAAGCAGAAGCTAAAACTCCGCAACCAACGTAAGGCACATTCGCCATCTCGAAAAGCCCTTGTATCGTGCCATCCTCACCGTAAGTTCCGTGAAGAACTGGGAAAAAAACATCTATCGGCATCAGATCGTGAGAGTTAAGCTTTAGCAAACCTCTGTGAGATGTGTCAGGCGGAAAAACAACTGGTGAGTCGAATAGTTTATCAGAAGTTTCATGCAAAACTTTCTGGGTCTCTGCGGGTAGCATCAATGCGGATTCCTTCGGATTGAGCCACTTTCCATCTTTCGTTATTCCGATAGGAACAATCTCATATTTTTCTTTGTCAATCTTCTCGATAACTGATTTTGCCGAACGTATTGAAATTTCATGTTCTCCCGAACGTCCACCAAAAATTATTCCTACTCTGATTTTCATAATAACCCCCAAATACAGAAAAACCCGATTTGCAAGACCAAGACCTTCATCGGGCTTGGAGTCAATTAGAACATTTATAAAATCGTCTTTCCAAGAGCCGAAAGGATCAGTTCTCCTGCGACTTCGACGGTTATATTTTCGCGGTCAAGAGTTGGATTGACCTCGACAATTTCAAAGGATCGCATTCCACCCATTTCAGCTATGATTTCCAATGCAAGATGTGCCTCTCTGTAAGTTATTCCACCACGCACAAGCGTTCCCGAACCGGGCGCAAAGCGCGGATCAATGATGTCAATATCAAACGTAACAGCGAACCCACCGCTTGCTTGTGAGGCTATTTCAACCGCCTTTTCAACGCAATAAGCCATTCCGCACCTGTCAATATCGCTCATCGTAAAAAATTGTTGTCTTAAGCCAAGCCGATGAATTGTTTCTCTCTCGCCGCTATCGAAATCACGTCCGCCGATATGTGCTAAGAATTTGTGATTCAACTTGGGAGCAAAGCCGCAAATATCTGTAAGTTTCTGCTCACCCATTCCTAAAAGCACTGCTAAAGGCATACCGTGAATGTTTCCCGAAGGTGAAGTTTCAGGAGTGTTGATGTCGGCGTGCGCGTCAAACCAGATTAAACCTATTTCTTCATTTCGCTGACGAGCATGAGAAGCCAGTGCTGAAAAGGTCCCGATTGCAATTGAATGATCGCCGCCTAGAATCACGGGAAAACTTCCTTCCTGCAGAATCGGCTTGAGAGAATTGACTATGCGACTACATGATTCTACCATTTCATTCAAATATTTCGGATTTTCATTTTCCGAAGCTACGTAATCAGGGTTTTCTATCTCTATGTCACCGTAATCCGTAACTTCGTAGCCTAAATCGCGTATGTGGTCTATCAAGCGTTTGCCTCGAATATCTGCACGACGTATAGCCATCGGGCCTAACTCACTGCCTATTTTGCTTGCCCCAAATCCAAGAGGTATTCCTACAATTGCAACTTGCATCAGATCTCTCCAAAACCATTCTCGAAAATTCCTTTTATTGCTTGAAAAGCCTCTTCTTCATCTGCACCTTCAACGGTTAATTTTAACTCAACACCCTTACCAGCCGCTAAGGTCAAAACACTTAAGATTGACTTTGCATCGGCGATCACCATGTTATCGGTTCTCAGCAGCTTTATATCGCTTTTGAATTGACCTGCTAGCTTAACAAGTTGTGCCGCCGCTCTAGCATGAAGTCCCAATGGATTTACGATTTTCAGAGTAGCTTCAAGCATCTTTTTTCGACTTCAAAGCCGGAGTTAAAAGGTCTCTAGCACGACAAATAGAGTCTTTACCTTGTTTTTCTGCTTGCTTTGCAATCTCAGCAAGTTTGAGTTCTCCTTTTTGTGAAGCAAGCTTTATAACCATCGGGAGATTGACTCCTGTGATAACCTCTACTTTTTCATCACCAAGAAACATCGCCGAAATGTTTGTCGGAGTTCCACCAAACATGTCTGTTAAAATCAAAACTCCCTCTTCTCCTGATACTTTCTTAATTGCCCGCGAAATCTCCTCCCTAGCTTTCTCCACATCATCATTCCAACCGATAGAAACAGCCGCAAAGTGGCTAAGAGTGCCAACTATAGTTTCAGCCGCCGCTAAAAGCTCACTTGCCAAACGTCCATGTGAAACTATTACTACTCCAATTTTTTCCTTCATTTCGACCGTCCAAACGGATTAAGTTTAATTCGGATAGGTAACAGGATCAAATCCCAAAAGACGTTCGGGGCATATTGAAATCTTTGAAGCCGCAATTGTATGCTTGAAACTATGAGCTTTCGCAAGATTCTGATTATTCTCCTACTTTTCGTTTATCTCGTAGAGATTCAAGCACAAGACTCTACGAAACAAAGGAACCAACTTACGGCACGAGATTTTAATCGTGAAAGGTCTTATGATGTTCAGCACTACATAATCCGCACCGAATTCGATAGACAAAACAAAACTGTTTTCGGTGACACTACAGTTATATTGAAACCATTGAGAGATGGATTTTCTACCGTAGAACTTGACGCCGCTGAACTCAATTATGAATTTGTTGGAATTGTTGACGGCAAAAAGCTAACATACACACAGCTAGGCGAAAAGCTAACTGTATTTTTAGATAAGGCATATTCAAAAGACGAAGCAATTTCGCTTCGTTTTGTATATTCTTGTCGTCCGAAGAAAGGTGTCTATTTCGTTGATGGCGCGAGGCAGGGAGACGGACAAGTATTGTGGCCAGATCAAATCTGGACGCAAAACGAACCAGAGGAAGCGCATTATTGGTTTCCTTCATACGATTTTCCCGACGACAAAGCTACAAGCGAACAATTTATAACCGTAGAACCAGAAGAAGTAGCGATTGCAAATGGAGAATTGGTTGAAATAATCCAGCAAGCAAACGGTAAAAAAACCTTTCACTACAAAATGAACGTGCCCCATTCTGTTTATTTGATTTCATTTGTTATCGGCAAATATTCAAAAATTGAAGACAAATACCGCAACATCCCGTTAGGTTTTTATGTTTATCCGGGCAAAGAACCGATAGTGCCAAAAGCATTTGGGAAAACAAAAGACATGATGCGAATTTTTGAGGAGCTAACGGGCATCGAATATCCCTTCAATAAATACGATCAAACAATGGTAGCAAGGTTTAGATTTGGCGGAATGGAAAACATCACTGCAACCACACTAGCAGACACGGAGGTTCTAGCAGCAGAATTCATGCCCGAACTCGTTGAAGATTTGGTTTCCCACGAACTTGCTCACTCTTGGTTTGGGAATTTAGTTACTTGTCGGAATTGGGCCGAGCTTTGGCTAAATGAAGCCTTCGCAAGTTACATGGAAGCAGCTTACAGGGAGAAAATGTATGGACGCGAGGAATACACGAAAAAAATAGAAAACGATGCAAGAGAGTATTTCGCCTATGAAATTATAAACAAACGAAAACACGGACTTTTCAATCATCTGGCTCAACCTGATGACTCTATCTTTAATCCAATACCTTACAAAAAAGGAAGTGCTTTAATACATACCTTACGAGAGGAAATAGGAGACGAGGCATTTTGGAAAAGTGTCAACATTTACTTGAAAAGACATAGTTTCGGCAATGTCGAAACTACTGACCTAAAAAATGCAATGGAAGAAGCATCAGGAAAAAAACTCGACTGGTTTTTCGATCAATGGGTTTATAAAGCTGGCTATCCTCAAATACAAATCAAACCCACCTTCTACCCAAGATCGAAGCGCCTAACTATAACTTTTCAACAAACACAGCCCATTGAACCGCTTGTCCCCGCCGCTTTTGTTTTACCTATGGAAATTCACATTTCCTTTCCCGACGGAGAAGAAAGACTCGAAAAAGTGATGATTAGAAAAAGAGTTCAAACCGTCTCATTCAAATTCGATAAAGCCGTTCAAGAAGTTGGGTTCGATAAAAATATGAAATTACCTTTGGTTGTGATGAATATAAGCCCACTAAAAATCTCAGAAGAACGCTCTACAAAACGTCGAAAAAGATAAAAACAAACCAACGCTATCAAAATCTGTCCTAATACTCAAAGTTTATTGATTGCTTCTAGGAGTCTCGACGCTAAAGCAGGATTAAGCTCGAGTAGAGCGCTGTATTGTTCACGGGCTAGCTGCTTATTACCCGTTGCGGCATAGACATAACCTAGATTATATCGAGCCTTGGCGAATTTCGGCGCTAATTCAATGCATTTTTTGTAGGCTTCTATCGCCTTGAGAGGTTGATCAACTGCGAAATAAGCATTTCCAAGTAAATAGAATCCATCGGAGTTGTAAGGATTTTTTTGTGTGTATTCTAACAATCTTTCAACAGCTTTCCGATAGGAAATATCTGCTAGAGCTTTGTTCTTCAAGGAATCATATGCTCTTGCGAGATAAAAGTGGGTTTCACCATCGTCTGGTTTAATTTCAAGTGCCTTTTTGCAAGCTTCTACTGCCTGGTTGTATTGCCTTAGATCATTGTATGCACGGCAAAGATTGGTATAGCCCATCTGTTCATTAGGCAAAAGTCTGGTTGCCATCTGAGCTGCGGCTACTGCATCTTGATGCCTGTCTGAAAGGCTATAAATCCAGCTCAAATTGATGTAAAAATCTCCGTCATTTGGATAAAGATTCTGCCCGCGCTTGAGCGTCGCTATTGCTCGATCATAATCAGCTAAAATCCGATAGCACTCGGCAAGATTAAAGTAAACTATCTTTAGATCGGGCTTTTCTTGCAGCGCTCTTTCATAAGCTTGGGACGCTTCCTCATATTTACGAAGCACTTGAGCCGCTTGACCAACATAAAACCACGATTCTGCCCTGTATTTAGTTCCACTTTTGAGCGCCTGAAGTGCTGCGATGCCTTGTTGAATATAATCACCTAGCTCGTTATAGCAAAGTGCGATATAGAAATAAATGTCCGGATTAGTGTTATCAAGCTCTGCGGCACGCATATAATACTGCAAAGCATTTTGGAAATCCCGTTTCTCCCGGTAAATATCAGCCGCTGCCAGATTAAAATAAGCGCTAGAAGGCTGTATCTGCAACGCCGCTTGAACATCTTTTAGTGCTGAATCATAATCTTTACGCCAATAATATGCCTGCCATCGAGCAACATAAACATCAATCGGTCTGTAACCTTGCTCCAATGCAGTGGAAAAGTCAATTATAGCCTGTTCATATTCACCTAAATAGTAGTGTGAATAAGCTTTTGAGTAATAAGCATAAGGATTATTCGGAAGAACAGCTATCGCTTCAGAATACTTTTTTATAGCTTCACGATAATTTTTTTCCCTAAAGAACTTGTCACCTTCCACTACAAGCTTTCTAGATGCTTCTATTTTTCGCCTCTCTTTCCTAGTTTGAGATGAAACAGTAATAGAAGCACCAGAAATTAAGCAGACAATTAAAAAGAACAAAACTATGTTTCTCATAATCCTTCCTCCAAGCTACTGTAGAATCTCAAGTCTTCTTTCAGGTGTTCTTTTAGGTTCTTGAGCAGCCTCAGTTTTTGACTTTCTAGGAGTTTGTCTTGTGGTTGGAGTAGTCGCTTTTTCCTGTTCAGCCACTTTTCTTCGAGAAGGCTCAGTAGAAGTTCTTTCTTTGCTAGGTGAAACATTTGAGTTCGCTTTTAAATCTGTTATCTCAGTGGTTTGCTCTGTTGTATCAATAGTATCAGGTGTAGGCGATGTCTGAACGATAACCTCTGGGGTTTCCTCTATTAAGACCTGAGGCGTTGTTGTCGGTGTTGGTTCTGGTGTGGTTCTGACAAATGGAGTTGGTGTCGGCGTTGGCTTAGCCGTTGAAAACAAAGCATCCCTAAAAACATAAGCTCCAGCAGCGATTAAAGCGACTCCAAAAATGAAACCCAAGATAACTACAACCGCAACCAAAGGCTTCTTGCTTTTTGAAGGTGCGACTCTTTGTGGAGGAACAGGCGGTGCAGGTGGTGCAGGTTGTGGAGCCGCCTGCACCAAGTTCGTTGTTCTTTCATAAATAGCCCCAACCTCTTGCTTTTCAACAACCTCCTGCTTGTCAGGCAACAATTCTTCATACTTTACCAACGGAACAGTAAGATTCGATACATCCTCGCTCGAGCTAGCCCCACGAGAGTCGCTGTCGAAAACCGGTGGAAAACTATGTGTGTCAGGCGTTTTATGCGGAAAACCAGCCTCTTCTTTTGCAGATATTACTTCTGGAAATATCTCTTCTGGCAAAATCTCTGTTTTCTTTTGCGACTGCAATGACTCCTCATCTACTAATGGACTTCTCGTCTCTTCTTTCAAAGGCTCTTCCAAGACTAAAGTCTTTTGAGAGCTATCTTCATAGGCATAAGAATCTCTTTGAACAATTCCGCTTTCTTCAAAACGCGGTTGAGGCGGAACAAATGTATTATCCTGCTGAATTGTCGGCGATTCTTGTCTATCTGCTTCTAACTCTGAAGAGACAATATGAACAGTCTCAAAACCTGTTTCTAGCGGTTTATCCTCAAAAACTATGTCCTCCTGAGTTAAAATCTCGGTTTTAACCTCAGATTGTGGAACAAACGTTTCAGACCTTGCTTTTTTGTTTTTCAATCCCTCATAGGTTTCTCTTAAAACCTTTTGCATTTCTCTAGCAGAGGAATACCTAAGCTCCGGAGATAAGTTCATTCCCTTTATTACAAAATCGGAGATTTCCTTAGGTATGTTCGGGTTTATCAGATTTAGCGGTTTTATCGGATCGGAAAGTTGGTTGAGAACTTGATCGGCACGCGCTTTGGCGTCAAGTGGTGTTTGGGCGGTTAAAAGATAATAAAGCGTCGCCGAAAGCGAGTAAATATCACAACGTTCTGTTACTCCCGTCCCTCTAATTTGTTCTAGTGAAGCATAATTCGACTTTACACCTTGCCCTGTGACCGACAAAGGAAATCCCAGTAAGAATACATCTTGATTCTTTGATAGCTTCAAATTTTCAGGTCTAATATCTCGATGAACAATCGGTGGAAATCGAGAATGTAAGTAAGCCAAAGCTTCTAACAACTGATCTGCCCAGAAAACCACCCATTCCAAAGGTAAAGACTTATTGGACTTTTCTACAACATCTGACAAAGTATCACCGGAAATATACTCAGATACCAAATATCTTGCACTTCCTTCGGAAAAGTAATCAATGAATTTTGGAAGACTTGGATGCTCTAGATTCATCAAAACAAGAGCTTCTCGTTGAAGTTCCTGAGACTGCCGCTCATCAAAGCAAAAGATTCTTTTTATCAGCACTGACTTTCCTGAAGCCTGATCTACCGCCAAATAAATCTCACCATCGTTGGTTTTACTCTGAAGATTAACGATTAGGTAGCGCTCTCTTACGATCGTGTTGCGTTCTAAAGTGCTCATTGGTTCTACTCCGATTTTTGGTTTAAGGAACAACTAGTAACTTTTCTGGTGGAAGAATTGCTTGTTGTCCCTGATGCTGCCAACATCTTCCACCTCCCTTGACACGACGTT
This sequence comes from Acidobacteriota bacterium, assembly GCA_003697135.1. GTDB lineage: Bacteria > Acidobacteriota > Blastocatellia > Pyrinomonadales > Pyrinomonadaceae > J014. The sequence continues at coordinate 437,486 of RFGC01000035.1, forward strand.
TGCAAAAACCACCCTTTTTCGTTTCTGCTCCGCAATAATAAACCGGCTCTTCCAATTTAGCCTTAATCTTTTGAGCCGGACTTTCAAGCTTACTTATTGATGAACTCTCCACGCTCTGGATTTGCCTTAAATTTTTGTCCACAGAGCTTGACTTTAGATTTTCCGTAACCAATCTTTGTTCAACGTTTTCTTCGGTGAGATTTTTCTTAGCAAAAGAAACTCTCTCTATCTTTAACTCCCGATTAGTCTCTCCCTTCAAAATCAAGCTTCCAATGCCGAACAGTCCAAAGATAAAAAGCAACCCTCCGATGATCTTCGGAAAAACCTCATAACCTCTTTTGTCAATCTCACAAACCTCGCAGAATCTTCGGCTTGTCCAAAGTTTCCAGTCTCTTCGGAGAATTTTTTCTCCGCATTCACAACAAAATCTCGGCTTGTAGAGCATAAACAAACCTTCTGGAAACTTAAAAACATCAAATTTTGTTGCTCTGTATAATTATACAATGCGCCTTTGTAATTTGTTAAGATTTGTATTGCTTGATTAAAAATGATGAAAAACAAAACAATAATTTTGTTTATCTTGGTTTTTATTTGCTTTTTGCCTTCTAGGTCGCAAGACAATGACGTAATCAGAATTTCCACCTCAATTGTAAGGCTGAATGTAGGAGTCGTTGACCGCTCAGGTCGTCCCGTGCTGAACTTGAGAAAAGAAGACTTCACTGTTTACGAAGATGGAGTTAAACAAACAATACTGAATTTTGAGCCTAACTCGTCTCCATTCTCTGTAGTGCTGCTTTTGGACATGTCAGGTTCAACACTTGCTTTTAGACAAACACTTAAATTCGCCGCCGCCCGGTTCATTGATGCTCTCGCTCCCGAAGACCGTGTAGCCGTAATAGAATTTTACGATAAAATTAACCTCAGAAATGATTTTACAACGGACCGAAAAATTATACTTAACTCAATTAACGTTGCTAATGGACGTGGGAAAACACAACTTTATAAAGCATTAGAATTTGCTCTGGACAAGCTCGAGAAAGAAAAAAATCGCCGCAAGGCTGTTGTCGTATTAACCGATGGAGTTGACACTGACTTTAGAGATCAGGACCGAGAAGTCTTATCGAAACTCTCTGAAGCCAAACTCGAAGATTTCATAAATCCCGAAGAAAATCCCCTTTTAAGAAAGATAATTGAAAAAGCAGAACAAGAAGGCATAAGCATTTATCCGCTTGCTCTCCCTACAGGCGATCCCAAATTCCTTCCCGACCCAACTCCACTTCAAATTGCTTTATTCAAGACTGCTCGCAAACGTCTGGAACTTCTCGCCCAAAGAACTGGCACTTCACTAAACGCTATAAACCGTCTTGAAGAAATGGGAAGGATTTATGCTATAGTTGCTGCTGAAATCAGAACACTTTACACAATCGAATATCTGTCAACCAACGATAAACGCGACGGGAAATGGCGAACAATAAAAATCGAGACATCTAATCCAGAATGGCTTGCCCGAACTAGACAAGGTTATTACGCAAAGTGAATGTTAAACTTGAGCATTGCCAAATTCAATCTCTGAAGACAGTTTTTCTTGATCGAAAATCATCTTTTTTATCTCATCAAGCTTTTCTAAAGCCGCCTTTTCGCCCGCTTTTATAAACTCGTCCATTTTTCCTATCTCATCAGGTCGCAAATGCGAAACCTGCGGAATTATAACAGCATCAGCTTGATAATGCTGACTTTTCCCCGCAGTTCTCAAAAGAAGCATAGCCGATTGAAAAAATATACCTAAAAACGTGGTTGGTGTTCCCCAAAAGGAAGAACCAGAAGCGTTCACATCAACCGCAATTACAATCTCAGCGCCGAGTTCACGCACAGCTCTGGTTGGGACTAAGGAAGTAACTCCTCCGTCAATCAACATGCGTCCTTGATACTCAACAGGAACGAAAACTCCCGGAATAGCGCAACTTGCGCGAACGGCCGTTATCAAATCGCCTTTTTCCTTGAAAACAACTTCTTCACCTCTTTCTAAATCACAAGCAACCACGGCAAGTGGCTTTGGCAAATCTTCAAATCTCTTGTAAGGCAAATTTTTCTCAAGAAAATTACCTAGCGGCTCGTTGCTTAAAATCCCTTTAGCCGAATAAGAAAACTTAGCAATGCGAAGCCAATTCATCTGACTGCCGATTTTTATTATGTCTTTTATGTCCATTCCACAAGCCAAAGCCGCGGCAACAATAGAACCCGCAGAAGTCCCTGCAACATAGTCAATAGGAATCTCATTTTCAAGTAAAATCTTCAACACTCCCAAATGAGCATATCCACGAGCCGCGCCACCAGAAAAGGCTATTCCTACGCTTTTTCTCATATAAACAAAATAATAAGCATTTTTCGTATTACTCTTAAACCTCGTTCGCTGTTATCAAGCTCTCAAAAGCGATTGTCGTTTCGCCTTATGATTATTTCTTGACCGAAAAACCTTGAGTTTCGCATAACGATATTTGAACTTGTCATGATCTTATGAAAAACTTTTAACTAAAATATGCGAACGGTGGACTTCCGCAAAAGAAAATACTCACGCTTCGTAAGAGTTTGTCCTGTTTGTGGCAGAGAAGCAAAAAGCAAACTTGTTCCACTGGCACTTCTTGACGAGGAACTTCAAAAACTGATTCGCGCCAATGCTTCAAACGCATCAAACTTTCAAGCTGCTTGCGAAAGATGCGTTCAACTATTCGATAGAGCAAAAGAGCAGATTCTCAAAGATGCAGCTGTTTTGAAAGATGGCTCTCATGTTCTCTCTATACCGCTTAGACTCGATGCCGACGAAAGATTCACCGGCAAAGGTGTCACAATAGCATTTCTGGATTCAGGCTTTTATCCTCACGCCGACCTAACAACTCCAGTGAACCGCATTCTGGCTTATCAGGATATGACTGCCGAAAAAGGCGAGCTGGCATCGCTCTTCAAAGTTGACGCCGCAAGTTGGCATGGAATGATGACAAGCGTCGTTGCCGCAGGCAACGGAAGCCTGTCGAATGGATTTTATCGCTCAATGGCCCCTGAAGCCAATGTGGTGCTCGTGAAACTCGCTAAAACCGGCAGAATCACCGAGCGCGACATTCAGGCAGGACTTGAATGGGTGCTGGAAAATCGCAATCGTTTCAACATTAAAATCGTCAACATTTCTGCTGGTGGTGATGCTGAAGCAAGCTATTTGCACGATAGCCTCTCTCAAACGGTTGAAGAATGCGTTCGTCAAGGGCTTACGGTTGTTTGTGCTGTAGGAAACTCAGGTCACCTTCCAAATCATCCTGTTTATCCGCCAGCTTCCGCTCCTTCGTGCATCGCTGTTGGTGGTCTAGATGACCAAAATTCAATAAATCGAGCGCGACGCGGAATGTATCGCTCAAGTTACGGCCCTACGGTTGACGGTCTGCAAAAACCTGAAGTAATTGCTCCGGCGATTTGGGTCCCAGCACCGATTCTGCCTAATACGCCAACAGCACAACAAGCGGCACTTCTTGAAAAACTCGACAAAGCTGAAGATAGTGAACTTCAGGAAATAATCCGCGCCAATCAAGGTATTGATCCAGAACTCGACGCCGCCGTTGATCGCCCTGCTCACATAATCCGTCAGCTTGTAGTTATAAAAATCCGCCGTGAAAACGTTATCACAAGGAACTACAAATACGTTGACGGAACCAGCTTTGCCGCTCCGATAGTTTCTTCAGTAGCGGCGCAAATGCTTGAAGCCAACCCTGACTTGACACCACAGCAAATAAAGAGAATCTTAATCCTGACAGCCGAAAGGCTACCGGGCTACGAAATAGACCGTCAAGGCTGGGGCGTGATTGACCCACGCCGAGCTGTCGAAATGGCTTTATCGCTAAAACGCCAATCTGATTCTGAAGCCCAGAAAGATTCTTGAGCCTTAAGATTCAATCAAAAGATGGCAGAAAGCTCCTACTTGCAATTATTGAGATTTTACAGGCTGCTGCGATTTCAAAGAAATCAACTCTTCGATTTTTTTTCTTAAAACCGCAGTGTTAAACCTGCCTTGATACGAGTAGATTTCCTTGCCGTCGGAGTCAAACAAAATAGTAAAAGGCAAGCCGCCTTGCCATTTTTCGGACACGAGATTTGCTGCAGCCGTTTCGTCCTCGCTTTTTAAGAGATATGCTGGCATTTGCGCATTTACTTTAGCCAAAAACCTAGGGACATCACGGTTTATTTCTACTGGATAATCTAACGAAATTACTGCAACATCAATCTCAGTGCCGTAATCCTTGTGAATTTTGACCAAATCTGGAAATTCCTCACGGCAAACGTCGCACCAAGTAGCCCAAAAATTTATCAAAAGCGGCTTGCCTTTGGGTTTTATTGTTTCTTTCAATCCCTCGTTGTTAATCAAAATAACTGTGGGAAGTTTTCCATATCGGCTTTTGCTATCTGTCTTCCTTTCACTTGTCTTCTCAATGTTTGCACCTTTCGTTTTTCTAACTTGAGTCTTTTTTCTAACCTGAGAAAAGGCTTCTGTGCTGAAAAGAGACATAAGCATAAGTAGCAGAACGAACTCTGCGAATCTAAATTTCATAAATTTTCTCCCGCTTAACCCTTTTACGAAACCTTGGTTCGGCGAATTGTTATGCTCGTGGTTTCAGGTTTTACCTTCTCTTCAGTTCTCTTAATCGTGCAACCAAATGCCTTTGTTGAAGCCTTGGCTATCGCTTTCTTCATCAAAAGCCCGTCCAACGCATCACGCAAGTAGTTTTCCGTGATATTCTTTCCCGAACGGTCGTTGTCAATAGCGCCTTTGTAAATAAGTTTGCCGTTTGAATCGAACAGAAACACCTCTGGCGTGACGGAAGCATTCAATTCATCGGCTAGAACATTTCCTTTGTCAATCAAAACAGGGAAACCGTATGTTTCTCTTGCATGAGAACCAATCTGCTCAGGCGATTCTGTAGAATTCGAGTTGATACCTATAAAAGCAATTCCTTTTGATTTGTATTCATTGAAAATCTGATTGATTCTTTCGTTGTATCCTTTGACTACAGGGCATTGAACCGACAGAAAAATAACAACTGTGCCCTTCTCGCCTTTTAGAGCCTTGAAAGTTTGCTCTTTACCATCAGCATCAACCAACTTGAAATCTTCAAGAACTAATTCATAATCATCAGCAGAAACCTGCACCGATTGGGCAAGCACCAAAAACACAAAAGTTGCGACCAAAAGAAAAACAGCTTTTCTCATCTTTTCTTGCTCCTTTTTCCGAAATTTTAAGTCTTAAGATAAGTTTATCTTTCAAAAATCCTACCAGTCAAAAGCGCTGCGGTAGCTGAGCGCTTTGCACTTTGATAAATACCAAAATCCTAAAAACCTCTACAACTACACATTAGACAGCGATCACAAGGTTTAGGTGTCGGTTCAAGTGGACAAATTTCATGGTTTTCTTCTGCAAGCGATTTGAGCGAGAAAAATTTTTCTTGGCTTGGGTGAGAAGATTTCGGAATCAATACTTCGGGAGTTACAATCTCGCTCGAAAAATCGCTAAGCTTTTCGGCATCGGACTTTTTTTCGGTGTCAACATCTTTGAAAAGAAAAGCCTCGATCCTATCGAGCCGCTGATTTATAAGCTCAAGGTTTTGCTGGAAAGACGAAAAAATCTTTTCTCTGTCGTTTTCCTCTTCCTTCAGAAGTTCTAGCAAAACTTGGATTGTTTTCTTATCGAGCATTCTGATTTGGAAGCAAATCTATGTAATCAACCACTCCGACTATTGCGGAATCTATAGCGGCTCCGGGTTTGCCTGTAGCCGACGTTGACGCACTCCAACCTTCTTGGGTGATTATAACAATATCGCCTTCGCCTGCATCAACAGCATCTACTGCTAGACAAGTATAATCCATGTCTTCGCCTTCAGGCGTGATCTGACGGCAAAGCATTATGCGTGCTCCTTCGTAACGCTGGTTTTTCTGCGTTGAAACTATACTGCCTATGACACGCGCCAAAATCACTGCTTCTTGTAGATATGGTTTTCAGAATCTATGATTCCAACAATCGTGCAATCGGTCGGAACGTCATCGCGCTTAAACGGGAAAGCCGCTTCTTTCCCGCGACACCAAAAAACAAGCTCTCCAATTCCTGCACCGACAGAATCTAAAGCTACCAAGGGCTTCCCGATTGGTTTCAAATCAGCATCAAGCGTTTGTATAATCAAAAACTTTCGCCCTTCAAGCGATTGATTCTTTACTGTGGAAACGACATTGCCGATCACGCGCGCAATCTGCATAAATCACTCAGTTTTTCCGTCGGCCGGGATGAAATCAATCCTGTCAATTACTCCAATTATTGCCGAATCTACAGGACAATCCTTGTTGCCTTCAGCCATTCTAGCAGATGAACCGCCAACGACTATCACCTTTTCGTGAAAGCCTGCTCCTACAGTATCAACAGCAACCAAGTAGCCGCTTTGGTCTGTGCCATCTAAGTTTATCGGCTTCACTATGAGAAGTTTTTTCCCTTGTAGACGCGGGTCCTTTTGCGTCGAAACAACGGTTCCTAAAATTCTGGCAATTATCATTGTTGAAGTTACTTCACAGGCAAAGTTTCATCAACGCTTGAATGCGGCCTTGGGATAACATGCACACCAACCAATTCACCAACACGCCTTGCTGCAGCTGCGCCTGCATCGGTTGCCGCCTTTACTGCTGCTACGTCTCCTCTTACGATTGCCGTTACATATCCGGCACCGATTTTCTCATAGCCAACAAGACGAACATTTGCGGCTTTAACCATTGCATCAGCCGCTTCAATCGTTGCTACCAAACCCCTTGTTTCGACCATTCCGAGTGCTTCCTGCATTTTTCCCTAATCCCTCTCTTAATTATCTTTCTTGAAAAACGATAGTTTAACTTAACTTTGCTACTTCTGACAAAAGCTCTATGAGTTCCTCACGAGTGAAAGAAAACTTTTTTTCTGAGTTCTTGGTGCTTGTATTTTCTCTTTGAATCTCACAGCTTACTTGCAAGTCATGTAGATACCCGCAAGCCTGACATCTTGCTTCTTCAGACAGATAACCTGCCTTTTCGCGAATGTTGATTAGTTTTTCTATTGCATCTTTTGGCAAATCTTGCGCTCCGCCCAAGATTCTGGCTAAGATGGCAATTTTAGCCGTGTGTTCTAGAGTTTCGAGCCTGTCAAAAGCCTGCCAAAGGTCTGCACCATAAGCAACAGCACCATGATTCTGCATCAAAAGTGCGTTGTGATAGGGAATAAACGGCTTCATGGCTTCCGTTAATTCTGTAGTTGAAGGCGTGCCGTAGCTTGTAAGCGGAACGCATCCGAGCGTTAAGATGACTTCTGAAAGTATGGGCTTATCAATTGATAAACCTGCTACGGCAAATGCAGTCCCATGAGGTGGATGAGCATGACAAACAGCTTTAACATCGGGGCGCATTTTGTAAATCAAAAGATGCATCGCAAGCTCTGAAGAAGGTTTCTTGTCATTTAGAGGATTGCCATCTAAATCGGTCAAAGCCAGCATGTCTTCGGTCATTCGCCCTTTGCAGGTCATCGTCGGAGTGGCAATAACAAGATTCTCATCAAGCCTTATGCTCAGATTGCCATCTGAAGAAACAACATAGCCTCTTTGATAGAGTAGCCTTCCAACCTCAACAATCAGCTTTCTGGCTTGAGATTCTTCCATGATTCAAAAGCAGAGTATCACAAAATGAATGAGATTGCGAATTCTTGCTTCAGCAAGCGATTTCTTGAAAACAATAAACAGTCTATTGTCTGTTTCCGTTCGCAGGTTGCGAAAGGAAAAATGCAAGGCTTTCAAGCGATGTTGTTAAATCAACTGTTTTTACCTTAACGGAATCATCGGCTTTTAGAGGCGTTGGGGCAAAGTTTAGCACAGCTTTAATTCCTGCTTTTACTATTTCGTCCAAAACATCTTGAGCGACAAAAGCAGGAACTGCGATAACGGCAATGTCTATTTTTTCCATTTTGACTATTTTTTGAAAATCCTTGAAATCGTAAATGCAGGCATTGCCAACTCTTTGACCTATCTTTGATTGGTCTATGTCGAAAAGAGCAACAACTGAAAAGCGGGATTTTTTGAAGCCGTTGTAATCAGCAAGCGCAGTTCCCAAACGTCCTGCACCGATAATGCAAACACGATGTTCTTTGTCAAGCCCTAAAATTTTGGTTATATGATTTTTCAAATCTTCAACATAGTAACCAACACCTCTAACACCGAATTCTCCGAAATAAGCTAAATCCTTGCGAATCTGTGCTGAATTAAGATGAAATCGCTTTGCCAGTTCTTCCGATGAAATCGTTTTTACACCTGCCGCCGAAAGCTCATTCAAACAACGCAAATAAATGCTCAAACGATTCGTCGTTAGCTCTGAGATTTTTTCTACTTTCATCTTGCCTTTCTAACTACTACCAAAATTCTAAACCCGATGATGAACAAACAAAGGCTATAAGTTGTCCCTTGTTTAATGATAGACTACAATTTGTCTCAAGAACAATGATAGCTTACCTTGCCGGAAGGGTTTTAGAAAAGAACACCAATTCCGTCATAATTGAGGTCGGTGGCGTAGGCTATGAAGTAATCGTTCCTCTTACGACATTCTACAAGCTAGGCGAGGTAGGCTCGAAAGTATCTTTGAGAATCTACACGCATGTTCGCGAAGACACATTGCAACTTTATGGATTCATGACAGAGATAGAAAAACAGCTTTTTCTGAAACTAATAGCAGTGCAAGGCATAAGCACTAAAAGCGCTCTTTCGATTCTTTCAAGTATGAATGCTGATGAAGTCGTGCAGGCTATTTTGTCAAAAGATATAGTAAAACTTACTACTATTCCCGGTGTCGGAAGAAAAATAGCCGAAAGATTAACGGTCGAACTCAAAGACAAACTGCGAGATTTTGAATTAGCCGAATCAACTTCTTACGGATTTAAGAGCGAGAAAACACCAGATGCCAAAGCTCTTTCCGTTTATCAAGATGCTTTGTCGGCTTTGATAAATTTAGGCTATCAGCGTTCCGTTGCAGAAACCGCACTCAAAAACGTATTGAGTGAAAATCCAGAAATCGAACTAACAGAACTTATTCGCCGTGGACTGCAAACTCTTTCAAAAGTAAGAGGTTAAACAAATGAGCAATCTGAATTTAGAAGAAAAAAGATACAAAACTCCTAAAGCCGCTGAAAATCTCAAGAGTGCTGAGATGCTTGAAGACGAAGAAAGATACGAACTTTCTCTGCGTCCAACAAGGCTTTCCGAATACATCGGGCAGAAGAAGCTAAAGGAAAATCTGAAAGTATTTATAAAAGCGGCTCTCAAAAGACGTGAAGCACTTGATCACATGCTTTTGTTTGGTCCACCGGGAACGGGCAAAACCACTTTGGCTTATGTTTGTGCAAATGAAATGGGCGTAGAGATAAAAGCAACTGCCGCTCCGGTCATCGAGAAAGCAGGCGATCTAGCCGCAATCCTTACTAATCTCAAAGAAGGCGATATTCTTTTTATTGACGAAATTCATCGTTTATCACCTGCAATCGAAGAAATTCTATATCCAGCGATGGAAGACTATCAACTCGATATTATTATCGGGCAGGGAGCGGCGGCGCGCACAATAAAGATAGACTTGCCACATTTTACCTTGATCGGCGCAACAACTCGTCCGGGACTCATAACGGCTCCGCTTAGAGGACGATTTGGAATTCAGTTTCATCTGGATTTTTACAGCGTAGAAGACCTAACCGTGATTGTTTTGAGAAGTGCAGGGATTTTGAAAACAGAAATCACGGAAGAAGGCGCACGGGAAATAGCGCGTCGCGCTCGCGGAACGCCACGAATCGCCAATCGTTTACTTCGCCGTGTGCGTGACTACGCTGAAATAGAGTATTCGGGCAAAATAACGAAAGAAGTTGCAGAAGACGCACTTAACAAAATGGAAGTTGACGTTTACGGCTTAGACGAAATTGACCGCAAATTGCTTTTGACAATTATCGAGAAATTTGATGGTGGTCCCGTTGGGCTAGGCGCAATAGCTGCTTCAATTCATGAAGAAAAGGATTCGATAGAAGAAATCATAGAACCATATCTGATTCAGATAGGCTTTCTTGCGCGCACTTCGCGCGGGCGCATCGCAACAAGGCTTGCATACGAACATTTAGGCATCGAAGTTCCAGCAAAACTTCGCATCGGTGGCGAAACTCCTAGCTTGTTTCAAAAGTAATCTGAAAATTCGACATCGGCTCTCTCTAAAACCCTTGCCTGCAAACACAACTGTTGGTAAAGTCTAACTCCAGTTGGTCTTCTGCAAATTCTTTGCGTTCTCTGTGTCTCTGTGGTTTCAATGTAAACATAGAAAATCACAAGGTAATCATCATAGCAACTGAAGTAAACTTACAACACCATCAAACCAAACAGCTTTCCGTAATCGGCAAAAGTTGCTAAACTTTTCGTTAGATGAGTTGTCTTTATGGAATCAAAACCAGAAAAAAAGATATTCGCAAGTGTTGAAGAAGCGGCGGCTGACATTGCCGCAGGGAAAATGATAATAATCGTTGACGATGAAGACCGCGAAAATGAAGGCGATTTAGTATGTGCTGCTGAAAAAGTGACGCCTGAAATTATCAACTTCATGGCGAAATATGGACGCGGGCTAATTTGCCTATCGCTAACCGAAGAAAGATGCGACGAATTGAATCTGCCAATGCAGGTTCAAGACAACAATTCGAGATTCGGAACAGCTTTTACAGTCTCAATCGAAGCACGAGAAGGAGTGACTACGGGTATTTCGGCGGCAGATCGCGCTCACACGATTTTGACAGCGGTAAATCCAAAAACGAAGCCAAGCGATCTAGTGCGTCCCGGTCATGTTTTTCCTTTAAGAGCAAGAAAAGGTGGCGTTTTAGTGCGTCCCGGTCAAACAGAAGCAAGCGTTGACATTGCAAGAATAGCAGGTTGCTACCCAGCAGGCGTTATATGCGAGATAATGAACGACGACGGTAGCATGGCGCGTCTTCCCGACTTAGAAAAATTTGCATTGAAACACGATTTGAAAATCATCTCTGTTGCCGATATTGTCCGCTATAGAATCGAAAAAGAGCCTTTGGTCAAAAGAATTGTCGAAACTGATCTACCTACAAAATATGGACTTTTTCACGCAATTCTTTACGAAAACATAATCAACGGCGAGATTCATCTTGCGATGGTTATGGGTGATGTTTCACATGCAACCGAACCTGTGTTGGTGCGCGTCCAAACCGAAAACATAACTTTTGCAATGTTTGGTTGTGAATTAGGCGAAGCTGGGCTGGCAATGTCAAGCTCGATTGAAAAAATCTCACAAGCCGGAAAAGGCGTTATATTGTATCTCAGGCAACGTGAGCATAATCTCGATTTAATTCACCAATTAAAAACCTATGCCGTAATGCAAGAAAAAGGATTAGATTTTCACTCGGCAAAAATAGAAACCGGTTACGGTAAAGACCGAGATTATGGAATAGGAGCGCAGATTCTTAAAGATTTGGGCTTGAAAAAAATCAGACTGCTGACAAATCATCCGCCGCGAATTGCGGCTCTGGATGCTTTCGGACTTGAAATAGTCGAGGTTGTAACACTGTAAAATTTCGGTTGACAAATCTGATTTCAGCAAATTCAGTGATGAAACAAAAACAAGACGAAAAATGGATTCAAAACAATGAAAAGCAAATAGAGGAATCTCCCAGACCTAAAGGCAAGTTGCGAAGTCTTAAAATCCTTGCCGCTTTAGCTACAACTTTTCTCCTTCTGCCATTCGTTTTGTTTTTTATCCTTCATCAAACTGGTTACGTTGACGAATTCGTTAAGAACCGTTTTATACAAACGCTCGATGAAATCGGCATTCAACTAAAAGCGGAAGAATTTTCTACTAGTATCTTCCCACTCAGCCTTTATCTTGAAAATGTAGAGGCTATCAACAAAACAAATGGCGAAACGCTTTTCAAGTTCGATTCTGCAGATGTAAAACTCACCTTGGCGACCATCTTTTCATCGAAAACGCAAATAAACGTAAACTCAACCGAAATCTCAGGTGCTGAAATCATAATAAAATTCGATGCCGAAGGTAAATCAAACTTCTCAGGCTTAGAATTTACTGAACAAGAAGAAGGTAGGGTGAGAATAAATTACGACTCTACAAGATTCACACTGAAAAATAGCCTGATTCGACTTGGAGACCAGACGCGCAGAGTGGAAGGTGAAGCCAGAGATTTCAGTTTCCAACTTCAGCCTGTCAAATCAGAAAACTCAGATCGCAAAATCTATGATTTCAGCTTTTCTTCGAGCGATTCTCATTTCTCATACGACAATAAAAGAATCGAATCTATCAATCTTGAAGCTAAAGGAAAAGCTGATGAAAAGGGCGCAGAAATCGAACACCTGAAGATAAAATCTCCCGTCATCACAGCGACTTTAACAGGAAAAATTGAAGATTGGCAACTTTTTAGATACAGTTTCGACGCAACTGCTGACGTTGACCTGACTAAACTTGGAAACGTCTTTTTACCGGAAACGATGCTTAGCGGTGTTGGCGTTTTCAGAGGCAAGGTTACAGGCGAAGGTGAAATTTACAGAATTGAAGGCGAAATTTCCAGCGATTCGCTTGCTGTTTCTAGCTTCAATCTCAAATCTTTTGAGCTTTCTGCAAGCGTCAAGGGCCGTAATTCCGTCTATGAAGCAAGCGGCGAGATGATAGCTGAAATGCTCAACTCTGGTGAATTCCAGCTTTACTTTCCAAGACTTACCAGCGAAGTTCGCGGCGAAGGCGGTAATTTTCTGAAGTTTTTGGTTGACCTTCAAGCTAAAACTGCAAAATCGCCATTCGGCACGGCCACGAATCTCTACATTTCAGACGCTATAGCTGAATACAACGAGCAAAAAGCTTCCGCTACGCTCGGCGCATTCTCTGCAGAACGATTTCTTTTACCAGAATCTAAAGGCTCAGCTCAATCCTTGCTTGCGCGGAATGTAAAAATAAATCAAATCGGCGACAAATCGGTCATTGAGATTCCAAAAGCTGAAGCTCGACAATTTCAATACAAAAACTCTGGAAACAGCACGACTACTTTGGAAAGTTTAACCGCAGAAAGCACTCGGATTGATAGCAAAGGCAAAACAACTCAAATCAAAACCGATGCTTTGAAAGCAAAGAAACTCCTATCTCAAGACGTTACTTTGGAAAACTTAACTGCAAAACGCGTGGAAGCTAATCTAACTCAAAATGGTTCACAGGTAACGACTTCTGCAAATGCTGAAAGCCTTGAAGCAGAAAAACTCATCTCAGAACAGGCACAGATTAAGAACCTTAAAGCTCACGCAGTTGATCTAAAACAAATCGGCGACGAAACCTATTTGAATTCAAAACTCACACAGATCGGCACATTAGACGCATACGGCGCTCAGATGGCAAACTTGGACATCGCAGGTGTTAGGCTTTCAATTCGCAAACAAATAGTAACTCTGACTTCGGAAGATATTGAAGCAGGAGACGTTTTGGTAAACAAAAGTGAGTTTACTTCACAAGGCGGAAAATTGGAAGATGTGCGATTTGAAAAACCTGTTTTTGTGCTTGAACCTTCAGGTCGCTATCGCGCAAGTCTTGATATAAGTTTAGGCGGCGGTTTTATTGGAAACTTCAAACTTGGAAAGGCTAGAGCTTCGTTGGTTGCTACAAACGATCAAGTCGCCGTGAATTCGATTACAGCAGACGTTATGGACGGCAAAGTCGTAGGTGATGCCGTAGTTTCGTTTGATAAAAGGAAAAACTCTACCGTCAAGTTCAATTTCAGCGAGGTTGATCTTTCAAAACTAGCTGTAGCCCAAAGCGGACGAATCTTACCACTTTCGGGTAAAGCCAGCGGCACTATGGAACTTTCCTTTCCAGAAACTGACTTCAAAAGCGCAAACGGAATCATAGAAGCTAAAATTGCGGCAAATGCTAGCAAAGATGAAAACTCAAAAATACCAATTAACGGCGATGTTAAACTAACTGCTGAAAACGGGGTTTTTAGCATCAATCGAGCTGATCTGAAAACCGAAAAGACAAAACTGCTGGCTTCAGGTGAATTTAGCCTTCGCGATGAAATTTCAAACCTTAACGTGGTCATTTCTTCGAGCGATGCAAGCGAAATCCAAAATCTGATAGTGCTTTTTGCACTGTCGCCTGAACTCGAAAAGCAAATCGCAGAAAACAGAATAGAATTGGCAGGAAATTTCTATTTCGATGGTAAAGTCACGGGAAAATTGGATAACCCCGAAACTTACGGAAACGTAAAACTTGATTCGATAATGATGCGAGGGCAGAATTTAGGTTCTTTGAAATCCGAGATTTTCGTAGCACCTGACAAAATCGAAATCAAAAACGGCAAATTGGAAGACAATAACGGTGGATATGTAGCGTTTAATGTAAGAATTCCACAACCGACAAAAGACAACATAGACGTTCAAGCCTTTCTGGAGAACTACGGTTTAAGCAGTCTTTTGTTGGCGTTGCCACTTGAGAATTATGTGCCTGAAAACCTACGCAAGGTCGAGGCCAAGACTTCAGGCGAAATTGCTTTAGCTGGCTTACCGAACAAAGCAAGCGGCAAAATCGTGCTTAGATCAAACAAAGGCACAATTGCAGGTGAACCTTTCGACAGTTTCTCTTCTGAAATCATCCTAAACGAGGCTTTTGCCAAAATAGAAAAATTCGAGATTCGACAGGGTGAAGCATTTTTAGTTGGGAAAGGCACTTACGACGGGGAATCAACAGAGCTTAACTTAAACCTTGAAGGCAAAAGTTTTCAAATTTCAATGCTTTTAGCCTTTATTCCAAACAGCGAAAATCTACCTGCGATTGATGGGATTTTGAACTTCACAGCACAAGTGCAAGGCGAAGTTTTAGAAACCTCAACATACAACGTCTCTTTTAGCGGTGAAGGCGATAACGTAAGTGTCAATGGGCAGACTATTGGTTCGATTGATTTTCGAGGAATAACGGAAAATAAACTTCTAAAATCAGTCTTTGCAATCAACTACGAAAACAATCGCCAAGAAATCTTTGCAGAAGTTAATTTTGCTGATGAGAACCTACCTTTGCGAGTTTACAGCAACCTTGACAATGCCAATCTGACTCCTTTTTTGTCACTCTACAAGCCTTCAAATGCAGAGAATCTGAATCTTTCAGGCACAGCAACAGGCAAATTTTTAATCGAAGGCAATCTGGCTGAAAAAGATGCGAAAGGGAATCGAGTGTTTTCCTTCGATTACCTGAGTGGCTCTCTGAATCTTTCTGCCTTCTCACTTCAGATAAATGAGATTCCGCTTGCATTAGCCGAGCCTTTGCAAATTCGGTTTAGCAAGCGAGAGATAATTTTCGATAACGCAAAGTTCATAAGTGCCGACTCGATTCTTTCGATAAGCGGGACAAAAGCCTTGCAAGATGAAGTAGCGAACAATTTATCAATAAACGGAAAGGTTAATTTGAGACTGTTAGACATAGTTTCAAGAAACACATTTTTTGGCGGTGTTGCTGACGTTTCGGTGCGTTTGACTGGCTCGAATCGCAACTTAAACTTGAGTGGCACTGCCAGCACAGAAAACGGCTCTCTATCAACGTTTATCGGAAGCGAAAGACTTGACTTTGAAAGAATCAAAGCAAAAGTTATCTTTACAGCAAACCAAATTCAAATTGAACAAGCCACAGGCTATCTAGGTGGCGGAAAAGTTACAGCTTCAGGTGGAGCGATTTTGAAAAATCTGCGATTGGAAGGCTTCAGACTCGATCTTGTTGGCAGAAATATAACTGCGCCACTACCGAAAGACTTTATCACCACAGGAAATGCCGAAATAACGATTGCATCAAGGCGTAGCAGTTCTAATAGTGATGATTTCGATACATTGATTTCCGGAAACATCTTTGCACGTCGCTCGATTTACACAAAAGACATTGATCTAGCTGATGTAATAGGCACAAGACGCGAGGCTTCGATTGCAGAAAGCAGTCAAGATTCGAGCTTTTCGGTTCCACGCCTTGAACTTAACTTAATCGGACGTGATGCTTTGATTGTGAGAAACAATATAGCCGATCTTGTAGCTTCTGTTGATATGAAAGTCACGGGCGATGCGAATAATCCAATTTTAATAGGCAGAATCACCTCAAACGAAGGCACTTTGTTTTATCGAACCAACAAGTATTCGATAACTCGCGGGACACTGGAATTTCCTATACAAACCGATCGCGAACCTTTCATAACACTTCAAGCTGAAACTGAAATCCAGTCTTATCAAATAGCGATTGATCTCAGAGGTGAACTTTCTGATCTATCTTCAATGACATTGAACGTTCGCTCAAATCCGCCGCTGCCGCAAGCTGATATAGTCTCACTCATAACCACTGGTAGCCTTGCGAACACCGAAACGGGAATACCTACAATTGCCCAATCAGGAATCAATACTGCCGCCGAAGTCTTAACAGATGCTTTAGTAAATGCACCGATTCGTAGAGCAACCGATAGGCTCTTTGGATTAAACCGTTTTGAAATAAGCCCGATAATTTCAGGTATAAGACAACTTCCAACGGCTAGATTAACCGTAGGAAGGCAAATAAACCAAAATCTTTTAGTCACTTACTCAACGAATTTATCAGAAGACCAAAGACAAGTCATTGCCCTCGAATACAGAATCTCAAATCGGCTTTCGTTCATAGCTCAGTATCAACAAAAAAGCCTGAACAATTTTGTTCAAGACCGAAATAGCTTCAACTTTGAGATTCGCTTGCGAAAAAGGTTTTGATGAACTCAAAAATTTTCGGCAAAATCATAATTCTTTTCTTCTTCCTTACCGTCGGTGTGAAGGCACAGGACGAACTGCATAACCGAACGATTATTAAACCTGTAGAGATTGAGTTTGAAGAAAAAACACAAGACCCTGAGACGCTAAAAATTCAAGCCGATCAGTTTCGCCAGATCGTTGAAGACATTTTAGGAAATCGCTACTCTCTGGTTAAAATTCGCCAATCACTGCAAGAACTTTACGACACTGGAAGAATTGTTTCAGCGAGCGTCGAAGCAAAACCAATCGGCAATGATAAGGTTCTTCTCAGATATTTGATAAAGCGCAAAACTCAAATCAAACAGCTCATAATTAACGTCGGAAAGTCAACAGGTGAGAACGTTACGGAAGAAGAGATTTTGCTACGTGCCAATCTGCTATCCGTCGGTTCTTTAGTCAACGAACAAGCTTTGAGAAACAATGCTGATTCGATTCAAACCTACCTTCGTGAGCGCGGATTTTACAATGCAAAGGTAAGCTATAGATTAGAAAACTCCGAAGATGACGAAGCGCAAGCAGTGGTAATCTTCCAAGTCGAACCTGAAGAACAGGCGCAAGTCGAAAGATTTGATATTGATATTCAAGGATTTGATGCCTCTTCGATCAGAGGAAAACTCCAGCTAAATGTAGGTGAATATTTTTCGGAACGTAAATTAGACAGAGATTTTGAGCGGATAAAGCAAGAGTTAATAAAGCGCAACTATTTAGCACCTTCCCTGAACAATCCTCAAATCGTCTATGATCCCGACAAAAACAAGGTTTCTATTTCCATCAAAGGCAATGTTGGTCCTGAGGTGGAAATCAAAATCGAGGCAGGCGATGAAAAAGTCGCTGGAAGACGACAACAAAGGCTTTTACCAATTAAGCGCGAAGGAAGATTGGAGCAGTCCGCAATCATCGAAGGTGCTAGACGCTTGAGAAATTACTTTCAGGAAAAAGGTTACTTCTTTGCTCAAGTCAAACCTATCTGCGCAGTATTGCCACCAGTCAAATCCAACGAACGTGCTGAGCTTAAAAATTACACCGAGTTTCTCTGTGGTTTTTTGTCGAGTTTGGATTTGGAAAACAGAAAGGTTGAAGTTATTTACCAAGTCGAACTAAATCGGCGACTGAATTTGAAAGACATTAAAATTGAAGGGACCAACAAAATCACGCCTGAAGATGTGCTTCCAGTCTTGCAAACACAGCGAGCATCTTTGATTGGGTTGATTCCAAATCTCGGATATGGAAGAGGATACACAAGTAACGAAATACTTGAAAACGACCGCCAGCAAATTCAAGCCATAATGCAGCAGCTCGGCTACCGACAAGCTCGCGTCAGAGTGCGTCAAGGTGTTTCTCCAACTGGCGATGAGTTGATAGTTACTTTCTTTGTCGAAGAAGGTCCTTTAACACGCGTCTCCGAAGTTGAAATTACTGGCAACAGAGTATTTAGCAAAGATGAACTAAAAGAACAGCTCCCACAAATTGAAGGCCGAGAATATTCTCCTGCAAGAATTATCAGCGGTTTGCGTAAACTTTCTAACTTTTATGCCGAAAATGGCTATCTTGACGCAAGAATTTCCTACCGAATCGTTGAACTCTCTTCGGAAGATGATCAAGAGCAAAAAGTTAAAATCATTTACAACATTGAGAATGAAGGTAGAAAATCGTTTGCCAATCGGATTTTGATAAACGGCAATGAGATAACAAAGCGCTCTGCAATCTTAAGAGCAGTAGCTTTTCAAACTGATGAACTCCTAAAGGCTTCCGATATTGCGCAAAGCGAGCAAAATCTCTATGCAACCGATGCATTTCGCAGAGTCGAAATAAGAGTAGCCGAAGCTGGGGTTGTTTCAGAAGAAATTGAGAAAAAAGATATTACGATCAACCTTGAAGAACAAAAGCCCCGCTATCTGCAATACGGTGGCGGTTATTCAACTGACACTGGTCCTTTCGCAACCACAAGCTTAAGCTACAACAACCTTTTCGGTAATTTACAACAAGGAAGCATTTTAACTAGAATCAGCCGCTTGCAACAGCTTTTGCAAATAAGTTTTCTAAATCCATATTTTTGGCATGAAGGAAAAAAAAGATTCTCTCCCTTGAGAATAACAGCACAATATCAAAGAGATTCGACCGTCACGAGATTTTTCAGATCGGCTTTCGACAAGGGAACTTTTGGCATTGTTCAGCGACTCGATGCGAACGGAAATCCGATAGATATTTTCGGTAACCGAACTGGGAATCCAACAATTAACCGATTCACTTTAACGGCAGAAACCCAAAGAAACCTGAGCTTGAAAAAACGAGGATTTCTGTTTCTCAAATACAGATTCGAGGACGTGCGTCTTTTCAAAATAGGTAGTTTGCTTATCAAAGACCTACTTGAACCAGATGCCAAAGTAAGGATTTCAGGCTTTAGCGGAACCGTAAGTTTCGACACACGCAAAAACTGCACACGCCGACAAACTTTGCTGGAGTTTATCCGAAAAGGTGAGGTTGAAAATCCATGTCGTTATAACCCACTAGAAGCAACGAGCGGTTATTACTTCTTCGCAAACTACGATATTTCGCTTCCTTCATTAGGAGCAAATATCGGATTTCAAAAGTTTCAAGCAACCTTTCAAAGCTACTTCACGCCAAGAGAAAATCTGACTTTTGCCGGTAGAGTGATTTTCGGAGCTGGGCAGGTATTTTCCGAAGATAGTAATCGTTTTCCACCGAATTTATCGGCTTTGCGAGGAAGTCTTCCGATCAGCGAAAGATTCTTTGCAGGCGGTTCAACGACATTGCGAGGATTTGATTTTGAATCTGCTGGGCCAAGAATAGTAACTGTTCCTTCCGGAATTTTCCGCACAAATGACGGCAGACCCGTTTTCCTCTCGCCTTTTACTACTCCTTTCGGCGGAAATGCTTTGGCAATAGCAAATCTTGAGCTGAGATATTCATTAACCTCTTCCATTCAGCTTGTGCCTTTTTATGACGGCGGCAACGTTTTTCAGAAAGTCGAAGACATTTTCAATCCGCCGCGCCCTGCCTCAAACGATGTTGTAAGATCAAACCTAAAGGCAATCTGGACAAATACCTTCGGGCTTGGTTTACGTATAAAAACTCCTATCGGAGGCTCAATTGCAGTTGACTTCGGTTATCTAACAAATCCACCAGAGTTTCTAATCCCACAAACGAATAACACAAATGCGATCTACCGTCTCAGACAAACGCAGGTTCACTTTCGATTTACCCAGAGTTTCTAGATTAACTACAAGGACTTAATTCATTCGGAGAAAACGCTCTCTTTAGTTGAAAGTCTCAGCAATTCTTCATCGGCTTTTGGGAATGGCAAAAAATAGATAGCAAAGATCGATATGATTAAGGATAAAGTGCAGGCAATTCCGCCTTCAAGTCCATAACTGCCACCAACAACCCAATCAATGCCTTTTTCTGCAACGATAAAGACCGAACTTGCGGAGAATTCATCAAGTCCGCTTACATTTATGCCGAAAAAAGAACCTTGAAACCAATTCCATGCGACATGGATTCCCAAAGGAAACCACAGGTTTCTAGTTTTCAAATAAGCCGCGCAGAGCCAGACGCCTGCAACAAAGGTGTTCAAGAAAGAAAGCCAGCTTGCATTGGGATTCATGTTATGTGCCGATGCAAAAAGCACCGATGAACTCAAAATACCAAACCATGTGAGATTCGACCTACAAAAGGTTTGAAAGATATAGCCGCGGAACAGAACTTCTTCTGAAAGCGCCGCAACAAAGAAAATACCGAAAAAAATCGCTACAGCTCCCAAAGCCTGCAAATCGAAACTCTGACGCATATCAAGCCTTAAACCGCCCAAAGTGAGGCTAATCAAAACAGCCCCCAAAAGCGTAAGAAAGCCGAATAGAATTCCAAACCACAAATCTTTTAGCCAACCTTTTGTTGGCGAGATGCCCAAAGCTTTCGGTGGGACTCCATCAAAAATCTTCCCGCAAATCCAGCCCAATCCAATCGAGATAACGCTGGAAATAGTAGAAGAAACCACTACCAAAAGCATCGTTCGTTGTTGCCCGACTAAAGAGAACACCAAGACTTGCGCAGGAAGTGAAAGAGCGAAAAAAGAAAATAAAAACGCTGCAAATCGCCAACCACTGCGTAATCTTCCATGAAGATCAAAAAAAATTTCATGCACCGAGTTAATCATGATTGATAATTAAACCCGACAAGAAAACAAAAAAGCGAGCTTAAATAAGGCTATTGTTCGCTAAAAAAAACACTTCTAGGGCTTGAGAGTTATGCTTAATTCTTTCGCTCCACGTTTAACCTTAAACTTTTTTATCTCCAACTTCTCAAAATACATATCTTGCTTGCCTATCACTTTTTCGTCAATAGCTACAATCAAATCTTCTGTCTTAAAACCTGCTCTCTCTGCCACGCTATTCGACTTCAAGAACCTAACTCTAAAACCGCCTTGCTCTTCAAAACTACCTTCTATGCCTATTTGTTTAAGTATCTCCGAAAACGAAATTTTGGCGTCTCCCCTTTCTAACGCAGGTGTTTCCAGAGACTTACCACTTGAGAATTCCGCAGTTTCTGGCACCGATAAGGCTTCTGTCCGACTAAACTGAGCTATTTTCTCTTTGCGCTCATTTGCTCTAACCACCGACGCAGACTTTGATGAATCTTTATCTCCTGTGCTCAACTCTGCAACCGAAGCCCCTTCTCTCTTCACTTTCTCCTTCGTTTGATTTTGAACCTTCTGACTCGATTCCTCTCGATTTAAGGTGGTTACATTTTCCACCTTGTAGTCTCTTTCCAACGAAGGACTTTCCTTTGTGATCTGATTTTCTCTGAAACTAGCCAAATCTTCGTTGCGTTCCTTCAAAAAATAAGTGAAAAGAGCAACTGACAAAACAGCAATTAAAGCCGGAAGAGCGTAAGAAAGCCTTATAAGCAGAACTTTTCTTCTATCTCTTTTTTGTTTTTCTGCCGCAATTTTCGCCTTAAGCTTGAAAGTAAAATCGCTCGGCGCTTTTACTTTCTCAAGCCTCGAAATCAACTGAGAAATTTCTCTTTCCAGATTTTCAGAGCCTGTTTCTTTCATCTCCAAAATAATCCTTTAGTTTTTCTCTCAATAATCCTCTTGCTCTCGAAATACGGGACTTTGTTGTTCCTAATCCCAGATTCAAAATCTTAGCCACTTCCTCATAAGATTTTCCTTCTATGTCGCAAAGAATTATCGGCAAGCGATATTTTTCCGGTAGCGAATAGATGGCTGATGCTATTCTTTCCTTCATTTCCTTTTGCAAAATCTTCGCATCTGCCGAAGGCGCAGAATCTCTCAGATCAAATTCTTCTTGCTCCTGTTCCTCCCGCTTAAAAAGCCCTGTCAAGGAAAGGAGCTTTTGCCTTTTTCTTCTCCTTAATTCACTGATCGCCAAGTTCGTAGCAATGCGATAAATGTAAGTCGAAAATGAATAATCGTTGCGATACCTTTCAACAGCAAAATAAATTCTCACAAAGGTTTCCTGCGCCAAATCAACTGCTTCTTCGTAATCTCTTAAAATCCGATAAAGGTAATTTACTATCGGATTTTGATAACGATTCACAATTTCAAAGAACGCATCTTCATACCCTTCTTTTAGGGCATCAATCAATTCGTTATCAGAAAGACTCTTAAAACCGGCGGCGGCTTTATCTTCCGCAACCTGACTGCTAATTTTTCTCTCCGTAGAAGTCACATGATAATCAGAAAAGCCGCCAACCATTTTGTTGCACGCTCCGCAAAAGAAAAAGTTGCAATCTTTCAGAAGGATTGAATTTGCGAAAACCCTCTAATTTCGAGCCTAAAGCCTCAAAATTCTTGCTTGTTCAAAAGACTTTTAATGCCGAAATTAGACCAAAACCGCCTTCTTAAAATTACTGCTTTTGAAAAAGACTCTCGTCAACCTTTTGCCCGAATGTAACAGTTAGAATGTTCACTTCCTCGATTTGTTTATCGCCCGCATAAAGAACCGATCTGTAAGGCACTAAAGTTCCTTGAGTTATTTTGTGATCGTAAAATTTGCGTCTGTATTTGATGCCATCTTCCTCATACTCAAGCCATAAGACACGAAAAGTTTTCGCACTTATGAAAAACCGTGTCTTTCGGTTTTTCTTATCAGTCACGTCTAGGTGTATCAACTCAACACCAAGATTCTTCTCTTTGCCTGCAAGTGAGACAGTTGAGCCATTTTCCTTGTAGCGTAGCAAAGCATCTAAACCATGCCATATACGGCTTTCAAATTCCTTCACAATCTCTGCTCGCGGCGAAAAAATACTTTCTCCCAAAATGCCGAAAATCTCACCCTGATTGTAAACAAGGGAATAACGAAAGGTTGGTGATTGAATATCGGTTCTGATTCTTTCTTTTTCGAGATTTTCACCCCTAATTATCCGTTGCGTGTAGTTTATTACCTCAACGTTGGAAGGGTCTTTTGTAACTGTGATTTTGCCAGTCTCAACCGTTGTGCGTCGAATCTGAGCAAACCGCTCACGAATCTGCTCAAATCCTCCAAAACCAGCAAATAAGCCGTAAACCAAAATAACGCTATCAGCAATTTCTTCAGGGTTAGTGCTGTTCGGATCGAAAAATTTCGTTCGCTGGTTTGTGTCCTGCTTTTTCTCTTGCCTCTGATCCTGCGGGAAAATTGAATTTGATGCGATCAGTAAAACACAAAAAACTAGTAGAAGTTTACGAATAAAACTCACTATGCCTATTCTCCTGTTAATTCCCAGCATTGGCGGATTTTATCACAAAAGTCTATCTAGAAACTAATTTGACTTGATGAAAAATTCACTTGAGAAGATGCTTTTTGAGATTATCTTGAAGAAATGTTAAAAGATACTTGAAATGCTTCACGTTGCGCTTTTTGAACCCGAAATTCCACCGAATACTGGAAACATAGCGCGACTTTGCGCCGCTACCTTTACTCCTCTTCACATAGTTGGCGTTACAGGCTTCAGAATGGACGATAAAGCTTTGAAGCGTGCTGGGCTTGATTACTGGGATTATGTTAAAATCTATCGCCATATCGACCTCGAAGAGCTTTACGAATCGCTTCCCAACTCTCGATTTCTTTATTTTTCAACCAAAGGCGAACGAATCTACACCGATTGGGAATACAAAAACGGCGATTGCTTAGTTTTTGGCCCTGAAACTCGTGGGCTTCCGGAAAATTTACTCCGTGCTAATTGGGATAGATGCCTGAAAATTCCAATGCCAAACAGCAATGTTCGCAGTCTCAATCTTGCCACCTCTGTTGCAATCGCTCTTTATGAAGCCTTGCGGCAAGTTGGTTTTCCTTCTGGTTACGATGAAAAAGCCGCGAAACTTCACCCCGTCGGTGAAATCTCACGGCATCAAGTCTAACCAATCTCAGCTATGATAAACTTTTCCAGACCTTTAAAGAGTTAATCGACACACAAAAAGGCCCTGAGCATTTGACTTGCGCTGATGCTTCTCGAGTCATTGAATTTGCTTCTCAGGCAATATCAATTTCCTTCATTAAGTAAACATCTTGGATTGCATTAAGAAGTTCAATGCCTTCTTTCATTGGGCGCTGGAAGGCTTTTCTGCCTGAGATAAGTCCCATTCCACCGGCACGTTTGTTGATAACAGCAGTGCGAACTGCTGCTGCAAGGTCACCTGCTCCTTTTGACTCGCCACCAGAGTTTATCAAGCCGCATCTGCCCATGTAGCAATTTGCTACCTGATAGCGAACGAGATCAATTGGGTTATCGGTTGTAAGCTCCGTGTAAACTTTTTCGTGAGTTTTGCCATAGCCTTTGCCCATCGCCATATAACCGCCGTTTCTTTCAGGAAGTTTCTGCTTGACAATGTCAGCCTGTATCGTCACTCCAAGATGATTTGCCTGCCCTGTCAAATCGGCGGCTGTATGCATATCACCTTCAGCAGTCTTGAATGCTGAATTACGCAAATAGCACCAAAGAACCGTAGCCATGCCTAATTCATGAGCGTATGCGAAAGCCTCGGCTATTTCGGTTATTTGTCTGGTTGATTCAGGCGAACCGAAATAAACAGTTGCCCCAACAGCTACAGCTCCCATGTTCCATGCCTGCTTAACAGTTCCGAATAAAACTTGATCGAACTTATTCGGATAAGTTAAAAGCTCATTGTGGTTTATCTTGACTATAAACGGAATCTTATGGGCATATTTCCGAGCAACGGAACCCAAAACTCCAAAAGTTGAAGCAACAGCATTGCATCCGCCTTCGATTGCCAGCTTGACGATATTTTCAGGATCGAAATACATCGGATTCGGCGCAAAACTAGCACCAGCAGAATGCTCAACCCCTTGATCAACTGGCAAAATCGAAAGATAACCTGTTCCTCTTAAACGCCCGTTGTCAAAAAGCGTTTGAAGCGAACGAAGCACCGATGGGCTTCTGTCCGATAAAGCCCAAACCCTATCAACAAAATCACTTCCCGGAAGATGTAAGTTCTCTTTCGGGATTGTCTTTGAAACATGCTTCAATAAACTTTCAGCTTCACTTCCTAAAAGTTCTTCTACTTTCTCATAAGTCAAACTCATAGTTCTTCTCCTATCCAATAGATTTTTTGCAAAAATCTTGAATACTTCTTTGAGAGATGATATAAGTTAAGTCATAAAATTTAGAACAAAATCTTACTTTGTGCAATTGTCGAAATTCTTTTTTTAAGTAAAATAAGCGGGAGAAAGCTTTAACAGAGTGGAGGCAATCTACAATGAAAAACAATTCAAAACAGCAAGCCATCGGAAAAATTTTCCTTTTACTCGCTTTTATTTTGTTTTTGGGCTTCGACGCAGCGCAAGCTCAGAAAGAATGGAAAGAAGTTTCGCGCGAGGAACTTCAAATGAAAACTGGCAAAGTTGATCCCGAAGCCGATGCCGAAGCTATATTCTGGGAAGTCTATATTGATGACAGCTCAGAAATCGAATTAGAAAGAAGGCACTATGTTCGTGTAAAAATCTTCAACGAGCGTGGACAAGAAAAATATAGCAAAATAGACATTCCTTTTCGCAAAGGCGTAAAAATCAAAGACCTTGTGGCTCGTGTCATCAAACCAGATGGTTCAATTACCGAGATTACCGAAAAGGATGTTTTTGAACGTGAGATAGTAAAAACTAGTGGAACGAAGGTGAAGGCAAAGTCATTTGCCGTTCCGGGCATAGCGCCGGGCGTTATAGTTGAATATCGTTATCGTGAAGTGATACCCGATGCAAGCGCAATCGGAATGATACTCGAATTTCAAAAAGAAATCCCGGTTCAGTCTCTTGTCTATTACTACAAGCCGTTTTCACAGAAAGAACCCAAGTATTATGGTCACAACGTTGAAGGAGTAAAATTTGTTAAAGCCGAAAAAGGTTTCTTTGTGGCAAAAAGAGAGAACGTCCCCGCCTTTAAGGAAGAGCCTTACATGCCGCCCGAAGATGTAGTCCGTCCTTGGGTCAAATTGCGAGGACGAACATATTCTCTCCTGGTCAAAACCGCTCTAAGCTTCGGCATAGACCCTTCTCCTTTCCTTACAAAATACACCGTAAAAGACCCATCAGACCCACAGAAGTATTGGGCAATTTTCTCAGGTGAAAACTCCGTAATCGTCAAATTCATAACCAAGGAGAGCAAAGAAATAAAGAAAGCCGCTGAAGAAATCACCGCATCTGCCAAAACCGATGATGAAAAGCTAAAGGCTCTATATGAGTTTTGCCAAAGACAAATAAGAAATCTATCTTTTGAGCCTTCTGAATCAATATCGAAAGAAGAATCTAAAGAAATGTTAAGAGTTGACTCACCAGAGGAAGTTCTGAAGCGTAAAAAAGGCTCCGGCGCACATATTGACATGCTTTTCGGAGCTATGGCAAGCTCTCTTGGCTATGAAGTCAGAGTGGCATTTACCTCTAATAGAAGCGAGATTTTCTTTGATCCGGCTGTAAGCGATGAAGATTTGCTACACCCTGCTGCTGTCGCAGTTAAAGTTGGCGAGCAGTGGAAACTTTTCAATCCCGGTGCAAAGTTTGTGCCTTACGGAATGCTTGTGTGGTATGAAGAAAGTGTTCCCGCCATTTTAGTGGGTGAAAAATCTTATTCGTGGATTAGAACACCTCTAAGCACAATCGAACAAAATCTCACAAAACGAAAAGGAGATTTTGTTTTGACAGCCGACGGAAATTTAGAAGGCACGGTTCAGATGGAATTTTACGGACAAGAAGCTATTATCAGAAGGTTTGATCTCCATGGAGAAACACAAAGCAAACAGGAAGAAGAAATCAGCAATGAAATCAAAGAACAAATAAAAAATGCTGAAGTGTCAGAGATTAGAATTGAGAATCTCGATGAAAGTTCCAAACCTTTGGTTTATAAGTTCAAAGTAAAGGTCCCGTCTTATGCCCAGAAGCTAGGAAGACGAATAGTTTTTCAACCTGGCTTTTTTGAATATGGAAAAACTCCGCTGTTTTCAACTTCTCAAAGAACTCATAGCGTCTATTTCAGATACCCCCACTCAAAACAAGATGAAATCACGATCAAGCTTCCAGAAGGTTTTGAACTTGAAAGTGCCTCATCTCCTGGCGAAGTTGCCGATAAAGATCGCGTCGGACTTCTGGACATCAAGATAGCTATCACAGGTGATAAAAAAACGCTTATCTACAAAAGGAACTATCACTTCGGCGGTGGCGGGAACATTCTATTTCCTGCTGAAGTTTATCCTTACTTGAAGATGATCTTTGATGCGTTTCACAAGGCTGATTCGCATCAACTAGTCCTGCTAAGAAAAGAGTAAGGAGGAAACCGAAATGCTCAGAGCATCTTTAGTTTTCTTTGCACTTTTGTCACTCAGCGCAACCAATTTGGCCCAAAGCAAAGTGCCAAGCTGGTTGCAACAAGCACTCTCTCTCAATGTGCCAAGCTATGATAAGTCTGTTCCTGCAGTAGCTTTGCACGACGAAAGACAGGTAACTCTTCAACCTGATGGCAAATTGATTGTAACTGATTACTATGCTGTCAAAATACTAAACAAAGATGGCAAAAGAAGCGCCATTCTTAAGGCATTCTACTTATCCAGTGCCACAAAGGTTAAAGAAATAAACGCGTGGCTGGTAAAATCCGATGGCTCAGTAACAAAATACGACAAAAAGGATGTCATTGATATAATTTCCGATCCAGACGATGTTTACAATGAAGGGCGAGTCAAAGTGATAGATGCCTCTGATTCAGCCGGTATCGGAGATGTTTTCGGCTATACTGTTACAACCGAGGAAGTTCCTCTTTTTTATCAAGATGTGTGGATGTTTCAAGATAGGCTACCGACTCTTTTTTCCAGTTACTCTCTAACTCTGCCAAAAGGTTGGAAAGCAATAAGCTTGACTTTTAACTATCCTTCGCAAATCGAACCTAAAGTGAATGGAACAGTTTACACTTGGCAACTCAGGAATCTACCACCAATTCCGCCTGAACCCTCCAGTCCTTCAATCAGAAACCTCGCACCTAAAATAGCTGTAAACTACATGCCTGACGATGGCTCTCAAGCTGTAAACAAAGCTTTCGCGGACTGGATTGATGTTTCTCGCTGGGCAACCTCGATCTTTGAACCGCAACTCATCGTTGATGATGCAATCGCTTCAAAAGCAAAAGAACTTACCGCTAATGCTCAAACTGAGTTTGAAAAGATCAAGGCTATAGCTAAATATGTCCAAAATCTTCAGTATATCTCGATTGATATAGGCGTTGCATACGGTAATGGCTATAAGCCTCGACCCTCGAATTTGGTATTAGCGCGCGGATATGGTGACTGTAAAGATAAATCTAATCTGATGAGAGCGTTGCTAAAGGCGATTAAAATTGATGCCTATCCGGTGGTGATATATTCAGGCGATCCAACTTTGGTGCGAAAAGAATGGGCTTCGCCGATGGTTTTCAATCATTGCATCATCGCAATTAAAGTAGGTGACGAAACCAAAGCCGAAACAATCATTGAACACCCAAAATTAGGAAGACTTTTGCTTTTCGATCCAACCGATCCACACACAATTTTGGGAGACCTCCCTGATTACTTGCAAGGTGGATATGCACTGATAATAGCAGGTAGTGACGGCGATCTGACAAAAATGCCCGTAACTTCGCTAGAGAGTAATTTGCTAGAAAGAAACATCGAAGTTACTCTTCTGCCCGACGGAACTCTCAAAGGCAAAATAATCGAGAAAGCAAAGGGACAAGTTTCTGCCTCTTTCAGACGCGAGTATAAAGAAAATTCTCCGCAAGCTTACAAGAAAATCATAGAAGGCTGGCTGACGCAAGGAACCTCAGGTGTAACTTTGGAAAATCTCAAAATCCAAGACAACGAGACCGTCTTCCAAATAGAAGTTGATTTCGTAATCAATGGCTATGCACAATCAATGCTCGATAGGCTACTAGTTTTCAAACCACTAATCGTGGGACGCAAAGGTAAAACTCCTTTGACAGCAACTGAACGCAAAACCCCTCTAGAAATAAACCAAGTCGCAATAGATGAGACTATTATTTACGAATTACCAAATGGTTTTGCTATCGAAGAACTTCCTGAGCCTTTGAATTTAGAATCTCACTTCGGCAAATACTCAATTAAGCTTGAACCAAAAGAAAACAAGCTGTTTTTGAGGAAAAGCGTAAGAACCAACTGGGCGGTGTTCCCAGCAAATGAATATGGGAAAGTAAAAGATTTTTTCTCAAAAATTGCTAACGCTGAAGAGTCTCCTGTTATTTTGGCAAGAAAATAAACGATAAATGCCTCCTCTCGATTTAACTTGCCAAAGCCTCAAAAAACTAAAGGCGAGCTTTGAGTAGCGTAACTAATCTATGGCTCGCCTTAAAATTTGGATGGTGATCCGAGCAGGAATCGAACCTGCGACCCACTGGTTAAAAGCCAGTTGCTCTACCAACTGAGCTATCGGACCACCTGTTGACAAACCTTAACCGAAATTATGATTTTAGCTTTTCAGTGCTGATTTTGCAAATCCAAATCGCTCGTGTTGTATAAAAATACTTCAAATCTCCGCTGCGACGCCCTTAGCAAAACGACTTCTTTTCCACCACTCGACCGTCAATCTTAATCCTTCTTCCAAACCGACAATCTTTTGATAACCGATAAGTTCCCTAGCAAGCGTATTATCAGCTTGAGAATGCTTAACGTCGCCTTTTCTTTCGGGAAGATACTCTGGTTTCACATTTTCCTTGCCCGTTATCTTCTTGAGTATCTCAAGCAATTGATTAACACTAACCCTTTCGCCATTTGCCGCATTCATTACCATTCCAATTCCCTTTGTTGTTTGCGCCGCTTTTATGTTCGCATCAACAACGTTTGCAACGTATGTAAAATCCCTAGTTTGTTCGCCGTCACCATAGATAACAGGCGTTTTTCCTTTCATCAGAGCATCAATGAATATCGAAATAACGCCTGAATACATTGAAGCAGGATTTTGTCTTGGTCCGAACACATTGAAATAACGTAGGCAAATGGTTTCTAGTCCATATACTTGCCAAAAGACCTGACAGTAGTATTCCCCGACTAATTTCGCTACCGCATAAGGCGACAAAGGTTCAGGACGCATCGTTTCAATCTTCGGCAATGTTGGCTGATTTCCGTAAGCTGAACTTGAAGCGGCGTAAATAACGCGTCTCACCCCACATTCTTTTGCCTTTAAGAGCAAATTAAAAGTCCCGTTAACACAAGCCTCATGGGTTTCTTTTGGATTCTCGACTGATCTCGGAACACTCGGAAGTGCCGCTTGATGAAAGACTATCTCCACACCTTCAAGAGCCTTCTTCAAAGCTTTATCATCGTTTATATCACCCTCAATAAAATCAAAGTCTCCTTTAATTTCCTCTAGATTTTCGCGAAAACCAGTTACGAAATTGTCAATGATCTTAACCTTTGCACCCTGTTTGATTAGCTCTTCTGCAAGGTTAGAACCTATGAATCCTGCTCCGCCAGTGACTAAAACTTTCGTGGTTAGAGCCATAAAAGAGAATTCTACCTGCCCACTCCGACGTATTCAAACCCCATTGCTTTCATATCAGCAGGCTCATAGATATTTCTCAAATCCACTATTTTCGGTGCTCGCAAAAGACTTTTTACTTTCTGCATATCGAGAGCACGAAACTGATTCCATTCCGTAATAATTACTAGAGCGTCTGCGTCTTTGATAGCATCGTATTCATCCTTGGCATAAGTGACGCAAGAAAGATGCTTCTTAGCTTCCTCCATCGCCACCGGATCAAAAGCCTTTATTTTTGCACCGCGTTTTTGTAGTTCATTGATTATGTATATCGAGGGAGCCTCCCTCATATCATCAGTTTCAGGCTTGAAAGATAATCCCAAAACAGCTATTGTCTTTCCTTTCAAATCTCCAACTAGTTTTTCGATCTTAGGTATCATCAACTCCCGCTGTCTCTGATTTGCTTTTATAACAGCATCAACAATTAAGGTTTCTACTCCGTAAAGATCACCCACTTTTGTAAAGGCTAGAGTATCCTTAGGAAAACAAGAACCACCAAAACCAGGTCCAGGATGCAAGAACTTGCGTCCAATTCGATTGTCCATGCCGATTCCTTTAGCAACATCATGGACATCGCATCCGATAGCATCGCACAAATTTGCGACTTCGTTTATGAAGGTAATTTTCGTTGCTAGAAAAGCATTAGCGGCATATTTAATCAATTCTGCGGCTTCTAGTGAGGTAATCACAAAAGGAGTTTCAATTAAATAAAGAGGTCTATAAAGGTCTTTCATTATCGCAATTGCCTCTGGATCGCTACTACCGATCACAACGCGATCGGGTCGCATAAAGTCATTGATAGCCGCGCCCTCACGCAAAAACTCAGGATTTGAAACCACTCCAAACTTAGTTTTCACCTTTTGATGCTTCGTGACAAACTCTCTGAGCCATCTTCCCGTGCCAACTGGGACTGTTGATTTTGTCACCAAAACCTTGTAGCCATTCATGGCTTCTGCAACATCCTTCGCCGCCTTCTCATAATAACTCATGTCAGGTGTCCCATCTTCTTTTGGCGGAGTGCCTACAGCGAAAAATATCACTAAAGCCTGTTCAACAGCAGACTTAAGGTCTGTAGTGAAGTGAAGCCTTCCGCTTTTTTGATTTTTTTCAACAAGCACGTCTAAACCAGGTTCGTATATGGGAATTATTCCTTTTTTTAACTTTTCAATCTTCTCTTCATCAACATCAACGCATGTTACTTCAACACCGAACTCCGCAAAACAAGCACCTGTGACTAATCCAACATATCCTGTTCCGATAATAGCTATGTGCATAAAAACCTCTCAAAAATTCTGTTTCTTTTTGATTGTCCAATAATTCACAAGCCTAAACAAACTGAAACGGGCTATAGTTTATAGCCCGTTTCACACTCAGAGAAAAATATTTATCGAATCCTACCTGGTCGGACTAACTACGGTAGTTCCGCCGCTTGGGGTTACATCAGTTCCTTGAGTTCCTAGGATTATACCGGTAATAACAGCACCAGCAATACCTATCAGCAATGCTGTCAAAGCACCACTACCAATGCCAGTTACTGGGGTAGGGATAGTTCCTCCTGGACGGAAACAAGGTTTGCAGTCCGGGTTTTGCATATTTCCTGCTACAGCTTCCATTCCGGCCGCAACTTGTTTATCGGTAGTTCCTGTTCTCATAGTCACAAGACCGGTGATTGTATCCACATGAGTATGTGAGCACTCAACTTCAACTACAAAGTTGTTGGCTTGCCCAGAGTCAGCAATTACAGTTGCGTCCTTTGTGGTGAAAGTAGTAGCAATTCCAGCAGCGTTATAAACAGTAACTTTTCCAGAGTTTACTATGCCGACCAGTGTTGATTCAGTGAAACGAAGTGTTAAGGAAGTTTCAGGAGCAAGCTCTATTTTTCCTACTTTGTTTATAGTAATGACAGCTGTTGCTCCCGCACCAGTTTCAATTGAACTTCCGGAAACGATGGTGCTTCCAGAAACTACAAGTTGACCATTGACGGTAACATTCCCTGTTGCGGTTATGATACCTGTAACGTCCAGTGGCATCGCAAAAGCCACCATCGAGAAGGCACTCCAAACAGCAAAAACCGTTAAAATAGCAGTGAACCTATAAATTTTCTTCAGCATTTCCTTTCTCATCCTCCTATATCTCGAATTATCTAGTTGGGCTGGCAACAGTAGCGCCACCACCAAGTTCTATATCGTTCGACCTAGTAGCAGCTATGATTATTGCTGCAGCTACTCCTCCTAAAATCAGTGCGAAAAGCAATAGCTTGTTATCATCGTCATCTTGGTTAGTTGTTTGTTGAGTCGTTGCAGACTCTCCTGAATTCAAAGTAGCAACCTCGCCATTTGGAGTCTTCACCTTAACGTTTGAGCCTTCCAGAACCGTAATCTTTCCAGCGGAAAGCTCACCGTTTAATTCTTTCTCGTTGAACGAAATCGTGAACAATGTATTGGGAGCAAGCTCGAGTCTGCCTAAATCGCCGACGTTGATAATTGCGTAAGAATCAGCATCGGTAGCGATAACACTGTTAGGAAATAATAGTTGTCCCGACTGAACCAACTCGCCGTTTACTTTAACAGACGGATTCACAGAATTACCAAAAACTTTGATTTCACCCAATACCTTTCCAGAGCCTGCAAACACCGCTGCCGAAGAAACAAAAGCATAAACGGCTACAATCAAAACAAAACTAAAAACTCTAATTGCTAAGCACTTCATAATTTTCTTCTCCTTAAGAATTTCAAAAAACTTTTCAAAAACCACTAAAATTCCGTGCTTTGTATCTTTTATCAAAAATTTCGTGTCTTTGTCAATACCAAGTCACGAAAAATCTCTGCATACTGGCAAATTTTGCAGAAATTTTCGACGAAACTTCACCCGAAAACTAATTTTCGGTTATTCTAGCAAACTAGATGCCTAGAAACCAAAAGCCTAAAAAGAGGAAGTTATGAGTTTTCCCGAAAGAACGATCCCCTTGTGGTTTGTCCTTTTCTTATGGAGTTTCTTGCTTTCTTTTTCTACTCTGAAAACTTCAGCTCAAAGCCAATCCAACGGAGTTCCCGAAGAATGGCTGACCTTTGCCGAAAAAACCAACTACCGAAAAACCCCAAGATACGAAGAAACCATAAATTACGCAAAGAAATTAGACAAATCCTCCAATCTAATTGTTTATAGAACTTTCGGCAAAAGCGGTGAAGGAAGAGACTTGCCACTTCTAATTGCCGCAAAAGACAACGCTTTCTCGCCAGAACTCGCCAAGAAACAAGGCAAAGCAGTTGTTCTAATTCAAGCGTGCATACACGCCGGAGAATCTGACGGAAAAGATGCAGGGCTAGCTTTGTTTAGAGACATTGCGATAACTAAAACCCGACTAAATCTCATTGATAACGTTGTGATTCTCTTTATTCCCATCTACAATCCTGATGGACATGAGATTTTCTCTCCTTATAACCGAATCAATCAGAATGGCCCTGATGAAATGGGATTCAGAGCAACCTCAGTTAACCTAAATCTTAACCGAGATTACATGAAATTGGACGCGCCAGAAACAAGAGCGTTTGTGAGACTTTGGAACCTCTGGAAACCAGACTTTTTCATTGATTCTCATGTTACCGACGGAGCTGATTATCAATACAACATCACCTACGAATTTCCTCATTTTCAAGAAATTGCAGAGTCTTTACGCCTCTGGATGCTCAATCACTTCGAGAAGAAAGTAGTTCCCGAAATTGAAAAAGAAGGTAATCTTGTTACTCGATACATCGAGTTGAAAGGTAGAGAAATCAAAGATGGCATCGTCACCTTCGTTGCTACGCCACGTTTTTCAACCGGATATGCCGCTTTGCGTAACCGCCCAAGTTTGTTGATAGAATCACATTCGCTGAAACCCTACAAATCAAGAGCTCGAGGCACCTATGATGTTTTTTGGAAAACTCTCGAAGAAATAAACCGTAGTAGGGAAAGTCTCTTCGATGCAATTAAACAAGCCGATCTTGAAACAATAAATCGTGGCAAAATATACAATCCCGAAACTCGCTTTCCGCTCAAGCTAGAGATCACCGAAGAATCAGAGCCTTTTGTATTCAAAGCAGTCGAATACACAATTGAAGACTCTCCCATTTCGGGAGCTAAAAAGATTGTTTATGGGACAAACCCCGTCGAAATAGTGGTTCCTAAATTTGACAAAGCAAAAGTCACTGCCGCTACTACTCCACCGCTTTTCTACATAATTCCTCCTCAATGGACAAACGTTATTGAAGTCCTGCAAGCTCACGGAGTTGAGCTTTATCGTCTTTCCAAACCTATCTCAATCGAAGTTGAAAGCTATCGGCTGATTGAACCCAGATGGGCGCAAAGACCCTTCGAGGGTCGGCTAATGGTTAGCTACAAGGTTCTTCCGATAAAGGAAACTCGCTTTTTTCCTGCTAATTCAGTTATTGTTCCTCTCGCACAAGAACTTGGAAACGTCATAATTCACCTTTTAGAACCTGAATCACCAGACTCCCTAGTGGCTTGGGGATTCTTCAACTCGATTTTTGAGCAAAAAGAGTTTTACAGCGATCACATAATGGAAAAACTTGCACTCGAAATGCTGAAAAACGATGAAAATCTGAGGAAAGAATTCGAGGAAAGACTCAAGACTGATGAAAGCTTCCGACAAAATCCGCGCGCTAGGTTAAACTTTTTTTATGAAAGATCACCCTACTTTGACAAAAGAATCGGTTTGTATCCCGTCGGTAGAATTGTCAAACCATTGAACCAACTTGCGATTAAACCAAATTGAAGAATTACTTAGTGGCAACAATCCTCCAAAGAATTCAACAAACCTTGCCTCTACTCCTTGATAGGAAGTTTGATAACAAATTTGGTTCCGTCACTATTAGACTCAACTTCGATTTTTCCTTCATGAGCCGTGATTATCCCGTAGCAGACTGCAAGCCCCAGTCCTGTTCCTTTCCCAGCCGCCTTTGTCGTGAAAAATGGATCGAAAATCTTTCCCAAATTTTCTTTACGTATGCCAATCCCAGTATCAGCAATTTCTATTTCTATGTTTCCATCTAGCTTTCTCGTCTTTATAAGGATTTTTCCACCGTTTGGCATGGCATCTCTGGCATTAAGCAGGATATTCAAAAAAACCTGTTGCATTTGGTTGGGATCGGCAAGAATTTTCGGCAAATCAGGATCAAAATCCTTTGAAACATCGAGTTTTTTGAAAGTTTCATCGAAACTAACAAGGCGCAGGCTTGATTCGATAACACCGTTCAAATCAACCAACTGCCGAGTTGAAGGACGAACACGCGCAAAATCCATCATGTCTGAGGTTACTCTCTTTATCCGCAAAATCTGTGATTGAACCAGATTAAGCTTTTCCTTTGCGTCCTTGTCGAGGTTCTCATGCTTTTGAATCATCTGAATCAGAGAATAGATTGAAGCTAGTGGATTGTTTATCTCATGAGCCAAACCTGATGCCAAAGTTCCCATAGCGGCAAGTTTCTCTGCTTGAATAAGTTGCTGATTTAACTTCTGTAATTTTTCAATATCTTCTGCCATCTTCCTGCTCATTTGATTGAAGAAATCTATCAAAATGCCGATTTCATCGTTTGTTTTTCGCATGTTCACCGTAGTGCCGTATTCACCATTTATTACTCTAATTGCGGCCAAAGTAATTCTTTGCAGTGGACGTGAAATTGACCTGACGATAATCAAAACAAGCAAAAGGTTTGGTGCTAGAGCCGAAACAATACTAGCAGTAAGGTATTTCTTCCAAGCTTCAGCATTCATTCCATCACGAAAAGCCCACCAAACTATCGGTATCTGGAAGATAACAAAACTTGAGATGGCAACTGAAGCAACACTTAAGGCAACTTTGTAGCTCAACGGAAAAAAACTGAACTGATCTAGAGCAGTCTGCAAAGAAAAAAGATTGAAATTGGTGATTGCGTATGTGTAAATCAAAACGCCAGGCAGAACCAAAAGCGACGAATAAGGTAAAAACTTGTAATTATCAAAACAAGGCAAGACAATGTTCACGATTGTTTTCAAAACAACGGTTATTCCAAGTGCCCAAAGTATCGCACCAAGTTGTTTACCTTGCTCCGTTCCACGATATTTTAGGAATTTTCTTACTAAAATAATCGCACCATAACCAAAGACCAAATAAATGTAAAGCACAAATGCATAAGAAACCGGCATTAGTTTTATGTGGAACTTTCCATCAGCTAAAAAACCCACACTATCAAATAAAAAACCGAAAACAGTTGCGAGTATAAAAACTAAACCGGGTGAAAAAAGTATCAGTAATTTTCTGCGTGGTATGCTCAAATTTTCAGGGAAAACCAACGCAAAAACTACTAGAGCGTATTGCATCAAAAGCGCTATAACAAGGCTTAAAGAAGCCCAATGATATGCAAAGGCTTGTAGTTCTTCAAAATTCCAGAAAAATAAATCTTTGATTGTCCAGAAAGCAAGAAATGTAATAAAAGTAGCAAACGTCTGATGTGCACGGTTTCGAGGATTTTCAACAAATACGTAAAACCCAAGTAAAACCAAAACAAGAAGCGAAATTAGATGGAGCCAAACTAACATTGGAAGCTAAGATTATAACACTAAAACCTTGAGTTGATGTTGGTTTTTAGATTAACAGAGGGCGAGTTTTCTCAAGTTTTACTCTACTTATCAGATGAAAGAATTTTCTCAACAGCAACTTCTTCCTTCAGACGAGGATTTCTGAGTTTATCTTCTTCTGTGATTCTGTCCTTGATATATGGTGGCGGTGCGGCAAAGGGATCAACAGAAACAGGCAAGCCTTCCTTCTCCAAAACATCCGTTATTATCTTCGCTAAGAGTTCTTGCTCAAACCTCGTTATATCAAGAAACTTCGCACCGATTCCTTTGCCGGGGAATTTGTATAAGGCTTTGCAATGTAGTGGCAAGAAATTTCCGTTCGGTAGCGGTATCTCAAGACGAAACTCATCGCCCGTGTAAATATCATCTAGCCAACTCATGAGGCATCCACCAAGACTTATCTGATGAACCGTCACCGATATCTTTTCTCCTCTTTCGGTTCGACGAAAAGCCGGTATGTCGAGCGAAAACCTTATGTAGCGTCTTTGTATAGTCTCAGAAGGCATCTGTCTTGTTATTTTACAGTCTTTCCCCGAAAAAAGGCAATAAAAATTTTTCAAAGTCTATTTCTCCTTGAGCCTTATTTCAAAGAGCTTTCTCCACTTCTTGCCGGTGATGAAAATTCTGTCATTAACAGCATCGTAGGCAATTCCGTTTAAAACATCTGCTCTTTCGTCTTCTCTGGTTACTTCATAAACCAGTTTTGTCAAGTCAATTCTCCCCAAAAGCTTGCCACTATTTGGATCAATCCTGACTATTTGAGTTTTTTCCCACACATTTGCCCAGATTTCGCCTTTTATGTATTCAAGTTCATTCAGCCGCATTATAGGCTTGCCTTTTTCATCTAAAACGACAATTGTTCTTATAGTCTCAAATTTTTCAGGATCAACAACTCTAATCACATGAGTGCCATCGCTCATAAAAAGGTGCACTCCGTCCGTCGTCAGTCCCCAACCCTCACCACTGTAAGTAAATTTTTTCAACAGCCTAAAAGTCTCAAGATCATAAACAAATACTGTGTTTTCTTGCCAAGTTAGCTGGTAGATTTTATTGTTCAAAATAGCAATCCCCTCGCCGAAATACTCACCGGGCAAATCTATTTTCTGCAAAACCTTACCCGTCTCCAATTCGACTTTTCTTAGCGATGAATGAAAGTCATCATCTTTTCTGCCTCCTGTTCCCTCGTAAAGGTATCCGTTGTGATAAACTAAGCCCTGAGTGAAAGCCTTCGGATCGTGAGGATAAACTTTCACCACTTCATAAGTGTATGTCGGGACTCCGGTGCTTTTTCCACCTTTCTCCTCCTTCACCTCTGCCTTCTTATCGCAACCAAAAATGCAGAAAGCAATCAAAATCAGGGAAAGACAGACTCTCATAAACCTTCCATGCCTCAAGACTCAATTTTTTGCTACATGGTTTGATTCTTTCGTCAGACGAAAATTTTTCGGCTTTTGCCTTCCAAACACCGAGATTATTGCTGACTTGAAAACTCGTTTTTCAAGGCTCTTTTTATAATGCGTCTAAAACGAGGTGGCGAAAATCTCTCGTATGAAACCAAAACGCCGTTGACAAAAACTGTAGGCGTTGCCACAACACCGTGCGACATGCCTTCTTCAATATCACGCTTTATTTTCTCTTTCGTCATTGAGCTTTTCATGTCTGAGTCAAACTTTCTCAAGTCTAAACCAAGCTGAGATGCGTATTTTCTCAAAGAGATAACATCGAGAGCTTGCTGATTGTTGTATAAAATCTCGACATACTCAAAAAACTTGCCTTGAAGATATGCCGCATGAGCGGCTTGTGCCGCAACAAAAGCGTCTTTGTGAATTTTCAGCGGAAAATACTTCACCACAAAACGCACTTTGTCTTCATAAGGCCTAATCGCTTCTTGTAGCATTGGATGAGTAGCGGCACATGCAGGGCATTGAAAATCCGAAAACATAATAACCGTCACTGGTGCATCAAGCCGTCCTTTTGATGGACTCCCGTCAACAGATATTCTTTGAACAAATTGCTCAAATCCTTTCCAAGAAAACCTCGCACCATACTTTTCAAAAAGCTTTTCCCGCAGATTTTCCATCAATTCATCGCTTTCTTCACCAGAAAACTCTTTCATCTTATTGGTAACTTCTTGCGCAATAAGCTCATTTAGTGCAATTTTTCTCGCTTGTGCTTCTTCGATAATCAAATCATTGAAAACTCTTTCCTCAAGCGCATCAATGAGTTGATTAAAAGCATACAACTTTTCATTGAGAATTCTCTGATCGCTACTTTGCTTGAATTCTTGAAAAGTTATCTTCTTATTTCCAATGACGACCAAAACATCAGATGGCTTCAACTCACTCGAACGAACATCCGCCAAAATTTCGACTTTGTATTTCCTCTTAAGCCTTTCCTTGAAATCTTCTAAAAGTTTCTTTCTCTCTTCATAGGTCAGAAAAGCAACAATTTGAGACTTTACTTCTTCGAGTGACTTCCCGCCGATTGCTTCTTTATTCGCTTCATAAACTGCCCTGATCTCGGCATTGCTTGGTTTTGGTAGTTTTGTGTCAATTTCTATCTGCAATAATCTCTCAACTGTTGATTTCCGAGCCTTTGCCTCCATTTCGAGAAGGCTGTTAAAAACCATCTCATCTAGGAGACTCAACCGTAACTCATCGAGTCGTCGTGGAAGTTCTTTCCAATTTTGCTGTATTTCTGGTGAAAGGTCTTCGAGCGTGTAAGTGCGTTTGTTCGTAATAGCGAAGATTTCTGGCATCTGAGCAAATGCAGCACAACAAAATGCAAAAAGGATCGAAGTTTTCAGAACTTGTCGCACGAATCTAACCAGACTAAAAGGCCCCAAAAAGGGTTTTCCCGAATTTCTCAAGTAACTCATATCAAACAATTACCGCATTTAAGAAACTAACAGGTTAGAATGCCGTCTAAAAGATTCTCATATCAATACTTTTTCCGTTTGAGTCAGTAGCATCTCCTTTTTTATTCTGAGAGCTTCTGCTTTTGTAGGTTCACCGAAGATTTCTGGATGAAGAATTTTTGCTAGTATCTCAGCACCTTCCACAACGCGTGGGCCTGGACGGCTAAAATATGAAGTGGCGTCAACAAGCCAAATAGAATCGCTCTGAATCGCCGGGATTTCCAAAAAATCTTTCGGAAAATAAGTTTTCTCAAGTTGATTGAGAATGTCAGCAATGTAGTATCCGCAAGGAATTAAAACCAGAACTGAAGGCTTTGCTTTTATGATTTCCTGGTAGGTTATCGTAGCGCTTTTTTGTCCTTTTCTTCCCAAAAGGCAGATTCCACCAGCATATTCAACCTGTTCGGGGACCCAATGCCCTGGCGAAAAGGGTGGCTCTAACCATTCCATCATGAAAACTTGCGGACGGTGCTTTACCTTGGACGTTTTCTCTTTAAGCTTCTCAAGTCTTTCTTTAAGACGATCTACTACCTTTCGAGCGCGTTCGGCTACTCCGCAAACTTCACCGACAAAGAGAATGTTTTCAAGAATATCAGAAATCGTGTTTGGCTCAAGCGAGATAACTTTAGCATCGGCAACATACATACGCGCTGCCTGCTGAACGGTTTTGTAGCTTACGGCGCAAACTTCGCATAATTCTTGCGTGATAATCACATCAGGTTGGAGTTCCGCCAAAAGCTCTGCATTAAGATCATAAATCGAACCGTGTCCATCGAGTTGAGAGCGAACCGCATGATCAATCTCTTTGCTTGTCATTCTTTCATGCGAAATCCGGCTCTTTGTCAATTGCGGTTTTCCCACAACTTCAGGCGGAAAATCGCATTCGTGCGTGACTCCAACCAAATTCTCACCTAACCCTAAAGCACAAACTATTTCAGTTGCCGATGGTAGCAGTGATGCTATACGTAAATTTTTCATTTTCTTACTCTCCAAAAACTTGATAAGATTTTATCAGAAAGCTATGTCGGACGAAAAAAACATTAGATTCGTAGGAGTCGTAGATCATCTGGCAGTAAAGTGTTCAGATTTACAAAAAGCCGTCGAAGAATACAAAAGGCTTGGTTTCAAGGTTGAAACTCTTTATGATGACTGGGCGATGATGCGCGATCCTAAGGGATTTGGCATTGCACTTTTGCCACCGAATTCAAAGCATCCGCCTCATATCGGCTTGAGAGTCGAAACCTTTGAGGAGCTAGAAGAAGCGGCTCGCCGCGAAGGTCGTCCCATAAAACCTCATCGCGACGGCACATCTTCGTTTTATACAAAAGGCGTTGACGGACAGATAATCGAACTTGTTTACTATCCTCCAGACTTTAAGAAAAACACAGATTAAGAAACTCGTCTCAAATTTCGGCTTTTCGTTAGATGTTAAAGCGTGTTTTTCATCTTGAATCAACTAAACCAAGCAGATTGGAAATTAAGCCCGATTTAGAAACATGCTCATAACGAATACCTAGATCAGAAAACAAAATCTTGCTTTTTCGATGTGAATTTTCGGATTTTGAAAAAGTGAATACAGGGATTTCTTCTGGCATTTTCACCTCCACGGCTTTTAAGTCTTCTTTCCCTGTTTTTAAGCACTCAACAACACTTTCGGGATTTCCTAAAAACACTTTTCCTTCGAGTAACGCAACTGCTAATTCGTCCGCTCGCCAAACATCAGCGCCAAATTCCTGAGCAGGTTTCTTTGCAAAGTCTATTCCAGCAATAGACTTTTTTAATTTCTCCAAATCCTTAACCTTACCGACAATAACTGAGTTATCTTCATCAAACCTAATTACAAAAATCTCCTGCTCGACTGAATCCAGAAAATTTTCTGCATCTTTGATGCCGTAAACCTCAAAAAACAAATTAGTAATTGCCGAATACTCTAACAAACTGATGTTCCCGAAAATCGAAAGCACGAAACTCCGCCATGCAAGTCTCGGATTTTGAAAACTGTATCTAGTAAAACCTGATGCCTTCAACGGGACAAATCTTACAAGTTCAGAAACTTCACCCTTGTAAGGCTGAAAGCCTGATTTGAAAACCTCTGTCAAAGATTTTTCCACTTCCACCAAAAAAACGTCTTTGATCTGTCCTTCACTTCCGGACATTTGCCACGAGATACTTTCAAGTGAAGAACTTATCGAATCATTGATAGTCTTAAATAAAACTTCTCTCGAATTTTTATCTTCAGAAGCAAAGCTAGCCACTGAAGCCGCTACTAGAGCTGATAGCTTGGAGATGCAATCTTTTGAGGCGTAGGCAAAAGCTAATGCATCTTTAGCTTTCTCCCTTTCCCTTTTTATTCGTTCTACAGTGATAAACTTTTCGCCATATTTGTTCGATTTGCTTTTTCGTTCTGCTAAACCAGAAACTTCCTTCGATGAGTGATTATTCATCTTGTTTTTAGTCTGCATTGATGCAAATTCAATCAATTCCGAATCGTTAGAAAAAAGAATTAGATTATGCAAAACCAAACAGAAAAATTTTTCCTCTCCATCCGCAGACCAAACAATTCTACCATCTTCTCTTTTACGGCTCAGATTTTCGCCGTTGAAACTACGAATTATCAAATCAAACTGATTTTCGACAAAAGAGAGATTCGATCTTTGCCAGTATTCGGTTTTCAAAATACCAAGAAACTTCGGCTTTAGACTGACTATGGCTTCATCCTGATTTTCATTGACTTCTTGAAACTCAAAATCTGTTACAGCCAAAGCCAATAGAATTCCCGAAGGAAAATCTCTCAACTGAAAATTTGAAACTCGAGGACTTTGCACTGTCGAAACTAGCTTTTTCAAGTCTTGTGTTTCAAAGTAGGCTATTGTTTTATCCGGCAATAAATGCAAAATATCTTCGTTTTCTTCGGTTGTGTAAAAAAGGAAAAAGAGGCTTATTGAGATCAGCGCAATCGAAAGTAACAAAACAAAAATCCTTTTCTTTTTAGTCATTTTTATTCGACGATTCAGGCTTTGTTGTGTTAAGATGCTTCATTCAAGATGAAAGTATTCGCAGATAAAATTCTACAAGACAAAGTTGCTTTTGTAACCGGTGGTGGAACGGGAATCACCGGCGGAATTGCCAGAGCTTTTGCCGAACATGGAGCCAAAGTAGCCATCACTTCAAGAAAAATGGAAAATCTTGAAGCGATGCGACAAGTAATAGAGTCAAAAGGTGGGGAATGTTTTGCCATTGTTTCAGATGTTCGCGATTATGAAGCTGTTTCAAACGCTATAGCCGAAACGGTCAAACGCTTTGGCAAAATTGACA
Organism: Acidobacteriota bacterium; assembly: GCA_003697135.1. GTDB lineage: Bacteria > Acidobacteriota > Blastocatellia > Pyrinomonadales > Pyrinomonadaceae > J014. The sequence continues at coordinate 481,246 of RFGC01000035.1, forward strand.
TTGTCGTAAACGGAGCGGCAGGCAATTTCCTTTGCAAAGCTGAAGAACTTTCGTCAAACGGTTTCGGCGTTGTCGTTGATATTGATACAAAGGGCACTTTCAATGTTTGCAGAGCCGCTTTTGAGGAACTCAAAAAATCAAAAGGGCAAATTCTAAACATATCTGCAACCCTGCATTATTTGGCGACACCGATGCAGATCCACGTTTCGGCAGCAAAAGCTGGTGTTGACGCAATCACACGAAATCTTTCGGTAGAGTGGGGCCGCTATGGCATCAGAGTAAATGGAATTGCTCCAGGTCCCATCGAAGATACAGAAGGCATGAGAAGACTTTTACCTGAAAACATGAAAGAGAAATTAAGAGAAAGAATTCCGCTTCAAAGATTCGGCAAAATTTCTGACATAGAAAATGCCGCACTCTTTTTATGCTCAGACGCCGCAAGCTACATAAACGGCGTTACCTTAGTCGTAGATGGCGGACATTGGTTAACAGGAACGAGTTTTTTCTAGAAAAACTTTAGCTTTTCAAGTCATAATATAAACGCAGGGCTTCAACAATCCATTGACTACACTTTAAGGATTTTGAAAATGATTAAGATTACACCAAAATCTTTTGGAGAGTTTCTTGAAGAAGCCAAAAAAGGCAATGTCGTTCCAGTTACGCGAAAGGTTTTGGCAGACCTAAATACACCTGTTAGCGCATTCTTGCAAGTTTGTAGCAGTTCAGACAAGTTTTTTCTTTTTGAATCCATCGAAGGCGGTGAACGCTTGGCACGTTACTCATTCTTGGCCGCTAATCCTTACTTAATCGTAAAAGCAAGAGGAAGAAAAATAATCGTCGAGGAATTCGGTCAAATTAGCACACTTGAAGACACTTTGATTTTTGATTATCTAAAAGAACATTTTGCTAAAAGAAAACTTGCAGTTCGTTCAGGACTACCCCCACTTTGTGGAGGAGCTGTCGGATTCATAGCTTATGATTTGATTAGGCTCATCGAGCCAATCCTTGACGATGGCAAGGAATACAATACAAATGATGCTGTTTGGATGTTTTTCAAAAACGTAATTGTTTTCGATCACCTCCGCCAAACGATTGAAATTGTTTCTGTTGTTTTCACCGATGAAGCCGAAGAAGACGAAAACATCTTGCGCGAACTTTATCAAATAGCAATTGCTGAAACCGAAAGAATTGAAAAACTTCTTCTCCAACCTATTCCAATCCCCGTTAATCCCTTAATTCATAATAAAGACAAACGCATAATCTCAAACTTCACAAAGGCTGAATTCATAGAAGCTGTCAAGAAAATAAAGGAACACATTCTAGCTGGTGACGTTTATCAGGTTGTTTTATCTCAAAACTTCAAACAAGAAACCGAAGCAACACCAATCAACATCTATCGTGCTTTGAGAGTAATAAATCCTTCGCCTTATATGTTCCTTTTAAGAACAGGCGATGAAACCTTGATAGGCTCTTCACCCGAGATGCTTATTCGTGTTCGTGGGAAAGCCTTAGAGTATCGCCCAATTGCAGGAACTCGTAAAAGAGGTCAAGACGAAACCGAGGATTGGATATTAGGCGAAGACTTGCGTTCGGACGAAAAAGAAATCGCCGAACACATAATGCTAGTTGATTTGGGAAGAAACGATTTAGGAAAGGTCGCTGAATTCGGCTCTATCGAGATCGAGGAACTGATGAAGATAGAAAAATACAGCCATGTCCAACACATGGTCACGAGTTTGAAAGCAACATTGCGTTCTGATCTAGACTGCTTTGATGCATTAGTAGCTTGTTTTCCGGCAGGAACAGTCTCTGGAGCGCCGAAGGTTAGTGCTATGAAAATCATTAGCGAGCTTGAGCCTACTCCGCGCGGCGTTTATGCCGGTGCAGTCGGTTATGTTGATTATGCCGGCAACCTCGATACTTGTATTGCTATTCGCACCATTCAAATTCGCGGTAGCACCGCATCAATTCAAGCAGGGGCAGGAATTGTCGCAGATTCCGTGCCCGAAAAAGAATATGAAGAATGCCTAAACAAAGCCAAAGCTTTGATAAAAGCAATCGAGGTGGCAGAGAAAGTATTCTAAAAATCGAACCCATGAAGAAATTATTAACTTTACTGCTGTTTTGCTTTTTGCTTATCGGTTGCGATAGCCGCGATGAAAAATCCTCGCCCGAAATGGCTAAGAATATCTTGAAAATTCGCGGCTATGCCTTCACTCAAGAAGATTTCTTCCGCGCAATTCAACAAAACGATAGAGTCGCAGTAGGCGGTTTTCTAGATGCCGGATTCGATCCAAACACAAAAAACAAGCGCGGAGAAACTGCCTTAACTTATTCCATCGCAAATGCTGAATTTGAAACAGTAAAACTCATCGCAGACCGCGCAGACATCAATCTGAAAGATGACCTAGGACAGTTCCCACTCCATCTCGCTTTATCGAAGCAGAAGGAAGAAATTTTCAACTATCTTTTAGAAAAGGGTGCTGATGTAAACATTGGCGGAGCTAAAGGAAACCTGAAGAATCAAACGGTGCTTTATTTGGCAGTAACTCGCGGAAGAGAGGATTTGGTGGAAAAACTTTTGGAAAAAGGCGCTGATCCGAACATTGCCGATAGCGAAGGCGGACTTCCGTTAGCTGAAGCCTGTATTGGCGCTACCGTAAACCCGAATATCGTTCAGATGCTCATCAACAAAGGCGCAAACGTAAACTTAGCCGAAGCTAACGGCGTAACACCGCTGATGTATATTGCCGAAAACAACAAAGCTCCACTAGAAGTTCGCAAAGCTGTCGTGGAAATACTTCTAAAGGCTGGAGCCGACAAAAAGCTAAAAGACAAAAAAGGAAAAACTGCTTTTGATTGGGCAACTGAAAGAAAAAATACCGAAATCGCTCAAATGTTGAGGTAGGTAGCTATGCTTCTCGTCATTGATAATTATGATTCTTTTACCTACAACTTGGTTCAGTATCTAGGCGAACTCGGTGCAGAGATGATAGTTCGCCGCAATGACCAAATCACAATTGAGGAAATAAAAAAGATGAAACCTGATAGGATCGTCATCTCCCCAGGTCCCGGCACTCCAGACAGTGCAGGCATTACGCTAAAGGTTATCGAGAAGTTTTACAACAAAGTGCCGATACTTGGAGTTTGTCTAGGTCATCAAGCTATAGGACAGTTTTTCGGTGGGAAGGTAGTGCGCGCTCCTTTTCCTGTTCACGGGAAATATGCTGAAATATGCCACGACAATAAAACTATTTTTGAAGGCTTGACATATCGGTTCAAAGCTGCGCGCTACCATTCCTTGATTGTAGAAAGAGAAAGTTTGCCCGATTCTTTAGAAATTTCTGCCACCACACCAGACGGACTCATAATGGGATTGAGGCATAGAAACTACCGAGTCGAAGGCGTGCAGTTTCATCCTGAATCAATCCTTACGCCAGAAGGAAAAAAACTCTTGCAAAACTTTTTGAACTTGTAATATGGCTAGAAACGAATGGTTGCTGTCAACAAAGCCTATCAGTAGCCAAGCTGATACCGAATTGTATCCTTTTCTGATCCGATTGATGCGTGGTGAAAATCTCTCTTTTCAAGAAGCGGAAGAATTTTTCTCGGCTTTGACAAGCGAAACTGCAAACCATGCACAAATTGCTGCTGCTTTAGTTGCTCTCACAATCAAGGGCGAAACGGCTGAAGAATTAGCCGGAATGGCTAAAGCGATGAGAGCGAAAGCTATAAAAATCAACACCAGCCATAAAAATTTCATAGACACAGCAGGCACAGGCTCCGGCAAGAAGAAGGTTTTCAACGTATCAACGGCATCGGCATTCGTGATTGCAGGAGCGGGTTTACCAGTAGCAAAACATGGCAACCGTGCAATCAGCAGTAAAACGGGAAGTGCCGATGTTTTGGAGGCTTTAGGTGCAAAAATAAATGTTAATCCAGAAATCGAAGAATCGTGCTTAGAAACCATCGGAATATGTTTCATGTTTGCACCTAAATTTCACCCTGCACTGGTTAAGGTTGGAGAAGTTCGCCGCAATCTTGGAATCAGAACTACGATGAATCTTCTAGGACCGCTTTCAAACCCGGCCGCGGCGCCAAAACAAATCATAGGTGTTTGGCATCTGTCTTTGGTCGAACCAATGGCTAAAGCTTTGGCACTTCTAAACACTGAAAAAGCTTGGGTTTTTCACGGCTTAGATGGGCTAGACGAAATTACGCTCTCGGATGAAACTTTCGTAGCTGAAGTTACAAAAGACAAAGTAGCGACCTTCAAAATAGCGCCCGAAGATTTTGGCTTGAAACGCTATCCGATTGAAAATCTTCGTGTCGAATCGCCAGAAGCAAGCGCCGAAATTATAAAAGAAATGCTGCAAGGCAAACGCCGAGATGAAGCTAGAAGCTTGGTTATAATAAATGCGGCAGCGGCACTTTTCGTTGCAGGTTTAGCCGAAAATCTCCGTGATGCAACGCGTCTAGCAGAACAAAGCATTGATAGCGGACAGGCATTCGACAAACTTCAAAAATTCGTTGAATTAACCAACAAGTAAAGCACACCTAAGACGGAATTTTGTTTCGCATGTAATCTCTTGCAAAAACTTTTTAATTCTCAAGTCTCTCGACAAAACTTTTTTCAGCCGATACCAGCCAATCTAAAGCGTGGATTTGACTTAGCAATCTCGATCATCTTCGCAGTTTCTGCAGTCAAGCCTTTGTCCTTCAAATAATTTTGCGCTTCGATTCTTGCTCTTTCGAGAATTTCCAAGTCACGGACGATATTGCCGACTCTGAAATCCGGCAAGCCAGATTGTTTAGTGCCCAGAATGTCGCCGGGGCCGCGCAATTCCAAATCCTTTTCAGCAATTTTGAATCCGTCATTGGTTTCTTCCATGATTCCCAGACGTTCTTTCGCTGTTTCAGTCTTTTTGTCGCCTGTCATCAAAACACAGTAGCTTTGCGATGCACCTCTACCAACACGCCCTCGCAACTGGTGAAGTTGAGAAAGCCCGAATCTTTCCGCATGTTCAACAATCATCAAAGAAGCGTTCGGGACATCAACTCCCACTTCTATCACAGTTGTTGAAACTAAAATCTGTATCTTTCCAGACGCAAAATCGCGCATTATTTCATCTTTTTCAGCAGGTCTCATCTTTCCATGCAAAAGTCCCACGCGATATTGCGGGAAAATTTGCTTGCTCAGCTTTTCATACATTTCAGTTGCCGCTTTCAAATCCATTTTTTCGGACTCTTCAACCAGCGGATAGACGATATAAACCTGCCTTCCCAGATCAACTTCTCGCTTAATGCCGCGATATACGCCTTCGCGCTTATCTTCTCCCAATACGACTGTCTTAACTGGCGTTCGTCCAGGCGGAAGTTCATCAATAACAGAAATTTCTAAATCTCCATAAACCGTCATAGCAAGCGAGCGCGGTATCGGCGTTGCCGTCATGACTAAAACATCAATGTTGTAGCCTCTTGATTGAAGTTCTGCTCTTTGCAAAACACCGAATCTGTGCTGTTCATCTATCACTGCTAACCCTAAATTCTTGAACTTCACGCCTTCCTGAATCAAGGCATGTGTTCCTATAACTGCATCTACTTTACCTTCGGCTATCTCTTTTTGAATACGGCGTTTTTCAGAAGGTTTCAGTCCGCCCACCAAAAGCTCAACCTTGTAAGGAAGTTTTCCTTCAAGAAGGCTTTTTATCTTTCGTGCGTGTTGTTCGGCAAGTATTTCCGTTGGCACCATCAATGCCGCTTGATAGCCATTCTCCATTGCAAGAAGCATTGCTAAAAGAGCAACAATGGTTTTCCCACTTCCTACATCACCTTGAATGAGCCTATTCATCGGCACCTCGGAAGTCATATCCTTGAAAATTCTCTCTACAACTCTTTTTTGAGCCGATGTTAACTCAAAAGGCAGGATTGAAAATATCCTTTGCCTGATTGCATCGTTTATCTCGATTACAGTTCCCTTTCTTTCTAGTTCTCTTTCTCTTCTCTTCAACTGCAAGCAAAATGAAACCCAAAAAAATTCTTCAAAAATCAATCGCTGATGAGCTTGCGAACGAGCTTGTATGTATTCTTTCAAGTCTGAGTTTTCGGGCGGAAAGTGAATTTCGCGAATTGCTTGCCTAAGCGGAATCAAGTTTTGCCTTTTGAGCAACGACTGTGGCAGTTTTTCTTCGATGCTGTCGTAGTCGAGTTTTTGCAGAACGTCGAAAATAATCTCACGTAGCTTTTTAGTCTGAAAAATGCCCAGCTTTCGATAAACTGGGACGCGCCTTCCCGTGTGAATCATCGGGAATTGATCGGACTCATCAAACTCCTCATCCTCCAATGATTCTTCCGATTCCTCAAAGTCATCTTTGGCTTTAAGATCGCTTTGAGTTGTAGCGCTGGCGTCGGTTTTAGCGAAATAATCAAAAAGAGTGCTTGAAGCACCTGAGTTTCCAGGTGAAGATAAATCCGTGTCAACAGGCAAGATTTCCAATTCATCAGGTTTGTTTATTTTTAGCGAGAAAGTGGCTTTTTTAATATCCCATTCCCATTTACCGTATGCAACAAATCTCGTTCCGCGCTTAAAGCGTGACTCATGATATTTGATTATCTGCTCTGCACGTTTTCCCGAAACAAACCACCAAACAACAACCGGTTTGTAAAACATTTCGGCATCAGAAGCTGAAATCTCGAAAATGTAGAGCGGTGGCTGTTTCGGATCGCGATTTTTTCCGACCTTGTATCCACCAGCAACCCGAACGTATAAATCGAGCGAAGCTTCCATGCCGACGCGTAGTTGTGGGATTTTTATGAGATTCGATCTATCTTCCCAGCGCATCGGCAGATAATAAAGCAAGTCTTCAACCGTAACTTCATTAAGATTTCGCTTTTCGGCTATCGTGGCGAGTGCCAAAGCCAATTTGCGTGCTCGGTGTTTTGTCAAACCCGCTATTCCGTATTCATGCAAGCTAACCAAAGGTGTTTGAAATGTAAGTTTCGATGCATTTGATTTTTTCTCGTCACCGCTCATCTTCAATTCTGTCGTTATTTCTTAACTTCCAGCTTATTTAGTTTCATTTCCTCGGTGGTTTGCTAGGTCTGATTTCAATCTTACTCGGCAAGGCTCGTGGATGCATCTTCAACAAGTCAAGCACAACTTCTGCGATGTCTTCTGGTTGAAGTTGCCATGCTCGATCCTCAGAAGGAGCGTCGTTGCCGAACGACGTATTTACCGAACCGGGACAAATGTAGCTTACCTTTATGTTGTCATGACGGACTTCTTGCATCAGTGCTTCTGAAAACCCATTCAAGGCAAATTTTGAAGCATTGTAAGCCGCCATTCTTGGGTGAGCATTCTGTCCCGCAAGGCTGGAGATGTTTATGATATAGCCGCCACCTCGCCTTTTCATCATGGGCACTGCGTAATGACAAGCATAGAAAACACCGAAAAGATTCGTCTCCAAGGTTTGCCTAAATTCATCGCCCGACATTTCTTCGACGGTTTTACCGATGATTCCGATTCCAGCATTGTTAATCAAAATATCCAATCCGCCGAACAGATATTCACAGTGTTGCAAGCAAGTTCGCACCTGCTCTTCGCTACGAACATCGCAGATTTCACCTTCAACCCTGCCGTATGAAGAAAGCTCATTCAAGGCTTTTTTTATGTCCGATTGAGTCCTAGCGCAGATGAAAACTCTAGCACCTGCCTTCAAAAGCTCCCTTGCTATCGCAAATCCGATGCCTTTTGTCCCACCTGTGACAAATGCAACTTTCCCGTTCAAGTTCATAACTTAATCTCCATCAGTCTTAAGGTTTTCAAGGCAATTCCAAAGCCTTGAGTCTTCTTTCTGCTTTTTCCTGCTCAGTCAAGCGTTGGTAGTCGTAGATAGCACTCTCCCAATCCCCATACATCGGATTTGGCAAGACAATATATTTTTGTCCCCAAAGTTCTTTGACTTTATCGGTTTCAAGAAATCTATCTTCAACGCTTTTCTTCTCGAATTCCTTTGCAAAATCGTTTAGGTTATCGCCAAAAAGTGCAACAACTCGGTATTTGGAAGCCACAGCTTGTCGGCGCGCTTCTTTAGAAGATTCACCTTGACGAAGTATCACGGTTTCTTCAGAAACATCAGGAAATCCAACCTTGATGAGATTATCAATCGTTGCCTGCTTCTGCACCTCGTCGCGATTTGAGATGTAGAAGAGCCTTATGCCTTTTGAGTTAGCATATTTGGCAAACTCAACAGCACCGGGCAATGCTTTTGCCTTTCGCATTTCTCCCCAAGCATACCAATCGGGAAGGTTGAAAGGTCGGTTGTTCAAAACTCCGTATGCTTGGGCAGGTGAATTGTCAAGCACCGTTTCGTCAATGTCAAATATAATCGCACGCGGGCGGTTCCGCTCAGACTTTGGTAGCTTCTTCATCAGCTTTTCATCTTCGTCAATCACTCTTTTTGCCCAATTGAAAGCCTGATAGCAAAGCGCTCTGTATTCAGCCGCTTTCTGAACATACAAAATTGCACCTATCTGATACTCAAGACTCGGCTTTTCCGATGGGCTGGAAACCTTTGCATTTTGCGCTTGTCCGACAATGCTAAAGTCCAAAGGAAGATAAGAAAGAGATAACCCCAAAACAAAAAACGCAGAAGCAATCAAAAAGTTTTTCCTGAACATAGTCTTAGCTCCTATAATTAAGATTATGCACAAAGCGAACAGCAGAAAAAAACATAAAAAAATCTTAAGAAAATCAGTGTGGCAATCCGATATAGAAACCCGCAGATACTACTATGACGACTCTTACAACTACGAAATCTACAAACCTGAAGATTCCGACGAAGAGCAGGATAAGAACGCTGAAAAGCAGAAAAATTCTGATGTCTAGATTTTGGTGAAGCTATCTCACTTCAAGATGGTTAGGCTTAAGATGCATTCATGCGTTAAGCTAGCAAAGGCTTAAAATCTTTTTCTAATGCCAAATTTTTCTTCTAAAAATTCAACTATTCGGTTGTGGCTCTCTTCCGCTTCTTCCTCTGTCAAAGTTTTTTCATTGCTTCTGAATTCAAAGCGAATCGTCAAAGAACGCTCGTCTCCCGCTAATTCCTTGCCTTGATAAAGCTCAACAAACTCGATTTTTGAAAGATTTTGGAAGGCTTCCTTTTCGAGAGATTCTTTTATTTGAGCGAAGTTGACATTGCCCTTGACCAAAAACGCTGTGTCTCGAATGATGGAAGGATAAATCGGGAGTGGTTGGTAAATTGGCTTTACTGGCTCAAACTCAAGCAAAGTCTGAAGATCAACTTCTGCAACGAAAACAGGCTGGCGGAATTTGTAAATTTCGCTTATCCCATCCGAAAGGCGCCCGATATAGCCAACTTCTTTGCCGCCTACCTTCACCAAAGCCGATTGTCCTTTTCTTAAATGCTTGATGTCTTTCTCTACAAATTCGCAAAACGGCAACTGCAAAGCCTCAAACGAAGCCTCTAAAGCACCTTTCAAATCGTAGAAATCAACTTCTCTTGTCGGCAGCGCCCTACCTTCCAGCATCAAACCGCCTGTAATAACCATTGCGAAAAGTTCTCGTTCAATCGGAAACGCGCCTTCTTTATCATCAAAAGCGGCAAAAACTCTGCCAATTTCAAATAATTTCAGATTCCGCTCGCCACGATTAAAATTCGTCCGCACGGCATCGAGAAGTCCGGAAAGAAGCGTCGGACGCATTCTAACAGCGCCTTCTATGATTGAATCCATCAGCGTTATGAATTTCTCTTGCAAATTTTCATTAACCAAATTCGGCACGATTTCAAATCTAGCATCATGCGACGCATCAATGAAACTGTATGAGATCGCTTCGTCAAACCCCATGTTGGCAAGCGTCTTTCTCAAATTCCTTTTGCGTTCTTCGCTTGGTTGATATTCTCCTGCACCAAAGGAAGGCGGTATTTCTTCTTGAATGCGGTCATAGCCTAAAATTCGTGCGATTTCCTCCACTAAGTCTTCTTCAATTGAAACATCATGCCGCCATGAAGGAACTACAAAGCTCAATCCATTAGAAAATTCATCTTTCAGCTTGAAACCTAATAGCGACAGAATCCGCTTAATTTCTTCTACTTCAACATCGTAGCCAAGCAAAGTCTTGATTTTTTGCGGTCTCAGAGAAACCGCTAGCTCGCTTCTCTTTGTTGGATAAACATCAACGAATGCGTCTGCTTCTCCACCTGCTATTTCGCATATAAGCTCAGTTGCACGGTCTGATGCTCTAATCAAGTTTTCAATATCAACGCCTCGTTCAAATCTGTAGCTTGCTTCAGTTGAAAGTTTAAGTTTTCTGGAAGTTTGACGGATTGAGTTTCTGTCGAAATAAGCAACCTCGAGTAAAACGTTCTTTGTATTTTCAGAAATCCCCGAATGAAATCCGCCCATTATTCCAGCTACTGCAACAGGCTTTTCCGCATCGCAAATAGCAAGCATTGTTTCATCGAGATTTCTTTCCACCTCGTCAAGAGTTTTAATCTTCTCGCCTTTCCTAGCTCTTCTTACTACAATTCGATTCTCAGTGAGTTTGTCTAGATCGAAAGCGTGCATAGGCTGGCCGAGTTCGTGCATTACGTAGTTCGTAATGTCTGCAATGTTGTTTATTGCACGCTCTCCAACTGCCTCAAGCCTTCGGATAAGCCATTCAGGCGATTTTTCCACTTTGACGTTCTTGATAATTCTAGCCGTGAAACGATAGCAAAGGTCTGGAGCTTCGATGGTAACCAATCCGCACGGTGAAGCGTTTAGCTTGGTCTCTAAATTATCAGCAGTTTCAGTTCTTGCCGAAGCTACTTCAGGATCGTTGTAGCTTAGCTTTAACTCTTTGCCCGTCAGTGCCTTAACCTCGCGGGCTATTCCAAGATGCGAAAGGCAATCCGAGCGATTAGAGGTTAAATCGAAAACTAAAACATAATCGTCACCAAAACGCTCGACGCTATCAACCGCTAGTCCTGCATTTGTGAGTTTTTCGGCTAGCTCGTATGGCGATAGCTCTATTTCTATAAGGTCTTTAAGCCAATTGTAGCTTATGTTCATAGGACGGAATTTATCGAAACTGCCGCAAGAATCTTATGTCATTTTCAAACATCAAGCGGATGTCGTCAATAGAATAAAGCATTGCACACATTCTTTCCAGTCCAAAACCGAAAGCAAATCCAGAGTAGATTTCAGGATTGACGCCGCAGTTTTTAAGGACGTTCGGATGCACCATACCACAACCACCGAGTTCTATCCAGCCTGTTCCCTTGCAAGGTCTGCATTTTTCATCTTGAAAAATGCCGGTGCCACTGCATTTGAAGCATGAACAATCGAATTCTGCACTCGGTTCGGTGAAAGGGAAATAGCTCGGACGCATTCGGATTTTGGTTTCTTTTCCAAAAAGACGACGAAGCCACTCGGCAACAGTGCCTTTCAGATGCGCCATCGAGATTCCCTTATCAACACACAAGCCCTCAACCTGATGAAACATCGGAACATGAGTCGGATCAGGCGTATCATTACGGAAAACTTTTCCGGGAGCGATTATTCTGATTGGCACTCCTCGACGCTCCATCGCCCGAATTTGCACTGTTGAAGTTTGCGAACGCAACGCAAGCCCTTTTGTAGTGTAAAAGGTATCTTGTGCCTCGCGCGCGGGATGTCCTTCTGGAATGTTCAGTGCATCGAAATTGTAATAATCGTTCTCAATCTCGCGATCATCTTCAACCGCATAGCCCATCGAAACGAAAATATCCTCAATCTTTTGGCGTAAAATAGTTATCGGATGAAGATGACCTGTGCGCCAGCGAAATCCCGGTATTGTAACATCTAGAGTTTCGCGTCTTATTTTCGTCTCGGCAATAAAATCTTTTAACCTCTTCTCTGCCTCTTGTATCAAAGAGAGCATCTGCCTTTCGGCTTCCTGAACCGACCGGCCGAACTCAGCACGCTCTTCAGGCGGGATTTCTTTGATGAGCTTTTTCGCCTCGGCAATCTCTGACTTTTTACCAGTATGTTTCGCTTTGAACTCTTGTAAATTGCGCATCAAACCTTCTGCGTCGGAAAGGCTTAAGCGCAAAAAATCTATCTCTTGAAACTGCCGAAACTCAAGCTCGAAATTTTCTCGAATTTTCTGAATCTTTTCCCGCATAAAATTCAAACCACAGATTTTTAACTTAAATCCAAAGAAAAAACCTGTGGTTGAGTTTCAAGTTTCAAGCAGTAGCTTGTTTTTTGCTGATTACTTCTTTGACCTGTCCGGCTATTGCGGCGAAAGCTTCTGGATGTCTTACGGCCATGTCTGCCAAGACTTTGCGGTTCAAATCTATTCCGGCTAATTTCAAGCCATGTATAAACTGCGAATAGTTCAAACCGTTTTGTCTGGCGGCGGCTCCGATTCGGACAATCCAAAGCGAGCGAAAATCACGCTTTTTCAACTTTCGGCCTACATAGGCAAATTTCAATGCCCTTTCGACCGATTCTTTAGCCGAACGATATAGCTTCGATTTGGTTCCACGATAACCTTTCGCTAACGCTAATATCTTTTTTCTTCTTTCACGTCTCTTGTTACCACGTTTTACACGGGGCATTCTCTTATCCTCCTAAAAATAGCTTACTTCCGACCGTAAGGAAGCATTTCTTTGACGCGTGCAACGTCAGCTTCTGAAACTAGAGTATCAATATCGAGTTTGCGCTTTCGCTTTGAAGATTTTTTCGTAAGTATGTGTCGGGCATGCGAATGTCCTCTTTTGATTTTCCCATTCGCCGTTATGCGAAAACGCTTAGCCGCTCCTTTGTGTGTCTTTAATTTAGGCATAAATACTCCTTTCTGTTGAAAAAGAAAATTTTCTCAAACTAGACAAAGAAAGTCCAGTGAAAGGCTCAAAATTCTATTTGCTTATTTTTTCTTCTTAGGTGCGAAGATAGCAACCATCTGATGGCCTTCCATTTTCGGCGACACTTCCAAATCGGCTATGTCTGCTAAATCTTGTTTAAGTTTTTCAATGATATTTGCTCCCAGTTGCTGATAAGCCATTTCGCGCCCGCGAAATGAAACCGTTGCTTTAACTTTGTTGCCTTCAGTAAGCCACTCGCGACAGTGTTTGACACGATAGCTGTAATCATGGTCATCGGTCGAAGGTCGGAATTTCACTTCCTTGACCGTTATAACCGTTTGTTTTTTCTTTGCTTCTTGCTGTTTTTTCTTTTGCTCGTAGAGAAACTTACCGTAATCAATTATTCGGCAAACCGGTGGATTTGCGTTGGGAGCAACCTCGACCAGATCAAGCCCTACTTCTCTGGCTCGTTTGATAGCGTCGCGAGTGTCCATTATCCCTATTTGCTGGCCATTCTCGTCAATAACCCTAACGGCAGGAACTCTGATTCTTTCGTTCGTTCGGTAGTTTCCCTTGCTATTGCTATGCTTTATAAGCCTCCTCCTCCTTTATCTGAAAAAATTTTTCTGGGTCAAAAGCAATTGCTTTCGACCTTCTCAAATTTTGCAAAATTTTTATAAATTCGGCAAGTCCAATCTGCCCAAGATCACCGTGTTTTCTTTCGCGAACAGCGATTAGTCCAGATTCTTTCTCTTTGTCACCTAAAATCAGCATGAAAGGAATTTTTTGCAGTTGAGCATCTCTTATCTTTGCACCTATTTTGTCGGATTTCAAATTAACCTCAACCCGAAAATCATGCTCTCTGAGCTTACTTGCGACTTCTTCTGCATAATCGTTGATTCTATCAGTTATAGGCAGAATTGCTACCTGAACTGGTGCAAGCCAAAATGGGAAAGCACCTGCGTAATGCTCTATCAAAACCCCGAAGAATCTTTCAATCGAGCCAAAAAGCGCGCGATGCACCATCACGGGACGATGCGGCTTGTTGTCTTCTCCGATGTATTCAAGCTCAAATCTTTCCGGCAAGTTAAAGTCAAACTGGACGGTTGAAAGTTGCCAAAGCCTTCCGATAGAGTCTTCAACCTTAATATCAATTTTAGGCCCGTAAAATGCCGCTTCTCCTTCGATTCTTTCGTAGCTTATACCTCGCTTTTCAAGAGCATGAACTAACGCTTTTTCTGCTTTTTCCCAGTCTGCATCCGAACCCAGATAATGCTTATTGTCATCTTTCCCACGCACCGAAAGCTCGACTTTGAATTTCTCGAATCCAAAAGTTTTCAGAACATCGTATGCAAAATCAACGCATCCACCGACTTCATCTTCGACCTGCTCTGGCGTGCAGAAGATATGAGCATCATCTTGAGTAAACCCACGAACACGCATCAAGCCATGAAGCGTGCCTGAAAGCTCTGCACGATAAACAGTTCCCAATTCGGCATATCTCAAAGGGAGTTCCCTGTAAGAACGCGGGCGAGTTTTGTAGATGCCAATATGAAAGGGACAATTCATCGGTTTTATGCGAAATTCAATCTCTTCGTTGAATTTTTCGGGCATCTTCATCGGCTCGAAAAGCGAGTCGGCATAGTTTTCTTCATGACCCGATATTTGCCACAGTTGGCGCTTTGCAATATGAGGAGTGAAAACCATTCCGTAGCCACGTTTTTGTAGCTCATAGCGCAAGTAATCTTCCATTTCTTTTCTGATCGCTCCGCCCTTCGGATGCCAAAATATCAAGCCTTGTCCGTATTCTTCATGAATGGAGAAAAGATCAAGTTCCTTCCCAAGACGACGATGATCGCGCTTTTCAGCTTCCTCTCGCTGTTTAAGCCATGCATTCAATTCTTCTTCGGTCGCAAAAGCAGTTCCGTAGATTCTTTGCATCTGCTCGCGGCTTGAGTCGCCTTTCCAGTAAGCTCCCGAAATCGCCAGCAACTTGAATGCTTTGAGTTTTCCAGTGTGCGGAACGTGTGGACCTAAACAGAAATCAATAAACGGCGAGTTGTCAATGTAATAAACACTTCCTACTTTGTCAACTTTTTCGTCAATCAATTCACACTTAAGCGGTTCTTGCCTCTCTCTGAAAATCTCAAGAATTTTTTCCTTTTCAACTTCTTCGCGCCTATAGGGAAGATTCCGCTTAGCCATTTCACGCATTCTCTTTTCGATAATCGGCAAATCTGCTTCTGTCAATTGCCTAGGCGCGATTACATCGTAGAAAAATCCGTATCTCGGATCGTCCATCAAAGCAGGTCCGATACCGAGTTTTGTGCCCGGAAACAAATCAAGAACCGCGGCCGCAAGAAGATGAGCCGTTGAATGCCTTATAACTTCCAATCCTTCGCGTGTATCGGGAAAAATAGGCTCAATCTCTACGACTTCGCTAGTTAACGGCAATTCTCGATTGAGATCAACTTCTTGCCCGTTAACCTTCGCCGCAATAGCTTTTTTGGCTATTTCCTTGTCGAATAACTTTAGTGCATCTAAAACCGTCGCCGGTAAGTTTATGGTCTTTACGACTTCAGTTTTACTTCCACTTAGCCTTATGTTTATTTCCATATCAAGATGAAAAGACTCAAAACAAAAAGCTAGCATTTCAACCATCGAGTTTCAAGTTTTATCGAGCCTAACACTTTTTGCTTCAAGATTTGAACATTTAGCTTTTAGAACCTAAAACGGTTAGGCTAAAATTGAACTCGGAGATAGGCATGGAAAATCCAATTGTTTTGTTCGATGGTGATTGCGCGTTCTGTGATGCATCTGTGAGATTTATTATCTCTCGTGATCCAAAAGGTATTTTCAAATTTGCTCCTCTTCGTTCATCAGCAGGTAAAGAACTTGCCGAAAAATACGGATTTGATCCTGAAAAAACAGACTCGACCGTTTTACTAGAAAACGGGAAAGCTTATACCCATTCAACAGCCGTTTTGAAAATCGCCAAAAGACTAAAAGGCTTACAATGGAAGATTTTTTATGCTTTGATTCTTGTCCCAAAACCTCTGAGAGATTTTGTTTACAAAATCATCGCCCGAAATCGTCACAAGTTTTTCAAAAACGACACTTGTCTTGCACCAACAAATGCTGAATTTAGAAAAAGATTTTTGAGCTAGGAAAAGCTGTGAAAGATTTTTCACTCGAAACTCTGGAATACAACGAACTTTTAGAACTCATTGCCGAAAATGCCCAAACGCCCCTCGGCAAAAAGCGCGTGCTTGATCTAAAACCTTTCCAAAACCTCGATGCGCTCAAAAATCAACTACAAGCTTTGAAAGAAATAACTTTCCTCATAAACGAAAACCATGTTCGGTGGGAGTTTTCTGATATTTTCGATCCAAGTGAAGCGATTTCGATTTTGAAAATTCAAAATGCCTCTCTCGGAGTGCATGAGCTTTCAAGAATATGTCACCTTTGCAAAATGGCACTTTCTTTGCGCGCCGAAATTGAATCTTTCAAAGCTGATACACCGACGCTTTGGGAAAAAGCAAAAAAGTTGCCTACAAGTCTCACTACGGCAATTCAGAAGATCGAAAGGGCGATTCTACCGAACGGTGAGATAAGCGATCTGGCATCGCCAGAGCTTTCCGAAATAAGGCGTGAAATCCTTCGGCAAAGAGAACGCTTAATCAGAATGATGGAAAGAATTATCCGCTCAGCTGGCGATGCAATTCAAGATACAATAATCACACAGCGAAACGAAAGATTTGTAATCCCTGTTAAAGCCGATTTTCGCGGAAGCCTGCAAGGCGTAACTCACGGTTTTTCCTCTTCGGGAGCAACAGCCTTTGTGGAACCGCTAGAAGCCATTGAACTGAACAATGAGCTTCAGATTTTAAGGGAACGAGAAGAGCAAGAAATCAAGAGAATTCTCTTCAATCTGACTGAGATTCTGCGCCATGAACTCGCGGCTGTTGAGATAGCCGTTCACCTTGTAACTGAATTTGACTTCATGAAGGCAAAAGCAGAATTTGCAAGAAAATTCGATGCAATAGTGCCTGAAGTTAGCCGTGAAGAAACTCTTTTGCTGGACCAAGCGCGTCATCCTTTGCTGGAGAAAAACTTAAGGGAAAATGGGCAACGCATCGTTCCCGTTTCGTTTTCGCTAACCAAGGAAAAGCCTGCAATGATAATCTCTGGCGCAAATGCCGGTGGGAAAACTGTTGTCCTGAAAACAGCAGGTCTTTTGTCTTTAATGGCGCTCTCAGGTCTTCCGGTTACCGCAAAAATCGCAAAAATTCCGTTTTACAGATCGGTTCTCGCAGACATTGGCGATCATCAATCAATATCAGCAAATCTCTCAACGTTTACTTCCCATATTTCCAGCATCGCCGAAATCATCAAAACCCTTGAAACTACTGAAGGACACGAAAGCCCTGCTCTGGTTCTACTCGACGAAGTTGGCACCGGCACTGATCCAGAAGAAGGTGCGGCTTTAGGTGTAGCTATTGTTGAATATCTCCATCGCAAATACCATACCCAACTAATGGCTTCAACCCATTACAAAAGCTTGAAAGTCTATGCCGCAAGCAATCCCGATGTCACAAACGCTTCGGTAGAATTCGACGAAAAAACACTGCAACCGACATATCGTTTGTTGATAGGCGTTGCAGGAGCATCAAGCGGAATAGAAATCGCACGGAGATTCGGACTGCCTGACGAAATCGTTGAAAAAGCCAAAGAAGAACTAGAAGTTTCAACACAAAAAATCAATGACTATTTGACAAAGCTCAAAAACGAATACAAACTTGCCGAAGATTTACGTCTCGCTTTGGAAGAAGAACGAAAAGCCACAGCCGAAAAATACGAACTTCTCGAAACGGAATTCACCAAAAAAGAGCATAAACGCCAGCAAGAATTTGCCGCTAAACTGAAAGAAACGATTGAATCTTTCGAGCGACAAGCGAAGGCCTTTATTGAGTCTTTAGAAGATAAAGCAACCAAAGCAAAGCTGGAAAAGCAATTAGCGGCGCAGAAAGCCGAAGTGAAGAAAAGAGCTATCCATTTGATTCAAGAAATGAAAGGCGATGGCGAAAAAACGCCCTCTGTTAGCAACTCCGAAACTCTAGAGTTTTTCCATCAAGAAATAAAGGCAGGAATGAAAGTTTTAGTCAAAAGTCTCAACCGCATCGGCAAAGTCGAGAAGATAGAAGGTCAGATGGCAAAAGTTCTGATTGGCTCAATGCGAATCAACGAAAAGCTTGAAAATCTTCAAGCTGTGACTGAAGAAAAAAGCGAAAAACCGAAATCTAAAGAAGTATTGCTCAGGCTTGAAACTGAAAATCGCAGCGCGGAATTGAATCTAATCGGCAAGACGACTTTTGAAATCGAAGACGAAATTGATAAATTTTTAGATAAATCATACATGAGCGGTTTCAAAAGAGTGAGAATAATTCACGGCATTGGAACCGGAGCTTTGAGACAAGCGGTGCGTAAATTTTTGAAGGATCATCCGCACGTTGAACGTTTCACACCAGCCGCTCAAGATCAAGGCGGTGACGGTGCAACAATCGTTGAGCTTAAGTCTTAGAACTATGAAAGAAGAATTCAGCTTGAATCTTAAAGAAAAAATCGAGCTTATTAGCACAAAAAACGAATTTACTCAGGAAGATAGGAAAATCTTCGATGAATTCAGAGAAGCCTTAAGAGAAGGGAAAATCCGTGCGGCAGAAAAAGACGAAAACGGCAAATGGCTTACAAATGGATGGGTAAAGCAGGGCATTCTTTTAGGTTTTAGAATTGGGCAAATGGTTCAGATGTCCAAAGAAACCGAAAGTTTCAAATTCTTCGATAAAGACACTTATCCGCTTCGCCCGATTAGTTTAGAGGACAAAATCAGAATAGTTCCCGGCGGCACAACCATTCGAGACGGAGCTTATGTTGCTCCGAACGTGGTTCTAATGCCGCCTTGTTATGTAAATGTCGGTGCATACGTTGACGAAGGCACCATGATTGATTCTCATGCTCTGGTAGGAAGCTGCGCTCAGATTGGCAAAAGAGTTCACATTTCTGCGGGCGCGCAAATCGGCGGTGTTCTAGAGCCGGTAAATGCAAATCCAGTGATAATAGAAGACGAATGTCTGATAGGCGGGAATACTGGCATTTACGAAGGCGTGATAGTCCGCCGAAGGGCGGTCATTGCTTCTGGTGTTATCTTGACTCGGTCAACACCGGTTTTCGATTTGGTAAAGCAAACCGTTTATAAAGCAGAAGGGACTGAAAAACCGCTTGAAATCCCTGAAGGAGCTGTTGTTGTGCAAGGTGCGAGAACGATTCAAACTGATTTTGCCAAACAAAACGGCCTCTCGGTCTATGCTCCCGTAATCATCAAATACCGAGACGAAAAAACAGACACTGCAACACGATTAGAAGACTTCTTGAGATAGTAACTAGTTTTCTTTGAGATTTATTGCTACGGTTATCAAACTATCGGCACATTTGTTGGTCAAAAATCCTGACCAAAAACAATAATCGCACCATCCGAAAATACCAATTCTTATCTGTTCACAAGCACTGCAACGCTTCTGGTTTCCTATTGCTTCGGAAAAATACACCGAAAATTTTTCCAGAATCAAATTGTTGAATTTACAGCAAAGATTTATAATGGTGCTCGTCTAAGTTCCGATCTTTTGAAAACATGCTTGTTGCTTGGAGCGAATAGACAGACAGTGTAACCTTTTAGCTCCAACAATCTCAATAATCCAACAAATCAAGAAAGGAGTTTGATAAGTGGCACAGGTAACGAACAAAACTTTGAAGAATTGCAACTTCTTTGGTGTGTTAAGAATCATTTTGTCTCTTTCTTTGTTTGGGATATTTCTACCGCAAAGTGTCTTCCCACAACAGGAAGGTCGTAAAACTATAGAAGGAAAGGTCGAGCAACCCAAACCATCTCGCGGGATTGAGAAAAAGGATATTCGCCTCGTAATTCTCTACGACGAAGACGAAACGCCTTCTATGCAAGCCGAAGAAGTTGCTCGTACTGCAGCGGTGGACGCAATCGCTTCGGGTGCAAAGCTGACTAAAGCGGACGCTGCTAGACAGAAACCAGTCGAACAACCGCTGTCAAGCAACTTGTTTCAAGCAATCTTCCCGCAAAACTCTTCTGTGGTTTTCTTTGCAGCAAAACAGAAAGGTGGAGATTGTGTGCCACCCGTTGACTGCGGCTGTGACAAAGGACCAATAGACTGTGTTTGCATCGTGTGGAGAAAAACTAACGGTGAACTGGGCTGTTTATGTCGGCTTTGTTTTCTCGACTTAAGAGGCTGGCGAGTCGAATGGCAAACACAAACGAATGCAGGAACGGCTCGGATAGATCGAGGACAAAATGAGCAATCTGCTGCAACGATTTTCATAGTTTTGGGTGAAAAACTGCAATTAAAGTTAGCTGACAAACAATGGTGGGAGCGGAATCGTGATTGGTTTAACAAAGAAGTGTGGCAGAAGGTGCAGTTGGCACCGACAACAACAAACTTGGTTATCAAAACTAAATCATCCCCACCTTAATCGAGGCTACGGAATTTATTATATTCCCGCCTAGCCGTAGTGCTAGGCGACTAATAATTTGTAGGAGATATTTGTTTATGAATAGTGGTTACATTTTAGGAATTGTGCGACGGTCAGGACGTCCATTGCAAAATGCCCTTATCGGACTTGATTGGATTCGTGCAGGCGGTCAGCTACTTAACATCTATGGTAGCGATACTGACAGTTTCACAGATCGCGTCCGTATCTTGCGCGGCGGCTCATCGCCTCCGCCGAGACCGCTTCGGAACCTATTTACAACTACAGACGAAGCCGGGGTTTTTGTTCTGTCGTTTCAATGGTCGGGAACTGATTTGGGAACTGCTATAGATAATCCTCGATGCCAAATATTCGTTTTGGTCGAGGAGCCAACTGGAAACGTGGTAACAGCGCGTCTATATGGTCGTTACGTAGCAAATATGATTACTTCGGTTAGCCTTAGTCAAGCATCGGGCGGACTAATTCCAAATCCCACACAACTTGGAGACCAAATTGGTATAGGTGTGGATATATTCACAGTATTACGCAGAATTAGGCGTCCAATGATTGGAGTAACGATAGCTCCGCCTTCTCCAGATATGTATGCACTAATCGCTGGCTACCGAATTGACTTGTAAATTTACGATTAGACAAACAACCGCACCGAAACGCGAAGTAGCAACTTTATCGGCTCTCACTATCTTCTCACCAAATCAAAATCCCTATAAACCTGCTTCCGATGGCTTAGCCTCACTAGAAAGTAGAAGTCTGCCCCATGAAATTCATCTTTACTTCTCTCTTATCGGAGTTGTAAAATTTTCTTATCTTGAATAAGTTTGGGAGTTTGTGCAATGGGTTTACTGAAGATTGTTCATTACCCTTCGCCTGTGCTTTTGACTGTGGGGAAACCCGTTGAAACCTTTGATGAAAACCTTGAAAAATTAGCATTGGATATGTTTGAAACCATGTATCATGCTGATGGAGTCGGGCTTGCGGCACCACAGGTTGGAATTTCAAGCCGTCTCTTTGTGATGGATTGCTCAGGTGGAACCGATCCTTCACGCCGATTTGTTATCATCAACCCTGAAATAATCGCTTGCGAAGGCCATCAGATCGGTAAAGAAGGATGCCTCTCATTTCCCGGAATCTACACGGAAATAAAACGTGAAATGCGTGTCATCGTTCGCTTTCAAGATTTGAAAGGATCTTTGCAAGAACTTGACGTTACAGGTCTAGAAGCAAGATGCGTTCTGCATGAAACCGACCATTGCGACGGAATTGTCTTTCTCAATAGAATGACTCCTTTCAAGAGAGCTTTGGCAAAAAAGAAAATCAAGGAATTTCAGATTTCAGGCAAATGGGAAGTTTCCCGAAGTTTTGAAACTATCTAAATTTGAGAGTGTCCAAAAAATCTGAGGTTTTTCAAAATGGCATTAGAAGATACTAAAGTAGTAGCCGAAATCAAATCAGTAAGAGAATTGAATCTTTATTTGAGTTCAGGATGGACATTGATCTTGAGCTATATTAAGCATTACAGCGACGGACAGGAACCTAGATTTATCGTTGCTTGGCAAAAAGAATCTGAACCGATAATCCCAGAAATTCTTGATTCATGGGAGCTAAAAGAAATTGACACTCAAAAGTATCGCTGAAAGGAGAAAAACTATGAAACCAAAAAGAGTTTTGAGTGAGTTTAGGAATGAACCTTTGACGGATTTTTCCAAGCCTGAAAATAGAAAAGCAATGCAAGAAGCCATCGAGCGCGTAAGATCAGAACTTGGGAAAGAATATCCGTTGATAATAAACGGCGAAAAGGTCTGGCTAGAAGAAAAATTCCAAAGCATCAATCCTGCTAATAAATCTCAAGTCGTCGGCATCTTTTCTGATGCAGATTCTGATGCGGAGAACCTCGTCGAAAAGGCTATAGAATCGGCAACGGAAGCATTTAAGTCTTGGCAGTGGGTCGAGCCAGAAGAAAGAGCTGAATATCTATTCAAAGCTGCTCAAATTTTGCGTGAAAGGAAACACTACTTCTCAGCATGGATGATCTTTGAAGTCGGCAAAACTTGGACTGAAGCAGATGCCGACACGGCTGAAGCTATTGACTTTCTCGAATTCTACGGACGTGAGATGATTCGTTGGGCTGAACCTCAGCCCTTAGTGCCATCTCCTCTCCCCGAAAAGAACGAGCTTGAATACATTCCGCTTGGCGTTGGAGCTATCATTCCACCTTGGAATTTCCCACTTGCGATAATGTGCGGAATGACGACAAGCGCTGTTGTTACAGGTAACACGGTTGTTCTAAAACCTTCACCCGACGCACCAACAATTGCATATAAATTCATGGAAGTCCTCGAAGAAATCGGCTTACCGAAAGGAGTTGTGAATTTTCTTGCAGGAAGCGGGACAAAAGTAGGAGAAATTTTGGTTGCGCATCCGAAAATCAGATTTATCTCATTCACAGGCTCAAAAGCCGTTGGACTGAAAATTTACGAAGAAGCGGCAAAGACGCGACCAGGGCAAAAATGGATGAAAAGAGTCATTGCGGAAATGGGCGGGAAAGACGCCATAATTGTTTGCGATGATGCTAATCTCGATGAAGCAGCCGTCGGAATAGTTCAATCGGCATTCGGATTTCAAGGGCAAAAATGCTCTGCATGTTCAAGACTTATCGTTGACGAAAAAGTCTATGACGCACTGCTGGAAAAGGTCATAAACTTAACGAAACAACTAAAAATAGGCGATCCTACCGATCCCGAAACTCAAATGACCGCCGTTATTAACCAAAAAGCCTTTGACAAGGCAATTTCGATGATTCAAAAAGGTGTAGAAGAAGGCGGAAAGATCGTTCTAGGCGGCAAGGGCGATAACTCAAAAGGTTTCTATGTTGAACCAACGATAATTACCGATGTCAAACCGGGAACGACGGTTGAGCAAGTCGAGATATTTGCTCCCGTTCTTGCCGTGATTAAAGTCAAAAATTACGATGAAGCACTGGAAGTCGCAAACGATACGGAATATGGACTTACCGGTTCAGTTTATTCGACTTCTCAGGAAAAACTCGACCGTGCAAAGCGCGAATTTCACGTTGGGAATCTTTATTTGAATAGAAAATGCACTGGAGCTTTGGTCGGAGTGCATCCCTTCGGTGGATTCAACATGAGCGGGACGGATTCAAAAGCAGGCGGTCGTGAATACTTGCTACACTTTATGCAGGCTAAATCCATCGCTCAAAAAATTTAATCTGATAAAAATCGGAAAGCACTTCATCGGTGCTTTCCGATTCATTCAAATTCCAATCCTGAAAGCCATCTCTGCTAAAATCAAATAGTTTTGCAGAGATTTTTTGTTTTCAGATTTCGTAGATTTCAGAAAGGTTTCTCAAGAATGGACAAAAGAGTTTTAACCGCTATTGTAGCTCTTCCGATTTTGGTTTTATCAATACTTTTGCCTTACTTGCTTCCAAATGTCGAACATGCTAACGCTCTTTTTATCTTGATAGCCGCATTCGGTCTAGGAGCAGGTCTTTTTGAATTTTTCAGTTTCTCAAAAAAGTTACAGTTAAAAGCTGATGCGGCGATTGCTTATTTCGGTGCTACGGCATTTTTTCTAGCTTTTCTTTTCGATGCTCCGCAACAAATGCCTGATCTGATGATTTTGATTTCTGTAGGTTTCGTCGTCAGCGTTTTGATAACTCAAACCTTTAGATTTCAAAAAGATTTTTCAAAAATGATTACGGGCACGGCAGTTACGCTATTTGGCGTTTTCTACGTAGCTTTTCTCGGCGGGTTCATTGTTTCAACAAGCACAGGCTTTGAAAAAAGCACTGTTCCTTTTCTTTCGTGTAAATTGTTAGGGTTCTTCTTCTTGATTGTGATGGGAGCTGATACAGGCGCTTATTACGTCGGTAAAGCCATTGGAAAAAGAAAATTAGTGCCGAAGATTTCTCCGTCGAAAACTTGGGAAGGCTTATTTGGCGGAATAATTGTTGCATGCATTTTTGCCGCAATATCAAGTGCAACGTTCTTTCCTGAACTGAATTACAAGGTTTCGATTCCGCTGGCTCTGGCAATGTCGCTCGTTGCATTTTTTGGCGATATAGCGGAAAGCGCAATAAAACGCAGTGCTGGCGTCAAAGATGCTGCAAGCATCTTACCCGGACACGGCGGATTTCTTGACCGCCTTGATAGCTTGCTTTTCAACGCTCCGATTCTCTACTACTTCGCACGATTCTATTTTTCTTGATTCGGCTTTTCCGTTGAATCTTGAATGTTTTTTAGCCTTCAAATCGCAATCAATCAAAGGCTGTCATCTCTTGGTTTTTTTTCGGGCTTTTCATACACTAAAATTTTGTGCAATTATGCTGGACTTACTCGGAAACTTACAAAGAACTCACAGTTGCGGAAGTTTGCGTGAAGAACACGTAGGACAAACGGTTGTTTTAATGGGCTGGGTTGCCAGAAAACGCGACTTTGGAGTTTTCACCTTCATAGACTTACGCGATAGAGAAGGCATAACTCAAATAGTGGTTAGTGAAGACTTCGCCCCAGAAGCTCACACCAAAGCAAAGCAAGCACGCAGTGAGTATGTCATTGCCGTTAAAGGCGAAGTTGTAGCCCGCTCGCCTGAAACTGTCAATCAAAAAATACCAACAGGCAAGATTGAAGTTTTGGCGAAAGAAATTCTCATTTTGAACGACTCAAAACCACTTCCCTTCGAGCTTGAAAAGGTTGGTTCACAAAACTTAGCAAGCGAAGAATTAAGGCTGAAGTATCGTTATTTGGATTTGCGAAGACCGCAACTTCAACGAAATCTAATGATGCGCGCTCAAGCGATTAAAAAAATTCGTGAATACATGGACAGTCTCGGCTTTATAGAGATAGAAACTCCAATCTTACTGAAGTCAACTCCTGAAGGTGCGCGTGATTTTATCGTTCCTTCGAGAATCTATCGCGGAAAATTCTTTGCTTTGCCACAATCGCCGCAAATTCTAAAACAAATCTGCATGATCGCTGGCTTTGACAAATACTACCAGATTGCAAGATGTTTCCGCGATGAAGACCTGCGGGCAGATCGTCAACCTGAATTTACTCAACTCGACGTTGAAATGTCTTTCGTAAACCAGGAAATGGTTTACAGCGTCATCGAAGGCGTATTCCGAAGCGTTTTTCGATTGATTGACGTCGAACTGCCCGAAAAATTCCCAAGAATGACCTACAACGAAGCAATCGAAAGATTCGGCACTGACAAACCTGACTTGCGCTTTAGCATGGAACTAAAAGATTTAACTGAAAGTTTCAAGACTGCTGAAAACATTGCTTCAAGTCCCTTTGCGTCGGCGCTACAAAATGGTGGCATGGTCAAAGCAATCACCGTGAAGGGCAAAGCCGATTATTCTCGAAAGCAACTAGACGAACTTCAAGAATTCGTTAAACGCTACGGCGCAAGTGGCTTGACCTGGATAAAATTTCTAGAAGAGACTCAATCGCCACTAGCGAAATTCTTCAGCCCAGAGAAGCTAACAGAATTTGCCGAGAAGGCAGAAGCCGAAAAAGGCGACATTGTGTTAATAGTTGCAGGAAAGAAATCCGTTGTGCTACCAGCACTTGGCGCTCTGAGAATTGAAATCGCAAAACGCGAAAATTTAATAGACAAAAACACCTACAAGCCTGTTTTGATAACCGAATTTCCGATGTTTGAATACAACGAAGAAAGCGGACAATACGAGCCTGCGCATCATCCTTTTACATCTCCGATGGACGAAGACCTTGAATTTTTCCGCCGTGCCGTCGAAAAAGACGAAAGAGAACTGCTCGGAAAGGTGAGAGCAAAAGCATACGATGCCGTGATAAACGGCTACGAATGCGCTGGTGGTTCGATTCGTATTCATCAAAGAGAAATTCAAGAGCTTAATTTCAAAGCGATAGGGCTTTCGCCTGAAGTAGCGAAGGAAAGGTTCGGATTCTTTCTTGAAGCTCTGGAATACGGAGCACCACCGCACGGTGGATTTGCTGCTGGAATCGAGAGAATCTGCATGATTTTGTGTGGAACTGAAAATATCCGTGATGTGATGGCTTTTCCCAAAACATCTTCAACGCAGGACTTAATGATGGATTCGCCCGGCAAGGTTGATGAATCTCAACTTGATGAACTAGGCATAAGGATTATCAGCGACTAACACCTTGTAAAATTACAACGAAATTTCTTACAACGAAATTTCCAAAAACTCAATGAAAACGGCGTTTACCTGCCATGAGAGTTGATGTTTGCTTCGATTCAGTGTGTGAAAATTCCTTCTTTAGTCTCTTGAAACGTTTGATAGTGATCTTTGCGGAAGTTGTTCATTATCTGAAGGCGTTTTTCGTTATCCAGTTTAAGTAAGCGCATGATTCTTCCTGCAATTTCGATAAAAGTTTCAAACTCTTCAGGGATAACATCGGTTGCACCAGCCTGGTAGAGTCTTTCGATTTCTACGACGTAACGCGTGCGTGCAATGATGTAAACCTTTGGATTCAGTTTTCGAGCTGTCTGAACAGCATATCTGGTGCTTACAGGATCGGAGATCGCTAAAACTACTGCTCGTGCTTTTTTAATCCCAGCAACTTCCATAATCTCCGTATGAGCGGCATCTCCATAGACAACCGGAACGCCCATTTCTTTAGCCTGTTCGACCAGAGCACCATTCATCTCCACTACAACAAAAGGCTCACCTAACTGCTTCAAAAGATTTGCCAGATTTCTTCCGTTAAGCCCGAATCCGACGATGATTATGTGATTCTCCAAGTCATCATGCTTGTGCTTGATTTTACCATAGTAAGACAGAAGATTGGTTCTACCTGAGATTGAAGCTATCACCCAATAAGTCAAAGACAAGGCAATAGGCGTTAGCAAAAGACTTAACGAAGTTCCTGCAACCAATCCGTCTAGCAAATCAGATGGTAGAAGTGCGCGCGAGCGAGCTTGCTCCATTAAGACAAATGAAAACTCTCCGATATTCGCTAGGACTATACCTGCCAGCAATCCAACTCTCAAAGGGCGACGAATTGCAAAGCTGATGGCAATAACTAAAATGCACTTGAAAATCATCAACCCCAACGTCCAACCCATTACTAGCAGAAGATTCTGGCGAACATACTCCAGATCAACAAGCATCCCTACGGAAATGAAAAACAGCGCAAGGAAGCTATCTCTGAAAGGCGAGATGTTTGCCGTTATTTGATGGCTGTAAGGAGTTTCAGAAATTATAACGCCTGCAACAAAAGCTCCCAGAGCTGGTGACAATCCGAGTTTTTCTGCTATGTAACCCATCAAAAGGGCAATTAAAATTGAACCGAGAACAGGGATTTCACGCGTTTGTGAAGCTGTTATCCATCGGAGTAATGTTGGGAAAATAGCACGGGCAATCAGATAAACTCCAGCAACACCGAAGACCATAACAAGCAATCTCGTAGCTATCGCTTGAAAGCCCACATCCTTGATTTGCGACAAGAACGGCAGAATTGCCATGAAAAGCGGAGCGGCTATATCTTGCAAAAGCAAAACTCCGATGGCGAATCTTCCATGCGTGCTATCAGATTCTTGACGTTGTTTTAACAACTTGATTCCAACAGCGGTGCTACTAAGGCTGATTATCATGCCAAGTGCAAGAGATTGCGGAAGCGAATATCCGAGAAGTCCCGCACCAACGGCACAGAAAATAACCGTCAAAACAACTTGGGCAATTCCTGCACGTAAAACGTAGTGACGAAGTTGAATCAGACTGTCTATTGAGAATTCAACTCCCAGAGAGAAAAGTAAAAGAACAACGCCTATTTCAGCAAGCAATTTTATGGCTTCAGTCTCGTTAATCCACGCCAAGCCGTAAGGACCTATCAAGACACCCGTTAGAATGAATCCGATAATTGAAGGCAAATGAATTCGCTGAAACAAAGCGACAATTGCAATGCTAACGCTGATTATCAAAAGCGTGCTTTCAACGAGATTGTGAAGATGCTCTTGCATTGGGATTTTGAGTAAAAGTTTAGATTCGGCGTAGCATTGAAGTCAAGATAATTTTTGTTTTTTCGCAAACCGACTGAAACACCTTTAGGTTTTATCTTTTTTAGGGAACTGGAGTCCCAACAAAACAAGCATCTGAAGGGCTATCAGAATCAAGGTATTCGCAAACAAAACGAAAATGCCTACTTTGAGACTGTTGAAGTAATCCGAGAGATAGCCAATCGAGTAAGTTGTAATTGCTCCGCCGAAGCTTCCCATTACAAAAATCGGTGTGGCATGTTTTGAAGCATCGGGATAAAAAATCTTTGCAAAACGAGCCATATTAGCCGGGAAAATCGCCGATGTGCCGATTCCGCATATTCCTGCTCCGCATATCAGTCCGACATAGCTTGATGAAAATACGATTACGACTAAACCGACAAGCAAGACTAAAAGACTTAAAAAAATAAAGCTGTTGTCATCGAAGAAATCAATTATTGCAGGTGCAATGGCACGTCCTAAAACGAAAAACACGAAAAACACAGGTGTAGCAGAAATCAAACCTTCTTTTGCAAATCTTTCCGAATAAGTCGTAAGCCAACCGCCGATCCCGCTTTCCAAACCTACATGAGCAAAGTTGAAAAGAGCCGTGATCCAAGCAATCGGATTTCTCCAAACCGTCCAAAATGACGCTCGATTGACTCTTGAGCTTTCTTCGGTTTTTTCTTCCAAACGATGTGAATAGATAAAAACAAAAGCAATCAAGTATGCACCAGCCAGAAGAACCGTAGGTAGCAAAACGCTTCCGTCACTACTTAATGCATGAAAAAATGGTTGACTCGAAATTGCACCGACTCCCCAAAAAAAGTTTAAGACCTGAAGCGAAGACGAGACTCTTAAGGACGAAAGTTTTGCGACAAGCATGTTCACCGCAGGTATATTCGCTCCTGCGCAGATACCGTTTAGAAAAAATCCTATAGTGCAAATAACTTGTGAATCGGCATTTAGCAGCAAAATCCCTGTAGCGGAAGCACAAATGCCTAAAAGAATGGTCCGAATAAAATTCGATTTTTGGGCTTGATAGTTGTAAAGAAAAATTCCCGAAAGCGAGCCTGCAAAATGTGCTATGAAAAAATATCCGCTTTCACTGTCACTGATCGAGAATCTTCGGGCAAGAATCGGCAAGACTTGCCCGACTAGAACCGTGCTTATCCCAACAAGAAAGAAAAGCCAATAAAGCGAAAAGAACAAATTGCGGTTTGACTTTGACATCAAATTTCTCTTAATTTGAGTTTGTTATCAAAAATTTCAAAATCTCAAGGAAAAGTTATGAAAAAACTGATTGCAACTCTGATAAGCGTAATTATCATTGTTTCAGCGTGCTCTAATCAAGCCGACAAAAACCAAACACAAGGAGGTCAAACTGAAAAGAAAAGCATTCGTATAGGCTTTTCAATGGCAACGCTCAAAGAAGAACGATGGCAACGCGACAAACAGGCGTTTGAAGCATATTGCAAAGAGATAGGCGCTGACTGCCGAATCACTGTAGCCAATAACGATGCAGGCAGACAAGCCAACGACGTTGAAAACCTCTTAACACAAGGCATTGACGTTCTGGTCATAGCTCCGCATGATGCTGTTCAAGCCGCTACACTTGTTGAAAAGGCAAAATCCCAAGGAGTGCCTGTAATCAGTTATGATAGGCTAATCCATTCTGACAAGATTGATCTTTACATTTCTCACCAAGTTCCCGTCATCGGTCGCAAGATGGCAGAATACGCACTGCAGAAAGTTCCGAAAGGAAATTACGTGATGGTTTACGGTGGCTTCACCGACAACAATGCTCATATCATAAAGAAAGAGCAGATGAATGTTCTGCAACCGGCAATTGAACGAAACGATATAAAAATCGTTGCAGAGCAATTCATAAATGACTGGAAAAAGGAAGAAGCGCAGAAATTCGCAGAGAACGCTTTAACACAAAACAACGATAATGTGGATGTTTTTCTGGTTTCAAATGACGGAATGGCAGGCGGAGTGATTCAAGCATTGGAAAGACGCGGGTTAGCAGGCAAAGTGTTGGTTACAGGGCAAGATGCTGAAATTGCGGCGTTGCAAGCAATAGCCGAAGGAAAACAAACCATGACGATTTATAAGCCAATAGTTCCGCTTGCAAGAGGCGCTATTGACGCCGCCATAAAACTTGCGAAAAAAGAACCTCTGACCGATGCTAAACCTTTTTACAATGACACCATAAAAAAGGAAATCCCAGCAATTCTGCTAGATGTTTTCGTGGTTGACAAAGACAATCTGGTAGAAACAGTCATTAAAGATGGTTATGCAGATTACGACAGAGTTTTTGCAAACATTGCCCCAGAAAAGAGACCGCCAAAACCTTTCTAAGCCATGCTTTTGAGAATGCGTTCGATAACAAAGCAATTTCCCGGCGTGAAAGCCTTGGAAGATGTGAACTTCGACCTGTTTGAAGGAGAATGCCATGCTCTTGTTGGTGAAAACGGTGCAGGGAAATCAACTCTGATGAAAATTCTTTCAGGTGTTTATCCTTGCGGTTCCTACGAAGGAGAAATTTTCATTGACGGTGAACAAAAATGCTTCTATAGCGTCAAAGATGCTGAAAAAGCAGGAATTGCAATTATTTTCCAGGAGCTTTCACTGGTTAAAGAATTGAGCGTTGCAGAAAACATTTTTCTTGGCAGAGAACCTTCACGCTTTGGAATGATAAATCGCGATTTAATGGAGCGAAAAACTCAAGAAATTCTGCAAGACCTGCATTTCTCGATTGATCCACGCACTCCAATTGGTGAGTTGAGCATCGGGAAACAGCAAATCGTCGAAATTGCAAAAGCTCTTTCAAAACAAGCACGAATTCTGCTTCTGGACGAGCCAACTTCTGCACTTACAGAATCGGAAACCGAAACTCTCTTTGAGATTCTCAAAAAACTGAAGAAACGCAATGTCGGAATGATTTACATCTCTCACAAACTCGAAGAAGTATTTTCCATAAGCGACCGGATCACGGTTTTGAGAGATGGAAAGACTGTTAAAACCGATTTGAAAGAAAATCTAACAAAGAATCAAGTAATCTCGTTGATGGTTGGAAGAGAGGTTGAAAGCGTCTTTCCAAAAATAAGCCATAGTTTTGGAGATGTAGCACTCGAAGTTAAGAACCTAAATGTTTACGACACGGAAGCCCCAAACAAACGAATTCTAAAAAACATTTCGTTTCATGTTTGTAAGGGCGAAATTTTAGGAATTGCAGGTTTGATGGGAGCTGGCAGAACAGAACTCCTTCGTGCAATCTTTGGAGATTGGAACGGCAAAGTAACTGGTGAGATTTTCATTGAAGGCAAGAAAGTAACTATAAATTCGCCGCTTGACGCCATAAGAAACAAAATCGCTTTTGTCACCGAAGATAGAAAACGCTACGGCTTGGTGATAGAAAAAAGCATTTTTGAGAACACTACACTTGCAAGCCTAAAAAAATTCGCAAAAGGATTCGTAACGGATAAAATTGCTGAGATAAAAGCTACACAAGAATTGATGGATTCTTTGAAAATCAAAGCCCCATCGCCTTTTGCAACAGTTGAGAATCTTTCCGGCGGTAATCAACAAAAAGTTGTTCTTGGAAAATGGCTCCTAACGAATCCGAAAATAATGTTTCTCGATGAACCAACACGAGGGATTGACGTTGGAGCAAAGCGCGAGTTTTATTTTCAAATAGACAGTTTGGCAAAGCAAGGACGTGCAATTGTTCTTGTGTCTTCCGAGCTACCTGAAGTTTTAGGGCTGTCGGACAGAATTTTAGTTTTGCATGAAGGCAGAATAACGGGCGAGTTTTTGCGTTCGGAAGCAACACCCGAAAAAATAATGCAGGCGGCAACGGGCTTATGAAAGAGGAAAAGCAAAGAGAGTTGCAGATAAAATTGCAAACTTCATCTCTGCGCGCCTATACGATGCTGGCAATTTTAATTCTGATATGGCTATTCTTCCACTGGCAAACAGGTGGGATTTTTTTGACTCCAAGAAATCTTTCTAATCTAATGCTACAGACTTCTGTGACGGGTATTTTAGCTATCGGAATGCTCATGTTGATAGCCGCCGGACAAATAGATTTGTCGGTAGGTTCAGTTTTAGGACTTGCGGGAGGAGTCGCTGCAATTGCGATAACATACTGGGATTACGGTGTTGCTGGCTCGATTATTCTTGCGATTTTTGTTTGCATGTTGATAGGCTTTGTCCATGGCACTCTTGTAGCTTATTTCAACATACCAGCATTTATCGTTACTTTAGGCGGACTGCTTGCATGGCGCG
Source organism: Acidobacteriota bacterium (assembly GCA_003697135.1). Classification (GTDB taxonomy): domain Bacteria; phylum Acidobacteriota; class Blastocatellia; order Pyrinomonadales; family Pyrinomonadaceae; genus J014. The sequence continues at coordinate 513,960 of RFGC01000035.1, forward strand.
GTGCAATAAAGGGGCTTTCGCAAGGTGAAACTGTTCCGATCCTGAATCCAACATTCAAAGCTATCGGTCAAAGCAACGTTCCTGCAAATGTTGGATGGACATTGGCTCTCGTAGCAATCGCACTGATTTTGTTTCTAACTTATAATCATGCTAAAAAGCTCAAAAAGTTAAGCCTCGAAACCACTAACAACTCGAACAATCAGAAATTACTTAGCGTTTTCAGAGCAATTATTTTATCTGTAGCATTTTTGCTTTTCACTTATGTCATGAATTTAGAAGGTGGAATTCCTTTTCCCGTATTGATTTTTCTTTTGTCAGCGCTTGCTGGGACTTTTATAACCAATTCTACTGTTTTCGGTCGGCATCTTTACGCAATAGGCGGAAATCGTGAAGCAGCGAGGCTCTCAGGAATTGACACAAAAGGTAGCATTGTGAAGGTTTACATTCTACTAGGCATGCTAACAGGAGTTGCAGCGGTAATTTTCGCTGCGCGTCAAGCAAGTGCTTCCCCTGATGCAGGCACTTTGAAAGAACTTGAAGCAATTGCGGCTTGTGTCATCGGCGGGGCTTCGCTAGTCGGCGGAAGAGGCACTATTTTCGGTGCTTGTCTCGGTGCTTTGATTATGTCAAGTCTCGATAATGGGATGTCACTACTCAACATTCGAGATTATGTGCAGGAAATCATTAAGGGCACTATTTTAGTGCTAGCAGTCGGAATAGACATGGCAGGAAGAAAAACAAGGGGGTGAAACCATGAGGTCTTTCGCATTTCTCTTAACAATCTTTGTTTTCGCAGCAGCAACACTAGCTCAAAGCAACAAGCCGAATCCCATCATAGTCAACATGATCAACCAAGTTTCGGTTAAGAGAATCGAAGAAGATATTCGTAAGCTAGTCTCTTTTGGAACCAGAAACACTAATTCATCTCAAGATGACCCGAAGCGTGGAATCGGTGCCGCTAGAGATTGGATTTTCAATCAATTTAAGGAAATTTCGATTTCTTGCAAGGGATGTTTGAAGGTTGAGAAACAATCATTTGAACAGCAACCAACCGCAAACCGCCGAATCCTAAAACCTACGATCATAACGAATGTTTACGCAGTGCTTCCTGGAACCACTGATCCAAACAGGATTTATGTAGTTTCGGCTCATTACGATTCGATGTGTGCCAATCCTGCTGATGGAGAATGCGATGCTCCCGGTGCGAACGACGATGCTTCAGGTGTTGCTGCCGTTTTAGAGATGGCACGAATAATGTCGCTTTACAAATTCGATGCAACGATAATTTTCCTTGCCGTTGCAGGCGAAGAACAAGGTCTGCTCGGCTCAACCTATTTTGCCGAACAAGCAAAACGAGAGAACTGGAACATAGAAGCAATGTTTACAAACGATATAATCGGCGGTGTAACGACTTTTAAGGACGCTCCAGATCGGCAAAATGTAAGGGTTTTCTCCGAAGGTGTCCCGTCGAACGAGACCGAAACCGAAGCAATCATAAGAAGAAGCGTCGGAGGTGAAAACGATTCGCCTTCAAGACAACTTGCAAGATTCATCAAAGAAACAGCCGAGATTTACTCACCTAACTTTGGTGTGAAGATGATATTCCGACGCGATAGATACCTGCGAGGCGGCGATCATATTCCATTCCTCGAACGAGGCTTTCCAGCAGTGAGATTCACGGAAATGCATGAAGATTACAATCACCAGCACCAAAATGTTCGCACTGAAAACGGGAAGTTCTATGGCGACACGCCTGAATATGTTGATTTTCAGTATGTTGCGAATGTAACAAAGATCAACTTGGCATCACTTGCTAGACTTGCCCTTGCACCCGCCAAACCGAAGAATGTCGTGATCGTAACAACACAATTAACAAATGATACTGAACTCAGGTGGGAAGCATCTACTGAAAACGACATTGCCGGATACGAAATAGTATGGCGTGAAACTACAGAACCAACATGGACAAATTCGATTTTTGTTGGCAATGTGACAAGCTACGTTATGAAAAATATGTCAAAAGACAACTACTTCTTCGGCGTGCGTGCTGTTGACAAAGACGGAAACAAAAGCCCTGTTAGTTTCCCACGTCCTTCAGGAAGATAAGAGAAACATAAACAAATAACAAAAAAGCCACTCTGTTAAGAGTGGCTTTTTGATTATGAGTTCCCGGCAACTTCCTACTTTCCCACACCTTATGGTGCAGTATCATCGGCTCCAGCAGGCTTAACTTCCGTGTTCGGGATGGGAACGGGTGTTTCCCTGCCGATATGGTCACCGGAAAATTTTCAAATCTTTTCAACGAAGCTAAATGGATCAATTATCTCTTCTTACGAAGTCTCTTTAAAAATCCATTATGGTTCAATTAACTGAATCTTGACAACTGAATAGTCCTGATCTCGAAAATGGCTGGATTTTACTGCTAAGTAAGTTTTATGGTCAAGCCATGGGACGTTTAGTATCAGTCGGCTAAACGCATTGCTGCGCTTACACCTCTGACCTATCAACGTGGTGGTCTTCCACGAGTCTCACTGGCAGGACTAATCTTGGGTCTGGCTTCACGCTTAGATGCATTCAGCGTTTATCCATGCCCGACTTGGCTACCGAGCGCTGCCGCTGGCGCGAC
>RFGC01000036.1 GCA_003697135.1 Acidobacteriota bacterium
AGTCGGTTACGGCAAATGGAGGGTTGCAGAATTCTGCTGGAGGAAACTTCGCTGTTGATGGAACGGCGGGTCAATCTGCGGCAGGACAGAACATGATAAATTCGCCTTATGTTTACACTCAGGTTGGTGGGTTTTGGGTGAATTTTTTTCCACCGACAGCCGCAAGTGTTACGGTTCGAGGCAGAGTAATGACGCCCGATGGAAGAGGTTTGATGAATGCCAGAGTCGTGATGACAGACTCGAAAGGCAACAGCCGAACCGTCATGACGACTCATTTCGGATACTACAGATTTGAAGATGTCCAAGTAGGCGAGCTTTATATTTTCAGAGTCGAATCCAAACGCTATGAATTCATGCCTCAAGCCGTTGTCGTGATGGAGGATATTGACAACCTCGACTTTGTAGCTATGCCTAGAAAGTATTAGAGTCGGTTTCGGATTTCTATAACCTTCAAGACCTGCTACTTGGTTTCTAATTTCAATTGCCTGATCTACTTAGACAATGCGATTAGGTTATCGGGGAAAGTTCCGACCCTAAAACATCACAAAAGATTATCAAGCTATCGTCATCAAAAGATTTGCAAGCTCTGTTGCTACTTCTTCTACTTTTGCCATGTTTTGTTTGATTATTTCTAAGTCGCCGGATGAAAGCGCTTCTTCCGCTTGAGCCAGCACATCGTTTATGTGACGAATTTTCTCCGCAGGAATGTGCTTACCAAACTCGCCCAGTGTGCGGCGCGTGTTTTTTATAAGCGAATCAAGGCGATTCTTTTGCAAGATGAGTTCCTTTTCCCTACGGTCTTTTTCAGCCGCAGCTTCGGCTTCCATTATAAGCCTATCAACTTCATCAGGCGAAAGACCCGAAGAAGGAGTAATTTGCATGGCTTGTTCTAAGCCCGTGAATTTGTCTCTAGCAGAAACATTCAAAATCCCGTTTGCGTCAACCTCGAACGTAACCTCTATTTGTGGAACACCACGAGGAGCTGGCGGAATCCCAATTAGCTCAAATCTGCCTAATGAACGATTTGCACTCGCTATCTCGCGCTCGCCCTGAAGAATGTGGATTTCAACCGATTGCTGATTATCAACGACAGTTGTAAAAACCATGGTGTTCTTGGTCGGAATAGTTGAGTTTCTCTCGATTAGCTTTACAAACAAACCGCCACGGGTCTCCAAACCAAGCGACAACGGTAGAACGTCAAGTAGCACGATGTCCTTAACGTCGCCTGCTAGGACACCACCTTGGATTGCCGCTCCCATTGCAACGACTTCATCAGGATTTATTTCAGCCGAAGGGTCTTTGCCGAATATCTCCTTAACAGTCCGCGCAATTATCGGCGAGCGTGTCTGTCCACCAACCAATATAACTTTATCAATATCCGAAGGCTTCAATTTTGCATCCCATAAAGCCTTCTGGCATGGTTCTACAGTAGCCTCTACGAGGTCTTTGACTAACTCCTCAAATTTTTCGCGAGTTAAAACTTTGTTTATGTGTTTCGGTCCCGTCGCATCTGAAGCAATGAACGGAAGGCTTATGGTCGTCTCAGTAACGCTGGAAAGTTCACATTTTGCCCTTTCAGCCGCTTCTTTTAATCTCTGCAGCGCCAAACGGTCCTCCCGTAAATCAATACCATATTCTTCCTTGAAAGTTTCTACAAGCCAGTTAATTATGCGTTGATCAAAATCCTCGCCACCTAGAAAAGTGTTTCCTGAGGTTGAAAGAACCTCAAAAACCCCTTCGTTGATTTCCAGAATGGTTATATCGAAAGTGCCACCGCCCAGGTCATAAACAGCGACTCTTTCAGTTTTTCCCTTACCGAAGCCGTAAGCCAAAGCGGCGGCTGTAGGCTCATTTATGATTCTCTCAACTTTCAAGCCTGCAATTTTTCCAGCATCTCTTGTTGCTTGTCGCTGTGCGTCATCGAAGTATGCAGGAACAGTTATAATCGCATCCGTAACTCTATCGTTTAAGAAGTCTTCTGCCGCTGCTTTCAATTTCTGCAAAACAATAGCTGAAATTTCAGGCGGACTGTAAACGCGATCCAGGACTCTTATGTGAGCGTCGCCATTTGGTGCTTCAACGATTTCAAACGGGACTGTCTCCCGCATCTTTTGAACTTCGGGCGAATTGAATTTGCGCCCGATTAATCTTTTTACTGCATACAAGGTGTTTTTTGAATTGGTTACCGCTTGTCTTTTTGCTATCTGTCCGACCAATCTTTCACCTTTTTCAGTAAAGGCAACCACGGAAGGCGTCGTTCTACCGCCTTCTTTGTTCGGGATAATCTGCAAAGACCCAGCCTCCATGAAAGCGACACAAGAGTTAGTTGTTCCCAAATCAATACCGATTATCTTGCTCATAGAAACCCAGAAACTCTTTCAAGATGTAAGTTTAAGTCAAGCTTGCGCTGCTTCGGTATTCTGTCCCGATGAGTTGTTTATTGCTACTTTAACTAAAGCATGGCGTATTACCTTTTCCCCTATTCTATAGCCACGAAGAAGTTCCGCGACTATAGTATTATGAGGGAATTGACTACTTCTCTCAGCAACCACAGCTTCATGTAAATGCGGATCGAATCTTTCGCCAACAGAAGGTATTGGCTCAACGCCCATTTCTGCAAGTAATTCATAAAGCTGCTGGTTAACTAGCACTATACCTTCTAAAAAATGCTTGAATTCCTCAGAAGATTTTTCCGGCAACACTTTCCTAGCCGCATCTATAGCTCTATCCAAATTGTCAACAATAGGCAATATCTTTTTAGCAAAGTCAGTCATTATGTTATCCATGACATTGGATCTTTCACGCTCAACTCTTCTTTTGTAGTTTTCAAAATCCCTCTGTTGACGATTCAGAAACTCAGCAATCTCATCACGCTCTCTTTCAAGCTGACGCATCCTTTCGTTGATAGCTTCCCTATCATTTAGTCTAACGTTAGAAATAGGCTTGCCCGCTATAGCCAAGTTTTCATTATCTGCATCGAGTTCGTAAGCCTCGATTTCTACGATCCCATCGAGACCATCTATACAAAAATCCTTCTCCTCAAGCTCGCGCAAGAATTCATCTAGGGAAATGTTCTGGTCTTTCATTGCGGTGTTTTCATTGTCCATCTCTCTTCTCTCCTGAACAAGTCTGCGAGTTAGTTTTGCTTAGACATAGATTTTTCTAGCATGCGAGCGACATAACTAACAACAGCTATCATCCTTGCATATTGAATTCTAGTAGGCCCCAAAACACTGAGCACACCAGTTGTCGCTCCATCGCCGATTCTATAAGGCGCAGTTACCAGAGCACAATTCTTCATGAATGGAACGAGATTCTCACTTCCGATTACTATTTTCACATCTTTATTTGAAGTATCGCGCGCTATGCACTCATTGAGAATCTTAACCAACCGAGTTTTTTCTTCAAAGGTGCGTAGCAGTTGACGCAAGTCTTCAAAGCTAAATTCAGGCTTGGATAAGATATTAGCAGTTCCTTCAACATAGACTTGCCCAACATCTTCACTCTCAATGCTTTGAGAGCAAAGAATTATAGCAGTTTGCAACATCTTGTCAAACAATGCTTTTTCTTCATGCATCAAGCGCAGAATCTCGTTTCTGATTGTAGCAAGACTTTTGCCCTTGAATTCTGCATTCAAATAGCGCGCAGTTCTGTTAAGCTCCTCCTGAGTGAAAGCCTCCTCTAGGCGAATTATTTTGTGGTGAATTATGTTTGGTGAAGAAACCATTACAACAAGTATGCGCTTATCAGAAAGATTGAAGAACTCAATATGCTCAAGCAAATCACTTGAAAGACTTGGAGTTACAACTATGCCAACATTTTCAGAGAGAGCCGAAAGTAAGGAAGAAGTCCTCTCCATCAGCTTTTCTGGTGCATCCTCATTGCCCAAGGCTTCATTGATAAGTCGCAGATCTTCATCGGTCAAGCTCAAGACTCCTAAAAGGTTATCAACATAAAAACGATAACCTTTATCGGTCGGAATTCTCCCAGCAGAAGTATGAGGTTGTTCCAGATAGCCAGCCTCTTCTAGCTCGCCCATGATGTTGCGAATAGTTGCCGCACTCCAACCATAAGCATTAGAGAATTTCTCCGCAACTGTTTTTGAACCTACGGGCTCACCGGTTACCAAATGCTCGCTGATAACTGCTGATAAAACAGTCTGCCCGCGAACATCTGGAAAACCTGACTTTTGCCTCATTCCTTTCATGACTTAGACTAGTTGCTTCCACTCAAGAGTCTGAGCTATGCTTTTTATTTAATAACATGTTATAGCCACGTTTGTCAACATTTTTTAACCCTATGTTACTTGAAATAGAAAAATTAGAAAGATTATATGAGGAAAAATTTCAAGAATTTCTTTCCCGAAACCAAATCTCTTCAATTCAAGTTTCCTTTTACCCTTATTCTCAAATAAAACATACGCTTCGCATACGTAGCGGTAAGGTCATTGTAAGAATTGCAAACAGCTTCCAAAATGCACCAATCGAAGTCCAGAAAGCCCTAGCGAGCATTTTAATTGCAAAGCTACTGAAAAAACCTGTGTCTAGTGACGAAAAAAAGCTCTATCTCAACTTCGTTGCGAGCTTGAAAAAAACGATCCCGCAAAGCGGACGTAGAAACCTTAAACCTGCTAAAGGAAAGTTCTACGATCTGGAAGAAATTTTTGACAGACTGAACGAAAAATACTTCCAGAATACTCTGTCAAAACCAATCCTTGGTTGGTCAACAAGAAAGACCTCACGTAAGCTTGGACGATATGATTTTGTGAATAAAACCTTGATTGTCAACAGCGCTCTAGACGATTCTAAAGTTCCTGACTACGTAGTTGAAATGATCGTGTATCACGAAATGCTTCACATGAAGCACAGTTTCAGAAAAGGAAAAAACGGAAAGAAATGTTTCCATACAGCCGCTTTCCGAGAAGAAGAAAAGAAATTTGAACACTTTGAAAAGGCTGAAAACTGGCTACTCAATAACTTCATTTAACGCTAAAACTTTTCCAAAAAGAGAGTGCATCTTATTTTCGCAAAATGAAGAATCAAACCAAACAAACTAAAATCTCACAAAGCTATTGCGAAAGGGTTTACGCTTTGGTGCGTCGAATTCCAAAAGGACGAGTAATGACTTATGGGCAGATTGCCGAAATCTTAGGTGAAGGCTATACACCTCGCTTAGTCGGATATGTTATGAAACTTTCTGATTCCGATGTTCCTTGGCATAGAGTCATAAATTCCAAAGGCGGATGTTCAACTAGCAGACTGACTATCCCCATAAACCTTCAACAAAAGCTACTTGAACAGGAAGGCATCCGATTCAACGAAAGGGGTTTCTGCGACTTGAAAAAATACCGGTGGACACCGTAAAAACGCTACTTGCGACTCAAAAACTAAAAGGGCTTGCACGAAAAATGCAAGCCCTTTTGAACCTCAACAAACAGCCTTCAGCTCACCAGTAAAACTTCGCTCCGAGTTGAATAACGCGCGGATCGCGCGTGCTGGTAACCTGCCCAAAAGAAGTAGAGAAAGCATTTGTGTTGAGACCCGCAAAGTTAGTTCTATTGAATACATTAAAGGCTTCGCCGCGCAGTTGCAAACGCATTCGCTCGCTGAATCTGATATTCTTCATCAACGTAAAGTCAACTCTGAAAAGATTGGGTCCAAAAATCGTTCCTCTACCAGCAGAACCCGGAACATTCGCAATCCCGGTGGTTGGGAAAGTAGTTTGAAAAGCTGAAGTGTTGAAGAATTGTTGCTGAGTTCTCGCACCGCCTCGATTCGGATTTCCGATCTGATTCGGACGAGCACCCGAAGCAGAAGGTCCTAGAAAACCAATACCAGCAGGATCATAGACTCCCCCAGTAAGAAATGCAGTAAACGGAATTCCTGTCCAATAACTGATTATTCCAGATGTCTGCCATCCGCCTAGGAGCTTACCAACAAATCCTTTCTGATCTTTGTAGAAAGGAAGCTCATATACATAGTTGATTGTGAGAATATGCCTTCTATCAAGAGCGGCTCTGCCATACTCCGATTTTATATCGTAAGGATTCTGCGGAGCTGTTGAGCGATCGGTTTGGTTATTCGTGAGATTCTTTGAAAAAGTATAAGCTAGCTGCACTTGAGAAGCACCCTTGAAACGATGAGTAGCCGAAACTTGCAAGCTATGGTAATTTGAATTGAATCTCGGTTGAATCATGTTTATCGCTCGATAGCCTCTGTAAGGACGAATCTGATCCAAAATCAACGATTGGGACGAACTTGTGAAAGCTGTTCCCGGTGTTTGACATAGAACTGTTGGAGTAGTAGAAGTCCCTACGGCACAAAGTTGCGTGGTCGCAAATCCCGGTGGAAGCAGGTTAATATCAACTATTCCTATCAGATTCGTTCCCTTTGAGCCGTAATAACCAACACTCACAAGAGTTTTCTTAGTCAAAAGCTGCTGCACATCGAGCGACCAGTGTTGCATATAAGGCGTTTCCCATTGCGGCTGAACTGCGCGTAAAGTCTGCGCCGCCGCAGAAGCAACAACAGGCAAAGGATTACCTGGCGGAATAGGCTGATCTAGTCGAGTCCCACTTATCGAAACAGTCTCCTGATAAGGTGGATTGACGCCTATATTTTGCAAGAAAATTCCGTTTAGGATTTGCTCATGATAAATCCCATATCCCGTTCGGACAGAGGTTTTTCCTTTACCGAATGGGTCCCAAGCAATTCCAAAGCGTGGAGCAAAGTTCAGCCTCGGAGTGTCAATTACGTATTTACCATAAGGCGACACCGTCGGTGTGCAATTTGGTGGCAAAGACGAAGGTATGTTCTGAGCATTTATTATCAAACCGTTGCAGAAGTTACCGCTTCCGGAAACTCTATTTCCGTTTCCTGCAACAAGAGGAGCATTCGCTCTATTGAAAACGGACGGATCGAAATTTGAGAGAAATCCATTTCTATCCCAAGGCGCACCGAAGAAAGAATAGCGAACACCATAGTAAATGGTCAAACCGCGCATAATGCGCCATTCATCTTGCGCATAAGCCTCAAAATTTCTCTGGCGTAAATCAGCAGTTAAGTCAAACTTAGATTGAGTAAAAGTCACATTCGTTCCAAGCAAAAAGTTGGCAAAACTCTGTAAATTCCGGTTCAAGGTTGTATTCGCAACGCCTGTAGCTAGCACAATTGTTGTTGCTCCTGGTGTTAAGAAACTCGTGAAAGCTCCGTTATTTGTGCCACCTAAAGCGTTTTCATGTTTGCGGTATTTCGAGAAAACACCACCAAATTTCAAAGTGTGCTTACCTAAAATCCAAGTAACGCTTCCTTCCCAGATGTGTTTATCAGAGAAGTTATCGTAATTTCCAAATCCTACAAGTCCGCTGAAACCATTTCCTGTGATGTTGGGAACTCTGTCAACCGTCACAGGATAAGGAAGCGGAACACTTATAGGTGAATTCCTCCTAGCAATCAAGCCAATGTTTTCGCTCAATATGGCGCCATAAGAATACGAGTATCTGCCCTCAACTATCAAACGCTGATTGATAGCATAGGTTGCTTGAACCGTATGCGCTCTGCCAGGAGAGTTAGTGCTAGTGGTTGAAACCCCAGGAATACCTGACCCCGACGAAAATAAAGCGTTAACATCTATAGTCGGAATGCTATCGTTCTGAAAACGATAGAAAGCCGATAACTTGCTGGTTGGGCGAATGTCTATTTTCAAAATTTCCTGACGGAAGTTTGATTTATTGACTGCCGGTGCCACCAATTGATAGTTTGGATTATTAGGCAGTGGCATTTTGTTGTATATGAAGTTCAGATACTGTTGAGCAACAGGATTTATAGAAGTTAGCGGAGTTCCAGCAGGAAGAACACTAGTGCATGTGCTCCCCGATGCTTGCAAACATACATCTATCGGGAAAATCCCACGCCTCAGGTTCGCATCCGGAACCGTAGAAATAAGAGTTGGATAACGAAGGTCTCTTCTCCATTCTTGCGAGAAGAAGAAGTAAGTTTTTTTGTATCTTCTGAAAATCCCTTCTTTCGCGTCTCGCTCGCCGAAATTCAGGAAGTAAACAGGCCCACCTAAAGTCCAACCAAAATTGTTGTATCTAAAAGGTGAGCGTCTAGCTTTGCCACTGGAAGTCCGTCCGAAAGGAGCATTTTGATTGTTAAAGAAAGTGTTAGCATTGAATTTCTCGTTACGAACAAATTCAAAAAGCGTCCCACTGAATCTGTCGGTTCCACTGCGAGTCACAACATTAACTTGTCCGCCGCCGCTTCTACCAGATTCAGCAGGATAAAGAGCACGCAGAACCCTAAATTCGCCAATTGAATCAACACTCGGATAAGCCTGTATCGTCAGATTCGAGCCTCGATCTGTTATATCCGCTCCATCAACTGTATAAGTGTTCTGGCTCGAACGAGCACCATTGACAGAAATTTGAACAGTATTAGCTTGTCCCTCTGGATTTGTCGTTCCAACATAGACCTGATCGGCCAAGTTTGAAGAAACTCCCGGCGCAAGCGTAATTAGCTGAACAAAATTACGGTTGTTTATGGAAAGCTCTCTAACTTGCTCTCCCGTAATGATCGTGCTACTTGTAGGCAGTTGACTATCTACCGCTAAAGGATCAGCCTCCACCGTGACAACTTCTTCGATCCTTCCAGGCTCAAGAGTCACATCAACTCTGCGATTCTGTCCTAGGTCTAGTTTCACATCGGTTTTCACCGTTTTCTTAAAATTAGGCGCCTCAACCGTTATGCGGTAAACACCAACTTGCAAATTCGGAATATAAAATTCACCACTTTCATTGGTTGTTACTACGCGAACCGTAACATTATCTTTTAGTTGATCAGTAACGGTTACGGTCGCTCCCGCTATCACGGCTCCATTAGTGTCTTGAACAATCCCTACAATCGTTCCCGTTAACTCCTGCCCAAGAACGAAGCCGCCCAAAATCCACGCAAAACTTAAAATCAAACACAGTTTTCTCATCTTTTATTTTCCTCCTTGCTTCCAAAATTTTGGAAATTTTCTATCAGAACTGTTTAACTTTTTGGAAATTTCTCCAAGTTTTCGTTATGGTTGCAAGCATATAAAAATTCCACACTACTTATCTAACTCTTCGTTTGTCAATGAATTATGGCTGTTTATTTTCAAATTATTGTCTATCCTTTAGCACAATCGGTTATTTGTATAGCAAAAACTGTGCCCGAATTTTTTTGAATTGTTCTAATTCCTCTTGCCAAGACTTTTCGATTTCTTCTGGCGATTCAGCAAGCCTAACTTTCTCGAAAACGAAGTTGTTAGCAAGCAAGCGATTGTAGTTTTCGATTTTCCAATCCGAAGGAAAGAGCTTTCGCAAAGCAATTGCAATTTCAATGCCTGTGCGCACAGGTCGGAAGACTTGGCGGTTTGTGATTATGATGTTAACACCATTACATCTTTCGCCCTTGAAAACAGAAGATTTTGGGACGAATTGAACAGGGACAAAACGCACTCCAGGAATGTTTCTCTGATTAAGGTAAGATGCGAGCCTTTGTGCATCAATCCAAGGAGCACCGATAACCTCGAAAGGTGTGTCGGTGCCCCGCCCAACCGAAAGATTAGTTGTTTCGAGCAAGCCGATTCCCGGATAAAGCGTTGCTTCTGTTAAACTGCGCATGTTCGGTGAAGGATTTATCCACGTTTGCGTCGTTTCATCAAACCACATCGAACGGCTCCAACCTTGCATTTTGATAACCTTCAGGATCACGGGAATTTTCCTTTGCTCCTTGAACATCTGCGCAAGCTCTCCGACGGTCATTCCATGTCTTACAGGCAAAACGTGCGGAACAACGAACGAAAGTTTATCGGGATCGGCTAGTGGCCCTTCTACATCAACTCCGTTAATTGGATTCGGTCTATCAAGCACAACAACAGTTTTTCCCAACTTCCCTGCTTCTTCCATGACATAAAGAAGCGTCGTTATGTAGGTGTAAAATCGCGTTCCTATGTCTTGAATATCAAAAACAATAGCGTCCAAGTCTTTCAATTGTTCAGGTTTGGGACGGCGCGTTTCGCTGTAGAGTGAATAAATAGGTAAGCCAGTTTTTTCGTCAACAGTATCAGCAATTTTTTCCTGATCCAATTCACCGCGGATGCCGTGCTCTGGCGAGAAAAGCGCTACGAGTTTCAGGTTTTTCGCTTCAAACAAAACGTCTATAGTGCTTTTCCCTTTAAGGTTTCGCCCTGTGTGATTTGTTACAAGCCCGATTCTCATGCCTTCAAGCGATCTGAAATCTTCTTTCTCCAAAACGTCTATCCCGTTCAGCACTACTGATTGGCTTTTCCCATCAGAATCTCGCCCGGCAGTTTGGCTTACCGTTCTAGTGTTAACCTGACTTTTGAAACTCTCAAGCTGTGCAGATACAGCCGTGAAATAATCAGCCTCAGCCCTTTTGATAGCTTCAAGAGTTAGGTCTTCAATAGCTGAAGCTACAATTGTTGAGATTTTTCCGCGAAGAGTTGTTACATCGCCTTTACCGTCTGGATGCACGCGATTGGAAAGGAAAATAACAAAAGTTTTGCTTAACGGATCAATCCAAATACTCGTTCCCGTAAAACCAGTATGCCCAAACGAACCCAAAGGGAAAAAATCGCCACGATTTGATGAATAGCCAGTGTTCATGTCCCAGCCGAGCGCCCTTGTTGCACCTGACTCTGAAACCACTTGAGGCTGTATCCACTTCGCAATTGTAGCACTACTTAAAATTCGCTTTCCGTCAAATTTTCCGCCATCTAGAATCATCTGACAAAACCGAGCCAGATCATCAGCAGTCGAGAAAAGCCCTGCATGCCCCGCAACTCCGCCCATTCGGGAAGCTGTTGGATCGTGAACAACTCCACGCAGGATTTTATTACCAGATTCTTCATCACCTTCAAATTTTGAACCGAGATAGCTTTGCTGTCCCTTAAAACTTTCGGTCGGAGCAATTCGATTCAATTTGGGATTGTCTTCACCATTATAAAAAAACTGGGAATCTTTCATTCCCAAAGGCTCAAAGACGTTTTCCCGCACAAACTCTTCAAAGCAGTTTCTCTTGCAACCTCCAGCCTTGAGTTTTTCTTTTTCGACTACTCTTCTAACAATTTCCCCAAGCACTATGAAACCGATGTCTGAATACACAAAACGCGTTCCCGGCTCAAAACGAAGCGGCTCTTCGTAAAGCTGCTGTAGCATTGCATCATAACCTGTCCATTTCTTCGATAGATCAAAATCAGGAGCGTATCCAGAAGTATGTGTTAAGAGTTGCCTGATTGTAACACGCTTAGCTCTTTCGTCTTTTATTTCCGGGATGAATTGCCCAATAGTGTCGTTAAGCCGAATCTTGCCTCTTTCAAGCAGAATCATTATCGAAGTAGCGGTTGCGACAGGTTTAGTAAGCGATGCAACATCAAAAATCGTGTCAACTGTCATTCCCTCTACTTTCGGCACTAGAGCACGATTTCCGAAAGCCTTGCGATAAACAACTTTCCCATTTCTGCCTACCAAAACAACCGCACCGGGAAGTTTTTTGTTCGTGATTTCCGCCTGCACGACTTCATCAATCCGCTTGAGCTTCTCCGACGAAACGCCCACTTCTTCGGCAAATTTGACTTCAGTTAAAGACTGGGCAAAAATTTCGCCGAAGAAAAATGCAAGTAAAATCAGAAGCAATCGAAAAAACATCAAAAACAGTATCACCTTTATTCTCTTTCAAAAGCTACAAGCTCTTTTTCTTTCTCTACAAAAACCCTTTTGCAAAGCTCTTTGAATTCATTTGCTATCGGCGAAGAGTAACTGCCACGAAGTTGCGCCAGCCCAAGTTCCCAATTCATTTCAGAGCCTTCGATAAATAAAGTGACAAGTCGGCCTTTTGCAACCTCTTTTGCAACGCTTTTGAGACCAGCAATTCCCAATCCCATATTTTTTTCCACCATGCGATTTATGGCAGTTTGCCTCGAAAGTTCCATAATTACATTTGGCTTGACTCCAACCTGCATGAAGAATTCATCAATCATTCGGCGCGTGTTTCCGCCTTTTTCACCGAGTATCAATGGCTCATTTGCCAATTCCGCCGCACTTATGACACGCCTTTTCGCAAACGGATGTAAAGGACTTGCAATAGCAACTATCTCATCACTATATAAAAGTTCAGTTTGAATATTCGGATTTTCTATTGGTAACGAAACGAAAGCCACATCTATCTCACCGTTAAGTAACTTTTCTGTCAAAACTTCACTGGTTCCTGAAAAAACCGATATGCTAGCCTGCGGAAATTTTTTCTTCAACTCCTGCAAAATCTCTGGCAAATCTTCTGTAGCAAAGGAAGATGATGAAGAACCTATACGAAGCCTTCCATATTCAGCACCGGCAAGCTCTGCAAGCTCTTCAAGCGCCGCATCATGCTCACGCAAGATTTTCCTCGCTCTTTCAAGCAGTCTTTCTCCTGCTTCAGTCAAGATCGCTCGGCGCGGCGTGCGCGTGAAAAGCGGCAAACCAACTTCTTCTTCAAGTTGCCGAATCTGCATAGAAATCGCCGCTTGCGTTACATTGACTCTTCTCGCACCAGCCGTAAAGGTCTTCGTTTCCGCTATCGCTACAAACGCCCTAAGTTGCCTTATTTCCATAAAAACTTATTCTTTTTGCTTAACCAAATAAACCACAAATGTCAAGAAAAATCAATCAGCAATCAGCAGAAATTATCAATTCAATAAGATGTTTTAGTTTTAATTATATGTCAAGTTTGGTTAAAATAAAATTAAGTGTTGATGGATACTCAAAAAAGCCCCTGGAAAAAATCAAAGGAGTTTTTAAGTGAGCACAATCTCTATCTAGGTGTTGACGGTGGTGGCACTAAAACTCAAGTTGCAATAATAAACGGTAAGAAAAAGGTTATCGGAGAAGCTTTTTCAGGGGTTTCAAATCCGCTCAGGATAGGCATAGAGAAAGCAGTAAATAACATTTTTCTAGCGATAGACAGAGCTTGCGACGAGGCAGGTAGAAGTCGAAGTGATATTGTTTCGATTGAATGCGGCTTAGCAGGTGTCAGAAGAGAAGATTTAAGACAAACAATCCGTAAGTTGATAATAGAAAGATTTCGCATAAAAACAGTTGAAGTATTGACAGACGCAGAGATTGCATTATACGGAACAACTTTAGGCAAGGAAGGTTTAGTGGTGATAGCTGGGACAGGCTCTGTTTGCATTGGACAAAATGCAAAAGGCGAGAAATTCACCGCAGGTGGTTGGGGACCTCTTGCAGGTGACGAAGGTGGCGGTGCAGGCATCGCCCGCAGAGCCTTGCAAGCAATCGCAAAAGCTTCTGACGGGCGCGGGAAACCAACAGCTCTGAGCAAGCTTGCGGTGGATTACTTCCGTGCTGGCAAATTAGAAGACTTATCCGTTGCTATTTATGCTCCACACATAGACAATACAAAGATAGCAGGCTTTGCAAAATGCGTTATCGAAACGGCAAAAGCAGGTGATGAAGTGGCTTTGGAACTACTAGATGAAGCCGGGCGAGAACTGGGAATTGCAGCAAATGCCGTGATTCGGAATCTGAAACTTCAAAAAAGAAAGTTTCCCATAGGACTTGTCGGCGGTATTTTCCATGCTGGAGAACTAATCGTAAAACCGTTTCTGAGAACGGTTCACAAAGTAGCGCCTAAAGCCTACATCGTCGAACCAAAATTTTCACCTGCTGTAGCGGCCGCTTTAATGGCTTTCGAGAATTTCAAAAAATATGTCACTTCCAATAACGGAACAAGAAAATCCTAAAACGGCAAACATAGATAAAGTTTCGACCTTGGAAGCCGTGCGTTTAATCAATCAGGAAGATGGACGCGTGGCTGAAGCTGTCTCAAAAGTTTTGCCCGAGATAGCTATGGCGATTGACAAAATTGTCGAAAGACTCAAAAAAGGCGGAAGATTGTTCTATGTTGGAACTGGAACGAGTGGAAGATTAGGAGTTTTAGACGCGAGCGAAATACCGCCAACCTATGGTGTTTCACCTGATTTGATTCAGGGAGTTATCGCAGGCGGCTATGAAGCGCTCTACAAAGCAACAGAAGCCTCAGAAGATGATTTCGACGCTGGAGCAGAAGACCTAAAAAAGCGCGGCATCACTTCACAAGATGCAGTAGTTGGTATCGCTGCTTCGGGAAGAACACCTTACACAATCGGCGCAGTCGAATATGCACGCAGGCTTGGTTGTTTTACTGCATGCATAACCTGCGTTCCCGACTCTCCAATAACCAAAGTTGCCGAAGTCTCGATTGTCCCAATTGTAGGTCCCGAAGTCATAGCTGGTTCAACCAGAATGAAGGCGGGAACGGCACAAAAGATGATTCTTAACATGATTTCGACCGTCTCGATGATTCGTTTAGGATACGTCAAAGGCAATCGAATGACAAACGTTCAACCGAAAAATACAAAGCTAAAAGAGCGCTCCTTGAGAATCTTGATGGCAGAAACTGGACTTGAAAGAGAAAGAGCGATCGAAGTAATGAACAGTGCCTATGGCGACTTGAGAGTAGCTTTGGTTATGCAAAAAGCAAATGTAAACTTTGAGCAAGCTAAAAATGCTCTCGAAAAAACTAATTTTGTTATCAAAGAAGCAATTAAAATCCTTCAAAGCAAGGGCAATCCTAACGAATCTCCTTGAAAAGCCTGAAACTTCAGGATAGTCTTGAAACTTAAGTTCCTCAAAAAACAATTCCAGAATATGAAAATTTCTGCTTGTATTATTACGTTCAATGAAGAAAAGAATATCGAACGTGCCATCAATTCGGTAAAATGGGCAGACGAAATCATTGTTGTTGATTCCGAAAGCACTGATCGAACAAGAGAGATAGCAGAAAGTCTCGGAGCAAAGGTTTTTGTCCAAAAATGGCTTGGATTCGGCAAGCAAAAGCAATTCGCAGTTGATAAAGCACAGCACGATTGGATTTTAAGCCTAGATGCAGATGAAGAAGTTTCAGAATCTTTGCGTGACGAGATATTAAGTCTGAAGAATTCAGATCAGCTTATAGCCGACGGTTACAAAATCAAAAGGCTTTCGATTTACATGAATCGCCCGATCCGACACGGTGACTGGTATCCTGATTGGCAACTTCGCCTTTTTAATCGGAAAAAAGGGAAGTGGAAAGATGTTCCAATTCATGAATCTTTTGAGATGAATCCCAACACGAAAATAGAAAAGCTTAAGAATCAGATTTTCCACTACAGTGTTGAGAATTTCACGCATCACAATCGAATGATAACCGAACGTTACGCTCCTCTCGCCGCATTGATGATGTTTCAGAATGGTAAACGCACTTCAATTCCGAAAATAATCCTCTCGCCTCTCCTAGCATTCTGCCGATCCTACTTTTTGAAACTTGGCTTTTTAGACGGTTTTGCGGGCTTTTGTATAGCCTATTTTACTGCGCACCATAATATCATGAAAAACTTGCTCCTTTGGGAAATGCAGCAAAACAATAAAGAAAAATCGCAAGACTACCAAAAAAGCTCCTAAGTTCCGATTTATCCAACCTGCTACCGATTAGGACGCGAATTTGGTTGTTGCAAAGAAGGCTTGCTATTGCCGTCTGGTGTTGTTATAGCAGCAATTCTTCCGGTTCTCGTAATGGCTATTCTCTTTTCTTTTCTAGGGCCATCAGCAACTACAACTCTTATCGAACGGAATTTTCCGTCCTTTTCAGGATTAGTCGGATAGTAGGAAATCAAATACTGCGTGCGTATCTCCGAAGATATTTCTCTTGCTATTCCTTCTAATTCTTCAACAGATTGGGGAAAATAAGCTTTCCCACCTGTTTCTTCAGCTAAACGCTTCAGAAGTCTTTCGGCTTTTTCTCTTGGACTCTTGCTGATAAAGCCACCTTCACTGCTCAGATCACTTGTAAAACCTATCGCGTAGATTTGGACATCAGTTTCTCGTAGCAAGTTGAAAAGCTGTTGTTCGTTATAGTAACTGTTTCTATCTTCACCGTCTGTTACAACAATCAAAGCCCTACGCTTTTTTTCATAAGGGTCTTTGGATTTTTCATATTCGGAGACTTTCTCAGCCGCTAAATAAATAGCGTCAATCAAAGCCGTTTGACCGCCTTCTATAAACATCTGCTCCAGAGCTTCCGTAAGGAGATTTTTATTGCTCGTGAAGTCCTGTAACACCTCGATTTTATCGGAGCTTATAAACCTTATAACACAGGTTTCATCGTCAGGGCGATTTGTGTTTATCAAAATACGAGTAGCCTCGATTACTTTTTCAAGCTGTTTTTTAAGTGAGCCGGAATTGTCAACAACAATAGCATAATTTGTTGGGACTTCTTCTTTGGTGAAATACTCAATCGGTTGCAAAACACCATCTTCATAGACCTTGAAGTCTTCCTTGCTCAAATTTGTTATGGGTCTTCCCATTCGATCAACAACGCGCACACTCAAATTTACAAGCTCAGTTTCAATGCGAATCGGCTCGTCTTCTTCTGAAGGCGATTGTGCTGGACTTGGTGACTTTGTTGCAGTTGGCGTGGGAGACACCGTTGCCTTTAGATTCGCAGATTTCATCGAAGAAGCCTTCTCTTGAGCATCTTGCTTTTGCGAATAATAAAAAGCTAACAAGCTTAAGCAAAGCGTGATGATTGCAAGTTTTCTATTTGGTTTTAGGCATCGCATAATAACCTTCACGGGTGCGAACAATTAGACGCGGCATTCCTCTAGGTGGTTTGACCTTAACTTTGACCTTTCTCCATTTACCGTTAGGCTCGAAGTCTTTCGGCGTATAACCAATTAAATACTGATTACGCAATTCAACTGCAATACGTTCAAATATCTCGTCCATCTCAACATTGGTCTGTGGATAAAAGGATTTTCCGCCAGTTACAGAAGCAAGATCATCTAAAAATGCTTGCCCTTGAATTCCGATAGGGTCTCTTACATCGTTTTTATCTACAATCCCGATGGCGTAAATAGTAACATCGCTTTCCTTCAAAAGATTACGCACCTCTTTGAAGTTATATCTGGAAGAATTATCTTGCCCGTCACTTATCAGCAGAAGAGCTTTTCGCTGATGAGTGCCTCTGGTTACTTTCTCGATTCCCAAATAAACAGCGTCATATAATGCCGTGTTATCTCTTGGCCTAACTAATGTCAGCTTATTTGCCAGTGCCTGTCCATCTCTGGTTTTGTCTAGGAGAAGCTGGACACGGCTGTTAAAGGCTATTAAAAAATACTCATCCATCGGATGACTCACGTTTACAAATCTTTCTAAAGCTTTTTTTGCGCGCTGGATTTTTTCTCCGCTCATCGAACCTGAAATGTCGAATATAATACCGATAGAAACAGGAGCATCAGCATCGCTGAAGAAAGTTATTTCCTGCTCTTGTCCTTCATCATAGACCGTAAATGCCTGCTTTTTGAGCCCGGAAACATACCTTCCGTAAGGGTCTGTAACCGTTAAACTCAAAACGACTAGGTCAACCGGAATCTTTATTGATTCGTCCCTGTCTTGAGCAACCAAAAATGAAACACTCAGCAAAAGGACTGAAAAGAAACCCAAAAATTTTGTAAAAGCAGGAAAAGACCTAAACATGGCCCCCTCACCTTTAGTCTAAAATCAAAACCATTCAGCAAACAAGTTTTTTCTGCAAAAATTTTGTTTGCAACCTATTAGATGGCGCTATAAATCGCTTTGGTAGCTTTTCGTTCAAGCTAAAATTGCAACCTTTTTGATTTTGATGCGTGTTTGCAGTTTGAGAAAACGGCTCTTAAGATTTTAATTGCTATGGCTGAATTCATTTGCCGAGTAGGAACGCCTTCTGGCGAGATAGTAACGAGAGTTATCGAAGCAGAAGCTCTTGAAGAAGCAAGAAGAAGGCTCGAAAGTGAAGGCTACAAGATTTTCGGGATAGAAGGAAGCGGCTCTGAAGGAATTTTGTCCATTGGAGCTCTGAAGAAACCTCGAATCAAGCAAAGCGACTTTTTACTCTTCAATCAACAACTTTCCGCCCTTTTGCGAGCAGGTATTCCGATCTTGCAAGCTATCGGTTTGTTAAGAAAACGCTCTCAATCAGCAGTCTTGCGCTCTGTTTTGGCTGATATAGAAGAAAAAATAAGAAACGGTTCTCCTCTTTCAACTGCGTTTGAATCCATAGGTATTTTCCCAAAGATTTACACGGCATCTTTGCTTGCTGGTGAAAAAAGCGGTGCTTTAGATGACGTCTTAATGAGATATGTAAACTACTTGAAACGAAGCGTCAGCGTCTCAAGGAAAATCCGCAGTGCCTTCACGTATCCGATTTTTCTGCTAACCGCTGCAAGCTTTATGATTGCGTTCCTGACGCTCTATGTTGTTCCAAGAATGTCTGATCTTTTCAAAGGACTCAGCACAGGCAAGGGATTACCAACAATAACTGTAATAGTTTTGACTGTCTCGACAACGATTGCCCACAACATACTCTGGATAGCCCCAATTCTTATAGCTTTAGTTCTCTTTCTCTATCTTTGGCTCAAAACTCCAAAAGGAAGACTCTTTTTTGACTCTTTGCTACTAAAAATTCCTCTTGTTGGCAATTTGATCCGACAAATCACCACAGCTCAACTAGCACGCTCTATGGCAACTCTTCTGGCAGGCGGTGTTACGGTGCCGGATTCATGGGAAATCGCATCAGCAAGTATAACAAACTCCGAACTGCGCCGACGCTCAGAAGTGGTTCTGCCAATGATTCGTGAAGGTAAAACTTTAACAGAAGGATTAGAAAAAGCCGATTGGATGCCTGAATTAGCCGTTGATATGATAGGTATCGGTGAAAGAAGCGGCAGCCTAAGAGAAATGCTTGATGAAGTCGCTAACTTTTACGATGCAGAATCCGAAGTTCGGTTAGAACAACTCACAACGCTTCTCGAACCAGTTATTCTTGTGTTGATGGCTGGGATCGTTGCAACTATACTGCTTGCAGTTTATATGCCGATAATTCAAGCCATCTCTTCAGGACCTTTCGGAATAAGGAGATAAAACTATGAAAAAGCTTATGGAACCAACAGAAACCCCAGAAACTAAAGACAAAATAAATCTTGAAGAGTCGAAAAACGAGGTAAGCATTGAAGACGAGCAGGCAATACAGTATTACATGCAACTTCTTTCCGCACAGCTCGAAACTGGGGTGATTCTTGAAAATGATCCTCCCGAAGTAAAAGCGGCAAAAGAACTTGCAAGAAAATATCGTTTGCCTTATGTTGACTTACTTCCGCTTGACAGAAAACCGCCAGTTGACTACGAGGTTTTAGCAACTATACCGGTTGATTTGATGCTACGCTACCACTTTGTGCCTCTGAAAAAAGAAGGCAGAAACTTACATGTAGCAATTGCAGACCCGACAAATTTAGAGCAAATAGCGGAAATCGAAAACCTTCTCAAGGTGCGACTTTTGCTTCACATCGCGCCTCAAGGAGCAATTGATGCGGTCTTGAAGAGAGGTGAAGCAACTCAAAGAGTCCTTCAAGAAGCCGCTTCCAGCTTTAAGATTTCACTTGTTAAAGAAACAGATCAGGGCGAAGAAATTCTCGATCTGGATAGATTGGCGACCGATTCTGAAATGTCGCCTATAATCAAATTGGTTGATACGATAATCTACAATGCAATGGAAAGTCGGGCTTCTGATATTCACATAGAAGCAAGCGATAGAGACGTTCGCGTCAAATTCCGTATTGACGGTGCACTGTATCAGAAAGTCGATCCAATTGATATTTCGCATCATCAAACGCTCATTTCTAGAATCAAAGTAATGTCCGAGTTAGATATTGCCGAGCGCAGAATTCCTCAAGACGGACGCTTTAGAGTTCGATACAAGGGACGTAATGTAGATTTTCGCGTTTCTATAATTCCGGCAATTCATGGCGAGAATTGCGTTATCCGTATATTGGACAAAGAACAAATCTCAGAAGAATTCAAAAACTTAACCCTCGATGTTGTAGGTTTCGATCCTGAAGATTTAAGGCGCTTCCGAATGTATATCAAAGAACCATACGGCATGGTTTTGGTGACTGGCCCAACAGGCTCTGGGAAAACCACAACGCTTTACGCTGCCTTAAACGAAATTCGCAATGATGAAGACAAAATCATAACAATCGAAGACCCAGTGGAATACCAACTTCAAGGCATAATGCAAATTCCCGTAAACGAAAAGAAAGGGCTTACATTTGCACGCGGATTGCGCTCGATCCTGCGCCATGACCCTGACAAAATAATGGTCGGCGAAATCCGTGACGAAGAAACTGCTCAAATCGCAATAAACGCCGCATTAACAGGTCACTTGGTTTTCACGACTGTTCACGCTAACAACGTAATTGATGTTATAGGACGCTTTCTGAATATGAAAGTTGATATTTACAACTTCGTTTCTGCGTTAAACTGTGTGCTTGCTCAAAGACTTGTGCGAAAGCTCTGTCCTGTTTGTAAGCGCCGATATGTGCCTACGGATCAAGAACTTTACGATTCAGGTCTTGATTTATCGGTGCGCGAAAAGGTTGTCTTTTACAAGAATGTAGGCTGTGATGCCTGCAATCACACGGGCTATCGTGGCAGAACAGCTATACACGAACTGCTTGATATGACAGACACAATTAGAGAAATGATTTTAGCAAGGCGCCCCGGCTCGGAAATACGCCGTCAAGCGGAAAAGGAAGGATTAACAAGCTTGAGAAAAGCCGCTTTGAAAAAAGTTTTTGCAGGTATAACAACCTTGCACGAAATAAATCGTGTCACCTTTGTTGAAGAAGTAAAATAATTGTGACAATTTTTTCAATTTTTCTTTTTGAGAAATTGCAAAGATGGATTATATTTGCCTAAAAGGCTTGCTTAAGAAAACTCAGGAGACAAAATCTTATGAAAAGAAATGCGTCAATCCGTTTGATAAGCTTGTTCTTGATATTTTGCTTACTGACTCCGGCGGTTGCTCTAGCTGGTGAAGGCAAGAAGTATTTCAAAGAAGGGCTTAAAGCAGAGGCGGCTCAGGATTGGGACAAAGCTGTAGAGAATTTTGCTTTGGCAGTCGCGGAAAATCCAAAAAACATTGAATACAGACTTCACTACATCAGGGCACTGTTTAATGCTTCGCAAATGTATATGAAGCGTGGCAACGCCCTAGCTGAGCAGAAAGACTACGTTGGCGCCTACAACGCTTACCGCAAGGCTTACGCTTACGATCCCGTCAACGAACTTGCAAAAGCTCAGATGGAAAAAATGCTTCGCCTGCAAGAAGAAAAAGAACGTCAGGAATCAGGTGACTTTGAACAGTCAAGCCTTAAATTGATTCCTACAAGCTATCAAAACCAACCCTTACCACAAAAGCTAGAAAAACTCCGTGATTTGCCGTTCACAAGCCCTGTTGATCTTACGTGGTTGATAAAAGAGCTTGCAAAAGATTTGGATTTGAACGTTTTATTCGATAGCCAATCGAGACTCGATGGAAGAAAAATCAAAATTGATCTGAAAAACGTAACTGCCGCAAAGGCACTTGACTACATTTTCTTGCAGGAAAACCTATTTTTTCAGAAGGTAGGCCCACGAACGATTTTGGTTGCTGACAATAACCGTCGTCAATTCTATCAACAACTCGTCTTGCGCACCTTTTATCTTTCAAATGCTGATCCACAAGACATAGCAAAAATAGTCCAAGCGGCAATCCCTGTTCAGCCAGGCAGAACTCAGCCCATTCCTTTGATTGACAAAGCTACAAACAGCATAACTATTCGCGACACGGAAGAAAACATAAAGATTATCGGAAAACTCATCAAATCGCTTGATAAAGACAGAGCCGAAGTCGTAATGGACGTTGACATCTATGAAGTCTCAAGAGAAGACCTTCTAAAACTAGGCAATCAAATAGGAGATGAAAACCAACTTTCAAATTTAGGAGTTTCAACACCCGGTTTGGTTTTAGGTGGCGGAACGCTTACTTCGCTTTCTACAAATATCCGAAATAACTACCCAACAGCAATGGCTACGGCTCTTCTGGTTCCTTCTTCAACACTTTCAGCTTTTCAAAAGAAAGGCGCAACCAGACTGCTTGCTTCTACACAAGTCCACGCGTTCAACGGCGAAAAATCTACTGCTAAAATCGGCCAAAGAGTCCCGGTAAGAAGCGCTCAGATCACAACTGGAGGAATCACCACACCCGGAGCTACAAGCTTCGTAAGTGATGTTATAACCTACGAAAACACTGGATTGACGCTAGAGTTTGAGCCAATAATCTTTCCAAACCAAGATGTGCAGGTTAAAATGACAATCACTTCGCGAGACCTCGCAGGCGTCGGAGTTAACAATAACCCAATCTTTGGTGAACGTGAAATAAAAGGCTCTGCTAGAATCCAAAACAATCGCACACTGCTTCTTGCAAGCGTTGCTCAAAATCGCCAAGTTCGTGGGAAATCAGGACTCCCAATCTTAGGTCTCATACCGATTCTTGGAAGACTCTTCACAACTCCGACTAAAAACGACAATCAAACCGACATAGTGATTGCCGTAACTCCACGCGTTCTTCGTGCACCCGTGATTCTTCCTGAAGATGAAGTAGAAAGACCTACAGGCAGTCTCTCAACACCTACAAGCAGTTCTCTTGAAGCAATGCTGATTCAAGAAGAAATGGAAGAAAGACTAGCAAACGCAAGAAGACTTGGCAACACTGCAAACGTCCAACTGCCCGACAAGAAAATAACCGACATGCCTGAATACGTCAGATCAACAGGCGAAATCTCTCAAGTGAGAAACGAAAATGAAACATCTACTCAAAACACCCAAGCTAATGTTTCTCAAAACAAAACCAAAGAAAACTCACAAGCAGAATTACCCATAGGCTTTCAGAATTCAATAAAACCGATAGATACGAGCGCAAAAAATCTGCAATTGAGAAGGACATCCGAAGAAATTTCGTCTCAACCGTTCGCTGAGCTGAATCTACTCAACCCGCTACCCGAAATGAAGCCTGGCGAAAAAGCCAAAATAGCCGTTTTAGTCAAAACCGATAAGCCTTTCCGTTCAGCAGTTTTAGGGCTGAAGTTCGACCCATCGAAACTTGCCGTTCGGGCAGTTGAATTCGGTGATGTATTCGGTAGTGGCTTCGCAAAAACAACTGTTATGCCGTTTTTGAACCTGAATGGCAAAATGTTCGTTTCGCTTTCGCCGGGCAAAGATATAATCGTTTCAGGCTCTGGGATTCTTGCCTATGTCGAAATAGAAGCTCTGAGTTACGGAAAGCCTGAGATTAGCTTTGAGCCTGAAATCATGAATATCTTAACAGCAGACGGAAAAACTTTTGACTTAAAGCTAAAGTAAGTTATGAGTTATGGAAAAACGCCTTAGCACAAGAGGCTTGGAAAAACTTCAAAAGAGAAATGCAATCAGATTTGGGATTTTCAAAGCCATTGAAATTCCCAAATCTGAGAAACATCATTGCCGGGGTTACACTCTGTTAGAGCTGGTTATAACTCTGACGATTCTTTCAATAATGGTGCTGATAGCGCTTCCGCTCGCAGAAAACGCTGTCCGAAGACAAAGAGAAATGCAACTTAGAGAAGCCCTAAGACAGATAAGAATGGCAATTGACGAATTCAAAAGAGACGCGACAGGAGCTTGTCTTCAAGGCGCCATAACCACTGTTAATCCAACCCAAGCTCCTCAACTAACTTTTGTCCCTGCCGATCCGAGAAGTCGTGTCGTAATTGATGATTGCACTATTTTCTCAAGCGACAATCTCGATCGCTATCCACCTTCGTTGGAAATTCTTGTCGAAGGCGTTAGAGTCAAGCCGCGCGGCTTGAACTTAAAAACAAAAAGCGCTTTCGAGGATGGACTTGGAGAATCAGGAGAAACAAAAGAACTAAAAAAGGTCTATCTTCGTGAAATACCGATTGACCCGATGACGGGAAAAAGAGACTGGAGACTTCGCTCTTCATATCAATCTAGAGATTCCGACACATGGGACGGAATCAATGTGTTTGATGTCCGTTCCGCTTCTGATGAAGAATCATTAAGCGGTGATAAATATAGTGATTGGTGATATGGTGAAAATGAATTCAAAAGGTTTTTCTCTAATGGAATTAGCTATCGCAATGTTTATCTTGATATTGCTGATTTCGATAGCTGTTCCGACTTACCAATACACAGTTCAGCGCGCTCGCGAAACCGTCTTGAAAGAAAATCTTTTTCAGATGAGAAAAGCAATTGACCAATTCGTAGCTGATAAAGGAAGATTGCCAAGCTCAATTGATGAATTGGTCGAGAAAAAATACTTGCGCGAGCGTCCAATCGATCCTATGACAGAAAAGGATGAATGGCAGGAAATTTTTGGTGAAGACCCAAACTCACCCGATAGAAGAACAGGGCTTGTTGACGTTAGGAGCCTAGCAGAAGGCGAAGACGAAACTGGCAAAAAATACAGCGATTACTAAGAATCAGATCGAAGAATAGTGCATTGGTTCATTGCATCGTTACCGAAGACTGTTGAAGATTATGTTTTTCAGACCAAGCTATCCGAAAAATGCTATCAGCATTGAAAGAGAATATCTCGCAGCGGTAGAACTTCAGAAAAGAAGTTCTACCTACAGTATCAATAAAGCATCAATTGCTAATTTACCTGAAGGACTTTTAACTCCGAGCTTTTCGGAAAAAAACATTGCAGACATCGAAGAGCTAGCACATCTGGTTCAAGAAGCTGTTCAAAACGCCGATTTGCGTAGGCAAAAGCGATGGTCGGTTGCATTGCCAGATGAAACCGCACAAACAATCATTATCACCCTAGAAACTGAACCGAAATCTCAAAAAGAACTCTACGAAGTCTTAGACTGGAAAGTTGAAAAAACCCTCGGAATACCAGCAGAACAGCTTCGCATAGCTCATGAAAATATAGGCACGGACGACTCAGGAAAAAAACGATATATTGTTACTGCAATCAATCTTTCCGTTCTGGAGGAATACGAAAATTTGTTTGAGCAGATGCGATGGCATGTTGGGCTGATTCTACCGCGCCTAGTTGGTGAAATAAAGCTACTTACAAAAGCCTCTGAAGCTGATTCTCTTTTGCTTAGTTTCCGCAGAGAAGGATTCTCGGCAGTTTTACTCCGCAATTCTATTCCCTTCTTCCTGCGCTCTGTAGTTTGTGAAGAAAGAGAAACAGATGACGAGATTTATCGCTTACTCATGTTTTACAAAGAAAGACTTTCGCCAGAAACACCTGAATCCTTGAAGAGCATAATGATAATAGGCCGACAAGTAGAAACCAAAAGGCTTAGCAAAATTCTCAACGAAACTCTAACAACTGAACCGAAGATTTTAATTTCAAACGATTTAATGCTCGATATTCCTTCAATAAATCTTGACTTTTTCAAAATTGCCGCTCCTGCGGGAATTGCTACTCTAGCTTGGGGGTAACTCGATAAGTCTTAACAACTAGCTTTTTCATTCATGTTTTGACTTTATCGAACGAAAGCAAGATAACTCGTGCAGAGAGTGTCACATTGCGTTCATGTTTTGACTTTATCGAATGAAAGCTGTTTGGACTGTATGCGTTTCTGCCACTCAGGTCTTTGAATTTCTAACTCTTCAAACAAAGTAGTTAAATCCTGCAAAGACTCTCCACCAGCAAAACGTGCTTTGAAATAAAATAGAACCGTAAGAACCATGATAAAGGGCATCAAGAGAATGAGAACTAAAGAAAGGAAAGTCTGAAATACGTAATTGACGATTATTTTTCTCAAATCCCTTTCCCGTGGCGGTTTTCTGTCCAATCTAGTATCTTCAGCAAATTCTGCCCTCGAAGGATTAACCTGTGTTTCTGTGTTAGGTCCTTGCTCCACCGAGCTTGAAGGCGTTTTTTTCAGCATGTGAACCTCAACCAAAGAATCCGAGACAACACTAAGAAAAGTGGCAAAAAGCACCGGAACAACCGTAGAGATTAAAACTACAGCAATCGCAGTTTGGTAAGATCGCTTCACTAACTCCATAGAACGCCTGAGAGCCTGCCTGACATTCGTCTTTTCCATGACAATAGCGGGCGGTGCAAGCAAAAATAGCACTGAAACAACTAAACCCGGAATTATGCAAAAAATTATCCCGATCCAAGACAAAACACTTACAGCAAAAACAGTTAAAAGCAGTGGCTTTATGCGCGACATGATTAAACGGAAGAAACTCCGAAGTTTCACAGGTCTCAAAGGTAATACCAAATGGTGTGCCACCACCAAGGTTGTCATACCTAAAAGCATTGCTGAAACTATGTGTCGACTAAAGAACGACAAAACCTCAATTAAAGCAATCGGGGCAATTGAACGCTTTATTACCTCAAGGAAACCTAAAACCTCGAAAATAGTCCTCGAGGTTTGAAATAGAAAACCGGGTATTGATGCCAAGAAACTAATAAAAATCAGTTTTGGAAACAGCTCGCTATAAATGACCAAAGACTTTTGCAGTAACTCTCCAATGCCTTCACTTGCGGTCTTTAGCTTGGCGCTAAAAGCCTGAGCTGTTTGAGGCCGATCTTCAGGCTTTTTTGCCAAAGCAGAATAGATAACTGCTTTGACAGCTTTTGGTATTCCCTTCTCTTCAATCGGCGGTGGTTCCTTTTCTTGATGCGCTTTTATGACTTCACTGAAATCACCATCGAAAGGAACTCTTCCGGAAAGCATTCTGTAAGCCACAACTCCGAGTGAGTAAACATCGCTTCGTGCGTCCAATTTCTCGCCACGACACTGTTCAGGCGACATATACAAAGGCGTTCCCAAAACTACCCCTGCACGCGTTAAATCCCTATCGCCAGAACTTCTTTTTTCGATCTTGTTCTTTGTTTCGGAGCTTGAAAAAAGCACAGTGGCTTTTTCGGAAAACTCCGCATCTGTGATCAACGTTTCTTTCTCGGACAAAGCCGAGGTTTTCTCTACTGCTATAGGATTAGTCGTGTCAACTCCAACATTAGAAACTTCAAGATCATCGCCGATTTCTTCGCTTGGACTTTCTTCAAGTTTTGCTATGCCAAAATCCAAAACCTTAACGTTGTAACCACCGCGCTTATTTGGTTCTAACCATATATTTTCTGGCTTTAGGTCTCTGTGAATTACGCCTTGCTGATGAGCTTGATGCACAGCCGAGCAAACCTGTTCGAGAATATCAACTGTCCACGAAAGCGGCAGTTTCTGTTCTTCTTCCAGAACTTCTGCAAGCGTGCATCCATCGAGATATTCCATGACTAGATAAGCGACGTCTCCAACTGAGGTTCTGGCTATACCGAAATCGGTTACGTCAACAACGTTTGGATGTCTGAGCCTTCCAGCCGCACGTGCTTCGCGTCGAAATCTCTCGATAAATTCAGGTCTTCTAACGAATTCTGGCAAAATGACCTTGACGGCAACAAGTCTCTCTGTTCCTATGTGAGTCGCAAGATAAACTGTTCCCATGCCCCCACGGCCAAGTTCTTTTTCTATCTTGTATTTTTCATCTAAAACTTCGCCTATCATCTCACTTAGCTTTTACGCTTTACCGATAAAGTAGTTTTTCAAATTATATCACCGATAAATTTTTTGAGTTTAGCTGACTTTTTTCTTTTTCTGTGTTAAATTCTAAAACTTGCGTATCTTTTTCCCGAATTTTTTGCGGAGTTTATCATGATGAAGCTTAAAAGTGCCAGTCTTTATATTTTGCATAAACACAGAGACCTTAGCAAAGAAGCAAAAACGGGCGTTTCACTGCATTGCCATACGCAACGCTCAAAAGAAATGCTTGATTTCGTCCCGCACTATGCCGAGAAACTTCCTATAATTTCATATTTTTGGAAAAAGGAGCGAGAAAAATACATCAAACGTGAAGGAAAAGGCATAGATTTTTCTACAGCATACTGGACACCACCTTTGCCTGAACAGGAAGTTTTCAAAATCGAAAAAGATCAAATAAACCGTGCAGGGCTTAATGCCATGGTTTCCTTGAGCGATCACGATTCGATAGAAGCCAATCTGAACGTCGTTCAGGAAGAAGATAATTCAATTGCTCCGATTTCAATGGAATGGACAGTTCCCTTCCAATACGGCTTTTTTCATGTCGGAGTCCACAATCTACCAAAAGATAGAGCTATCTCAATAGCACAGCAACTTCTCGACTACACATTTGGCAATGAAAGAAGCAAGGAAAAGCTCGATAGCCTTTTCGCAATGCTTCATGAAATTCCAGAAGTCCTGATCGTCTTGAATCACCCACTTTGGGACATCGAAAGAGTAGGCAAACAGCGACATGAAGCATTACTCAAGGAGTTTTTGAAGGAGCACGGGCGATGGATTCATGCTTTTGAAGTCAACGGATTTCGTTCATGGTCGGAAAACAAAGCCGTTATAGAGATGGCTGAAGCTCTCGGAATTCCGGTTGTCACGGGCGGTGATCGTCATGGCTGTAAACCGAACACAGTTATAAACTTAACAAACTCAGCGACTTTTTCTGAATTCGTCGAAGAAGTCAGGATTGACAAACACAGCAAAATTGTTCTGATGCCTGAATACAGCCAGCCTCTTGCATCAAGGCAACTGCAATCATTTGCAGAAATCTTAGCCCTGTATCCACATTTCCCTGAAGGAAGACAACGTTGGTTTGATCGGGTTTTCTTCGATGTAGGCGATGGACGAGGGCTAAATCCGCTTTCTGCCTACGGCTGGAAACTTGGAGGTCCTAGGTGGCTTCGATGCGCAATTTGGACGCTCGGCTTTCTCGGTAGCCCCAAAATGCGTCCCTTGTTTTATCTTGCAATGAATAAAAAAGATAGAGTCCCGAAAGATACGTCGAAACTCAGTTTTCAAATTCCAGACTTCGAGGGACTTCAAGAGATTGCATCGAGCTTGGCAAGTTCTGGTTCTCCAGAAACTGAATTTGCATCGTAAGACTTTTTGGTTCGACTGTTAGTTTGAACTATTTTAGTTCCATATTTGCTGTGTAAATTTTCTACCTACGTAAGAGAATCCAAAACAACAAAATAAAAACGGTGAAAATTCCTAGAGTAGCTTTTTTCCCCGATTCCTTCTTAGAGGTAAACGGTGTAGCGATGACGAGCAAACGCTTTGCTGACTACGCTCAAAAAAATGGCTACCCTTTTCTCTGCGTTTATGCGGGTGAAAAAAGCGAAGAGAAAATTCAAGGAAGCATAACGTATTTGTGTTTGAAACGCTCTGCTGTTTCAATACCGATGGATGAAGGCTTGAAATATGATCCGCTTTTTCAAAGACATCAAAAGCTTGTAATGCGCAAACTTCAAGAATTTCAGCCTGATCTGGTTCACATAACAGGTCTAAATGATGTAAGCATTCTCGGAGCCTTTTTAGCTTGGAAAATGAATCTTCCATTGGTAGGCTCATGGCACACAAATCTTCATGAATACGCCGCAAGAAGATTCAAAAAGATGTTCCGTTTTTTGCCGGAAAAGATCGTTAAACCGATTGCTGATTTGATGGAACGAAAGATTCTTCAAGGTGCGACTCTTTATTACAAAATGCCTCAAATGATTTTAGCGCCGAATCAAGAAATCTTGGATATTTTAACAAAAGGAACCGGACGCAAAGGTAAGTTGATGCTACGCGGCGTTGATACCGACTTTTTCTCACCACAAAAACGCACCGTCTCTGATGACGTTTTCCGTTTCGGCTATGTCGGAAGGCTACGACCTGAGAAAAACTTACGCATTCTAGTAAAAATCGAAGAAAAACTTATCCAAAGCGGTGCAAACAACTTCAGGTTTGTGATAGTCGGTGAAGGTTCTGAAAGAGAATGGCTTGAGAAAAACTTGAAAACTGCCGAACTTACTGGTTTTTTGGAAGGCGAAGCATTGGCAAATTCTTATGCCAACATGGATGTTTTCCTTTTCCCTTCCGAAACTGATGCTTTCGGAAACGTTGTTCAAGAAGCAAATGCGTCGGGAATTCCAGCCGTTGTCATGGATAAAGGCGGCCCTAAGTTCCTGATAAAACACGGCGAAAACGGCTTCATAGCGAGAAATGAAGAAGAGTTTGTTGATTTTTCCCTGAAATTGTTTGAAGATAGAAAAGAGCTACAAAAAATGAAGGAAAAAGCTCGTGAAAATGTGATTCAGAAAAACTGGGATTCGATATTTGAAAGTGTTTACGAAGCTTATCAAGAAACCATCATGCTATTCTGCAAACCGAAGTTCGTAAAAATCTAAACCACGGAGGAGTTTTGTAAGTTCAACGGAATTTATGAGTAAGAAGAAAAAAACGAAGAAAGCTGTCAAAGCTGAAGAAGTTTTAAGGTATTTAGCGCGTAATCCATCACAACTGATTCGTAATTGGAATTACAAAGGCGCCGTTTTGAGCGGGCTTTTAAGAGCGCCTATATTTCTTGTGACTTATCTAATTGGTAAGGAAAGCCTCAAAGTTGCACTAGGCGCAGCTTTGGTTCAGTTTGTTTTCCGTTTTTTCTATGCTGGCATCAGCGGTGCTGTAATTCAACATTTTAGGCATGTTGAACCAGCTTGGCATGCTTTGGTTGCTATTCTTTTGATAATTCCTTTTTTCAGCCATCTTCTCGAATTCCTTTTTCAAAGTGCGTTTGCATACATGACAGCAACAACTCAACACACTGACGAGGCAATAATTCGTTCAATTTGCGTTACGATAATTTCAGCGCTTTTTACCTTGTTTGCAATGAGGCGCGGTGTGATGATAGTCAGAGAACCGGAAAGTAAGCCTTTGAAAAAGGATGTCTCAAAACTTCCTATACTCATCTTTCAGTTTTGCGCATTCATTCCAAATGAAATTGCTTCTATGCTACGACGCAGAGCATATCTTGGAGCGTTTCTCAGTTTCATTGGCTTTGGAATCTTCTCACAAATGATGGTCTGGGCAATTACAGGAAAATCTTCATGGACTTACAATGGTGGAAAATCAATCCCGCTTTTGAAATACTGGGGAATTGATGCATTGCTTTTGCTTTCAGTAGCAACTTCAATCTCGCTCATGATTCCACCTAGAAGCCGAAAGGTCTCAGTCGAAGAATTTTTATCCATAGAAGAACTCAAACCAGCTGAAAAGGTCTGAATCCTAAAGTAGAACCGACAAAATCTATAATTCAGCTTTGTTACCAAAAGAAAAACTTATGATAAAATCCTTAATGTCTTATGAAATCGGACTTAATAATCTTCAGGCTTGGATTCATCATACTTTTAGCGACATTAGGATTTCTGATAGTTCCACTTGGTAGAACGTCCTACTTTAGCAATCTAGAGCCTCTATCGCAAAGACTAGTTTCAGCGATTCTAGGTGGTATAGTTGCGATCTTTGTAATTCTTTTTGAAGCCAGAGCACGTCGCGCAACGCTAAAGACTTTGATTGGAGCCGCCATAGGATCGATCCTTGGCCTATTTGGTGCTTTTTTGCTTGGGCTTTTGGTAATACTTCAAGAAACCTCGACCGTAAGCGGCGAAATGAAAACTTTTTTGACCGTCGCTTTGGCTTTCTTCATGGGCTACACAGGCTTGATGGTCGGAGCGGCTAAAGGTGAATATCTTAACTTATCGGTTTTCGGCGGATTGTTTTCCGATAAAGCTTCAAAGTCTGACTACAAAATCCTTGACACCTCAGTAATCATCGATGGTCGGATTGCCGATGTTGCAGAAACAGGATTCTTGAGCGGGACGTTAGTTGTCCCGCATTTTGTTTTGCGAGAACTTCAGCAAGTTGCGGACTCGCCTGACGCCTTGAAACGCCAACGCGGGCGACGTGGCTTGGACATGCTCCAAAGACTCAGAAATAACTCAAAGCTAGACGTTCAAATCATAGAAACCGACTTTCCCGGCGTCAAAGAAGTTGATTTGAAACTCATAGAACTCGCTAAACAGATGAAAGCAGTAATAGTAACAAATGACTTTAACCTGAATAAAATCTCACAGCTACGCGGTGTGCAGGTTTTGAACATAAATGAACTTGCAAACGCGCTGAAACCGGTTGTTCTGCCCGGCGAGAAAATGCAAGTTTTCATACTCAAAGAAGGCAAGGAGCATAATCAAGGCGTCGGCTATCTGGAAGACGGGACAATGGTTGTTGTTGACAATGCCCGAAAAATCATTGGCAAAAATGCAGACATTACGGTCACAAGCGTTCTGCAAACAACGGCAGGGAAAATGATATTTGGTAAGCTGTGCGAAAATGAAGAAGAATCTATTCACGACTCACGCACTTCTGAAAAAGGGATTCACGATTCACGCACGCCTGAAAGAGCATTCCACGATTCTCGCCCTCCCGAAAGAATGACTCATGATTCTCGTTCACCTGAAAGGAGAATCCTTCGAGAACCTCAAACACTGAAACTAGAGCAAAAAATAAACGCGGAAGAATGAACACAGCTATAATCGTAGCAGCAGGAAGCGGAAGCAGATTCAGCGCAGACTTGCCAAAACAATTTTTCTCTCTTTGCGGGAAACCTTTACTCTTTCATACCATAGAGAAATTCCAGGCTTGTCCTTTAGTTGATGAGATAATTTTGGTTCTTGCCGAACAAAGAATCAGCTATTTTGCAGAAATCAGTAAAGACCAGAATTTTGAAAAAATTAGCAAAATAGTCGCTGGTGGAAAGACCCGCGCAGAATCTGTCTTAAGAGGCTTAAATGTGGTCTCTGAAAAAACCGAAATAGTAGCAATTCACGATGGCGCTCGGCCACTTGTTTCAATTAAGGAAATCTCCGATGTTATCAACCTAGCAAAAGAAAAAGGCGCCGCTTGTTTGGTTGCACCTGTAACCGAAACTATCAAACGCATCGAGCAAGGAAAAATCGCTACCACAATAGACCGAAAAACCTTAAGGCGTGCGCTAACACCACAAGCTTTCAAATTGGGAATCATCAAACAAGCTTTCAGTCACGCAAACCTTGATGAAAGCATCACTGATGATTCTCTTCTTGTCGAACGTTCAGGTTTCGATGTTTTCATTGTTGAAGGAAATCCAAAAAACATAAAAGTCACAACACCTGAAGACTTGGAATTGGTGGAATTTTACTTGAAAAAGCAAGTAGAGAAAAATTAAAGGCTGAAACGTGCTTTGAAATTTCGGGAGATTTTTGGGTAATTCAGTGAAAATGAGATTTCGGATCGGCTTTGGAAATGATATTCACAGGCTTGTTGCAGGCAGGCCGTTGATTTTAGGCGGAGTTTTGATTCCGTCGGATATTGGTGCAGCAGGTCACTCCGACGCTGATGCTTTGATGCACGCAATCACAGATGCGATTCTCGGTGCCTTAGCTTTGGGCGATATAGGAACTCACTTTCCCGACAGCGATCAGAAATTGAAAAATGCTGATAGCTCCATTTTTCTAAAGGAAACTCTCAAAATGATGAAATCACGAAACTACCAGATCGAAAATGTTGATGCTATCGTAAGTCTTGAAAAGCCAAAGCTGAAGCCTTACATAGAGAAAATTCGCAAAAATTTGGCTGAAATTTTAGAAGTAGAGCTTGACCGTGTGTCGGTAAAGGCAAAAACTGGTGAGGGACTAGATGCAATAGGGAAGGGAGATGCCATCAAAGCAGAAGCGATTGTTTTACTAACCGAAAAACCGAATCAGTAAGCACCTTCGGGAATTTCAGCACCATATTGTTTCGCGATTCTCAAAACTTCATACCAAGTATCCGAAATCTTCTTGTGGTATTTTCTTTCTCCGCAATGCTTGTAGTCTGCTCTCGTAGAATCCTCAAGGAAATCAGCATATTTTTCCCAAGCTTGCATGTGCTTTTGCCAAGCTCTTACAAAATCATCAGGCAAGTTTTCAGTTTCGATAGTGCTGGAAACCTGCCAATACTCGCGCGTTATAATTGCTTTCTGAGATTCATACTCCGAAGGCTCCACTGCGTCGTTGATCAACTGCTGCAATTTTGTATCGCGAAGGTTGCCGTTTGCTATGTCTTCTTCGAGAAGAGCAGTTATCTTCGCGGCGACTTCTGGGTTCTCAAAAGTTTCCTCGACCTTGTTTCTGCCTAAAGCCCAGAAACAAGAGTGTTCTTCTCTTTGCGGTTGCAACAACGAAGCAATGCCTACCGAAATTGAAAATGCCGTTACAAATGCGATAATGGAAATCAACGTTTTGGCTTTCATAGCAATTTTTATATTATCCAAAACGAACGAAAGAGTAAATAGTTGCGAAAAAATAAGAACAATTTTTCCGAGGAAAGAAGATGAAACCGCAGGATTTGATTCGTAAAAAGGGCCGCTTCTCAATGGAGCTTTCTGCTGAAGAGATAGAAGCATTTATTGTGGGCGTATGTGATGGAAGCTGGAGCAACGCCCAAATCAGTGCAATGCTGATGGCTATGTTCATCAGAGGACTAACTCAAAACGAACAAAAAGCTCTGGTCCGAGCAATGATTTATTCAGGCGAGACTTTAGACCTTTCCGATATTGACCTTCCGAAAGTGGATAAACATTCTACAGGTGGCGTTGGCGATAAAACCTCGTTAATAATTGCACCATTAGCATCGGCTTGCGGATTAGCTGTTCCCATGATTTCCGGTCGCGGTCTTGGCCACACAGGCGGAACACTTGATAAACTCGAATCAATCAAAGGCTACAACGTCAATCTCACAAAATCGCAAATTCACGAAACCATAAAAAAATGTGGTTTCGCCCTAGCTGGACAAACCGAAAATCTCGTTCCCGCTGATAAAAAACTTTACGCGCTTCGTGATGAAACAGCAACAATC
Organism: Acidobacteriota bacterium; assembly: GCA_003697135.1. GTDB lineage: Bacteria > Acidobacteriota > Blastocatellia > Pyrinomonadales > Pyrinomonadaceae > J014. Next base: position 34,729 of record RFGC01000036.1, read on the forward strand.
GAATCACTCCCGCTGATTGTTGCTTCGATAATGTCAAAAAAACTCGCAGAAAATCTCGACGCTTTGGTTTTGGACGTAAAAACCGGCGACGGCGCTTTCATGAGTGATTTCCAAGACGCTGCTCGTCTTGCACAAGCTATGGTTGAAACTGGAAAAGATTTTGGGGTTAAAACAATCGCTTTGATTACTGATATGAACCAACCACTCGGAAGGTTCGTGGGCAATCGTCTAGAAGTCTATGAATGCCTGAAAATAATGCGCTGTGAAACCGACAGCCTTATGAAATCAACTCTTGATTTATCAATCCAGCTAACAGCAAGGCTTTTGGTTTTGTCAAATGCCGTAAAAGACTTGGACGAAGCTATAAACATTTGCCACAAGAAGATTGAAGACGGTAGCGCACTGGAAAAATTCAGATTAAACATTCAACTCCAAGGCGGTGATTCTTCAATCTGTGATGAAACGGAAAAGTTTTTGCACGAAGACAAAATCTTGAAAGTCCCTGTGAGATCGAATGAAGCAGGATTTGTCAATCAGATTCTCACAAGAGAGATCGGCGAAGCAATATGCGAAATAGGCGGCGGAAGAAGACAAGCCAAAGACAAAATTGACCATGCAGTTGGGTTTGAATGCCTCAAAAAAATAGGCGACAAAGTTGAAGTCGGCGAAGAGCTAGGCATCATTTATTGCAGAAATGACTCGCAAGCTCTGAAAATCAGCAACCGAATAAGGAATGCTTACAAAATAAATGCAGAACAACCACTTCTTGAAAACCTAGTCAAAGCCGAGATTTTCTGAATAGAGTTTTGACTAGGCTTTTCCAACGCCGTGAAATTCAATCTTCTAGCAAACTTTTCTTTTGTCGAAAGTATTCGACTATTGCCTGTGCAGTGTTTTCGCCCACAAAAGGCCTAAGTTCTTCAAAAGAAGCCTCTGCAATTCTCTCGACTGAACCAAAATTTCTGAGAAGTTTTACTTTTCTTTTTTCACCGACGCCGGGAATAGCAGTCAATTCGGACGTAAGATCACGCATTTCTCGTCTTTTTCTGTGATACTCGACCGCAACCTTGTGAGTTTCATCTCGAATTTGCTGAATGAGCCTAAAACAAGCGAGCCTTTCATCAAATTCGATTGCTCCTTCCAACGTAAGAAGGTGCGATATTCGATTGTGATGCTTAGGCGGCTTAACGACTCCCACAACCGATATTTCCAAACCAAGTTCTTTCAAAGCCGAAATTGCGGCATTCACTTGGCCTTTTCCGCCATCAATCAAAATCAACTGCGGCAGCTTCCCGTTTTCATTCAGGAGACGCCTATATCTTCGATAAACAGCCTCTCTGATTGAAGCAACATCGTTTGCACCTTCGACTGATTTTATAATTAAACGCCGAGTTTCACTTCGAGCGATTTTTCCATTCTCGAAAACAACTATTCCAGCCACGTTCTCTGCGCCTGAAATGTTTGAAATATCGAAAGATTCAATTCTTTCGGGAAGCGCCGGCAACTGCAAAATTTCCTGAAGTTCCTCTAGAACCTTGCCTGGTTTTAAGATTCGGAATCTACTTTCAAAAGCTATCTTGGCATTTTGCTCGACCAGATCGATCATATCGGCATTTTTGCCGCGTTTTGGCACTATGATTTTGACTTTACGCCCGCGCCGTTCAGCTAGAAACTTCTCAAGTAAGCTTCTGTCTTCAAAATCTTCTGGAACGTAAATCTCCGATGGCACATAACCTGTGTTGTAATACTGCGTCAAAATACGGCTGAAGAATTCTGAAGGATTGAAATTTTCGGCATCCAAATCTTCCCAAAAGAATTCGCGCCTTCCTATAACTTTTCCTTCACGCATCGTAAAAAGTTGAAGAGCAAGGCGTTGACCTTCATGGTAGTATCCGAAAATATCAACATCTTTGTCAGAAGCAGTAGCCATTTTTTGTTGCTCGGCAAGTTTAAGAACTGTCGCTCTCAGATCGCGATATTTCGCCGCAAGCTCATACTTTTCGGCTTCTGCAAACTCCCACATTCTACGCTCAAGTTCTTCGGCAAGCTCCTTGTTTCTGCCTTCGAGAAACATTTTGGCATCTTTCACCGCTTCTTGATACTCTTCAGGTTTACAAAGATCAGCAACACAAGGCGCAAGACATCTTTTCAAATGATACTCTAGGCAAGGGCGTGGAAGTTTTCCATCAATTTCAATATCGCAGGTGCGAAGCTGAAACGTTCGATTTACTACGTCCAAAACCTTCCGCGCCATGGAAGATGGCAAAAAAGGTCCATAATAGCTTGCGCCATCTTTTTGAATTTTTCGCGTGATAATCGCTTTCGGGAATTTTTCTTTTGTAATTTTGATGTGAGGATACTGCTTGTCATCTTTGAGCATGATGTTGTAGCGCGGTTTATACTTCTTTATCAAATTTGACTCAAGCACAAGGGCTTCAACTTCGTTGTCAACAACTATAAACTCCAAATCAGCAATATGTTTTACGAGTTCCTTGGTCTTTGCGCTTTGTTTATCGTAAGACTGAAAGTATTGTCGGACGCGGTTTTTTAGATTCTTCGACTTGCCAACATAGATTATCTTTCCTTTTGCGTCTTTGTAAAGATAAACTCCCGGCAAACTCGGCACCGATTCTAACTTTTCCGCAAGATTCACCATCCGTTTGATAGTATAGGCCAAACAAGACTGCGTTTGAAAGCAATTCACAAGAAAAGGCAAGTAGAAATTTGTGGGATTTCAACAGAAGCAAAATCTGGTCTTGACGATATTGTAAGTAGCAACTAGTTTGAACAAATTTTAACGGAAACAAAATTTGGTCTTGATTTGTTGTAAATGTAGGACGGAGTCGAGTCTTGGTCATAACAGAAACAAAATTTGGTTTTGACGGCTACCGCCTTTCTCTAATGTCTGCCCTTTTTTACCCTTAACCGCCAAAACCAAACTTCACTTATCTTCAAAGCAAAACCAATGCCAAAGGGAAAACCTGATTATTTCTTCGATGTTACTAGGTTTTCAGCTACTGATTTTTCAAGTGCGATTCCTACAAATTTGTAGCCGAAAACATTTTTGAAAGCCTGAACAAGGAGCCTATTTCTGCGTGTTTGTAGGGCTGAAAAATTTTCCTACAATTTTGTATTGAAACTTTTTAGCGGTTACAATTTTGTAGGAATTCAAGAATTAAGGAGAGAGGATTTGGGAACTGAAAACCTAACAAACTTACTGGAATTTAGTAAACGTTTAGCAGAGACGAGCGGACTCCGCAATCAATTAAGCCGATCGCTTTCGTGGCTTCATCAGAATTGTAATTTTTCGAGAAGTTTCATTGCCCTACTCGAACCTCAAACGGAAAACATTCTTCTGTATGCCACCGAAGGTTTAAGTTTTTCAGAGTATAGACGCCTTGAAACTAGGCTAAACAAGGGATTTTTGCAAGAAGTTTTCAAAGGCGAAAAAATTGTGATAAATCCGATTCCCGAAGGTGAACCTTTTGATTTTGCAAAACATGAAGCCAATTCAATTCTTTTTGCTGTTCCGATAGCCTTGGGTGAGAAGATTGTAGGGGTTCTTGGCATCGAGACTGAATCTCACAAAAGCAAGAAGGCTCAAGACTTTTTTGTTTTTCTCGACATAGTAGCGTCAATGATTGCTCAAGCCGTAAAATCACAGGTTGAGATAATGCAAGAGAAAGAAAAACTTTATGCTGAAACCTCATATCTTCAACAAGAGCTTAAGGAGAAGTATGACTTTGAAAACCTCATAGGAAACTCAAGCGCAATGCGGAAAGTGTATGCGCAAGTTGCACAGGTTGCGAAAACGAATGTGACAGTTTTGCTTCGCGGGGAAAGCGGAACAGGCAAAGAGATGATTGCAAACGCAATTCACTTCAACAGCCTGCGTGCAAAGAAACCTCTCATAAAGGTTAATTGTGCGGCACTACCGGAAACTTTGATTGAATCGGAGCTTTTCGGATATGAAAAAGGCGCATTCACAGGAGCTTACAAAAGCAAAAAAGGCAGGTTTGAGTTAGCCGATGGAGGAACGCTCTTTCTCGATGAGATAGGCGATTTGCCTTTGCAGACTCAAGCGAAATTACTACGCGTGTTGCAAGAAAAAGAATTTGAACGTCTCGGCGGAACTGAAACTATCAAGGTCAACGTTCGAGTGATAGCTGCGACAAACAAAAATCTTGAAGAAGAAATAGCTCAAGGAAGATTTCGAGAAGACCTCTATTATCGCCTGAACGTCTTTACTATATTCTTACCGCCATTACGAGAACGGAAATCCGATATTTTGCTACTTGCTGAGTATTTTTTGGAAAAATACGAAAAAATCCACGGCAAACACATCAAGAGAATCTCAACACCTGCGATAGACATGCTGACTTCATATCACTATCCAGGTAACGTGCGCGAGCTTGAGAATGCGATAGAAAGAGCTGTTGTTGCTTGCGATGGGAATGTGATTCATGCACATCATCTTCCGCCCAGTCTTCAAACAGCAGAAGTTTCAGGCACAATTCCGAAAGTTTCCTTAAAATCAGCAGTTGAAGCGCTCGAACGAGATTTAATTCAAGACGCTCTAAAAACCGCTCACGGAAACTGCGCTAAAGCCGCCGCTTTGCTGAATACAACTGAGCGAATTCTCAACTACAAAATCAAAAAATACGGCATAGAGCCGAAAAGATTCCGTCCGACTCGGTGATTTTTGGGATAATTTTCAGAAAATTGTTTAAGCAGTCAAAACCTCTTCAAGGCTGGTTTTCTTCTTGTAGTGCTTCTTCTATTTGAGTTTCTAGTCGGTTTCGGAGTTTTTCCACGAGTGCATCAGCTTTTGATATGTTCTCCTGTAGTTTCAATTTGTGGTTCTCGATTTGGTTAAGCAAATTCAGTAGATTGTTCTTTTCGGATTCTAGCGACTTACGTTTTTGCTCACGCAAAACTTCTGGTCTTAAGCCTCCCATCAAAGCAATGCTCCGATTTATAGCTTCATCTGTTGATTCAAGCTCGATTTGATTGAGTCTCAACCTTATAGCACTTTCTTTCTCGGTTAGGTCAAATAACTTTTGTCTCAAAGATTCTGCTCGTTCTTCAGCTCTTGAGAGTATTTCCAAATTCAGCAAAAGCCTACGCTGTTTCTCTGTAAGCTCGTTTTTGCGTGAAGATTCCAAAAAATCGAGCCGAGATGATATTTCCTCGACTCTTTTTCTCAATTCACTTGTCCGCTTTGATTCTACTAACTCGGAGTCTTGTTTGTTTTCAGTCTGAGATTTATTCGCTTGAGTCTTATCTGATTCATCAGGCAAAGGAATCACTTCAGGTTGCGTTTGGTTGATTATCTGATCCGTCGTTATCGGCACTGAATTGCTTTTTCTCTTTGGTGACGTCTGTTGTGCTTGAACTGAAATCGCAAAAATTGTTAGCAAAAGCGCATAAAACAACTGCTTTGTAAATCTTTGTTTCATAATTGACTCCTTTGAAGAAACACGCCGCAAACACGCAAAAAGTTGCTTTTTTAATTTTCAACCCTTCTTGAGAAGCTTTCTTCGCTTCATTTCGCGAATTATCAACTCAAGTTCTCTACTCATTTGCCCCATGACTGCGGTATTCTCTTGCGCTCTTCGTATAAGGTAAGGAATTGCATCTCGAACTGGTCCGTATGGGACATATTTTGAAACATTGTAACCGTGCTTTGCCAGAACGTAAGAAAGATTGTCACTCATTCCATAAAGTTGTGAAAAATGAACGTGCTGGTGATTCGGTGGGATTCTCTTCTCGTGCATTTTTCTTGCAAGGAGTTGAACGCTGTTTTCGTTGTGAGTGCCCGCGACGAATGAGATGGTTTCGATATTCTCCAAGCAGTAAAGTAGGGCTTCATTATAGTCTCTATCAGTTGCCTCTTTGGTTTTGTGTATAGGTGAAGGGTAACCTTTTTCTTCCGCTCTTTCACGTTCTTTTTCCATGTAAGCTCCGCGCACTAGCTTAACCGCCAAGAAGTATCCTTCCGAAAGAGCTTTCTGATGCGACTTTTTCAAAAATTCAAGCCTATCGGCGCGGTAAAGTTGAATAGTGTTGTAGATTAAGGGCTTTTCGCGGTTATATTTCTTCATCATTTCTTCTGCCAGAAAGTCAATAGCGCCCTGAATCCATGATTCTTCAGCGTCTATGAAAACAGGCTGTCCCAGTGAGTAAGCTGTGCCGCAGATTTCTTCAACTCTATCTTGAATCCTGCGCCACTTCCATTTTCCCTTCTCCGTTAGTTCAATTCCTGTCGAAACTTTTTCTAAAGTTCCGAGTGGCGCTATGCCTGAAACCTTGAAAACAGCAAACGGAATTCTCGCATCGCTTTTTGCCCTGTGAATTGTGCGGATTATTTCGTCCTTTGTTCTGCCAAAGTCTTCTTCTTCAAATTTCCCTTCAACGGAGTAATCCAAAATTGTGCCTATTCTGGAAGCACCGAGTTTTTCGATGACTTTTTCGCATTCTTCTATCGTCTCTCCGCCGCAGAAGTGCTTGAAAACCGTTCTTTTTATAGCCCATTCTATGGGAAGGTGATACTTGATGGCGAAGTTAGTAAATCTTGTCGCCCAATCAACCAATCGAGCAGAACTCATCATTTTGAAAACTAGATACTTCTGCCTTAATTCGGCATCCGTCTTATCGGCGAAAGCAGTAGCTGTATCCTGAAAATCTAGCTGAAAATCTTGCGTAGGTAAATCATTCATTTCTGCTTCAAATTTATCACCAAAATTGCAATCGAACAAACCGAGATTGTCTATGGCGGGAATTTGTTTTATCATTTTTGGTTTTGAGCTATGAGCAAAGGATTGCCAAAAAGAAGCGAGAATTACTCGGAGTGGTATAACGAACTTGTAAGGCGCGCAGGACTGGCAGAAAACTCTGCCGTGCGCGGGTGCATGGTGATAAAACCATACGGATATGCGATTTGGGAAAAGATGCAGAGAGCTTTGGACGATATGTTCAAAGCAACGGGTCATGTGAATGCGTATTTTCCACTATTTGTGCCAAAAAGTTTTCTTGAAAAGGAAGAAGAACACGCATCAGGATTCGCTAAAGAATGTGCCGTAGTAACTCACTATCGGCTTAAGACAAATCCAAACGGAAAAGGCTTAATAGTTGATCCGGAAGCAAAACTCGAAGAAGAACTCATCGTTAGGCCCACGTCTGAAACGGTTATTTGGAACACTTATCGAAACTGGATTCAGTCTTGGCGCGACCTTCCGATCTTGATTAACCAATGGGCAAATGTTGTTCGTTGGGAAATGAGAACCAGAATTTTTCTGCGAACCGCTGAATTCTTGTGGCAAGAAGGACACACGGCACATGCAACGCGCGAAGAAGCGATAGAAGAAGCAGAAAGAATGCTTGATGTTTATGCGGAATTTGCCGAAAAATGGATGGCACTGCCCGTCATCAAAGGCGTTAAAACTCCTACGGAAAGATTCGCAGGCGCAGAAGAAACCTACTGCATCGAAGCTTTGATGCAAGATGGAAAAGCCCTGCAAGCAGGAACATCGCATTTTCTCGGACAAAATTTTGCTAAATCCTTTGATGTTCAATTCATGAACAAGGAAGGCAAATTAGAGTATCCATGGGCAACTTCTTGGGGCGTATCAACTCGTTTGATGGGTGCATTGATAATGGCGCATTCGGACGATCAAGGTTTAGTCTTGCCGCCACGCCTTGCGCCGCTTCAAGTCATCATAATTCCGATTTACAAAGGCGAAGAAGAGCTTGCGAAAATTTCTGAAAAGGTCGAACCTATAATCCAAGAACTTAAACGCAAAGGCATTTCAGTTAAATACGATGATGACGACAAACAGCGTTCAGGCTGGAAGTTTGCCGAATACGAACTCAGAGGCGTTCCCATACGGCTTGCAATGGGTATGAGAGACTTACAGCAAAACACCATCGAAGTCGCTCGACGCGATACCTTAACAAAGGAGACTCGCCCTGTTGAAACAATCGTGGAGCATGTTGAAAAACTACTTGAGGAAATACAAGAAAACATATATCGCAAGGCTTTGAAATTCCGAGAGGAAAACACCTTCGTAGTTGATACTTGGGAAGAATTCTTGGAAAAAATAGAAAGAGGTGGTTTTATTCTTGCGCATTGGGACGGAACAAGCGAAACAGAAGAAAAAATCAAAGAAGAAACTAAAGCAACAATTCGATGTATTCCGCTTGATGCAAAAGAAGAAGCCGGCAGATGCGTTTATTCAGGCAAACCGTCAAATAAACGCGTTCTATTTGCCAGAGCTTATTAAGGCTTGATTTGCCGACCTGCTTTTAACAGTTTTGAACTCGGCACACGAAAAACAGCGACTTTCTGGATTAGTTCTTTTCAAAGCCTTCGTGCAAACGACGGAGGCTAGACTCTCAGCATTGCTCCGCATTTACGAGCTATCTGAGCAGCCTACACTGCATCTCACACTCCTCGAACTCGCTAATTATTGCGCAAAGTGACTTAATCAGCTATAGAAGCTCTCCACCAAATTCCCTGAATATGTCCCAGAGGCAAGTTGTGCCGTTAGTGCTTCCAGATAGCACTCTCGCCATCTGGGAAAATAGCTACAGTCTGTATATGCCTCCAAATTTTCTTATCTCCTCTCCTGTCTCTATATCCCAGAGCCTGAGGGTGCTATCCTCATTTCCAGATAATGCATACTTGCCATCTGGGGAAATGACTACGGAGCGAACTTGACCTGTATTTCCCTTGAATGTCCTCAACTCCCTGCCTGTCTCTATATCCCAGAGTTTGAGGGTGCTATCATAGCTTCCAGATAATGCATACCTGCCATCTGGAGAAAAGGTTACGGAGTAAACCCAATCTTCATGACCCTCAAATGTCCTTATCTCTTTGCCTGTTTTTATATCCCAGAGCTTGACAGCCTTATCTGCACTTCCGGACAACGCATACTTACCATCTGGAGAAAAAGCTACCGAATGGACCTCATTTATATGCCATCCAACTGTCCTTATCTCCCTGCCTGTCTTTATATCCCAGAGCCTGAGGGTGCTATCCCCACTTCCAGATAATGCATATCTACCATCCGGAGAAATAGCTACAGAGTAAACTCTCATTCCATGCCCCTTGAACGTTCTCATCAGCCTTCCTGTCTTTATATCCCAAAGCTTAAGGGTGTTATCCTCACTTCCAGATAATGCATACCTACCATCTGGGGAAATGGCTACGGAGAGGACCCAATTTGTATGTCCCTTAAATGTCCTTATCATCTTTCCTGTCTCTATATCCCACAGCTTGAGAGTTTTGTCATAGCTTCCGGATAACGCATACTTGCCATCTGAAGAAATAGCTACAGAGTAAACCCAATCTCCATGCCCCTCAAATGTCCTTATCTCTTTGCCTGTTTTTATATCCCAGAGCTTGAGAGTGCTATCATAACTTCCAGATAATGCATACTTGCCATCTGGGGAAATAGCTACAGAGTTAACCGAGTTCGTATGCCCTAGCTGCACAAACTCAGACTTTGCCTGTGAAAAGATATGGCTACCAGAAAGCAGGGTAATCGCCAAAACACTGAAAACTATACTTTTCATTCTGCACCTCCAGAATTTACTTTCACGACTCACAGAGCCTTATCTTTGCTCTTTTGAAGTAGAAATTCTCCAAGAAGGGTTCTTTGTAAGATTTTTCAATCTTTCCAAAGTCTCTCCTTGAGGAAACTCAAAAGCACGGACGGTATATCTGCCCTCAATGCTTTCTTCAATTGTAAAAATCATCTCATCTATCTGCAACTACTTTTTTCAATTTTCATGAGATTTTCATAACAACGGAAACTGAACTTTCACCGGGACTGTGAAGATAAACCACTGCGACATGTCTTAGCACGTGCCGAACGCACTTTGGCAGATTTACGGCGGATAGTCAAGGTGCAGCCGAGTTGATCGCGCAAGGCGAGTTACTGAGACAAATTTACCGATATTTAGCTTTTTGGCTGATTACTTTCTCCTTGATTTAGAAACTCAAGAATAACCTTTGCGGCTCTTTTTGAAGCTCCGCCGTGTCCAAGTGAGTCGGCAATTTGACGCAATCTTGCTCGCATACGCTGATTTTCTTTTTTATCCAGAAGCCGAAAAAGCTCGTTGGCTAAGTTTTCTGGTGTGAATTCGTCTTGAATAAGCTCTGTTGCGACTCTTTCTTTGGCGATGAGATTAACTAAACCAAAATGTGGAACGTCAATCAAAGGGCGAAGTAACTTGTAGTTTATCCATGAAGTTTTGTAAACCACAACAAGCGGAGTGCCTATCAAAGCAGTTTCGAGTGTTGCTGTGCCGCTAGTGACTGCCGCCACATCAGCCGCATTCAAAGCATCATAGGTTTTATCATGAACGGTTATGACTTTTGCTTTTAGACTGCCGAATTTTCGCAAAACTTTTTCTTTTGCTTCCTCGACTTCCGCTTCGGTTCTTGTCGGCGCTAAAGCGTTTACAAACTGAATTTCCGCATTTTTTCGGGACATAATCTCTGCCGTCTCGAACAAAACCGGCAAGATTCGCACAATTTCCTTATGACGACTACCACCAAGAAGAGCAACTATCGGTGTAGTTGAATTTAATCCATGCCTCAGGCAGAATTCTTCTTTCGTCATTTTCGGCACTACATCTCGAACTAGGGGATTTCCAACGTATTCGACTTTGCTAAATCCGTGAGCTTCATACCATGCCTTCTCAAAAGGCAAAATACTCAAAAGTAAATCAACATTGTTTTTGATGATTGATAAACGATATTTGCGCCATGCCCAAATCTGCGGTGAAATGTAGTAGATTATTTTCAGCCCGCGCTTTTTTAGTGCTTTCGCCAATTTCAGATTAAACTCAGGAAAATCAACCAGAATAACAGCATCAGGCTTTCTTGCCGTGGCTTCATTTTTCAATTTTCGGAAAACTTTCCAGAACATCGGGAGCGATCTGGCTATTTCTGGAAGTCCGACAACCGAAAGATTATCAGCTTGAACTACTGCTTCAACACCGCTTTGACGAAGTTTTTGCCCTGCTACGCCGAAAAATTCAAAATCGCCAAGTTCTTTTAGTCTCTCAACAAGCCTTGCCGCATGAGCATCGCCCGAATCCTCACCAACAACTATCATCAGCCGATATTTCATCTTTTCAGATCCAAACCAAACTCGATTTTCTTCAAAAGCATCATACTAAAAAGTTCAAGCGCTTGATATACTAGCATTTTGCGCTTAAAATCTAGAATTTAACTTATTGGGAGGAATTATAATCGGTGAGATTTCGCATAGTACTGTTTTTTGTTTTTTTGCTTATCTTCGCATCATCATCAAAAGCTCAACTTGACGCTGTTATAGCACAAATAACTAACTCTCCGAGAGAATCTTTTGTTACAGGCATCTCTGGTGACGGACGTTTTGTCGTCATAGAATCAACAGGAAACATTGCAACCTACAATCCGAGAAATGAAGACGGTAACAGAGAGATTTTTCTTTTTGATTATGCACAAAGGCAGATTTTTCAGATCACAAACACAAAAAGCCTTTTGAATGACCCAACAAAGCCTCCGAGCTTTGACAATATCAAGGTTGAAATCGCAAATGAGCGTCCTGTTATCAGTAATGATGGACGTTGGATTGTTTTCAGTTCAAACGCAACTTGCTCTTATCCGGGCAATCCAAATGCGAATCCACCTATTCCGCCCATAGACCCTTCTGCCACGACAAATCCCGGCAACTTCGATCCGAATACTACTTCAACCTCTTTCCCTTGCAATTTGCCGGGTCCAAACAATACTGTCACCAATAACCTCGTCAATGACGGTAACACCGAAATTTGGCTCTATCAGATTCCGGTAGTTCCGCCTGTGGATTTGTCAAGCGGTGATGAAGTTCCTTTCGTTGACTTAAGCACAGGCACTTTCATAAGAGTAACAAACACGCTTCCGAGTCATCTTCCCATACCAGGGACTTCAACTTCCCAAGCTGTTATAGCTAACGATAACCGCGATGCAAGTATCAATGATAACGGCAATGTTATAGCTTTTATCTCAAACCGTGATCTAGTGCCTTGTCCAACAACACCATCACCAACCTGTGGAAACGCTTATCCGGACTTCGATAATCCTGAAGTTTATGTTTATGTCCGCAGTGCCAACAATTTGACTCAAATAACCGCAACACCACGCGGAACTATTCTGAAACCCATCTACAACGTAAACCCAAACATATCGGGCAATGGGCTAAGAGTCTCGTTTCTGAGCAATGCTGATAACCCAATCGTCGGAATGAGCGGCGGAAACAATAGCGATAACTCAGACGAGATTTTTTATGCTGATCTCGATGTAAACGGCAACCCCACAGGCGTCAAAAGACAAGTTACCCAAACATCAGCCACTCAATCGAATGATTTTGTTAATATCTTCAGCTATGGAAGAAGAATGAGCCGCGATGGAAGATTCATCGCTTTTGAATCTTTTGCAGACCTGACAAACGAAAATAATGGCAACAACTACAATGCCTCTGCTGTGTTTGTGTTCGATGCTAACGCAACGACGAATCCTTTTAGACGCATTGGACCACGCGCTGACGCTGATCCGGGCGCCTCGCAAGGCGACGTTTTGCGTTTCCCGACCTTCACCGATTATGACTCGAACGGAACTCCTGCAACAGTTATACTGACAACGCGTCTTAACATAACATCAAACGGCACGATTCCATCAAATCCGCAAGATGGCTTAAATCCTGATCCAGCGCGCCCATCGCAAATTTACTCTTATGATCTTTCGCAACCTCCTTCTTCAGCCACATTTACGAGAATTTCAAAGTTTCCCGTAGGCTTGACCGTAGTAAGCACACAAGCCTATGCAAGCAATTCTTTCCGACGAATGGCATTTAGTTTCGCACAATCGGAACTAGGAACTGGCAACTTCGATTTTGTCACTGAAAGCTACTATCTCTTGACGCCAGTTGTTACAACAACGGCTGTTGCAAACTTTAGCTTTGCAACGGGAGCCAGCCGACTAGCAGTTTCTCCTTCGCCAGTTCCGACTCCATCACCTTCACCAACACCAACGCCCACACCATCACCATCTCCTTCACCAACTCCAACTCCTACGCCCATAACTCCGCCTGCTGTTCAAGGACTTTCTCCGGGAATGCTCGCTATAGTGAATTTCGACAGCAGCGTAATAAAGCCAATACCAAACAAAACAGCAGTAGGTTCTCTTTCACGAAGCCCACAACTACCGATAGAGCTTGCAGGTGTTACGATGACCATAGGCGGTGCAACCGTAGGACTTAAATCCGTTAGCCGCAGAGAAATCGTCTTTGTTGTGCCTCTAGGACTTTCAGCGGGTTCGTCGGGTGCTTCGAGTTATCCTTTCGTGATTAACAATAACGGAGTGGTCTATAAAGGAACGGTTACAATTGTCCCGTCGCGTCCCGATATTTTCACAACTTTGCCTGCACCGGGACCAAACGGAAGAGCCAGAGCACAAAATATCACAAACCGCGTTCCTACGACCGAACCTTTCACCGTCACAACGATAAAGATAAAAGGCGGTAGAAGAGTGCCTACGGTCTTGAGACTCTACGTCACCGGGGTTGCCAATCTCAGTAGTAGCATAGCTAACCTTGTTGTTCGCATAAAGGATCAGAGAATAACGGTTCTTATCTCACCTGACAACATCAAGCAAGTGGAACCGGGCGTTTATGCGATTGATTTTCAGCTACTGCCGGGCTTGGCAGGCGCAGGTGATTGTCCCGTTGTCGTATCAGTTGCCGTTGCAGGGCAAGAATACTCAAGCCGACTTGATGATACAGCGCCGAGAATTAGCATTCTTTGATTGAATCTGATTGAGCTTAAGCATCCTCTTCTGGCAACTATCGAGCTTTAGGCGCTTTTGATGTCCTATGAACCTGAGCTATAGAGAGCTATTGAAAAGCAATGAAAACTTCCGTTTACTTTTCCTTGGGCAACTCGTCTCTGAACTTGGAAATTGGTTTAACTACATTGCAGGACTTGGCTTAATTAGAGTAGTTTCAGGAGCTTCGCCCGAAGCGGCAGGAATTTTGCTTTTGTGTAGAACCTTACCATGGGCACTTCTGATGCCCTTTGCAGGGACTTGCGCCGACCTATTTTCACGCCGAACAATAATGCTCATAACTGATATTTTACGCGCTTTTCTAGCACTAGTTTTTCTTTTTGTTGATTCACATGAAGACTTATGGATTGCTTACACAGGTTCTCTACTTCTTTCAGGTGCATCAGCATTTTTCGACGGTGCCAAAAATGCCGCTGTTCCGAACCTTTCAGGCAAAGAAGGTCTGCTTTCTGCCACAGCCTTAATGTTTTCGTCTAGATTTCTGTTTATGGCTATTGGTGCGGCACTAGGCGGTGTCACTTCAGCTTTTTTTGGGTATGAAGTTGCTTTCGTAATCAATTCTGTCTCGTTTTTAGTTTCAGCCGCTTCAATTCTTCTGATTCCGGAAAATGCAATGCATGAAAATAAAGTGACAGCTTCCTATTCACCAAAACAAACTCACCGTCAAACTAATTCGTTTTTCGACGAACTCGCCGAAGGTTTTCGTTATACGCTTGCCAATCCTTTTGCTTTGACTATTCTTTTGATGAACATAATTTGGGCTATGGGCGGTGGTGCGACCTTTTTGGTTTTTGAAGGTCTGGCGGTGCAAGTCTTTTCAGCACAAGGCAAAAACACCGATACGGTTGTATCGTTCTTGATGACCGCAAACGGCATAGGTTTGACAATCGGAATGCTTATCGCTCATCGTATTGGCTCCTATGTGGAATCGAGAAAGATAGAGATAAGCTTTATAGGATGGGCACTTGTTGCGCATGGCATTTTCTTCGCTTTGGCAGGTCTTACGAATTTCCTTCCTTTAGCGGCTTTCCTTGTGATGCTCTCGCGAGCTATTGTCGGAGTCGAATATGCCGTTCAAGAAACAATGTTTCAAAGGTCCTTGCCTGATTACATTCGCGGGCGCATCTCAACGCTTGACAGAGGTGCCGAAGTTACTGTTTTCAGCTTGGCTAGTTATCTGGCAGGCGTTTCGTTAAACTTCATTTCCGCTCCTTTTTTGGCGATTCTTGCAGGATTTTTTACCAGCATCTCAGGTGTTTTCTGGTTCGTGAGAATGAAAAACCAAGAGATCAAAGCACTGCGTTACTCTTAAAAAAACACAATCAGTTTGTCTTTCAACTCTGTATTCCTCTCAACCTCGTTTAGGCACTTTGTCACTTCATCTAAAATCAACCAAATTCGCTCAGAGACTTTCTCATAGAAGACTCGCTCAAAAACATTAAACAAAGTTCGACATACCTTCACCTAAAAACGTTATCAGACGCAAAAATCGCTTTGAAGTGACATGTGATCGAAGTTCTTGCGTTACAGGTTGAAAGAAAAAACCAGAAAACAACATAAAATCCGACAACGTTATCAGACGCGTTACCTTTTCAAATCTCAAGTTATTTTTGTTGATTTACCATCCGTTATCAGACGCATATCTAAAGCAATCTCGAATTCAGAATTTTGATTTTCAGGCATGTGTAACTATTTTTATTCGCTAATTGTCTATTCGTTTTGAAAGCGAGTGTTCGGAAGATTGAAATTTTGGCTTTTCTTAGAGGGCGAAAGTGAATATCATCGTAGCTGAAAGCAGTAAGATTAAGGACAAAGCAAAGGAGCAGTTTTTGAATTACGAGGAGCTTTCCGATGCTGAGCTGGTAGAAATGAGTTGTAATGGCGATGAATACGCTTTCGCAGAGATTGTTCGCCGATACAGTCCAAGAGTTTTTTTGTTTGTAGGTAAATTTTTTCGTCAACATAGCGTAATTGAAGAGATCGCTCAGGACATTTTCTTGCGTATTTATGTGCAACTTAGAACCTTCGCAAATCGAGGTTCTTTTGAAGGCTGGCTAACGAGAATAACTGTAAATACTTGCATCAATCAGCTACGATCAACTAAAAGAGAAACAGAGCTAACCTTTTCAGCCTTAACTGACGAAGAAGCCGACTGGCTTGAAAGAAAGCTAAATAACTTTGCAACAAATCACTCGTCTGACGAAGATAGAATTGTTGCATCGAACCTTGTGAATCGAGTTTTGGAAGCGATGTCTGCTGATGATAGAGCGGTTTTAACCTTGATTGATGCCGAAGGATACTCGGTTCGAGAAGTGGCAGAGATGATGGGCTGGAAAGAATCGAAAGTTAAAACACAAGCCTTTCGAGCTAGACGCAGAATGCGTCAAGCTATCGAAAAACTCATGAAGAAAGAAGGGAAACAAAAATGAAACACATCACTGAAATTTTGGACGAAAAGCCTTTTGCCGAGCTAACGGCAGAGGAATTGCAAACAATCAAAGCACACTGTAAAGCGTGCTTGAGTTGTGAAAATGCGTTTCGTGCAGCGCTTATCTCTTTTGAACTTTTGCAAGCAAAACGCATGGAACAAGCGATGCCGTCGCCGTTTTTCCATACACGAGTGCTTGCCGCAATAAACCGAGAAAGGACAAAGGTTTCACAAGTTTTCACTCTTTGGTGGCGAGCTTCAGCGCCAATTATTGCGCTACTTTTGCTGTTTGTAATCAGCCTTCTCGGTTTGACAATTATGCTACCTTCATCCGAAGATGAGTTTTCAACTTCGGAAATAATCTCAACAGAGATGGCAATAACCGATAAAAGGCAAGCCTCTGAATTGACAAACGATGAAGTATTCCGGGCAATTTATGGAAATGAGAGAAGGAAATAGTTTTATGGAAATCAGAAGGAATCTTACATGGCAAGTTAGAGTGCTAGCTTTGGTAATTTTTTTGCTGGGCTTCATAGCTGGCGGCTTATCTTTCAACGCCTATAACGTCTGGTTTGGAAGCCGCAAGAGCATGTCAAAGGAAGAGAAGTATCGGCAAATTTTGGATAAGCTAGATTTGAGCGAACAGCAGCGAGCGGAAGTTGAAAAAATTATTAGTGAAACGCGCGAAGAAATCCAAGCACTTCGCCGAGAGACCGAGCCTAAAATCAGAGAAATCCGCAATCGCACCTCAGAAAAGATGCAAAAAGTCTTAACACAACAGCAATGGGAAAAATTCCAACAGTTACACGAACAAGCTTTTTCACGGAAAAACTAGTCAAAAGTCATATCCTAACAAGGATTTCCAAAAATAGAATGTCAACTCGTTATCTTCAGGGCTTCATAGCCTTGCTTTTCTCTCTTAGCCTACTGAGCAGTTTTTCGTGAATGTTTCCAAAACCCCCATTTGACATTATGACGACTACATCACCTTCTTTTAGTTCTGGCATTAGTTTTTCGATGATTGTTTGAACATCAGGATAAGAAAAAGCAGGCTTGCCCTGAAGCCTTATATCTTCAACTAACTCATCAACATCTAAAACTTTCCCAAGCTCACTTGCTTTCGCAACATTGTAAACGCCTGCTATTACGACATAATCGGCGTATGTAAAGGCTTTCGCGTATTGTTCTTGAAAGACTGCAAGGCGCGAAGACCATGTTCTAGGCTCAAAAACAGCTATTAGACGATTTTCATGAAATCTCAACCTCAAAGCCTTAAGTGTTTCTTCAACAGCAGTTGGATGATGAGCAAAATCGTCTATTACCGTGACTCCGCATTCAACACCTCTTATTTCCATTCGACGTTTCACCGATTTGAAGGTATCGAATGCCTGCTGGATTTTTTCTTTTGGAATGCCCCAAAACGAAGCAGCAGCTATCACGGCAAGAGCATTGCGGACGTTGAACTCACCTATTAAGCCTATCTGAAATTCGCCGAAGAAGTGTTCGTCTTTGAAAACGGTGAATCTGGTCTTGCCATCAATAAATTCTATGTAACGCGCCTTCCAATTTGCATCATGGTTGATGCCGAATGTTTCAACTGCGGTGTAAAGTTTCCCGTGCATCTCGCTTAAGACCTCTCTAACAGCTTCAGAATCTACACCGCAAATGAGTCTGCCATTTCCCGGAACTAAATTCATTAAACGCGAAAACTGATACTTGATTTCGTGTAAGTCTCGGTAAATGTCTGCATGATCAAGCTCAATGTTGTTTACGATGGCAACTTCGGGCAGATAATGCATGAATTTAGGCTTTTTGTCGAAATATGCGGTGTCGTATTCATCGCCTTCGATGATGAAGTAATCGCTATCGGTGACGCGAAAGCTGGAGTCGAAATTCTGCACGACACCACCGACCAAAAATGAAGGATTCAAACCTCCAACTTCGCAAACCCATGTTGCAAGGCTTGTTGTGGTTGTTTTCCCGTGAGTTCCAGCTACAACCAAACTCTTCTTGCCCCTGATGAATTCTTCCTTGACTACCTCGGCTTGTGAACGATAGAGAAGTTTTCTGTTCAAAACCTCTTCCAGTTCAGGATTGCCACGCGATATTGCGTTTCCAACGATTATGCAATCGGCACCGACATTGACATTTTCAGCCCTGTAACCTTCCAGAATCTTTATTCCCAGCTTCTCAAGCTGCGTTGACATCGGCGGATATACATTCTGATCCGAGCCTGTCACTTTGTAACCTTTAGCTTGCAACATTCCTGCAAGGCTCGCCATTGCTGTTCCACAGATTCCAATCAAATGATAATGCATAGTTCAACTCACAAAATTTTAGTTTTCTTTGAACAAAGGCACAAAATGCGTTGCGCCATCAGACTTTTCAAAACTTTCGTAGTGCAAAGCTTCGTTAATTTCTTTCGTGTTACTATCGGCTAAATCTCTGCGCACTAGCAAAATAAAATCAACTCCCGGACGCAAAGGATATTCACCGACGTATTTGTAATGTTTTTTGTATTCGCGCATTATCTCGCTTTCTTGCCTATCTTTTTGCGCTACTATTAACTCAGCAGTAGTTGAAGGCACAACATAACCGTAAAAGTTTGCTCTGTTGTAATTACGCAAATCCCATGGCAAAGGCCAGTATTCAGGCGTGACTATTTGAATCGTCGCATCGTTTCCCTTACCGCTTTTTTCTGCATAATGCTGAATCTGCTGAAGAAACTCTCTGTAACCACGTTTCGTGTGTGCATAAACGTAAGGCATGTCTTCGTCATCATATCGCCAAAAGTTAATCTCGAAAGAATGATAGAGCAAGCTACCACAAGCGACTAAAACTACAATCAAACCAACGATTGAGAGCCTACGATTAGATGCGATCTCGTTTATAGCATAGCCGCTTATCAAACACATCGGTAGCAAAAACGAAAGTATCAGCCACGGCGTTTTGTAGGGAATAAGCGAATAGGCAAGAAAAAGTCCAAAAGCCCAAAGAGCTGTGAAAATTGCAAAACGATTTCGAGCTTTGAGAAAAGCGATGATTATACCTAAAACTGAAAGCACAACGAGCGAATATTCTAGTTTCCACAACCACTCTAAATATCTCAACATTGGTGCTTGATGATCGGTGTTTGCAGTTTTGCTCCAGAAAGCGTATGCCTCAAAAGCCTTTGGTATGCCTTCCTTGTAGGTGAAAAATGAAGAGAAGAAAACAGCACCGACATACAGAAAAACGACTAAACAAGCAACGCCGGTTAAAATCGCCTGTTTTTTTGAGCCAATCTTTTGTCGGAAATTTGCCCAAGTCAGCTCGCTTTCTTTCATCTCCTCTTTTTTCAGCTTGCTCGCAAAGATTCCCTGATAAATTTTCAGCCAAACCCAGGTGAAAAAGACCGCAAGCGCCATGGTGCCAACCGTTATAAAGGCTGTTTCCTTCGTTGCAGAAAGCAAAGCCAAAAAGGCCGCCGCAAGCATTAAATAAAGCCTTCTGCCTTCGTCCCATCGCAGAGCACTTTGCAAGAGCAAAAACACGAATACCGATTCAATTGCCAAAACAGCGATTTTGATAACCAGAACCATGTTTTCATTCTTAACATCAATCATCGAAAGCACGTTCAAAGCCGGAAGCAAACAAACAAAGCAGATCAAAGCCGACGTGGCGATGGTGAAAATCCCTGGCCTTTTGCCTTCAAGGAAAAACAAAACGCAAAGCACGATCGCAAGGCTACAAAAAACGAAAAAGGTTTCATGTATGAAATATCGCGAGATGAAGACCATGCCCGGAGTCACTGCCAAAAAAAGAGCCGCCGACAAGCTGCCGACTTCACCTAGAAAACGGCGAAGCCACAAAACCATAACAACCATCAAGACGCCGAAGATTGCGACCGAAGCGCGTATGGAGAAATCTTCTAGACCGAAGGTTTTGACAAAAACGAGCGCAATGTAATAAAGCGTTGGTCCATGATAGTTGCTTGGGTCATACTGGTAAACTCCTTTCTGGAAAAGTGTTTGAAGAAAATACCCGTTCACCCCTTCGTCGTGATGCAGTGGCTTAAGCGTTAACTGATAGAATCGGAAAAAGAAAGCTAGAGCAACGACCAAACAAGCACAAGTTAGAAAAAGTCTATCTTTTCTCTTTTCTCCGCTTATGAAACTCATCTCATCGAACTTTGTAAACCCGATAAGCTCCAACCTGGGCAATTAAAGGAAACTTTTGAAAATAATCTTCGTTGATTGTTGATAGATTCGCATATTCTTCAGGCGAGATCATCACGTAATCAATTTTATATTTGGCAATCAGAGCATCTGCCGCTGCGCCGCCTTTATAAATTTTTTCAACATCCTTTTCGCGTGCCTCATAATCAATGCCGTAGGAATGAAGATGTCCAGTGTATCGCATCAACGAGCGTCTTCCAGATAAAACAACAGCGGAATTGTAAGTTGGAGCATTTAAGAAAAGCGCGTCGGGTTCGGTCTTTTGCTTTATCATTTCCGCTATTGAAACTGCATCTTTGCTGAAAACATCATAGTTTATCTGCTCTGATGCGGTTCGCCAAACGTCTAGTGCTCCTGCAAGCGTCAAGGAAATCATACAAACGAAAGCTATCAACTTCATTGAAAGTCTTCCAGATTCAAATATTCTCGCCAAAAGCCATGCTACGAAAGGCAATGAACCAGTAAACCAGTAAATCAAAACCTTTATGTTGTCCCATTCCCAAGGTGCTAGTTTTATCATGTTCGCAATCAAAAACCATAATGCAAACGGAACGTAGAAAATTAGCTTCTTCATATCTTTTTTCTTCGCCGTAAGAAACAGAGAAATTAAAAGCAGGGGAATGAAAATCCCTAAATTTACAAACCAGAAAACGAAGAAGTTTTCATCGCCTTTATCCCATCCAAAGTGCCAACCGACGAAGTTCTTTGTGTTAACCGCGCTCCCACTCATCAAAAAGACAAGTTGCGGGATTGCAATCAGAGAAACTGCCAACCCAAACAGAATCCATTCTTTCCATCTTTTAAGTCCAAACCAAAAAAGCACGGCGCAAACCAAAAATAGAACTAGCAAACTGTGAACATGAATCATTGCCAGTGTTCCGGCTATCAAACCAAAAAAGATCGCCGTCCTGTGTGCAAATTTTTCATCTTTCTCAGAAGAAAATAATCGCCAAAGATACGTTAAGATACCCAAAGTTAAAGGAAATCCGAAAAGCAAGCTTCTTTGAGTTATGAAAAGCGTTGTAAGCGCATTTCCCCACCGAAGCCCCTCGTTGCGGATCGTGTAATCTTTCTGAAGGTTCCACACAAATTCTGTAAGGCTTCTACCATCTTGCCAGTAGTCTTTGAAAAATTCCAGAAAGCCCAATCCTCCACAAAACAGCAAAATCAAGATTGCAAACTTCCCTGCAAGCCGATTATCAGTTAGTTTGAAAACGAAATAATCGAGCAATAACACAAGTGACAAAATAAGAAAAAGATTTTGAATCAATATGGTTTCCACAAGCCCGTTTCCAAGTTTCATCAAGCAAGCCGTTACGAAATCAACCATAAACGGGTAGGTCAAGACTGTGCCTGCAAATGAAGGATTTTCCGGTGGAAAATTGTTTCCGTCGGTGAAAGAATAGATTATCCCTAAATGAAGCGGCAAGTCTCCGAGATTATGCGCCGCACCTGTAAAGATACCTTGATTGGTTTGAAAAACTGCACGCCTGAAGAAAAAATACATTAAAATCATCAAGAAGCCGTAAAACAAAATGTTCGAGAAACTTTTTAACTCGCTGTTTTCTCTGAATTCCTTGCGGAAAATCTGCAGTGCGCTCTCCCGTGACGGCAAAATCAAAGGCAGAAATAAAATGAATAATCCGAAGGCTATAAGTCCACCGTAAACCGTAAGTGACGATAAGCCAAAAAGATGAGCCATTAAAAAAACTGTAAATGAAAATATAACAGTTCCAACTATATGCCCAAACGCTAGCTTGAAAACTAAATCTTCATCCCTCAAAAAAAATGAAACAATTAAAAATCCTCCAATTGTCAACAAAAGCAAGGTGAATAGAGCAACCATAAGCTAACAGCCTTAAGCAATAAAGATTGTCAAAAAATGCCTTGTTTCGCAAGAAACAAAATCTTCCAACACTGAAACTCTTTTCAACTTTGCGTATCTTTGTCCATAATCTAGAAAAAAACTCACTTGACCTGAACCGATCAAGCCTGAAACAAAATCAACCAAAAGCGTTATCAGACGCAGTGTAGTTAAAACTAAATCGTTATCAGACGCAACCAACGCAACCGAATTAGAACTGAAACAAAAGCAAGCCGAATCTATCGTTATCAGACTCACAATTCAGAGCATTATCAAACGCGAAAGCATATAGAACCTTAACGTTATCAGACGCAATTTGAAGCTAGGTTTTATCTTCTACGTTGGAGATTTTTTATCTCTGAAAGAAGCGAATCTATCGGCTAATCTTATCGGTTCAGGTAGTTTTGTTTTTACAGAGCATTTCAAAGTGAGTTCGATTGCTGTTTTTAAGCTGATTTTATGGCCTACGGAAACATACACGGGTTGAACATCATCTTTTGTTCTCAAAGCGACGCCTATCTGTTCGCCTTTATGGATAAGCGCCGCAAATTCTCCGCGTTTGGTTCCCAGATTTTCAAAACTACCAACGAGTATTGACTTTGCCACACCTATGGTTGGTTTTTCAGTCAAAAGCCCTATGTGACAAGCTACGCCAAATCTTCTTGGATGTGCAATTCCCTGCCCGTCGCAAAATATCAAATCAGGCTTGTTTTGAAGTTTCTTGAATGCCTCCATGGCAACCGGAGTTTCCCTAAACGAAAGAAGCCCAGGAATGTAAGGAAAATTAACTGGTAAGGTTGCCTCAGCTACTTCGATAAGCTCAAGACTTTGAAAATCCAAAACCACTACAACCGCATGACCTTTTCCTTGAACATACCCAAGATCAACACCAGCAACCGTTTTTATAGGTCCCTCAAAGTCATCCTCGCAAATAATCTTTCTTGCCAACTCTTTCTGCAAAAGAATGGCTTCTTTTGGTGATACGTTCCAATTCACAACAACCGATAATAGTCAAAATTCAGAATTCTCCAAAAACCTCTTGACCGCTCGTTATTAAAGAGGTAAAATCTGGAAACAAGAATTTATAGGCATTGCGATAATCAAGTTGTTTGAAATTTTCGGAATCGGCACAAATCAAAGCCTAAGAGGTTGTGTTTTGAATCCTTGTGTTCAATCTCAACTTCGAGTCCGTCCTTGATTCAGCCTTTCCCGATAAATCCAAGCAACTTGCTGGTGAAAAAATATAGAGAAGGAGAAAAACAACTGGCTCATCTTTTGATTGTAATGTTTTCTGCAGTTGGTTTGAGTTTTTCTCAAACTACAGAGTTTACCTATCAGGGACGATTGACAGACAGTTCTGTAGCGGCAAACGGACAGTATGATTTTCGGTTCAAACTCTTCGACGCACAATCAGGAGGAACTCAGCAAGGTTCAACACAAACCGTGACAGGAGTGCAGGTAGTTAATGGGATTTTCACTGTTGTTTTGAATTTTGGTGCTTCTTGCGTTTTCTGCAGGTGCAGACCGTTGGCTGGAGATAAGCGTCAAGAAGCCGACGGATTCGACATACACGATGCTTGCACCAAAGCAAAGGCAAGAAGATTAGGTATTAGCTAATCAAAGAGTTATTAACTAACCAAGCATTAGAGGAGGAAGCAGAGATGAAAAAGAGACAACAAATCAAACAGATTCTATGGAAATCTCTTTTCTTAGTTTTGTCCGTTTGGAAGACTCAAAAGGATAAAACCACAAAGAAGATTTTCAAGGAAAGTAAACAGACTGAAATCAGACATGAAAAACATAATGGTTGTATGTGGCGTGCAGTGCGCACAATGAGCGTTGTGTTGTTGTGCGTGTGCGGGCTGGAAATATCTATATTTGCGCAGTCGGCATCCGACGGCTTCAATCCGAATGCCAATGATTGGGTCAATGCGCTTGCGCTGCAGTCTGATGGGAAGGTTCTAATTGGCGGGTGGTTTACACAAGTCAGTGGGCAGTCACGCAACCGCATCGCCCGCCTGAACTCTGACGGAACGCTTGATATGAGCTTCAACCCGAACGCTAACAACCCTGTCTATGCGATTGCAGTTCAGTCAGATGGGAAAATTTTGGTTGGCGGCTATTTCACAAGCGTTGGTGGACAGACACGCAACTACATTGCCCGCCTGAATCCAGATGGGACGCTCGACACAAGTTTTAATCCGAGTGCCAATAACTATATCTATGCGCTTGCAGTGCAATCTGACGGGAAGATTGTGGTTGGTGGTCAGTTCACGCAAATCGGTGGACAGCCGCGTAACCGTATTGCTCGCCTGAATT
This sequence comes from Acidobacteriota bacterium, assembly GCA_003697135.1. Lineage (GTDB taxonomy): Bacteria > Acidobacteriota > Blastocatellia > Pyrinomonadales > Pyrinomonadaceae > J014. The sequence continues at coordinate 59,433 of RFGC01000036.1, forward strand.
CGGACGGAACGCTCGACACAAGCTTCAACCCAGGCGCTGGCGGTATTGTTTATGCGCTTGCAGTGCAATTTGACGGTAAGATTTTGGTTGGCGGCGGCGGACAGATGCTTGCAGCTATTGCCCGTTTGAACCCCGATGGAACGTTCGACACAAGCTTTAACCCGGGCGCTAACAACAATGTCTATGCAATTACAGTGCAATCAGATGGGAAGATTTTGGTTGGGGGAGACTTTTCATTCATCGGTGGACAAACGCGCAACCGTGTTGCTCGTTTGAACCCTGACGGAACGGCTGACACAAGCTTCGACCCAAATGCCAACGGCACCGCATACGGGTTTGCGATTCAGTCAGATGGGAAGATTTTAGTTAGCGGCGCATTCACACAAGTCAGTGGACAAACACGCACCGGTATTGCCCGTTTAAACACGAACGGGGTACTGGACACGAACTTCAACCCGAACGCTAATAACACTGTCTATAAACTCGCGGTGCAGCCAGACGGGAAGATCGTGGTTGGAGGCTTTTTTACAGGCATTGGCGGACAACCGCGCAACCGTGTTGCTCGTTTGAACTCTGATGGGATAGCCGATACAAACTTCGACCCAAATGCCAACAACTGGGTCTATGCGCTCGCATCACAGCCAGATGGTAAGATTTTGGTAGGCGGGACTTTCACACAAATTGGCGGACAGACGCGCAACCGTATTGCCCGCCTGAACTCGGACGGAACGCTCGACGCAAGCTTTAACCCAAACGCCAATGGCAATGTTCGCGCGCTTGTGGTGCAACCAGATGGGAAAATTGTAGTTGGCGGTGAATTCACACAAATCAATGGGCAGACGCGCGGAGCTATCGCTCGCTTGAATCCTGATGGGACACTCGACACAAGCTTCAATCCGGGCGCTAACAACCTTGTCTATGGGCTTGCGTTACAGTCGGACGGGAAAATTCTGGTTGGTGGCACATTCACAAGCATCGGCGGACAGACGCGCAATCGTATTGCGCGCTTAAATCCTGATGGGACGCTCGACGCAAGCTTCAATCCGAACGCCAACAGTGCCGTTGAGGTAATTGCGTTGCAGCCGGACGGTAAGATTTTGGTTGGTGGTGCCTTCACATTCATCGGCGGACAGGTGCGCAGAGCCGCTGCCCGCTTGAACTCTGACGGGACACTCGACACGACTTTTACTGATCCGAACGGCGTTATCTCTATCGAGGTGCTTGCGTTGCAACCGGACGGGAAAATTGTGGTCGGCGGTGGATTTACACAAATCGGCGGACAGATACGCAACCGTCTTGCCCGTTTGAACTCGGATGGGACGCTGGATACAAGCTTCGACCCAAACGCTGACGGCTTTGTCTATGCGCTTGCGTTGCAGTCTGACGGCAAGATTGTGGTCGGTGGCGCATTCACAAGCATCGGCGGACAGACGCGCAACTTCATTGCTCGCTTGAACGTGGATGGAACAGTTGACACAAGCTTCAATCCGAACGCCAACGATCAGGTTTTTGCACTTGCGTTACAATCGGACGGAAAGATTGTGGTTGGTGGTCGGTTCACGCAAATCGGTGGACAGGTGCGTAGCCGTATTGCGCGGCTGACAAACGACACTATTGCTTCGAGTTTGTTGAATGGGTCGCTTTATGTGGTAAGACCTATTCATCCGTTTGCTTGTAAGAAGACATGTGTGTTTAGGGTTTTTGCGCCTTCAGTCGTGCTTGTTCGTAGAGGTTCTGCTCCTATGTTTAGTCGTGTAGTTTTTGAGCTTTCGACTGATGGAGGAGCGACTTACTCAACTCTTGGA
>RFGC01000037.1 GCA_003697135.1 Acidobacteriota bacterium
ACCAAAGGAAAGGTATCTGGAGAAGATGGAAGAGGAAATGATGGTCGTTGTAGTTTTCTGGGTCTAGGATTGTGAGAGGAAGCCATTTGAACTCTGGTAGGCCGTTGCCGCTACTGAGGCTTTCCCAAAGCATTTGACTCCAGCGAATATGATAGTATCCGTCCCAATCGCCACAGCAGATAGCATCGGTTGCTCGCTGCAAGATTGTCATCAGCATCAAGATAGCCAAAAACCCGAAAATCAAATAAACCCAGCGAATAGCATCTTCACTACCTAGCCACTCTTTCCACGAGTGTTTCTCGTCCATACATTTTTGAGTCAAGAAGAAAATTAAAATCCTAAAATATCACAGAAGCCTTCGCTGTTGTCAATGAAGATCTTGAAACAAAGCCGATTCAGACTTAATCTTGTATCTATGTCCATCAAAATAAGGCTTGCTGAGGAAAATGATGCTTCTGCTCTTGTAAATTTCAACCAAGCAATGGCAATGGAAACCGAAGGGAAATCTCTCAGCACGGAAACCTTGACAAAAGGCGTAAAAGCGGTCTTCCAAGACGCAAACAAAGGTTTTTATGTTGTAGCGGAGGACGAGGGAAAAGTTGTAGGCTGTTTGATGATTACCTTTGAATGGAGTGATTGGCGCAACGGCTGGTTTTGGTGGATTCAAAGCGTGTATGTCATGCCGGAATATCGAGGAAAAGGCGTTTATCGGCAGCTTTATGAATTCGTCAAAGAAAAAGCCAAAAAGACGGGAAGTATATGCGGTTTCAGGCTTTACGTTGATCGTGAGAACAAAATAGCTCAACAAGTTTACAAAAAACTCGGCATGGAAGAGTCGAATTACATCATGTTTGAGGAAAGTTTGTGGTAATTACTACCAGCTTTTTGAATGTTGGAAAAACTGAATTTCCTCGATTGCAGAAGCCAGTAGTTTTCTTATTTCATCAACGCTTATGTTTCCGTTTTGTGATGAATACTCACCTTTGAGTGCTGGTTGAATGTTCTTTTCGCTTCTCAATTCAGGCAGAACCGGGAGTATCACGTAATATCCGTTTCGTTCTATCGTCCGATAAACTTCCTCTTCAGAAACCATTATTTCGTGGATTTTCTCGCCCGGACGAATTCCGATGAAAACAATCTCTAGTTCTCGTCCGTTCATCAATGCTTTCGCGATGTCAACGACTTTTGCTGAAGGAACTTGTGGAACGTAAGTTTCGCCGCGCCGAGCTTCGCGAATCGCCGCAAAGATTGTGTCAACGGCTTTATCTAGACTCAGCAAAAATCTTGTCATTTCGGGCAAAGTTATTGTCAGTGGCCCGCCGCTTTTTATTTGTTCGATAAATAGCGGCACTACGGAACCGCGAGAGGCTATGACGTTACCGTATCGAACGCAGATGAAACGAGTATCGGGCAAATCTCTATTTGCTTCGATTAAGATTCTCTCTTGCAAAGCCTTTGTCATTCCCATTACGTTTATCGGTTTGCAGGCTTTGTCGGTTGAAATCCCTACTACAGTTTCGATTTTCAGGTTGTTTTCTCTTATTGCCCGCACAATGTTGTAAGCGCCTATTACATTTGTTTGAACGGCTTCAAAGGGTGCATACTCGCATGTTGGAACTTGCTTGAGTGCCGCCGCATTAAAAACGACATCAGCTTCGCGCATTGCCGCAACTAACGAAGGATAATCACGAACATCGCCGATGCGAAAGTGCAAGATTTGTTGCGAATTTTCGTAAATTATCTCATCGGTTGCCGTTTTCCGATGCAAAAAGTCAAGTCGCATTTCATGTTGTTTTGCTTCATCACGCGAAAAAACAGTTATTCGTGCTGGTTTTCCCATTTCTCCCGTCAAAAGTCTTCTTACGAGTTTTTGGCCCAACGAACCAGTTCCACCTGTTACCAAGATTCTTTTATCCTGCAAAATCATCGTTTTTTACCTCAGATTGTTTTAGTGACTTTTGATAACGAACGTGGCGCATCGGCATCGAGTCCTTTGGTTTTTGCCAAAAGCGCCGCAAAAAGCTGAGCTGGTATGATGAAAGGAATTGGCGATAAGAATTCGTCAATTTCCTTCGGCATCGCTATATGACGTGAGCTAAGCGATGCTATTTCCGAATCGTTTGTTATGGACAGACTGTCGGCGTGAAGTTGATTCAGCCGTTTTAGCAAGTCCATATTGCTTTTTTTGGTAACGCCCGATGGTGCAAACATTATAACCGGAAATCTTCTTTCAACAATAGCAAGCGGTCCATGAAAGAAATCGGCTGAGGAAAATCTCTCGGCTACGACGTAGCAAGTTTCCATAAGTTTCAATGCTAATTCATAGGCATTTCCGTAGTTGAGGCCGCGTCCTACGACAACGCAGTTTTCCATGAAGGCATATCGTTCGACCATGCTTTCAACCGTTGTCCTAAGTTGCAAGGCTTCGGCGCAAAAAGACGGGATTTTTTCATAGCCGATTTTTTCATCCGTTAGTGCCGATGCTAGCATGTAAAAGTGAAGCATCTGCCCCGTGTAGGTTTTTGTTGCCGCAACTGATTTTTCTTTCCCGGCGTGTATCAGCAAAGTTTCATCGGCAATTTTTGCCATTGCAGAACCTGCTTCGTTTGTGATACCGATTGTAAAAGCGCCTGCTTCTTTTGCTTTTCTAAAACCAAATTTACATCAATACCTTCGCCTGATTGGGAAACTCCTATGACGATTGCTTTACTCAAATTCAGCTTTGCGTTGTAAAGCGTGAATACTGAGGGAGCGGACAGAGAAACAGGTATGCCGGTGGTTATTTCGAGCAAGTATCGTCCGAAAAGAGCGGCATTATCGGAGCTTCCACGCGCAACTAAGACCAAAAGATTAAAATCTCTCTTGCGTAGAAAGTTCCCTAAAGAGACAGCCTTTTTCTTTTCGGCTTGTATTGTTCTTTCCAAAACTACAGGTTGTTGGATAATTTCTTGAAGCATTAGCGACATAATCAAGCTCCTTGGCGCATTTCATCAAAGATCGAGTCTATCTCGGCACCAATCAAGATTACCAACGCTGTTAGGTAAAACCAAAGCATGAGGATAATCACTGCTCCGAGAGAACCATAAACTTTAGCGTATGTATTGAAATGACGCAAATAAAGGCTAAATCCTGCGGAAACTAGAATCCAGAGAAATATGCTAACTGCCGTTCCCCATGAAAACCATCGCCATTTTTCTCGTGTCTTGTTTGGACAGAGATTATACACTAAAGCGAATGCAAAAAATAGGCTTGCTAAGATTATCAAAGATTCAAAAAACTTCAGAAAGTAAAAAAACTTTGCTGGAAAAACATTGGAGAGAAAATTTAAGCCTTCAAGGTTAAGAATCACGGTTAAGAAAATCAAAATGCCGACAATAATTGTCAAAGCTATTGATGTTAGTTTTGATTTCAAGAATGAACGAGTTTCTTGTAGTCCGTAAACTCGGTTCAATGAGCTTTGAAGACTATCGAAACCTGATGAAGCCGACCACACGGCTACCAAAAGCCCAAAAGTGATTTTCCCACCTGAACTTGCTTCTGTTACTTCTTTCATGGTCTTTTCGACCAGATTGTAGGCTTCAATCGGCATGATTTGCTTCAGGTAAAGGAAAAATTTGCTTTCAAGATCGCTTGCTTCCTTCAAAACCAGCCCGAAAAGCGACACAAAAAAGAACAATAACGGGAAAAGCGAGAAGAAAAAATAAAAAGCGATTTCAGCAGAACGCCCGAATATCTCGTCTTCAAAAATTTTATTGTAAAATCTCCCAAAAAATTTCTTCATAAAACAAAGGCAGTAGCCTTTTCTCTAAAAGCTACTGCCTGAGAAAAATTCATTCTCCTTTCTTCTTTGTCTTGCTTTTCTTGGTTGTTTCCTTCCTTTTTGTTTTTTCTTTTTTAGCGTTTAGCTTTTTTTTTTGAACGGTGCTATCGTTACCGTTTAGTAGCGAAAGCCAGCGGTACTCAGGTTGTTTTATTTCGCCACTGAGTTTTTCAAAGACAAACTCAGCTACTGCATTTACAAACCAATTATGATTAAACTCACCGACGGAAGCTAATTCGGCATCGGGAGCAGGATTCATGAAGTCAATCGCATAAGGAATGCCGTCTTTAATGGCAAACTCAACCGTGTTGATGTCATATCCGAGAGCATGGCAGATTTTGATAACGTCTTCCTCGACTCTGGCACTAAGCTCTGGCGAGAGATAGTTTTCTATGTTCATGTATTGCTGACCTGAGAGATATGGTTTGGTAGGATCGTAGGGCATTATCAAGACTTTCTTTTGCCCAATGCAATAGCAACGCACAAACTTTTCGTATTCGATTGCTTCCTGCAAGACCATGCATCTTGTGCCGGTTTGGTTGTAGTGGTAGAGGAGTTGCTCGATTGAGTTGACCTTAGTAACCATCTTCCAACCGCCGCCATCGTGCGGTTTCAAAAATGCAGGAAAACCGACGTAATCAGCAATTCCTTCCCAGTCTATCGGGAATTCTAGATTCCTTAGCGATTCACTGCTTATGTCAGGAATGTAAGAATGTTGCGGCAAAAGCACTGTTTTTGGGATCGCAACACCTAATTTTGATGCCAAGCTGTAATTGAAAAACTTATCGTCGGCTGACCACCAGAACGGATTGTTGATTATGTAAGTGCCTTCCAAAGCCATGCGCTTCAGCATTGCCCGATAGTAAGGCACTTCATGAGATATTCTGTCAATTATGATGTCATAACGCTTTTCTTGGTTAAGTGGTATTCCACCAACTTTTATCATTTCAGCTACGACTTCGCCATGTCCTCTTTCATTTATGGTTTTGATAATAGCTTCTGGAAAACTTTTTTCTCTTCCTACTAAAATCCCAACTTTTTTCATCTGCTCTTATCTCCTTGTTAGAAACTTCGGTTTTTAACCGAAACTGCAATTTTAATTGATGAACAAGATAAGGGCAAGCAGAAAATGACGCGGCTGGTAAATTCTGTTGCAGGGCGAGCTTTGAAGTGTTGCTTTATTGAATTTTGGAAAATTCTGCCTGAGAAAGAGTGAGTTTATAAGCCGAATTCTGTATCTGCCCGTGTAGGCAGATGGCAATCATTCTTCTCGGCGATTCGTTACCGAATCGCTCTAGCGACCTACCCGAAAGCGTATCTTGGGAGATTCAATGAGAAAGCTCTTCAATTTAGAGTTTCTCACGAAAAACCCAAGATTCGAGCGGACGCACTCTCGGACGCTTTCCTATTTGGTCTTGCACCGCGAGGAGCTTGCCTAGCCGCACCTGTTACCAGATGCGCTGGTGCGCTCTTACCGCACCGTTTCACCCATCACCCGCACTTTTCGTTTTTTGAAGGAAACTAGTCAAAAAACGAAAAGCCGCTGGCTGGTCTACTCTCTGTTGCGCTTTTCGTCATCGAGTCAAAGACCCAATGCCCGGGCGTTACCCGGCTCGCCGTCCTATGGTGTTCGGACTTTCCTCCAGTGGAGCAATCAGAAATCCCACTGGCGATTGCCCAACTCACTCTTACCTCAGGCAATCTTTATTCTACCAAAAATGCAAAGCCTTTACAGCAAATTTTCACTGATAAGTCCGCAAGAAATATATTCTGAAAAGCCCTTTGCGTCTTTTAGCTGAAGGTTTTTTGATTTATGAGCGGGTGAATCCATGCTTTTCTTGTGGGCGAATTGATGTTCGTGAAACCTCTGGTAAGAAGGGAGAAAATTTTATGGCTTCAATGAGACGAAAACGATTGCAAACAATAATTGCGCTTTCGGTCTTTGTGGTTTTACTTACAACCGCCGAACTTGCAAAAGCAGTTACTCTCTATGGTGTGACTGCGTCAAATCAGCTTATCAGATTCGATTCTGCAACCCCGAATAACGTTACGGTAGTTGGAACAATTACGGGCTTGCAATCGGGTGAGAATATTTTAGGCATAGACTTTCGCCCTGCTACAGGTCAGCTCTATGCACTTGGTAGCACAGGGCGGTTATACATTATTAACAAGACGAACGCCAGCGCGACGCTAGTTGCACCTTTGAGCGTTGCTTTGAACGGAACAGATTTCGGTTTCGATTTTAATCCTGTTCCAGACCGTCTCAGAATAGTCTCAAATACGGGACAAAATTTGCGTGTAAATCCTAACGACGGTTCAACAATCGTTGATGGAACTTTGAATCCTGGCACCCCATCGGTTACAGCGGCTGGTTATACAAATAACTTTGCTGGTGCCACCTCGACGACACTTTACGTGATTGACACAAACACAGACCAATTGCTTATACAGAACCCACCAAACAACGGCACGCTCAATCCTGTAGGCTCTCTCGGTGTAGATGCTTCAAGCGCGAACGGATTTGATATTTTTGCCGGTGATGGGATTGCTTATGCTGCTTTGACTGTGTCTGGAACTACGTCGCTTTATACGATAAACCTGATGACAGGCGCCGCAACGTTAGTTGGTCCGATAGGTTCGGGTTCAACATCTTTGCGTGGACTTGCAGCTGATATGGGAACAACAGCGGGTTACATGGCTTTTGGTGTAACTATGTCCAATAATCTAATATCTTTCAACACGGCAAGACCTGCAATAATTCTATCAACGCTTCCAATCACAGGCTTGCAAACGGGTGAAAATATCGTAGGTATAGATTTTCGCCCGGCAACTGGACAGCTTTATGCTCTTGGTAGCAATAGTCGGCTTTACATAATAAATCCAAGCACGGGCGCAGCAACTTTTGTTGCGAGCTTAAGCGTTGCTTTGAATGGAACTGATTTTGGTGTTGATTTTAACCCTGTTCCCGACCGTCTCAGAGTTGTTTCAAACACAGGGCAAAATCTACGCATAAATGTTGCAGATGGTTCAACAATTGTTGATGGGACTCTGAATCCCGGAACTCCAACTGTTACAGCGGCAGCTTATACAAACAGTTTCCCGGGTGCTACTTCAACAACGCTCTACGTGATTGACACAGGCACAGATCAATTGCTGATACAAAATCCGCCGAATAACGGCACGCTCAATCCTGTTGGCCCTCTCGGGTTTAACGCTACAAACACAAACGGATTTGACATTTCAACAGGCAACAATACAGCACTTGCGGTTCTTCAAGTAGGCTCGACTATTGGTTTATACAGCATAAACTTGGCGAACGGTAGTGCTTCTTTCATAGGTCCAGTAGGAAACGGAATGACTGCGTTGCGCGGGTTTGCTGTAGTTTCTGGATCAACGGCTTCGGGTAGTATTGCTTCGGCGCTTGATTTTGATGGAGACCGTCGCCAAGATATAGCCATTTTCCGTCCGTCGAATAACAATTGGTTCATACTTAGAAGCTCGACAGGAAACTTCTTCGGCTTCCCATTTGGTTTAAGTAGCGACATCTTAACGCCCGGAGATTACGATGGTGACGGGCGTTCTGATGTGGCTGTGTTCCGTCCTTCCGAAGGAAGATGGTATATTTTGAGAAGCTCGGATAATCAGGTAATAACCGCACAGTTTGGCTTGAGCGGTGATCAGCCAGTTCAGCGCGACTACGATGGCGACGGCAAAACAGACCTTGCCGTTGCTAGAAATGTTAGCGGAAGCAAGATATGGTATATTCTCAATAGCTCTAACAACAGTATCAGAATAGAGCAATTCGGCTTGTCAACCGACGTGGTTGTTCCTGGCGATTACGATGGTGACGGACGATTCGATATTGCTGTCAGGAGAGGTTCAGGAAGTAGCCAAGCGATTTATTACATGCTTCAAAGCACAGCAGGTTTTGCCGCAAGACAATTCGGGCTTGGTTCTGACATTATGGTTCCCGGCGATTACGATGGCGACGGAAGAACCGATCTAGCAGTTGTTCGCCCCGGAACAAACTGGATATGGTATGTTTTGTTAAGCTCCAACAACTCGCTTTTAGCAGTTCAGTTAGGCGGACAAGGACAGACTCCCGCCCAGGCTGATTACGATGGTGACGGTAGAACCGATATAGCTAGCTTCGATCCTGCTAGTGCCGCCTTTTACTACATAAGAAGCTCAAACGGTTCTTTGACCATTCAACCTTTTGGTCAAAGTGGAGATATTCCGGTTGCGAGCCACAACGTTTTCTGAATCGAAGAATAGCCACGCCTCTTTCTTGAGGCGTGGCTCTCTTCAAATTAGCCTGCCGTTCACTTACCTGCCATTAAAAACTCAAGGAAAACAAGATGCGCTCTGTAGATAACTTCATCCTCACCCTGTTTCGACGGATTTTGATTATCTCGAAGGATACGAAAATTCTTTCTCTGTTTGTGAATCAGATTGAAGTTGGGAGAAGCGGCGATATACTGATGGTCTGACCATGATTGGCTATCTTACGTTGGTGATTTCAGGAGCGATTTCACAATGATAAAATTTTCTTTTTGGTGATTTCAGAGCAGATTGTAGGATTGTGTGCGGCATTCCAAACCTGAAATAGCCTAGAAGTCATCAAAAGGTAAAAAGAGATGAGGCTTTCGGTTTGCTTGGCTCTGATTCTTTTTGTTACCGCGGTTTGCGCTCAAAGTGGGCGTGTGAGATCGGATGAAAAGGAAAAGCAAAGGAAACCGACAGAGGTCCGCACTGCTGAGCCGGAAAATCGCATCGTTGATCCCACACAATCCACACATAGAAATCCTACTCAGCCAATTTCTGATGAAGAGATAATAAAGGTTTCATCAGTGCTTGTTACTATTCCCGTATCGGTTGCAGATAAGAATTACAGACCCGTTTTGAATCTTTCATCTGAGGATTTTTGGCTAGAGATCAACGGTAAACCTGCTCAAATCGGCGGTTTCTCTGTTGCTGAAAGAGTTCCTATAAGGCTTGCTTTGATTTTTGATAAAAGCTCTAGCGTGGCTTCAGCTTGGGACTTTGAAAAAAAGGCAGCAAGCAAATTTTTGCGTCAAGTTTTACGCTCAGAGAAAGACATGGTTGCTTTGTTTTCTATTTCTTCCGCTCCGAAACTAGAGCATCCGTTGACGGAAAATATCTCTGCAGTAACAAAGGCTATAGAAAATCTTGGAGAGCCTAAAGGTGCAACTGCGCTTTTTGATGCAGTTGTCATGGCTTCTGAATATCTGAAAAATGCCGAGGGAAGGCGTGTGATAGTTATCATTTCTGATGGAGACGATAATTTAAGTGACGCTACTTTGGAGGATGCTATTCGTTCGGTTCAGGTGAACAACTGTTTGGTTTACGTGGTTAAGACTTCTGATTTTGAGAATTTCAAGCGGACAGGCAGTAAAGTCGGGAATGCCAATACGGTTTTTTTGATAGCTGATAAGAGAATGCAGCAACTTGCTTCACAAACTGGAGGAGCTGTTTATTCGCCAATTGATGAAATTGAAATGGAAAGATTTTTTGCTCAAATAGCAAGCGAGCTTTCCCAGCAATATATCTTGAGTTATTACGCAGAAAACGAGAATTCAATTCCGGGAAATTCGTATCAAATTGCTGTGAAAGTTAAAGATCGTCCTGACCTGATTGTTAGAGCAAGAAAAAGTTATTTCATACCGAAAAGCAAGGAATAGTTGCAGTTTTTCAGTGTGGCTGAGCCTTTTCCGATAGGTTACTTATGCGCTTGTAGGAATGGGAGGGCACTCAAAAGTTAAGAATCTTGACAAAAACTTGAAAATCCTTTTCAATCTAAAAAGAGAGTTTTTCCTTACATTCGATTCTTCTAGGGATTTTTAGCAGAATGAAAATGCTTGTACCGAAGCCTTCAAGAAGCCAAGTTGTCAACTCGGCTAGCGATCTTGACAATGCGTTAGAGTTTATAGCTGATCTTGGAAGAAGTCTTGCAGGTGTTCTTCATCCCAAGAAAATTGCAGACAAAGTTGCGTCTAGTTTGGTGAAGGCGATAGGAGCGAAAGTGTGTGCCGTAGTTGTGGAGCTTGAGAAAGCGGGCCTTGTTAGTTCGGCTTTCACTTCAGAAGGTGAGCTTGAGAATTTTCTTAACAAAACCCGTTTTAAGCAGTGGATTCAATTGCTACCTGCGCATGTTTCAATTTGGGTTGATGACAAAGAAGATTTTTTCTTGGACCTTGAGAATCACAATCTTGAATATGTTTCACCAATTTTTGTTGGTGGAAGAGTCAAAGGAGCGATAATTTTGGGCTTTCATGATTTAGAAAATTGCGCAGGCAAATGTCAAAAGCTGATTGAAGCTACGACCCAGATTTTGTCCATTGGTTTGAATTCTTGTGAAAACTATGATGATGCAATTGATACGTCGGTAAGCTACGCCAAAGAAGAAAACCAGAGATTTATAGAGGCTATTCTAGACGCCTTGCCTGTTTCGCTTTATGTTGTTGACCGAAACTACAGAATCATTGCATGGAATAAAAACAGAGAGTTGGGACTTCAAGGTGTTGCGAAAGATGAAGTAATTGGAAGAAGCATATTTGAAGTTTTGAGTCGTTATCCTGAGAGTGACTTGCGCTTTGAGTTGGAAAGAATTTTTCGCACAGGTAAGATTCAACGGATTGAGCAAAAGATGATTGATGCAGATGGCACCACGAGGCATTGGTTGATAAGCAAAGTGCCGATGCGTGATCCAAAAACTGGTGAAATAACTCATGTAATCACAATCGGAGAAGATATAACTGCGAGGGTTGAAGCAATCCAAGCCATTGCAAGAGCTGAGAAGCTAGCGGCAGTAGGAAGGCTTGCCGCAGGTGTGGTGCATGAGATCAACAATCCTCTGGCGACGATTGCCGCTTGTGCTGAATCTTTGGAAAACCGGCTACAGGAAGGAGCATTCAAAGATAGTCCTGAAATAGAAGATTTCCGAGAATATCTTAGCTTAATCCGAAGCGAGGCTTTTAGGTGTAAGACTATCACAAACAGCTTGCTGGATTTTAGCCGTGCAAGAAGCGGGCATCGCATTCCATTAGATGTCAATTCGGTAATAAGTTCATCTGTTAGGCTTCTAGAACATCAAAGGAAAAGGGAAAACATTTCAATTCAGCTTGAGCTGGAAGAGAATCTTCCGCTTATAAAGGCTGATGAGGGTCAGATACAGCAAGCCATAATTGCACTTGCGACTAACGCTGTTGATGCGATGCCTAACGGTGGTATTCTGACTTTCAGAACATTTTCACGATTTGATAAGGTATTTATTGAAGTGCAGGACACAGGAATCGGTATTCCGCCAGAGAATCTTCCGCAGATATTTGAACCATTCTTTACTACTAAAGAGATTGGTAAAGGAACAGGATTAGGACTTGCTGTTTGCTACGGAATAGTTACAGAGCATCAAGGTAAGCTGACGGTTCGGTCAAAAGTTGGCGAGGGTTCGACCTTCACAATGTCTTTTCCCATTTTCCGTGAACAAGAAGAGTGAGTTATGGCTAAAATCTTGGTAGTTGATGATGAAAGTAGTCTGCGTTTGGTGGTCAAAAAGGAACTAGCCAGATTAGGCCATGAGGTCGAAACTGCGTCTGATGGTGAAGAGGCATGGCAACTTCTTGAGGAGAAAGACTTTGAGGTCATACTGGCTGATATAAACATGCATCGAATGAACGGAATGGAATTGCTTAGGCGTTTGAAAGAAAAACGGCAAAATCCACCTGAAATAATAATGCTCACAGGTCATGCCACTGTGGAATCGGCTATAGAGGCGATGAAGCTTGGTGCTTACGATTATTTGACTAAACCCTATCGGATGAGCGAACTAGCGGTGCTTATATCGCAAGCTGCCGAAAAATACAGACTTAAAATTGATAACCAACGCTTACGCGCTCAGATAGAAAGGAAAACCCTGGATACACTCGAAATAGTAGCCGAGTCACCGCAGATGAAAGAAATCTTAAGACTTGTCCAGCGTGTTGCACCTAGCGAGACAAATGTTTTAATCACGGGTGAAAGTGGCACGGGGAAAGAGTTGATTGCGCAAGCTATACATCGTCTCAGCCCTCGTTCATCAGGTGCTTTTGTTGACCTCAACTGTGCCGCTCTTTCAGATAGCTTGTTGGAGTCAGAGCTTTTCGGATACGAAGCAGGTGCTTTTTCAGGTGCACGTGGACGCAAACTCGGACTTTTTGAGATTGCTGATGGGGGCACTCTGTTTCTTGATGAGATAATGGAGATGCCGCTAACGCTTCAATCGAAATTACTTCGTGCTTTGGAAACAAGGTCTTTCTTCCGTGTTGGTGGCATAAGAAAAGTAGAAGTGAATGTTCGGGTGATAGCGGCAACAAATCGCGATCCTCAAAAAGCTATTATCGAAGGCACCTTCCGCCCTGATTTGCTTTATCGAATCAACAGTTTTGAAATCCACATACCACCGCTTCGGGAAAGGCGCGAAGACATCGAGCCGTTGACACGGCATTTGCTACGAAAAATCGCTGGGCAGAATGCTCCTGAAGTAAGCCCTGAAGCGATGGAAGCGCTTAAGTCTTACGACTGGCTCGGAAACGTTCGACAACTTCGCAACTGCCTTGAAAGAGCTGTTTTGCTTTGCGATCACGGAGTCATAACTTTGAAAGAACTTCCACCTGAGGTGGTTAATAGAACTCAACCAACACCATATCAGATTTATGAACCGCAGAAAGAAATCTCTCTAGACTCACAACCTTCTACATTGGCACTTCGGGAACTAGAGAAAAGGCAGATTCTCAATGCACTTGAGCGAACCGGGTGGCATCGTGGTAAAACCGCAAAACTTCTCGGAATTTCGCCTTCCACCCTTTACAGGAGATTGAAGGAATACAATTTAGAAAGATGAGCTTTTTGTTTGAAAATTCTAAATGTTTCGATTTTCTTAATCTTTAGCTCATAGGACGAAAATGCCATGATTTCGGTTGACAAAGTTTTTCCTAGTTTTTATTCTGAATTTTGCAGGGGGAGTAGATATGAAAGAAGGTTTGGTAAGTCGTCAAGACGATTGCCTAAAAAAGCAATCCGGCTTACCGAGAAAATATCGAGACCTTGCTCCAAATAAGCTTTCTAGGTTTATTGGAGCAAGGTTTTTTATTTGGTATTCTCTAATGGTTTTTCGGGAAAACAAACGAAAGTTTGATGGCAAGGAGGTGAGAGTCTATGTTTAATCAAGTTAAGACATTAGTTTTGTTGGCTTTTTTAACTGCATTGTTCTTGTTTTTCGGTAATCTAATAGGCGGTTCTATTGGGATTGTGATTGCCGCTTGTTTGGCGATCTTGTTGAATTTTGGTGCTTATTGGTTTTCTGACCGAATCGTTCTGCGAATGTATAACGCTGAAGAGATCACCGAACAAGAAGCACCAGAGCTTTATGAAATGGTTAGAAAGCTCGCCGCAAAGGCTGAGATACCAATGCCGAAGGTTTATCTGATTCCGGAAGAAACACCTAATGCTTTTGCAACAGGCAGGAATCCAAAGAATGCTTCGGTTGCCGTTACAACTGGCATTTTGCGACTCCTTGACAAAGAAGAGCTTTATGGAGTTTTGGCGCATGAAATCGGGCATGTGAAGAATCGAGACACTTTGATAATGACAATTGCGGCGGCTCTTGCAGGAGCAATCAGTTTTATTGCTGATATGGCTTTTTGGAGCTGTATCTTCGGTGGTTATTCTGATGATGAAGAAGGCGGCAATCCTGTAGTTGGGCTTTTAGCTTTGATGGTTGCACCTTTTGCAGCCATGTTGATTCAACTTGCGATTTCAAGGTCGCGTGAATTCATAGCTGATGAAACAGGAGCGCGCCTTTGCGGTAATCCGAGAGCGTTAGCTTCTGCTTTACGCAAGATCGAGGCTTGGTCGCAGAGAATACCGATTCACAGCGGTAGTCCTGCTACTTCTCATCTTTTCATTATCAATCCATTTTCGGGAAGGAGTTTGAGCAGTCTTTTCAGCACGCATCCTTCTACGGAAGAGCGCATAAAGCGACTTGAAGCAATGAGAGTTTAGGCTTACAAAGAAAGAAGCCCTTTTCTTTCTTTTTCGTTCAAGCAATTTTTAAGGAAATTCGACAAAAACTTTGGGAGAAATAGGCTATGGAACTATATTTTCCGTTTTCTGAGTATTGGTGGTTTTATCTTGGTTTTACTTTTTTTGTGCTGTTGATGCTGGCATTAGACCTTGGGGTGTTCCATCGAGAAGCTCATGAGGTTTCATTCAAAGAAGCTACAATCTGGAGTATTGTCTGGGTTCTACTAGCAATGCTCTTCAACTTGATCCTTTACTTTTATTCATCGGCTAAGTTTGGCCATGCAGTTGGTAAAGAAATCTCGCTCGAGTTTTTAGCAGGTTACATAGTCGAAAAATCTTTGTCTGTTGATAATATCTTCGTTTTTGTTGTCGTTTTTTCGTATTTTGCGATTCCTGCGAAATATCAGCATCGTGTTTTGTTCTACGGAATAATTGGAGCTTTAGTGTTTCGAGCCATATTTATTGCGGCGGGCGCATGGCTGATGCAGTTTCATTGGGTAGCTTATATCTTTGGAGCCTTTTTGATAGTAACCGGTATCAAGCTGATTTTCTCTCCTGAAAAAGAAATTCACCCGGAAAAAAACCCTGTAATAAGGTTATTCAAAAAGTTTGTTCCTGTAACGGCAGAGTTTCGAGGACAAAATTTCTTTGTTCGTGAAGGTAACAAAATTTTCGCAACACCGCTTTTCATCGCATTATTGTTTTTAGAAATGACTGATGTGATTTTTGCTGTTGACAGTGTCCCGGCGATTTTTGCATTGACAAAAGAACCTATGATTGTTTTCACGTCAAACATATTTGCGATTTTAGGCTTGCGTGCAATGTATTTTATGCTTGCAGGAATGATTGATAGATTCCACTATCTTAAGTACGGGCTTGCGGTTGTATTAGTTTTCGTAGGACTTAAGATGATTTGGCTTAACGATGCTTTCGGTGGCAAATTCCCAATTACATGGTCACTTGGATTCATAGCGTCAGTCCTAATGCTTTCTGTTCTAATTTCTCTGCTTTTCCCGGTAAAGTTTGAGAAAGTAACTGAGGAGTAGGTTAAAAGCTTAAGAAAACTTCATTAAATGCTTTTGAAAAAGCAGTTAAAGCGGCATTGGGTTTTTGACATTTAGCCGCAAAGGCATTACTATCTTCTCAACTATAAAGCGCGTTTGTTTTCACGCTGATTTGGTTGGGTTGTGAAGATGAATGTGCAAGAAAAGTTAATCTCGGAGGAATGTAATGTCTCAAAATTTCAAAAAGATAAGTGCTTCTTTAGCAGCTTGGATGATAACTTTTTTGTTTATTTTGGGATGTGTTTGTCCAAGAGGAGGAGATAGTGGCAAGCCTTTACCTACAGAGTATTTTGGTGTTTGGGCTGGATCAGATGGTTCAGTTTTGGAAATTGCTTCAGGTGGGGTAGCTAACTATAAGAAGGGCGGTGAGGAATACAAAGGTGTTTCCGTAGAAATTGACGAAAGCGGTAAGGTGCTAAGGATGAAACTACTTGGCTTTGAGATAAAGAAATTCAACATAACTCAACCGCCATCGGGTGATCGAATGGCGCTTGATAATGTAACATACAGACGAAGAGACTCATTCAGTCAAGATGATTACTCTTTTGGTGGAGAAGATTCAAAAAGTGGCTCTACTGATGATTATTCCGGCGGAAGCAAAAAGCCTCTTGATAAAGGAGCGCAAACTTCTGATGCCGAGATGGTTTCTTTGGTAAGAGAGACACTCCTAGACTTCAACGAGGCAATTCAGAAAGAAGATTTCTCAGAGTTTCTCAGATTACGCACCTCAAAGGTCTTTCGTCAGCAATATACCCCAGAGCAAATGGCTTCAAGCTTTTCCAGCTTTATTGCCCAAAAAGATTCCGTAGGATTAACTCTAGATCAAGTTGTGACCGCCACTCCTTCATATTCACACAGATTCAGGAAAATCCAAAACAATGACGTTTTGGAGATAAAAGGCAATTTCAACACAACACCTAACAAGACTTACTTTGATAACCAATATCTACTGGAAGACGGGGAGTGGAAGCTTGTAAAAATTCAGGTTGAAATTAGGTGAGGTTTTGTCTCTGGCTCTGTTAAGAGTTATCATTTGAGCTTTGGGAAGAAGCGATGAAGAACGGTTGGGAAGCTGTTATCGGGATGGAAATTCACGCACAGCTTTCTACGGAAACAAAGATTTTTTGTGCGTGTCCGACAAGTTTTGGTGAGACTCCAAATTCAAACACCTGTCCTGTTTGTCTGGGTTTGCCAGGAGCTTTGCCAGTTTTGAATTGGCGTGCCGTAGAATTGGGAGCAAGAGCGGCATTGGCGTTGGGATTGAAAATAAACGAAGTTTCAATCTTTGCCAGAAAGAATTATTTTTATCCAGATTTGCCAAAAGGCTATCAAATCTCGCAATACGATAAGCCGTTTTCTTCTGATGGTATTTTGACGATAATGACGGCTGAAAGGGACGATCAAGGTCGTCCGATTGAATGGAAGCCGATGACAATCAGGATTGTTCGATTGCATCTGGAAGAAGATGCCGGGAAAAACGTTCATGAGGGCTTACCTGAAGTTGACAAGTTTTCCTACATAGACTTAAACCGCGCAGGCACTCCGCTTGCTGAGATAGTTACAGCTCCTGATTTTCGTTCGTCGTGGCAGGCCTACGACTATGTTAATCATGTTCGTCGAGCTTTACAGTGGGTCGGGGCTTCAGATGCCGATATGGAAAAAGGAAACCTTCGATGCGAAGCGAATGTTTCAGTCCGCAAAATTGGTGAGACAGGCTTTCGCCCAAAAGTGGAGCTTAAGAATCTAAACTCGGTTCGATTCATGCAAAAAGCAATCGAATACGAGATAAATCGCCAGATTGAGGCTTATGAAAGAGGCGAAGAAGTTGTTCAGGAAACTCGCCTTTGGGACGAGAAAAACAATTGCACTAGAGTAATGCGCTCGAAAGAAGAGGCTCATGACTACCGCTATTTTCCCGAACCGGATTTGCCACCACTCATTGTCTCAAAAGAATGGATCGAGAAAATAAAAGCCGAGATGCCGGAATTGCCTGATGCAATGCGTGATAGGTTCATCAAAGATTATGGTTTGAGTTTTGCAGATGCAAACCAACTTGTGAGCGAAAAGTCCTTGGCAGAATTTTACGAGCAGACAGCTAAACTTTCGGGAAGCCCGCGCACTTCGGCGAATTTTATTTTGTCGGAACTGCTGAGAGAGTTAAACAATGCTGGTATCACGGTTGCCGAGTCTAAAATCACGGCTGAAAAAATGGCAGAGCTTATAAAACTCAGAGATGAAGACAAAATCAACAACATTCAAGCCAAAGAAGTCTTAGCTGAGATGTTCAGAACTGGAAAATCTGCTCATGAAGTTGTAAAGGAAAAAGGATTTGAACAAATATCAGATGTTGCAACAATTGAAAAGCTTGTTGAAGAAGTAATCGAAAAAAATGCCAAGCAGGTTGAAGACTATAGGAAGGGAAATCAAAAAATCTTCGGTTTCTTCGTAGGGCAAGTGATGAAAGCATCGCAAGGGAAGGCTAATCCAAAAGTCGTCAACGAAGTTCTCAAGGCAAAGCTTTAGTTTTAGTTTCGATTTATTTAGGGCCTATGGATGTTAGGAAGGTAGCAAAATTGGCGCATTTAGAGATAACGGAGGAAGAAGTTGCCATTTACACGCCGCAGATGCAAAAGATAGTTGCTTACGTCGAGCAATTAAACGAGCTTGACACGGAAAAAGTTGAACCGGCAATTGGAGGGCTAACACCTGAAGGGCAAGCGACCGAGGCTGTTCGCAAGGAAGACAAGCCTCATCAAACTTTGGGACAAGATTCGGCTATTTCGCAAGCTCCTGATGCACATGCAGGTTATTTTCGCGTTCCGAAAGTTTTGAGTTGAAGTTTCGTTAGTCTTTTAGTTTTCAGCTTAAATGCTAACTTCTCGAAGGCGAAACAGTTTAGTTTTGAGCATAATTTTTGTGTGTTTTCAGGTGTCTTGTAGTATTCCGAATCTGGAGCCTCCTGAATGCTCGGAGGCAAGGCAAAAGGTAAAAGAGTTTTATTCTTATCATTTTGCTGATGACATGAGTTTTTCAATTGAAAAACTTGAAAAAAGAAAGAATTATTTGACGGAAAGATTTTTCGAGGAATTGAAAGGCGAGCAAACTCAAGCAGACGTTTTTACTACGGGAGATACGGATTTTCCAAAAAGTTTCAGTGTCGGTAGGTGTCAGCTAGTCGAGCCTGGCAAAGCCGAAATAGATGTTTTACTTTTGTGGAGAAGAGATAACTATACAAGCGAGCAACGCTTGATAAAGATTGAAATGCAAAAACAAAACAATACATGGTTGATAGACGAGATACGAAGATGAGTCAAATCAGAGCGAAAATCGAAAAAGTCCTTGACAACGCCGAAAGGCTGAATGAAGTGCTTAATGCGTTCTTGACGATTGATAGAGAATACGCTCTCAAGCGTGCAGATGAACTTGAAAACTCGCCTATTCATGGAAAGCTCCATGGTGTCCCGATTGCAGTCAAGGATAACATTTGCACAAGCTGGACTCGAACTACTTGTGCGTCGAGGATTCTGGCAAATTATCGTCCGCAGTATAATGCAACCGTTGTCGAAAAGTTGCTTGCCGAAGGTGCTGTAATAATCGGAAAAACAAACATGGACGAATTTGCGATGGGTTCGTCTAATGAGAACTCTGCTTTCGGGATTGTGCGGAATCCCTGGGATCTGGAGAGAGTGCCGGGTGGAAGTTCTGGAGGTTCTGCGGCGGCGGTTGCGGCAGGAATTGTTGATGTTGCTTTAGGCTCTGATACTGGTGGTTCGATACGTCAACCTGCCTCCTTTTGCGGTGTTTTTGGCATCAAGCCGACTTACGGTAGGGTCTCGCGCTACGGGCTAGTTGCTTTTGGTTCTTCGCTTGATCAAATTGGAGTCTTTGGGCGAACAACACGCAACGTGGCTGAAGTTCTGGAAGTAATATCAGGCCGGGACGAGCGCGACGCAACTTCGGCTGATGTTCCTGTGCCCGAATACACAAAACAACTCGATGATGAAATCAAAGGAGTAAAAATCGGTTTTCCACGTTCGCTTTTTGGTGAAGGATTGGACGCAGAGGTTAAATCTACGATTGAGCAAGCAATTGAGAATTTTGCGTCAATCGGTGCCGAAATAGTCGAGATTGATTTACCGCTACTCAAGTATGGCATTGCTGTTTATTACATAATTGCGACTGCTGAGGCATCGTCGAATCTAGCCAGATACGATGGTGTTAGATATGGCTTCCGTGCCGAAGATGTGCATGAGCTTCGTCAGATGTATTACAAAACGAGAGAAGAAGGCTTTGGTGCGGAAGTGAAAAGAAGGATAATGCTCGGAACTTATGTTTTATCGAGCGGTTACTACGATGCATACTATGCAAAAGCGCAGAAAGTCCGAACGCTTTTGAGAAGCGATTTTCAAGCGGCTTTCCAAAAGTGCGATGTGATAATAACGCCTACATCGCCAACAGTTGCTTTTCGCATTGGAGAAAAGACAGACGATCCTCTTGCAATGTATCTAAGCGATGTTTACACAGTAACGGCTAACTTAGTGAGCATTCCGGGCATTTCTGTTCCTTGCGGTTTGTCGAAAGAAGGATTGCCTATCGGTATGCAGATTTTAGGTAACTACTGGTCGGAGAGCTTGCTTTTGAGGCTTTCAAATGCTTATGAGTTGTTTTTCCCAATCCAAGCAAAACCAAAGGTTTGGGTTGAGAAAGAATAGATGTTTCAGTTTTTGTGAATTTCCCTAGAGATGAGCTATGAAACTGGTATCAAGTCTATCTTTGCAAATCCTCTTGAAATTGTGAGGTGGTTAGTCCCAGTCGAGTATTCTTATAATTGATTCGTCAACTACAATCTCATCTTCTTCAAGATTGAGAATATCAGAAGCTTTTTTCTTTTGTGGGGCTTCAGATTGTTTTGGTTGTTGTGGTCCTTTGATAGTAGAAGAATCAGCGATTTCTTTTGCCGTGTCTTTTTCAGGAGATTTTAAGCTAGTAGCTACTTGCTTCTGTTCTGTGATAGGACTTTTTGGTTTTGGTGAGGCGGGTTTTTCCAATTCTGCTAGCTCTGTTAATAGATTTTGCCAATTTATCTTATACTGAAGCAATTTTTCGGCTTTATCGGCTGGAAGTGGTGGAGCAAAAAGATAGCCTTGCCCCATGTCACAACCGAATTTTCTAAGGTGATAGAGTTGGTTTGCGTTTTCTACGCCTTCTGCGACTACCGATAAATTCAAACTCTTTGCTAATGTGATTATTGTTCGGGTTATTGCAACGTTTTCGGCTTTTCGCTCCATGCCGTTTATGAAGGAACGATCAATTTTAAGCGTATCTACAGGGAAGCGGTGTAAGTAACTAAGGCTTGAATATCCTGTTCCGAAATCGTCAATCGAAATTTTAGTTCCTAACTTTTTGAACTTTTCTAGAATTTCTACAGCCTTTTCGGCATCTTCCATGATCGTGCTTTCCGTTATCTCCAATTTCAGACTACCAGGAGGAATTCTGCTTTCGTGAATTACTCTTTCAACTTCGTCGTATAAGGATTTTTCTGAGAAATGAACACCTGAAAGGTTAACACTGATTGTAAGATCGGGAGCTAATTCCTGCCAGTAGAAGAGTTTTCTACAAGCTTGCGCCAGAATCCAGTAGGTCATGGGTTCTATGAGGCCGTTTTTCTCACAAAAACCTATGAACTCTCCGGGCATCACGATACCCCTTTTTGGGTGTCTCCATCGGATTAGAACTTCAAAGCCGACAAGCGTTAAACTCTGTATTGAAACTATCGGTTGAAAATAAGGCTCGAATTCTTTCTTTTCAAGAGCGTTACGCAGTTCTAATTCTAGTTGTTGGAGTTTCAATATTCGCTCTTGCATTGAGCTATCAAAAATCGCATAACCTTTTTCAGATTCTCTGGCCTCCTGCAATGCAATCTCTGCTTCTCTTATTAGATCTTCTGAACGAATATGAGCTTCTTTGTATAGGCTTATTCCTATAACAGGTTTGATAGTCACTTCATTGCCGTCTATCTTATAAGGTTTTCTCAATTTTGTAATCGTAAGGTTGGCAATGTCTTTAGCTTCTCTTTCGTTCACATTATTGAGAATAAAACCAAGCCTTGAGCCTTCTAGCCTTGCCAAAAAATCGCCTATTTTAGTGACTTCTCTAACTGTTTCTGAGACTCTTCTTATCAGCTTATCGCCATAGATGTTTCCTAAAGACTCGCTTATATCGCCGAACCCGTCTAAGTTCAATATCATCACGGCGAAATCTTCGCTGGAAGGATTTGTGCGTTTTTTTTCGATAGCGAGTTTTATATTTTCATGAAAAAGCTCTTTTCTCGGTAAGCCTGTTAATATATCGTGGTAAACAGCACGTCTTAACTTTTCCTTACTTTCCTTGAGTGCTTTATTTGCTTCTTCTTGTTCAATAAGTTGTTCTCGTAACGCCGAAATCGTATTTTCGGCTTCTTTGAGACGCAAACGCTCTTTCTCGAGTTCCTGCTCGAACTCTTTTTTTATACTGGAAATATATTTGAGTCCACCAAAAGCTATAAGCAAGCAGGCTATTGTGATTATTAAGATGGTTATCATAAAAAGCCAATTTAAGGACGTTTGTAGTATAAGAAAAATTAACTAGATGTGCAAGGAAATTTTTGATACTTGTTTAATTTTTGTTTGTATGTGGAATTTTTCTGTCTATGATGAAACTTATGGTTGAAGAAAGATTACAAAAACTGATAGCTAAAGCTGGTATAGCTTCTCGTAGGAAAGCCGAGGAGTTGATAAAAAGTGGTGTTGTTACGGTAAACGGTAAGGTTGTCACGCAGTTAGGGGCAAAAGCAGATCCCGAGAAAGATCACATAAAAGTTGAAGGAAAGTTGATAAATCCCAAGCTTGCGAAGCGACAAAAGGTTTATTTTTTGCTTAACAAGCCAAAAGGAGTTCTTTCCAGCACTGATGATCCGAAAAAAAGAAGGTTGGTTACTGATTTTGTCCCGAAAAAGTTTGGTAAAGTTTTTCCTGTCGGAAGGCTCGATTACAATAGCGAAGGATTGATAATCCTGACAAACGACGGTGATCTTGCAAATCTGATTGCTTCATCGAGAACTATACCGAAAGTTTACAGAGTCAAAGTCAAAGGAATACCGAACGAAAAGGCTATTGAGCGATTGCGTCGGGGCATAAGGCTCAAAGATGGCTACAAAACTGCACCTGCGGAAATCAAGCAGATAAAAACAACTGAGAAAAATGCCTGGTTTGAAGTTACGCTTTATGAAGGTCACAATCAGCAAATTCGTAAAATGTTCGATGAAATCGGGCATTCAGTTGTGAAATTGCGTCGAGTGCAGATAGGTCACTTAACGGATAAAGGTTTGCCAGTCGGACAAATAAGAGAGCTTTCTGATGAGGAAATCAAAAGATTTTTCTCTAAAAGGCAAGAAGGCTAGAAAAACAGAGAGAGCTGTTTAGAGTTTGCTAGATTGGATTTTTAAGATTGAAAAATGTTAAATTTTCAAAAGTAGCGAATTTTACAAGGATTGTTAGTTTGTGCGATGAGTCAGAATACTGCTTATTGCTTGATAGTTGAAGGTAGTTATTTGGACGCTTCGGAAGCAGAACAGGCTTTGCGTGATCCTTTCATTGAAGAGTGGGTTGAAGAGACTGGAAATTTCAAGATAGACAATTTTGACGAGATTTTAGTAGTGCAAGGCATTTCGCTCGGTGATTTGGAAATAGAGATGATAGATGATGAAGTTTTTAGAATCACCTGTAGCGGAGGGCGTCCACTAAACCGACATACGGCAAACCAGTTAGCAGAGACTTTAAGAAGGCAAGGTATGTTTGATGAGGTGAGAGTCGAGCCTTTGGAAAAATAGGACTGAAGACTAGTTTTTTCCGAGAATTGAGATGGTTACTTTAGCGAGTTATTTGAACGGGAAAATCGTTGTAAGTGTTGGTGACATAACGAAGGAAGAAACAGATGCCATAGTCAATGCCGCAAATTCATCGCTTCTCGGTGGAGGTGGTGTTGACGGTGCAATCCATAGGGCTGGTGGACCTGAGATTTTGCAAGAATGCAAAAAGATTAGGCAAACACTTTATCCCGACGGATTGCCGACGGGAAAAGCTGTTATAACGACAGGCGGGAAACTAAAGGCAAAATATGTTATTCACACCGTTGGGCCTATCTACGGACAAAATCAGGGCAAGGACGCAGAACTTTTAGCCGATTGCTACATCAACTCACTTAAGCTCGCAGTCGAAAAGGGAATCAAAAGCATTGCGTTTCCTTCAATCTCTACAGGAGCTTTCGGTTATCCGAAAGATGAAGCAGCCGCAGTTTCTTCGCAAGCGATTGAGAATTTCTTGAGTAGCCAAGAATCAAAGACTTTGAATTTGATAAAGCTGGTTTTCTTTTCTGAACAAGATGCAAAGATTTTCATAGAAAACCAAAAGTTTACAGCAGTTCCAAAATCAACTGAAGGATAACAAGCCTTATGATTTCTCCTGAACTTATCGAAGAAAACTCGGAGACAGAGAATTTTTTGATCAATCAGCAGAGCGAAAAAGTTTCCGAAATAGGTAGGAAGCTTCCCGATCCGATAAAAGGTTTGGAAGAAATTTCTGATAACTTCTACTGGTCATGGCAAAGGGAGGGCGTAGAGCTTTTCAGAAGTCTTGAGCCTATTTTATGGGAAAAGGTCGAACACAATCCGAGGCGATTGCTTAAAGAAGTAAGTGAATTCTTGCTATGGCAAAAGGCAAGTGAAACGGATTATGTTGAAAAAGTTCAGCGCTTTGTCGAAAAGCAAAGAAAGTATTTGTCTGAGTCTTGCGTTTCATACGGCAGAATTACTTCTGACAATCCAGTAGCTTATTTTTGTGCTGAATACGGCATTCACAGTTCGCTTCCGCTTTATTCGGGTGGGCTTGGTATTCTTGCTGGTGATCATTTGAAATCGGCAAGCGACATGAAGATTCCGCTTGTAGCGGTTGGGCTTTTCTATCGCTTTGGATACTTTCGTCAAAAAATATCTCATGACGGTTGGCAAGAGGAAAGATACGTTGATTCCTTCGGACTCGATCTGCCGATTAAGTTAGTCGTTGACGAAAAGGGCAGAAGAGTTGTTGTAATGGTGCATATTCGAGGAAGAGAGGTCAAGGCGCAAGCCTGGCTGATAAGTGTTGGGCGGGTTAGACTCTATTTGCTGGATACGAACATACCGGAAAATAACGAAATAGACCGTCACATAACCGGGCATCTTTACGGTGGAGACTCGGAAACTAGAATTGTTCAAGAAAAGGTTTTAGGCATAGGTGGCGTTCGATTGCTGAAAAAGCTTGGTATTCAACCTTCGGTTTACCATCTGAACGAAGGGCATTCTGCTTTTTTGACACTCGAGCTTGCAAGGCAATTTTTAGAGGAGAATCCGGATAAAAGTTTTCAAGATGCTGTTTCATATGTTCGTGAAAAATGTGTTTTCACAACTCATACTCCTGTTTCGGCAGGAAACGATGCTTTCTCGCCAGAGCTTATTGACGCTTGTTTTGACAAAGGTTTCATAAGCGCTTTGAAACTGACTAGAGAAGAGCTACTTGCCTTTGGGAAGGTGAATCCTTCAGATCAGAACGAATGGTTTGGCATGACGCCTCTGGCTTTAAGAATGTCGGGAAAGTCCAACGGGGTAAGCAAAAAACACGCAGAGGTTTCCCGAAAACTCTGGCAGGCAATCTTTGTTACGAATAGAGAAAGTTTCTTCGGGCAATCAGATTTTTCAGGTGCGTCCGAGAGTTTAGAAACTGCGTCCGAGAGTTTAGAAACAGATTCATCAAGCGTTCCAATAATTCATGTCACAAACGGTGTCCATCCGCTTACTTGGATTGCTCCGCAATTTCAGGCACTTTATGAAAAATTCATAGGTGAGAATTGGATTGAGAAACTTGAGAATCCTATCGAATGGAAACAGGCAGTCGAACGAATCCCAGATGAAGAAATCTGGAAAGCGCATCAATTTCTGAAGAATCTTCTGATTCACTATATCCGTCGCAAGTTATTTGCAAGGGATACTGGAAGATTTGAGATGATTCATGAACACAAAGACACGAGACATTTTTTTGATCCGAACATTCTAACAATAGGCTTTGCCCGCAGAGTCACAGGCTATAAGAGATGGAATTTGATATTGAGGGATTTCGAGAGATTGATAAGGATCATTGACAATCCCGAAAGGCCAGTTCAGTTCGTTTTTGCAGGTAAGGCGCATCCGCAGGATAGGGAAGCTAAGATACTTTTGCAGAATCTCATGAGTCAAAATCAAAACGAGGCATGGCTTCGGCGAGCTGCTTTCATTGAAGATTACGATCAAGAGATTGCCAAGAATTTAGTTCAAGGAGTTGATGTTTGGCTGAACGTGCCAAGACGGCCGCTGGAAGCATCGGGAACAAGCGGACAAAAGGCGGCTATGAACGGCGTTTTGAATTTCTCTATTCTCGACGGATGGTGGATTGAAGGCTACAACGGTGAAAACGGTTTCGCAATTGGTGGGCTGGACGGTGATATTCATTCATCTAACCAAGATGAAGTTGATGCTCAAGATGCAGAATCGTTTTACCAAGTTCTAGAACATGAGGTTGTCCGACTGTTTTATGAAAGAGATGAAAAAGGGCTTCCGAGAAAATGGATTTCAATGATGAGAAACTCAATTCAGACTTTGACACCTCAGTTTTCGAGTAATCGAATGCTCAAAGAATATCTGGAAAAGATTTACACATAAAGCTCTTAATCTATTGGGCTAGAATTTGGTTTGGTGTATTCGGAAATATGATGCATGCGGTTCAGAACGAATACGCAAAACGCAAAATTTTGCTTTGGGATATTGACGGGACTTTGATTTTATCAACTACGCGTGGGAGCTACAAGCTCTATTTTGCTTCAACGATGCAAAAAGTTTTTGGTTCGTCTGGAGACCTGGAAGCTGTCATGCCTTCAGGTATGACTGATACTCAAATCATGTATGAATCTCTCAAAAACAAAGGTTTCACGCCCGAGAAGATTTTGAGCAAGAGAGATGTGCTTTTGAGAACTTTCAAAGAAGAAATGCTCAAAGTTCACGAAAGCGGGAAAGAAAGCTACAGAGTTTTAGAAGGTGTCGAAGAAATTCTGACAGCAACGTTGCAGAAACAAAATTTTGTAAATGCTCTTCTGACGGGAAATTTATCAGTAGCGGCAGAAATAAAACTCCGTTCAGTTGGGCTTTGGAATTATTTCATAGATTCGTTGAATGTTTTTGGCGAGGTTTCATGTAACAGGAAGGACTTAGCATTTGAGGCTTTGAGGCGCTTTCGAGAAAGATACAAATTCAATTTCTCTCCCAGCCAATTTGTCATCATCGGTGACACTCCAAACGACATATCTGCCGCTAGGGCAATAGGCGCAAAGGTTTTGTCAGTAGCAACAGGAAGAGTTCATGGAAAAGAAGATTTACTCAAACACAAACCAGATGCCTTAGTTGAAAGTCTGAAAGATACAGAACAAGTCTTGGAGATTTTGGAAAACCTTTAATTTGATTAGTTTTAATTGCTCTCAAGCCCTTGATTCGCCTAATTTCGATATTATCTGGCGGAAATGCTAAAATAATACTTTGAAAATTTTAAGGCAAACTTATGAGTAAAGCAACGCAGGAATACGGAGCTGAGGCTATTAAAGTTTTGGAGGGACGCGAGGCTGTTCGCACTCGTCCTGGAATGTATATTGGTGACAACGGAGAAAACGGATTGCATCAGCTCGTTTATGAAGTGGTTGACAACAGCTTAACATACGAGATGCCGATTTTGGTTTCAGAAAACGGCAAATTGCGTCTGATTCCCATCGGCAAGTTGATTGATGATTACATGGAAAAGTGTGTTGAGTCTGTTGAGAAAAACGGCGATCTCCAAGCACTTAGATCAGGTTTTGAGCTTGCTGTTTTGGCATTTTCACCAAAAGATTACAAACTTTCATTCCGTCCGGTGTCGGCGCTTTTTAGGCACCGCGTCAATAGCCCGATTTATCGTATCAGGCTTGAGGCGGGTCGTGAAATTGAGATCACCGCATACCATTCACTTTTTACCTTGCGCAATGGTCAAATCGTTCCTGTTCGCGGCGATGAACTCAAAGAAGGTGATCTCCTAGCAATACCGCAAAGTTGGGCTGAAATACCTTCGTATATCGAACAAATTGTTGTGGAAAGCGATGAAAACCAAAAAATTGACTCTGGGAATTATTTACTTCCCACCAGCATTGAAAATTCTGTTTTACCAATTACAGATTCTTTAGCCGAGCTTTTGGGATTTTATGTTGCATCTGAAAGTCTCAGGTTGAATGAATCCATCAAAACAAATGAAGTTTCAAACACGAAAGAAATAGCGTTTTTCGAGGCCGAGAATAAAACCATAGATAACGATAATTCTTTGGTTTTTATTGCGAAAGATAAGCGTTTGGCAGGGCAAATCGTAGCACTCGTTACCAATGTTTGCGATTGCAGAATTGATTACACTGATGAAGGCATTATCAGGGTTGGTTCTAAAACTCTGAGTATTTTATTCAAGAAAATACTGGCAGATGGTCAGACCGCTAGAGATTCAGTAAAAATTCCTGATTTGGTTTTCAATCTTTCACCTTCAAAGCGCAAGCGATTTTTGGAAGGTTTCGTAAAGGGTTCTGGAAGTGCTAAAGTTGCTCAGAGCATCTCGCCTGTTGAGCTTGAAGGCGATTTGGATTCGGAGATTGTCTTGAAAGTTTTTTCAGAAGAGTTAGCAGTAGGCTTGCAGTATCTCTTGGCTTCTTTACAAGCAAATTACTCGGTAAAAAGAGAAACACAGGGGATAGTTTTCAGTATTTCAAAGTTTCATCAGGAAAACGTAATCAGTGTTGGTTGTGGGGCTGATACTCGCTCGAGCGTTGTAATGCAACCTTTGAGTTTCGGGGATCTCGGCTTGTCGCGGGTGGAGAAAATCGAGATCGTTGAAGATTACGGGCACGAATGGGTATATGATGTTTCTGTCCCCGAGTGTGAGAATTTCATTGCTGGTTTTGGAGCTGTTGTTTGTCACAATTCGGTTGATGAAGCGATGGCGGGTTACTGCGATTCTATCGAAGTGATAATTCACATTGACAATTCAGTAACTGTAATTGATAACGGCAGAGGCATTCCAACAGATATTCACCCACAAGAAGGAGTATCAGCGGCAGAAGTGGTCATGACTAAACTTCATGCGGGTGGGAAGTTTGATTCTAACTCCTACAAAGCTTCTGGTGGGCTTCATGGCGTTGGTGTTTCTTGTGTGAATTTTCTTTCTGAGTGGTTGAAGCTCGAAATTTGGCGCGATGGCAAAACTTATGAGCAGGAATACAGGCGTGGCATACCCGTTGAGCCTTTGAAAGTTACAGGTAAAACCAATAGAAGAGGAACAAAAATCACTTTCAAACCTGATTTAGAAGTTTTAACAACGGATAACTTCAGCTTTGAAAGACTCTCCGAACGCTTTCGCCAAAAAGCCTTTTTGAACAAAGGATTGAAAATCACAATTCGCGACGAACGAGGTGAAAACGAACGCTATCATGAATTTTACTACCGCGATGGAATTGTTGAGTTTGTAAAGCATCTCAACCAAAACAAAAATCCGCTTCATGAAGAGCCAATCTATTTCTATGGTGAGCTTGGTGATTTAACTATCGAGGTAGCTTTGCAATACAACGAAGGCTACGACGAGAAGGTTTTTGCTTTTGCAAATACGATTTACAATCCCGATGGTGGGACGCATCTAGCAGGATTTCGCAGTAGCTTGACCAGAACCATCAACAACTATGCTCAATCTTCAGGCATCGCCAAAAACATGAAGGTAGCTTTGACAGGCGATGATGTGCGTGAGGGATTGGTTGCAGTTATTTCTGTGAAACTACCACAACCACAATTTGAATCGCAAACCAAAGTGAAATTAACCTCAGACATAAAGGGGCAAGTTGAGTCTTTCTTGAACGAAAAGCTTGCTGAATACTTCGAGCAAAATCCCTCTGTTGCTAGAAAGATAGTCACAAAAGCTGTTGATGCGGCAAGAGCACGCGAAGCGGCACGGAAAGCTCGTGAAATTGTTCGTAAGAGTGCTTTGAGTGGCTCGATGCTTCCCGGAAAGCTTGCTGACTGCCAAGAAAAAGACCCGGCACGCTCAGAGCTTTTCATTGTCGAAGGCGATTCAGCAGGTGGAAGCGCCAAGCAAGCAAGAGATCGTCGCAATCAGGCTGTTTTGCCACTCAAAGGAAAAATCTTGAATGTTGAAAAAGCGCGCTATGACAAAATGCTCAGTCACGGTGAGATTAAGGCTTTGATAACTGCAATCGGAACAGGCATCGGAAAAGACGATTTTGATATTGAAAAACTTCGCTATCATCGCATAGTATTGATGACCGATGCCGATGTTGACGGAAGCCACATAAGGACTTTGCTTTTGACATTTTTCTATCGCCACATGCCTGAACTAATCGAGCGCGGACATATCTATATCGCTCAACCACCGCTTTACAAGGTGAAAAAAGGCAAGAAAGAAGAATACATCAAAGACGAAAAAGAGATGTTTCGATACCTCATGAGGCAAGCAACGAGCGAGGTTAAAGTCGAGGTTGATAGCGATCAGGCTCAAGCAGATAAGCGAAAAATTGAAGGTAAGGAACTCGCTTTAAGGTTAGAACAAACAATCGAACTTCAAAAACTTGTTGAAAGATTTTCTAGGAGACTCAACAACGATCGCAAACTTTGCCTTGCATTGATAAAAGCCTTTGCGGGCAAAGAAGGCGTTTTGGCACAGGAAGGTGTTAGATTCCGGAATGTTTTTGAGAAAGAAGACTTAATGGCAAAGGTTGAGGCAGAGTTGAGCAAAGCCGGGTATCAAACAGAGTTAACTTTTGATGAAGAACATGGGCTATCGGAAATCGAAATAGGTTTGCCTGATGGCTCGGTTGTAGTTTTCGATTGGGAGAAAGCCAGCTATGTTGAATTCCAAAGGGCTGTTGAAATCGAAACTGAGCTAGAAAGAACATTCTCACCGCCTTTTGTGTTTTACGAAAACGGTAAATCGGAATTGGTGGAAACACGCCAAGAACTTCTTGAAAGAGTAATGACGGTTGCAAAAAGAGATTTAGTTATTCAGCGCTACAAAGGGCTTGGTGAGATGAATCCAGAACAGCTTTGGGAAACAACTATGGACCCTGAAAAAAGGGTGCTTTTACAGGTAAGGATAGAAGATGCCGTTGAAACGGACGAGCTTTTTACTATCCTGATGGGCGATGAGGTCGAGCCGCGCCGAAAATTCATCGAGGAAAATGCTTTAGATGTTAAGAACCTTGATGTTTAATTCAGCCAAGTAGCAGAAAGTATGCGAGTGGCGTCATCATAGTTGTTGATTAGTCCTTTCAGGAAGGGCTTACTTAAAATGGCTGACTTCCGAAAAAAGTTGCCCGATAATGTGGAAGGTAGGTTCTACGTTGATTCGAGTTGTATTGATTGTGACGTTTGCAGAGATACAGCACCAGCAAATTTCAAGCGTAACAATCAGTTCGGTTATTCCTACGTTTACAAACAACCGCAAAACGAAGAAGAGCTAGCCCGATGCCAGGAGGCAATGAATGCTTGTCCAGTTGAGGCGATAGGTGACGACGGAATTGTCGTAAAGACAAAGTCTCACCATTGAGGCGTGAAATGTTAGGTTTTTAGCTTCTTTTTAGTTTTTTCTTTGGAGATTACTGATAGAACTTTTGCTTTCAGCTTTTGCTCGAATTTTCTTGCTTCAGTGGTATTTGCAAAAGAAAGTTTACGAAGTGCATTGTCTATTCGGTGGCAGTAACCAGAAATCAATGATTCTGAGATTCCAAGAATTTCTGCTATTTCCTGCCGAGTTGTTTTCGCATCTGACAGATAGCAATGCCAGAGAATTTTCATTATTTCGTTCTGACGTTTGGATTTTCCATTAGCTTTCTGATCGAGGTTTCCAAGAAAGTCTTCGATTGAGCGGGTTATTTTTTCATCGTCGAGAGGTTTTTCTAATGTTTCAGCAGGTTCTTTATCTTCTTCATCTATGAGGATTGGGGAAATATCAACTACGGGGAGACACGACATTACAAGAGAACGAAGGTTGCAAATGTTCATTGGTGAATCTATAGTTTTCAGAACTTTTACTATCAATTCTTCAAGCTCGCTATTGCTGATCGCCGAGTCAAAAATATGTTCGGACTTTGCACCATTCTTTTGGTTGTAAGAAGTTATAGTTTTGACTAGTTCTTTTGCTTCTTGGTAGCTACGAATTTTCTTTTCATCAGGCCATTCTGATAAGCCATAAATTTCTGCTTGCTCGGGGCTATCGAATTTTCTCAAAGTATTACTCGTTTTGATTAGGGTTTTGATACGACGTGCCAATCTGTAGCTTTCAGGGTAGTGTTTTTTTAGTTCTGTTGTTATGAGATTCCTTAAATGGATTTCAGTTAACTCTGCTTCTATTTCAGAATCGCTTGTTTTTTGATCAAGAAAAAATTGAAATCGGTTTTTGCTAAGAAGAGTGACGAATAATTCTTGAGCCAAACGAATATCGCATCTTTCGTGTTCAAACATTAGGCCTACTTTTCTAGCTCTTTCGATTAAAGGATGGGAGTTTACTATACGATAAAGTTCAACCCAAATCTGTTTAGCATCGGCTTTGCTTAGAATTTCATGCCATTTGCCTTTGCTTTTGCTTGTTAAGGATACATTTACATTGTTAGCTCGGTCTGAAGTAATCACAGGATTTTCTCCTCCTTTGCTTAAAGCTTTTATCAACTTGTTTTTTCGAGGTTTTCAGCACTCAAAATGAGCTAAGTTCTCAAACCTGCCTACTTTTCAGATATTATCAACAATCTCGCTTTTAGGCAACGTTTTTTTTGAGAAGTGACGATAAAGCTTGCACGGTTTTAGCAGTTGCTCCTTTGTTAGCTTCTATGAGTCGGAAAGCCCTTTCTGCCATTTCTCTGCGGAGAGAGTCATTCTGCAAAAATTCGAGGAAAACTTCTTTTAGCTTTCTTACGATTTCTTCTTCCTTCAGCGGCGGAAGTTGAATCAGTGCGCTATTCGCTCTGAATTCTTCAACGATTGAAGAGAAATTCATCGTATAAAATCCTGTGACTATAACTTTACGAGCAACAGCCGCTTCTAGAATGTTCTGTCCACCATGAGGAATTAAACTGCCGCCTACAAAAACGATTTCCGCTAGTTTCATTGCCGATCGTAGTTCGCCGATACTGTCAAGTAGAATAACCTTCGATGTTTTATCAGCTTGATTTGGTTTTGCACTTCTTCTTGCCAAGTCAAATCCTTTGTTTCGGACTAGTTCGGCAACTTCATCGAATCTTTCAGGATGTCTGGGAGCTATCATTAGTCTAGCGTGTGGTGAAGATTTAAGAACTAAGCTGAATGCATCTAAAATCCAACTTTCTTCAGGGCGATGTGTGCTTGCAGCCAAGATAATTGGGTTTTCGTCGGCGAAACGCTCTTGCAAAACCCGGCTCAATTCATTTTCCGCTTCATCGAAGTCGAGATCGAATTTCAAATTTCCCGTCATTTTGACCTTTTCGGCTTCTGCTCCGAGTTGCAAGAATCTTTCGGCATCTATTTGGCTTTGTGCCAGAATTAAACGAATATGACTTAAAATTTGCTCTATGGTTTTTCTTATCATCGAATAGCGGCGAAAAGATTTTTCGGAAAGGCGGGCGTTGGCGATGCAGATTTTCACTCCTTTTCGAGAGGCTTCACGAATGAAGTTGAACCAAATCTCAGTTTCCATCAAAATGACCACTTCAGGATTGATTTTTTCAAGCGCCTTTCGCACGGAAAATTTGAAATCGAAAGGAAAATAGAAAACTAGATCAGCATCTTGCGCAAATACTTTTTTAGCTAAGGATTGACCTGTTGAGGTTGTTGTGGAAATTACAAGTTTGTATTCAGGAAGAGTTTGCCGCAGAAGGCGAACCAGCGGTCTTGCGGCTTGAGTTTCGCCAACTGATACGCAGTGAACCCAAATAACCTTCCTTCCGTTGACAGTGAAATCGGGCAATCTCCCGAATCGCTTCCAGAAATTTTGCTGGAAGATGAGTCTTGGTAGTAAAACCAAAAAGCCAAGATAAAGAAGGAAATTGTAAACAGCAAACGGCAAGCAGTGGAATTTAGAAAAAGGCAAAGTTTTATTATCTTCATTTGGATTTTCTTCAACTTTCATAATGGCGCAGAATCGTAATTTGCATGATAAAAGATTTTGGAGCTTGCCGCTTGCTCAGATGCTTTGCTGTTTGTTTTATTCTTTAACTCTTTCAATATATTTGCCTTCGATAGGATTGACGCGAACCTTTTCGCCTTCAGTAATGAAAGGTGGAACCTGAATTGTAACGCCGTTTTCCAAAGTTGCAGGTTTATTGGAGTTTGAAACGGTTGCACCTTTCAAGAAAGGTTCAGTTGAAACAACAGTTAACTCCATGACTTGTGGAAGTTTTATGCTTATAGGAGTATCTTTGTAAAACTCGATTTCTAGTTTTAGGTTAGGCATTAGCCACTGCGCCGTTTCGCCAAGCTCTTCTTCCGTCATTACTACTTGCTCGTAGGTTTCAGAATCCATGAAGTGATATTGATCTCCATCTGCGTAGAGAAACTCGAATTTTCTGACGTCGAGAACGATTCTTTCTACTGGTTCAGTTGAGCGGAAGCGGTGCTCAAATGAGTTTCCTGTTAGAAGATTTCTTAATCGTGTTTGCACCACAGCTTGACCTTTTCCGGGAGTGTGGTGATGAAAATCCATTACCTTGCAAGGGGTTTCATCTACGAGAATAACCATTCCTTTGCGAATATCATTTGCCAGCATTTTTCAGTCTCCTGTGAAGATTTTGGAGCAAACATATAGTTTAATTTCGTTTATGGTGTTTTGTCCAGCGGTGGCTTGTGGATTTAGCATGGTAAGGGAAAAGAGTGCTTTTTGGTGAAGCAGAGCGTCCAAAGTAAAATAAAAAAAGTGCAAATAAAAACGGCTCATCTAACAAATTACTATCATGAAAACTCTGGTGGTGTAAGCACCAGTCTAAACAATTTGCTCGCAGAGGCGGAGCGAAGTAGAAGGCAAGTTCGGCTGATTGTTCCGGGCGAAAGGTTTCAAATCAAGCAGGTGAATGAATACGGAAAAATCTATTACGTTCCTGCAAGGCGTTCGCCTGTTTTCGATAGACGCTACCGCTTGATAATGCCATGGCAATATGTTTTGAAAAATTCCGTAGTTCGCCGAATACTATCCGATGAAAAGCCGGACATAATTGAAGTGACCGATAAATACACGCTTAGCTTTATTGGGGCAATGCTTCACAGAGGCTTTTTTTCTAGTCTTGGCCGTCCCGTGCTGGTTCACTTTAGCGCAGAAAGGATGGACGATAACATTGCATCATACTTGACTGGAAACAAAGTAGGTAAACTTTTCGCAAATCTCTTCATGGCTAATTACATTTTGCCAAGCTTTGATTTTCATATTGCAAACTCACAATACACAGCCCAAGAATTTTTCGAGGCTTACGAGAAGGCTTCGGAATTTTCAGGATGGTTGTTGAAAAAAAGTCACAAATTCTTCAAAGCGCCGAGCATTCCATTACAAGAAAGAATTTTTGTGTGTCCACGTGGTGTGGACACGAAGTTTTACAATCCTTCAAGAAAGAATGCGGAGTTTAGAAAAAAGATAAATCAAGATTTGGGTTTGTCCGAAACCGCAAAACTTCTTCTCTATTCAGGAAGAATCTCGCCGGAGAAAAATATTGAGCTTTTACCAGAGTTGATGAAGATTCTTTGCGCAGATGAGAAGGACTTTCGTCTTTTGGTGGCTGGTTCTGGACCTAAAAGAGACTGGCTTATCAAGCAGAGCGAGCTTTTTCCGCAAAGAAAGATAATCCTTCTTGGGCATCTCGATAAAGAAACGCTGGCAAACTACTACGCTAATGTTGATGTGTTTATTCATCCGAATCCAAAAGAGCCGTTTGGAAATGTTGTTTTAGAGGCTATGGCATCTGGGATTCCGGTTGTTGTTCCAAATGCTGGTGGTGTTTTAACATGCGCTAATTCTGAAAATGCTTGGGTTGTTGAGCCGACACCACAAGAATTCGCAAAAGCTGTAAAGACAGTTGTGGAAGGAGAGGAATTGGCGAAGTTGAAAATATCGAAAGCTCTTGAAACAGTGGCAGAAAACAGCGTTGAAAAAGCTGTTAGTAGGCTTTTTGCGACTTATGACAGGATTTATGAAATTTTCCACAGTAGATTTTCTGCTGAATCAACGAGAGAGTCCATTGATTCTGTAAAAAAGTTTGCCGTAGGTTGTTTGATAGGACTTATTGGGATTGAAAGATGCTTGAATTGGTTTTAGCAAATTTGAAGGCACGGCCTTTTAGAACATTTATAAGCGTTATTGGTGTAGCCTCTGGGGTTGCGCTGATTGTTCTTTTTACAGGGCTTGCGCGTGGGATTACGAACGACATGGCAAGAAGAGCTTCAAATTGGAAAGCCGAAATAGTCTTCACGCGCCCAGGGGCTATGGAATTGACAAGTGCAAGTCCTTCGCTTTCGACTACTTATGTCAAAAAGTTAATGGAAATTGAAGGCGTGGAATCTGTTGTCCCTGTGATTCGTTATATCTCACCGAATCCAAAAGGACGTTGGGGATTCCAACAGCTCGACGGTGTTGATTGGAAACCTTTTGCTGAAATGAATGAAATGGAGATAATCGCTGGTCGTGCGCCCGAAGCGAACAACGAGGTAATTGTTGACGAACGACAGATGAAGCAGGAAAACCACAAAATCGGCGATACGATCGAGCTTTTCGGTGGGAAGCCTTACAAAATCGTTGGCGTTTTTTCTCCACCTTCGGGTGCAAGAATCAAAATGTCTCTTTCAGCCATGCAAGAAGTTTTGGAAGCGCCAAATAAATGCACATATATTTTGGTCAAAGTTAAAGACGGAGAAGACGTTGAACGGGTAGTAGCAAGAATCAATGAGAAATTGCCGGGAAATAAAATCAACTTAACGCGTGATTTCGTCATTGATGCTCAAGAACGCTTGCCCGGTTTGAATACATTTCTTCAGGCACTAGTCGGTTTGGGAGCTTTTGTGTCTGCTATCTTTGTTTTGCTTTGTCTTTATACGACGATAGCAGAAAGACGCCGTGAAATCGGTATCTTGAAATCTTTAGGAGCTTCAAAAGGGTTCATAATTTCTGCTATTGAAGGCGAAGCTTTTTTGATTGCAGTTCTTGGGATTTTCGTTGGGCTAGTTGTTTCTACTCTGGCGGCTTTTGTCATACAGAAAAACTTTGAGTTGCCCGTAGAATTTAGTTTTGGTTGGATTCTAACTGCTGCAATCATAGCGATTGTTGGAGGTTTTGTAGGAGCACTTTATCCCGCATGGAAGGCTTCAAGAATCGATCCGGTCGAGGTGATGGCAAATGAGTAGCCGGTAAGTGTTTAATTGGAAGTTCGACTTCCGATTCGGGATTTTACAAAGTTGAACCAATACACTATATTTAAGTAAATTCCGCTTAAGGCAAGAAGGCAAGCGAGTGTGGAGAAAGTGATTAAAAGAGGTTTTTGCCAGCTACCTGCAAAAAAGTAAAAGTGAGCCTCGCGAGCAAATCTTGTTCTTAGAGAAGGCGGTTTAGAAAATTCTGCTGTGCCGGTTTCGGCATTTATGAAGATCGAGTCTGCGCCTAGCCCACCGATTGCCTGATAATGTGGAACGCCATCTTTCATTAAAAGCGTCAAGGCTGTGATCGGAAGAGTTCTTCCGGCAAGCTCGTTAGCTTTCTGTATGGCTTCTGACGGGCTGATTTTGACCTTTGAAGTATCAATCTTCTCAACCTTTGAGCTTCCTTCAGAACTGCTTGGAAGAACATACAAAAGTCCGCTCAAAGACCATGCTAGAACGGGAATAGAAGCGAGAAGCCCTAGAATTAAATGAGCCTGATAAATCCACTTTCGCATAAGAATAAAGATGGAAGCAAAAAGCACGGATAAATGCAAGTTCGAGAGGGTGTGACTTTCTCGGCTTTTTTGCTGGCAGAGGTTCAAACTTGGTTGCATTGGTCTAAAATCCGACTCTTTTGTGATAT
Organism: Acidobacteriota bacterium; assembly: GCA_003697135.1. Taxonomy (GTDB): domain Bacteria; phylum Acidobacteriota; class Blastocatellia; order Pyrinomonadales; family Pyrinomonadaceae; genus J014. Next base: position 37,134 of record RFGC01000037.1, read on the forward strand.
TCTTTCTTTTTGAAAAATTTCTCAAAGGAGACTTCTATGGCAGATCAACCTACAGTATCGGAAATTTTTCGCAGAGCCTTGCAGATCAGGGAAGAAAAGCCAAATGCTTCTTACGGGGAGATAAAAGCGCAAATAGTGAAAGAATTTTCAGGGCGTCCGTTCCCGTCGCCGACGAAACTTGCAATTCCTGAATACGATAACATTGCGCCTGAAGAAGACTGGACAGCAGGCTTGCCGGTGATTTTGCGCGGCATTCAAAACGAAGACTGGAACGAGATTGCCCATGGAATCATAATATGCTTAGACCAAATAGAAAACTATCCAAAGGAATCGGGGCGCGAAGATGACCCACGCAAAGAGTGGAGGAATCGCCGTCGAGGTATAGAAGAAGCTGAAGAGAAAAACCTTGCCAAATGGATGCCTGAAGAATTGATGGAGCTTGCAAGAAAAAGTATGTTAGGCTCGAAACGATAACAACTAAGATTTCACACCTGGTTCGATTTATGAGCATATAGCTCATTTTTCGGGCATTGCGAGATAGCAGTTTTTCAAAATCCAGCTTTAACCTACAAACTTCGCTTTCCGATTAGGCATCTTACTTGCAAAATCGAAAGCCGATGGAATCAAGAGATTATGAAAAAGTTATCGCTACCTTTTCTTTTAACTCTGATTTTCGGGTTGTCAATAGTAGCTTGTAGTCAAGGTCCGTTAAAGAACGAAGAGCAAGCTCTACAGAGAATTTCGGAATTCGTTAAAAACGGCAGTTTCCCACCGGAAGATTTGCTTGTGGAAATTGAAACGCAGTTACCGAAAACTAGAGTAGCGTCTCTTGCGAAAATTTTAAGAGCCTATCTGTTGATGCGTAGAAACGAAGCAAAAAAGGCGGCGGAAATTCTTGATACTGAAATCATTGATCAAACAACCAATCTCGGCGATTATGCTTTGTGGCTTCGTGCAAGGGCTTTGATGCAGGCATCGGACTATGCAGAAGCCGTGAAGGTTTCTCGAAAGCTCATCGAAAAATATCCTGATTCTCTGCGCTTGGTAGAGGCTAAACTTCTATCGGCAGAAGCATCACTACAAATGTCAAAGCCCGACGATGCGATCAGTTTTATCAAAGATTTGGCAGAAAAAAACGATCCGAAAGCTTTGTATCTAATGGCGAAAGCCTATAAGCTAAAAAGCGATGCAGAGAAAGCTTCTGATTTTCTTCATCGAACGAGAGCCTATGGAGTTGGGACACCAGAAGCAGAGCAAGCAGAAGCAGAACTGAAAGCAAACGGTGAAGCAGTTGTTCCGAAAAAGCTCGATTATCTATTGGCTCGTTTTGACGGGCTTTTAGAAAGAAAAAGGTTTACAGATTTGCTTTCCGAATACGATGCGGCAAAGAGCTTTTTTGCCAAGTTTTCCGACGAGATCGAGCTAAAAAGGCTTATTGCATTGGTGAGTCTAAAGCGACTTGGCGAAGCTCAAAGCGTTTTTAATCTGATTGCTGAACCTTCGACAAAAGAAGAGGCTTACCATCATCTAGCAAGAGGTTACGTTACGGCACGCCAATGGAGTCAGGCACGTAGCGTGATTGAGCAGATGCGCCGTACCTACCCGAAAAGCAATTTGGTTTTGAGGACTCTCATAAACGCAGGTAACACGGCAAAAAGTGCCAAGAACAAAATTGAAGGAAGCTATTATTTTCGGCTTGTTTTATCGGATTATCCTGATTCTACGGAAGCCGTGCATGCACATTTTGAGCTTGCATGGCTTGAGCATGAAGCGCAGAATTTCTCCGTTTCATCTCAGATGCTTACAGAGCATCTTGAGCGTTATGTTGAAAAGGACAATTCCTATCGTGGACGAGCTGGCTATTGGGCGGCTAGGGATTTTGAACAGATTGGAAAATTCAAGGAAGCTTGTTTTCTTTACGATGCACTCATCTATCGCTACAGTGCGAACTGGTATGGTTATTTGGCAGTCCAAAGACTTTCTGCTTTGAAAGCGCAAGACAGATGCCGAGATGCAAGTTTCCCGAAAGATTCTCCGATAGGGAAAGCCGCTTCAAACCTGAAAACCATCGCGGTAGCTTCGGAGACGGCAACTGAAAAAGAGGAAAGAAAACTTGCAAAAGCCGAGCAACTTAGCGCAGTTGGACTTACTGATTGGGCTTTCGAGGAGCTTCAAGAGGCTTCAAAAAATGCTCCCAAAAGCCCAAAAGTCAATATGGCTTTGGCAAAACATTATCGGATGAAAAACGAAAATTTCAAGGCAATAGTTGCTCTGGCTCGAAGTTACCCAGATTATGCTCAAATGTTTCCTGAAGAAATGACGAAAGAGGAATGGGCGATTTTTTATCCGCTGAATTACTGGGACTTGATAAAACTCTGGGCAGGAAGACGTAATTTAGATGCATATCAAGTTGCAGGTTTAATCAGACAAGAATCGGCTTTCAATCCGCGTGCAAAATCTCCTGCGAATGCCTATGGGCTAATGCAACTTTTAATTCCGACAGCTCAGCAGACGGCAAGAAAATATGGCGTAAATGCCACAATAACCGAGGAGGCGCTTTATGATCCTGCGTTGAACATTGAGCTTGGAACTGCCTACCTGCGTGGAATGCTTGATAGGTTTGGGCGCATCGAATATGCTGCGGCGGCTTACAACGCAGGACCAGGGCGTATTCCGCAGTGGCGCTCAAGCCTACCATCACAGATTGATGAATTCGTAGAGGCTATTCCATTTAATGAAACTCGTAGTTATGTTCAAGGTGTAATTCGCAACACAGCGCAATATCGCCGACTGTATGATGAACAAGGGAATTTTCGCCCAAATGTCGGCACAAAGCCTGTGAAAATCACTCCAACGATGACACGCCAAAGAATTGCGCAGGATTTTCCCGATGTAGTCGTTTTGAACTTTGTGGAATAGGGCTTGGAAAGACTCACGGAAAAATCTGATATAATCCAAAACGAAGGAGGTTTTATGAGGAAAATTTTAACGCTTTTATCTCTGCTGATTCTGTTTTCTTTCTACATTTTTGGACAAGGTGAGAAAGCACCAATCCAAGAGAAAGTTATAAACTACAGAGATTGGACTTACGATTCTGTTTTGGGTTCGGGCAAAGTGAATCTAAGGGAATTTTCAAAGGACAAAAAGTTGGTTTTGGTTGTGTATTTTTCGCCGTGGTGTCCGAATTGGAGAAATCAAGCACCATTTACGCAGAAACTTCATGAAAAGTATTCAGCACAAGGATTGGGTGTCGTAGGTGTTGGTGAATACGATTCTGTGGAAGCCATTAAGAAGAGTGCTGAGGATTTTAAGATCACTTTTCCTGTTGTTTACGAATCCACAAGTCGCGACGCAAAGCAGAAGACGACGCATTATGAATATCGCAAGGCGGCCGGCGATAATCGAAACTGGGGTTCACCTTGGAATGTTTTTATAGAAACGATGAAGTTGAGTAAAGAAGGTGATGTTCTTGTAGAGAAAGCTTATGTTGTTAATGGTGAACTAATAGAAGAAGAGGCAGAGAATTTCATTCGTGAAAAGTTAGGTTCAAAACGAGAAGAGAAATCAACCGTGCAGAAGCCAAAAAGCAATGTTGTCGAACCATGTGATCCAGAAAAGAAGTTTTCTGAACTTAAAAAGCCGTATTTTCGATAAGCTTTTCCAGTTCAAAAACTGCGGTGTTGAACTTGAGAATTAGCGATGCGAAAGCATCAGGACCAAATGGCTGAAGCCGAGAGTCTAATTCAGTCGTCATGATGTTCCTTTGCAGGAAGAACCATCAAGTATTCTTCTGTTATTCTTTCAGCGTAACTATTTAGAAGTTGGTGCAAACGCTCTTTGTTTTGAGTTTGGAAGATAAATCCAACATGCCTTGGTTTATCAATCCGGTAAACGATTTCCTGATCGTTGTAGTTTGAAGTGTCGGGAAACTCTTCTTTTGCTAAAGCAAGGCAAATGCCTGCGTAAGACTGATGCAATTTAGGTGGTTGGTAAGGCGCGTCTTCTGTTGCTGTTTCCAATTTTGCCCATTCTCGCCAAAGATTAAAGCCGTTTCCGTATTCGTGCATGTTTGCAATGTAAGCTCCACCGACACGGCAGGCAACTTCTAAGAAGTAGATTTGGCCTGTTTCTGCTGATTGCAAAAACTCTGCATGTGCCACACCGCGCTGATATTCAAAGCCTTTCAAGAGTTTCTGGTTTAACTCAAGAAGTTTCGTTCGGATTTCGCTTTCGTAGTCAAGCGTAAAGGTAATAAAAACTCCGCCATGATGAGAGATTCTGTAAGGTGGTGCGCCGTATTTTCCGATACCGACTGCTACTATCTCACCGTCGCATACTACCGAATCAACATGATAAACTTCGCCTTCGATGAATTTTTCCAGCAGATATTGCGATGGATGATCGCGCCATGTGTTTCGACTATCAAGATTCATCAAAACTTGCCAAACTTGTTCTTTTGTTTCGCATTTGCGAATACCAAAAGCCGCTCCTTCGGTTCGTGGCTTCACTATCCAAGGTGGTTGCGTTCTGTTTAAGAATTCATCAATCTGCGCTTTGTTGAAGATGCCTGTAAACTGTGGGCAGGGCATACCGATTCTGGAAGCTAAATTTCGCATGTGCAATTTATCGCGGAAACGTAGCGAATAACTTGCGCTAAGACCTTGTATCTGGAGATGCTCGCGCACTCTTGCCGCTGTTACAATGTCGAATTCATCAAGCCCAACCACTCTGTCAACCAACTTACTTCCGGCTATATTTGCGATTGTGCGTATGTAATCATCTACTGTTGCCGATCCCTCGACAGTTTTAACTTCATTCAAGCTTGTCCAAGCCCAAGGTGAGTCAAGCAAGTTTTTTCTTGTGACTAATGTTACAAACCAGCCTGCATTTTGACATTCTTCTAAGAATTCATTGCCTTTGAATTCACTTGCTATGCAAACGATATGACCTTTACTTTCCGTCATAACTTATAGACTTCCTCTTCTTCTTATAATTCCATCAACACTCCAAGAGCTTGCACCGAAAAGCAAGAAACACAACGCAATGAAAAAATATAAGAGAGCCAGCTCTTGCTTTTGGAACGGATCGTTTAAGTGAACGCCGATTAGAGCAGTTGCCATTGTGAAAGCTACAAAAAAGCCTGCGATTCTGGTCAAAAAACCCAAGATTAACAAAACGCCACCAGCACTTTCCGACAAAGCCGCTGCCCATGCAAAGAACTGAGGCATTGGGAATCCAATGTTTCCAACCAACTGAACGAATTGCTCAGATGGCGGTAGTTTAGTGTAGCCATGCGATATCAAGCCGATTCCGGCAAAAATTCTCAGCAAAGTTAATCCTAGATTTCCTGTAACAGAAACAGCATCCTCACCGCCGAACAAAATTCGCTTAAGCATTTTTATTACCTCCTTAGTTTGTTTTTACTCAAAAATTACAACGTCTGCGTCAATTTTGCAAGTTCGGAGGTTTGTTTTGCAAAAGATTTAATCTTCACTGTGATTTAGTTTTTCCAAAAATGCGGTTTTGAAGGAGTCGAAACTGCCCTGGATTATTGCGTTTCTGGCTTTTCGCATCAAGTTTAGAAAAAACGCAAGGTTATGGTGCGAAATCAAGATTGCGGCGAGCATTTCGCCTGCTTGGTAAAGATGCCTCAAGTAAGCTCTGCTATATCTTTTGCAAACCGAGCAATTACATTCTGCATCGAGCGGTTCGTTGTCGGTTGCAAAGCGTGCGTTTCTGATATTGATTTTGCCATTTGAGGTAAAGGCGCTTCCTGTTCGTCCGTTCCGAGTTGGCAGGACGCAATCAAACATATCAACTCCGCATGAAATGGCTTGTAGCAAATCTTCAGGCGTCCCAACTCCCATCAAATATCGCGGCGTTTCTTCAGGCATCTGAGGCGCTAGGAATTCTAAAATCTCATACATAATCGGTTTTTCTTCTCCGACACTCAAACCGCCAATTGCATAGCCATCAAAGCCGATTTCAACGGTTCTTTCCAAACTTTCTTTGCGTAGCTCAAGATAACTTGCGCCTTGCACTATTCCGAATAAAGCTTGTCTGCCGCTTAATCCATCTACAGGCAAAAAACCTGTGTCGGCATTTTCTTCTTGCATACGCAAAAAACTTTCTTTAGAACGCTTTGCCCATCGGAGCGTCAGTTCAAGACTTTTTTTTGCATTAGCGAAGTCAATTTTGCCAGGTGGGCATTCATCAAAAGCCATCACAATTTCTGCTCCTAAAGCGGCTTGCACTTGAATAGAAATCTCTGGAGAAAGAAACTTTTTGCTCCCGTCAATGTGGGATTGAAATTCGACGCCTTCTTCGGAGATTTTTCTAAGCTGTGCAAGACTGAAAACCTGAAATCCGCCTGAATCTGTCAGAAAAGAGCGAGACCAAGAGCAAAATTTATGTAAGCCACCGCAGGCGCGGATTATTTCTGTGCCGGGACGTAAGAAAAGATGATACGTATTTCCCAGAATTATTCTGGCATCAAGTTCGCCTTCTAGCCATTCAAATCTTATTCCCTTGACAGTTGCCTGTGTTCCAACGGGCATGAATACGGGAGTTTCAATAATGCTTCGTCTTGTTCTTAGAATCCCAGCGCGAGCGTTGCCTTGAGTGGCAACTATTTTCCATTCGATTGGTTTTGCCATCTTTTCTAGAAATAGTCATATTAAGCCTTTTTCGCTGAGTTTTTCAATGACGCTTCTTTGGGTTTCGATGAAATGCTCTCTTGAAGGGCTTTTTTCAAGCAAAGTGTTGGGTGGGTAGAAGGAATTTTGCGCATACATTGGCGCATAGAGTTCAAATCTTTGACGCGAAAGAACATTCATAAGTCCCGGACGTCGCCGATACCTTCTTAGCGCGCTCAAGTCAATCTCTGCAAATGCACTCATTGTTTCGCCATGTGCCGCTTCGGCTATCACGATGCCTCTGTAGTCAACTATTTTCGAGCCACCGTTTGTAGAGTCTTCCGGAATTGGTATATTCGCAATGCCTGCGGAGTTCGCTGAAACAACATAAACCATGTTTTCGTAGGCGCGTGCTTGCTTTGCAATATCTTTTGGCGTTTTGGTCGGCGAGATGGCTTCGGATGAGGAATGACATATAACTTCGGCGCCTCTCATCACAAGGCATCTGGTGATTTCCGGATAGACGATTTCTTCAGAGACGACACAAGCTAAATTCCCGATTTCCGTTTTAGCAACGGGGAAAACACCTTCAAGGCCATAGATTTCAAGATATTTGTCCCAAACGTCATGCGGAGTTGGTGCAAACATCGAATACAAACGCCGATAGCGGAGAATAACATCGCCGTTGGGCGCGATTATGAAAGAAGTTTGGAAGTAAAGGTTGGGAAAATGGCGATCAAGTTCATAAGCATTTCCGCTCAAAAATATCCGATTTTTGCTTGCTACTTCGCCGAGAAGCTCATAAATTTCGCCGTCCGGTTCTATGCAGGCTTTTTGTTGCCATTGTTCTATGGACTCGCCCATCGGAAAGCCTGTTAAAAAATACTCAGGTAGAACAACCAAGGCAACATCTCTACCGACGAAAGCGATGCTTGCCGCTATTTGCTTTGCAAGTCTTTCGATGGTTTGTTTCATAATAGATACCGCTTCTTCTCTGGAAGAAGCGGCGTTCACGGCGTAACATTTTGCTTGTAGCGCAATTGCACGATAACTTTCAGCCATAACTTTTTATTTTTCAGGTCATCTTGTCAAAATTGGTGGCTGTTTTTCCTATCGTTCGGATAAATCAGAATGTTTAGGTAATCGTCAACAGTGCCGTAATAGCCTGGCAAGATGACCGTTGTCGAGTCTTTTTGAGTGATTATTGCAGGCCCGAAAATTTCATGTCCGGGACGAAGTTTGCTTCTATCGTATATTGGTGTTTGCATCAGCTTACCGTCAAACCATGCTTCATGAACTTCATATTTTGCGCTTTCGACTGGCTCTGTTGCTTTTGGATATTTTGGAAGTTCTACCTTGCGGACTTGTCCGATTCCTACAACTCGCAGGTTAACAACTTCAATATCAGATTCAATGTTGAAGCCGTAGTTTCTTTCATGGACTTCTTTGAAGTCATCAATAAATTTCTTAATTCCCTCTTCGGTGTTGAATTGGTCTGGTGTTACACGGATCGGGAACTCATAGCCTTGCCGATAATATCGAACATCAACTTGATAGTCGAGTTTTTGACTTTCTTTTGGTATGCCTTCACCATCGAGCCATTCGGTTGCTTCTTTGGCTAAGACCTCAAAAATTTTGCTGAATTCTTTCAAGTCTATTTCGTGGAGTTTCCTTATCATTGTTTGGGAGAATTCGTTTTTAATGTCTGAGTGCAGGAATCCCAAAGCTGAAAGGACACCGGGCATAGGAGGAATTATTGCAGGGAAACTGCCTGTGAGCCTTGCCAAGTAATTTGCATGGAGCGGACCTGCACCACCGAAAGCGACAAGTGCAAAGTCTCTAGGATCGAGTCCACGTTGGACGGTTACCAAGCGCAAAGCTCCAAACATGTTTTCGTTTACGATGTCAATTATTCCTTGTGCCGCTTCTTCGATTGTTAAGCCCATAGCATCAGCGATTTTCTTAACGGCTTGTCTGGCTTTTTCGGTATCAAGCACCATTTCTCCACCTAGAAGTTTCGGGGGAAGGTGACCTAGAACAACGTTTGCATCTGTAACCGTGGGTTCTTCGCCGCCTTTGCCATAGCAGGCAGGACCTGGATCGGCTCCCGCTGATTGAGGACCAACTCGCAAGGCGCCTGTGATTGGCACGTGCGCTATCGAACCGCCACCTGCACCGATTGTTCGGACGTCAACAGATGGGGCTTTTACTGGATAGTAGCCGACACGAGTTTCGCGAACTAGATTCGGTTCTCCGCCCATCGAGACTGAAACGTCTGTTGAAGTTCCGCCCATATCGAACGCCAAGACATTTTTGAAACCTGCTAGTTCACCAATATAAGCCGCCGCTACAGCTCCACCACTTGGACCTGAAAGGAGCGTGTTTACAGGCGAACGCTTCGCCGCTTCTATTGACATTACTCCACCGTCGGAGCGCACAATGTTCACCGTCGGATTCAATTTTGCTTGAGCCAATTTCTCTTGAATTCCCTGAAGGTAATGTGCCATTTTCGGGCGAACGTAGCTATTCATTACCGTAGTCAAGCATCTTTCGTATTCGCGGAATTCAGGCAAAATATCTGTTGAGATCGTTACAGGTAAGTCCGGATACATCTCTTGCGCAATGTCTCTTATTCTTCTTTCGTGAGCAGGGTTAGCAAAAGAATTTATCAGACAAACCGTTAAGGCTTCTATTCCGGCATCGTGCAGTTCTTTAACGTATTTTCTAACTTCTTCTTCGTCAAGTGGAACCATTTCAACGCCTTTTGCGCTCATTCTCGCCGAGACACCGCGAGTCAGATAAAGCGGAGCCAGTGGATCAGGTTTTTGCATTATAATCCAGCCAGCAAGCGGTCCTGGAGTTTGTGAACGCGCAACGTGCAGAATCTGCTCGAATCCTTTGGTTGTTATAAGCCCAACCAACGCACCCTTTTCCTCTAAAACTGCATTCGTCGCAATCGTCGTTCCATGAAGGATTAGCTTGATTTCATCGGGAGATATGCCAGCAGTCTTAACAATTTTGTGAATACCGTTCAAAATACCTATAGATTGGTCTGAAGGTGTTGAAGGTGTTTTTTCCATTTTCAATTCCCCTGTTTCTTCGTTAAACAATAAAAGGTCTGTGAAAGTTCCTCCAACATCTATGCCCAAGCGATAGGTCATACAGCCTCCTAACAAATAAGTTATATTTTTATGACAAATCTTATCGTTTTGATATTATTATGCCTGCAGAGAATTGTCAAAGCGAAAGTATCCAGTTTGTGATAGATTTATGCTGATTTGTTGCAAATTTCAAAAATCATGATTCGTTTTTGCTAAACAGAGCAAAAGTTCAGAGTAGTTGAATTCAGGCATGTGAGTTTTAGGTGGGAATAATTTGCTTGGGAAGGGAGAATTTTCAAGAATTTGGAGATCAAAGTGTGCATTGAAAATCGGCAGAGCAAAATACTCTGCCGATAGGTTTAATCTACACTAGAGTTTTTCAGAGGAAGGTTCAAAAGTCGCCTTCCTTGATATAAGGATAGCTCCACAAGGCTACTTGCATCACGACAGACTTAAACCAAGCCTGATGCATTTTTTCCACCTCTTCAGGGCTATGTCCTTTCTTTGCCAAAAAAGGTTTAATAGTAGCCGTAATCGGGTAAATGAAGGCTACCATGTAGCGATAGCTAACATTTGGAACCGACTCCACATTGTCGGTTTTGTTCTTTTTAGTGCGGTGATGCCGTAGTCCTATTTCGTAAGCATAATCTAGCCATGCTTTGTCGTAAGGGCGATTGCAAGTATCCAGAATCCATTGGCCAAAGCGTTTGCGCACAGCCGCTAGGTATTCGGTGTTTGCATTGCCCTTACCGTCGGTGAAATAATAAACTAAGTGCGGGTGAGAGCCTACAAAGCCATACCATAAGTCAAGCACATCTTCGATTTGGTCTGCTAGGACCTCACCCGCCATGCGCAGGTATTGTTCATCTTCAGCAGTAAAGAGGACTGCCTTTTTAAGATTTTCAAAATCCTCCATCGTAAGTGGAGAAGAAGAAACTTCCTGTGTCCCGTAAGTATATCCAGCAATTTCAGCCATAGTTTTCTTCCTCCTTATAAGTTTTATGAGTGCCTTTTTAGAACAATCTTTCAACCGCAGAACAAATTTATTTTCCCGTTTCTATCGGGGTGGAATCGGGGCATTCAAGATATGTTTCAGGTTCGGATAGCGGAGCGTCCATAAAAGCGCAATGGTGAGGGGTTTTCGGATTATCAGGGTGTGCATTTGGACGGAAAAATTGGCATTTCCAGCACATTTCGTAAACATTCACATATCCTGCTTTTTGAAGACGTCGAACAATCGTTTGAGTTGCTTTCAGCAAAACCATTTTTTCTGAGGTAGGCAATGATTCTATTGCAGATTCAATTTCATCGAGCACATCTTCGAGTTTTTCTATTTCACCCTTGCCTTTTTGCGTCAGCTCAAGCTCTATAATTCGCTTGTCTTCGGCTGAGGGAATTCGGCGGATCAAATCCTTTCGTTCAAGCGCATCGGCGACGCCACTCGAAGTGGCATAAGTAACTCCCAGCCGTTCAGCAAGTCCTCCAATGGTGCGGACGCCCGAACGAGCATATTTCAAAAATATGAGCGATTGAATCTGAGCAGAGGAAAGATGCGCGCTTTTACCCCGTTCTCGAAAAAGACGTTCTATGGCTTGAGCAATTCGATAAAATGCTATCGTGATTTGTCCGCTAAGCCTGTTTCTATGTTCTGGGTTGAAAGATGTCATTATTTAGCACTCCTAAATATTTATAATAAGCAATACGATTGTCTGTCAAGTTGCTTTTTTGAGCTTTTCAAGATAGGCGAAAAATTTGGTTGGAAGATTCATTGAGTGAAACCGAGTTTTTTGGCAAAAGCTCTGTAGATTTTGTTGACTTCTTCAACTTTAAGGAGTTTTGCCGATAAGAAAAATACTATAACGCCGAATGCTACTGGGATTAGGCATTCAATAGCTTTGGCAATCAAGCTAGATGCTTTGAGCTGTGAATGAAGCCAAGAAAAGAGTAGCCAAGTGCTGATAGACATAATTGCCGATGCAATGGCGATCTTGAAGAATGCAGATGCGATTTTTCGTCCGTTCAGTCCTTTTATTCTCCTTCTCATTATTGCTGCGAGGGCGAAGAAATTTACAAGAGCAACGCTTGAAGTAGCCAGTGCCACGCCAACATGAGCTAGTCCGTGTGGATGTTCGGCAGAAACATGAAAATGTGAAAGCCAGTTGCGGAAAAAGTATGATGCAAGTGCATTTACCAAAATTGATAGAACCGCTATTAACATCGGCGTTTTAGCATCGTTTAATGCGTAAAATGCAGGAGAAAGCACTTTGATTGCGGCATAGCCTGTTAATCCTATGGCGTAGCCTGCAAGGGCGTAAGCAGTCATCGGAACGTCTGTTTCCTTAAATGCGCCGCCATGCGAGTAAAGAAGCCTTATAATCGGCTCGCCCAAGACTATCAAGCCACAAGCTGATGGCACGGTCATCAGGAAAACTAAAGTGAGTGAGTCGGAAAGTGTGTTGCGGAATTCTACAAGTTTATTCTGGCTTGCCATTCTAGAAAGCACAGGCACGGAAGCCGTTCCGACAGCAACGCCGAAAACACCGATGGGAAACTGCATCAAGCGAAAAGCATATTGTAGCCATGAGATTCCTCCTTCAATTCCCGACACGAAAAAGGTATTTACCATGACGTTTATTTGCACCGCCGATGTTCCCAAGATTGCGGGCGTCATTAGTTTCATAACTTGGCGAACGCCTTCGTCGGTAAAGCTCAGGATTGGAGAAAATCGAAAGCCGACTTTTAGGAGTGACGGAACCTGCATTAAAAATTGTGCCGCTCCGCCGATGAGCGTTCCTATAGCCATGCCGATTATCGCCCATTGAGCATTCATGCTTGGGACGGTTTCCTTGTCGAAAGACCTTTCCCAACTGCCACCTGAAAGCCAATAAGCGAAGCCTAAACCAAATAGGATCGAAACGATGTTGAAAACCGTTGAAGCCGATGCAGGAATACCAAAAATTCCTTTGGTATTCAAAACTCCCATCGCAACTGCGGCGAGTGCAACTAGCAGAATGAAGGGAAACATTATTTGAGTCATTACGGTTGCAAGCCATGCTTTTTCGGGCGAGAAACCATCGGCAATTAGATTGACTATTTGTTCGGAGAATATGATTCCGATTATTGTGATGATACTCAAGACAACTGCTAGAGCATTCATCACCAGCGAAGCTAATCTCCATGCTTCTTTTTCGCTTTTGTTTATTTGGTAATCAGTGAAAACCTTTACGAAAGCGGCTGATAAAGCACCTTCGGCGAAGAGATCACGTAAGACATTGGGAATGCGAAACGCAACTTGGTAAGCATCATAAAGAAACCCAGCTCCGAAGTAATACGCAAAAACCTGCTCTCGGATCAAGCCCATTATTCGGGAAAACATCACGGCTATCGAGACAACTCCGGCCGAGCGGGCTACGCTCGTTTGCTTTGTCATGGGCTTTTTTTCTGATTCAGCTGATTGACTTATGCCTGTCGTTTGATTCATTTATGCTACTCATCCAAGTTTTGTCTTTTTCCGCCAGTTCTTTGATCTTTTCCATGAGAAAGTCTGCAATCTCTTTGTGAGTTTTCAGCCGGTTTGGCTTTGAAAAGAATTCTGAAAGGTCTAAAGGTTCACCAAACCATATACGGATTTTCTCTCCACCTGTCCAGTTTCCGATTATTTGTTTTGGTAGATTGTTTCCCAAACCCGCAATAAAGATCGGCACAACCTGCGGTTTTGCTTCCATTATCAATTTGCCTACCCCTGTTTGAGCAGGTAGGAAACTATAAGGATCATCACTTAAATTTCGTTTGCCTTCTGGGTGGAAACCGATTATGTTTGGTTTATTTTCCGAACATACATGCACGAGGAAACGGAGCGAGAATTTGTCGAACTGTCGTTTCTTAGACTCTCCCGCTTCACGAAAAAATGGTGGAAACATCGAAAACCATCCCATAATGAAGTTCACAAACCAGCCTAAAGGTGATTCGTAAAAGAATCTAGCTCTGACAGGAAAATAAAGATAAAAGCGCCTCTTTGTTCTGCGGAAAAGCATTGCTGAAACGACATACATATCAAAAAACGAGCGATGGTTTGCAACTAGCAAGATAGGCCGATTAGGGTCGGTTTTTTCAAAGTTTTCAAGACCGAAAACGTTCATCAAGTTGTAAGTGCATATCTTTATCCAGAGCGAGCCGATATGCCGTTGGAAAAAAGTCATCAATTCTTTCAACCAGCCTTTGTTCATTCTTTCGGCAAGCCGAAAGCCGATGAGTTCTATTTTTGAAAGAGGTTCTATTTCTTCCGGCGTGGGAGAAACCAATTCTTTTCTTTTGTTTTGTGTAATTTCCTCACGCCTTTCAGGTAGTTCAGTTCTGTGGGTTTCTGAAACTCTGCTCATTTCGGCTTAATTTTGCTTGATTTTACCTTGTTTAGCCACAGCTTCTTGAGCCGCTTTGACAGCTTCTGGATCGCCCAAATAAAAACTCTTCAAAGGCTTTAGGTCTTCGTCCAATTCGTAAACTAAGGGAATGCCTGTTGGGATATTGAGATTTACGATTTCCTCGTCACTTATTTGATCAAGGTGTTTGACAAGGGCGCGCAAGGAATTCCCATGGGCAACTATTATGAGTTTCTTACCTGATTGGATTTTAGGAGCTATTTCTTGTTGCCAAAGCGGAATCACTCTTGCAACTGTATCTTTGAGGCATTCGGTTCTCGGTAGTTCTTCTGCAGGGATCGAGCTGTAACGTGGGTCGTTTTTGATTTCGATTAGTCTTTCGTCGTTATCGCTTAGTTCTGGCGGGCGAGTTTCATAGCTTCTTCGCCATATAAGGACCTGCTCTTCGCCGTATTTCATTGCCATCTCGGATTTATTCAAACCTTGCAAAGCGCCGTAGTGGCGTTCATTAAGACGCCATGTTTTGATTTCTGGAATCCACATCAAGTCCATTTCGTCCAGTATGATCCAAAGCGTGCGTATGGCACGCTTTAACACTGAAGTATAGGCTTCGTCGAATGAAAAGCCTTCTTCTTTGAGTAATTTCCCTGCTTGTCTAGCTTCTGTGATGCCTTTTTCAGAAAGATCAACATCTTTCCAACCCGTAAAACGATTTTCTTTATTCCATTCACTTTCACCGTGCCTGACTAAAACTAGCTTGTGCATATTTAGACCTCTCAAACATGGAGCAAAACCTTAAAAGAGATTCAGACTTCGATTATATTTGCATGCAAGAAACAATCAAAACGGAAGAACCTTTGCGAGTCTCTGTAGCCAATAGAGATATGCTAAAATTCTTTTATGCCGTCTTCTGATTTAGTTATTTTGGAAAGAGAGATTGGGCATCAATTCAGAGACAGGGAACTGCTCAAGAGGGCTTTGACTCATAGGTCTTGGGCCTATGAAAATGCTCCAACGAGAGAGGATGAAAACAAGATTAGGAAGCTTCATAACGAATCGCTAGAGTTTGTGGGTGATGCGGTGTTAAACCTTGCAATTGTTGAGATTCTTTACCATAAGTTTCCAGAATGCAGTGAAGGCGAGCTTACCTTGATGAAACATTTTTTGGTCAGTGCATCAACGATTGCCAAAGTAGCTCAGAAGATAAAATTAGGTGATTACATAATCATCGGGCGAGGAGAAGAAAAGACAGGTGGTCGGGCAAAAAGAACTTTGTTAGCTGATAGTTTCGAGGCTTTGACGGGGGCTATTTTTCTTGACGCGGGTTACATCAAGGCAAAATCTTTTGTCGAAAAGATGTTTGCTGATGAACTTAAAGAAATTACGCCTGAGTCTGCTTTGGACTACAAGACGCTTTTGCAAGAAATACTGCAAGCCCAAAAGAAGGAAGCACCTAGATACAGGGTTATTGAAAAATTAGGCCCGCCGCACAAACCGACCTTTTTTGTTGAGGTTGAATGGGATGGCGGAAAAGCTGTGGGTAAAGGCTGTTCAATAAAACAAGCCGAAACCGCAGCGGCAAGTTTGGCACTTGAGAAAATCAGAAATGAATCAGCCTTTTAGTTTCACAAATTTTGATACTTGCGATAATTTCGCTAAAGAGGAAACGATTATGAAGGCAAAGGAAGAAAAAGAAAAGGTAGGAGAAATCGAAGCAGAGGAACGCCAGAAGAGTCTGATCAGAGAATACTTTGAATCCCTCGTAGAGACTTTGATAATAGCGTTGTTCGGAATGACCTTTGTTGTTCAAGCGGTGACAGTGCCAACAGGCTCTATGCAAAACACCATCTTGATAGGTGATTACTTGCTTGTCAACAAGTTTATTTTCCCGCCCGGTGGAAATCCAGTCCCATTTTTTCCGCAAAGAGAGATTCGACGTGGAGATATAATCGTTTTTAAGTATCCGGGCAACAAAATCAACCCTTATCCTGATATAGCCAGAGGAATCGTTCCTTATCAGGTCAATTACGTCAAGCGTGTAATTGCCCTTCCCGGCGAGACGGTTGAGTTTCGCGATAACAATGTTTACATAAACGGTGAATTGCTGCCAGAACATAGAATAATTGCCGATCCACCCAGGAGTTTTGGGGATGATGGCGAGATGTCGGCATTGAGAATAAAATCAGAGGAGCCGCGTTTACCTGAACACAAGTGGGACGTCTATTACTCAAGCGAATCTATGGAGGCTGTGAAAAACGGGACATACAAGGTTGATCCGAGAATGAATTTTGGTGTGCCGGGCAAAATAATTAAAGTTCCCGAAGACAGCTATTTCGTTTTAGGCGATAGTCGAGATCAGAGCGAGGATAGCAGATTCTGGGGTTTCGTTCATAGAGATTTAATCGTCGGGCAGGCAATGTTTGTCTATTGGTCTTGCGACAAAACTGCGGCAGGAGATTCTTTCTTAGGGTGCTTGCTTCATCCACGCCTTGATAGAATCGGGAAGGTTATCAAATAGGCTGGATATGCCAGTTTGGAAACTTGAGATTGAATACAAAGGCACAAGATATAGCGGCTGGCAAATCCAGAAAAATGCAAGAACCATCCAAGGCGAGCTAATGAAAGCCGCTAGGGAGATTTTTCGTTCGGCTGAAAAAATCGAGATTGGCGGAGCAGGCAGAACCGATGCAGGTGTCCATGCGATTTCACAAGTTGCGCATCTAAAAGTCTCGAAAGCTTCTGAAACACTAAAGCCCTTGCAAATCCAGTTTGCTTTCAACGATTTGCTCCCACACGATATAAATATCTTAAAAGTGCAAAATGCTCCCGAAAATTTCCATGCTCGTCATGATGCTATTTCGAGATATTACCTTTATCAAATAGCCACTCGCCGAACTGCTTTCGGAAAGGATTTCGTGTGGTGGGTTAAAGACAAACTAGACGTTGAAAGAATGAAGAAGGCTTCAAGTTTGATAGTGGGAGTTCATGATTTTCGGGCTTTTTGCGATATTGAAAAGAATCAATCAACAATTGTTCGCGTTGAGAGATCAGAAGTCTTCATTGATGGCAGTTTGATTTGTTTTCGCATCGGAGCGAGCCATTTTTTATGGAAAATGGTAAGAAGGCTTGTCGGCACGCTCGTAGAAGTTGGGCGCAAGAATATCACGGTTGAAGAATTTGCAAAGATTTTGAACACTAACTCAAGGCATATCAAAGAATTTACAGCTCCGCCTTCGGGATTGTTTTTAGAGAAGGTTATTTACAAAGATGACGAACCGCCAAAGGAGTTCAAAGCCGTTTTTCCTGTTTGAATTTGCGTTTTCGGAAAATTTTTGAGAAATTAAAAACTTAAATTTCTAGGCTTATAAGCGGAGTCTTCTATGGCGAAAATCGTTGCTGAAACAGCTAATGGCACAATTACTTTCGATGCAGAGCAAGGTAGAAAACTGGTCTTGTGTTTGGAAGATAACGGAGTTGATATTCTCCATCGTTGCGGTGGAAACGCTAGATGCACGACTTGCAGGGTTGAGGTAATCTCAGGAGAAGTCGAGCCAATGGGCGAGGCAGAGAAGGCAATCCTATCAACAAAACCTGATGTGACCGATAAAATAAGGCTTTCTTGTCAGCTCCATGTGATCGGAGATTTGCATATTAAAGTGATAAATCAAGCCAGCGTGAAAGGAATTGATCCTGGACCACGTCCTTCAGAGTAGAACTTAGCGAAAATCGAAAGAAACTTACCTTTGTTAAGTCCAAAGAGCATCGAGAAAGTCCTTGAATCTTTGCTCTGGAAGGATTTGTGTTTTCAAAACAAAGCAAGGTAAATCGAATTGAAATTCCAGAAGTTTTACGGCATCTTTTGCTGTTGTCAAGAAAACTTCAGCGTCAGCGCTCATAGCTTCTGAATGAAGTTTCTTGATGTCTTTCAGCGTGTAGAAATGGTGGTCACGAAAAATTGATTTTCTAACGACGTTGTAACCTTCAGATTGCAGTTGTTTGAAGAATGCCTCAGGGTTTCCTATGGAACAGAAAACTAAAGCCTTCTTTTTTTTCAAATCTGATTGCCTATTTTTTGCAGTTTCTTCAAGTCCTTCCGCTGTCAATTTTGTTAGAGAAATAGGTTTCAAAGAGGAATTTTCAGCCGAAAATATCTTTTCTTCAGAGCAGAACTCACCTAGTTTAGTCTTTAACTCTTTCAAGGTTTTTTCTTGAACCAGATTGGTGCGGGTGATGACGACCGCATCAGCTCTTTTTAGGCTCGAGATAGGTTCACGCAAAATCCCTGCTGGCAAAAGATAGCCGTTACCAAAAGGATTCAGAGCATCAATTAAGACTATGTCAAGGTCTCTCTTTATTTTGAGGTGCTGAAAGGCATCGTCGAGAATGAACAGATCAGATTGAAAGTTCTGGATAGCCCAGCGTCCAGCTCTGATTCTATTGGCATCGGCGATGACTTTAGCAAGTCCGCGCAAAGAGAGTGCGATTTCTAGAGGTTCGTCTGCTGTGAATTTGACGTCTGTTCTGAGTCTGCTACCGTCGGAAACAATAATCATCTCTGATGCTTTTTTGCGCTTGTATCCCCTCGTCAAGACACAAATATTTTTGTTTTTTTTAGCGAAAAACTCGGCAATGAAAATAACCATGGGCGTTTTCCCAGTCCCGCCGACGGTTATGTTGCCAACGCTTATCGTCTTGGCAGTCAGCTTTTCGCTTTTCAGGAGATTTTTTTCATAGAGCCTGCTTCGTGAGCTTATCAAAAAACCATAAATAGAACTTGCCAGATTCAAAAGCGGATTCATCTCTGCTTGAAATTATAATGCGAAAGCGCAATTTTGATAATCAACGTCCTGTCTTTTCGGATTCGCTTGTTGTTAGTAATCCTGCTAGACTAAAAGGTTTATGAAAATCTTAGTCACTGGCGGAGCTGGGTATATTGGGAGTGTGACAGTTGAGCAGCTCCTGAAAAGAAATCACGAAGTAATTGTTTACGACAATCTTTCGACTGGAAGACTCAGTGCAGTTGCTGAAGGAGCAAAGTTCATCGAAGGCGATGTTCTTGATGCTGAAAAACTTGCAGAAGTATTTTCGACGAATCGAGTCGAAGCAGTAATTCATCTTGCTGCTTGTGCGCTTGTTGGTGAATCAATGGCGAATCCGCTTAAGTATTATCAAAACAATGTTATCGGAAGTTTGCGGTTGCTGGAAGCAATGACAAATGCCGGTGTGAAAAAGATAGTTTTTTCTTCAACATGCGCCGTTTACGGTGAACCAAAAGAAATCCCAATAAAGGAAACACATGAAACAAACCCAACAAGTTCTTATGGAGAAACAAAGCTAGCTGTTGAAAAAGCTTTGCGATGGTTTGAGAAAAGTTATGGCATTAGGCACGTCAGTTTAAGATATTTCAACGCCGCTGGTGCAAGTGAAAACTATGGAGAACTTCATGAGCCTGAAACTCATTTAATACCGAACGTTCTGAGAGTCGCGCTTGGAGAGAAAGAGCATGTTGAGGTTTTCGGAACGAATTATCCTACGCCCGATGGAACTTGCATTCGCGATTATGTTCACGTGATTGATATAGCTTCGGCACACATTAAGGCGCTTGAAATTCTTGATGAAAAGAGTGAGGTTTTCAATATAGGTTGCGGTGACGGTTATTCAGTGAAGGAAGTTATAGAAACGGCAGAGAAGGTAACAGGCAAAAAGATCAAGGTTATCTATGGCGATAGACGCACGGGCGATCCGGCTGTTTTAGTTGCAAGCTCCGAAAAGATTCAAAAAGAATTAGGCTGGAAACCGCAGTTTCAAAATCTCGAACAAATAATTTACTCCGCTTGGATTTGGATGAAAAAAATGCTTGAAGTTGAAAGTAATCAACTTCAAGCGTCGCAGGGAAGTTTTCATGAAACGTGACTTTAGTTTTTCACTGTATTCGAGAAAATGATGCGTGATTGTGCTAGTTTTTGAGAGTTCATGGGGGAGTAAGCAAACGTTACAGGTCCGCCAAATTCATTCTGTATCTGTTTTATGTAAGAATCTTGGAAGTTTCTGAAGCGATGAACGCTGCCACGTTGGTTAAATATGACGAACAGAAGTTTTCCGCCGTTTCTTGTTTGCATTTCTCCACTGAGTGAGCTAACTCCGCCGTCTGTATTGCCTAAAGTTCCAGTTTTACCGACTAAGCTTCCTATTGAGTAAATATCATTAAATCGGTTTTGTAAGGTTCCAGGGTCTATTCCAGCGACAGGCATTACGTCGGCTAAAGTCATTCCGTAGCTTTCCAATTCCTTGAGAAAGACGCGCAGCAGTTTCATCATCGCACGAGGAGTAGCACGATTTATTCCTAGACCGCTGGAAGTTTGGAGATAAAATTCCTGATATGAAACGCCAATATCTCTTTGAACTATACTTGCGACCATGTAAGCTCCGCCAAGCTCATTTCCCAATCTCTCCGCAATGAAATTATTTGAGTAGCACATCATTAGCTTTACAATTTCCTTAAGCGGAATGGATTCATGCACGAAGAGAAGCTTGGCATTTTCCGGAATGATGCCTACATAGGTTTCTCCGAATATGGAAACGCCAGGTGAATAAATACCTTGAATTGCCATTCCTGACGTTTGCAGATATTCGAGCCAAGCTCTGGTTGCTGATGCGCTTCTTTTTGCTGGGTCGAGAGTTGAAAGCAAAATCCTTGCTGATGTTTGAGGAGAGTTCGATTGATTGATTGTAAACTTGCCTGTTACAACTAGGTTGCCGTTTACTTCGCGAATTCCAAGTTTATTGAGTGCATCGGCGATCATTACGGCGTTTTGGGATTGGAATACAGGATCGCGCCCAGAGATATAAAGATTGCCTTCCAACCTAGCATTCTGGTAGTCTATTGTTCCGTCTGTATAAACGGCAGTTTGAAATCTATAATCAGGACCGTGACTCTTCAAAATTGCATAGGCAGTGGCTACTTTGACATTTGAAGCAGGGTTAAAAGTCAAATCGGCATTGTATTCTCGAATTACTCTACCATCTAAGGTTTCAATCAAAATCCCGCTATAGCCCGGTATTACACTGCCTGATGTAATATCAGTTACAACATTGCTAGAGTCTAATTCTACGGAATTCGTGGGGGTAATCGGAATGTTGCTTCCTGTTTTCTTGACGAAGGGAGTTGGAGACGGTGTAGGATAAATGTTTATGGGTTGCAGAAATGGCGGTGGCCCGCTTTGAGCAAGAACTCCAGCCGTTGAGACAACTAAAGTTATGAAAATTATGAATAATTGCAGTTTCTTCATCAGCCTTTCCTCCGTATTGAGTAAATCTAAAAATCGGCAAGTTTGTGGAATTCCCAAGGAAACTTGCCAAATTATAACATGAAAAAGCCACTACTCCTCAAGCCTAATTTTCAAGAATTTACTTTCAACGCTTGCAAGACGATCTTTAGATGCAAGTTTTGCTCTTACAGCGGTTTTATTTTTCAGGTTTTCTGATGTTTTCCATCAGAATATATTTTAGCAAACCTCAATGTGTTGTTATGCTTATTTCTAAGGTATTTTTGCGATGTCGAACTTGCGGCGGGATTACGACAGCAAAGTAGCTTTGGTTGGGTTCATGGGAGTTGGTAAATCGAGCGTAGCAAAAGCTCTGGCTGTGATTCTTCACTGTGAAGAATTGGACTTAGATGAGTTCATCGAGAAATCAGAAAAAATGCTTGTTTCGGAGATAATCGAGCGAAAGGGAGAAGCTTATTTTCGCACAATTGAAACTCAATATCTTAGGAGAGCGTTGGAGAGAGGTGTGAGGATAATTTCTCTAGGCGGCGGCACCTGGACGATTGAAGAAAACAGAAACTTGATAAAGGAGTTCGGCTACACGACGCTTTGGCTTGATTCTTCGTTTGACCGTTGCTGGGCTAACATAAAGGCTTCAGGTCAAGAGAGACCTTTGGCAAGAAGTCGGAAAAAAGCCGAGAGAGTGTTTTCTGAAAGACAGAAGTTTTACGCTCTGGCAGATTTTCGGTTGTATGTGGAGTTTCAAATGACGCCGTATGAGGTTGCAGAAGCTATTGTGAAAAAGTTAGCACTAAGATAGCGCTTTGTTTTGCGCTCCAGCAGTTATAGGGAATAAAAGCTAGAAGAAAGATTCAGCAGATTAAGATTTGCAGAGGAAAAATCTTGAATTTAGCCGCAGCTTGCGATTTTTTGTTTATTGAAAAAACTTGATTTTTTGTTTATTGAAAAAACTTTCGCTGAAATTTAGAATTAGAAGTAGCCAAGGCTTAGGCTCGCGTAGCTCAGCGGATAGAGCGTCTGCCTCCGGAGCAGAAGGTCGCTGGTTCGATTCCAGTCGCGAGCGCCACTAAATAATTTTTCCGAAGTTGTAGGTAATCAAGAAACAAAAACAGGTCTACTACCAGACCTGTTTTTGTCTTTGAGAGATGAGAGATGGATTTCACCGTTTGACAAGCTTTTCTTCAGGCATTTATTGTTTTTCGACAATATCTTTTTTGGTACCGCCGACTGCGGCTAGAACTTCGGATTGCTCCTTGTCAGGGACTTTGAACTTATTAAGAGTATCTTTCAAATGCTTGACAGTGATTTCCCAATCTTCTTCGGATATTCCAAGCCCTGCATGGGAAGTTTTCATATCACGTCCTGTATAGACGCAAGGTCCACCTGTAGCGGCGCAGAGAAAGTTTACAAGGTGTTGTCTAAGCTTTTTCTTTGAGTCGGTGCTCAGTCCTATGAAATAACGCCCTAGTTTCTTATCATTGACAAGTCTTCCGATAAGATCATCTGTCACTGCGGCGATTGCATCGTATCCGCCGAGTCTTTCATAAAGCGACTTCTCTTGAGCGGAAGTTGATACGACAGCACCAACGGCGAAAAAAACTAGTGCAAAAACTGTATTCAGAAAAAACTTACTCAAATGTCTTTTTGTCATATTTCCCTCCAGATTCAGAAAATTTGGTTTCTCGTTTTATCTTTTCGCTGAATTTGTAGCTACGGATTCAGAAGATTTTTTGCTTTTTTGTGAAAGTTGAGCTTAGGAGAAATAAAGCATATTTCAAGCTCTTTGGCTTATGTTTTTGCATACATAAAATTGTTCGGTAGTACTCGAAAAGTCGAAAATATCCGTAAAAATCATGAGCGAAAAACTTTTCTTGAACAAGACTTTTAGGAACATTCGATTTGACAGAAATGAGTTTGCAGGTGCTTTTGGAGACTTGGGAACGGATTTGCCTTTGATCGTAGGTATAATTTTGGCGGCTAAGCTCGACGGCACAAGTGTTTTGGTTATGTTCGGACTTATGCAGATTCTGACGGGCATTTTATATCAAATGCCAATGCCCGTTCAGCCGCTTAAGGCTATGGCTACGATTGTGATTACTCAAAAGGTTAATGCATCGGTGTTGTATGGAGCAGGGCTTGCTATCGGGTTTACAATGCTTCTTCTCTCGATTTCAGGAATGCTTGAAAAATTGGCAAAAATCGTTCCCAAAAGCGTTGTGCGTGGTATTCAATTTGGTCTCGGACTTCAACTTGGGATGCTAGCTCTTAGGGAATACGTTCCGGCAGATGGAGTTAGTGGATATTGGCTGAGCCTAGTAGCCTTTCTAATCGCTATATTCTTTTTAGGCAACAGAAAATATCCGGCGGCGCTTTTCCTTATAACGCTCGGTTTGATTTACGCTTTCAGTCTCAAGGGTGAAATTTCATCGTTAGCGCAAGGACTTGGTTTTAGCTTGCCTACGTTTCATTCGCCGACTTGGGAAGATATTTTGACAGGTTTTTTGTTGCTAACACTTCCGCAAATTCCATTGTCACTTGGTAATTCGATTCTAGCGACGCGGCAAATTGCGGAGGATTTGTTTCAAAGGAAACTCACGATCAAGCAGATTGGTTTAACGTATGCTTTTATGAATTTGGTAAATCCTTTTTTCGGTGGAGTTCCAACTTGTCATGGTTCCGGAGGAATGGCAGGTCACTATGCTTTCGGTGCACGCACGGGTGGCTCCGTAATAATCGAAGGCTCTTTTTATTTAGCCTTAGGATTATTCTTCGGACACGGATTTGAATTGCTCGTTAGTGTTTTTCCATTGCCAATACTTGGAATAATCCTATTTTTTGAAGGGCTGACTTTGATGCTTTTGATAAGGGATATGTTTGAATCAAAGCGAGATTTGGCAATAGTTATGTTTGTCGGACTTATTGCTGTAGGATTTCCTTATGGCTATCTCATAGGACTCATAGCAGGGACGGGAATAGCATACCTGATAAAATACAGAGTTGTTAACTGGACTGATTGAGTTTGTGACAGCACCTGCTGTAGTTTCACAGTGCGTTTTTGCTCGAATTTATGCTTTCGTATTACTGGAGAAAATTTTATTGGGCGCTTATTTATTCTCTTCCAGAGCATGAGGTTACTTTGAGAACCGAAAATGGTTTACTGAGCTTCAGCAACAAGGACTGGCTCATTGGCAAAACTTTGTTTGTAAACCGTAGCTATGAAATCGAATTGATGAATTTAGCAATTGGATTCCTTGTAAAAGAAGGTTTGCTGGAAAGTAAAGGCATTGTTTGTGATGTGGGTGCAAATTTAGGAATGATTTCAATCGCGCTTCTGAAAAAATACGGATTTGCAAAAGCAATTGCATTTGAGCCTTCGCCAAAAAGTTTTCGCTTTTTGTCTAGAAACGTTGAGCAAAATGGATTTGCTGAGAGAATATGCTGTTTTCAAATTGCTTTATCTTCGGAGAATGGAGTGTTTCCGCTAGAAATTGCAGAAGAGAATTCAGGTGATAATCGAATTCGCAAAGTTTACGATAGTGGAAAACTCAAAGAAGAAAAAAGAAAAGTTGTCTTTGTAGAAACAAAGACATTCGATTCGTTTTTGCGGGAGCACGAAGGCATTGAGAATGAAGTGAGTTTTATTTGGATTGATACTCAAGGACATGAAGGTCATTTTTTTCTCGGTGCGCAGGATTTTTTCAAACGTAAGAAAGTCCCAGTAGTTAGTGAATTCTGGGCTTATGGGATTGAGCGTTCCGGGCTTTCCCGTTCAGATTATTGCGATATATTGGCTAGGACTTTCAGCAGGTTTTACCTTCTAACCAATGAGGGCTTTCGGTTAAAATCAATAGATGAAATAGAAAAGCTCTTCGAGAATCGCCACGATCCAAGGCATATTGAGAGCTTGATTTTATATTGATTTGCGGGATTTACAATGTCTGTTTTTACCTACAATTTAACTGATTCTTTCAAAATCGCTCGTAAGTTTTTCTCTTTGATAAAAGAGGAAATAGCACTCGTAGAACTTGAGTTTGAGGCGAGTGCAAGATCGAATAATCAAGTTATTGATTATCTGAGCGAGTATCTAAGGGCATCTGGTGGGAAGAGGGTTCGTCCTGCGCTTTGCATACTTTCAAGTTATGCCGTTGGTGGGCGTAATCCTAGGCAGAATCTTATACGCATGGCTACAGTCATGGAGATGCTTCACACAGCAACCCTTGTTCATGACGACATAATTGATAACGCTGATATGAGGCGCAATCGCCCATCTGTTAATGCTCGCTTCGGCAATCAAACAGCGGTTTTGATGGGTGATTGGCTCTATATGAGAGCTTTCGAGATTTCACTTCAAGAGAGAAACCTTCAAATTTTGGACATTCTAACAGACATAACGCGAAAAATGACCGAAGGCGAGTTGACTCAGCTAACAATGCTCGGAAGAACAGATGTTTCAGAAGAAGAATACTTCGATGTTTTGCAAAGAAAGACCGCTTATCTCTTTTCAGCTTGCTGCGAGATTGGAGCTATCTTGGCAGGCGCTTCACCAGAGGTTCAAAAGGCCTTGCGAGATTACGGAATGAATTTGGGAATCGCGTTTCAGCTTGCAGATGATTTGTTGGATTTCACGGCTGATGAGGAAATTCTTGGAAAAGCGGCTGGTGCTGATTTGCTCGAAGGAAAAATCACGCTGCCTTTGATTTTGCTTCTCAAGAAAGAACCTTCATTTGCCGAGAAACTTGAACAAGTGATGTATGACGGAAGTTATGAAAACGTGTCTAGAGAAACGATCTTAATTGCACTAGAAAAGCACGGAACACTTGAAGAAACACGGATGCGCGCATACGCTTTTGCTGAAAAGGCTAAAAAAAGTCTTGAACTTTTGCCAAAATCGGAGTATCGTTTTTCGTTGGAAGAGGTTTCATCTTATATGATAGAAAGAGCAAGGTGAGTATTTACAAGAAAGCGTGAAAACAAGAGTAGAAATTATGCTTGATGAGAATCTTATTGCCACGTTGGAACAAAGTTTAAGGCAGACGCGGAACGCCCAAGATCGTCTTATGGCGCGTCTTAGGGAAGTAGAGGCTGAAGCTGAAAGGTTGAGACAGGAAATACAAGCACTCGAAAATAGCGCACAGCAAACTGAACAAGCTATTTACAGCCTTTTGACGACGATGCGTTCTTCCGGTCCAAGAAAATGGGAGCAAAGAGACTTGCAAGCTGAATCTTACGAAGATATGAAGCATTTGCACAGAACGCCTTCTGCACGAACAGCAGGGCTTTCGGGTTACTCAAATATGCAAAGAACTTCAACCCAACAACCCGTTGCTCCGATAATCGAGCCGATGAATCGGCGATTTGCTGATAGAACAATAACGCAAGCCTGCACTTTGCTTTTAAGAGAAGCCGGCAGACCGCTTCATGTCAATGAATTATACAAGCTTTTAGTTGCAGGCGGTATGGAATTCAAGGGCAACAATCCGACGATTTCAATTGCAGTTTCACTTAACAGAAATCGGCGTTTTAGAAAAGTTGCTCCCGGAACTTTTGATCTTGTAATGCGCGATGCTTCTCAGATAGCATCTTGAGTGTATCTAATTTTGCCTATCCCAAGCAGTGGAATAGTCAAAAGGACCGACTTGCGGAGTTAGTTGCGTTTTCTAGACTTTTTACATTCCCTGAATTTGTTGTATTCACTTCAGTATTTTTGTTTGCGTTCACAGTAGTATTAGAATTTACACCCAAACTAGATTTTTCTTTCGCTTCCATAGATTTCTTTTGGGTGATAAATTCATTTCTTGCGATTACATTCTCCACTGTAGCAAGCCCCAAGGCGATTTCGTTTTCAAGTGTTTTACGGTTTGTTTCTTTTGCTTCGGTGACAAGTTCTTTAGCTTTACTGAACGCTTCTTTAGCATTTGCGTAATTTCCTAACAGGAAGTAGGCTCTTCCGAGTAAGTAAAAATCTTCGGCAGTCTCTGCTTTAGCTCTGCTTACCTCAATGTATTTTGCCGGATCGGAGTCAACGTTTCGTCTGTTGTCTTCAAA
The DNA here is from genome assembly GCA_003697135.1 of Acidobacteriota bacterium. Classification (GTDB taxonomy): domain Bacteria; phylum Acidobacteriota; class Blastocatellia; order Pyrinomonadales; family Pyrinomonadaceae; genus J014. Next base: position 64,580 of record RFGC01000037.1, read on the forward strand.
CGATGTGTATTCTATGTCTGGTGAAACAATTATGGGAGGTGTGACTACTTCTCTTGGTTCTGATGGCACTAGAAAGTCTCTAAGTATGAAATGATACAAAGTTATTCCCGCAATCATGCCTAGAATCACCAGTAGAATAGCAGAGAATAGCCTTTCTACAAGACTTCCAAGCCTTTCTTTCTCAACTTCTTCTACTTTTTCAGTTTCCTTTATCTTTTGGTCAATTTTTTCCTCCTTTGGAGTGACAACCGTCTGAATTTCTGGTTTTGCTTCGATTTGAGCGAAACTTTTTGATGCAACGCTTGCTTTTTCCGGCTCAAGCTCTTTTGTTACGAAATCTGTTTTCTTAGCCGATTCTCTAACGGTTGAGATTGTCTTTTCTTCATCTTCTACGGTTTGTTCGACCTCAGCCGCTAGAACTTTAACAACTACAACTGTCAGATTATCTTCAGCTCCACGTCGGTAGCAGACTTGTTTGAATTTCTCACAGGCTTTGTCAGGTTCCGGATTTTCAAGTAAAATCTCGCGGATTTCATAATCTTGGATGTGGCGGGTAACTCCATCAGAACAAAGCATGAAGGTGGTATTCGGCTCAATTAGCATTGTTTTCATGTCAACCTCGATAGTTTTCTCAGCGCCAACAGCACGGCTTATAACGTTGCGATATGGATGTTGCGCCGCTTCGGCGGGGGTTATTCTGCCAGCGCGAATTTCTTCTTCCAAAATTGAGTGGTCTTGAGTTTCCCGAAAAAGATTTCCGCGTGGATCGAGCCGATATAATCTTGAATCCCCAACATGCCCAATTGTTGCGATGTTTCGGTGGATGTGGAGTGCTACGATTGTCGTAGCCATAGTTGAAAGTGCCGGTAGTTCCTGCGCCATCTGATATACGGCTTCATTAGCTTTTTCGATAGCCGCCTTCATTAAATCTTCTGCGTCTATGTCGGTATGCCAATTTTGGAAGGCTTCGGCTAGTATTTCAACAGCCATTCTTGAAGCGACTTCGCCTGCTTGAGCGCCACCTACTCCGTCGGCAACTACAAAAAGCCCTTTCTCGGGCATTTCTAAATAAGAGTCTTCATTGATAGTCCTTCTTTCATTCAATCCTCTGTCGGTTACTGCTGCTGATTTTATTTGAAAATTTCCTTGCATCTTTTTCTCCTGATTCCTATGAAAGCTTAACTTTTTCTGCCCCTGCTTTGTCAATTAAAGCATCAACTGCATTTCTATGGGAAATGGCCAATAACATTCCCAGCATTATAAAACTCGTTATCAAAGAAAATCCGCCGTGACTAACGAACGGAAGTGTAATGCCTGTCATCGGCAAGGCTCTGGTTATCCCGCCCATGTTCACCAATCCTTGAAAACCTATGAAAGCAGTTAACCCTGCCGCACAGAGTTTGCTGAACATATCGCGAGCTTCCATCGCTGTTTTCGTTCCTGAAATTACAAAAATCACCAATGCAAAGGTTATCAACAATCCACCAAAAAGTCCAAGTTCTTCGCCTATTGCGGCATAGACATAATCAGAATCTGCAACTGGAATGAGTTCAACATAACCTAAACCCAATCCACGCCCTGTCTTTCCGCCTGAATATATCCCAAACGTTGCTCTTGTTGATTGCAAAGCATCATCGCCAAACCATGCTTCTTCGTTGATGCGTTCTAGTTTTTCTTTCAATTCTCGAAGTTCTTTTTCTTCTTCCTGAGATGCACCGATTTGTTGATTTTCTCCTTCGTTATCTGAAAGATTTTTTGTTAGTTCATACGTCTTGATAATTTCTTCTTCAGCCGCTTTTTTCAGTTCATTACGGATTTGTGAGATGCGTTTTTTGCTTTCTGCGCTAGTGCTTTTACTTGATTCAAGCCTTTCAAGCTCGTCGTATAAAGCTTTCGCGTCTGGTCTTCTTTCGATTAAGTCATCTTTGTAATTTCGCCAGTAAAATTCCGCCAAATCGCCTTTCCACCAGGGCGTATCAGGAGTTGGCGGGGTGAAGGCATCGAACCATAAGTGAAATCTTTGGTGAATTCTCATTGGTAAAAAAGCTCTAATCGGTTCGGCTAAGGTCGAAAGAAGAGGGATTTTTACTTGAACACTACTTGGCAGAGCGCTCAAGAGCAAGATTGCAACCAGAAGAGCCACAGAACCTGCGAAGACCAATCTTTGCAAAAATCTGCGAACGGCTATGAGGTAAAGTGTTATGTAAACGGAGCTAAAGACAAGCATTTGGCCGAAGTCTTTTAGGACGAAAAACGGAATGAACGGAAGAACTGCCATGAAGAATAGCGGGATAAGGTCTTGCGCTCTTGGAATTCCCCAGTAAGTTTTCGTCAATCTGCGGTAAAGCTCGCTCAACACAGATGCAAATCCTATCAGAAAAGGAATCTTCGATGGTTCCCAAGGCGTCATATTCCCCATGAATTTACCGGCCTGTGAAGTAACCGCTGCTGCCATTAGTGGAATCAGCGTTATTGAAACAATCAAGAAACCATTGTTTTGCAGTGACTTCAAGACGCTTTCTTTCCGCATCAGAATGTAAGCCACAACAAATGAAAAAATTGCAAACAGTGGAATCAAAGTTTTGCCTGAAGTCAGAACTTCGGAAAATGTTTCCGTAGCCTTTCGTGGGGTTTCTTTTGAAAGATCGGCTGGCGCTGGTGGCGACGGTGGAAAGCCTGCCATTTGTTTCTTCTCAGGTGTATAGTTTTCCTGAATGTATCTTTCCTGCAAGGTTTGAATTTTTGCTTGTCGCGCTTCTGCTTTATTGGTGCGTGAAGTGTATTCGGGATCGCTGAAGAGCCTATATTGCATTGTCAAACCAATAGAAAATAAAACCACAGCGGAAGTGTATATCGTCCAATTACCGTAAAATTTGATTACCTTTTTCAATAGTAGTGGTAGAACAGCCAATATAAAAATCAGGATTAAATTTCTTGTAGCTGTTATCCAGGAGGTTTCGTAGCCGCGAATCAGCGCACTGTAGTAAATTGCATAATGAGATATTGCCGTTAGCAGTAAAACGACAAACAGGATTAAAACGTGCAGTGCAGTGCGGTTTTTCATCTTCTACGATTTCTTGTTGGTGTAGGAGTTTGGCTTTGCTTTGGCTTATATTTTTCGCCCAAAAGCCCAAGTTCACGAGCTTTTAGGATGATGTTCGCCGCTATTGGCGCGGCAGTTCTTGCTCCGAATCCGCCACCCTCCACGACGACAGCAATAGCTAATTGCGGATTTTCAAGCGGCGCAATACATATAAACCAGCTATCAGTTCGCTCATACATGACAGGCACTTCATATTCTATCCATTCTCCTCGGACTTTGCGCCTTTTTTTGACGGTTTTGAGTTTTCCATTTTCAAAAACCGGTGCTAACTTTTCGGCTGTTCCGGTTTTCCCGCCGACTCTTATGCCTGCCGCTCTTATGTTTGCAAAAACTCTTGTAGCTGTGCCGCCAGTTCCTTCCGTAACAAGTGCCATGATTTCTCTAATTCTTGCCGCTTGTTCTGGTGACAGAACTTGCGAGAAAACTTGTGGCGGCTGGTCGAGTTCGATTTTTGGTTTCATCAATTTGCCCTGCAAATTCCCTGCTGCTGCGGCTATTAAGGCCATCTGGAAAGGAGTCATTTGTCCTGCATAGCCTTGCCCCATTCCTTCAAGTCCTAGATCATAAGCCGATATTTCATTTCCAAGAACCATCACCGATTGTGCTGGGGCTAGAGAATTAGCAATTTCCTTGCTACTTGTATTCCAAATATCTGGAAAAAGCCTGAAGTTCAAAGCTTCTGCAGGGGTTTCAACAGGTTCGATTCCGACGAGACGAGCTGTTTGTTTTAGTCTTTCTCTACCTAAAGCCACAGCAAGTTGAGCGAAATACTGATTGCTTGAGGCTTCATAGGCTTGTCCTATGTCGAGCACCATGCAACCATAGGGCGGTTCGCAGCCGCCATTTGCATCCAAAATCGGTTTAGAGCCACGAAAGGGAATAAATCCTTCAGGACGACTCTCAAATGTTAGGTCTTCCATCCCCGCACGGAAAGCCGTAATCATGGTGAAGGTCTTAAAGGTTGAGCCTGGAACATAATACTCACGGGTTGCACGGTTCAATAGAGGTCTATTTGCTTTGTCTGCTTCAAGCCTTGTCAAATCTTCCGCTGTTTTTATTTGGCCTAAAGTGAAGGAAGGGCTTGAATACATCGCTAAAAGATCGCCAGTTTGAGGATTCAAAACCACTATTGCGCCCTTTTTTCCTTCCAACTGCTTCGCTACGAAAATTTGCAAGTCTTTGTCAATTGTCAGACGGACATCTTTGACTTCTGATTTTTTGTCTTGAATAAAAACTTCCCAAGCTTCGGGTAATTTGTCAAAGGATTGAGTGAACAAAGCCCTTTCAAGTCCGGGAGAGCCTAGTTCACTACCAAAAAGATGCGCCATTTCTTTTTCGAGCGTGTAGGTGCGAACAATTGAGCCATCAGGTTGTTTTTTATAGTATGCCAGAATATTTGAAAGGTCTCCTGAACGGTCGAAAATCCACCCGCGCAGTTCTGATAGTGCCATGCGCCGAAATCTTATGTCGCGATTACTGAGTCTTTGAAACCTTTCATCGTTTGTTGCAGCAAAAATGGTCCAATAAACGTGAAATCCGAATACCGTTGATGCCAGTAAAATGAAAATTACCTGCCAGATTATCAAGCTTCTATTAGTTGCCGTTCGATTAAGCCGATTTTTTACTTTCTTCGGCAAATCTCTTTCAAAAACAAATTGGAATTTGCGACCGTCAAAAAGCAAGAGGAAAAGCAAAAACACAATCAATGCAAGGCCAACAAGATAAAGCAGACTCAGTCCGGCAGGGACTCTTTCCAAGACTTGCCCAGCAAGGAGATTTTCGGGTCTAAATCTTTGCCAATCAACTAGAGCGAGCATATAAACGTCATCTCAAATCTCATCATCCAACAATTTTTCAAAGTAGCGATTCTCTCTTTTTAACGCAATTTTTTCAAACTTGAAAATAACTGCCCGTTGGTTATTTTAGTTTTTCGGTTCTGCAGAAATTTTTGAGTTTTCATCTGATTCCAAATTTGCATCGGTTTCTGAGCTATTTGTAACTTCGTTGTATTGAGTTTTGACCGTCGTTTTAGCGCCTTTTTCGTTTGAGAAAGCCATAGAGACTGATTTGGGAACTATTTGTGCGTCTTTAGAGCTATTTATGTTCAAGATGGCGGTATCGGATTGATTCTGAAAGTCAGTGGTTTCCAAAAGAAACTCTGGCTCTTTCTGAGGTTGCAAAGTGCAATGAAATCTAATTTTTACCGATCCAAGCCTAATATCATCGGATTCTGAAATCGAGACGGCTTTTCCATCAGGGATTCGCTTGCCGTTAAGAAATGTCCCATTAGAGGAGCCCAGATCGCAGATCATCAATTGGCCATCGCTACTGAGAGATAAACTAGCATGAATTTTTGAAACCGTTGCATCTTTAATAACCAAGTCGTTTGAATCAGTTCTACCTATGGTTATGCGAGAATTTTCCTTTAGCTCAATTTCCGAGATTTTTTTCTCTTCCTTTGATTCGTATTCGACTACAACCTTAGCAGTTCTAGCTTGTGGAGAATGGAAGACAGGAGTTTCCTCTGATTTTGATGTCTCCTTAGTAAATCTATCGTCTAAACATACTCTAATCTCTGCTTTCTCACCCTTGATCTCATCGAATCCAACTCGCAAAACTAGCCCTTCGATGAAGTAATCGGACTTTATCTCCAAATTCAAAGGAGCGTAGGTGTGGTAGCGGTTGTCGTTTATGTAGTCAACTATAGCCGTCAGGATTTCGTTTTTCAGTGTTTCAACCTTTTCAGCAGTTTCTAGATCAAATAAGTTCCATTGAGCCTTTAGCCAAATTCGATGAGGCACAAATTTCCCACCAGCTTCTTCTTTAATCTCGGCCTCCATCAGCTTTTTTACTTTCTCAATCAGGACACTGGTAGCCAGATTGCTTGACGGTTGCCAATTTCGCCCGGTTAAAAAGTCCACAAAGCGCCCAACTTTTGTTAAGGTGCCTTTGATAAGAAGATTTATCAGATTTTGTTTGCTCATGTTGGCCTTGCAAGTGCTCTCACATTTCGTTATTTTACCTCAATTTTTGCTTCTTAATTGTATTCTAAAAAATTTTTGAAAAAATTGTTTTTATTGAAAAAAACCTTGCGTTTTTCTTCTCAAAGTGATTAAAATTTTATAGAAAACCGCCGTGGCGTTACTTGTCACGGTAGATCAATAAAAAGCAAAGCACTGTGCGAAATTTCGAGAAAAGAAGTGAGGTTTTTATGGCACGCGGATTTTCAATTGTAGAGTTGATAGTAGTGATAATGATAACGATGATCATAATGGCCATAACATTTGCGTTCATAACAAACTATCGCCAGGTTTACAGGCCGAGCGAACAAGTGTTGCAGATAGCTGATATTCTTCGAGAGGCTCGTCAGCGTGCATTAACGCAAAGAAGGACAATGCGTGTCGAGGTTGACATAACAGGCCGTAGTAACCCAGCAGACAGAACGATTATGGTGAGATTGATAGACGAAAATACTAATGCTACTGACTGGCAAGATGATAGAGAAATACGAAGGTTAGTTTTCTCTAGCGAGGCAGAAGTAGCCATTGCTATACCTGATATATCTGCTGTTCCTTCAGAAATGATAAGCGTTACACCTATAAATGGATGTCCGTTGAGTGTTTATCCTTCAAGTGTAAATCGCAATGTTTGCACTTTTCGTTTTTTAAGTAACGGAACAGTCGTTGATGCAGGAACTGATGCGATAGGCTCCAACGCAAATCCTGTGAATGCTGCTTTGTATGTCTGGTCACGTAGAAAAGACAATCCAAATCGTTCTGAGCAAGCTTACGGGCTTACAATTCTGTGGACCAGCGGTTTCGTCAGAATGTGGAGATACAACTATAGTTCTAACAGATGGGAATACTACTACTAAGGAGAAAGGTTTATGGGAAATGAGAAGGGTTTTTCTTATCTGGATTTGATACTTGCCATAACAATCATGATGATAGGCGTTTTAGCTTCGGTAAGTGCCATAACAACAGCTTTGATTCGAGTTTACGAAACAGAGCAGCAGGCTATAGCAAAACAGATGGCTTTATCGGCTTTGGAAGGGATATTTGCAACTCGTGACCTAGGTCGTCGCGGAACCTCAGGAACCATCGGTATAAACGGCTGGGATTTGATAAGAAATGCTTCACAACCGCCTGTAAATGGTGTCCAGGGGATATTTTTGGATGGATGGAGACCAGTGAGGCAAAGTCCGGGAGCCGATGGAATACCAGGAACAGCTGATGATGCTTGCGACGCTCCGGGTCCATGCGGCACCGGTTCAAATCAAAATACTAGTCCCATCATCGGGGGATTTGAAAGAATGATTCAGATAACCGATCTTGAAGATCCAGATAGACCTTCAAGCGTTTACGGAGTAACAAGACGCAGAATTGATATATCAGTTCGTTACTCAGTTAGAGGAATACCAAGACAGCAAACTGTGTCAACGATAGTAACTAACTACTGATAAGCGAGGTGGAAGAAGATGAGAAACTTCAATCAAAAAGGTTTTTCACTTGTAGAGACAATTATAGTGATGCTTGTTTTTCTAATAGTTGTTGGTTCGATATACGGGCTACTGCAAGTTGGTTTTATAGATCGCAATAGGGCTAACCGTGAGGTTGAAGTTGCGAAAAATGCTCGTATAGCTATTCATCTAATAGGTAGAGACGCACTAAATGCAGGATTAAGTTATACTAGGGTCGGAGCAGTTGCACCGAATAACTTCCTTAATGCAAGGCTTGGCATACCTCCTGATCTGAGCGGAAGAGATATAATAACTGCTGTGATTCCTGGGAATAATGTTTTTACAAACAACTTAGACCCAAGTGTAAGAACAGACCTAGTTGCCTTTGCTTTTGCGGATGTTGAATTTAACGGTGGTAGCCCTGTTTCTATAACAAACGCGGTGACAAGCGGCTCGAATATTATTCTCAGTTACGATCCAAACACCCTTGCCGCTGGTTTTGGTTTCAGCCCTTTTGATTTATTGCTAATTCAGTCTGATTCTAATCAGGTTGCAGTAATGGTCTCATCTGTTGACCAAGGAAACAATCGGATTACCTTAGCCCCAGGTGATCCACTAGGAATTAATCTGCCAGCTAATGGAACTGGAAATAATGCCAACATTTTGAGAAAATGTGCATCCAGTAGTGATACTAACTGCACCAACTACCCAGGAGTTACTGCAAAAAGATTTTTCTGGGTTGCTTACAGGGTAGAACCAGACGGGACGCTCGTTAAAATAAACTTTGGAAATAACAGAGGCCAACCACCAACCGCTCAAATCCAGAGAATGCCGATAGCTTATAATGTGAAGGACATGCAGATAACTTATCTATTAAGTGACGGTCGGGTTTTAGACAATCCAGCCGCAGGTCCCAACGGAGTTTATGGCGATGGAGATGATACTCCACTTGATATGAACATGGTTATACAAGTAAATGTGACTTTAACAGTTCAGTCCCCGGAAATAGATGAACAACTTCGCAGGAGGAGAGAATTTACAGTAAATGCTTCTTTTAGCACCAGGAACGTAAATTACGATGCCTGATTTTGAAAGTAGGAGGTGGATTTATGAAAAGATTTTCTTTAGGGGTAAAAAAAGGGTTACAATCAGAGGACGGTTCGACCATTGTTTTAACGCTGCTTATTCTTGTGCTTTTAGCAGCCTTTGTTGCCTTAGCTGTTACTCGCTCGGTTAGTGAAACTCTTAGCACTGCAAATGATGTGGCGGAAACGCGTGCATTTACGGCCGCTGAAGCAAGCCTTGAGACTATGACTCGTGAATTCGATAAAGTCTTCGAGGAAAAACTTTCTCCTGATCTGGTTGATCTACAGAGAATCAGAAATACTGTTCCTCCCGGATTTGAGGATTATAATTTTCAGCAAGAAGTGGTTCAAACTAGAAGTGCGAGGGTTGTTGATCTGACAGGAAGCTTTCTAAAAGGTCTGAAGGCTCTCAGAGATGAGTGGAGATTTCAGACGACCACAACAGATAGGAATTCCGGAGTTCAAGTAGTTTTGAGGCGGTGGATTTACAATAATCGTATTCCGCTGTTTCAGTTTGGTATTTTCTACAATGATGATGCTGAATTTCATCCAGGGCCACTTTTTAACTTTGGCGGAAGAGTTCATAGCAATGGCAACATATTCCTGATGGCTAGCAGTGGGCTTTATTTCTCATCAATTGTTACGGCTAGCAGAGAAATAATAACGGACGTTGCCAGAAATGGCTCCCCTTGGAATCATTGGAGTGATAAAGTTTACATCAGGGATGCTACTGGCATTTACAGGCAACTGAGATACTGCATGGGGAGTGTTATAACGACTTCTTACGGGTCAGATTGCGGAGCGTCTGCTTCCACACCTGTTAATCTCGGTAGTGGTTATCCTACTCTTTACAGAAACGAGAATTGGCCGACATATAGAAACCTTTTCCAAGGAAACCTTCTGTCAGGACAACCACGCTTGGACTTGCCACTTGTGATAGCAAGTCATGGTGGACTTAGTTACATAGAGTTGATAAAGAGGGGTAAGAACATAGGTGATCTTCATAACCTAAATGGAGCGATAGTTCCTGTGAATAGCTCCACTGCCGATTCATTTATTACGACTAAGGAAAGATATGCAAACAAGAACGGGATTCGCATAACTCTTGCCGACAGGAAAGAAATGCTTCCCGGGTGTGCAGATCCAGCAACTGGCAACGCCGTATCAACTCCTTGCGGTGTTAGACTTGACGGCGATCCCTCAGGTAATGGCGATGATGTATCTAACCCAGAAAGAGCTGGCTATTTACCTAAGCCGATGGCTGATGGTTATCAAGCTACTAGAGTCAACGGTTATAGACTCAGAACCGGTGGAACAACCATAAACGGAAGACAAAGACAGGTTTGGATAAAGGTTGAGTTAGTGCGGATAAGCCCTGTAACAGGACAAGTTGAAACCCAAGATGTAACTGAGCATATTTTGAGTCTAGGTGTTACGGAAAGACCCGCGTTTGCCGGTATGATTCAAGGTTACGGTAATGCCGATAGCCGTTCGATTATTAAACTTCAAAGATTTTCTATGCCCGGAGAGCAACTAACTGCTTCAGATAATACATACTACACTTTTCTTCCAAGTGTATCTCCTGCTATTCCTAATCCTGGGATGGCGATTAACCAAAACATAGTAGCACTTAGATATTCTACCAATAATGGTAGCACCTGGGCAGGGCTTGATACTGGATATTCTCCTCCAGATGATCCTGTTCATAGAAAGCGGTTGAACCTTCCATTAGGAAACACTGTAACGAACCTAGAAATCGTTCCTTTCCCGATAAAGATGTTTGATACGAGAGAAGGATTGTTTAATGATAGCCTTACAAATACGCAACTTAATAGCCTCTATCCAAATGGCACAGTGCCATGGGCTGGTGTGATGAGCATGATAGATATTGACATAGCAAACCTGAGAAGATTCCTTAATGGTGAATTCGACAGTGCTATGCCAACAATAAACGGAAGGCGCATTCGATCAACTGATGTTCCTGAGGCAAACGGTTGGGTTCTTTATGTATCCGACCGTCGTGGTGATAGAGATTTCGATGGACAGTATGACATGGAGAACATCTATGTTCCTACTAATAATCCAACATCTATCACTATGGAACCCGGTGAAGACGTAAATGATAACGGGGTTCTCGATGTAGATTACGGTGGAGAGGCTCCAAGATACACTGATTATGACAACAGATTCCCTTACTGTGCTTTCTTCGATCATTCTTACTATCGTCGCGGAGTTCGCTTGATTAACGGAACAGTGTTGCCAGGTCGGTATGATGCTACGAATCCAGCTAATACCAAAGGTTTCACTGTAGCTTCAGAAAATGCGGTTTATGTTTTGGGTAACTACAATGCTACCGGAGTTGACAGAACAGGGTTGTCATCCACGGATGTTACTCCTTCAACCAGGTACTTACCTCAAAATACGCCTGAGCATATCCCAGCTTCAATAGTGGCAGATGCAGTGATAATACTTTCAAATAACTGGCAGGATTCGAGAAGTTTCTGTTATCCCTTCTCGCTGAGTAATAGACCTGCTACAGAAACGACAGTTCGTTTTGCCATGCTTGCAGGTGATCCAAGAAGTAGCTTAAACGGTAACCCGAATCAGGGTGGTGGTGACCCGAGACTGGCTGGTGGAATTCACAACTTCAAGCGTTTTCTTGAATATTGGGGAGGAAACGCGGCACCTCTACATTACACAGGCTCGCTTATAAATCTCTATAATGCTCAGGTCAACAATGGCTCTTTCAAATGCTGTAGCAAGGTATACAGCCCACCCCAAAGAGACTGGACATTTGATATTTCACTCCTCGATCCTACTCGTTTGCCGCCAGGAACACCTTTCATTCATAACATACAACTTACTGGTTTTCAGAGAGTAAATTAAACCACCATCTAGCCTGGAAATAGATCGGGATTCCTAGCAAAGGAATCCCGATTTTTTTTGAAGAGTTAGAATGATTAGGTTTTAACTGTGTCTGGAGATTTGGAATTCTCGATGGCTTCAAGGTCTTACATATTTCCCTGATTTGCCACCTTCTTTTAGTTCCAGCCTGATCTCACCAATTTCTATATCTTTTTGGATTGACTTACACATATCGTAAATCGTCAAAGCGGCAATTGTGACTGCCGTAAGCGCTTCCATTTCAACGCCTGTTTTGTCTGAGGCTTTTGCTTCGGCTTCTAGATAAACACCGTAATCTGAAAGTTCGATTTTCAAATCTACCTTTGAGAGTCCGATTTGATGGCATAGCGGTATTAACTCAGACGTTTTTTTGGCGGCCAAAATTCCAGCGATGCGGGCAACTTCAAACGGACTTCCTTTTGGGAGTTGATTCAACCTTAAAACTTCCAAAGTTTCCGAATTCAAAAAGACTTTTGCCGAGGCAACGGCTCTACGTTCGGTTATTTCCTTCTTGGAAATATCAACCATGCGTGCTTCGCCGCTTTCTCCTATATGGCTCATCATAATTTAGACTCCTTTGGTTGAGATTTCAAACATAAAAGGCTGTAGCATTTTGGAAAATTTTTTGCAGTTCTTTGTTATCTTATTCACCGAGCGAATCAGTTGTTCGTTTCACGATTTTGATAGTCTTTATTCTTATGGGTTCGAGAGGACGTTCACCATCGCGTGGCGAAGCGGCGATGATTCGCACGTTGTTCATCCCTTCGATGACTTTACCGAAAACAGTGTATTTTTTATCGAAAGATGGTTCTCGCTTTAAGGTTATAAAGAACTGTGAGTTTGCGGAATTAGGATCTTGGCTACGTGCCGCACCGACTATACCTGCATCGTAGGGTATATCAGAAAATTCCGCAGGGACATTAGGTTTGTTTGACTTTCCCATGCCGTCGTTTGATGGATCATTGTCTTTCGATAGCGGATCGCCTCCTTGAATAACTGAAGCGTTGATTCTGTGGAAAGTGGTGCCGTCATAGAAACCTTCTCTGGCAAGTTCTTTGAATCGTTTAACCATTTCAGGAGCTATGTTTGGATAGAGTTCGATAATGATTTTCCCGTAAGCACTTTCATTCTCCATCTCGATTATGGCAACTTCATCGTCGGGAATGGGCTTTATGCCTGTCTTTACGGAAGATTTTGTAGGAGAACCTTTTGGAGTGGTTGATTCACACGCTGAAGAAAAACCTCCAATTAACAGAACTAGAAGCAGAAAGATTAATGGACGAGCTAAAAATCTGAGATGTAACAGCGTTCGCATAAAATCTTGATAATCCAAAAGATTTGCATACTACCTGAGTTACTGTTTCAAAACTTTTTGCTACTGTCAATCAGAATAGTAACAGGTCCTTCGTTGACAAGCTCAACGCTCATCATGGCTTGGAAGATGCCGGTTGCGACTTGCTTAACTTGCTTCTTTGCTTCCGAAACAAAAAGCTCATAAAGCTTCTCTGCTTTTTCCGGTGGTGCTGCTTCTACGAAAGACGGTCTGCGACCACGTCTTACGTCGCCGTAGAGCGTGAATTGAGAAACTACAAGAAGCTCACCGCCGATGTCCAAAAGCGAAAGATTCATCTTTCCTTCCGAATCTTCAAAAATGCGTAAGTTTAGCGTTTTTTCAAGCGTGTAAAAAACGTCTTTTTCCGTGTCTTCATGTGAAACTCCGAGAAGCACTAAAAGCCCTTTACTTATTTGGCCTATCTTTTTGCCACAAACTTTCACGCTTGCGCTTGAAACCCTTTGAACAACGGCTCTCATAGCGTCGAACTATTTACAACATAAACTTTACGCATGATGATTTTTTCCAACGGCCTATCATCTTCATTAGTTGGAACCTCCGCAATCGAATCAACGACTTCTATTCCTTCTATCACTTTCCCGAATTTAGTGTATTTCGGTGGAAGCGGATAGTCAGCTTGCATTATGAAAAATTGTGAACCGTTGGTGTTAGGACCAGCATTTGCCATTGCGACGGTTCCGCGATGATAAACTCCTTTGTAAAGTTCAGAATGCAAGTTTATCTCATCCTCGAAGTAGCCACCCCATGCAGATTCACCGCCGTAACCTGTCCCTAACGGGTCACCACCTTGGATGATGAAGTTCTTAATAACGCGATGAAAAGTCAAACCGTTGTAATAGCCTTTTTCCGCAAGCAGACAAAAGTTTTCCACCGTTTTCGGTGAATCCTTTTCTAAAAGTTCAAACTTTATCGTTCCCTTATTTGTTTCAATAACCGCTATCTTTGCCATTTTGGAAAATAAACTTTTCAATTGCTAATGCTACACCGTTTTCATCGTTTGATAAAGTCTTGTGATATTTTTCGTTAAAAAGAAGTTCCGAGGAAGCATTCGCTACAACTACAGAAATACCTGCAAATTCAAGCATTTCCAGATCGTTTAGGTTGTCTCCCACTGCCATTACTTCAGAGCTTGAAAAACCATAAAATTTTGCTAGTTTCTCGACGCCTGCGCCCTTTGAGGTATCGGGTGGGAGAACATCTATTAACGTGAAATTTTGCTTTGGATAAACGGTTGCTAAAACGTTTACTTGAGAATTCATCTCCGACTCTAAAACTTCTTGAAATTCTTGCATCCGTTCACAGGCGCCCGAAAACGAAATATGAACTACTTCAGACTCATCCAGAACGTAGTCTAAGTTTGGAACATAATGAACGGCTTCTTCAGCTTCTTCGCCATGAAGTTTGCGTGCCCAGTTTATGTATGCAAGTAGCGGAAGATTTTCTTCTGAAATCCGTTCATAAAAGAGTGTTCCTTTGCCGTGCGGATCTACGGAAACCATAGGATCAAACCCAAGTTCCCTGCCTATTTGCAAGACGGTTTTTGCTACTGTTGGGTTAATCGTTGAAGCAGAAAGAATCTCCAGAGTTTCGGCGAATTTTATCAATGCTCCATTATGAGAAATTATAGGAGCTGTGAGTTGAAGTTCTAGCGCTACGGGAACGGCATCGCGAAATCTTCTACCTGTGCAGATTGTAACCAAAACTCCAGATTCTTCTGCCTTGCGGATAGCTTGCTTGTTAGTTTCAGAGAGTTTTCCAGAAGAGCTTAAAAGCGTGCCGTCCAAATCTAAAGCCAGCAATTTGATCATCAAGAAAATTCTAACTTGAGAAACTTCGCTCAACAAAAGGCTAATGTTTCGGATATTTCATCGTTAAAACCAGAACCTTGTGATAACATTTTTTCAGTATGCAGAAAGCTGAAATAATTGCTATAGGCTCTGAACTGTTGACTCCAGACAAAATTGATACGAATAGCCTTTGGTTCACACAGAAGCTCAATGAAATCGGAATCGAAGTTATCATGAAAGCGGTCGTGGGCGATGATATTGAGCTACTTAAGCAGGCTATAAACTCGGCTCTGAAGCGTTCGGATGTGATAATTCTAACAGGCGGTTTAGGTCCAACCGAAGATGATGTAACGCGGCAAGCTGTTGCAGAAGCACTCGGTAGAAAGCTGATTTTTAACGAAGAAGTCGCAAGACAAATAAAAGAAAAATTTGCCCGAATGAATCGGCAGATGCCCGAAATCAACAAAAGACAGGCTTTTGTCGTTGAAGGAGCAGTCATTTTGGAAAATCCAAATGGAACTGCTGTTGGGATGTTTATAGAATTAAACGAAAAAAGCCTTGCTGTTTTACCCGGACCGCCAAGGGAAAATCAACCAATGTTTGAAAAAGATGTTTTGCCGCGACTCGGTGATTCGGCAAGTGGAGTTGTTTTCAGAAGAAGATTGTTAAGAGTTTCGGGCATGGGAGAATCGGCTGTTGACGAAGCGATAGCTCCAATTTATTCAAAATACGAAAATATTAGAACTTCAATTCTGTTCAACCGAAGCGAGATAGAAATCCATCTAACAGCCAAAGCGAAATCTCAACAAGAGGCTGATGAAGCTCTTGAAAAACTGGCTTCGGAAATTACTGAAAAATTAGGAATTGCTGTCTTTGCGCTGAATGGTGAGACCATGGAAGAGGTTGTAGGAAGACTTCTGAAGGAGCGAAGAAAAACACTAGCTGTTGCGGAAAGTTGCACAGGAGGTTTAATCGGCGCAAGGCTGACTGACATTGCAGGTGCTTCAGAATACTTTTTGCTAGGTGTCACTGCATACGCAAATGAAGCAAAGATAAAGATGCTTGACGTTCCATCTGAGTTAATCAAACGACATGGGGCTGTTTCTGCGGAGGTTGCAGAAGCAATGGCTTCAGGTGTTCGCAAAAAGGCTGGTTCAGACTATGGGATTTCCGTCACAGGAATTGCAGGCCCATCTGGCGGGACTAAAGAAAAACCTGTTGGATTAGTTTTTATCGGATATTCCGATGAGACAGAAACAAAATCGTTCAAGGTGATTTTACCCGGCGACAGATATTTAATTCGCTGGCGCGCAAGCCAAGCAGCTTTGGACTACTTGAGAAGAAAAATCTTACACAAGGAGAAAATTTGATGAAGATCGCTCTTTCGATGACTTTTTTAGCCTATATCGCTTTGTTGATTGGCTGTCCAGTGTTTCAAGATGGCAATCTTTCGACAAATTCTGAATCATTGAATCCAAGCTCCTCTCCAGTGTTGACGGTTGAAGGGGTTGGGGAAGCCGACGAAACTTTGAAGAAAGTTAAACAGGGCAACAAGAAAATTTTCGTTGGTTACATTGCAAGAAATTATGATGGGGCATATCAAGAATATCCGTTTTGGATGAGTTTATGGCAAAATGGCGAAAACCTTGGTGGTGAGTATTTTTATCTGAAATCTAGAGACAAACAGAAACTCAAACTTTCTGGAAAAATCACCAAGGACGGTAAGTTTTCTTTAGTAGAAACTGATCCGAGCGGTGCGAAAACAGGCGAGTTTAGAGGCGAATGGAGAACCGAAGAATATAAAAGCGTTATCAGTGGAGATTGGATAAATCCAAAGAGCAGAAATAAATTGAGGTTTTATGCGTCTGAACAGATGATTTTCTTCAAAACAGATGCCGAGGTTAGACCTTTCATGAGAAGTGAAGAAAACAAACAAAAGAGGTATCGTGTAGATGTTCAATATCCTGAAATTTACGGTGTAAGGAATGCTCAAATTTTCAACAATTTAGTAAAAGGACTAGCTGAACAAATGGCTTCAGATTTTAGGACCGATGCTGAAGAATCATGGGAAGCGCTAAAAGCGGATAGAAATATGATGGAATCTCACAGTTTCATTGACCTGAAATATAACATCACTTATGCCGACGAAAATGTTTTAAGCCTTTTCCTTAGTGAAAGTCGCTACTTTGCAGGAGCGGCGCACCCAAATCATGGGACTAGCACTATCAACTTTGATATGGAGAAAGGAAGAACGTTTGCGTTAAGAGATTTGTTTAACTCACCCGATTACTTGGATGTAATTTCCCAATACTGCATCAAGAAGCTGAAGGCAAAGTTTCAGGAGGAATACGGTGATGCAGAAATACTGTGGGAAGAAGGAGCAAAGCCAGAGGAAGAAAACTACCGGAATTGGGCGATAACGAAAAATGGACTTTTGATAATTTTCAATCCTTATGAGGTTGCACCTTATGCCGCGGGCACTCAGGAAGTTTTGATAACATACGATAAGCTTAAGAGTATTCTCAAAAAGGATGGTCCGATTAAGTTCATCGTTTCGCAGTAGGCAAGTTTTGCCTACTAGCAAATGTTTTGAGCAATTCTTCGGCATCTCCGGTGATGAGCCGAGCGCTTCGCTCCCGTGTAAAATAAGCCCAAATCCACTCTATCATTACTGAAACCTTGTTACGAAAGCCGATTAAAAAAATCAGATGCACAAAAAGCCACGTAAGCCAAGCTATTAAGCCAGATAGTTTTATTCTACCGATTTCTGCGATTGCCTTATTGCGCCCAATAGTTGCCATTGAACCTTTATCAACATACTTGAAAACTTTGCGTTCTTTTCCTTTCTGATCGCGAATGATATTTTCGGCAACTGTTTGAGCCATCTGGATTGCGGCTGGAGCCACTCCGGGAACAGGATTTCCATTATCCATCTTCACAAAAGCCATGTCACCGATGACAAAAACGTTTTTGTGGTCTGGTATCGAGAGATCAGGATTGACAAGAACACGCCCGACTTTATCGGTTGGTGCTCCGAGTTTCTTCCCTAATGGCGAAGCAGAAACGCCAGTTGCCCAAAGCACTGCGCTACATTCAATCCATTCATCATTTACTAAAATTCGTCCCCGCTCAACTGCTTTGACAAAACTGTTTAAGTAAACTTCAACGCCTAAATCTTCAAGCTGTTTTTTTGCTTTTTGGGAAAGAGTTTCATCGAAACTACTCAAAATGCGTGAAGCTCCTTCAAAAAGCATGACTCTAGCCTTTGTTGTGTCTATCAGCTTGAAATCTTTTGCTAAAGCACGTCGAGCTATGCCTGCAACTGCTCCAGCAAGCTCAACGCCTGTAGGTCCACCACCTATGATAGCGAAAGAAATCGGCTTTTGAATGCCTGTCAAAAGCGCTTCTCGTTCGGCGAGTTCAAAAACGAAAAGCAAGCGTCTTCGGATTTCTAATGCGTCTTCGAGAGTTTTCAGACCCGGTGCTAATTCTTCCCAATCTTCATGGCCAAAATAAGAATGTTTTGCGCCAGCCGCAACTATCAAATAATCAAAGAAAATTTCGCAGCGGTTATCATCGCTTTCTGGACAAGCGTTTATCTTCACAGCCTTACGATTCAGATCGAAATCAGTTACTTCACCCAAGATTACCTCGATGTTTTTGTAGCGATGCAAGATTCTTCTTATAGGTGAAGCTATCTCGCCCGGCGATAGCACGGCTGTTGCGACTTGATAGAGAAGCGGCTGAAACGTATGATGATTTTTTCGGTCAATCAGGATAACTTCAAAAGGTTTGTTTCCCAGTCTCTTAGCGGCTTCAAGCCCACCGAATCCGCCACCAATTATTACGACTTTCGGTTTCTCTTTGAAATTACGCATTTGCTATTTGATCCTTATGAAGGCTAACTTCATTTTATCAAACGGGTTTCAGGTTTGGCGTGACAAACAGGAGGGAAGTGGTGGCCAGGGACGGAGTCGAACCGCCGACACGCGGATTTTCAGTCCGCTGCTCTACCACCTGAGCTACCTGGCCTTTTAACAAAGAGCGAAATATAGATTGTAAAAAAGCCTCTAGCGTTATGCAAATCCACTTTGGCTTTTGAGCAAAAATTATTCTAGAAAAATTTTCAAGCTTTCAGTCATTTTCATCAACACCGAAATATCTCATCCATTGGCTTATTTCTTCAGGCTTGACCGTCAAATCTTCTTTTTCGTTTTTCTCGACCTTAAGCTTCTTTAGTTTAGAGCTGAAATCTTTTGTTGAGATGGTTTTTGCACCACATCGGCGGCAGTAAGAGGCAAGCTCTAGGTCACTAGTTACAACAACAAGCGTGTGCCTTTCTTTAGAGCCTTCAACAAAAGATTTTATGAAGCTATCGGCATCGGAGTTTCTTGAGTAAAAAACTTTTATACCTTTATAGCTTGAGCCGTGAGGGAAGAAGTTTTCCTCGCCTCCATCGAAGACTACAGAAACTTGTTTGAGCTTTGCAAGCCCGAAAAGTTTATCCAAGAGCGCCTTTCTGGTGTTGACCCCAAGCGTCTTCATCAAATTGTTTCCGTCAATCAAATAGCCCATTTCTCAATGCTTGCATCTAGACTTCTTTATGCCTGCATCAATGTTGCTCGCGTAATTTTTCGGTAAGCTGGTGCTATGGCAATCTTTGAGCAACCTTTGTCCAATCAACATTTTTGAACAGAGCTTCGATATAGGCTTTGCGGCCACCTGCGCCGAATTGTTTTACGTAAGCATGTTCCCATACGTCGAGGACGAAAATAGGCATAAAGCCCGGGGGATTGCCATTTTCATGGTCTGAAATCCAAAAGTTTTGTAAGCCTTTTGTTACGGGATCATAGTAGAGAATAGCCCATCCAATCCCGCGCATCATTGCAGTTCTTGTAATATCGGCTACCCAGTTCTCCCAACTTCCCCAGACAGCAGAGACTGCTTTTTTGAATTTTTCATCAACAGGTGAGCCTTCGGGTTTGAGCATTCCGAAGTAGTATTCATGAAGTCTCATTCCGGCATATTCAAAACCTAAACGCCGACGAACTTCAGAAAACTCTGTGGTATCAGCCTTGCCCGCTTCGAGCATTTCCATCATTACGCTTTGCGCTTTGTTGACATTGTTTACATAACCTTTGTAAAGGCTGTAGTGTTGTTCGAGCATGTCTTTATCAAGTCCTTTCAGCCCATCGAAGTTGTAGGTTAGTGCTGTGTAGTTGGTGAATTTGAAAGCAGAAGATTTGTTTTGAGTATTTGCACTTTGCGCTTCGGCTTTTAGTAAATCAGAACTTGCGACAAGAACGCCTGCACCTATTGCAAAAAGCGAAGCTATGGCTTCTCTGCGATTTGTTTTCATTTTCCCTCCTTTTTGTTTGATTGTTTACAAATCCAGTTTAATTCAGTCTTGATGATTTAGTCTAATGAACATGGCTTTTTTATCAAAAGTGCAAAGGTTGTAAAATTATAGCGATGAGCAGCAATTACGAAAAACTTGTAGAGCAGATAACAGATTTAGTTCTGGCAAGGTTGGGAGAGGAAAATTTCTGTCCCTCTTTTTGCAGAGCCGATGTTGAAAGAATAGTTGATGCTGGAGCTTCACGCATCGGGATCGTTTTGGGCGAGACAGCAACAGCCCGTGATTGGGCAAGCATAATTGATCATACACTTCTAAAGCCAGAAGCTACTGAATCCGAAATCAAAAGGCTTTGTCAAGAGGCTGTAGAATATGGGTTTGCTTCCGTTTGCGTTAATCCTGTTTGGGTTAGGAAAGCGGCGGAGTTTTTGGAAGGCAGTAAAATTCCAGTCTGCACGGTGATAGGTTTTCCTTTGGGAGCGACTCTTTCGGATGTAAAGGCTTATGAAACGCGCCGCGTCATATTCGATGGCGCACGAGAAGTTGATATGGTCATCAACATAGGTGCTTTGAAATCAGGAGATTATTGCGCTGTCGAGGAAGACATAAGAGCCGTTGTTCGAGTAGCACACGAGCATGGAGTTTTATGTAAAGTGATAATCGAGACGGCACTTTTGACAGATGATGAGAAAGTTAGCGCTTGCTTAGCCGCCAAAAATGCAGGTGCAGATTTTGTTAAAACTTCAACAGGATTTTCAAAAGGTGGGGCAACCGTTCATGATGTTGCCTTGATGCGAAGAGTTGTAGGTCATGAACTCGGTGTTAAAGCATCGGGTGGTGTTAAAAGCCTCGAAGATGCAAAGGAAATGGTAAAAGCTGGGGCAACAAGAATAGGTGCAAGTGCAGGCGTTAAAATAGCAAAAGAAGTGGAAGGCGTAAGATCAACTGTTATTTCTGGACAGTATTGACTTTGCTAGAAAAACTCCGCTTTTGGTTGTTCTTTCAAAAGTTAGAAACTAGAAACTTACTGCATGTTTAGTTTGCAGTAAGGAAAAATAAATTGGTGCTGAGGGCGGGACTCGAACCCGCATGAGACCTTTCGGTCTCACAGGATTTTAAGTCCTGTGCGTCTACCTATTTCGCCACCCCAGCTCCCCCAAAACATTTCAAAAATCAAGATTCTTAAGTTCATAGATTATCACAATGGACTAAAACATCAAAAATTCGTTAAACTAAAAAAGAAGTTGTTATGGAATACGCTTGGATTTTCTGGTTGGTGTTGGGAATAGTCCTCATAGTTGCAGAGATATTCACCTTTGGATTTGTGCTTTTTTGGTTTGGCATAGGAGCGCTTTTAGCGGCGTTGGTGGGTTTCTTAGGATTTGGTTTTGTGGCTCAGTTTCTTGTTTTTGCCACTGTCTCAATCTTGCTCACGGTGCTTTCAAGAACGATTTTTTCGAGTCTGCTTCCATCAGGTCAGGAAAATGCGATTCTTACAGGCGTTGATGCTTTGCCCGGAAAAATCGGCACGGTTACAAGTCCGAGCAAAGGAGCGTTGAACGAAGCGGCAGTAAGGGTTTATGGTTCCGTATGGACAGCTTTTCCCGAAGAAGGTGAAGAAGCACTCGAAGAAGGCGAAAAGGTTGTTGTAACTCGTGTAGAAGGAGCTTCTATTTACGTTAGGAAAGTTAAGAAATTACCGCCTGACTGGCGTCAATCGAGTTGAATGAAGACACAACGAGGATTTGAAACTACCGAATTCAAAAAGAGCCGTTGTTGAGTCAAGTTATTTTTTCAGAAACTTTGCTATCCCGTCTTGGCAGTCTTTCGTAAAGCGTGCGATTGTGTTGATTTCTGCTCCGATTTGCAAAGATGCATCAAAGCCCATTCCGTCCATCTGATAGAGCAATTTTTTCGATAGCTTAATTGCTGATCGAGATAGATTTTTGTAAACGGAAACGTATGAATTGACGTTTTTGTGGAAATTTTCATCTTCAAAGACTTTGTTAACTAGACCCATTTTTTCAGCTTCTTCGGCTGAAAAATCGAAACCTTGAGTAATCAACTCGAAGGCTTTCTTTTCAGGGAGATTTCGTCTCAAGATCGCCATTACCATTGCGGGAACGAATCCGATTTTAACTTCTGGATAGCCAAAGCGGGCTGATTTCGACGCTAAAACAATGTCGCAAGCAGTTGCTAAACCGCATCCACCAGCAAATGCTTTGCCCGTTACTGCGGCTATTACGGGAAGACTTAATTTTCGTATTATCAAAAACAAATGCATTAAGTTTTCTGCGTCCGCAAAGTTTTCCATAATGTCTGCTTGTGACATTTTTTGAAGCATTGAAAGATCAGCTCCGGAACAAAAGTCTTTTCCAGCTCCACGAATCACCACTGCGCAGACATCAGTTCTTTCGTTGATTTCAAAGAGTGCTTTTTTGAGAGAATTGACAAGTGCTTCATTTAGCGCATTTCTTTTTTCTGGACGATTTAGCGTTAAGAAAGCTATGGAATCATCGAATTCAACTATTAACTCTGACATAATTTGCTCCTTTGTTGAGATGGTTTATTGAAAGTTTTGACAGAAAGCACAAACAGAAGGCTTGGTTTTTCATTCTGTCGAATTATGATTTCGGTTTCAGATTCAATTGCTCGGCCTCTTCTTCGCTGATTTCTATTTCCATTCGCAAAAGTGCAGTTGAAAAGGTTTTTCCTTGTGCGTCGGTCATCAGGCTCAAAGTTCCGCCACCGCCGAGAGATTCGTGAAGAAGAAAGTTCAATGCTTTCAAATTCGGTAGTTCATATCTTTCCACTTTTCCTTTCACCATTGGCCCAAAATGCTCTTTGACTCTTTCGGCAGTTACTTCACGAACCAAGATCGGATAATACTCATCTTTCAAGGCTATTAGACCGATATTTACCGTATCGCCTTTATCGCCACTGCGGCCATGTGCTAGTTGCAAAAGTCGCACTTTCATACGTTTTTATCGAATATTCTACATCTTTGAGCAATTCCATCACAAATCAGGGATTTCCGTTTGCAAATTTCGAGATTGCCACAAGGAAAAATAATGAAAAGCGGCTACTACGAGAGAGTGCTTTATGCGTCCAGATTGAATAAGTTCTGAGATTTCTTCCAGTTTCACAAGCGTAGTTGTGACAGATTCGTTTTCGTCAAAATTGACATTTCCCGTTTTTGAAGCGTTCAGAGCAAGGAAATGATAGAGTTTGTTGTTTTGGATCGCAGGATTGGGATTTGACTCGCCTAAAAGAATCCATTTTTCTGCTGAAAAACCTGTTTCTTCTGAAAGCTCGCGTCTGGCGGCATCTTCAGCAGTTTCGCCTTCATCAATCATTCCGCCTGGGATTTCAAGTATCACTTCTTCAGTTCCATACCGAAATTGCTCTATCAAGACAACTTCTTGCTTGTCTGTTAAGGCTATTATGTTGACCCAATCAGGATTCTCGATAACGTAAACTTTGATTTCCTTGCCGTCGCTTCTAACCGAGTCTTCACGGACTTTGAAAACCTTGCAGTCTGCTAAAAGGCGTGATTTTTCTCTTTTCCAAATTTTGACCATAGGAGCAAAAAAGAAAGTGTAACTTGAGTTTGATGGATTATTCAAAGAGCAGAAAACTTGAAGTTTAGTTACTCGGCAAAATCCTGCTTGTGCAGAATCGGACAGATGCTTTAATGCGGGCTTGTAGCAAATGCTATCATAATTTTGTGGCGAGAATAACGAAGCAAATAAGCGAGAGAGTTACGCTTTTGACGGACGCACCTGAAAATCCCGAAGGGAAGTATGTCGTTTACTGGATGCAAATGTTCAAGCGTGTGGAGTTCAACCACGCATTGAATTTTGCTATTCAAGAAGCGAATAAAAGGAAACTACCGTTAATTGTCTATGAAGGCTTGAAATACTACTATCCATGGGCATCAGACAGAATTCATACTTTCATTTTGGAAGGGGTCGAAGAAAAAAGAAAAGAATTTGCTAAACGCGGCATTAAATACATTTTCTATCTTCAAAAGAACGAAAGCTCTCCGAAGCATGTGGTAGCAAAACTTGCCGAAAAGGCGGCTTTGCTTGTTACGGATGATTTTCCTTGTTTTATCATCCCGAAACATAACGAAAAGATAGCTGAAAGGCTTAAAATCCCTGTTTATGCGGTTGACTCCAACGGCATTATTCCGATGTCGAAGTTTGAAAAGGAAGAATACGCCGCTTATACGATTAGGCCAAAGATAAAGAAATTGCTCCCTGACTATTTGAAACCTTTTAAGGAAGAAAAACCGCTTGTAGCATCACTAGATTTGCAAATTGACTGCCCTGACACGGAAGTAACTTCTCGAAATATATCAAAGTTAGTATCAGAATGCGCAATAGATCATAGCGTTCCGCCATCGCCGATTTATCACGGTGGAACGGCAAACGGACGCAAACGCTTGAAAAAGTTTATTGAAGAAATTTTACCGAACTATGCCGAGACCAGAAACAAACCAGAAATAGACGGTTCTAGCCGATTGAGTGCATATCTTCATTTCGGATTTCTTTCTCCGCTTGAGATTGCTCTTGCAGTTTTGGAGGCAGACGCACCGCAAGAATCAAAAGACGCTTACCTAGAAGAGCTAATAGTCAGGCGTGAGCTTTCATACAATTTCACGCGCCATAATCCTAGATACGATTCTCTTGATGCCTTGCCCGAGTGGGTTCATGAAACCATGCGAAAGCACGCTAACGATAAGCGTGAGAAAATCTATTCTCTCGAAGAGCTAGAAAATGCCAAGACTCATGATGAACTCTGGAATGCGGCGCAAAGAGAAATGCTCATCACGGGCGAGATGCATAACTACGTCAGGATGCTTTGGGGCAAAAACGTAATTGCATGGACACCGAGTTACAAGGAAGCCTTTGATATTTTGGGGCACCTAAATAACAAATACTGTCTCGATGGCAGAAACCCGAATTCTTATGCGGGAATTCTTTGGTGTTTTGGTAAGCACGACCGCCCATGGGTAGAGCGTCCTGTTTTCGGCACGATAAGATACATGAGTTCAGCAAGCACTGGCAAAAAATTCAACTCGAAAAAATATATCGAGTGGACTAAAAGCTTGGCAAATGGCCGATTTCCTGAAGAGACGATGGATTAAATTCTACAAAAGCATTTAGCGAAAGCGGTTCTAAAATCATTTCGCAAGTTTATCGGCGATAGGTTTTCCGAATTTGTAGAAAACTGCTGGAGTAACGAGTTGGTCTAAGAGAGTAGAAGTCAAAATCCCGCCTAATACGACTACTGCCAAAGGATGAAGGATCTCTTTACCTGGTTTATCGGCCGCAAGTGCAAAAGGTATAAGCGAAAGTCCTGTTGTCAGTGCTGTCATCATTACAGGGACGAGTCTTTCGAGTGAACCGCGTATTATCATTTTTTCATCGAATTTTTCGCCTTCTTCACGCATTAAGTGCAAGTAGTGGGAAATCATCATGATTCCGTTTCGGCTGGTTATTCCTGCAAGCGACACAAAACCGACTAAAGTTGCAACCGAAAAAATACCGCCTGAAAGATGCATCGCCCATATTGCGCCGATCAATGCGAGCGGAATGTTTATCATCACTTGAAGAGCGGCACGCCAGTCTCCAAGAGATTTCATCAAGAGCATAAAGATAGCGATTAGCGAAAAAACGGAAAGAATCAGCAAAATCCTTGTAGCTTCTTGTTGTGCCTCGAACTGCCCGCTGTATTCGATAAAATAGCCTTCGGGCAAAGTGATTTGCGTCGCAATTCTTTCCTTAATTTCTTTGACAATCGAGCCTAAATCGCGTCCACTCGTGTTTGCTGAGACTACGATACGACGCTTGGCATTTTCTCTTAAAATCTGATTCGGGCCGGGCAAAATCTCAATTGTTGCAACAGCAGAAACGGGGATTTGTGTTCCTTGTGGCGTGTCAATCGTTATTTGGTGAAGAATATCCAACGATTGACGATAAGAATCTTCAAGTCGCACCACAACATCGTATCTTTTTGATCCTTCGATAACTTCCGAAACTTTCTTGCCGTTTAGTGCTGTTTCCAAAGTTTCAGCGATTTCGCCCGGATTGAGTCCGTATTGGGCGGCGCGTTCGCGGTCTATTTGAAAACGGACTTGCGGAATCAAAACTTGCTTTTCAATTTGCACGTCGGTTGTGCCTTCGACATCAGCCACGACGTTGCGGATTTCCTCTGCTTTCGCTCTAAGAATCTGCAAGTCATCACCGAAGAGCTTAATGGCAATCTGCGCACGGACGCCTGATTGTAGATGATCCAAACGATGAGAAATCGGCTGTCCGACGTTGACTGAAACTCCCGGAATCAGGGAAAGTTTTTCTCTAACTTTGTTAAGAATTTCTTCACGCGTTGAGTTTGACGGCTTCAAAACAACATCAATTTCTGTGTAATGAACTCCTTCGGCGTGTTCATCGAGTTCTGCGCGGCCTGTCCGGCGTCCTGTTGAAGCGACTTCAGGAATTTCAAGCAGGAGTTTTTCAGCGATTTGCCCGATGCGATTCGATTCTGAAAGCGATGTTCCCGGTTGAGCTAAAACATTTATCGTTAAAGTGCCTTCGTTAAATTCCGGCAAAAACGAAGTCCCAACAAAAGGTAGCGTTGCAAGAGTGATTACAAATAGAATTGCGGCTCCGCCGATTACTTTCATCGGATTGCGAAGCGTCCATCTGAGAAGTTTTTCGTCATATTTCTTCAGTTGAGTAACTACGAAACTTTCTTTATCAGTTCGTATTAGCTTCATTTTAGGCAGAAGATATGAAGCCAGGACAGGCGTCAACGTCAAACTGACAAACAGGGAAGCAATCAACGAAGTGATATAGGCAACTCCCAGCGGAGCAAGTAATCTACCTTCAACGCCTGAAAGCATGAACAAAGGCAGAAAAACAAGAGCCACAATGACGGTTGCATAAACTATGGACGAGCGAATTTCTAGCGATGCTTGATAAACAACCTGCAAAGACGGAAGCGGATTCGGTGATTGTGCGTTTTCCCTGAGACGCCGATAAATGTTTTCTAAATCAACGATTGCATCATCAACCAATTCTCCAATCGCCACTGCTAAACCACCTAACGTCATTGTGTTTATTGTGATGTCGAAAGCCCGAAAAATCAGAAAGGTTACAACGAAAGAGAGCGGTATTGCCGTAAGCGTTATGAAAGTTGTTCGCAGATTCAGCAAAAAGAGAAACAAAACAATTGTTACCAAAATCGCACCGTCACGTAGCGCTTCGATTACGTTGCTTATGGCAGATTGAATGAAATCAGCTTGTCTAAATAGCCTTGTATTGATTTCAATGTCGGAAGGAAGCATTGATTGCAATTCTTTGATTGCAGTATCAATTTTTTCGGTCAATTCAATCGTATCTGCGCCGGGTTGTTTTTGAATCGAAAGAATAACTGCGGGTTGTCCGTTTGCTCCCGCGTCGCCTCGTTTTATTTTTGCTCCGAAGTCAACCTTTGCGACGTCGCCAAGCCGAATCGGTGTTCCGTTTCGGTAAGTAACAATTGTGCTGCGAAGTTCTTCGATTGTATAAAACCTACCTAGATTCCTTATCAAAAATTCCTGACTCTGAACATCAAGAAAACCGCCTGTTGTGTTTACATTTGATTTTTCAAGAACTGAAACGATTTCTTCTATCGTGATGCCGAATTGAGCCAGTTTTTCGGGTGAAACAAGCACCTGATATTGTTTAACGCCACCGCCAATCGGAATCACTTGCGAAACGCCCGGAATCGTCATCAATCTTGGTCTGATTGTCCAATCCGCTAGTGTTCGCAATTCCAATGGATCGGTTTTTCCATCTTTGCTTGTTACCGAAATCAGCATGATTTCGCCCATTATCGAAGAAATGGGCGCAAGAACCGAGACAGCATCTGAAGGAAGCTGGTCTTTGGCTTGAGAAAGTTTTTCGGCTACTAGCTGGCGATTTCTGTAAATATCAGTTCCCCAATCGAATTCAACATATACAATTGAAAGCCCCACACCGCTTTGTGAGCGAACGCGTGTTACGCCTGCAACTCCTGTCATTAAGGTTTCTATTGGAAATGAAACCTGCGTTTCGACTTCTTCAGGAGCCAAACCGCCAGCCTCGGTCAAAATTGTCACAGTTGGCTTATTAAGGTCCGGAAAAACATCAATCGGGAGATTTACAGCAACATAGCTTCCCCAAGAAAGCAAAAGTGCTGAAATCGCCAAAACCAGTAGCCGATTCTTCAGTGACCAGCGAATTATCGCATCCATAGAACAAACTGGACCTCATGCAGGCGCCAAAGACAAAAGATGAAAAAGCACAAAGCCTTATGCGCCGATTTCGACTATTTCCACTTTTCTTTCCATTCTTGCATCTGTTTAATTTCCTGCTGTTGCGCTTTTATTATCTGTTCGGCGAGAGTCTTTATCTCTTGACGTTCTGCTTTTTGCAGAGCTTCTTGAGACATTGTGACAGCGCCTTCATGATGTTCAATCATCAAATCCAAAAACATCAGGTCAAATTCTTTTCCGCTTCTTTTTTCCATCTGTTCCATTCTGCCGTCTGTCATCATCTTCATTGAATCTTTCATGCCCGGCATCTCCATGTTTATAGCTCTGGGCTTATTCGCATACCACGCTTCTCGCCAAGATTTCATTTGCTCGATTTCTTTCTTCTGATCCTCAATGATTTTCTCGGCAAATTTTCTTAATTCCTCGTTTGTGGACTTCTTAAGAACGACCTCTGCCATTTCCAGTGCGCCTTCGTGATGGTGAATCATAGTGTCAATGAACTGAAGATCGTAGGGCGCTCTTTCGGCATCAGGATCGCTCGAGTGAACCGAACCATGTTTCGTATGTGAATCATGATGAGCACTGTGGTCGGCTGGTTTTGAATGTTCGTTGGTTGTTGGTGTTTGGTGTCCACAACCGAAAACAAACGAAATCAATGCGATTAACACAAACAAATTTAATTTCACGGTTTTACCTCCTTTTATTGTTTTATTGAACGAAGTTGATAGATTCCTTCAACAACAACTCTTTCGCCCTTTTGTAGTCCCGACTTGACCTCTGCATATTGAAGGTCTTCTGAGCCGAGAAGAATAGGGCGTTTTTCAAAAGTTTCTCCGCCTTTGAAAACAAAAACGAAATTCTGTCCTTGTTCGTTAAAGATTGCTCTTTTCGGAACGGCAAGCTGGCTTTGAGCTTCGTCACTTTGAATACTGATTTCGACGAACATACCATCTCTCAACGCCCCGCGTGGATTTTTGACTTTGTAAACAACCGTAACCATTCGTGTTTGCTGATTTACGGTTTGTCCGATAAAAACAAGGTCTTCGTTTCCGATTTCATAGACTTCGCCTTCAAGAGATGGTGCAGTGAAACTTGCCCGTCCAACTTTGCGCAAGATTGGCAAATCTCCTTCAAAAACTTGTGCTTCCAAGAGCATTTCTGAGGTGTCAATAACCGAGAGAATTTCCTTACCTGCCTCAACGATTTGTCCGTTCGCAACTTTTACGTCATCAATTACGCCTTTAATCGGTGATAGGAGCGGAAAGATTCTTTTTGGTTCATTGACTTTGGGGCTACTGAAAATTCTCTGTCCCGTTTCGGCTTGTTTGATTTGTTCTTCCAAAAGAGCAACCTGCTTTTCAGTTGATGCGACTTCCTGCTCGGCTATTTTCGCTTCGGTTTGTGCTTCTTCAAGGCGTTTTTGCGGAACTGCACCAATTTTTGCAAGATTTTCAGCACGCTTTAGTTCACGCTGAGCTTGAAGAGCCTGCGCCTTAGCTTGATTTAGCCTTGCACGCTGATTGGCTAGTTGTGACTGAAGTTGCAAAATTGTGTTTTTCAATTCTAATTGCTTTATCTCAACTTCGCGCCGCTGCGCTTCGATTTCAAGGCGTTGAGATTCAAGCGTAGCTTGATTAGAAACGTCCAGCACTTGCTCTATTGTTCCAATTGGCTGGTTTCGTCCGACAACCGAGCCTAAACCGATTCCTTGATTAAAAATAACCTTGCCTGTGACACTTGCCGTAATCACTGCACGGCTTTCGGGTTTCGCCTTCACGATGCCGTTTACCTTCAAGCCTGCTCTTATTTTTCTTTCGGAGATCGTTTCTGTTTTAATCCCAAAAAGCAGTTGAGTTTCTTTAGGCAAAGTCACGGTGGCTGTTTCATTCAAAGCATTAAGCGGAATTTCCTTTACTTGCGCGAGCGGAATTTCGGGAATGTTTCTCGCCTGTTGCAGTGGGAAAAAGTATGAAAGTAGCAAAACACTTGCGACAAATAACAAAATTCCCAAAGCCACAATGCGAACAGCTCTAACGGTGTTTAAGCCACCATTTTTCCTGAACGAATAGAAGAAAACTCCTATCAAACCGAAACACAGCAAGATTAAAGTTACTAATCCGAGCCAGAAATATGAATTCATCGGCGCAGAAGAGACACTCAAAGGAAAATCAACCGTAAACTGCCGATTGTCTTCAGTGGTGACTTGAAGAGTTATTTTGTAATTGCCTACACTTGAGAAAACATAAGAAAATCTATAAATCCCATCGCCTTCAGCTTTTACAGCTAGATTTTCTGCCTCAATTATGCCTTTTTCTGATTCTGAAACTGTGACGCTTAATTTTGCATTGTCAATCGGCAATTCACTATCGCTTCCGAAACCACCTTCGATTTTTTCAGTTATCCGAACAGCAAAATTCACCGTTTCCGACGTTCTCGGATCGCTCGGTGAGCGCTTCATTGTAATCCTGAAGTGCCCATTTTCAGTTTCGATATTGCGCTCGGCTGAAGCTATTTTGATTGACTCCTTTGCTTGTGGCTTGGTTTTTGAGTCTTCGGCGTGTTCTTCGCCTTCATGAGCAAGAAGTCCAAAGTTGATTCCCAAGGCTAAAATGAGAAGCCATAAAAGACACAACCGAAGCTTTGAAGGTAAAAATTTTCCTATAGACTTTCTCATAATTTTTCAGACACAGTCGAAAAATCAATGTGTGTGCGGTTTTCCGTAAAGCGCTTCCATTGTTAAAACATCAACTCGCACGGCTTGAGTGATTGCCTTTGCCTGTCTTTCGTCAGCGCCTTTAGCTTTTATGTCTTCGCCGAACTTGATTTTTGAGTCGTGATTCTTGCCGATGAATTGATCAAGAAATGCTTTGGGAACATCTTTGGCATGTATCTCTTTAACTGTTGGCATTCCATCTTTGCTTTCGTAAACGATGATTATCTCTTTTCCCTCGACGTTAAGAATGGTTGCCGCGCCTATTTGTGTGCGTTTCCCATCTTTTGTGGTAAAGGCCAAATAGGCGTAGTGCTCTTTGCTTGCGAGTTTAGTGCCTGTATCTTTCTCGATGCTTTCAATTGCGCTTTGCGAAAGCTCCTTGCGTTGTTTGACAAAACTTTGCGCATCGGGAAAGAGTTTTTTTACCGATTCAGGAATTTCATCTGACTTTTCTCTTTGCTGGCTTTCGCTTTGCCGAGTATCGGAGACTCTGGCTTGATTTTCTTCGGTCTTCAGTGCAGAATCCGATGAACAGGCACTTAAGAAAAGAACTGCGAGAGAAAGAATCACCGAAAATGAAATCACAATTGAAAAGCCTGATGACAGAAAGGTTGTTTGCAGTGGCGATAGTCTTTTCATTTTTGCTTCTCCTTAGAAAATTTTTGAACTGATTGGGAAAGTTTTTCTTTGTCAATTTGCGTTTGTTGTGCCGAAGAATTTATCGGCGATGCGAAGGAACTTTTTGAAAGTTTCTTGCCTACAGCCGCTTCAAGTTGGGCAAGAGCAACGTAGTAATCTCGCAAAGCCTGATTATATCCATTTGAGTTTTCTATCAATCGTCGCTGTTCGTTTATTAGCTCAAAAACGGAAAACTCACCAAATCCGTAAGCCGCATTTACCGACTGTAGATTTGCTTCTGCGCGCGGCAGAATTTGCGTTGAATAAATGACCAAAGTCTCGATTGCAGCACGATATTTTCGATACGCATTAGTTACATCAGCTTTAATTTTATTCTCCAGAAATTCCAGCGTTTTCGTAGCTTGCATTTTTTCTGCGGTCGCTACTGCGATTTCACCTTGGTTGCGATTGAAAATCGGCAGATTTAACGAAACTCCAAAGCCTAAAGCCTTCTCACGCTTGATAAACGAAGTAGGGTTTTGTGGTGACATTAAAGGGAATTCAAAGATTTGTTTTGTTTGCGAAAAGCCTATAGAAGTAGTTAGGTCGGGGATTAAGCCACTTTTAGCCAGATTCAACCGGGCTTCGGCGATTTCCTTTGATAATTTCACTGCTTGAAGATCAGGACGCTCTCTGAGTGCGGTCTCGATCAATTCGCTCAACGTAAAATCAACAAGCATTGGTTTTTCGTCTTGTGGCGAAAGGCTTAATTGCTCCTCAATTGGAATCCCGACTTTCAGTTTCAGGTCTAGAATTTGTGTCTCAAGTTCGGCTTTTGTTTGCACAGCTTGAATCTTTAGGCGTTCAATCTCAACTTTTATCAAGTTCAAATCAAGTGGTGCGACATCGCCTTCTGAAACTCTCGCCTCAGTGGCTTTTATTATTTCTTGATCAGCACTTATCAGCCTTTGCAAAGTGTTTAGTTGCCGTGATAAGGCAATTGCATTGGTATAAGCACTGATTATTTCAATTTCGATTTGCTTTTCTAGTGCCGCAAGTTCAGCTTTTGTTTGCTGAAGCTCTAGTTCTGCAATGAGCTTGCGTTTTTGACGTTTTCCGCCTAGCTCAAAATTTTGAGAAAGTTTTACCGAAAAATCGGTTTCTGGCTTTTCGCCAAGAAAGCGCGGGCTTGCATATTCTATGTCAATAGTCGGATTTGGCAGTAAAGAAGCCTGCTGGAGCTTTCCTTGAGCGATTTTCAAGCGTTGCTTTGCCGCTTGTAAGTCTGCTCGTTCGCTTTTGGCTATTTCAACTAGCTTTTCAACCGTTAGTCCGTCCTTTGAGATAATCTCAAAAGATTTCATCGCATCTTGTGTAAATACAGTGACAACAAAGCAAAACAACACTTTCAAGCCGAGAAGGCTAATTTTCACGAGATGTCTAGATTTTTTGCATAGGATTTTCATCTTAATTCGACAGAAGGATCGAGTTTGTCTTTTGTGATACGTTTTATCAGATAGAAGCCAATTGCAAATAGGATCGAAGTCAAAGCGACAAGAGCCAGCAGAGCATAGTTTTCATCCGATTTTTGTTCCATGTTAAGTGAATTAGCTTTTACTTCTATCGGAAATGTAGCCGTATTGGTTTTCTCTCTAGAGATAATCTTTGCTAAAACCGTGTATTTTCCTTCTTCAAGTGCAGGAAATTTTAACTCATAGCTTCCGGGAAATTTTCCCTTCTCTACTTGCACTTGATACCTGAGTCCGTCATTTCTTTCGATCTCGACTTCTAATGCGGCATTTATAGGCTCGTTTGTTTCGTATTTTGTGATAAAGAGTTTTGCTGAGGTCTGCGTATCTGGAAGAAGCGGTGGATATTTCAACAAGATTTCGTAATCATCAAGCCTTAAAACATTTGCGATTACCTCAGCGTTTGAAGAACTCGATACTTTTTGTTCTTCGCCGTGATGTTCGTCGCCGTGAGCGAATACGGAAGGAGCGAAAAGAAAAACACACAAGAAGAGCGTTAAAATTAGATGTTTCATATATTGGGATTTTGTTTTAGTTTGTTTATCGGTCTTGTCCAATTTACTCAGCAGGTTTATGGAAGCAAAAGTAGTGCCAGTCTATAAAAAACACAAAAAGCCCCTAAATACGGGACTTTTTGTGTTTCTGCTTGGTCTAACGTGAATGCTGACTGTTTGAATTCAAACAATTGGATGTCTGTTATCAAATACCTACGGTTTTCCTCTCTTCTTTTCCTTATCTTCCTCCCTATCAGGTTTTTCTCTTTCCCTTGGTGGTTTTTCTCTTTCAGGGACTACGACCACAGGCGGGTCTTCCTTTGGTGGTGGATTTTTCCTTTTGTCTTGCCCGTCTTGTGCAAGGCTGAACTGCAAGGTGAACAAAGCAAAAGTAAGAATCATTATTGCGATTGTCTTTTTCATAGCTCCTATAACCTCGGAGGATTTTCGTTAGATTTCGCAAGCAAATAAAGTGCCGAAAGTATCAACCATCGAAACTTGCCTAAAATCCGAAGCCGAATGTTTTGAAGCTAAGATATTATTAAACGTTTTCCAAAAATTTTACACGAAAAAGTTATTTCCCTAAATTGGCTTTAAGAACTCCTGTATTTCCGTTTAGGTCGAAAACACGCAAGGTTACGGAAGTTTCAGGAGAGTTTAACTCAACTTCGAGAGTGTAAGTTTCTCTGGGACCGTCAGAGATTCCATCTTCAGGATAGATTTTCTTCCAATCGCTACCGTTAATGCTGTATTCAGCACGGACAATGTAGCTTGAAGCATCCATAGCTTCAAAAACAATCTTTGCTTTATTGCCTGTCACGCTTTTTGATAACACTTTCACGACCGGTGCTGTGTTGTCTATTTTGATGACTTCCGTCATTTTTTCGCCTGTTAATGTTTTATCAGGCGGATTTGATGGAGCATCGCTTGCAATGATCTTAAAAACATAATTTCCATCGGCGAGAGACAGCCCGTCAATTGTGTAAAAGTTTTCGCTTATGTTTTCTTTAAGCGGTTTGAATAAGGTTTCGCTGACTTCTTTGTAGTAAATCGAATAAATCAATTTATCGGAGTTGCGGTCTTCTGCTGTCCATTGTAGAGCAACAGCTCCGCGTTGAAAAACGCGACGTGGCGGGATGGGTTGCTGGGGGATTCCGAGAACCTGCGGGTCAATACCCGCACTTTCAAGATTCGGATCAACAATTGCTGGTGGATTCGGGGCAAGGCCAATGTTCGGTGGAAGCACTTGAATTGAGATTATTTCAGGAGCGATATTGTCAGGTAGGTAAGAAACCTTAACTTCATTCAGAGATGCATTTGCTCCACGCAAGATAGCCCGCCATTGAAGGAATCTCGCTTTTTGACTTCGGATGCGTGCCGACATGCCACCTTCGTTTATACCATCAACCCAATCGCCCCAGGTTTCATCGGGTTTTTCAGTATTTCCGCTTCTTGTTTGGATAATGATATTACCGCTGGATCGCCACCATATCCTTCCCCATGATGCAGTAACTTTTGCATCGAAAATGCTTGATTCATAAGTGCCTTCTAAAACTTTCTCTTTCAGTGCAATCGCATAAAGTTTGCCTTGGTTGCTCGAAGTAGCTAAAACTCTGTTGCCATCAGTTTTGAGTGTAGAGATTTGTCCTTCGTCGGTTTGCGAAAGCAAGATTTCTTTGCCATCATCAGTTATTCCATAGATTCTGCCTTTGTCAGAAGTGCCTATGAGGATCATTTCGTTGGTAGCAAGAATTGAAAATCCTACGATTGTGCTTGAATTCCAAATTATCTTGTTGCTACCATCGGGGGCGATTTTATAGACGACCGATTTGCTATCTGATAAATCGTATTTGCTTTTCTGAGGCTTTGCTATATCTGTGGGATTTGATTGCGTGGATTCTTCTGATTCCGGAGAGGCTTGGTCGGAAGATTGAGAAGGTTTTATTCCTTGACTTGCCACTGATTCGCTTAGTGCCAAGACATACAAAGAGCCATCTGGTGCAATTGATAGATCATGAATCTCTCGAAGTGGCGAATCAAGTAGTGCAAAGGGTTTGCCGTTAGTTTTGAGACTTTCTGAAGAAAAGCGAATCACCAATCCGTTTGGATCAGTTCCTGCATAGAGATTGCCTTCTTTATCTGTCGTAAGGCAAATTATGTGAGATTCTTTGGTTTTGAAGAGGATTGTCTTTTCAGGATCGTCGCCCGCTTTTTTCACTAAATAAATCCTAGCTTTTTCACCTGTTGCCACTGCAAGGCTTGAATCTCCTAGAATGGCAAGCGACCAGATATATTTTTGTTTCGGGTCAAAATAAATTTCCGCTTTTCCGCTTTTATCAATTTGATAGACTTTTCCGTCTGGTGAGGTTGCTGCAAAAATTTTATCGTCCTTTCCGACAACAATTGCCGTAACGATCAATTCTTCCAAATCTACAAAAACCGATACTTTACCATTTTTGTCAATCTTGAAAATTTTACCTTCGTTTCCTGTCCCAAGATATATGTCTCCTGCTGAATCAACTGCACTTGACCAGATATAGGGCTGATCAGTATCGAGAATTTTATTCATTCTTGGTGCCAGCGAGATGGTTCCATCTTCAGCAATTGCAACTCCCCGTGCTTGTCCTTTGAGAATCTCTGCTTTAGAATCAACTGTCCAAAAGGAAGGTTCGCTTGCCGTCATTCTTGAGGGAAGCAGAGCTGTAACCAAAGAAAACACAAAAAAAATAAGCAAGTTTGCTCTTTTCATGATGGATAAGGTTCCCGTATCTTTTGATTCACCTTGTTTGTTGTAATTGATTATACCGATATTTTCAGCTTTGCGAAACTTTGTTTGAATGGCATTCACCACAACTTTGAGATTTGGCAAAAAGGATTCAAAAATTAACCAATACACCGCCGCGTAAAGCTCTTCCTGATAGGTTTAGTCTTGAGAATCTTTTTCCATCATAGGGCTGGAAGTCGAAAATGTTTCTGGCATCTATTATTGCTTCAGCGCGTATGGGAAGACCTAAATTAGGAAGCGGATGTGTTACGAACACGCTTAATCCCGGATCATAAACAGTTAGCTGATTTTGGAAGGGATCGGCCGCAAGAACTGTAGCTTTTGAGGAAAGACGAAGAATAGCCTGCAACCTAGTTCCATTCTTCAAATTTGCGTTTATTTGACCAAGAAAACTTTGATAGCTTGATGAATCTTTTTGATTTCTACTGAAAGCATATCCTGCTAAAGCACTAAGGTTATTGTTCAAACGACGTGAATACATGATGCGAAAGCCGCTGTTCTCTCTGTCTTCAGTTTCTTGCATTTGGTTTTTGTCTATGAAAAAGGCTACCTCTAGATTTGACTGTTGATTTAAGTCTCTTTCCATGCTAACCTCAAAGCGATTGTCAATCTCACTTGCAAGAGTAGATAGTTGAAAAGCTGGACTGCTGAAGATAATAAGCGTATCCTTTGCTAATGGGTTTATTTCTCGTAGATCAAGTTTCGATGAAACTGGTGAAAATGAGGATTTTACTCGTGTTGAAGAATTCAGTTGCGCTTCAATGCCCACTTTGGGATTGAGAGAACCTTTTTGGCCTATTGGTTTTGCGTAATCTAGTCCCAAAACAATCAGAAGACCTTCGCGCAATTTCCATTCGTCGGAAAGCTCAAATGAAATTTGACTGAAGGAATCGTAGGGCAATGCTTCTAAATTTTTGAATCTGATAAAGGAGGAGCCAATATGAAGGTTATGATTGCGATTGAATCTATATTTCAGATGTGTTTGGAGTCTTTGCTGTAGAAACGAGATCGAATCAATTTGTCCGATTATAAACAAGTCAACGTTTTCGGAAAGTGGTTGAAAGCGTGCAAAAGCCACTGATTGTTTGCCTAAGTATTGAATTGTAGTTTGAGCATCCACTTTGTCCGCTTCTTCTGAGTTTTCGGCTAGAATGCTATTTTGTTGTGTGTTCCAGAAATCTTTGTCACCTTCGGAATTTTGGTATATCGAGCGGCTGAGTTTTGAGGTTCTGATAACGTATTTAGGTGAATTTCTTTCGGGATTTTTTTCAGGCAAAGTTCTCCCAGAACCGATACGCTCCAGTTTGAATCCGTATGAAAATTCACTAGAGCGACTAATTTGAACAGCTTCTATCGTCTGAGAATTATAACCGTCGGCAGATGCTGAGATTTTGTAGGTGCCAGGAAAAACTCTAGTCAAAAAAGTCCCATCAGAATTCGTATAAACCTGTTTCAAAAGTTTCGAGGTGCTTGCACGGAAGATGGAAACAACAGCTCCAACTATCGGCTTACCAGATTCATCAATAACTATTCCTTTGATTGTTCCCAACTTGCTTTTACTTTGAACATTTGCCAAAACTTGATTTGCTGAAAACACTAGCAAAGTGAGCAGGATTAAGGTCTTAATCTTAAAACATAGTTCCTTAGAAAAAACTTTCTTCCCATCTATCCGATACATCTTTCCGGAAAGTCACCTCGCTTTTTGGAGAATCTATAGACCTGTTGATATTTTCACTTCATAAATCAAATAAGTCAAGCAAGGTTTTTTCGTTTCAATTGCTTCGCCGAAACATTTGATAGATGTTTTCATCTGCTGAGTTGGTTTACTTAGTCCAAGAGTTAAAAAGAGTTTTTTGAATAGCTTTTTGATTATCTTAATTCAGCTTGAGTTTGATAACTTGACAAGGCAGATTGCTCGATTAAAATTAGAAAGTGGGTTTGTTGTTTGAAACTTTTCTTGAATTTTGCGCGGAGACGTGGCTGAGTGGCTGAAAGCGGCGGTTTGCTAAACCGTTAGGGGTCAAAAGCCCCTCACAGGTTCGAATCCTGTCGTCTCCGCCATTTTTTTTGACGTAAAGAATACAACATCTGTCACGCCAAAGGTTCCTGTCGGAATGCAGTGCAATTAGTCCTTTGAGAAAAAAGCGAGAGCCTTTCCTTAGTGTGTTAACACAGAACGCTCTAAGATACACAGAACACTCGTAAGAAATCATCTAGTTAAGCTGATAGAGAAGTTATCAAATAAAAAAGGCTTCGCTAAAATCCAAGCGAAGCCTTTTTTGGTGTTTAGGGTTTATCGGGAAGATTATAAATTCATTCCGCCCGGTCCGGATTCAGATTTTTCTTCTGGAATGTCCGAAATCAGAGCTTCAGTTGTAAGCATCAATCCCGCAATCGAAGCCGCATTTTGTAGTGCGATGCGAGCAACTTTTGCCGGGTCAATCACGCCAGCTGCAACCAAATCTTCAAATTCCTCAGTAGCGGCATTGAATCCGAAGGTATCGCTATCAGCTTCACGAACCTTTTCGACAATGATAGCACCTTCTTTTCCTGCATTAGCGGCAATCTGACGGAGTGGTTCTTCAAGGGCGCGCTTGACAATGTTGACGCCGATTTGTTCATCGCTTTCGCCATCAACTTTGAAGTCTTCAAGCACACGTGCCGCACGAATAAAGGTGACGCCGCCACCTGCAACTATTCCTTCTTCAACAGCAGCGCGTGTTGCATGTAGAGCGTCTTCAACGCGTGCTTTCTTTTCTTTCATTTCGGTTTCAGTTGCCGCTCCAACTTTGATAACAGCAACTCCACCAACCAATTTCGCCAAGCGCTCTTGCAGTTTTTCACGATCGTAATCCGAGGTTGTTTCTTCGATTTGGTTGCGGATTGTCTTAACGCGTGCTTCGATTGCTTCAGCAGAACCAGCACCTTCGACTATCGTGGTGTTTTCTTTGTCAACTGTGATTTTCTTAGCTCTTCCCAAGTCATCAAGCGTGACATTTTCAAGCTTAACTCCTAAATCTTCACTGATGACCTTGCCGCCGGTCAAAATGGCAATGTCTTCAAGCATAGCCTTGCGGCGATCTCCGAAACCGGGAGCTTTCACTGCGGCAACGCTCAATGTGCCTCTTAGCTTGTTGACGACTAAAGTAGCCAAAGCTTCGCCCTCAACATCTTCAGCAATTATCAACAAGGGCTTGCCAGCTCTTGCAACTTGCTCAAGAATCGGAAGCAGGTCCTTCATTGAGGAAATTTTCTTTTCGTGAATGAGAATATAGGCATCTTCTAAAACTGCTTCCATTCTTTCTGGGTCGGTAACGAAGTATGGTGAAAGGTATCCACGATCGAATTGCATTCCTTCAACTACTTCTAGCGAAGTTTCCATTGATTTGGATTCTTCGACCGTGATAACGCCATCTTTACCGACCTTGTCCATTGCTTCAGCGATTATTTTTCCGATTGTCTTATCACCATTTGCAGAGATAGTTCCGACTTGAGCAATAGCATCGCCTGAGACTGGCTTTGAAAGACGCTTGATTTCTTCAACAACCTTTTCAACAGCCTTGTCAATTCCGCGCTTTAGAGCCATCGGATTTGCGCCAGCCGCAACAGTGCGCAAACCTTCGCGGAAAATGCATTGTGCCAAAACGGTTGCTGTTGTTGTTCCGTCGCCTGCAACATCAGAAGTTTTGCTGGCGACTTCACGAACCATTTGAGCGCCCATGTTTTCCAATGGGTCTTTGAGTTCGATTTCTTTTGCAACCGTCACACCGTCTTTTGTAATAGTTGGGCTTCCGAATTTTTTCTCGATAACCACGTTACGGCCTTTCGGACCTAACGTGACCTTGACTGCATCTGCAAGTTGATTAACTCCTCTTAAAATTGCCGCACGCGATTCTTCTCCATGAATTACTTGTTTTGCCATATTACTTCAATCTCCTTTCTTGAATTTTTTGAAAATTAAGAAATCGAAAAGAAAATTACTTCTTCGCTCCTGCTTCAGCACGTTCAATAATCCCTAAAATTTCGTCTTCACGCATTATCAAAAATTCTTCGCCATCAATTTTTATCTCGGAACCGCTGTATTTACCGAAAAGCACTCTGTCGCCAACCTTTACATCAAGAGGTTGACGGGTTCCGTCTTCACGGTATTTTCCTTCTCCTACGGCAACAACTTCGCCTTGTTGTGGCTTTTCTTTCGCAGTGTCGGGAATGTAAATCCCACCTGCTGTCTTTTCTAAACCTTCCTCAATTCTCTTGACCAAAACTCTGTCATGCAGTGGTCTAACTTTAACCGCCATCTTTCCTCAATCTCCTTTTTGAATTATTATTTTCTCAGGCTCGAAAATTTTTAGCACTCTCAGCCTGAGAGTGCTAATATACAAAAATAAAATCCACCTTGTCAAGTCTGCTAAAAACGTTTTTAGGAAATTTGATAAAGAATCTGTCAGATTTTGTTTTTTACGACTATGTTTTTATCGCAGATTAACATTTATCCGATAAAATCTCTGCGTGGGATTAGTCTCGAGGAATCAGAGTTTGATTGCAGAGGCTTAAAGTTCGATAGGCGTTGGATGTTGGTTGATGAAAGGAATGGCTTTTTGACGCAGAGGCGATATCCAAAGATGGCTACTATAGGAGTAATAATTGAGCATGACTCTTTGATTGCTTTCACTAAAGACGAAACCTTGAGAATTCCATTTGAACCTGAATCAAAGAAGGTAATATCAGTGAAGGTTTGGGAAAGCGAAGTTTCAGCACAAGTTTATGGAGATACAATAAACGATTGGTTTAGTTCTATTCTTCGAGTTAAATGCAAATTAGTAAAGATGTTAGATGAGTCGGTGCGAAAAGTTAATCCAAAATATGCAGTTTCACCACACGATGAAGTTAGTTTTGCTGATGGTTATCCTTTTCTTTTGACAAACGAAGCGTCGCTTGCAGATTTGAATTCACGACTTGAGGAACCTATACCGATGAACCGATTCCGTCCCAATTTAGTTGTAAGTGGTTTTGAGCCTTTTGCAGAAGATTCCTGGAAGAAGATAAAGATAGGTGAACAAATTTTCCATGTTGTAAAACCTTGCTCTCGATGTGTTATAACGACGACCGATCAGGAAACTGGTGAAAGAAAGAGCAAGGAACCTTTGAAAACATTAGCTAAGTTTCGTTCACTTTTTGGAGATGGAGAAGTATTTTTCGGGCAAAATCTCGTTGCAGATAGAAGCGCAGGCGAAAAAGGTTTCTTGAGGGTTGGCGACAGTGTAGAGGTTTTAGAATTCAAATCCACAAAAACTTAGCGTTTCATTGAGGCTTCGCTTTTTGAGAGATTTTTGTAAGAGGCGAGCTTTTTTGACAGTGTGTTTCGGTGAACTCCGAGAGCATGAGCGGCTTTGTTTATGTAGCGATAGCGTTCAACTGCCTTTTGGATATACATTTTTTCAAACTCGAACATTGCTTCGTCAAGCATTATATGCCCGTTTAGCATTTCTTCAATCAGGTTTTCCATTTTTTGTCTAAGTTGCATAGGTTTCTATTCAAGGCAGAGAGTTTTGCCAGTCAAAATTTCATAAGCCTTCAAATAACGGTTCAAAGTAGCTTCAACAATCTCAGATGGAAGTTCTGGAGCAGGCATTTTTTTGTTCCAGTCTATTGATTCAAGATAATCCCGAACGAATTGCTTGTCAAATGAAGGTGGTGAGATTCCAACCTTGTATTCTTCCAATGACCAAAATCTCGAAGAATCTGGCGTAAGGACTTCATCTGCAAGGATTATTTCACCCGTTTCGTCCATTCCAAACTCGAATTTCGTGTCGGCTAATATAAGTCCGCGTTGCAATGCATATTTTGAGGCTTTGTCATAAATTCGTAGAGAAAGCGACTTAAGTTTTTCGGCAATTTCAGCACCGACAATCTTTGCCATTTCGCTTTCTGAGATGTTTTCGTCATGTCCTGTTTGAGCTTTAGTTGCAGGTGTGAAGATTGGTTCCGGAAGTTTTTCCGATTCCTTCAGTCCCGCAGGCAATTTGTGACCACAAATCTCGCCCGTTGAAACATAATCTTTCCAGCCCGATCCTGCTAGATAACCGCGAACCACACATTCGACAGGAAAAATTTTCGTGCGTTTAACAATCATTGAACGTCCCTTTAATTCTTTGTGTTTACGAATATTTTCAGGCATTTCTTCAAAGTTAGCGGTTATTAGATGGTGCTTTGTAATATCGCTTAAAAAATCAAACCAAAATGCCGACAAAGCTGTAAGTATCTGACCTTTTCCCGGAATCGGAGTTGGCAAGATACAGTCAAATGCTGATATTCTATCGGTTGCAACTATCAAAAGTTCGTTTTCGGAAATTTCATAAATGTCTCTGACTTTTCCGCGATGAAGTAACGGAAACTCTTCTAGCTCTGTTTTTGTCAAACTTGCTTTCATATTAGAAAGAATTTATTACGAAAGATGTTTGGTTTCAAGGTTGTTTTCTGCGAAAAAGGTTATAATATAAAATCGCAACGCAGTTCTTGAGGTTGACCGAAATGCATAAAAAGCTGACTTTAGCAATCTGTTTTTCACTGATATTTGCTTCAGAAGCTTATTCACAGGTCTTGCAAGTTCAAGAATCTTTGAGTGTTTGGTGGTATTTATTGGTTTTTTTGTTGATTTTGGGAGCGGTAGGATCGCTAATTTGGGTGCTTACTTTGAAAGCAGATGAACGTAAGATAAACTTACCGCCAAATCGTCAAGAACTGAAAAACTCAAGGCCAAAAGCTAAAGAGAATATCAAGGCACAAGTAAGAGAGATTAAGTTTTCTGAAGAAAATGCGAAAGCCGAAGGTGCTAGAAAGCCTAGTCTGAACACATTTCAACTAGACCCTACAAAATTCCTTCCGGTTTTTTTGCTCGGGAAACTTCCTGAACCAGCGCCTTTTGTCCCTTTGCCAGTTTCAAACGATGAGGGGTTGCTCAGTGCAGTTGAGCAAATACAATCGGAAGAGGAAGATGAGGAAGCACGCACTCTTGCAATAAAGATTTTAGCCGCTATGCGGACCAGAAACTCTGTTGAGGCTCTAACAAGAGTCATACTTCATGATTATTCCGAGGATATGAAGATAGAGGCTGTTCAGGCTCTAGCGAGTTTCAATCACGAATCCGTTTTTGAGCCGATTTTGCTTGCTTGTGGTGATAAGTCTAAAAGAGTCAAAGCATCGGCAATTCAAGCTCTATCAAAACTGAATCTTGATAGAACAGATGCATGGCTCAGAATAGCTGGAAGCAATGATGAAGAAAAAGTTCGTTTAGCGGCTAGAGCTGTTGTTGAAAGTGGTTTTGCCGATAGGGTTTTCGATCGCCTTATCAATGCTGAAAGAAGGTCTGCACTCGAAGCTATTGCTATCTTGGCGTTGCTTATCAGAGGAGAAGAAACCACGATTATTTTCCGACATCTTTTGGAAGATGAAAATCCTCTTGTTAAGAAAGCAATTCTTCATGTTTTGAAAGTGGTGGGTAACAGAAATGTTATAAACGGACTCTATATGTTGCTGGAAAAAGAAGATGTCCCTGACGATCTGAAAAAGCAGATTGATGAGACTATTGAGGCGATAGGTTTCGTTGTAGAGTGAGATGAAATTTTCGTTAGTTTCTGAATATACTCCTGCAGGTGATCAGCCAAAAGCTATAAAAGCGCTTGTCGAGGGCCTTAAAAAAGGCTTGAGAGATCAAGTTTTGCTGGGCATCACTGGCTCTGGCAAGACCTTCACCATAGCCAATGTGATTGCGCAGGTTCAAAGACCTACACTTGTGATAGCTCACAATAAAACCTTAGCAGCTCAACTTTATCAGGAATTCAAAAGTTTTTTTCCGAATAATGCGGTTGAATACTTCGTTTCCTATTACGATTACTATCAGCCAGAAGCTTATATTCCTTCAACGGATACTTACA
The DNA here is from genome assembly GCA_003697135.1 of Acidobacteriota bacterium. Classification (GTDB taxonomy): domain Bacteria; phylum Acidobacteriota; class Blastocatellia; order Pyrinomonadales; family Pyrinomonadaceae; genus J014. The sequence continues at coordinate 109,006 of RFGC01000037.1, forward strand.
TCGAAAAGGAAGCAACCATCAATGATGAGATAGATCGGCTCAGGCTTTCAGCAACAAGGGCTTTGTTTGAAAGGCGTGATGTTATAGTCGTAGCGTCAGTTTCATGTATTTACGGGCTTGGTGATCCTGATGCATACTTCGGCATGATTGCGTTTGTCGAGCCAGGACAGCAGATTCAACGTGAAGAGTTTTTGGCAAAGCTAGTCGAACTTCAATACGAAAGAAGCAATCTTGAGCTAGCGCGAGGGACGTTTAGAGTTCGAGGAGATGTAGTAGAAGTTTATCCTTCGTATCAAGATGATGCTTACAGAATCGAATTCTGGGGCGATGAAATTGACGCTGTTTATACGATTGATCCAATCTTGGGCGAAGTAAAGAAAAAGCATGATTCGCGCCTTCCGATTTATCCGAAAACTCATTATGTAATGTCTAAGGAGACAATCAAGCGCGCAATTAAGTCAATCAAAGAAGAGTTGGAATGGTGGGAAGCAGAGCTTCTAAAACAAGGTAAGACGTTGGAAGCGCAAAGGCTCAAGCAAAGGACTTTGTATGACCTTGAGATGATCAAGGAAATGGGCTTTTGCAGAGGCATTGAGAATTATTCACGACATTTAACGGGAAAGAAACCCGGCGAGCCGCCGCCAACGCTTTTGGATTATCTTCCAAAAGATGCCTTGATAGTTATAGACGAATCGCACCAGACAATTCCGCAACTTCAAGCAATGTATCGCGGTGATCAATCCCGCAAGCAAACTCTGGTTGACTACGGATTCCGTTTGCCCAGTGCGAAAGACAATCGTCCGTTGAGTTTTGAAGAATTTGAGGCCAGACGAGGACAAACCATTTATGTTTCTGCAACTCCGGGAGATTACGAATTGAGCTTGACAGGTGGGAAAGTTATAGAACAAATAATCCGCCCAACCGGGCTTTTAGACCCTGAGGTAGAAGTGCGTCCTGTTCGCGGTCAGATTGACGATTTGCTTAATGAGGTTAGAATCAGAGCAGAAAGAAACGAAAGAACGCTGATAACAACTTTGACAAAGAAAATGGCGGAGAACTTGGCTGATTATTTCATGGAAGTAGGCATTAAGGTAACCTATTTGCATTCGGATATTGATACGCTTGAGCGTGTCAAAATCATACGCGACTTAAGGCGAGGCGAGCATGACGTCTTGGTTGGGATAAATCTTTTGCGTGAAGGTCTTGATTTGCCGGAAGTTTCACTCGTTGCCATACTCGATGCAGACAAGGAGGGTTTCTTGCGTTCGGAGCGTTCTTTGATTCAAACAATAGGACGCGCCGCAAGAAACATAAACGGAAAAGCAATCCTTTATGCCGATACAATCACTGATTCCATGAGAAAAGCTATCGAGGAAACCAGAAGGAGAAGAAAAATTCAGGAAGAATACAACCGCAAACACGGTATAACACCGAAGACGATAGTGAAGGCTATAGAGTCAACGCTTGTGACCATTTACGAGGCTGATTACTTCAAAGTGCCTTTGGACCTTGATGGTTTGGAAGAATATCGTCCCGAAAATCTTGCTGAAACAATCGCAAAGTTAGAAGTTGAGATGAAACAAGCGGCTAAAGAAATGAAGTTTGAAAAGGCGGCAGAAATCCGCGATCGAATCAAATTCTTGAGAGAAAAATTGATTTCTATGTCTTGAAATGTTTACTACTCTAGTTGAAAATCGTCTGTATTAAAAAAATTCAGATGAGTTTTTGAAATTATGATAAATCCTGCATTTTATTCACTTTCAAATGAAATCGAAGAGAAAGTATCTCAGACTTTTCGAGAATGGAAGGACAAAGAAAATGTAAGGCGTCTTTGGGAGAAGGATGCGAGTCTTTGGACTGGCGCTGATGAATCGAATTGGCTTGGGTGGCTTGATATTTGCGAAAGGGAGCTTCAAGACCTGAAAAAATACGAGGATTTTGCCGAAGAAGCATCCGCGTTTGATTCTATCGTTCTTTTAGGCATGGGAGGCTCTTCGCTTTGTCCGGAAGTTTTAGCAGTTACGTTTGAACGAGGAAATTTTCGAGTTTTGGATTCAACCGTTCCGGCACAAGTGAGAGCAATCGAAACAGGACTCGACTTGAAGAAAACGCTTTTTATCGTCGCTTCAAAATCAGGCACAACTCTAGAGCCGAATTGCTTTGAGCGGTATTTTTACGAGAAGGTTTCATCTGTGCTTGAGAATGCAGGGCAGAATTTTGTGGCAATTACAGACCCGAACTCAAAGCTCCAAAGTCTAGCCGAAAGCAAGGGCTATCGGAGAATTTTTCTCGGAGACCCAAAGATTGGAGGTAGATTTTCAGCGCTTTCGGTTTTCGGAATGATTCCGGCAAGCGCAATGAAAATCGATGTTGAGGATTTTCTAAAGAAAACACTTCCAATGGTGCAAGCTTGCAAAAACACTGAACCAAAGGAAAATCCGGGAGTGGTTTTGGGAACAATTTTAGGAATTTGTCAAGCCATTGGGAAAGACAAGTTGACGATCTTTTCCTCTCCTGAAATCTATGATTTAGGAGCATGGCTGGAGCAGTTAATAGCTGAAAGCACAGGAAAGGAAGGTGTTGCGATTATACCAATCGATCGTGAGCCTTTGTTGGAATATGTTGAAAACTACAGTGATGACAGGGTTTTTGTTTATCTAAAACTCAAGGGTTCGGAAGATGAACTCATCGAGAATGTATTTGAAAAATTAACAACAGCGGGCCATCCAACCATCAAAATAGAGATTGAAAGCAGAATGCATCTAGGGCAAGAATTTTTCCGTTGGGAATTTGCAACTGCTGTCGCAGGTTCGATAATGAACATAAATCCTTTTAATCAGCCTGATGTTGAATCTGCTAAAGTCGAAGCTCGCAAGTTGATGAGCGAGTATGTCGAAAATGGAGTTTTGCCTTGTCAAGAACCTATTTTTGAGTGTGATGGACTAAAAATTTTCACTTCCTCTGAGTATGCAAAATCGTTGGAGAGAAGATTTGGCGAAGAAAAGTCCTTGAGAAACTATCTGGAAGGACATTTGGCGCATGTTTGTCAAGGCGATTACTTCGCCATTTTGGCTTATCTTGAGATGAACAAAGAAACTGAAGAAACCTTGCAGGCAATAAGGAAGAAGATTTTAGAAAAATTGGCTTGTGCAACTTGCTTGGGTTTTGGACCAAGGTTTCTTCATTCAACTGGGCAAGCCTACAAGGGTGGAGCGAATAACGGAGTTTTTTTGCAGATTACATGCGAAGATGAAGAAGATATGCCTGTTCCACTTCAGGGTTATACTTTTGGCATTGTGAAGATGGCGCAGGCGCGTGGTGATTTTCAAGTTTTACTCGATAGAGAGCGTCGCGCTCTCTGGATTCACCTGAACAAGAAGGACGATCTGAGAAAAATTTACTTGGCTTTGGAAAACTTAAACTAAATTTTCTGCAACTTACTCAATAAGTTTGCGAAGATCGAATCAAGATTCATTTTGTGAGATCGTATTTGTGATAACTTGCGAGTAGTGTTAGACTTGCATTTGATTAGACGGAGAGGTTTGTGGCGATAATAAGGAAAGTGCTTTCTTTAATTGGCAAGCTCTTTGTTTTAGCTGTCTTTGGGCTTGCTTTTTTGGCTGGTATGATCGGTGCGATATGGTTTTCTTTGCGCGGAGAAGAGGTAAAAGTGCCTGAAATTGTTGGCAAGGATTTCTACGAAAGCGAAAAGGAGTTAGCTTCTTTAGGCTTGAAAATTAAAAGACGTGCTTATCGTTACAGCAGTGAAAAGCCGAATACGATTATTGAACAAGCTCCGCGTCCTGGTGAAACAGTCAAAACCGGGCAAACCATATTGGTCGTAGTGGCTCAAGAAAATCCTGAAGGAACAGAAGCGCCTGCAACCGTGAAGAAGGAGACTGAAGAAGAGACTGCTTCTTTTGAGGTTTCACCGGAAGATAGAATAAAAAATCGAAATGCTAATATCAGAAAACTCGAAAGAACGCGCGATGTTATCTCGAACAAAGCAAATAAGAATTCAAATGTTGATTTGGTGGTAGGAAGTCGAGATACGAATAAATCCTCGGCCGAAAACAGGGCTGTGGAAAGCAAGCCTTCAAATACGAAAGCAGAACCGAAGCCGACAAGGACGCCAGAAGTCCGAAAGACACCTGAAGTTCGCAAGTCACCAACGCCGCCGACAGGTGACATTCGCAATCGTCGGATTATTCCTTGAAGCTAAAAGGTTTGAGGAGCAACGAAATGATACAGATAGCGCCGTCAATTCTTTCTGCTAATTTTGCTCGTCTTGAGGCTGAGATTCGAGCAGTTGAGCAAGGCGGTGCAACCATAATTCATTTTGACGTAATGGATGGACGCTTTGTGCCGAACATAACGGTTGGTTTGCCTGTGTTGAAGTCGGTAAGAAAAATAACAAAACTCAAAATTGATTGTCATCTGATGATCGTTGAGCCAAACCGTTATGCAGTTGAATTCGTCAAAGCAGGAGCCGATATGGTTTCGGTTCATGTAGAAGCTGACTATCATCTTCATCGAACTTTGACTCAAATTCGACAAGCTGGGGCTATGGCAGGTATTGCCATAAATCCTGCAACTTCATTAGCATCTTTAGAAGAAGCTTTGCCTTTTGCGGATTTTGTGCTTTTGATGTCGGTAAATCCAGGTTTTGGTGGACAAGAATTCATACCTTCTTCGCTTGATAAGTTACGCCGATTAAAACGCATGATTGATGAGCGTGGACTTAATACTAAAATTGAAATTGATGGCGGCATCGGGAAGGAAAACATTTTGAAGGTTGTAGAAGCTGGAGCTGAAATCATCGTTGCAGGTTCCGCCGTCTTTGATGGCGGAAACCCTACTCAAGCGGTTCGTGAACTACTTGACACAGCAACCATCTGGATTTGAAAATGCCGAATTTTGAGAAATAAAACATTTGAGAGGAAAGGTTTATGAGTCGTTTTATTTTGTTTTTCTGTATTATTTTGGGACTTTTCTCTATTGGATTTTCACAACAGCAACGCAAAACCGAAGGAACACCACTACAACGCTTGAATGTTATGAGCGAAAAGCTTAATGCGATGAGGCGTTCTTTGGAAAGCGTGGCCGCAACCTTAAAGGAAGATCAGAAGGAAGATAAAACTCAGAAAGATAAGTTGAAGGACGATAAGTCTCAATTAGAAACGCCGTTAGGACGAGTCAGGTCTTTAGAGAAGGAAGTTTCGAGTTTGCTTAGTGAGGTTAACAATTTGCGCGGCAAAGTCGAGCGGGCTGAGAAATATGAAATGAACGATATTGACCAGTTAGAAGCGGCTGTTGCGGAGATCAACACAAGGGTTGACAATGCTTTAGTGGAAATAGCTCGTCAGCGAGCAACCCCAGTTTCAAAGGTTGGAAAACCGCGTGAGGCCAAAAAGAAAACCAAAAAGCTGCTGGGATTGATTCCTATTGGCAAAGAACGTGATGAATACGAAGAACTTATCGGGAATGTCGCACCAGGACGTGACCGAGAACTTTTCATAGTTGCCACGCGCGAAGTTCGCAAAAATAATTACGAAGTTGGACGGCTACTTTTTCAGACTATTGTTACAACTTATCCTGATTCTCCTTATCTTCCGATGGCAAAGCTTGCTATTGCAGATTCTTTTTACCTTGAGGGCACGTCTAGTGCTTTGATTCAGGCAGCAGCAGCATATCAAGAATGGCTTACATTTTTTCCGACTCATCCGCTTGCCTGTAGGGTGCTACTGAAAATAGCTGAATCCGAAATGCGACAGATCGGACTTCCAGATAGAGACATCACACGCGCAAAGCGTGCAGAGCAAAGATTAAAAGCCTTTTATCAGCAATGCTCAGATTCACCTTTGAAGCCAGAAGTTGACAAGCGCCTCGAAGAGGTGCAGAACAATTTGGGGCTTCATAACTTGGGAATAGCAAACTATTACTACAATCTTTCTGTAAAACAAGGCAAGGGTGGGCTGAAGGGAGCGCAGTCGCGCTATCGTGAAATTTTGGAGAAATATCCAAAATTTGCTTACATGGATGAGGTTTTATACAAGCTAGCTGTGACTTATCAAATCGAGGAGGAAACTGACGAAGCGGCGAAGTATTTTCAGAGATTAGTTCGTGAATATCCAAATAGCGAATACGTCGAGAAGGCTAAAGAGCAACTACAGCTAATGGGTGCAAGCATTCCCGAACCTGATCCCAAAAGGCTTAATGTTATGCCACCAAAACAGCCTTCCTTTTTTGAAAATCTCAAAAATCAATTCTTGGGCATTTATCCTTTGACAATTGATAAAAATGGTGTTTTGATGACTGATGACTTTGATAAGTCTAAATTTGAATTGATAGACCAAGTTATCGAAAATCAGGGCGATTTGACTGCGTCGCAGATTCCGCAGGCTTTAACTACAATCGTTAGAGTTAATAGGCAGGAAGAACAGGAAAACAAAGAGAACAAGAAGCCATGAAGAACTTTAAGAATATAGAAGTTTTTGAGCAAGCCTATAGGAGAACAGCTACGATTGTGTTTGCTGAAATAATTTCTGTCGTAGTGCTTTTGATGTTGGCTTGGGGAATTCCGCTTGAAGAGCGGAAAGCGGCAGATGCGATCTTAAACACTCTTTGGGGGCTTGTTTTGATGATCGCAGTAACGACTATTTTTCTTCGTAGGTTTCTTTTCTCGAAAAGAAGAATACAGGAAATTAAAAAGAACAGTGTAGAGGCTGTAGTTGGAGCGTTAGGAACAGCTACAATTATTTTAGCCGCTTTAGCAGGATCGGTTGCAGTTTTGGGTTTTGTAATCACGATATTGAGCGGTGACAAAATGAGCATTCTACGTTCTACCGCAGTTAGTTTTCTACTGTTTTTGATAGTTTTCCCGCGCAAATCTCGTTGGAAAGGATTTATTGAGGTTTAGATTTTCAGAAGCTATGAGGTTTAGAAAGTTTTTAGCCATAATTTTTTTGTCTTTTTCGCTAACCGCATTTTCGCAGACTCCTTCTGAAGTTGCAAAGAATCCGAAACCTGAAGAACCGAAAAACGATTCTCAGGAAGACGCAACTCGTCAGCGGAAAGTGCAGGCTTACGCGAAACTTTTAGAAGGTCAGCGTTATTTTTGGCAAATAGGGCGTTCGCGCTTTAGAAGCAACGCCATTGCTTTGGCGCGTCAGGCAAAGCAAGCCTTTTTGAAAGCAGTTGAGCTTGATCCCACCTTAGCCGAAGGATACACTGCTTTAGCCGAGCTTGCACTTTACGAACAACCGCCAAATTATGATGAAGCTATTTTGTATGCGCAAAATGCTGTAAAAGTCAATCCGAATAATTTTGGTGCTAGAAGAATTTTGGCAGGAGTTTATTCAATCAGAAGTGGGCTTAACTCAGCTAGATACAATGAAGAGTTTGCGCAAAAAGCAAAAGCTGAATGGTTAGAAGTAACTCGTCTTGATCCCAGAAATGCAGAGGCGTGGGCATTTTTAAGTGCTTTTTACGAAAGGGAAGGGAATCAAGAAAAGAGGATCGAAGCACTTCGTCAGTGGCTCGCTTCTGTATCGCCGATTGAGGCGAGGTTTTACAGGATAGTTTTCGGCAATCTCGCTGATTTATCGCCCGAAGTTGCAAGTTTGAAACTTGCAGATGCCCTTGTCAAAACAAATCGGTCAGAAGAAGCAATTGAAATCCTAAGCCGTTTGGTTGTTGATCAACCTGAAAACAGAGAAGCAGTTGAGCTACTGCGTGAGGTTTTAGGTTTTGCTAGTGAAAAATTGGTATCAAGAGCAATATCAGCACTTGAACAAGCTGTTTTGTCAGAGCCGAACAACTTCTCTTTGGTTGATGTTTTGGTTGAAGCGCAAATTCATGCCCGAAAAGCCGAAAGCGCCATAAAGACACTTCAAAGCGTAATCAAAAAGATTATCAACTCGGAAACAGCACAGCTAGTTCCTTATTACTTTAAGCTAAGTGATGCCTATTTTGAGGCAGACGATTTGGAAAATTCGATAGGTGCTTTAGAGCAGATTCTGAAGATTTACGGCATTGCCGATAAGCTCGTTGACTCAAGTGAGAAAGCAGATGTAGCAGAGAGAGTTTTTGGACGAATGATATATTTCTACAAACATTTTGGCCGTTATGCAAATGCATCGTCGGTAATAGAGCGTTCTAGAAAGGTTTTAGGAGCAGGAAATTCGTTTCCAGACAAAGAGATGATCGATCTTTTGGCAGAATCCGGTAGAAGGAGGGAAGCTCTGCAATATATTTACTCAGTTAGAAAGAAAACTCAACTAGCAGATGCTTACAAGGAGAAGGAAGCCGAGATTTTAGCGGCATTAGGACAAGTGGAGGAGGCAGCTGCTTTGATCAAATCATCGAAAAAGATAAACACTTCTACTGGCTCCTCGTTGAAGGAAGATGAGAAGAAAATTGCGGATATTGACACTTTGATTCGTGTGTGTCAGCTTTATTTGCTGTCTGATAGACCTCAAGAAGCCATGCGGGAAGCGAGCAGAGTCCTTGAGCTTTCTCAAAATGATCAGCAAAGAATGATAGCCAGAATACTACTTTCAGCGGCATATTACGATGCAGGTGATTTTGCTACTTCTGAAAAAATACTTCGTGAGATGATTCAAAGATCACCGAACAATCCTATTTTGCTCAATAATTTAGGCTATTTTCTTGCGGAGCGAAACGAGAAGTTAAACGAAGCTCTCGAAATGATAAAAAAAGCAGTTAGGATAGAACCAAATAATCCGTCATACTTGGACAGTTTGGGTTATGTTTACCTTAGGCTCGGAAACAAAGAAGAAGCTGAGAGATACTTTCGCAGAGCGATTCGTCAGGAAACAAATTCATCGGAGATTTACGAACACTTAGGAGATGTTTATCAAGCTTTGGGCAAGATTGAAAATGCGCGCATGGCTTGGCAACGTGCATTGCATCTTGCTACAAACGAAAAGGCGGCAAGCCGAGTCAGAGAAAAGTTGCGAAGAATTAGCAAATAGAATTGGGAAATTACACTTATTATGGGAGATTATCTTGTGAGTTAACCAGTGGAATTCAACGGTGGATAAAAACGAGTTCCTAAAAGCGCTTCAGGATGAGGTGACAAATTTCGGTTCAAAATTCTCAACAGAAAGCGGTAATTGGATCGTGTGCCCATTTGATTACCGGATGCTCTCTGAGTGTAAAATTCAGGAGGAGATGAGCCCTGCAAGCATTTTCATAGCCCAAAAATCAAGGGGAGTTATGAGCCTGGATATTAATCTGGAAAACTGGCTTTGGGAGGCAGCTTGTGTTATCCGCGGGCCGGTGGATGCCCCTAAGTTCAAGGATTACATCCTGCCGCTGGTCTTCCTCAAACGCCTGTCGGATGTCTTCGACGATGAGATGAAGCGCCTGGCGGATGAGTATGGCGACCGGCAGGTGGCCGAGAGTATCATCAACGCTGAGCGCGAGCGCCGTACCATTGCCGAGGGTCGTGGCTCGGTTCGCTTTTACATTCCTGCAAATGCCCGCTGGGAGGCCATCCACACCCACGGGAAGGCCGGCCTGGGCCAGTTCCTGACCGATGCCGTGCGCGCCGTAGCGCGCGAGAACCCGCGCCTTTCCGGGGTGATTGACATCGTGGATTTCAACGCCACCGCCGCCGGGCAGCGCATCATCTCCGATGACCATCTTGCCGCGCTGGTGGATGTGCTTTCTCGCCGTCGGCTGGGGCTGGACGATGCCGAGCCGGACATCCTGGGCCGGGCCTACGAGTACCTGCTGCGCAAGTTCGCCGAGGGCCAGGGACAGAGCGCCGGCGAGTTCTACACGCCGCGCGAGGTGGCCGTGCTGATGGCGCGCCTGCTCGATCCGCAGCCCGGCATGACGGTCTACGACCCGACCTGCGGCTCCGGCGGGCTGCTCATCAAGTGCCACCTGCGTCTGCTGGAGACCCATGGTGTCGAGGAGCACGGCCGGCGCAAACTGCCTTCGCAATATGCTCCGCTGCGCCTCTACGGTCAGGAGATCAACCCCTCCACCTTTGCCATGGCGCGCATGAACGCCGTCATCCACGACATGGAGGCCGAGATTCACCTGGGCGACACCATGCGCAACCCGGCCTTCAAAGACTCTGCCGGCCGCCTGACGGCCTTTGACCTGGTGGTGGCCAATCCGATGTGGAACCAGAAATTTCCCACCGAGCTATACGAAAACCGACCCCTTCGAGCGCTTCTGCTACGGCGCGCCACCTTCTTCCAGCGCCGACTGGGGCTGGTTGCAGCATATGCTCGCCTCGCTCAACAAAACCGGACGTATGGCGGTGGTGCTGGATACCGGCGCGGTCAGTCGCGGCAGTGGCAATCAAGGCTCCAACCGCGAGCGCGACATCCGCCGGGCCTTTGTGGAGGCCCACCTGATCGAGGCGGTGATTCTGCTTCCGGAAAACCTGTTCTACAACACCACCGCACCGGGCATCATCCTGGTGATCAATCGCTGCAAGCGCCACCCCGGCGAGATTCTGCTCATCAATGCCTCCAAGCTCTTTGCCAAGGGCCGCCCTAAAAACTACCTGACCGACGATCACATTACCCAGATCGCCGACCTCTACCACAGCTGGCGCGCCGAGCCGGGCCTTTCCCATATCATCACCACCGAAGAAGCTGCCCGCAACGACTACAACCTCTCCCCCAGCCGCTACGTGACGCTGAACGGCCAGGAGGACGTGCTGCCGCTGGAAGAAGCAATGGTGCTCTTGAACGAGGCCGAAGAGGAGCGCGCCCGCGCCGACGCACGCCTGCGCGAGGTGCTAGCTACTTTGGGGCTCAACGGCACGGAGGTAGATGCATGAGCGAGATACTGCCCGAGGGCTACCGAATGACCGAACTCGGCCCCCTGCCCGAGGAGTGGCGGGTGGTGAGGTTAGGTGATTTGGAGAACAAAGGCCACCTTTGGGTAAAGAACGGTTACCCCCAAGGGGAACATAATACCAAGGGGAATGGTGTTCCTCACTTGCGCCCATTCAACATCACCTCAGAAGGCATTATTGATGTATCTCAAGTCAAGTTTGTAGATGCTCCTCCCGAAGATAGTCCATACTGGGTCAAGTGCGGAGATGTGCTCTTTAACAACACGAATAGTGAGGAATTGGTTGGAAAGACAGCCTATTTTGACCTTAACGGGAAGTTTGTATTATCCAATCACATGACTATCATTCGAGTGGCTGACAATGCCCTTGATGCATATTGGCTTGCCAAGCAACTTCACTGGTTTTGGTATGAGGGATTATTTCATTCAATCTGTCGTCGGCATGTGAACCAAGCTAGCGTTAGCCTGGAAAGGCTGAGGCAAGTTTGTATCCCCCTCCCGCCCCTCGCCGAGCAGTGCGCCATTGCCCACGTGCTGCGGACGGTGCAGGAAGCGAAGGAGGCCACGGCGCGGGTCATCGCCGCGGCGCGGGAATTGAAAAAGAGCCTGATGCGCCATCTGTTCACCTACGGCCCCGTCCCCGCCGACCAGACCGACCAGGTGCCGATGCAGGAAACCGAACTCGGCCCCCTCCCGGCGCATTGGCGCGTGGTGAGGTTGGGGGAGGTATTTGATATATTTGCCGGTGGTGATATTTCCAAGTTGAACTGGTCTCCGACTAAAAAGGGCAAGTTTATCTATCCTGTTTATTCAAATTCTCTAGAAAACGACGGACTTTACGGATATGCCGATACATATCAATTTCCAGAAGGCTCAATTACTGTAACGGGAAGAGGAAACTTGGGACATGCGATACCAAGATATAACAAATTCAATGCGATCATCAGATTACTCGTTTTGAATCCAAAAACTTCGCTCGACATAAAGTTTGTTGCGGAATTTATCAACGCGTCTATAAAAATAAATTTGGAGGGATCAAGCATTCCACAGCTCACACGGCCAAAAATTGCCACGTATTCCATCCCCCTCCCTCCCCTCGCCGAACAGCGGGAAATCGCCCGCATCCTGCAGGCGGTGGATGAGAAAATCCGCGCCGAGGAGGCGCGCAAGGCGGCGCTGGAGGGGTTGTTTCGGTCGCTGTTGCATCATCTGATGACGGCTCAAGTCCGCCTGCCGCAGGATTTTGTACGACAATTTGATGTTGATGGAGGAGATTTGCCGCCGTATGACCCTCAGCGTCGCCACCGCGGTCAACCCGATGGTACAGGCGACACGGTAGGTCGCCCAAAGGAGGATGAACCATGACCCTCTCCAGCGAACGCCGCACCGTACAGAACCCCTTTATCCGCTATGCCCAGGAGGCCGGCTGGACTTATCTTTCGCCCGATGAGGCCCTGCGCCTGCGCGGCGGGGAGGATAGCCCAGTCCTGCGCGCCGTGTTGGTGGAGCAATTGCAGCGCCTCAACCCCGGCGTGGTGGACTCGGTTGCCAAAGCCGAGGAGGTCATCGGTCGCCTGCTGCGCCTGCGGCCGGATATTGAAGGCAACCTGGAAGCCTGGGAATACCTCAAGGGCCTGAAAACCGTCTTTGTCGAAGCCGAGCGCCGTGAAAAGAACCTCCGCCTGCTCGACCTGACGCGCCCGGAAGCAAACACCTTCCACGTCACCGATGAGTTTGCCTTCAGCAACGGGCGCTTCCGCATCCGCGCCGACGTAGTGCTTCTGGTGAACGGCATTCCGGTCATCGTCGTGGAGACCAAGGCCGCCACCCGCCCCGAAGGCATCGCCGAGGCGCTGGATCAGGTCCGTCGCTATCACAATGAAGCCCCTGAACTGATGGCGCAGGCGCAGCTCTTCACCCTCACCCACCTGATCCGGTTCTTCTACGGCCCCACCTGGAACCTCTCCCGCAAGGCGCTCTTTAACTGGAAGGACGAACAGGCCGGCGACTTTGAAACGCTGGTCAAGACCTTCCTCGCCCCGCGGCGCGTGCTGCGCGTGCTCAGCGATTATCTCCTCTTTGTCCGCAAAGATGGCGAACTGTCCAAAGCGATACTGCGCCCGCACCAGATGCGCGCCGTTGACAAGGTCCTGGCGCGCTCGCGGGACCCCGAAAAGCGCCGCGGGTTGATCTGGCACACGCAAGGCTCCGGCAAGACCTACACCATGATCACCGTTGCTAAAGGGCTGCTGGAGGATCCACGCTTCAAAAATCCCACCGTGCTGCTGATCGTCGACCGCAACGAACTTCAGCAGCAGCTCTTCCAAAACCTGGAGGCGGTTGGCCTAGGCCATGTGCAGGTGGCCGAAAGCAAGGATCACCTGCGCCGCTTGCTGCGCCAAGATACGCGGGGGCTCATCGTCTCCATGATCCACAAATTCGACGAGGCCGACGCCAACTTGAACACCCGCACCAATATCTTTGTGCTGATCGACGAAGCCCATCGCTCTACCGGCGGCGATTTGGGCAACTACCTGATGGGCGCGCTGCCCAATGCCACCTTCATCGGCTTTACCGGCACCCCCATTGACCGCACCACCCACGGCAAAGGCACCTTCAAGGTCTTCGGCGGCGATGACCCCGGCGGCTATCTCGATAAGTACTCCATCCGCGAATCCATCGAAGACGGCACGACCGTGCCGCTGCACTACCAGATGGCCCCCAACGATCTGATCGTAGACCGTGAGACGATGGAGCGCGAGTTCTGGGCGGCGGCGGAACTGGAGGGCGTGGCCGATGTGGAAGAGCTCAACCGCGTGCTCGACCGCGCCGTCACCCTGCGCAACATGCTCAAGAATCCGGAGCGCGTGGCGCGTATCGCCGCCTTCGTGGCCGACCACTTCCGCCGTGTGATTCAGCCCATGGGCTACAAGGCTTTCCTGGTGGCCGTGGACCGCGAAGCCTGCGGCCTGTACAAAGAGGCGCTTGATCGTCACCTGCCGCCTGAATGGAGCCGTGTGGTCATTAGTCGCGGGCACAACGATCCGCCCGCGCTCAAGCGCTATCACCTCAGCGACGACGAAGAGGCCGCCGTGCGCAAGGCGTTTCGCAAGCCCGATGAGCCGCCCTACATCCTCATCGTCACCGAGAAACTGCTCACCGGCTACGATGCCCCCGTCCTCTACGTCATGTATCTGGATAAGCCCATGCGCGACCACGTGCTGCTGCAGGCCATCGCCCGCGTCAATCGCCCGTATGAAGATGATACAGGCCGCCGCAAGACCAACGGCCTGATCTTGGACTTCGTAGGCATCTTCGACAACCTGGAGCGCGCCTTGGCCTTCGATTCCCAGGACGTGGAGGGGGTGATCGAAGGGCTGGAAGTGTTGCAGGAGCACTTTACCCGCCTGATGGCCCGAGTGCGCACCGAGTTCTTGCCGATTGCTCAAGGACCCACCGCCGACAAAGCCGCCGAGGCCGTCCTGCTCCACTTCCGCGACAAAGAGGCGCGCGAGGCTTTTTATCGCTTCTTCCGTGAACTGGAAGAAACCTACGAGATTCTCTCTCCCGATCCCTTCCTGCGGCCGTATCTGGAAGACTACCAGCGTTTGGTAGAGATGTATCGCCTGTTGCGCAGCGCCTACGAGCCGCACGTGCCGGTGGATAAATCGTTCCTGCGCAAGACCGCCGAGATCGTCCGGCAGCACACCACCACCCAGGCTGTGCGCGAACCAGGCGCCACGTACGAAATCGGTGCGGCGGCCCTGCTGGCATTGATTCACGAGGACAAGCCGGAGACGGTCAAGGTCTTCAATCTGCTGCGCGAGATCCATCGCTTGATGGAAGAACAAAGCCGCGAGCAACCCCATCTCATCCCCATTGGCGAGCGGGCAGAAGCCATCCGCCGGGCGTTTGAGGAGCGCCAGCTCACCAGTCAACAGGCGCTGGCCGAACTGGAAAACCTGGTACAGCGCCTGCGAGAGGCCGAGACCCAGCGCCGCGAGAGCAACCTTTCACCGCAAGCCTTTGCCGTGGCCTGGTGGGCGCGGGTGCAAAAGGGGATGGCCGCCGCGGAGGCCGGGCGCCTGGCCGCCGCCGTGGAGCCGGCCTTCCAGCAGTTCCCCCACTGGACGGCCAGCAGTCAGCAGGAGCGGGAACTGCGCCGGGCGCTCTACAAAGCCCTGATCGGGGTCGGCGTCCAAGAACAAGATGTGGTCCCCTGGGCCGACGAGATGCTCACTTTGCTACGAAAGGCTGCCCTATGACTATGACATCCCCATCGCCTTTTGATGAAGCCATCACCCGCGATTTGCTGATTGCCGAAACTCGTGCCTGGGCGCAGCGCCTGGGAGTGGAGGAGCGCATTCGAGAGATTCGTGTGCGTTTTATGAAGCGCAAGTGGGCCAGTTGCTCCTCACAAGGTCGCCTCACCTTCAATACCGAATTGCTCCAAATGCCGGCCGATTTCCGCGCTGCAGTGATCGTCCATGAGCTACTCCATTTGAAGGTTCCCAACCACGGACCACTCTTTCGTAACCTGCAAAAGGCCTTCCTGCAGCGTTATGGCATTAACGTAGAAGTATAGGCTTTGCCATGGTAGCTACCTACCCTCACCCTAACTCTCTCCCCACAGGGAGGGAGAAGTGGATAGGTGAAAGGAGTTTCTGGCCGAAAGTAGCAAAATCATGCGGGTTTTCTCCCCTCGAGAGCATTCGGTAATTAAGCGGGCATATGAAGAGCAATCACCTTCGTTCTCGAATGAGCCAGCTCAGGACGCTGAAAACGGTGAGCGGTCAGCGCACACCCAGCATGGATGATTTCGTCTACCTTGACCCACCATACATTGGCAGACATACGGATTATTATCAGCGATGGTTAGAAGATGATGCCGCAGAGTTAGCAGAAGTTGCACGAACTCTCCCTTGTGGTTTTGCTCTGTCAATGTGGAAAGAAAATCGATACCGTCAAAATCAGCATATTACTCGATACTGGAATGGATTAGTAGAACGGACTTTCGCTCATTTTTATCATGTTGGTTCAACGGAAAATTTGCGGAACTCAATGGAAGAAGCTCTGTTGATAAAACCCGGCTTTGAGAGTTCACAAATCGAGAAAAGTGTTGAGTTTGAACAATTATCGCTTGCCTCATAGTTTTGCGGTGATGTCATGATGCTTGGAGTGATTTTAGAACAGATAAAGCTCCGATTCTGAACTGAAAGTAGTAAGCATTTTTCAGGAATCTCTAGAAAATTCCAACACTAGTTTATCTTCCTTTTCACTTACCTTAACGACACCGCCTTTAGTTAGTTTGCCGAAGAGAATTTCTTGTGCCAAAGGCTGTTTGATTTTCTCGTGGATCAAGCGTGCCATTGGGCGTGCGCCATATTTCTGATCGAAACCGTTTTTCGCAAGCCAAATACGTGCTTTTTCGTCGAGTTGAATAGTTACATTTTTTTCTTGCAATTGCAGGTTCAGCTCTTTTATGAATTTGTCAACGATCATCTTGATTATATCCAGATCAAGAGGCTTGAATGGAATCCATGCGTCGAGGCGGTTTAGAAATTCGGGCGCGAATGTGCGTTCAATCGCACCTTTGGCATGTCCTTTGGTGTCAGGTGAATTGTGGAATCCGATGCCACCAGCAGAAAGATCACGAGCGCCTGCATTGGTTGTCATTATCAAAATTACATTTCGGAAATCTGCTTTTTTGCCGTTGTTGTCTGTCAAGGTAGCAGAATCCATGACTTGCAAAAGCAGGTTAAAGAGATTCGGATGAGCTTTTTCGATTTCGTCAAGAAGCAAAACTGCGTGTGGATGACGCATGATTGCATCTGTAAGCAGTCCGCCCTGATCGAATCCAACATACCCAGGCGGAGCACCTATAAGGCGCGAAACCGTGTGAGGTTCAGAATACTCACTCATGTCGAATCGAATAAACTCTATACCCAAAATCTTTGCAAGCTGTTTTGAAAGCTCTGTTTTGCCTACACCTGTTGGACCTGAAAATAGAAACGAGCCAACGGGTTTGTTTTCATTGCCGAGACCTGCTCGTGAAATTTGAATAGCATCAACAACTTTGTCAATTGCTTCGTCCTGACCGAAGATAACAGCCTTGAGTTCTTGGCGCAGTGTTTTTAGCTTTTCCTTTTCATCGGAAACAACAGTTTTGGGCGGAATTTTAGCCATTTTTGCAACAACCGTTTCCACCATTTCGACCGTGATGACTTTCGGACGGTTTTCCGCAGGCATCAACTTAACGAATGCTCCGACTTCGTCTATTACGTCAATCGCTTTATCCGGCAAATAACGCTCGTTGATGTATTTTCCTGCAAGCTCTGCCGCCGCTTTCAAGGATTCGTCTGAGTATTTGACCTGATGATGTTTTTCGTAAAACTTTTTCAGTCCTTTCAAAATCTGGTAGGTTTCTTCAATGCTCGGTTCGCTGATTTCGATTTTCTGAAAGCGCCTTGCTAAGGCTCTATCGCGCTCAAAAGATGCTTTGTAATCGGTGTAGGTCGTTGACCCTATGCATCGCAATTTACCTGAAGCTAAAGCAGGTTTCAAGATATTTGAAGCATCCAGAGTTCCGCCAGAAACAGCTCCAGCTCCGACGATTGTGTGGATTTCATCTATGAAGAGAATAACGTTTTTTTCTTTTTTCAAAGCGTTGATTACTGATTTTAAGCGTTGCTCGAAATCACCTCTGTATCTTGTTCCTGCGATTAACGCGCCCATGTCTAGGGAGTAAATTTTGGCATCTTTCAAGCTTTCAGGAACATTGCCACTTGCGATTTTCAAAGCTAAACCTTCTGCTAAAGCGGTTTTACCTACACCGGGTTCACCTACGTAAAGCGGATTGTTTTTCTTTCTGCGGCACAAAACCTGAATAGTTCGCTCGATCTCAGCTTCTCTTCCGATTATCGGGTCAATCTTGCCTTCTCTTGCTTTTTGGACCAGCTCTTCGGTAAATGTTTCCAAAGGATTCTTAGTGTTTTCTCTTCTGGCTCTTTCTTCGGCAAAGTCTTCGTCTTCGTCTAACTCTTCAAAACCTCCATCGAAGAAGAAATCTTCTAGGGAGTTATCTTCGTCTTCTTCGAGTCGGCCGATTTCAATGCGATCCACTTTCGAGATACCATGGGAGATATAATTCAAAATGTCAAGCCTTGATATATCTTGTCCTTTTAGAAGTTGAACAGCGTAAGAGTGTTCAACTTGATACATTGCGGCGAGGATATTTCCTACGTCAACCGTATTTTTCTCACTGCTCTCGACCTGAAGAATTGCTTGTTGAATGGTTGATTGGAAAACCAGAGTTAATTCAGGCATCGCTTTGTAGCCTTTGGGAAGTTTCTCCAAAACCGTTTCTAAATAACTGTCTAAGGCGCTCCGAAGTTCTTCTAAGTTTGCTCCGCAATGGTAAAGAATATCGCGTCCCTTTTCGTCATCGAGCATCGCATAGAGCAAATGTTCTAAGGTGACGTATTCATGCCTGCGATTTATGGCTTCATCAACCGCAGACCTTAAAACTTCTTCTAATTCTTTGCTTAATCTAGCTTGTTCTGACATATCACTCTGGTTCGACTGTGCAAAGTAGTGGAAATTCTCTTGATCTTGCCAAGCTCATGGTTTTTTCTGCTTTAGTCACCGCAATTTCATAGGGATAAACTCCCGCTATTCCTTTTCCTTCTTGATGAACCTTTAACATAATCCTAACTGCATCAGTTCTTGAATGCAAGAAAATGCTTTCAAGAATGAAAACGACAAAATCCATCGTGGTATAGTCGTCATTGTGCAAAACTACTTTGAATAATTTCGGTTTTTGGAGTTTCGTCTTTTTTTTGGTTCTAGTTTTGACTTCAGGAACTTCTACCATAACTTTCGGTAACCTATAGCCGAAATTCTAAGATCAGACGAAAATCTCAAAAACCTCATCAAATATCCGCAACTTTTAATATATCGCCTTATCCGCTACCATCTCAAGTTTTTCGGAAAATAATTTGAAGGCTTTGCGCTTTGGCAAAGTTATCTCAGCCATTCGGTTGATGTTATAATTTCTCATCAATGGCGACAGTTGCTACTGAAAAAGAAGAAAAGGAAAAGAGTCAGGTCAGAAAAGCGGAAAACCGAATGCCCAAATGGGTTCTACCCTCTGTAAAGATTGCTATTGTGATGGCAGATGCAATCTTAGCTTTCTCATGTTTTGCATTGGCGTTTATTTTGCGTGAAGGTAAGCCGATATTTTCGCAAACGGCTTGGGCTTGGTCGAAGGAGTTTGTGCCTTATGCAGGTGTGATACTTTTTGCAGTTCCTGCAAGAGTAGCAACTTTAGCCTATAGTCGAGTTTATCGGTTTCAAGGAGCTTTTTCCTATATTGCAGAGGCTATAAAAGTATTCAAAGCGACTGTGATAGGCTCGCTTCTTCTAATTGCATTTACTTTTCTTTTTCGTGGGGGTTTTGCTTTCCGTGAGTTTTCATATTCGCGTGGTGTTTTTCTAATTGATTTTGCTCTGTCTCTGTTCGTTTTTACAGCTTTCCATCTTGCAATTCGTTATGTTCAAACGGTTTTTAGAAGACGGGGCATCAACCTGATACCGACGTTGATTGTGGGTGTTGGAAGAGATGCCAAAAACACAATAAGAGAGATAATTCAAAGGCCAGAACTTGGTTATAAAATCATCGGCATTGTATCGGTTCATCGAAATGAGAAGAGAAGTGAAGTGATGCAATTACCCATTGTGGGAAGTATAAACGAATTACCAAGTCTCGTTCGTGAATTGGAAATTCAGGAAGTTATTATCACGGACGATAGAATTTCGACAGAGCGATTGTTTGAGATAATGATGCAGATTGGACGCAAACAAAGAGTAGAATTCAGATTTGCTCCGTCTCTTTTCAATCTGATGCCTCAAAAAACGAATATCGAGCAAATAGGCGTTTTGCCGATGGTTAGGCTTTTCTGCGAGCCTTTGTCTGAGACGGAAAGATTTATAAAGAGGAGTTTTGATATTTTGGTTTCGTCATTAGCCATTCTAATTACTTCGCCGATTTGGCTAGTAGTTGCGATTCTTATAAAGCTTGACTCACGCGGGCCTGTGTTTTTCAAGCAAGAACGCGTCGGAATGGACGGAAGAATTTTTCTCTGCTACAAATTTCGCACAATGAAAGCCGATGCGGACGAGTCGCTACACAAAGAAATTTACAAAAAGAACATTGCCGGTTTGATTTCTGAGGCAAATGCAGGTGATCACGAAAAGCCTGTGTTTGGTAAGGTGAAAAACGATCCGAGAGTGACTAGAGTTGGGAAATACTTAAGACGCTTTAGCATAGATGAACTGCCTCAGTTTCTTAACGTCTTGAAAGGTGAAATGAGCATCGTAGGCCCACGTCCGCCAATTCCTTATGAAGTCGAAGAATATGAGCCTTGGCATCGTAAAAGATTGGAAGTAAAGCCCGGAATTACAGGTTTATGGCAAGTTTCGGGAAGAAACCGTTTGCCTTTTGAAGAAATGGTGAAGATTGATCTTTACTATATCGAGAATTGGTCGCTTTGGCTTGATCTAAAGATAATTTTGCTCACCATACCAGCAATTTTGCGGGGTGATGGTGCTAGATGAAAACGCACTGATTTTCAGCTAAAAAACTCTAGGTTTCAAAGGAGACTATGAAATTTATCGTGCTTGGTTCTGGTTGTTCGGTCCCACATTCAAAAAGGACAAGTTCGGCATATTGGGTCGAGGCGCAAAAAACAAAAATTTTACTCGATTGCTCGGCTTCCAGCATTTCTCGAATGGCGCAGGAAAACCTTGATTGGCATGACTTGGATTCAATCTGGATTTCTCATTTTCATCTAGATCATTTCGGCGGCATCATGCCTTTTCTTTTCGGGACAAAATGGGCACCGCAAACGCAAGGTAGAAAAAAACAATTGCGAATTTTCGGTCCACAGGGACTTGAAAAGAAACTTCGAGATTTTGATTCAGCAGGCGAATACGACCTTTTCAATCAGCCTTTTCCGCTCGAAATCATTGAAATTGAACCACTCAAGGAATTTGAAATCTCCGAGCAGCTAAAGGCAGTAGCTTTCAAAACGCCACACACTCAAGAAAGTCTTGCGATAAGTTTGTGCGATTCTTCAGGGAAGAGAATAGTTTTTACGTCCGATACAGGCTTTGATAATGCGCTTGGAGATTTTGCTCATGGAGCTGATTTATTTGTTTTGGAATGTTCATTTTTGCAGAATAAGCCTGTTGAGTTACATCTGGAACTTCGGGAATCAATGTTTTTGATTCGCTATGCAAAACCGAAAAAGGCTTTGTTAACTCATTTTTATCCTGAGTGGGATTCAGTAGATTTTGAAGGTGAGATAGACAAGTTTTCGCCGCCTTGCCAAGTCATCGAAGCAAAGGACAGTTTGAGGCTTGAAGTATAGGAGAACGCAGATTTTCGTGATGATTTCGTCGCTGCCGAACAATTCAACCACAGAGAGGCTGATAAAATTCCTTGAGGAAAGAAAGCTTTCCAACAAAATAATTCAGCTCACACCTGATGCTTCGATCAGAGAGTATTTCCGCATAACTTGGGAAGGGCAGTCGGCGATTGCTTGCGTTTATCCATTGGACGAGCAAGGAGCCACACAATTCAATGCGTGCCTTGATGTTACACAGGTTTTTCTTTCAGCGGGCTTACCTGTTGCAAAGATTTTTTTCTATGATGAGGAAAAGAAAATCATTATTCACGAAGATTTCGGCGACACGCTTTTGCGTGAGGTTTTCTTGAAATCAACTCAAGCCGAGCGTCAACGATTGATGGACGAATCTATCGGTTTGATTGCGAGAATCCAAGCAGCGACAAGCAGGGCTTTCCAGATGAATTCGATAGCTTCACGTCTGAAATTTGATAAAGCAAAACTACTTTGGGAGCTTCAGTTTTTCAAAACGCATTATTTCGAGAGTTTTCTTAAAAAGCCGCTTTCGGCTAATGAAGATGAAAAGCTGTTGTCGGAGTTCTGCGAAATATGCGAGGAGTTAGAAAAAAGAGCCAGATATTTGACTCACAGAGATTTTCACGCGGCAAATTTGATGTATCACGAAGGCAAGATCAAAATTATTGATCATCAAGATGCCAGAATAGGCGCTGCAAGCTATGATCTGGTTTCACTGCTTCTTGATAGAATAACCGAAAAACCTTCTGCTGAGTTCTTGCGTGAGAAAAGAAGACTTTTTCTCACACAAAGAGAATCCATCGGGCTTGAAAAAATTGACGAAGAAGAATTTGCAAATGAATTTGAGCTTCAAACTATTCAAAGATGCTTGAAAGCGATTGGGACTTTTTCCTATCAATCAGTTTTCCGCAATAAAAAGGCATACACTCAGTTCATCAAACCAATGTTTTCTGCCGTTTTAGAGTCTTGTGAAACTCTAAACAGATTTCCAAACTTGCAGAAAATTATAAGAAAACAAATAGCATAAACGCGTCTGATAACAAAAAGTTCTTAATGGCTTTCGTGATTAGGAATTCGTTGGGTTAAAACTCGAAAATTTTTTCTGGTGTGATGCAGAAGTCAAGTTTTACATCGTGTTCTTGAATGTCAGCGATTTTTTCGATGGGTTCAAAATAGCTCAAGCCAATTTTTCGAGTGTCTTGACGGCATTTTTTCAGGAACCGGTCGTAAAATCCTTTACCGTAGCCTATGCGGAATCCGTTTAGATCGAAACATAGGAGCGGAACCAACGTCATGTCTATTTCTACGGGACTGATGCTTTCACCTTCTTGAGGTTCTTTGATGCTCCATTTATTTTCCTGAACGAGCGTTTCTTGGTTGAATTTTATGCTTTCGATTTCGTTTTCCTGAAAGTTGATCTTCGGAACGAAGGTTTCGATATTGGGAAATTCCTTCCATAATTTCTCAAAAATCAACATCGTGTCTATTTCGTTAAATTTTTCTATTGGTAAAAAGCAATGAAACACCTTGATTTTGGTTAGGTCAAAGTGGCTAAAAAAGTTTTCTGCTACTTTCCGACTTAAGTTCTGTCTTTCTTGTGGGGAAAGCGATTTTTGTTTTGTCAAGAAGTGTTTTCTAAGTTGAGACTTGGTCATCAAAGTTTATGAAGTTTTCCTTATTGCTTGAGTTTCAAAAGTGATTTTTTGGTGTTTAGATTGTTGATGATAGATTAGACCTGTTTAGCATTTACGGCATTCAAAAGAGCGCGCACGATAGCGCGTTTTGCAAGCTCGATTTTGAATTTGTTGTGAGAAAGCGGTTTAGCTTTTTTCATTTCTTCTTCTGCGGCGCTTTTGAAGATGCTTTCAGAAGGCTCTTTTCCTATGAGAATTCTTTCTGCGTCGCTTGCTCGCCAAGGTTTGTGAGCAACTCCGCCAAGAGCAATTCTAATGTCTTTGATTTTTCCACCTTCTAATTCAATCGCTGTTGCAACAGATACCAATGCGAATGTATAGCTGGCTCTATCTCGAATCTTCAAATAGTAAGAGCGGTTTGCAAAGTTGTTTTTGGGGATTTCTATCGAAGTTATAAGTTCTCCGTGGTTTAAGTTGTTATCTTTTTCAGGGTTATTTTCGGGCAAACGGAAGAAATCTGAGATTTTTAGAGTGCGTTCTGCTGTTTGATTTTGAATTTTAACAGAAGCATCGAGAGCCGTTAGTGCGACAGCCATGTCTCCGGGATAAACGGCGACGCATTTTTCAGACCAGCCTATTACCGCATGAGTTCTATTTAAGCCTTCAAGAGCGGCACATCCGCTTCCGGGATTTCGTTTGTTACAAGGCATTGAAATATCGTAAAAATAAGGGCATCTTGTTCTTTGCATCAAGTTGCCACCATTCGTTGCCATGTTACGAATTTGCTGCGATGCTCCCGACAAGATTGCTTGAGCAAGAAGCGGGTATTTTTGTCTGATTATCTGATGATTTGCGGTTTCGGTATTTCGTGCCAACGCACCAATCGAAAGATTGCCATTGGGAAGTGTGCGAATTTGAGCAAGCGGGAGTCTGGAAATATCAACAAGCTCTGTGGGAGACTCAACGCCTTCTTTCATCAAGTCTAAAATGTTAGTTCCACCAGCAATGAATTTAGCTTGCGGATTTTTAGCAAGCTCTTCAATAGCTTCGCTAACACTACTAGCTCTTTTGAACTTAAACGGTTTCATCTTGGCTTTTTGAAATTGTCCAATCTTTTGCTTGTTCTTTTCCTGAATGAACTTCCTGAATTGCTTTTACTATGTTTGGATAAGCTCCACATCGGCATAAATTCCCGCTCATTCTTTCTCGAATTTCTTCATCTGAAAGCTTTATGTTTTTAGTTACGGTTTGTATGTTTTGGGTCACGTAGCTAGCTTGTCCGTTTTTGGCTTCTTCCAGAAGCGCTACGGCAGAGCATATTTGACCGGGCGTGCAGTAGCCACATTGAAACGCATCGTATTTCAAAAAT
Source organism: Acidobacteriota bacterium (assembly GCA_003697135.1). GTDB lineage: Bacteria > Acidobacteriota > Blastocatellia > Pyrinomonadales > Pyrinomonadaceae > J014. The sequence continues at coordinate 133,296 of RFGC01000037.1, forward strand.
GCTTCCTGCATCGGATGCAGTTTTTCTCCTTTTGCCAAGCCTTCTATCGTCGTTATATCGCATCCGTCACACATCGCCATTAGTGTCAAGCATGAGAGAATCCTTTTTCCGTCAACTATTACGGTGCAAGCTCCGCATTGTCCGTGATCGCATCCCTTTTTCGTGCCAGTTAGTCCTAATCTTTCACGTAGCGCATCAAGCAAGGTCATTCTCGAATCAACTGTTAGAGTTTGATCTTTACCGTTGATTTTTGCTTTGACGGTTACAGGATTCAGATCAGCGCCTAATCTATTACCAGAAGATTCCTCCAAAATTTCCTCCATTTTTCTAGCTTGTTCTGACGTAATCAATCCCGCTGACAAGAGGACAAAGGTTGTCGCAGAAACTTGCCCTAGAAATTTTCTCCTCGAAGTTCCAACTTCAGATAGATTCTCTTCGTTTTTTTGTTTCATTTCACCCGACTTTTCTTCAACAAAACCCGATAGCTTCATAATGAAAAATCGGAGAGAATTTGTCAATTTGCAAGTAGTGTTTTTTGGCTTTCAAAAATGAATTTAGACTTTGAGAGAATCTGAGTTTGTCAGTTTTTACTTTTGCCTGCTTATCTTTATGAAATCCGAGATGTCTTCAAATTCGAGATAGACCGAAGCAAAGCGAACATAAGCTACTTTGTCAAGTTCTTTAAGTTTTTCTAGGATTATTCTTCCTATCTCACTAGACGGAAGTTCTCGCTCAGGTGATTCTTGAACAATCTTTTCGATTTCGTCAACTATTTGTTCGAGTTGGTTTGTTGAAACAGGACGTTTTTCGCAGGCTTTCAGTAAACCGTTCAAGACTTTGTTTCTGTCAAAGACTTCTCTTCTTCCATCTTTTTTTACTACCATGTAAGGAATTTCGTCAATTCTCTCGTAAGAAGTAAACCTTCTGCCGCAGGCTAAGCATTCTCGCCTTCTTCTGATGACATCACCTTCCTTTGATTCCCTTGAATCAACAACTTTGTCTCCTAAATGACCGCAGAAAGGGCATTTCATAACTTTTATTCTGAGGTTGAAAAGTCAAATTTCAAGTTTTTTTCTTGGTTTTCCAAGAATTGTTCAGTTTCTTTTGATAAATCTTGTTCTAAAGTCTTTTCCAATTCGCTTTCTGAATCAAAAAGCATTTCCTTGAATTTGCTGAGGCTCAGGTCGCCGTGCAAAAAGTAATACAGGCCAAAAAACACGGCTGGAGAGAAATAAACAAGATGCATCACGATTGCGGTAGCAACTGATTCCTCGCGTCCGATTCCTAAAAAAATCAAGCTTCCTGCAGTAGCAGTATGAAAAGCTCCAGCTGCTCCTCCCGGAGTTGGAATAACCGAGCTAAAAGCGGCAAAGCCCATGATAAAGAGTGCATCTGTGATGCTCAAAGGCAAATTAAAGGCTTTCAGAACTAGCCAGGTAGGCAGTGCGATTGAAAACCAGAGAGCAATTGTCCAAAAAATGGCAGAGAAGCTTGCACGCGGGCTACTTAGTATTTTCAAAGCGGCGGCAAGCTGTTTTAGTAGGCTCAGAGTGATTCTCCTGATTTTGCTAGGGAACTTCACAGTTATTTGTTCAGTCCATGTAATGATTGACTGAGAAACTTTTGAATACAGGATGAGTAGTCCGATGCTACCAAAAATTACTGCGAAGATTATCCATCCGACGGTCTCGAAGTATTCAAAATCAGCTTCCTTGCCGGGTGGCGGAGTAAACCATATAAGGTTGAGTGAGAAGAAGCAAATCAGTGAGGCGAAATCAAGGATTCTTTCAACTCCGAGTGTAACCAGAGCGGCTGAAGGGCGAACGCGTCTGTCGCGCATGGGAAGCCACATCGGGCGGACTATCTCACCCATTCTGCCAACGAAAAAGATAGCCGCAAATCCAACCGTAGTCGTGGCGAAAAGTTCTTTCATCGAAGATTCGGTTATTGGAGATAGCAACACCTGCCATCTTTTTGCTCTGAACCAATAACCGATGCAAGTTGATAAAACTGCCAATGCTAGATAGAAAGCATTGGCTTTTTGCAAACTGTGCTTAACTTCGTTCCAATCTACGTTTCTACCAAAAAACCAAATTATGAGAATCGTCAATAAAAGCAGTAATACGAATTTCAAATACTTTCTCAAAGGCTTTTCCCCTTGGTTGAATTTGCTGTTCAGATTTACTATTCAATTTTTTACAAAAACCGAAGAAAGTTCAAGTAAAAACCACGATGGATACGGAGTCTAGCAGTTTTGCGCTTCGGGAAGTTTAGAATCTTAGTCCTCTGTGTTGTTGGCAATTTCGATTCCGAAATCCTCTTCAGGCAAAATGGCTTCTTGCAAAATCTCGTAGAGCTTTGAAGCATCTTTTTTGGATACGACTTGTTTTTTCGCTGGAACAAAACTTACCTTTATCTTCAACAGTTTGTTTCCGCGCTTTATTTCGATTTCGTCGCCTTCTCGAATTTCTTTAGAAGGCTTTGCCTTCACACCGTTGACCTTGACCAATCCGTTATCGCAGATTTGGTTAGCGACGGTTCTGCGCGGAACCAGGCGGCTTAGTTTTAGGAAAACGTCTAAACGCATTAGCGGAAACTTAGAACTGCTTTTACGGATTTATCAGAGCCAGCAATCGGTCAGCCCAGTCTGATTTCATGCTTCGCAAGATTTCATATTGAAGATTTGCCGAGTCTCGATCTCCTGCTTTCAAGTAGCTTCTACCGAGATTGTATCTGGCTTTCTCGAAGTCAGGATTTAAGTTCAAAGCATTGTTGAAAGCTTCTATTGCTTCACTAATTTTTCCTGCTTCAAAATAGCTTTCTCCGAGATAGTTATAGACTTTCGCTTCGGGTTTGTAGTTTTTGAGTGTTTCAAATATCTGTATTGCGTCGTTAAAACGCTTTTGTTTGAAGTAAGCCAGCCCTAGTCTTTCTAAAGCCTTTGTATGGTCGGGTTTTTGTGCGATGGCGCGCTTATATGCGAGTATTTCTTCTTCTGAGCGGTTAAGTTTATTCAAAGCCAGTCCGAGTGCGTAGTATGCATCGGGATTTGAAGGATCGAGTTTCGTTGCTTGTTTGTAGGCTTCAGTGGCGTCTTTGTATTGTCCTAAGGCGAAATTAGAAGTTCCTATGTTAAGCCAGGGTTCTATCCAATCAGGACGCAAGGAAGCCGCTTTTTTAGAAGCTTTTAGTGCTTCCTGATGTTTTCCCAAAACACCATAACAAAATCCTGCTTGATACCATGCTTCTGCATAGTTTGGATCAACCTCAATTGCTCTTTCAAAAAAGCTTAGAGCCTTCGCATAATCATCAACAGAAAGCCTTGCAAGACCTTGAGAGTAAAGATTCTGTGCAGTGACGCGTTTGCTTTTTTGCATCTCGGCATTGAAAGAAGCAAAACTTTGCGGAGAGCCTGTTTTCAGACTATTGGAGTTGAGTTGAAGGATTCTCTCGCTCGGAACGGCGAAATTGATATTTTGTCCTTCCGCCGCTTGGAGTGTAGCAACTCCTATGACTTGACCGCGCATGTTTACAACTGGAGAACCTGAAGAACCAGGCGAGATGGCGGCGGTGATTTGTATTATCTTGCCGTAGCCCGGAATTTCTCTCACTGCTGAAACGATGCCGTTTGATACAGAACCTTCTAGCCCGAATGGATTTCCTATAACAACTACTGATTCGCCTTCCTGCGGAGCATTTCGTTCAATTGGAAGTGGTGAAACTAGAGCTGGCGGGACTTCGACTTCTAAAATGGCTAAATCGCTTTCCGCATCAACTGCTAAAATTGATTTGACCTCGAATTTCCTACCGCTTAAAAGGTGAATCTCTGCTCTTGCTGATCTTTCGATTACGTGACGATTCGTAACAACCTTATCGTTAGCGATAAAAAAGCCGCTTCCACGGGAAACCAAAGCACCTTTTTCATCGAAAGTCTCAATCGCTACTGCAGAAGGCTTGATTCGCTTTACTAATTCAGGCAAATATTCTTGGGCAAAGCAAAGGCACGCTGAAGAGATCAGCAGGAGTATTATCTTTAATGTGGCAAAGCCGAAGGTTTTCATTCAGAGAAATTATAAGTAATCTTTGCTTGAAATGACAAAGTAAATCTTCTGGTTTTAGATTTTTCTCAGCGTGCAGAGATTTTTTGAACGAATTTTGAAAGCTCGTTGAAACTCATCATGTAGTCATCAGCAGGGAATCTTTGTCTTACGCGTTCGTCCTCGAAGACTCTACCGCCCAGAATTATAGGAGTTTTGAGCTTTGCTATTTTCGAGCGAAAGTCGGCGTAGTCTCGCACTAGTCTTTCGTAGTCTTCTAGAATTGTTGCTGAGATGCAAATTACTTCAGGTGTGTGAAGAATAGCTTCTTCTGCAAGAGAATAAAGCGGTGTGTTTGCACCGAAATTCATTACTTCCCATCCATGCATCTCGAAGATCATTTGCGAAAGGTAGGTGGGGAGTTCGTGAAAATCTCCCTCGAAGGCACAGCAGAAAGCCAGTTCACCGCTTGGTTCTTTCGGAGGGATTGAGCTTCTTAGTCTATGAAGAGCGTTGTAAACAACTCTAGTTGCAAGATGTTCTTGAGCAACGTTTATTTGGCCTGAAAACCACATCTCACCAATTTGGCACATTGCCGGGCTGACTATTTGATCAAAAATTTTTGGCAGTTCATCACCGTAGAGATAAGCCTTTATTAAGATGCTTGCTGCTTCTTCTTCGCACCCGACTAAGAGAGCGTGAAGAAATGAAGGAACGTTGTTTACAGAGCGTTTCTTTCGTTTTGTGCGTGCTAAGCGAAGAGGAGTTTCATCACCTTGAGTCTGTTTTATTCCTAACCCGTTTTGTGCTTGAAACTTCGCTACTTCTTCAACGCGAAAGCGTCTGTGACCGCCTTTTGTGCGTTCAGATTTCAGAAGCCCAGCATCTGCCCAGCGCTTAACAGTTGCATCACTAACACAACACAATCTCGCAACTTCTTTTGTTGTGAGAGTCTTTTCGTTTTTCATCGGCTAAAATGTCAAAAAGTCTTTCCTGACAATTGTTATTCTACATAATCCGCACGAATCGAACAAGAAGAGAGATTAACGGCGGGAAAAATTGTAAATTTTCAAAAAAACTATTTGAGAAATTCTTGACATTAGCAAAATGAGTTGATAATATAAAAATCGCACAAACCGCTCAAAAGTTTGTGCAATGAGAACGAGCAAGGGAAGGGAAATAAAAAAGAGTCGTTGTGTGAAGACAGCGACTCTTTTTTGTTTAGAGTGACTGGACTCGGAAATGCCTGTTACTGGGGTTTTCGGATAGAAGTATGACTAGCCGATCTGAGGCTGGATCATTTCGTCGAAGTCCATTGCAGGGCGTCCAAATATGCATCTTAGCTTGCCTTTTAGAGTTTTTCGTTCCTTCATAGCCTCGAGCATTTCAAACCACGCATGAGTATTTATCCAGAGCCAGTTGTAGCTGTAAATGGGCTTCAAAATGCCATATCTTGGTTCTTCAGATTCTTCGGTGAAAGTCCCAAAAATTCTGTCCCAGATAATAAAGATGCCGCCGTAGTTTTTGTCAAGATAAATTTCGTTGACGGCATGATGGACTCTGTGATGGGATGGAGTGTTGAAAACGAATTCAAACCAAGCAGGAAGTTTCTTGATGTATTTTGTGTGTATCCAGAATTGATAAATCAAATTCAAGCCGTGCATTGTAGTAAAAGCCCACAGCGGAAATCCCATCAGCGCGATTGGAATATAGAAAATCCAATTTGCGATATTGCCAAACCAGCTTTGGCGAACTGCGACGCTTAAGTTGAAGTAGTTTGAAGAGTGATGAACAACGTGGAAATTCCAGAGGAAGCGAACCTCATGACTAAAGCGATGAAACCAGTAGTAGCAGAAATCGTCTGTAAGCATCAAGGCTATCCAAGCACCGACAGTATTCATCGAGATTTTGTAGGGTGCAAATTGATAAAGGAATTCGTAGGAGACTACAAGAATCGAACCGAGAACAGAGCCAAAAAGAACACTTCCGAGTCCTAGAGCTATATTCGTCCATGTGTCTTTTCTGTCATAATTTTCTTCTTTGCGAAGTGCTAGGAAAACCTCTAACGCTATCAGCATCGCAAAGAAGGGAATTGCTATTGTTACCGGACTTGTCATTTTCTCTCACCCCGCTTTCGGGAGAGTTTTGTCAGGGATATAGACGCTTTTGACACCAAAGAGTTGCTTGCCGAATATAAATGCAAGGTTTTCTAGTTGCTCACTTTTCTACAGCAGATTTTCAATAAAAGCCAGCCCGCAGTTTACTTCAGCAAGCTTTGCTTTTGTAAATTGCCAAGATTAAGATTTCGGCATTTCAACACAAGCGTCCATTTCAAATTATATCACTGGCTCTTCATAAACTCCATAAACATCTCGCAGTGCCGAGCAGATTTCTTCTACAGTTGCGTAGGCTTTTACGGCTTCAATTGTCAAAGGCATTAAGTTCTCGTCACGCTTTGCGGCCATTTTGAGTTTATCCAGGCATATAGCAACAGCACCGTTGTCTCTTCTTGCTTTTACTTGATGGAGTCTTTCTATTTGCCGATCTCGCACGGATTCATCAATTTGCAGAATCTCGACTTTTTGCGGTTCCTCTTCCATAACGTATTTGTTAACGCCAACTATGACTTGCTCACCGCGTTCGAGGGCTTTCTGATATTGATAAGCTGATTCTTGAATTTCTTTTTGCGGAAAACCTGCTTCGATTGCTTCTATCATTCCGCCGAAACTATCAATTTTATCGAAGTATTCAAAGCATCTTTCAATCATTTGTTCGGTTAGTGCTTCAACGTAGTAGGAACCGCCGAGAGGATCAACCGTATTTGCAACGCCTGTTTCTTCAGCAATTATTTGTTGTGTTCGCAAGGCAATTAGTGCGGCAAGGTCTGTTGGTAGTGCCAATGCTTCGTCGTATGCGTCTGTGTGCAGGCTTTGTGTCCCGCCCAACACGGCCGCTAAGGCTTGAATAGCTACTCTTGCGATATTGTTCAAAGGTTGCTGAACAGTTAACGAAACGCCTGCCGTTTGGGTGTGGAATCTGAGCTGCATCGAACGCGGATTCTGCGCTCCGAAACGCTCTTTCATTGTCTTTGCCCAAACGACGCGTGCCGCGCGATATTTCGCAATTTCTTCAAAGAAATCGTTATGCGCATTGAAGAAAAACGAAATTCTCGGAGCAAATTCGTCAACTTTCAAACCACGTTTGATGCCGTATTCGACATACTCAATTCCATCTCTCAAGGTGAATGCAAGTTCCTGAAGTGCCGTAGAACCTGCTTCGCGAATATGATAGCCGGAAACCGAGATCGGATTGTATTTTGGCAGATGCTTCGAGCAGAACTCGAAAGTATCTATAACCAATTTTACTGCTGGTTTTATCGGATAAATCCATTCTTTCTGGGCGATGTATTCTTTCAGAATATCGTTTTGCAACGTGCCAGAGATTTTCTTGAAGTCTGCTTTTTGTTTTTCGGCTAGTGCAACATAAAAGGCAAGAAAAATCCATGCGGGCGCGTTTATGGTTTGCGAGACTGTCACGTCTTCAAGGTGTATTCCATCGAAAAGAATCTCGAAATCTGCGAATGAAGAAACTGAAACGCCGCATTTGCCAACTTCGCCTTCTGCCAATGGTGAATCTGCATCAAGCCCCATCAAGGTTGGCAAATCATAAGCTACTGAAAGCCCTGTTTGACCTTGCGAGAGAAGATATTTGAATCGCTGGTTGGTTTCTTCCGGTGTTGAGAAACCTGCGAATTGGCGCATTGTCCAGAGTTTGCCTCTGTAGCCAGTCGGATGAATCCCGCGCCGATAGGGATATTCGCCCGGAAAACCGATTTCGCTGACATTTTCGAGATCGGCTTCCGTGTAAAGTCTCTTAACAGGTTCGAGACTGACGCCCATGAATTTCTCTTTTCTTTCGGGCATTTTCTCCAATGCAGGCTTTAGCGTTTCTTCTTCCCAACGCATCAATTCTTTCTGAGCCTTACTCAGTTGTTGTTTCATTCTCATAAGCGAAACCTTAAAAGATGATTAACTGCTGTTATGATAATATTCTATCGCAGAAGAAATCTCAATTTTAGAAGATTCAAAATCAATACTGAACGAGGCTACCTTCACGTTTGGCTTTGCGGATTGCGCGTCCGAAAATCCAAACCGAAAAGGGCAGTAGAAAAATCAAGAAGGTCAACAAAATAAAAAGTTGGTTTTCCACTTCTTTGAAGTTTTTTCCCTGAATCAGAATGCCGCGAATCGCATCTAATCCGTGAGTTGAAGGGTTTATGTAAGAGATAGCCTTTCCGCCGAATTCTCCGAGCGTTTCCTGAAGCATTTCTTTTGGATAGAAGACGCCAGAAAAGAGAGCGGTTCCTGCGCCCAAGACAATTGCAAAGGGATCGCCTCTTTTGAAAACCATCGTGAAACTCGCCGACAGAATCCCGAAGCAGGCCAAAACCATTGTCGTCAAGGTCATGAACATCATCGCCAAAAGGAAACTTCCTTTGTATTCCACGTTGAAGAAGAACCACCCGAAGAAAAGATAAAGCGAAGAGTAAAAGGTTGCTTCGACATAAGCCCATGCGGAGCTTGATAAAATAACAGTTGGAACGTTTATGGGCGTTACTAAAATGCTTTCAAGTGTTCCCTGCATTTGCTCTTGCCTTATCGCATTTGCCAAGCTGGAAAATCCTACGAGAAAGTAATTCAGCATTGCCATTCCCGTAAGCCACGCAGTCAAAGGATTTCGCCATTGCTCATATTGGGCAAGCGGAAATCCTGCGAAAATCCTTGATATGAAATAAAAGGTCGTTGTAACGCCGAGAATCCAAACGACACGAATGAAAAATTCTGCCCTATAGGAAAGTGCCAATTGAAAATCTCTTATCACAAATGCTCTTATTCGGCGAAGTAAGGTAATCATGGCGTTAGTTTCTTTGCAGAAAGTAACTCAAACTAGATTAAAGCACGAAAAAGTAACAAAAATCTATGAGTGCAAACGGGGCTAATGGAAATTTCGTTTGCTGAACAAAGGTTTAGAAATTGCTTTTCTTTCCGTTGTATTTTCTCGAAAGACGCATTATTTCTGCAACGCTCCATGCTTGGGCAAGGCATCCGCGCGGACTATAGGGCGGTTCAGCATCGAAAATCTCGGAGATTTGCCCAAGTCCGGCTTGCTCAATGTGGTTTCTGAAGGCTGATAAGAGTTCTGCGATTTTTTCTTCTCTTTCTGGGAAAACTTTCATGTAGGCATCGGCGAAAGCGCCTAAGAGCCATGGCCAAACAGTTCCCTGATGATATGCGCTATCGCGCTCGTTTGGTGAGCCGACGTAGCGCGGATGGTAATTTTTATCTCTCGGCGAAAGCGTTCTCAAACCGAATGGAGTTAGAAGCTCACGTTCAACCTTTTCGACTACTTTTCTTGAGCGTTCCATGTCCAGCATCGAGAAATGGAGACTTGCGGCGAATATCTGGTTAGGTCTGATGGTAGCGTCGCGTTCACCGTTAGAGACCACGTCGAAGAGGCAATCTTCTTCTTTGTTCCAGAAAAGTTGGTTGAAACTGTATCGTGCCGCTTCTGCCATCGAATCGTAAAGCATTTTTTCAGAGTAACTGCCGAATTTTTCAGCGAACGCCGACATTGTTTTTAGCGCGTTAAACCAAAGAGCTTGTATTTCGACGGGTTTACCGACTCTGGGCGTGACAGCGACGCCGTCAACTTTTGCATCCATCCAGGTAAGCTGAGAATTTTCCTCTCCAACGAAAAGAAGTCCGTCGGTATCAACATGAATTTGAAAACGAGTGCCTCGCAGATGCCATGCGATTATATCAGCGAGTTTTTCATAGAGGCGGTTGCGGACAAGATCGTAATCGCCCGTAGTTTCGGCGTAGGCTCTTATTGCTTCAAAATACCAGAGTGTTGCATCGGCTGTGTTATATTCTGGTTCTTCGCCCTGATCGGGGAAGCGGTTCGGAATCATTCCTTGTGAGATGTATTTTGAAAACTCCAGAATTATGCTTCGTGCAATATCGAAACGGTTTGTTTCAAGTGTTAATCCCTTGAGCGAGATCATCGTATCTCTCCCCCAATCAGCAAACCACGGATAACCGGCAATTACGCTGTATCCTTGATTGCGAGAGACAATGAATTTATCGGCGGCTAAAACAAGCTCCTTTTCAAATTCGTCCTTGGGTTTTGCATTTTCGATCAAATTCTCCCGTCTTTTGATTTCTTCTTTTTCGAGTTTTTCAATTTCCGAAAGCTTCTCTATTGAAGTGCCACAGGCAACTATCGCAGGGGCTTTGCTTAGATCGAATCTCAACAAAAACGGCTGGAATAAATCTTCGTGAAAATCAAATCCTCGCTCTTTTTCGATTTGATATTCAAAATTTCTATACCAGTAGCCCGTTTTCTCGACGCTTTCGGCGTTGTGTGTAAAGAAAATTTCTTGTTTTTCTGGATAAGGTTTGTAGCAAATCGAATCACCGTCGCATTCAAAGTCCGAGTTTATAGCCGAATTTTCTCGCTGAAGGACGTGATAATCAACCGTGCAAACTAAAGGTTTTAGCTCAAGAAAAATTTCTGGTTTTGGTTTGCTGATTAGGCGATAACGGCAAAACACAGTATTTTTGCCTTGAACCATGAAGACAGTTTTTTCTATCTCAACGTCGTTTATGCGGAAAGTCCATGTAGGGAAAGGATTGAGACAGAAAGATTTTATATGTTTGTAGCCTTGCGGAAAGATCACGTTGGGCTGATACTGATTTGCAGAAAGGTGATAAACTTCATCGCCTATGAAGAGAGTTTCCTCGAATTTCGACAAAAGGCGAATTCTGCCGACCGGTGGACAAAGCGAAGCTGTCAAAAGCGAGTGGTAACGTCTGGTGTTTATGCCTGAGATGCTTCCGCAGGCGAATCCACCTATCCCGTTAGTCTCTAGCCATTCTCTCGATGTTGATTCTTCAATGTCGGTGCAGATTTTTTCATCAAAAGTTATCATTTTCAAAAGTTGCGACAAACGAAAATAGTGTAGCAGATTTTTCACATCGAATCGAAAGCCATGAAAGCCACCACAGACACAGAGGAAGACAGAGAACAAATGAGAATAGCAAGGAAGGCGGGCATGTTGACGAGCATCTTTGCAAACGGCTTCACAGAGGATAACTGCAAATAACAAGGGAATTTTGTGTTTTCTTTGTGTTTGCGGTGGTGCTTTGGAATTTTATCTCAGGTTGTCCGTTGGTTTGACAGAGGATTATCAAAAGTTATAATAAAGTCTTTTGTTACCGTGAAATGATTGTTCAACTGACTCAACTTGAACAGCCTGAAATATCTGTATGCGAGGCAATTGAAGTATCGGAAATCGAATGGGACGAAGAAGACGTTACGATAGCCGAAGCAATACAGATAAAAGTAAACATTACCAAAGGCGATGTTCAGGTTAGAGTCGAAGGTCTAATAGACGCGAAACTTAATGCGAATTGTTCCAGGTGCTTTGAAGAAGTCAAGATTGAAAAAGAGATTATTTTCAAGGCTGATTACGTTACAAGAGAGAATTTCTCGAAAGAGCTTGAGTTAGAACTCAAGAAAGAAGACTTGGATGTTTCGATCTTTGATGGTGAAAATCTTGACTTGGCAGAGGTTGTCAGAGAACAAATACTGCTTAGCTTGCCTACGCAGATTCTCTGCCGCGACGATTGCAAAGGGCTATGCGGTATTTGCTGGGCGAATCTGAATAAGCAATCTTGCAATTGCCATCAAAGCGAACTTCAAATGCGTTGGATTCAGTTGAAAAGTTTGAATTGATTTGCTTTTGATTAAACTTCGAGTGTTTGTAAATAACAGAAACGGAGAAGATAAAAGATGCCAAATCCGAAGAGAAGACATTCAAAATCCAGAACGCGTAAAAGACGCTCTCATGATGCGCTCAAAGTTCCGCAGTTTTACTATGACAAAGATAGCGGTGAGCCTGTGCAACCGCATCGCATAAACTTGAAGACTGGAACCTACAGAGGGCGGAAGATCATTGAAGTCAAGAAGGAAAAATGAGTAAGGTCAACGCAGGAATTCTTGGGATGGGACATGCTTATCCAAGCGGTATTTTGACTAATGCCGACTTGGAGAAGATGGTTGATACTTCTGATGAGTGGATAACGACGCGCACTGGGATAAAACAGCGTCACAAGGCTGATGCGGATGAATACACTTCGCAGTTTGCTGTAAAGGCGGGAAAGAAGGCTCTTCAGTGTGCGCAGATTTCGCCAAAGGATATTGATATAATAGTTTGCGCAACAACGACGCCCGATCAAATCCTGCCTTCGACCGGCTGCATCATTCAAAGGGAGTTGGGTTGCGAAAATGCAGCAGGAATGGATTTGTTCGCCGCTTGCTCCGGTTTTATTTATGGGATAACGATGGTCGAGTCCATGATCCGAACCGGGCAAATCCGCTATGCGCTCGTTATAGGAGCAGAGGTTTTAACGAAGTATGTTGACTACACTGATCGCTCAACATGCGTTTTGTTTGGGGACGGAGCCGGAGCGGCAGTTTTAGGACCTGTCCCGCCAGATAAAGGTATTTTGGCAACAAAGATTCGCTCTGACGGGCGTTACGAAGAGCAACTTTATGCTCCCGGCGGTGGCACGCGCTACGGAACAACTCATGAAACTATAGAAAAGCGAATGCATTACTTCAAGATGAAGGGCAACGAGCTTTTCAAAATCGCAGTGCGTTCGATGGCGGACATTTCGGCAGAAATTCTCGAAAAGGCTGGTGTGACGATTGATGACGTTGACCTTGTGATTCCGCATCAAGCAAACCAAAGAATCACTGATGCTGTCGCCCAAAGGCTCGGAGTTCCGCCTGAGAAAGTTTATTCAAACATTGCATATCACGGTAACACTTCTTCAGCTTCGATTCCGATTGCAATGGATGAATGTATTGAAATGGGGAAAATCAAAGATGGCACTCTGGTTCTGATAACAGCTTTCGGTGGTGGAGTTACCTGGGGCGCTTCTTTGATAAGATTCTAGAAACTTCGATTGCGAATTTGATGGTGAATCAATTGGCAGATTTTAAGCCCGTTTGAGGAAGCGATTATGCCTAAAATAGCGTTCGTTTTTCCGGGTCAGGGAAGCCAAGTAGTAGGAATGGGCAAAGATTTTTACGATAACTTTGCGCCTGCCCGTGAGTGTTTTCAAAAAGCTGATGAAGCGTTAGGCTTTTCGATAAGCAAGCTTTGCTTTGATGGCCCGATGGAAGAACTGACGCTAACTCGCAACACACAACCTGCTATTTTGACAACATCAATAGCAATTTACGAAGTCATGAAAGCCGAAGGCTTTCCTCAGCCTGATGCGGTTGCAGGCCACAGTTTGGGAGAATACAGTGCATTAGTTGCCGCAGAAGCCTTGAGTTTTACGGATGCTGTTAAGATAGTTCACAATCGCGGTCGTTACATGCAAGAAGCTGTCCCGGTCGGTGTCGGAGCTATGGCGGCGATTCTGGGTTTGGACGTCGAAATCATAGAGCAAACCTGCGCCGAGATAGCAAAAGATGGAAAGGTTTGTTCGCCTGCCAACATAAATTCGCCATCCCAAGTAGTCATTGCAGGACATGCGGAAGTAATTGACGAAGCCATTGAAGCGCTTAAACAGAAGGGCGCAAAAAGAGCGATTAAGCTGAATGTTTCTGCACCTTTTCATTGCAAATTGATGATGCCTGCACAAGAGAAATTGGCTCTGGATTTAGAGAAAATAAGCTTTTGTGATTTGAAGTTTCCCATAGTTGAAAATGTTTCTGCCGAACTGAACAAAAGCGGTGAAAGAGCGCGAAAGGCTTTGGTTGAACAGGTTTCATCGCCGGTTCGTTGGGCAGAGTCCGTAAGCAGGCTTATTCAAGAAGGTGTCGAAACCTTTGTTGAAATTGGGCCGGGCAAGGTTTTATCAGGTTTAATAAAACAAATCAATCGTGATGTTCGCTGTTTGAACATCGAAAATGTTCAAAATCTAGAAGAAGTAAGGAGAAATTTATAGCTATGGCAGAGAATGTTCTTGAGATTCAAGAGAAAATCAAAAGCATCATCGCCGATGAATTAGGCGTTGATGAAGAACAGGTTACGGAAAATGCGCGCTTTATCGAGGATTTGGGAGCCGATTCTCTCGATATAGTCGAGCTTATAATGCGCTTTGAAGAGGAATTCGGCATCGAAATCCCCGATGAAGATGCTGAAAAGATGCAATCCGTTCGTGACGCTTTTGAATACGTCAAGCAAAAGATAAAAGCGGAATAAACAGACGGGCGATCGAAGTTTTTGACGGATCGCCCATAATTTCAATTGCTATTTTGAAAAGTTTTGGAAACTAACTAGAAGATTTGATTTTTGGCTGTTCAAAACCAAACAGCTTTAGCAGATATTCGAGGATTTATGGCAAAAAGACGCGTCGTTGTTACGGGGTTAGGTTTAATCACGCCTTGCGGTAACGATGTTCCTTCGACGTGGGCGGCGTTGATGGAAGGGAAAAGCGGGGCTGATTATATCAAGAAATTCGACACCGAAGGCTTTGACGTCAAGATCGCTTGTGAGGTGAAAAACTTCAACCCGGAAGACTATCTTGACAAAAAGGAAGCTCGGCGCATGGGTGCATTTTCGCATTTTGCGATTGCGGCGTCTGATGAAGCCATCAAAGATAGCGGCTTGAAAATAGACGAATCAAATGCTGACATGGTCGGAACTTACATAAGTTCTGGCATAGGCGATTTCTGGGCTATTGAAAGAGAGCATGAGAAACTTCTCAAGTATGGACCTAACAGAATTTCGCCGTTTTTCATTGTTTCAGCGATAGTCAATCTGGCAGCAGGTAACGTTTCGATTCGCTATGGTGCTAAAGGTCCTAATTCTGCAACTGCTACCGCTTGCTCAGCAGGCGCTCACGCCATCGGAGACAGCTTTAGAATAATCGAAAGAGGCGACGCTGATGCGATGATCTGCGGTGGCACGGAAAGCGCAATTACTCCTATGGCGGTTGCTGGATTTGACTCGATGCGTGCGCTTTCACGCAGAAACGACGATCCCAAGAAGGCTTCGCGTCCTTTTGATGCCACGCGTGATGGTTTCGTAATCGGAGAAGGCGCCGGAATAATGATTTTGGAAGAGTTAGAATTTGCCAAAGCCAGAGGTGCAAAAATTTATGCCGAGATAGTCGGATACGGAATGACGGGTGATGCGTATCACGTCACACAGCCCGATGAAACCGCATCAGGAGCGGTTAGAGCCATGCAGAAAGCAATCAAAGATGCTGGAATTCGCCCAGAGCAGGTCGGCTATATCAATGCTCATGGGACTTCTACTCCATATAACGACAAATTCGAGACTTTGGCAATCAAGAAGGTCTTTGGTGAACATGCCTACAAACTGGCGGTTAGCTCGACAAAATCAATGACAGGACATGCTTTGGGTGCGGCTGGCGGAATCGAAGCTGTCATAACAGTTTTAGCTTTGGCAAATCAGATGCTACCGCCAACGATAAACTACGAAAATCCTGATCCGGATTGCGATCTTGATTACGTGCCGAACAAGGCGCGACCAGCTCAAATAGAATACGCTTTATCAAACAGCTTTGGCTTCGGCGGAACTAACGCCTGCCTTCTTTTCAAACGATACGACGGTTGAATCTTTCCGCCTAAGAACCTGTGAAAATTTCCTGCTTATTGAGATTGTGAATGAATAATCATTCATTTGATTTGAGTCGAACGAAAAATTATAATCGGAAACAAAGGCTATGAAAATCGTTGTATTGATGAAGCAAGTTGCAAACAAGGATGCAGTTTTACGCATTCGTAGCGATGGCAAATGGATAGAAGAAGCAGATGTAGCCATGCAGACGAATGAATCCGATGGCTACGCCTTGGAAGAGGCTCTCAGATTAAAGGAAGCAAAAGGCGAAGGTGAAGTTGTTGTTTGCTCTCTTGGTGGTGCATCAGCGAAAGCGGTTATCAAAGATGCTTTAGCACGCGGAGCCGATAGAGCCATTCATATTTTGGTGGAAGAATCTTACAAACTTTCTCCTTATCAAACCGCAAAGATAATAGCCGAGGCAATCAAGGACGAGCAAGCAGATTTGATTTTCACGGGACTTCAATCTGATGATGTCGGATACGGACAAACCGGCGTTATCCTTGCAGAACTCCTAGGCATTCCGCATGCAACGATTGTTATAGAAGTTGACCGAAGCAGTCTCAATGGCACTTTGCGCGTTAAACGTGAGCTTGAAAGCGGATGGTATCAGTGGTTCAAATATCGTTTGCCTGCGCTTTTTACGATCCAGTCAGGAATCTCGCAAATTCGCTATGCAACTTTGCAAGGCATCATGAAGGCAAAATCTAAGCCTGTTAAAGAGATACAGGCGACGATACCTGAATTTCCATCAGCGCAAAAGATAGAAAAAATTTATCTGCCTTTGAAAACAAAGCAAACTCAGCTTCTCGGCAACGGCGATGCCAAGCGAGGTGCAATTGAGCTTGTAGAAAAGCTGAGAACAGAGGTTCGGGTTTTATAGTTTTTGCAAAGGCGAAAATTAAAAATCTCTGAAGTTTCAATCCAATTTCTAGGACTTAACGGAAAAGAGGCGTTATGATACTTGCATTTATCGAGCATAAGAACGGGATTCTGAACAAGACTTCTTTAGAAGCCATCACTGCGGCGCAGACACTCGCAAAGGATTTGGGATTGCGGGCTTCTGCCGTAATTCCTTGCGATGAAGACAGAGGATTGGCAAGGGAAATTGCACAATACGATTTGGAAAAAGTAATAGTTGCGAGGAATCCAAAACTGAATGTTTACACTCCTGATGCTTGGGCAGATGCCTGGACCGAGGTCATAAAGAAAGAAAATCCGCAGTATGTTGTGATGGCTCATACCTATCAGGTCAGGGATTTTGCGCCGAAGGTTGCGGCACGTTTTGAAAGAGAAGTTCTAGCGGACGTCATACGCTACCGCAAAGAGAACGGTCACCTAGTTTTCACGAGAAGAATTTTCTTAGGCAAGCTCGATGCCGATGTTGTGCTTCAAGGTGATGCTCCGCATTTTGTAACATTTCAATCAGGTGCGTTTCGAGCCGACAAAGCGGAGAAAGGAAATGCTGATGAGGAGATAATTGATGTTGAAGTCGGTGAAGTGCGTATGACGCCTGAAGAACCATTCCAAGAGGCTAAAGCCTCGGTTGATTTGACGAAGTCGGAGATAATAGTTGCAGTTGGTCGCGGGATAAAATCACAAGAGAACATAGCTTTGGCGCAACAATTGGCTGATGTTCTAGGTGGAGACCTTGCGGCCTCGCGCCCGATATGCGATGCCGAATGGCTTCCGATTGACCGACAAATAGGCTCAAGCGGGCAAACAGTGGCACCGAAACTCTACATCGCATTAGGTATAAGCGGCGCCATTCAGCACGTTGTCGGAATGAAAAATTCGCAAACAATAGTCGCTATAAACAAAGACCCTGAAGCGCCTATCTTCGACATAGCTGATTACGGCATTGTAGGCGATCTTTTTGAAGCCGTTCCCGTTATGATCGAAGAAATCAAAAAGGTCAAAGGAAATTAGTTTCTGTAAATCTAAGCAACTCCGATGACACTGTTTTCTAACTCACAAACTTTCTTGTCTGCAATCTCTGCTTTGAGAGCGGCATTTTCATTCATTTTTGCCGTTTCTTTGGTGTTCTTCGTCGGGTGCGATAGAAATAAAAATCTCACTAACACCACTTCAGAAGCAAAGCGCTATGAACTGCGCGGAAAAGTAATTTCTGTTGACAAAGCGAACAAGAAGGCAGAGATAGAACACGAAGAGATCCCCGGCTTCATGCCCAAAATGACAATGACTTTTCCGATTCATGACGATTGGGTTTGGGAGGATTTGGTGCCGGGAGTCGAAATCAAGGCAACTTTGGTGGTTGATGAGAAAGCGAAAGACCCATATTGGCTGGAAAATTTGGTGATAATAGCCACGAGATTAGGAAACTTGCCACCGCCACCTGTCAATGAAAACTTTGCACAAATCGGGAAAGAAGTTCCCAATTTTCAACTCACGAATCAGGACGGAAGGAAGATTTCATTCAAAGATTTCAGAGGCAAAGCACTTGCAGTTACGTTTATCTACACACGATGTCCTCTTGCAGATTATTGCATTAAGATGTCCACGAATTTCAGCGACCTGAACGCACGGCTTTTGAATTCTGAATATCGAGACAAAATCAGGCTTTTGACTATTTCGTTTGATCCAGAACATGACACACCTGAAAAGCTTAGACAATACGGGCTTGGCTACATGGGCAAGGATGCAAAGCCCGATTTTACAGTTTGGCAGTTGGCAGTCGGACCTGATAAACAAATGCGCGAGATAGCAGATTTCTTCGGCCTTAGATATGAAGTTGACCAGCAAGACAAAACCCAGATAAACCACTCTCTTGTTACCGCAGTTATTGCACCGGACGGAAGAGTGAGAAAAATCTTCACCGGGAATTCATGGACAGTTAGTCAGCTCGAAAAAGAACTAATCGAGTCCTTAGACCAAGCCCAGAATTGACACTTTCAACAATATCCACCAAAAACAAACATCAAGCAAAAAGGCTAGGATTGCTAATCCTAGCCTTTTCTATTTTGCCTGTTTCAATCCCACGTCGGTTCAATTAAAACTTGTCTGTTTTACTGCTGTTTCATTACCGAA
Source organism: Acidobacteriota bacterium (assembly GCA_003697135.1). Taxonomy (GTDB): domain Bacteria; phylum Acidobacteriota; class Blastocatellia; order Pyrinomonadales; family Pyrinomonadaceae; genus J014. The sequence continues at coordinate 152,046 of RFGC01000037.1, forward strand.
AAACCACGTTTCAATCCCACGTCGGTTCAATTAAAACGAATCTCTTAATGGCGTCTGCACAAGTAACACTATCGTTTCAATCCCACGTCGGTTCAATTAAAACTTTCGTTCGCTTTTTGTTCACTAAAGAAAAAGCCCGCGTTTCAATCCCACGTCGGTTCAATTAAAACCCTGTGGCGGGTCGGGTTTGCTTGTTAGATCGAAGATGTTTCAATCCCACGTCGGTTCAATTAAAACAAAAACAGCTTGGGAGAAAGCTACACGCCCAGCGGCGTTTCAATCCCACGTCGGTTCAATTAAAACTTGACTTGTGACGCTCAAAAAGTTGACTTATGAGTTCGTTTCAATCCCACGTCGGTTCAATTAAAACAAGTTTTGTTAAAATCTGTTTAGAGGTAAACTACTAGTTTCAATCCCACGTCGGTTCAATTAAAACCCATGATGATCCCACCAGCTCCCATGTCCCCGCCAGGTTTCAATCCCACGTCGGTTCAATTAAAACATGAATGCGTGTATGTGTGCAGTGACGAGACGATGATAGTTTCAATCCCACGTCGGTTCAATTAAAACATATGCTCGCCTACCACTTTATCTAGCCCGATTCTGGTTTCAATCCCACGTCGGTTCAATTAAAACGCTTTCTATCGTGTCTGCTTGACACTAGTGACATAGGTTTCAATCCCACGTCGGTTCAATTAAAACCGGGTGTACCGTGATGGTAGGTGGAGCTGGCTGTGTTTCAATCCCACGTCGGTTCAATTAAAACTTTCAACTCAGCAGATCTTCTCTCACGTAAGCGTTCAGTTTCAATCCCACGTCGGTTCAATTAAAACTATTAGCTTCTCTAATTTTGTCTAACAGTGACAAGTGTTTCAATCCCACGTCGGTTCAATTAAAACTTTTCTTATCGGCTTGCTAGCTCGTGACAGTCAGAAGTTTCAATCCCACGTCGGTTCAATTAAAACCCGTTTTTCCGGCCACGACCACCCTGCTCTCTTTTTGGTTTCAATCCCACGTCGGTTCAATTAAAACAATGCTCGTAATAAGCTTCGACATTCACCGAGTTTAGTTTCAATCCCACGTCGGTTCAATTAAAACACCACATGACGACATGATCTATTGTGCAATTGTCAAGTTTCAATCCCACGTCGGTTCAATTAAAACTGTTGCGTGTCAAGCGTATTTGAAGTAACGCGTATCGTTTCAATCCCACGTCGGTTCAATTAAAACCATACAACGTCCTCATTATCTCACTAGCCGCAACCGTGTTTCAATCCCACGTCGGTTCAATTAAAACTATGCTCGCCTACCACTTTATCTAGCCCGATTCTGGTTTCAATCCCACGTCGGTTCAATTAAAACCAGGCGAATAGGGACTATCAGGCAGGGCGAATCAGTCGTTTCAATCCCACGTCGGTTCAATTAAAACCCAGAATGCAATAGTCGTGCTAGCGATTTTTCTTATGTTTCAATCCCACGTCGGTTCAATTAAAACCAGGAGCAGACGCAGAAAACACCGAAGAGCATGATGGTTTCAATCCCACGTCGGTTCAATTAAAACGGTAAACTACTATGGAAAAAACACTTCTACCCTTCAGTTTCAATCCCACGTCGGTTCAATTAAAACGAGGGCGCACAAGTGACGATGAGATTGCCCAAAGTGTTTCAATCCCACGTCGGTTCAATTAAAACCTATCTGGTACGATTTCATCGACTCTTACGGCTACGTGTTTCAATCCCACGTCGGTTCAATTAAAACGCGACCCCATCGACGAATCCCAAATCGTCGACCCACGGTTTCAATCCCACGTCGGTTCAATTAAAACCTGAGAATTTTGACAGCATCGATTCAATAAATACTGAGTTTCAATCCCACGTCGGTTCAATTAAAACGCCGTATGATCGAACGAGATCATACCAGATCACTGAGTTTCAATCCCACGTCGGTTCAATTAAAACCCCCCCTTGTTTTGGTAGTAAACATAGGGAACTTTGAGATATATTATGCAGTCGAACGTCGGTAATTGTCAATTCTTAGGGGATCGACGGCAGAAAAACAAATTCTGACTTGAGGAGCAAAAATTACTTGACAGAATTTTGTCATTTTGTTACTTTACAGGTAAATTTTGTGGGTTTATGCGTTTGGTTACTGATTACAGGTTAAAAAGTAATACCTTGCCGATTGACTACCGTAGAGGTTTTGCTTCTTTGATTAAGGAAGCGCTTAGGAGAGAGAATAAGCCACTTTACGAGCTTTACTATTCACGTCCTACACCGAAGCCCTTTACCTTTTCGGTATTCTTTCCTGAACTAAGCGGTTTGATAGAGATAAACGGGAGAAGATATTTCAATGTAGGCTCGAAAGCAAGGTTAAATTTCTCGACCTGCTCAAAAGACTTTTATGTAAGTGTTTACAATGGGTTTTTGAATATTGAAAAGTATCAACTTTTTGAAAACGAATTGGCTTTTGAAAATCTTTTCATAGGTTTTGAAGCTAGAATTGCTGAAGAAAAAGCTGTTTTTAAGACGATGTCGCCAGTTGTTATCAATAAAAAAGGAGAATCTCATCGTTATCTTTTACCTGAAGATTCAGAATTTGCAGAAAATTTAGGTTTTCATATCAAGGAGATTAGCTCGGCTTTTGGCGGTATCGAGAATCCCTGTGTTGAGTTCAAAGCAATAGAATGGCGTCGTAGGGCGGTTAAGCATTATGACAGTGATATTTACGGTTTCACAGGCATTTTTGAGCTATATGGCCAACCGAAAGTTTTGAATTTAATTTACCAAGTTGGCCTTGGAGTGCGCCGTAGCCAAGGATTTGGCATGTTGGAGCTTGCGCACACGAGCGGCCAACAGAGCCAATCATCATCTCAAGAGGAGACCGCCCATGGGTAGCATTACGCTCTATCCATCGAACTGGTTGTATAATGCTGGGGTGATTGGACTCCTCTTAGTTCAAGATCATGTTGGCGAGCATGCTGAAGAAAACTTAAAAGACGATGGTTCGTATTCGCTTTCTGATAGCTACTTTGCTCCCATAGGAGTAGAATCAAAGCAAATTCCCAAAGCTATCGTCAACCTCGTAAATGCTGTAGTAGCAGATAACGAACTACGAGAATGGCTCACAGAGCAAAATCGGAAGAAATACGAACAATTTGAAAAAGATTTGGGAGAGTTTGGATTTAGGTTTGTTCGAGCCGGCAATAAGCTTTTTGCTTCAAAGACGCCTTATCAAAATCTCGTGCAACTTTCGGAATGGCAATCTTACGAATACCCTGATTTGGTTAGGAGGATTCCTGAGCTTTTTAAGCAAAATGAGCAAAGAGACAGTAATCTGTGTCAGCTATGTGGCTATAATTCTGTTCTGCTTTTTAATCCAAACAGCAAGTTGCAACAAAGACTGACGAAGCTTCAGGCTACTCACTTGAAGAACCTTGGTCCTTCCCTCGGAGAATTTCCTAACGGATTCTGGTGTCTGAATCAAAGCATGGGGATATGTTTCTTATGCTCTTTTCTCATCATCCACCATCACCTTGCTTTCATCCGGCTCTCCGATGGCTCTGAAATCTTCATCAATGCGCCTTCATTCAAGGTGATGTATTACCTGAATAGGTTTGCCAGAGAGGTGTTTGGTGCGTCTTCACGGGAAGAAGCGCTTGAGAAAAGAGAGATTCTGGCGATGTCGGTGATCGAATATGCCACGAAAATCAAAACGACTCTCGGAATATGGACGGGAATGAACATTGAGGTTGTCAGCCGCTATGGAAGTCAAATCGAATACTTTAGCTTGCCCTACGAGGTCACTGAGCTTATCTCAGATCGGCGGATTGCCGCTCTTTTGAGCCAGATCGGCGAGTTTGCCATCCTGAATCTTGTGCTCGCTCAGGATTTCTCCCGTCTGATGGAATTGGGCTATCGCCTTCTGCGGGTCGGACTGAAGTCCTATGGCGAGCGTGGTAAGTCTGAAAAAGATTTCATCAGACAAACTCTTCGGTCAGATAAAAACCGACAGAATCCTACTCGTGTGGCTGAGCGGATTTTTCAGCTTTGTGCTTTTGTTGAAGAAAAACGTAAAAGGAGGTTGTATTATGACTACGCAGGTATCTACTGAAAGTAGTTTGAATGAGTTGCTTCAGGAATTGCAGAACCAATTGAAAAGTGGTCAGGCAAACCTGGATGACTTCAAGCGAGCCTATTCTGCTCTCCAGAAGGCGAAGCAAGAGTTTCAGGAGTTACTTCAATGGGCGGTGGAGCAAAAGAAAAACGAGAAGGAATTCGACAGTCTATACCGCCAGGTTGCCGGATTGAGTGCCTCGGAACTAGTAGAGCGTCTGAAGAAAACCGGCTTCGCCCTAAAGAGAGACAGTTACCTTAAGGACGCATTTGATCGTCAGGGCTACCGCATCCTGGAGCTTGTCCGTGCTGGTAGGCGGGATGATGCTTTCCACGCCATTCTGCGTATATTTGTGTCGGCCAAAAAGGAATTCCCGTCTCAGCTTGTCGAGGCGTTCAAACCTGTTTATTCGGATGATCTTTTCAAGGTCTTCCTATTTTCGTTCCTGAGCGGAATCTTAGGACAAGAGCGAGAAAACGAATAACCAAAAGGAGGGTAATTATGAGCAACACGATCAAAAACGTTACTGTCACAATTATCTTCGACGGTGCGGCACTCAATCGCGATGAGAAGATCGGAGGGAATATCCTCTCGATCAAGAAGCTCAATGTGAACGGTGAAGTCCGATCGTTCATCGGCAAACCGGCGATCAGGCATTACCTGTTTCAAACCTTAAAAAGAGCTTTTAACTGGAAAGAAGCGAGCGTTACAGGGCAGGGAGAAGTCGTCCAATTCGACATTACGAAAGATGACATTATCACAAGTGAAGAGCTCGATGCTTTCGGTTACATGTATACCCTTGGGGGACAAATGTCCATCACACGTAAAGCGCCAGTAGGCATCACGAAGGCAGTATCACTTACTCCTTACAATGCGGATATGGCTTTCTATGCAAATCACGACATGGTGAGAAGAGGGCAGAGCCAAGGTCTAGGGGTGACTCCTAATCCTTACAACAAAGAAGAACATCTTGCTCTATACAAGGTGACTTTCACAATAGATTCGGATAAGTTAGGACAAGATACATGGATTACTGATGGCTACGACGATTCGACGAAGGAGATCACTTTCAAAAGGGAGAACAATCAGGATAAGGCATTGAAGTTTCAGAAAAACTATGGTAACAGCGTAACAGGACAGGAAATTGCAGGGATAAAAAAGTTCGAGGTCAAGTTTGAGCTTGATTCTCAAGAGAAGAAAAAAAGAATACGCAACATTCTCGAAGCCATCAAGAATGGCCTCTACGCCCAATCCAGCGGCGAGGCAAATACGATCGTCCCACTGTTTCTCATTGCTGGTGCGGTGAAAGTTCCTTCGCCGATCTTTCATCCCTTCATTGATGTTCGCAAGGAAAACGGCCAGTGGAAGATTATCGGTGTGGAAGATGCCTTACGGAATTCGTGGATCGAAAAGGACGGTGGTCAGCCGATCGTTTACATTCAGGACTGCGGACGATTGGGGGTGTCTCCAAACCTCAAAACAGGTCGGGACAATTGGGATGACTTTCTGAACAAAGTAGGATTGGGGTAGCAATGAAGGAGGGCGGCAGACTGACATAGACCGACAGCAGGAGCAGGTAGAAGAAAGTGCCAGTGAGCAAGTTGATGATGGCGAAAAGTCTTAGTATCGACAGTAAGCCTGTGCTTCCTGGCGCAGAAGCCGTGTGTGAGAATCTCAAGAGCGAGGATATAAAGCTTCGCAATGAGTGAACTGACTGCTATGAGGAGTGCAATGCACATCTTGCGAATCCGAATCTACCAACCACAGGCGCACTACCGTGTCCCGTTTACTTACCGGAGACGCCACACTTACCCGATTTCTCCGTATTCGACCGTGATCGGTTTTTTGTGCAATGTCTTGGGCATTGATGACCAGTCGAAGCCTGAGTATCAGCAGCTCAAAAAAATCAAAATCTCGATCGCCGGGCGATTCGGAAGCAAAACAACAGAATACATTTGGTTTCGCAATCTATCGGAATCCGCGCATGTCGGGCGTTTCGGTTCTGTGGAGAATCGTAGCGTGGGTGGGCACATCGAGCACATTGGAGGACAATCACCGACTCGAATTGATATTCTTGATGATGTTCATCTGGTGATTCATTTAGCTCACGAGTCGGAAGATTTTTTAGGGTTGATAAAAAATTCCCTTGAAAATCCCGATAAGCGGCTGGAAATCTTGCATCTGGGGCGTGCCGAAGATTGGATCGTGCTTGAAGAAGTGTCTGAGGTGATGAAGGTCTCGAAGTTTTGCGTGAAAATAATGGATAAAAACTTTAGGTACTTTTTCTGGATTCCTGAAAAAATCTGGGTGCCCGATGGTGCAAGCGATAATTACGGCGCGTTTGAGGGGCTTCTCTATCGTTTGCCTTCCTTTTGGACGGTCGCTGACTACGAGCAGACCCGCAACCGTCATGGACAAAGGATTTTCGAGTATGTGTCGGCAAAACTCAATGATGGCCTCTTTGGTGGGATGCTTTTTCTTTGCGACGAGGTCAAACGATCTTTTCTTTACGACGAGGATGTAAAACTCCCTGTCTTCTTGGCTAATTTTTGAGGTGAGTCTATGAGCGAGAATAGCCACATTTGGGCGAAGAGCAGCGAGAAAGGAGGAGGTGAATCCGTTCGCCTTTCCAAGCACATAAAGGATGTGCTCGAAGCGTTTCAAAGATTGATCGAAGCGTCTCAAAGATTGAAGGATAAAGTCAGCGACGAACTTCATGAAGCAATCAAGCTTGCTATCATTTGCCACGACTGGGGCAAAGTCCTACCAGCGTTTCAGATACGGACGTTGAAGAATACCAGCTATTCTCCACCTTATGCTCTCTACAACGTTCCTCACTCGCTTTTTTCAGTTCTCTGGATTGACCGACAGAAGCTTTGTGAGAAAGTAGGTGATAAAACGCTTGTTCCTTTCGTTGTTTCTGCTGTAGCCTATCACCACTGGAGAGAAAGTTTCTTTGATCTGATCAGCTCCAGAAGCAGTGAGTTAGGCGCTCTCTGTGATGAACTGGAACGCAAAGGTTACATCGAACAACTCAAGAAGAACCTGGAAGAAGAGATCAAAGAATTAGGCGATGATTGGTGTAATCTTATCAACTTCAATTCCAGGATGGCTCAGGGCTTACGAAATGGCGTCCCCTTCACCGAGTACGCTCTTCCGCCTTATCAACTCTACTGGTTGCCGAAGCGAGCTGGAATGGATGAGCAAACCCTAAAGAAATGGATTCTCATTGCCGGTTTTCTCCAGCGTGCAGATCACTTTGCTTCATATTGTGAGTCAGAAGGTGAGACTTTGGTCGAGTTGCCGGCCCCGAGCTTCGATGAGGCTAAAGAAAAAGTTAAGAATAAAATTCAGAATAAAATTCAGGGAAAGGTCCCTTCTTCAGAGGAAGAATCTATCTGGCAGTTTCAGAAAATCGAAGAACTGAAGGACAAAAACGTCATTCTCATTGCGCCGACAGGCTACGGGAAGACGGAGTTTGCTTTCCTCTGGTCGGGTGGGGAGAAATTCTTCTACACGTTGCCGCTGCGGGCAGCGGTAAACCAGATATACGAGCGAGCAAAAAGCATCTTCGGCGATGATAAGACGGGCTTGCTTCATTCGGATGCTGATGTGTTTCTCTTGGGAGATGGAGGCGAAGAACAAACAAGCATGAAAGCCTACGATCTTGCCCGCCAATTGAGCTTTCCGACGATCATATCCACAGGCGATCAGTTCTTCCCGTATGCTCTGCGACCGCCCGGATACGAAAAAATCTACGCCACGTTCTCGTATTCTCGCCTTGTCATTGATGAAGTGCAGGCTTACGACCCCCGAGCTGCCGCCATCGTTGTGAAATTCATCGAAGACGTCGTGCGAATGGGCGGAAAGTTCTTGCTCATGACAGCTACGCTTCCTCGGTTTGTGAAGGAAGAGATCGATGCTTCTGTCGGCTGTTCACAAAAGATAGAAGTTAAAACACCAGCCGCGTTCGTGAAGGACGAGATCAATGCTTCTGTCGGGGCTTACTGTATTCTGAACCTTTACGAGGAAGAAAAGTCATGTTTTGAGCAGATCAAAAAAGAGGAAGAAAAGTCACGTTTTGAGCAGATCAAAAAACATAAGGTAAAAGTCGAGCTTATCGAAAACAACGCAAGCGACAACAAGATCGATTTCTCTGTTCCTGACGGGAAGCTCCAGGAAGTTCTAGACACTGCAAATAGCGGAAAGCGTGTTCTCGTCATCGCCAATACGGTCAAGCAGGCGCAGGATATATTTTCACGGCTAGAAAGCAAGATTGATAACCAAAGCAACCAATACTCTGCCCTTAAAGACAAACTGTGGCTTTTGCACTCGCGATTTACTTTAGCAGACCGCAAGCAGAAAGAGGAAAAACTCCAGCAAGAGTTTAGCAATCCCAAACCAGATAACGAATCAATTGGCAAAATTCTCGTGGCAACGCAAGTTGTTGAAGCCTCGCTCGATATTGATGCGGATGTTCTGTTCACCGAGGTTGCTCCTCTGGACGCACTGGTTCAAAGGATGGGAAGAGTGCTTAGAAGATACGGTCCGACAAGCCAGAGTGTTCCGAAACCGAAAAAGCCGAATGTTACAATTTGGGTTTTCCAGCAAGAGCTTCAGTCAGGACAGCACCACGTGTACGACACGGACGTTGTCCTTCTGACACTCAAGCTGTTGAAAGATAAAAGCGACAATCAACTTGCAAACAACTACAAGGACTGGCTGGCAACTAAAAGACGCGAAAAAGCCAAGAACACAGATCGAATTGCGGCAGTCCTTGAAGAGATATTCGCTACCGGATCGCTTGAGTTTGAATGCACTCTTTCCGAATATGACAAGTTTGGCTTGGTCGAAAAACTTTATGATCTGCCAGATGACCACGACTACATGGTGAAGTTTCGCCGAACGAAGGATATTCTTGATGCAGGGTATATCTCCGATAAGAAAAGCGAGGCTCAAGAGATGTTTCGCGATATTCATGACCTGAGCGTTATTCCATCAAATTGCATTGATAATTTTTTGAACGAGGCGAAGACTAAGGCAAACTACGTTGGCTTCAAAAAAATACTATCCGAATATGTTGTATCAGTTAGTGAAGGAGCACTGAAAGGTGAGAAGTATGACAGGGTAGAATCTTACATTGAAAGCTCAACGGCTCTCACAGACGAACAAAAAAAGAAGTTAAGGCGTTGGTGCAAGGATATTTATTCGGCGAAAATAGAATACGATAAAAAAATTGGCATAAAAAATCTTTGAAATCGTGGCCTTGAGATCAAGCTTTTCTAGCGATACGTTTCACGTAGCGATTTGGCAAGCTTTGAATTTGATTCTATCGGTTTTCAGGGGTTTTTCTTGACGCTGTTTTGAAGTTCTCTTGTTATTTGGGACCAGCCGCTGCTGCCTTGTTGTCCGCTTGAAGTTGTGTCTATTTCGTTTCTCAAGAAAAACAAAAGCGTTCCGCCAGTTTGAGAATCTGGAGATATTACTATCGCCAAGCCTGCTTTCTTTTTTCCATCTGATTTTATAAATCCGCAAAGGAAATTGCCGTTGCCGAGTTCCTTGTAGTTTCCGCCTTGTGCAGGTGCCCAGCCGTAAGACGACATGCGTTGAGAATTATAAAATGCCAAAGCTTCTGCCGGTTTGCTTTTCGGAACGGAGAATACCAGTGTGTCCCAGTTGCCTGTATCTTCTCTGCTACTGGCTATCTCGCCCATCATTCCTTTCATGTAGGGGTAAATCAGAAGTCTCAAAGGACCAGGTAGCGTTGCTTGCGATCTTTCCATGCCCATCATTTTCGGAACATCACTCCAAAGACTAGCGGCTGAGCCACTGCTTCCAGAGTCCTTCAAAGTTTCTATCAGAGCGCATCCGCTCAACAAAATCAAACAAGTAAAAAGAACTATTCGTTTCATCTTGTCTCTCCTTCCTTGAAACTTCAACAAAGTTTATATTTCATCAGCAGGCAAAAAACAAAGTAGGTTTTGGATTTTTTCAAAATTTTTTGTGGTTGACATGCGCAAGAAGTAGGCCTAATTTACAAAAACTGTGTGGAGACTTAATCTGCAAAAACTATGTGAAGTGCGGTTTTGTCGAGAAGAATTATTTGATAGTCTTAAGACTTATGAAAGCAACGTTGATCACAGGAGCATCTAGTGGAATCGGAGAAGCATTTGCTCGCAGGCTTGCAAAAGAAAAGCACAATCTCGTGTTGGTTGCTCGTTCAGAGGAGAAGCTGAAAGAACTTTGTATCGAGCTTGCATCCAAAAATGACATTGTTGCCGAGCCTATAGCATTGGATTTATCAGAAGAAGGCGCTGATGAAAAAGTTTTTGGAATAACCGAACACAAAGGCTTTGAAATAAATTGGCTGATAAACAATGCCGGTTTCGGTTCGATGGGATATTTTGCAGAGCTTGATTTAGAAAGAGAGATTCAGATGATCAATCTGAACATTAAGGCATTGGTTGCTTTGACCCATAGATATTTGGGGAAAATGAAAGAAAGAGGAGAAGGGGTTGTGATAAACGTTTCTTCAGCGGCAAGTTTTCAGCCACTTCCGTTCATGGCAACTTATGCGGCAACAAAAGCTTTTGTTACGTCTTTCACTGAAGCAATCGCCGAAGAATATCGTCCCTTCGGAATAACGATTCAGGCCTTATGTCCCGGTCCCACAAAAACAAATTTCTTCAAAGCGGCAAACACCGAAAGAATTATGACGATAAAAAAGATGCAGACACCCGAAGAAGTCGTAGAAACCGCATTGAGAGCAGTAAGAAAGAAGAAAATGCTAGTGATTTCGGGACTATCGAATAAAATAGGTGCGTTTTTTGGTCAAATCACGCCTGATTGGATTGTTACCAGAGCCGTAGCAAGCGTTCTCAGGGCAAGAATGGATAAAAAGCTCGAAAAGGCTGAGCAAAACGGACAAGAAAGTTAAAAGGAAATGGCAAATGACGCAAAAGAACAAAGCAATGCAAAATATGGAAAGGATTCTCAATTTCAGCGCAGGACCTTCAGCTTTGCCTTTGGAAGTGCTTGAGAGAGCAAAAGAAGAGATGTTGTCTTTTAACGGCATCGGTGCTTCTGTAATGGAAATAAGCCACCGCTCAAAAACATTTCTACAAGTTTTGGAAAAGGCAAAAGGCGGAATAAGGGAAATCATGAATGTTCCCGATGATTATGAAGTTTTGTTTTTGTCGGGCGGCGCTAGTTTGCAGTTTGCGATGGTTCCGATGAATTTTCTCAGGAAAAAAGCCTATTACGTAGTAACTGGAGCTTGGAGTTTGAAGGCAATGAAAGAAGCTGAAAAGATCAAGGAATCTCATTGTGGAAACTCCAAGCCTGAAGTTCTAAAGGCTTATTCTTCTGAACCTGATTTTTCAGTGATTCCACTACCGACTGAAATCCAGTTTGATGAAGGCTGCGACTATGTGCATTACTGCTCTAACGAAACGATTGATGGAGTTGAATTCGACTATGATCTGAACGCAGATAAAACACCCGTTGTTTGTGATGCGTCTTCGTGCATCATGTCGAAGCGGATTGATGTCAGCAAGTATTCGATGATTTATGCAGGTGCGCAGAAAAACTTGGGACCTTCTGGCATAACGGTTGTGATTGTGAAGAAGGAGTTTTTAGAGCTTTGCAACCCGAAGCTACCAACGCTTTTAAGCTACAGAAGTTTTGCTGAAAACAATTCCATGCCAAACACTCCGAATACGTGGGGAATTTATTTGATTGGTTTAGTGTGCGATTGGATAAGAGAAAAAGGCGGGCTTGAAGTGATCGGAAGGATCAATGCTGAGAAAGCCAGACTGATCTATGAAGAAATTGACCGTAGCGATGGGTTTTATCGAGGGCGTGCAAAACCAGAAGCAAGATCGAGAATGAACGTGACTTTCACGCTCCCGTCGAAAGAATTGGAAGAAAAGTTTTGCACCGAGGCGAAGAAGCTAGGAATGGACGGATTGAAAGGGCATCGTTCTGTAGGTGGGATTAGGGTTTCGCTCTACAATGCCATTACATTGGAAGCGGTAGCGAGGCTGGTCGAATTCATGCGGGATTTTCGAGTGAAGAATCACAAGCCTTGATTGATTTATCAGATGTTAGAGTCTTCAAAGCGGGGTGGGATTTCTGAGAATGTAGAACTTCAGCGCAAAAACCAAATTTTCGCCGTTTCGCCTTCGTGCAGATCCTTGCCTTTCGGGACATAAACAAGCGAGTTGGCACGGGCAAATTCGATGAAATTCGATGAGCCTGCAAATCTTAAGGATTCTATCTTCATTTGCCCTTTTTCATCAGTTGAAACGAATGCCGGAAGCACAGAATCACGCTCTTTTGTGCTTTTTATTTTTTTCGTGACTATGGCGAATCCGTCTTCGAGATCACAACGATTCGCTCCTTGCATTCTCAAAATTGCTCTTCGAGCGAAAAGATAAAATGTTACTGCGGCAGAGACGGGATTTCCCGGAAGCCCAAACACGAAACAATCTTTGAGTTTGGCAAAAACCGTTGGCTTGCCTGGTTTGATAGAAACTTTCTCGAAGAAAATCTCTGCTCCTAAACTTCTCAAAGCCGATTTCGTGAAATCATATTCTCCGACGGACACGCCGCCTGTTGTAATTAGAACCTTTCCTTCGGAATCTTCTGAGATTACCTCCTGATGAATTGTCTCTGCGAGAAGTTTTTCATCATCAGCTATATTTCGCAAAATAGTGGCGTTTAAGGCTATGTTTTTCAGAAAGACTTTAAGCATTATTGAATTAGAGTTTCTTATCTGGTCTTTGTTTGGTTTTTCGTGGATTTCAACGAGTTCCGTGCCTGTGGAAAGAATCCATATTTTGGGCTGGCGAAATACCTTGACATGCGCGTAGCCAAAAGCCGCCAGCGTGGGAATCATGTGTTCAGTAATCAACTCTCCAGCAGAAAAAATCTTTGTTCCTTCTTTGATTTCTTCTCCCATTGCAACTATGTTTTGCCTTGGCGATGCAGGTTCGAGTATTTCCACAAAGCCGTTTATTTCTCTTGCCAGTTCCAATTTTTGAACTGCATCGGCGCCTTTTGGGACTCTTGCTCCGGTCATTATCTTGACTGCTTCGCCCGGTTTGACTTCTCCGTCAAATCCTTTCCCTGCAATTGATTGTCCTATCAACTTCAATCGTGCAGGCGCCATCTTTGTGTCATCTGCTCTTATAGCGAAACCGTCCATTTGCGAGCGGTCAAATGGCGGTAGATCAGAATCAGCCTTAATGTCTTCTGCCAAGACTCTGTGAAGTGAATCTTCCAACGATACAAACTCAGTTGAAAGTTTCGGCATTTTTTCATCTATGACTTGGAAGGCTTCATGGATCGGGATCATGTTTCGCATCTTGCTTGGTGAAATGCTAAACTAAAGACTTAAATTCTATCATTCTTCGAGAAAGGAAAAACAGCCGTGATTGACTTTGAATTCACAGAAGAACATCTTGCTTTACAAAAGACGGTGCGTGAGTTTGTTCAGCGTGAGGTTGCACCTTACATCAAGGAATGGGACGAAAAAGAACATTTCGAGCGTTCTGTATTCGATAAAATGGGCGAACTCGGACTTTTGGGAGTTTGCATACCTGAAAAGTATGGTGGCGCAGGCTTCGATTACATATCGCTCGGTATTGTTTGCGAAGAGTTAGAGGCTTGCGATACTTTCATGCGCGTTGCAATGAGCGTGCATGTTGCCCTGAATTCTCTCACTTTGCTCACTTGGGGAACAGAAGAGCAAAAGCAAAAATATCTCGTCCCTCAGGCGAAGGGCGAGAAACTTGCTACATTTGGTTTGACCGAGCCGAATGCAGGAAGCGACGTTGTGGGTATTCGTTCATACGCACGCCGCGACGGCGACGACTGGATACTCAACGGCGAAAAAATGTGGATTTCGCTTGCCGATGTTGCCGATCATTTTCTCTTCTTCTGCTGGACTGACGAAGAAAAACGCAAAAGAAGAGACCATTCGGGAATGAGCTGTTTCATTGTCGAACGTGGAATGAAAGGTTTCTCTTCGGGAACTATTCACGGCAAGATGGGCATCAAGGCGGGAAACACCGGTTACTTCTCGCTCCAAGACGTTCGCGTTCCGAAAGAAAACATGCTTGGGCTTGAAGGTGAAGGCTTCAAAATTGCGATGTTTGCACTGGAGAACGGAAGATACACAGTTGCGGCTGGTGCAACAGGCGTTATACGTGCTTGCAGAGATGCTTCAATCGCATACGCCAATACCAGAGAAGCTCAAGGACAGAAAATAGCAAACTTCCAGCTAGTAAAACAAAAAATTGCTGAGATGGAAGCTGATTATCAGATGTGTCATCTTCTCTGGCTCAAATGTGGTTGGCTGAAAAATGTTGGAAAACCTTCTGCTAGAGCCGCATCTTTAGCAAAATGGCAAGCGACAATTCGTTCCGAAAAGGCGGCATCAATGGCAATAGAAATCCACGGCGCAAACGGCTACACAAATGATTATCCCGTCGAGCGTTATTACAGAAATTGCAAAGCGGCAATCATTTACGAAGGCACACGCGATATTCATACCTTGATGCAAGCCGATTGGGCATTGGGTTTGAAGAAAGAACCGAAAGCAAGAGTTACGCTTCCTGCCTATCGAGCGGCGAAGGCTTGAAAAATCAAAGGGCAGAAATTTTGGACTGTATCCGGATTTCTGCCCTTTTATAAAATTTAGAAACTGAGCTTCGAGCATTCATTGCGCAAAGTAAGTTGCCGAAGCCGGAATGTCTCCGCTAGTGCCGAAATTTACCGCTGAAAAGCCGTTCGTTGTCATCAGAAGATACCAAGTACCGTTGCGAAAGACCGCAATATCGGTTTTCCCATCACCATCGAAATCAGCAGGTGCTGCTCTATCGGTTGGACTTCCGAATTGAACTGCTGTGAAACCTGCGGTTGAGCGTAAGAAATACCATGTTCCATTAGAAGGACGAAAAACAGCTAAATCAGCTTTTCCGTCATCGTCATAGTCTGCCGGAACAGGCTGATCGCCATTAGTGCCGAATTGTATTGCGGTAAATTGATTATTTGAGCTTTGCAAGATATACCAAACTCCATTTGAAGGTCTGAAAACGGCAATGTCGGTTTTCCCATCACCATCAAAATCTGCACCGGAAGGTTTGTCACCATTTGCTCCGAACTGGGTGGCACTAAATCCGCCGTCTGAACTTCGCAAGATATACCACACTCCGTTTGACGGGCGAAAAACAACGACGTCGGTTTTTCCGTCACCATCGAAGTCGCCTGAAACTGGAATGTCGCCATTTAGACCGAAGTTAACTCCCGTGAAGCCAGCGGAACTGCGAAGCAAATACCATGCTCCATCGGAAGGACGGAAAACAGCGAAATCCGCAGTTCCATCGCCATCGAAATCACCAACGATTGGTTTATCTCCATTTGTGCCGAATTGCACGGCTTGAAAGCTGTTGTCGGAGCTTCGTAAGACATACCAAGTACCATTGGAAGGGCGAAAAACTGCTATATCGGATTTCGTATCGGCATCAAAGTTTGTGGTCAAAGTGCCTGAAAACGTAGGACGACTGTTTGTGTAGATCGAATCTCCGCCTGCCGAACCGTTACCGTCTGCCGCATTGCCCGCAAAGAAAAATCTTACTCGTCCAATCTGGCTACTTGGAGAATTCCAAATAAAGGTCCATGATTTCGTGTCGAATTGTGTTGGTATTGTTCCAGCGGATGTGTGTTGGACATAAAATCTTTGATTACCGCCAACGGAGCCTTGAACTATTTGGGTTTGTTGCGGTGGTTGTGGTATGAGCGAAAAACTGCCTGCTTGCCTGCCTTGATTGTCAATCGCAGTTAGTTGGAAGCCGAAGAGAACTGCTCCTTGCTGACTCAAGGTTACGGTTATTTGATATTGCTTGTTCGGAACGTAGTTAGACGGCACGCCGGAAATAGTCAACACGCCGGGACCAGAATTAACCTCGCCGCTGTGGCACTCTGTGCAATTGAATTCACCCGGTGCACCTGTATAAGAAGGTGGCGGTCCTGACGAAAACGCCGAAATCTTATGCGGCGAAAACTGCTTCGAGAAAATACCAAATAATGCCACTACTCCCGCAGCGGCAACACAAAATAGCTTCAAGCCTAATTTTAGCTTTTTGGAATCTTCGAGAAACGATGACATTTTAACCTCCTTTGTGTAACCGATTATATCAAAAAAAGAAATTTCACAAGTTTGGAGACTTTCACGAAGCATTGAAAGTCTAGAAAATTTTTCTTCACGCATTTCTTCAGAATCTCATTACTGAAATTTTCGTATAATTTGCCTTATGAGTGTGATAACGCTTTTGACGGATTTTGGGACGAAAGATTATTTCGTTGGAGCAATGAAAGGCGTGATTTTGTCAATAAATCCGAATGCGGTGATTGTTGACATAAGCCATGAAATCGAGCCTCAAAAAGTTGCTTCGGCTTCGTTCGTTTTGAGTAATGCTTATCATTATTTTCCACCAAAGACTATTCATGTTGTCGTGGTGGATCCGGGCGTTGGTTCAGAAAGGCGCGCAATTTTAGTAGAAACTCCCAGATATTTCTTCGTAGCTCCCGATAACGGCTTGCTCAGTTTCGTTTTTGAAAGCCAAGACGAAATGCTCAAAGTTTATGAGTTGACAAATCGAGAGTTTTTTCTTCCAGAAGTGAGCCGCACGTTTCACGGAAGAGATATATTTGCACCTGTAGCCGCTCATCTTTCAATCGGAGCTTTGCCTGAAGAGATGGGAAAAAGGATTCACGATCCCGTCCGACTCAAAGCAGCTGTCCCGCAGAAAATATCAGAAAGGAGATTTGTCGGAGAAGTCATACACATTGACAGATTCGGAAACCTCGTGACAAATTTTCGCAATGAACTTCCTAAAAACTTCGTTCTAAAAATGGGCGATCAACTCATAGGAAAGCACTACAAGTTTTATTCTGAAGCTAAGGGCGAAGAATTGTTCTCAATCATCGGTAGCTCAGGATTTTTAGAGATTTCGATCTTTCAAGATTCGGCTGCTTCGAGACTCAAAGCTTTCATAGGACAGAAGGTGGAAATGCTGATTCCCTGAGTAAAATATAGGTTTGAATTAGCAATCATCGGATTATTTTGCTATTTTAGAAGTAAAGAAAATTTATTGTAGGGAAAAAGATATGGAGACAGGAAAAGAACAGCAGAAGCAAGCATCAACCTTTGCCGCGGGACTCAGAGGCGTAGTTGCGGCTCAAAGCTCAATCGGAGATGTTGATGGCGAAAGAGGCGTTCTAATTTATCAAGGTTACAACATTCACGATTTAGCCGAGCACTCAACATTTGAAGAAGTTGTTTTCCTTCTTTGGAACGGACGCCTGCCGAAACGGCAAGAACTTGAAGAACTGAAAGAAAATCTGCGTGCGAATTACGATTTGCCTGCGGAAGTTATCCAGATGATGAAAAACTTTCCTAAAGACGCAGACCCGATGGATGTTCTTCGGACATCAGTCTCGGCAATGGCTTTCTATGACAAAGAAGGCAAAGCAACAGACAAAGAAACCGCACTCAAAACAGCAACGAAGCTAACTGCTAAACTCGGCCCGATTGTTGCCGCTTGGGAAAGAATACGTAACGGCAAAGAAGTCGTTGAACCTGATAAGTCTTTAAGCATAGCCGAAAACTTTCTTTACATGATGCGTGGTGAGAGAGCCGATGCAGACGAGGAAAGAATTTTCGACGTGGCTTTGATTTTACACGCCGATCATGAGCTTAACGCTTCAACCTTCACGGCACGCGTAGTTGCGGGAACTTTAGCCGATATGTATGGAGCAGTAACAGCCGCAATTGCCGCACTTTCAGGCCCGCTTCATGGCGGCGCAAACACTGCGGTTATGAAAATGCTCATTGAAATCGGAAGCCTTGACCGTGTTGAATCTTGGCTTGAAGAAACTTTAGCCGCCAAGCGGAAAGTCATGGGCATTGGCCATGCGGTTTATAAAACTGAAGACCCACGCGCAACTTGGCTTAGAAAATTCTCAAAGCAAATGGCAGAGAAAAAAGGCGAGACGAAGTGGTTTGAAATGTCTCAAAAGATAGAAAAGCTCATGCTTGAAAAGAAAGGCATGTATCCGAACGTAGATTTCTACTCGGCATCAACTTACTATCTGATGGGCATTCCGCTTGATCTATTCACGCCGATTTTTGCTGTATCGCGTATTTCGGGTTGGACAGGACACATTTTAGAGCAATATGCAAATAACAAGTTGATTCGCCCGCGTGCCGAATACATAGGCCCGCGCGGATTGGCTTATGTGCCTATTGACGAAAGATGAAAACCCATTTAAGAAAAGAATCGTAAAGTTTAAGGGAGAAAGCAATTTCTCCCTTAAATTTTGAGTGAGACCGAGGAGGGCAGAAATGAGAATCTTCAGAATTTTGACTGTAGTTGGGTTGGCTATGAGTTTAACTTTTGCGCAAAACAACTTGAAACCGCCTGTGGCAAAAAAAGAGCCGAAAGTGCTGAAAATTCACGGCTACGAACTAATTGATAACTACGCATGGCTTCGAGATAGAAACGAGAAGAAAAACCCTGAAATAATCGAGTATCTCGAAGCGGAAAACGCATACACGGAAGCCTACATGAAGCCTTATGAAGGCTTGGTTGAAACCATTTACAAAGAAATTCTTGGACGAATTAAGCAAACCGATATAAGCGTGCCTTACAAACTCGGCAAATACTGGTATTTCACAAAGACCGAAGAAGGCAAGCAGTATCCGATTTACATGCGCAGTCTCGATCAAAAAGGCAAAAAGAATCCAGAGGTTTTGCTTGACCAAAACGAAATGGCAAAAGGCTACAAGTATTTTGCTATCGGTGAGTTTGAAGTTAGCGACGATGGAAATCTTTTGGCTTTCTCCACCGACACAACGGGCTATAGGCAATACACATTGCAGATAAAGAACCTGAAAACCGGGGAAATTCTTCCGAACAAGATTGAAAGGGTAACTTCTGTTGTGTGGTCTAACGATGGAAAGTATCTTTTCTACTCGCAAGAAGACCCTGTTTCAAAGCGGTCTGATAAAGTTTTCCGACACGAGCTTGCAACAAACAAAAATGAGTTGATTTACGAAGAGAAGGACGTTCTTTTTAACGTTGCCGTTGGACGTTCACGTGACAAAAAGATGCTTTTCATAGCCTCATACGCAAAAACGATGCGGGAATACAGGTATCTTCCTGCGGATAATCCTCTTGGAGAATGGAAAATAATTACTCCGCGCCGTGAAGGACACGAGTACTCGGCAGATTTCTACAACGGCGAATTCTACATACTTACGAACAAGCAGGCAGAAAACTTCAAGGTCGTTCGTGCTCCTGCTAACGATCCGAGAGAAGAAAATTGGACAGATTTTATACCGCACAATCCAGCGATAAAGATCGAGAGAGTGGAGTTTTTTAGAGATTATGCAGTAGTCTATGAAAGAGAAAACGGGCTGGAGTATTTGAAAGTGCTGGATTTGAAAACAAAGCGAGCACCTCGCAGAATTCCAACGCCCGAAGAAGTTTATACAATGCAACCTGCCTACAATCCTGAGTTTGATACAGAAGTTATTCGCTACAATTATTCTTCAATGATAACTCCGCTCTCGACCTATGAATATAATTTCAGAACCGGTAGAACCAAACTACTAAAGCAACAGGAAATACCTTCAGGCTATGACAAAAGTCAATATGAAACAAAAAGAGTTTGGGCAACTGCGAGAGACGGAACGAAAGTGCCGATTTCAATGGTTTGGAAAAAGGGCGTGAAATTCGATGGAAGCGCGCCGATGCTTCTTTATGCTTATGGAAGTTACGGAATTTCAATGACGCCGAACTTTTCGGTTGCGCGCTTAAGTCTTCTCGATAGAGGCATGATCTACGCAATCGCTCATATTCGCGGTGGCTCGGAACTAGGCGAAAGATGGCGTCAAGAAGGCAGGATGTTCAAAAAACTCAACACTTTTTATGATTTTATAGACTGCGCAAAGTGGTTGATTGAAAACAAATACACATCAAGCGATAGGCTTGTCATTCAAGGTGGAAGTGCTGGTGGAATGCTCATGGGCGGAGTCGTAAACATGGCACCGGAGCTTTTCAAAGCCGCAATCATTCAAGTTCCTTTCGTTGATGTGATAAACACAATGCTTGATGAAACATTACCACTAACAACAGAAGAATGGATCGAATGGGGCAATCCTCATGAGAAAGAGGCTTTTGAATACATGATTAAGTATTCGCCTTACGATAACATCAAACAGCAAAACTATCCGAACATGCTTGTAGAAATTGCTCTTTACGATAGCCAAGTGCCTTACTGGGAAGGTGCAAAATTTGTTGCAAAAGTGCGTGAGATGAAGACTAACGATAGCATCGTGCTTTTGAAAACGAACATGGGAGCAGGGCATGGCGGTTCGTCAGGCAGATACGATCGCCTGAAAGAAATTGCCTTCGATTACGCTTACGCTCTGGTTCAAGTAGGGATTTTCAAATAGTTTAGCTATTTCACAGAGTTTCTGGGTTTTGTTTTTTGAAAACTCTCGGTTGGGCAGAATTCAAGGTAAACGAGCTTGAGTTCTGCCTATTATTTTTAGGGAATTGCAGGTTTTTGTGCTTTGTTTTCTAGTTTGTTTTTGTTCTGAAGCGATTAGATTTTCAGCCGGTAAACCTTATCACTTGTTGCAACTATCATTTCAGAGTCTTTGTTAAAGCAAAGTCCGACTATATTCATTCCGGCAACGAACAATTCAGCTTCTTGATCTTCAGCAGAGATTTTGACAATCCCGCGCCTTCCCTTTAAGCAAGCGGCTACGTAAAGATTTCCTTCGTCGTCAAAGGCGAGTCCTTGTGGACGTCCAAGTCCGCGATAAAAAACATCAACCAATCCTCTACGGTCAATTTTCCAGATATTGTCGAAGCTGGAAAGCCCCGGTGCTGTCACGAAGAGGTTATCTTCTTTATCGAATGCCAGATGATATGCTGCAACTGAAGGTTCTAGTGTTGCAAAAATTTCAGCATTACCTGAATCTGAAATTTTGTAGATTGTTCCGCTTCTGTCGCCAACAAAAAGCTCGCCTTTGCTATTGAAAGCTACTCCAGTCGCAATTCCCAAGTTACTGCTGAATGTGAAGTAACCTCCATCTCTTCCTATTTTGACTAGATCTCCTGATGCGCGATTCGTAACGAAAAGCTCTCCTTTGCTATTGAAGGCTAGTCCTGTGGGATTCATTATGTCAATTGGCATTTCTAGCAGTTCACCTTCGGGCGTTAGTTTAAAGAGAGTGACAGGAAGTTTTTGCCCGCGCGAACCTGAGCGTGTTAGAATTATCGAGCCATCAATTGGGTCAACTGCTGGATTTGCAACTATATGTAGATCGTCAGCTAACATCTCGCCAACTTCTATGCTGAGTGAATTACTTTGTGAAGACCCGCTTTCAAGGTAAACTTCCGTTTCGCCTGTAAAGACTTCAGGCACGACTGCAACCACACGCTTTCTAGAAACGCCAACTAGCCTTGCTTTCAAGCCTCCAAAATAAGCTCCGTATTCGCTTCCGTATTCAAACTCGAAGTTCTTGCATTCAATAATAACTTCACCACCCGGTATTGCGTAACGTGGACTTATAGAGATTATCTCTCCAGCTTGATTCATAAAATCTTATTTTACGTTTTTTGAACAAATGAGCAATTCTAAAAGTTTTGAATCTCTAAGTATAAACTTCTATAATTGCCGTTGTGGGGAATTAAGGAGGTGATGAGGAGATAGGCTCTGTTAAGGGAAACATTAAAGGACTTAAGCCGAATCAAATACGCAGAATCGAGAAACTAGCAACTCGCAAAGTCCAACCTGAGCAAATAGTCTCACCTGAGCTTGCGCGTCAAATGTCGGAAATTTCGCACGAAACCGGAAGGCAAATAGGAGTCTTAATAAACCGAAAGGGGCAAGTTGAATACGTAATGGTCGGAGATGCAAAGAAAATAGAGATGCCCGACTTCGGTAGAATCAGAACTTCTCATGAAAGATTTCGCGGACTTAGATGTGTTCATACCCATCTTAACGGTGAAGGACTCACTCAAGATGACCTAACTGACCTGGCGCTTCTTAGACTCGACTTGATGGCAATTATTCAGGTTAACCAAAGAACAGGCTTACCTGATTTAGTTCATGCGGCGCATCTGATACCGACAACGGCAGAGAGAATCAATGATGAGCGTTTGCCTTATGAATTTCTCCCGCCCAAACCTCCGTCACAATTGGATGTTGATTTCTTAAAGCTAATAAATTCGCTCGAAGAAGAGATGGCGAGAAACCGCAAGGTGCTGAAGAATGAACTGGCAAATCGCGATAGAGCCATTTTGGTTGGAGTTACAACTGGTCCTCTTTACGAAGCTGAAGAGTCGCTTAAAGAGCTGGAGGAACTTGCAATTTCGGCAGATGTGCTGGTTCTCGATAAAATTATTCAGCGCCGCCCTCAGATAGACCCGCGAACCGTGCTAGGAAAAGGTAAGCTTGAAGAGCTTTTGATAAGAGCTATGCGTTTGGGCGCTGATCTGATTATTTTTGATACCGAGCTTTCTCCTGCTCAGGTTCGCTCAATCTCGGAGGCAACAGATTTGAAAATTATAGATCGTCAGCAGTTGATACTTGATATTTTTGCTCAACGTGCTCAATCACGCGAAGGAAAATTGCAAGTTGAGCTGGCGCAACTAAAATACATTTTGCCGCGTCTTGTAGTGGGGCAGAATTCAGCTTTTTCACGTCTAGCAGGTGGAATCGGCGGAAGAGGTCCTGGTGAAACGAAGTTGGAAACTGACCGTCGGAGAGTTCGTGACCGAATCAATCGGCTTGAAAAAGAAATCGAAAAGCTTAGCTACCAAAGAGAAGAAAGACGCAAGAGCAGACTTCGTCATCAGATTCCTTTGATTTCGCTTGTTGGATACACGAATGCAGGTAAATCTACTCTCTTGAACGCTTTGACAAAGAGCCAAGTTTACGCGGAATCGAAAATGTTTGCGACGCTCGATCCAACAGCAAGAAGATTGCGCCTTCCACACGAGCAAGAAGTTATAATTAACGATACTGTCGGATTCATCAGAAACTTGCCAGAAACTTTGGTCACAGCGTTTCGAGCAACTCTAAGAGAAATTGCCGACTCTAGTTTGATTCTGCATGTTGTTGATGCTTCTAATCCAAATTGTCTGGCGCAAATAGAATCAGTAGAGAAAATACTTTCTCAACTCGATCTAATCAAAATCCCGCGTCTCATAGTGCTCAACAAGACGGATTTGCTAAACGAATCTGAGATAGAAGCCTTGGAGAGACATTTGAGCTACAATAGGCAAATAGAAAGTATTGCAGTTTCAGCTCTCAAACCTGCGACTCTAATACCTTTGGTAGAAAGAGTTAGCGAACTTCTTGCGAAGAATTTGTATAATGGTTTTACCTATGAAAATCTGAGTTGTGACCACTCGACCATTCATGTTTAGTATATGAAGAAAATCAAAGAAAAATCCCGTTTCATTTCCGAGCAAATTCGGCTCTTTCTGAAGAAAGCGTCTCAATCTTTAACCGAAAGACAGATTTTTTGGACGGGATTTTTCTTTGCTGTTTTGATTACAGCTCTTTTGATTCAAAACCCATTTTGGAGGTCTCAAAGATCGGAGTATAAGGAAGGCGATATTCTGCGTGAAAGCATTATTGCTCCTTCCGATATAACTTTTATTGATGAAAAAGAGACGGAAACAAGACGCAACGAAGCACGCGAAAAAGTGCGACCGATATTTGTTTTCGAGGCTAATAGAGCTGAAATGGCGGTTCAGAATTTCAAGCTTACTTTGGAAAACCTGTTTGAGAAAGTCTCGAAACTAGCAACCACCGCTGAAAATTCAAATACTAGCAATAACTCAAACAACAGAAACAGCAGTAGCACCGAGAACATAGATGCCAACATTGCCATTAAGCTGAAAGAAAAGACCATTTTCTCTTCCATTTCAGAAACCGAGAAAGTCTTGATCTCAAGAAAATTCAAGAATGCAGAAATCGAAATGGTCTTGCGAGCTTTGCGTGAGAGTGCTGATGGCTATATTTACAACGACTCCGATCGTCAATATCTAAAAAATGAAGTCGTCGTTCTGGATAGACAAAAGCCCTCTCAACAGTCGGTTCAGAGTTTGCCGGAAACTAACTGGATTTCGCTTTCGCAGGCAAGAGAAAATTTCAAAACTAGACTCGACGGTATCAAAAGCTTAAGTGATAAAGAGAAACAAGCATTTTACGAGATTGCAGAACAGTTTATTCAACCGAGTGTTTTTTACGATAGTGACGCAACTAGCAAAGCCCTAGAATCTGCCGCGCAAAGCGTTGCTCCAGTTGTAGTTTCTCTGAAACGACAGCAGAAGGTGGCGAGTGAAGGTGATTATGTAAATTCCGAGATTTTATCGAAGATCAAAGCAATAGAGAACTATACAACTTCAACACGCAGATGGAATCACTTTTTCGGACTTCTTGCGCTTCTAACGGCACTTTACTGGATTGCATGGAAATACATTGAACACAGAAGCCCCATTCTACAGCCTTTGCTCTCTGCAAAAAGGACGTTTACGCTTTTCTGCTCTGTAGTAATTGTTCAAGTTTTGATCAACACAGTTTCATTTCGCATAGCTGAGTTCACGGCGTTGCAAAATGTTAAAGCACCATTCAACGATGCAACCGTGTGGGCTTTTGCGTGTCCTTTTGCATTCACGAGTCTTTCGCTTGCTCTTCTTGTTGATCGTAGAATCGCCTTGTTTTCTGGAATTTTTGCATCGCTTTTGACGGGTTTCATTGCTCTGCGCCCGCTGGAATTTGTGTTTTATTCGGTTATATCTTCTTCGATAGGCGTTTATGGCATTAAGCATTATCGTTCTCGCTCGTCCTTGACTACTTCAGGAATGTTTATAGGCTTGGCGAATTCTGCAACGGCTATAGCTTTGATTGCATATCTGCAGCAACCTTTTGTTTTTGATTCGGTGGTATTATCGGTTGCTTGCGCATTTATGGGTGGTGTGATGGCTTCAGCCGCAACAGCGGTTTTTCTTCCTTTGCTCGAATCTGCTTTTGGAATTTTGACAGATGTAAAGTTGCTTGAGCTTTCAAATGCTGAATTGCCACTTCTGAAACAATTGGCTATGCGTGCTCCCGGCACAAATCAGCATTCGCATGTTGTCGGGCAACTTGCAGAAGAGGCCTGTAGAGCAATCGGAGCGAACGGACTTTTGGCAAAGATAGGGGCGCTTTACCACGACATCGGAAAAACAGCCGCACCAGAGCATTTTATCGAGAATCAACACGGCAAAAATCCGCACGATAAACTAAAGCCATCACAAAGCGCTAAGATCATAGTGAGCCATGTTACCTACGGTATGAAGCTTGCGAAAGAGCATAAACTGCCACAAGTTATAGCCGATTTCATTCCGCAACATCACGGCACGCGAACGCTACATTACTTCCTGCAAAAAGCCAAATCGCAAGCTTCATCACTAGATGAAATAGATGAGAACGACTTTCGCTATCCCGGTCCTAAACCGCAGACGAAGGAAGCAGCAATTTTGATGATAGCCGATAGTTGCGAAGCCGCCGCTCGCTCTCTTGGTGAGCCTACACCAGAAAACCTGCGGTTCATCGTTACGAAAATAATTGATGCAATTTTAGCAGACAATCAACTTGACGAATGCGATTTAACCTTGCGTGAATTGAGCATAGTTCGTGAAACAATGATCAAAGCGCTTTCAGCAATTTACCATCCCAGAATTGAATATCCTGGCTACGTTCCTCCGCCTAAAGAAGTAAGTAAGCCTGCTGCTTATGAAGACTTGCCCAAATACTCAACTCCTGAGGAAATTCCCATCAGTAAAGGCGGTGAAATTGAAGAAGAGGCTTTTGAACATTCAAAACCTGCGAAACGAGGAAAGTAAAGAAGCGCAAAGTTGACTGAGCTATTCTCGCAAGGATTGCCGAAAAAAATGAGTTGGCTTTTCTTGACTTGTTGGGTTTTATGATATATTTTCAGAATTGTTATAAAATTATTACAAATTCAGAGGTGAAAGTTATGAGTGATGCTATCAAAGCAAAGCTAGAAGAATTTCCGGTATTTGCTCGACACATGGGAGTTTGGGAAGGAACCTACACTCGGATGGACGCAAGGACGGGTGAGATTCTCGATAGACATAGAAGTCGCCTTACCTGCAAAATCTTAGAGGATGGCAGTTATTGGCAGCAGAACGAATACTTTTGGGATGATGGTAAAACGGAAGTCAA
The DNA here is from genome assembly GCA_003697135.1 of Acidobacteriota bacterium. Taxonomy (GTDB): domain Bacteria; phylum Acidobacteriota; class Blastocatellia; order Pyrinomonadales; family Pyrinomonadaceae; genus J014. The sequence goes on from RFGC01000037.1 coordinate 178,483, forward strand.
AGTTTTTCCTGGCGAGTTCAAAGATGGTGCTTTGCGATTTGATAACGAAAGGCTCAAAGGTGATGCTTTTGAGGTTGATCAGAATACAATCGTTCTAACTTGGGTAAACAAGCATGAACCTAACGTTAGGTATGCAGAAATCATAACCTTAGAATCTGATACTCACCGCTCTAGAGTATGGCAACACTTTGAAAGTGGCGAATTCGCTAAGATAACGGTTATTGACGAGAGAAGGGTTAGCTAAGCGATTAAACAAACTTAAGTCCTGAGGGATCGGCCGAAAGTTGGGGATTTGATTGGAGGTCTCAAGACTGACTTGGTGTCTCTTCTCAGCAGTTTTCTGGGGCTTTGATTGAGTGCTTTAGTTTCCAAGTTTGCTAAGAAAGAGCTAGGGAAGAAACTAGGACTTGAAAATAAAAGGTATTACGTGTTTTTTTCAGATTCTTTGTTATTAGACTCATCCTTGTTATTAGACTCATCCTTGTCCACAAATTTAATAACAAGATCAAGCATAACTTGATCAGGACGGGCAACTTCATAGTTATAATAGGTGACGAAGTTTATTTTCTTCGTTTCATGAGGGTTAATGAAAACAATAGAATCCTTGACTCTAGTTTGCTCTGTGTATTTGTTGAAATGCTGGTCTATTTCTTCTGTTTCTAGATAAACACCCTTACCTTTTGTTTCATGTATAGTTTGCTTTTCAAAATTTACTTCTCTAACAATTGACTCTGGAAAATCAATCTTTATCGGGGTCTTATGTCTATTTTCAATAACAAAAGTAAAGACACATGTGTAAGGAGTTATACTTGCAGTTGCTTTAATAGAAAACATCTCATTTTCGAAAATTTCAGGGCATATTTGGCTTTTCCATCTGCAAGAAAAATGTGTAAACGCCAGACTTAAGACTAAGTAAACAGTAGAAAATCTTGCCATTTTACGATGATTTTTCATAAGCCCTCCGTTAGTTCTTCCCAGTTATCTGGATAGCCCCAGTTAACATCTTGTTTGAGTCTGAATCGAATTTTGATTGTTTTTTCTTCCCTTTTTGTTTCTTTAGTCTTAAGACTTTCTTCGGATATGATAGTTATCGGTAAGGTTATACTTATCTTACCGTCAAAAAAGTGGAAATTACCATAAAAGGCTTTGGTTTCTGAGCTAGGAACTATAAAAATGTTATCGCCGAGTTTGTATTTGCTTATTACTTCTTCGTTTCTCTCAACATTGAAAGGAAAACATAGTAGCATTTTTTCTTGATTAGGCTTTGGGGGTTCAGTGACGGCTTTGTATATGGGTAAATCATCATCTTTTGATCTCTTCTTTAGAAGAGAGAAATTAACGTTAAAGTTATAACGTAAGTCATAATCATTTATAAAGTTAGGAATACTTCTGAAATTTTCTTCCCACACATTTATTTTGTTAAAGTCTAATAATATTGCCTTATCTTTAGTTTTGTTTTTTACCTTAACGATAAAATTATTACTACCCCAGTGTGCTGCGACCAAGACAGAAATATCCCGGTCATCGTAACGGTCACTACCTTCTTCTGTTGGAAGGTAGTATCCCTCATTTGGTGGCGGGCAAGCGATTTGCAGCAAACTAAGTATCAACAAAACTAATAAGAAACTAAAAGTCTTAAGACTAACTCTTGATTTCATAAAAACAACCTCTCTTTTACCTGCCTTTCAACTTGGAGAATGTCTCCGGATCTGCTTCTTCATTAACTTTAAGGCCGTTTTTTCTTTTGAAATCCATCAATGCGTCACTTGTTTGCTTGCCATAGATTCCATCAGTTATCAATCTGTAACCACGCTTATTCAGCAATCTCTGAAGTTCAAGGATTGGAGTATCGTCAGCGTTTAGATTCTTAGTGCGTATTACTTTCTCAATGTAAATTACCGTGAATCTTGATCTTACTCCACTCTTGTTTCCACGAAAACGAATTATGTGCCCAATAACCTACCATGAATCCCTCTCCTAATGGGGGTTTCTTGTAAAGAACATACCAAAAACATTTTTTCTTTTTCAACTTTCTGAAAAAATGTAGCTTGACTGAAGTTTTCTGGTAGAATCAGTTGGTGTAAAGCTATGCTCATTTTCATAAAGGCGGTTTATATGCAGAATTTGGACAGAAGGTTTTCATTTAGCTTTTTGCTTCTCCTGGTTCTTGTTTTCGTTTCTTTTTCCAAAGCCCAGACTGCTTTAGAGATTGCGAGAAAAACGATTAAGGCTTCTGGTGGTGAGGTTTGGCGTAGCCCGTCGAGTTTACAATTGGAAGGAACAGCAGTTGTTTACTGGTTCGATCAGCCTCGGCGGCTTGTTAAATACAAAATGTGGCGAGTTTTTCCGAGAGAGAATAATTCGGCACATACTGCAAACGGTAAAGTTAGGTTCGACGCTTTCGAGGCAGGCGATAGGTTGTTTTTCCAGATTTCTTTCGACGGTGAGAAAACTTATCAAAACTTGAGTCCTTCAGCACGAGAAAAGCAAGAATTCTTACGCTGGGGAAACAACTTTGGTTTTTCAATTTTTCGCTTCATCGAGAATGAAGGTTTTAAGTTAGAACTTCTACCAGAAGACAAAGTTGATGGGCATCCTTGCTATTTCGTAAAGGTTATTGATCCGAGTAAAACAGAAACGATCTTCGGTATTGACAAAAAGAGTTTTTTCATAAGGTATGCGGGTTTTAGAACGCCTATAGGTTTCCACGAGCGAATCTATGACAATTTCGTAAGAGATGAGAAAACAGGGTTTATTCAACCGCTTCATTTAAGAATCTTCAACGATGGTATAAAGACGACTGAAGTTTTTTGGAAAACCTTCAAGGTCAACGAACCAATTTCAGATGAAGTTTTCATAATAGAAACTCCATAGCACATGTTTTTTAGTCCTGAAGGTGAATTGAGTTATGGAATTGTGTTTTTATATTCTCACATTTTAACTGAATGTTAAAGATGCACTTGATTCAGGTTTGGGGAATGTAATAGAATCATACCGCAGTAAATCACAAAAGAGAGGTGATGAGATATGGACAATACAACGATGGAGGCGCTACGAGAGCAATTGATGAGGGAAGACCCGCATTTTCGTGAGCTTGTTTTGAAACACCAAAGTTTTGAAAAAAGATTAAACGAACTTGCTAGTCTGCATTTTCCTACTGAGGAAGAACAGCTAGAAGAGGTGGTTTTGAAAAAGAAGAAGTTAGCTGTGAAGGATGAGATATATTCAAGACTTTTGGAATACTCAAAAAAAGTTAAGTTGTGCTGAAAAACTAAAAAGCCAAGGGTTTCGTGAAACTTTAATCTTAGAGTTCGAGATTTTCCCAAAATTTTAGCTGCATGAATTTGCGAAGGCTTTAAGGCCTTTTGCTGTCGGAATCAGCAGGAAGTTCGGTGTTACCACGGGAGAAACTATCGGTGTAGAATCTAGCTCTATTTGGTTTTTGATCTCTCCCGTTTCTAAGGATAGTATGTAAATTTTGTTTTCATCTAGAGTTTCGATAATTACGAATTTTTCGTAAACGAGCAGATCGTTGATAGGTTTGGTTGGAAAGCGTCTTTTCCACACCTTATCTCCGTTTTGTGCGGACAAAAGATAAACGAAGTTGTCGTTTGAAGATACTAACACCTTCCTTTCAAATGCCTTAATACTTACAGCACTTGCACCTGTTATTGCTTTCCAAAGCATCTTCCTTTTCCTGGTATCATAAGCGAAAATTTTTCCGGCCTCATCACCAAAATAGATAGTGCCGTTTAGAAAATTCATTTTACCGACTATGGAGTTATCGTGCTGTATTTGGCTAAGTACTGTTCCTGTTTGCGTGGATATTGCTGAAAGTTTATTGCCGGAAGCGACAAATATGGAGTCTTCGGCGAAAAGAAAAGATGAAAAACTAGAAGAGAAGTTTCTTGTCCATAAAACGGAGAAGTTATTTTTGTCTAGAGCGGTTATGGACTTGTCGGAAATGAGAATTATAGAAGATGAGTTAGATGCAGAATTTCCAAAAAATACAAAAAACCGAGATAAGTTGGGATCGAAATTAAGGGATTTTTGCCACAGGGTCAAGCCGGTGGTTGGGCTTAGAAGTCTCAAAAAGATTTCTTGGGAGTCATTTTCTTTGTTTCCCGGCTTGTCTCCAGAAGTTTTGTGAGCAACCAGAAGTTTACCATTAACCAGCGTTGGCGGAATTATAAGAGCGCCTCCGTATTGACTACGCCAGATCATTTTACCTGTTGTGGTGTCTAGTGCTTCGATTGTCCCGTCGGAAAGCGAGAAGAAAGCGGTTGAATCTAAAATTTGGAGAGGTGATGCTATTTCTTCAGAATATTGCCAGCAAGGTTTCAAAGGGTGATTCAATTGAACTCGGTTAAACTGTGCTAAGACTGGAGGCTGTAAAAAGAAGTAGCAAGTAGAGAGCAAAAAAAGATTAAAAGCCACAAAAAAACTCAAAGGAAAAAGAGCCTTCATAATTTTCAGATTATACAGCATTTATCACTGTTTGCTTAGTGAATTTTTGTTAGCATGATTTGACTAAAAAGCTCGATGAGATTATCCTTATTCTCGTTGCAAATTATTTTGGGAGAAAGAAACAAAATGTCTTTTAACAAAGTGATAATTGTCGGGAATGTAGGTAAAGAAGCCGTTGTGCGCTATACAGAGCAAGGAACACCAGTTTGTGAGTTTACTGTAGCAACTAACGAAAGAAGAAAAGATGCAATCGGTGAAACTGAAGCTATTACAACATGGTTTCGAGTTGCTCTCTGGGGAAAACAAGCAGAAAATATAGCGAGGTATCTGACTAGGGGGAAGCTGGTTTTTGTAGAGGGCAGATTAAGAGTTGAAGAATGGACTGATAGGGAGGGAAAAGATCGTTATACTCTAAAGGTTACCGCAACAGATGTTCGCTTGCTTGGAACCAAAGTAGAAAAAACTGTTGGAGAAGATGAAGAGATAGAAGTCTCCGAAGAAACATCGATAAGGGATACTGATTTTGAGGATGAGAAAGAAGGTGAGGACGAGATTCCTTTCTGACGGTTTGGGCTATAGATGTTTAGCGATCCAGGGTGGGGTGGTAGCTAGATTCCTGATCGATTGGGTAATGGTTAAAGGATGTTTTTCACCTTTCCTGTTTTGACATAGGATATAGCTAAATCTGTTAGAGTATGGCTCGTAGCGCCGAGCCACGTTCCAAAGAAGAAAGCAGGTAAGGCATTCTCACCGAGGTTGGTTTTGATAAAATCAATTAGCACGTTCCAAGATGCTATAAATTCAGCTAGACGCGGCAAATCTTGTTCTCTGTAAATAGCAAAAATATAAGCCAAGAAGAAGGAAAGAAGCGTTAGTGCGCCTGCAAAGTAAATCACCCTGAGAAGAGTTCCAAACAAAAGTCCATGAGACCAGCGAGAGCGATGCTTAAAAAAAGCCTGATAGGGATACCAGAGAAATCTAAAGAATCCCCAACGATAATATTGCTTACTCGCAACGTCTAAATCAGGACCGAAGAGAAGCCCGCCAAATAAAAATCCGACAAGTGTTGTCACTGCGGTCGGAAGATCACTGCTGATTCTCCATGCAAAGGCGAATACAGGAATAGAAGTCAAAAATGTAATCACATCATGAGTTCTTCCTGAAGGCATCGCTTGCTTGATTATAGCATTCGTCTAGAAAGTTGTAGAAAAATCCGTCAATCAGATTTGAGCAAACAAAGGTTAATTTAGGTTGTTGGAGATTTTAGAGTGGGTTAAGCCAGATATTCCATTATGAGATAACAAGCTTTGCAATCGTATCATTTATCTTGTTGAGTTTCTTGAGTCCTGGTAGCATTCGGACCTTTTGGGTGATCATTCTATCAATCCATTCCAGACCTTCTTCATCGCCGAAAAGAGTTTTGATAACGTAATGAGTTTGCTGGTAAGGTTTTGCGCCTTGTCCTACTGGTGCCCAAAAGCAGTCTATTACGAATTTTGTAAGTTTTTGCGCAAATTCGCTTCGTTTTAGTTCAATACGTGCGATGCTAAAGTAAAATTTTGCATGAACGGATTCCTCACGTAAGATGCCTTTGATGATATAAGTCAAAACCGGATGGTTTGCAAGTTCCATCAATCGGCGGTAACCTTGCGAAGTTGAAAGCTCGTTGATTGCTCCAAAGCTCATGTGGGTTGCTGTAAATTTCCGTCCGACAAGGTTTGTCAGCATTGTTAATACCTGCGTTGGAATTGTATATGACTTAGGCACTTCTTTTCTTACATTTTCTTTCCATTTTTCCGGAGTCGGAATCCCGGCTTCGTTCAAAAAACGATTTATAAGCTCTCCGTGAGTTATCTCTTCTTCTCCCCAACGGTCCATGAATTTTCGGATAATCGGATCTTTGCCAGTGGGTGTTCGGAGAAGTTCCTCGTAATACATTTCAGTTAAAACCTCAACGTCGCGCATGTAAAACAGCACAGGAATAAAACGTTTGTCAAGAGGGTAATTTTTAACCTCATTCCATCGAATTCCGTCAATGTATTCTTTTGTCAAGGCACGTGGTTGTTTTTCATACCAGTCTAAAACGTCTTTATTTGTCTCGAATAACATTGGGGTTTCGCTCCTCCTTTTACTTCAATTTTCCTATTCGGTAATCTGGTATTGAGTAGATGCACATCATTGAGGAAAAGGTTATGAAAGGTTTTTTATATGTTTTAGCCACTTTGTTCTTTCTTGTGAATGACTCATTTTCATGCAGTTTGCATGAACACCACATTTGGCAAAGTTTGTTAGAATTCAGTCTAAGACGAATTACTGCTCAAGATGAAAAACTTGTTTTCCCTGGCGAAAAAAGGCTAAAAAATGTCAAACAGTTAACCTTTGGTGGCGAGAATGCTGAAGCCTACTTTTCTTTTGACGGAAAAAAGCTAATTTTTCAATCCAAGCGTGACGGAAGAGGTTGCGATCAAATCTACGTGATGAACATTGATGGTTCAGATGTCAAGATGGTTTCGACCGGTCTGGGAAGAACGACTTGTTCGTATTTTCTGAAAGGTGATAAAAAGATCATTTACAGTTCGACGCATCTTGGCGGAAAAGAGTGTCCGTCTGCTCCTGATTATTCTAGAGGCTATGTCTGGGCAATCTATCCAAGTTATGACATTTTCATAGCAAATGCAGACGGCTCTGATGTAAGGCAGCTTACAAACACACCCGGATATGACGCCGAAGCTACGGTTTCTCCCGATGGAAAAAAGATAGTTTTTACCTCAATGCGTGATGGCGATCTTGACATATACGTTATGGACATTGACGGCAAGAACGTCAAGCGTTTAACGAACGAATTAGGATACGATGGTGGAGCTTTTTTCTCACCTGACGGCAAACAAATCGTCTATAGAGCCTATCACCCTAAAACACCTGAACAGATAGAAAGATACAAAAAGCGTTTGAGCGAGAATTTAATTGAGCCGAACGTTTTTGAGATTTGGATAATGAACGCCGACGGGACAAACAAACGTCAAGTCACGAATTTGGGTGTAGCGTCTTTTGCGCCGTTTTTCACACCTGATGGAAAAAGAATTATTTTCTCGACCAATTACTTCGCTACCGATCCGAAAAAAAGAAATTTCGAGCTGGCTCTGATAAACGTTGATGGAACTGGATTGGAAAGAGTAACTTTCAACGAGACTTTCGATGGTTTCCCGATGTTCTCGCCAGACGGTAAGAAATTAGTGTTTGCATCTAACAGAAACGCTTCTGTTCCTGGAGAAACTAACATTTTTATTGCTGATTGGATTGAGTTTTGAGAAATGAGTTATTCAACTTTCAGTGTATCTGAAAAATTGCGAGTGTATTTGAGGTTAAATTGATGGTAATATGGATTTAGTTTTTTATGAGAGTAACCTTGCGAGTAGTTGAAGGACCTCATGCAGGACGAAGTTTTACTTTCGATAGGCCTGATACTTTTCTAATAGGCAGGGCTGAAACTGCTCATTTTTGCCTTCCCGATGATAAGTATTTTTCGCGTCATCACTGCTTGCTTGAAATCTCCCCTCCAAGAGTCTTTCTAAGAGACTTAAATTCAACCAACGGGACTTATGTAAACGGAGTTAAAGTTGAAACCGCACATCTAAAGAACGGAGATAGGATTCAGGGCGGAAGGACGGTCATAGAAGTTGAGGTTTCTGTTGTAGTGGAAGGGCAAGAGGCGGAATATGAAGTGACGGTGCCTTCTCTTGTGACTGTTAGCTGTCTAAATTGCGGAAAAACGACGAAAATAGAAGCATCAAGCCCTGATACGAAGTTTTGTTTTATATGCGAAGACTGTCGCCAGAAGTTGAAAGATAATCCTCAAACTATTCCGGGGTATCGGATGATAAAGGTTTTAGGACAAGGTGGGATGGGAAGTGTTATTCTTGCAGAGTCAATAAAAGATGGCCATCTAGTTGCAATAAAGACTCTGCTTCCTGAAGTTGCAGTAAATGAGCAGGCTGTAAAGCGGTTCATGAGGGAAATTCAAGTTTTGGCGAATCTAAAGCACCCAAACATAGTTAGCTATCTCGATCATGGAACTTACAACGGAATAATCTATCTAATCAGCGAGTTTGTCAATGGAATGGATGCATCAAAGCTAGCTAAAAGTCATGGCGGTAAGCTTGATTATCAAACGGCTGTTAGCATAATAGAACAGGTTTTATCAGCGCTTGATTATGCACATGGCTTGGGTTATGTTCATCGAGATATAAAGGAGCAAAATATCTTAGTGCAAGAGGTTGCTCCGCGAAGATATGTAGCCAAGATTACGGATTTTGGATTGGCAAAGAGTTTCAAAGATGCAGGAATGAGCGGCGTAACGATGGTTGGCGATGTTGCGGGAACTGTGATTTATATGCCGCCAGAACAGATAAGAGATTTCAAGGAAGTAAAACCGCCAACTGATATTTACGCAGTGGGAATGACTTTATATGTTTTACTTACGGGAACTCATGCGCTGGACGTAAGCCCATCAGCTAGTATAGGGGATATAGTGAAGGCTATTTTTGATAAGCCGATAGTTCCGGTTAGCATAAGAAACAAAAACATTCCTCACTCGATAGCATCAATTGTTGAAAAGGCTCTTGCTAAGAATCCGAAAGACCGCTGGAAAACAGCTGGTGACATGCGTCGAGCGCTTCTGGAAGCTGTAAAAATGACTTAGCTATCTGCTTAGAGACTCTCGTTTTTTCATTCAGCTTTTTTCTATGCCAGATAGAACAGGCAGTCCGACTTCTGGTCGGATAGGCTCGAAGATTTCGTCTAGTTCTTTCTGGACTGAGCCGTGTCCTGGAGGAATTTTCTTTATCAAAGGCTCAAAATTTCTGAAGTCATAAAGTTTCGTATCAAGCAAGTGCGAACTTATGACGTTGGAAAGAGCTGTCATAATCGAAGAACGGATAAAGGGAATTTCTTTTTCCAACTCGTTTATCAACCTTTTAACCCGTGCACGCTTCAAGTTAGGTTGTGAGCCACAAAGATTGCATGGAATTATCGGAAATTGTCTAAACTCAGCGTATTTTGCGATTTCCGATTCAAGGCAGTAAGCTAAAGGTCTTATAACAGTATTTCTTCCATCGTCGGATCGCAAAATCGGGGGCATTGCTTTCATTTGCCCGATATAGAAAATGTTTAGCAGAAAAGTTGAAATAATATCGTCCGCATGGTGACCTAGAGCTATTTTTGTGCATTTTTCTTCAACTGCAACGCTGTAGAGTATTCCGCGTCGAAGTCTGGAGCAAAGCGAGCAGTAGGTTTTTCCTTCAGGAATATGCTGACGAACGATTGAATATGTATCTTCCTCGATGATTCTATAAGGAACGCCTATGCTTTCTAGATAGTTTGGCAATACGTCTGCTGGAAAGCCCGGTTGTTTTTGATCCAGGTTCACAGCGAGTATTTCAAACTTTACAGGCGAGTGCCTTCTGATTTCCAGCAGTAAATCCAGCATCGTATAGCTGTCTTTACCGCCTGATAGGCACACCATTACCTTGTCGCCTTCTTCAATCATCGAGAAATCTCTGATTGCTCTTCCGACTTTGTTGAGTAACTTTGCTTTTAGTTTTCTTTCTGTAGTCACTTTTTGTTCAAAAGGTCAAATAAAAAATTACTACAAAACTTGGAAACTTGGCAAACCTCTTGTAAAATTTAGAACAAACAAATAGAAAAGGGAGGTTTGTATGATAAGAATAGGACGTAAACCAGAAGAAGAACCAAGTTCTGCGGAAAAGCAGCAAGAAGCAAAAGCAGTTACTCAAACTCCTGCTGCGCAAGCTTCTACTGTCCAAACTTCTACTGCCCAAACTTCTACTGCCCAAACCACTACGGTTACAAGTTCAAATGAACCACATACGATTGAGATCAAAGGAGAGCGTCTCAATGGGTACGTAGGAAGCGGAGCAACCTTTGTAGGTGAAGCGACGTTTCAGGCTATGCTAAGGGTTGACGGAACTTTGACAGGGCAAGTAAAGTCAGAAGAAGGAACCTTGATAGTTGGAACGGCGGGAAGAGTAGATGCAAACGTTCGGGTTGGAGTAGCGATAATAAACGGTGTCGTTAACGGTGATATATTTGCATCTAGTAGGGTTGAACTAGGCAAAACGGCACAGGTGACCGGCAACATCGAGACTCCGCGCCTGAAGATAGAAGAAGGAGCTTTTTTTGAGGGGAAATGCACCATGCCTAAAACGCATGAAGGCTCTCAGAAGAAGTTCCCAGAAGGCCCCGCAAGACAGCAAGAAAGTTTTACAAGGCAGAGTAGCGGTCCAACTACTAGCCCGATTACTGGCAGGGGACCTGAATCAGGGGGCGTCAAAAGCACTTAGCTTTGGTTTGGTTGAATTAAGAACTAGCAAAGCTTTTCGCAAGAGAAGCCTTTAGTTCATAGGGCTCAAGTTTTTGAGCTTCAGGCTGGGTGTTCTTAATTTCATGGTAAACTTGTCTTGTTTTTCGATTAACAAGCTCATTTTAAGTTATGTTAACAGTCTTGGCACTAGCATTCCTCGGCTGGCTTGTTTTCGGCTATTTTGCTTACGGTAAAATAATAGCCCGTGAACTAGAGCTTGACGATTTACGCAAAACCCCAGCGAACGAAATCAATGACGGTCAGGATTATGTTCCGACAAGACCCTTTTATCTTTTCGGTCAACATTTTTCAGCAATAGCTGCGGCAGGCCCGATTGCAGGGCCTATCTTAGCGTGTCAATCCTTCGGTTGGCTTCCGTGTCTTTTGTGGATTGGGCTTGGAGTTGTTTTGATAGGTGCAGTTCACGATTTCACAACCCTTTTTTCTTCAGTTCGCCATCGTGCTTGCTCAATAGCCGAAATCACGCGTGAAAGAATAAGTAGAAGAGCGGGAAGGGCGATGATGCTTTTTATATGGATTGCCTTAATTTATGTTATCATCGCCTTTACCGATATAACTGCGGGAACTTTCGTTGCGGGTGATGAAGCTCTAATAGGAGAAACCAGATTCAACCCTGGCGGAGCAGTGGCTTTTGCGAGCATTGCTTATCTTGGCCTTGCGATTGTTCTTGGTTTTGTTCAAAAATTCCTGAAGCCACCGTTGTGGCTAGTGACTTTGATTTTTGTCCCGGCGACTTTTGCGCTTTCTTATCTGGGCACAAAGTTTTCGACTCTTTTTCTGCTAGACCACACGAGTTGGGCAGTCTTGATATTGCTTTACTGCCTTGTTGCTTCGATAGTTCCGGTCTGGTCGCTACTTCAACCGCGTGGTTATCTCGGTGGTTTCGTGCTTTATAGCGCGCTTGCAATAGGTGTTATGGGAGTTTTTTTTGGTGGATATGAAATCAAACAGCCTTATTTCAAATCTTGGGATGTTGGCGGATTGACAGGCTCACTCTTTCCGTTTTTATTCGTGACGATTGCATGTGGAGCTTGTTCTGGATTTCATGGATTGGTTTGCTCAGGCACAACTTCAAAGCAAATTGATAAAGAATCTCATACGCATCCTGTAGGCTATGGAGCGATGCTTGCAGAAGGTTTTGTTGCTTTTATCGCTTTAGTGACGATAATGATTGTGTCGGCTGAAACTGTGAAGGGCATTCCACCAGGGAAAATTTACGGAAACGGAATAGGTGAATTTTTGACGATTTTGATTGGTAAGGAGAATCTCCCGTTTGCAGTAACTTTTGGAGCAATGGCATTTTCAACTTTTGTCTTCGATACGTTAGATGTTTCGCTACGGCTAGGCCGCTACATAGTGCAAGAACTAACGGGCCTTGAAGGCAAAGTAGGCGCAATCGTAGGAACTTTGGCAACGATAGCGATACCTTTCATAAGCGTTTTGCTTGCACCGAAGGGAAGCTGGAACGAATTTTGGACTCTTTTTGGAGCATCAAATCAACTGCTTGCCGCTTTGACGCTACTTTCCATCACGGTTTGGCTTTATCAATCCAGAAAAAGAGTTGCGTTTACTCTTTTGCCGATGCTATTTGTTCTAACAATTACTCTCTGGGCGCTCGGTAGCCTTGTAATAGGCAATTTTCAATCTTCGAGCGGTCTCGACGTGAAATTGATAAATGGAATAGCCGCACTTGTTCTGATCTGCTTAGCTTTGTTTTTGCTGATCTCGGCGATTACAAGGATTCAATACGAGAAGCGAAGTATCGAACTGAAACTTTCAAATGTTAAGGACTGAAGAAACATTTGAAATCCGTGAAGTTTTAAGTGCTGGCGAAGAAAAGTTTCAAATATGGCGAAGTCGCTTGGGGTTTGTGATTGCTCCAATACTGTTTTTGGTTATTTACTTTGCACCATTGAATCTGAAGGCGGAGGCTCACAAGCTCGCAGCGGTTATTGCCGCGACTTTTGTTTTATGGGTTTGCGAATCTTTGCCAATGCCTGTAACCGCACTTTTAGCGGCAACGCTTTGCGTTATTTTGAGAATCGCTCCCGCAAAAGAAGTTTTTGCACCTTTCGCTGATCCCTTGATGTTCTTATTTATAGGCTCTTTCATCATCGCAAGGGGAATTTTTATCCACGGTTTAGACAAAAGAATTGCTTACAGTGTTTTATCGCTTAAATGGATTGATGCAAGACCAAGGCGAATTCTCTTTGCTTTTGGAGCTGTAACTGCGTTTGCTTCGGCATGGATTTCAAATACAGCGATGACAGCAATGATGTTCGCAATCGGAATGTCAATCATTACTTTCGTTTTCAAACATGAAAAAGGGCTGAATGTAAGCTACGCAACCGTGTTAATGTTAATGGTGTCTTTTTCTGCTTCCATTGGCGGATTGGCAACTCCGATTGGGACTCCTCCGAATGTCATCGGGCTAGGATTTATACGTCAGTTAGTCGGTGTTGAAATAACTTTCTTCAAATGGCTTTTGATAGGTGTTCCGCTGGTTTTGATTCTGTATCTTTTTCTGTTTTCTTACTTGAGCTTTTTCGCTCGTGCCGGTGTTGAAAGGCTAGAGGCTTGCCAAGTTATAGTTGAAGAAGAAAAGAACAAGCTGGGAAAATGGACACGCGGCCAAAAATCAGTCTTGATGGCATTTCTAATAGCTGTGTTTTTGTGGATATTTTCGGGGCTTGTAGGACTTTTTGCAGGAGAAACAAGCGAACTCTACAAGATGATGAGTGCGAGTTTTCCCGAAGCCGTTGGCGCTATGATTGGTGCTTGTTTGCTTTTTGTATTGCCCGGAAATGAAAAAGGCGAGAAAGCAATGTCCTGGAGTGAAGCTGTGAAGATTGATTGGGGCGTTATTTTGCTTTACGGTGGTGGATTCACTTTGGGAGTTCTTTCTTTTCAAACAGGACTTGCAAAGGCTCTTGGAGATACCTTGACAAGTTTTATACCAGTAAATAGTGAAGTCGGACTTCTTGTAGCTTCAGTTTTTTTCGCAGTTATTCTCTCTGAGTTAACGTCGAATACGGCTTCTGCAAACATGATTGTCCCGGTGACGATTGCAGTTGCGCAAAGCCAAAATCTTAACCCGTTGATTCCAGCTCTTGGAGCTACTTTTGCTTCAAGTTTGGGTTTTATGATGCCAGTTTCTACGCCTTGTAACGCTATAGTTTATGGTTCAGGTTTGATCCCTTTGACGAAAATGATTAAATACGGTGTTCTTTTGGATATTTTCGGTGCAGGCTTGATAATTGCGTTTTTGCTGATAGCTTCAACGTTTCTCATGTAGCTTTGAGGTTTCCCAAAATCTGAAAGTGCGAGGGTTCAAAGCATGAGACAGGGCTGACTCTGTGGTCTGCGAGACCTATCAAACAATCTTCTTTAGCTTTTCCAATCTTTCTGCCGCTTCTTGCAAGGTTTCGTCCTTTTTGCAGAAGCAAAATCTGACTTGCTGTTTGCCGAGAGATTTGTTGTGATAAAACGATGAACCCGGAACAACAGCTACTCCGATTTCGCGTATCAGGAATTTTGTGAACTCAAAATCATCATTAAAACCAAAGTCCGAGATGTCTGTCATTACGTAGTAAGCGCCTTCTGGATAAACACACTTAAAGCCGGATTGCTTCAGAATAGGCACCAAAAAGTCGCGTCTTTTTTGATAATCTGCTTGTAGTTTTTGGTAATATGAGTCGGGTAGTTTCATTGCATAAGCCCCGGCGTGTTGCAGGCAATTTGGTGCTCCTACAGTAAGAAAATCATGAACCTTGCGAATCGCTCCTGTAATGTCTGCTGGTGCGATTACATATCCGACGCGCCAACCCGTAACCGAATAGGTTTTTGAAAGCGAATTCACCACAACGGTTCGTTCTTTCATGCCTTCTATTGTTGCCATGCAAACATGCTCGCGCTGAATACCATTGTCCTGATAAATTATGTGTTCGTAAATTTCATCTGTGAAGCAAAGAGCGTCGAACTCTTTACATAGCCCAGCAATGAATTCCATTTCTTCTTTTGTGAAGACCTTGCCCGTTGGGTTATTAGGGTTACAGATGATAATCGCTTTTGTGCGTTCGTTGAAAGCGGCACGCAGCTCATCTTTGTCGAAAGTCCAGCCTTTTTCAGTTTCGTAAAGCGGAACATGCACGGGAGTTGCGCTGGAAAGAATTGCATCGGGTGCGTAATTTTCATAAAAAGGCTCAAAAAGTATGACTTCTTCGCCTTCGTTTACGCAAGCTAGCATTGCGGCAATCATGCCTTCTGTTGAACCGCATGTAACCGTAATTTCGGTTTCAGGATCAATTTCTAAACCATAAAATCTCTTCGTCTTTTCGGCAATAGCGTCGCGAAATTCTTTAACTCCCCACGTTATGGCATATTGGTTGTGATCATCAGCAATGGCTTGCATTGCTTTTTGTTTTATATCTTCTGGAGCAGGGAAATCAGGAAAGCCTTGTCCTAAGTTAACGGCACCGTATTTTGTGGCTTCGCGGGACATTTCGCGAATTACCGATTCAACCAAAAGCAATGATTTATCGGATATGCGTTTTTTCTTGACCTGAAACATATTTCAGCTTGCTACCTTTTTCTTTTTGAGCCTATCGGCAAAAGTTTTGCGGAACTTTGCGACTTTCGGGGCAACTACTGCCATGCAGTAGGGCTGATATGGATTTCTTGCGAAGTATTCCTGATGATAGTCTTCTGCGGGATAGAAGTTTTTGAATTCAGTAACTTCTGTAACAATCGGGTTTTCGTAGATTTTTGCCTCTGTGATTTCGTTGATTATTTTTTCTGCCGATGCTTTTTGTTCTTCAGAATGATAGAAAATAACGGAGCGGTATTGTGTGCCGATGTCGTTTCCTTGGCGGTTTAGCGTTGTTGGATCGTGAACGGAAAAGAACACTCTGAGAATATCTTCGTAGGAGATGATTTCAGGGTTGAATTTTATTTGCACCACTTCGGCGTGACCTGTAGTCCCGGTGCAAACTTCTTGATAAGTTGGATTTTCCTTGTGTCCGCCTGCATATCCTGAAACAACATCTTCGACGCCTTCGAGTTCATCGAAAACTGCTTCAATGCACCAAAAACAACCACCACCAAGAGTGGCAGTTTGAAGAGTTTCTTTGCTCATAACCTCATTATTTGGGATTGTAAGAAAAGAGTCAATTTCGGTTGAGATGTTTTTGTCCTTAAGAATAAAAAGCCGATGACTTCGTTAGCGAAGCCATCGGCTTTTTAGTTTACGCTTTTAGCGCTTCACTTGATTCACTTGAAGGTATAGCGCAAGACAAATTGCATGTTCCTTGGCGTTCCCTGTATGCCGATGAAGTTAGACCAGTTCGTTGGTGGATCGACAGGCGGACTGATTGCGGTTCCTGCCGGGTCAAGTGCCAATCCGTAACCGGAACGACTGGTGTCAATGTCACCCATTTTTTGGGTGTTCGTTACGTTAAAGATTTCCCAGCGGAATTGTAGTTTGTGGTTTTCATTCCACGGTAAGTCAAATGTCTTACCTATGCCAAGGTCTAGAACCCAGTAACCGGGGAGTCTAAAGACATTTCTTTCGCCTGTTTCGCCCGGATAAGCATTTCTAAAGCTGCGATAAGCTTCAACCGTATTGCATCCGAAGAGTTTACCACCGCGTGTTGGGCAAGGTTTGATGTTTTTCGTGCGAGTTGTGTAGCTTTGCACGTTCCAATTTGTTGCCCAGCGGGTGTCATCGTAAGGTGCTGGGAATGGTGTTCCAGAGTTGTAGCGGTAGATTGCGGCAACTTGCCAGCCACCGATGAAAAAGTCTGTAAGCTTGGATGCATTACTGAAGAAGGGTTGCCCTTTGCCAAACGGAAGTTTAACTATGGCATTGGCATTGATCATGTGCTTCATATCGAAGTCAGACAAAGCATACATATCTCTTTGCCTGAACGGATTCAATATGAAACCTGCTCCGCTTGTGACAAGATCGCTTTGAAGACCCGATCCTTCGTCCATTGACTTAGAGAATGTGTAGTTGAAGTCAAATGTGATTTTGTCGCTAAGTCTTTGACGAATTGTCAAAGTGCCGCCGTGATAATCCGAGCGTCCTATAGTGCTCCAAGCTCCGTAAGTGCCGTATTGGGGTTGATAGAAGATGTGTCTATTCGGGAACAGTGGTGAGAAGTATGAAAGTTCAAGCTGAACACTTGTCCAGTCGTTCCCGTAATCAGTTCCACATCCACCCGGCCCTGTATAGACAAGAGAATAAACAACTTGAGTAGAGTTAGCTCCGGGACAACCAAAAATTCCTCCTAAACCAGGAAACAGATTTTCAAAGTATGGTATAGCAGGAATTTGGTTTATTGGGGTTCCTCTTTGTCTATACATTTCGAGTATAGTAGCAGCAGTATACCAATCCATGCCAGAGCGTGGATCAACGAAATTTGTAGGTGCTGCTGCGTCTCTAGCTTGTAGTAATTTTCTTGCCGCACGTCCTAAGTAAGACAAAGAAACCAGAAATCCTTTCGGAAGCGTGCGTTCGTATGTTAAGCTCCATGTGTAGTGGATTGGAGATTGCAGATCAGAATCAAGACCACCTTCTATGGCTGTTGGGTAGGTTCTATTCGGTTGACTTCTTGGGAAAGAAATACCAGATGGAACAGTTATGTTCGGAAGAGTTCTAACGGATTGATTAAATCCAGTAAACAAAGGACCAGGGTTTGTCGTGAGATTGTAGAAGTTAGCTCTTATTTGTGAGCTAGAAGAAAAGCCAAGTGTGTTGTTCAAATCGAATCTGACTGCTAGGGCTTGTCCGAAGTAGTCATTGAAAATACCGAATCCGCCACGAATTACAGATTGACCGTTTCTGCCAATGAATTTTCCAAACCAGTTATCACCAAAGTCTGGCGACCATGCAACGGCAATTCTTGGTTGGAAATTGTTTTTATCCCAGTTGTAAAGTGGGGTTCTACCGTTTTTGGGACCTGAAAGATCGATTACGATAGGCTCATCGTATATTTGTCCTCTAGCAGCTGCCGCAGCACGAGCACGGAAGTATTGACCAAGTGGTATTGTCGGTTTCGTTTCGTAGCCATTTGCTTCATAAACAGGTCTGCTCAAACCGTAGCGTAGTCCTGCGGTTATTGTAAGGTTTTGGAACAATTTCCAGACGTCTTGAACGTAGAAATCATATTCTTCTGTTCGGAAATCTCGATTGCTAGGTGAGCCTGACGGTAGAAGTTGTCCGTTCTTCAGGAAGGTAAAGTTGGCCGCATATTGTGTATATCTTCCGATTATAGCAGTTACAGCATTCTGAACAGGGCTAACCGAGCCGCTGGCAATTCCATATCCGAATGTAGCATTCAGATAAGCGTTTATTGGATTTGAAACTGATTGTCCGCCAGCAGGGTAGAATGAAGGGTTCGTAATGGCTGAATCGTAAGCAGTAGCATAAGTTTCCCTTTCGTTACGGATCAGCCTAATGTTGGTGCCAAATTGGAAGGTATGTCTGCCCCAAATCAAGGAAAGATCATTTGTTATGTTTTGAACCGGAGTAACTCTAGAAATTGTTCTTGAGAAAAGCCTAGGTGAGTAGATAAATCTAAACGAGATAGCATTTTCTGCTGAATCACCTTGGTTGCTAAATGCTTCTCTAGTCAAGCCGTATCTGAAATTGTTTATGAGGTTGTTTCTTATGGTCCAAGTGTGACCGATGACAAAGCCTGTTGGATGCGACCAAAGTCGAGGTTGTGGGGTATCTGGGAATTGAGGTGAAAAGGTTTGAGTATCGAAAATGTAGTTACCGCGGAAGAAAAGCTGCTGTTGAGAATTGATATTCCAGTCAATTCTCAGAACATGGGAATTGTTATTGACTTCGTTGTCGGAATTAAAACGAAAACCAGCAGTGTTGAGCAGGCGTCCAGCAATACTGTCGCCAGTATCGAAATTGTTTGCCGGATACTTTGAGGCTGCTTGGGCAAGAACTTGAAGAGCAACAGTGTTGCAAGCTCCGTTACCACTGTGAGGTGGATTTGTTGGGACTACTGCTGGGAAAATTATGGCAAGTTCTGCACAAGTTAATTGTGAGACTTGTCCGTTTGTGTTAACGAACCTTACAATTCCTTGTCCAAGTGTTGGAAGCGGGACAACACGAAGGTTTGTTTCTCCAATAGTCGTTCTTTCGCCTTCGTAGCTATAGAAGAAAAACAGCCTATCCTTTATAATCGGCCCTCCGATTGCACCACCGAACACATTTTTATCCAATTTTTGACGTGGGACACCAGCCCTGTTATTGAAGAAGTCATTTGCCGACCATTGGGTTCTACGTCCAATCAAAAACAAAGCACCTTTTATCTCGTTGGTTCCACGCTTTGTAATCAACGAAATCTGAGCACCTGAAGAACGTCCTTGACTTGCATTTGCGGTGGTTGTTGTAACACGGAATTCCTCGATTGCTTCCGCATTTAGTCTTAAGACGGGCGAGAAAATGTCGTTTGTTTGCGCTTCGTTAATGTCAACACCATCTAAAGTGATATTGGATTGATCGCTTCTATTGCCGACCACGTAACCGTCTCTGGTAACTCCGGGTTGAAGAGAAAGCAGGTTAATGACATTACGAGCCTCGGTCGGAAGTTGTGTAACTTGCTGCTCAACGAATGAGTTACCGACCGTAGCATCTTGCGTATTCATCAAGGCTTCGGCAGTATTGCCGCCAACAATAACAACTTCCTCTTTTCCACCAACTTCCAGCGGAATCGTAAGCCTCAGCGGTGTATCAACTATTACCTTAATATTCTGAACTGCCTTTTTGAATCCGTCGGCTTCTATTGAGAGTTGATATTCACCGGGAGGAACTGAGACAAATAAAAAGTTACCTGTTCCATCGGTTGTTGTAGTTCTCGAAAAGGAAGCTGCTTGATTTGAAAGCGTAACGGTAGCACCAGCTACTACCGCGCCTTGTGGGTCTGTAACAAGACCGCTAACGTTAGCTGTTCCTGTTTGAGCACTGATGTTGATTACAAGTCCAAGAGTCAACATCAGAGACCAAAGCAATCCAAAATTTTTTCTCATACGAATTTCCTCCAAAATTTTGGTAACAAAAAACATTACGGAATTATAGCCGAATGACGGTCTAAAAGTAAATAAATTTTCAAGAATTTTTTCTTTTTAGGTTTCAAAATATATCACAAAAGTGTAAATTCGCAAATGTAAAATTCCAAAAAACAAAGCTATGCATGAAAATTTTGAGTAGAGATAAACTTTACAGCAGTTGCGCCTGTGCCGACGGCTGTGCTGATAGTGGGAGAAAGCCGATTGGCAACGTCACCAACAGCAAATACACCTTTTAAGTTTGTTTCGCAATTCTCATTGACTCTGATGTAACCAAAGGAATCTGTTTCTACCTGATCTTTGAATAGCTCTGTATTTGGTTCAACACCGATGCGAATTAGAACCGATTGAACAGGTATGAAAAAACTTTGCTTTGTAGTCAAATCTTCTAGTTCTACACCTTCAACGCAAGAGTGTCCAATTATCTTTTTGGCGACAGTATTGGTTAGCACCTCGATCTTGCCGTTATTTTTGACTTTTTCAATAAATTCACTACGAGCACGGAAATCCTCTCTTCTGTGAATAAGAAAAACTTTTTTCGCTTTCTGACTTAAAATCAGGGCATTTTCAAGTGCAGCGTCACCACCACCGATGATGCAAACTGTTTTCCCTCTGACTTTTTCAGCGTCTTTCTTTCCAGAGGTTAGAATTCCTTTTCCTTGAAACTCATCTTCACCTTCGATGTTTAGCTTTCTTCTTCTAACGCCGGTGGCTATGATCAAGTTTGTAGCTGACAGCTTCTTTCCGTCTGAAAGTAAAATCTCTTTTCTCTCCAAATCTACTTTCGAGATATTAACGCTGGTCTTTATTGATATATTTCGGCTTTCCAGATGCTTCAAAAATCTCTTGTATAGATCAGCTCCGTCTTTTGCTTTGATGCCTAGATGATTTTCTATCCGGTTATAAATTATGTGCAATTGCCCACCTGGTCGGTTTTCTTTTTCTAGAATTACTGCTTTTAGTTTGAGTTCATCACACCACAAAGCAGCTGACATACCTGCAACTCCCGCACCAATGATTATCACATCAAGATGTTTCTTCACGGAAGACATAACGACCTTCGTTGATTTTTGTTTATCGAATGAAGCTATTTTCGCTGATTTTTAGAAGGATGCAAAAAAGAAAAATTCTTGTGAAATTTGATGGATTCAAAAACATATTTTTTTGTTAAAATACAGGTTAGCTTCGGCAAAAGTTTCTCATAAAGCAGGGTGAAAAAATGTCTATGGAACTAAAACCGGACGCTCAAGATTCGTCAACTCAGATGTTTGATAACGAGCTTCTAGCTTATTTGCATCTCGAGGGTGGTTTGACCGAGATGCTGAAAGCGGCCATTAAGATGGCTCATTCAGGCAAAAAATCAGAGGCAAAGCGAATTTTCTTGTATGTTGCCAACTCGGAGCCAAACAATGAAGCCGCTTGGTTGTGGCTTGCTTCTTTGAGTGAGTATCCAGAAGAACTGCTATGTTTTTTGAAGAATGCTCTTCGTGTGAATCCGAATAATCAAAAAGCATTGGAATGGCAAAAAAACGCTCACGCTGTTATGGCAAGAACATTTGTTCAGCGTGGGATTGTTGCATATCGAGAGGAGAAGAAAGCACTAGCGAAGCAGTTTTTTGAGGAAGCGGTTAAGAATGATAGTGAAAATGAGCATGCATGGCTTTGGCTTGCTTCTGTTTTGGAAAATGTGGAGCAGAAGCAGGCTTGCTTGGAGAAAGTATTGAGGATAAATCCTAATAATGAAGCGGCAAGGAGTTCTCTAAATACGATAAAGCGGCAAGTTGCTTATAATATGCTGAAAAAGGCGAATGCTGCGTTTATCTCTGGTAAAACGACCGAAGCCCGCATGATACTCAATGAGTTGATGAATTTCGATTCCGAAATCGAAGAAGCGTGGCTTTTGAAAGCTTATCTTGCTGAATCGCTTGACGAAAAGCGAGTTTGCTTTGAAAAGGTTCTAAGTCTTAATCCTCATAATGAGATGGCCAAAACCGGATTGGAGGCGCTCAGAGATATTCAAAAAATAGAGGAAAAAGAAGAAATATCGTCTGTAGTTACTTCAAGGGAGCACGAATCAGCGGTCTCGCCTGAAGATGCAAAAGTTTTCGAGGAAGGCAAGGTAACTGTTGAGTCAAGACAGCTTGAAGAGCAAGCTGCCGGGGAAGAAATAGTGAAAAGTGAGGCTTTACACCAAGATTTGTCTGAGCCGGTTTTGCAGGAAATTGAGCGGGCCGAAGTTAAAGAGCCTATTGAAGTTGAATCAGGTGTTGGATTGGTTCAGGAGCAATTTATATTCCAACAAGAACAAGATTTTCAGCAAGAGCAAGCTAGTTACACAGTAGAAGGCTCTTTGACTCAAGAAGAGAGCTTTACTCGTCAAAAAGAAGCAGTTTCAGAGGAAAATTTGAGAGCACAAGAAGTGTCTGAGGTTGCTGAATTTGAGACTGCTAGGGAAGCGGAGGCAGGAAAGACTTTCTTGGAAGAAGTGGAGACAATTCATTCTGAAACTGTTGAGCCCGAGCTTACTGAGTTTAAGCCTGAGTTCGATCGGCCTAATGATAGAACCGAAGATAAAGATGACTTTAATTTTGAAGTCCTTGAGTCTCCTAGGCAAGATGAGATTGAATCTGTTGAGGCTGCTGAAACTGTAGCTCCAGAAGAAATCGGAGCGAAGTCTTTGACAGGAAGTCAGCAAGTTTTGCAGGAAGTTGAATCAATTGGAGCAAAGGAACAAGTCATAGAGCATCAGGAAGTTAAGCCAGAAGCAGTCCCACAGAAACCTGAAGAGGTCTCAGCCTCACAGGAGAAAAGGAGAAAGGTTATTTTGATAGTTGACGATAGTCCGACTATCCGCAAACTTATATCTGTGAAACTTGAAAAAAGTGGTTATGATGTAATGCAGGCAACTGATGGAATTGAGGCACTTGCTGTAATTAAACGAGTTGTGCCTGATTTGATACTGCTGGATATTACGATGCCGAATATGGATGGCTATGAGGTCTGCAAGGCTATTCGCTCTAATGACTCGACGAAGGATGTGCCAGTAATTATAATTTCAGGGAAAGATGGGTTTTTTGATAAGGTCCGTGGGCAAATGGCTGGTTCAACTGGATACATCACAAAACCTTTCGGACCTGAAACTCTAATGAAAACAATAGAGCCTTATTTGAAGGATTAAAGTTATGGCTTTCACTGATCAATTGGTCGAAGTTCCTCAAACTTCTGAGGTAGCGAGGTATCTGATTTTCTTTCTCGGTGATGAGCTTTATGCTATTAACACCGAAAATGTGGTAGAAATTCTTGATAACCTTGCGTTTACACCTATTCCAACTACGGCTGAGTGGTTTTTGGGAGTGGGTAATTTTCACGGTGAAATTGTCCCTGTCATAGACATAAAAGCTTTTCAGCAAAAAGATCGTTCTTTAGAACCAAGGAAATTCATAGTGCTACGCTCTCTAAAAAGAAAAAACTTCGATATAGCAATACCTGTAGACACGGTTTGTGGAATAAACTCTGTAGATTTTGAGATTACTGGTAGAGCGCAAGAAGATTCTTTCCTCATAGCTGAGTCTGTTTACAATCAAAAGTGCTTGTATTTGGTTGATGTGGAAAGGTTGATAAAAGAAATTCTAAACAGGGTTAAATGAGTTATGGCGAGGACTTTTTCGATATTCGATTCAATAAGAGGTAAAGTTTGGATCACTACGACTGCCTTGGCATTTTTCGTTTGTGTATTCGGTTTTGTTTCGTATTTGCTGGTTTCCTTTATTATTAGCGATAACTTGTATGCAGTTCTTGTTCCTTTTGTTTTAGCGGCTATTTGTGTTGTTATTTTCGGTTGGTGGCTTTCTGGTGAGATTAGCGCTCCGATAGAAAGACTTAGCCTTATTGCAAAATCTTTAGAAAGAGGTATAACTTCCAGTTTTCCGAATACATCTGGTTCTACGGAAACAGATGAAATTTTGGAATCTCTGAGAAAGATTGGCTTACAAATGCAAAAATTTATGCGCTCTATGGAGGAAGTCAGCAATGGAAACATTGAAAACGTCCAGATAACTGCCAATGACAGACTTAATCAAACTTTTCAAAAGTTGCTTTCAAAGGTGGCAAGCTCGATCGAGGCAAAAGAGGAGCTCGATAAGTTGAACCAAGAACTCGAAAAACTGATTTCTCAAATCACTTCTGCCGGATTCAGTTATGAGCCTTTTGAGATTGATTTTGACTCAAGGAGGGTAAGGGAAATTGCGGCTAATTTTGCTGTTACAGTAGATGAACTAAGACGTTTCTTAGAGGAGTCTAGGGAAACCTCTACTTCGGGTTATAAAGTTACAGCGGAGGTTAGAAACTCTCTGCAAAGCTTGGTAGAAGAAACTGATAGTAGAACACGGGAATTGGTGCGAGCTTCAAAAGAGCTTAAAAAACTTCCCGAAATAGTCCAGCGAATTTCAACTGAGCTTTCACAGGCAACAGATTGGGTTAAGTTTTCCGTTGAACAAATAAACAAGCGAAACCATACGGTTGTAGAAAGTTCAAATGCATTGAGCTTGATACGTAAAAAGATTCAAGATGCTTTTGTTCATGCAGAGCAAATAAACCAACATTTTAGGCAGATAGATAAGTTTGCGAAAACTCTGCAGGATATGGCCCATAGGATTGATATGATTTTATTAAACTTTTCGGTTCACGAGGCCCAATCCGAAGGCCAGCTTGAGCGTCCTTCTTTGATTAACGAGGAATTAGAGCGTCTCGCACATCGCATTGAAGACTTAAGCCACCAAATATATGTTTTGCGCCGAGGCCTACAAAGAGAGCTTGGCGGTATGATGGGCTTGCTTGATTCTTCGATTCAACAAGTTACAAACTTAACAAGCTCAATAGTTGAACTTCGAGATTCAATGGAAGATTTAGAAAGATATGCAACTAAGTTTCTCGGCTTACAGGAAAAAACAGTTTCTTATTCTCGTGAGCAGTCGCAGAAAATAGAAGAATCTTTCCAAACTCTTGCTAAAAGCACTATCGAAGCGGAAGATTTCGCAGAAAGATTGCGCTCGCTTTTGATAAGATTGTCGGATGTGCTTGAATCAATGAGGAAATTGCAGGATACTGTTTCAAAATTCAAGAAATTCCGAACTCATGAAACAGAAGCGAACAAAAACGCTCTTGAAGCCTATGACTACGATTTGATTTAGGGGAACTTAAGGAGAAAAACAATGAAAAAAATCTGGCAAAATTTTTTAAGCAAGATTATATCAGCTCTTTCCATAGTCTTCCTGATTTTGGGATTGATATTTGTTGGCGCTTCGTATTTTGCTGGAGAAGCCATTAGTTCGGTTGGTGTGATTATAGTTTCGATTGCGTCTGCTTTAGCAATTTTAGGGTTGGTATCTACGAACTTTTATCTTGCTGAGCTTACGGGAAAAATCAAAGAGGCTGTTTTTGTTGCTGAAAAAATCTCACGAGGAGAAATTTTCTACACATCGAAAGAAAAGACCGATAATGAATTGAAGATCGCCTTAGGAAAGATTTCGGAAAATTTTGTTCAAAGAATGGAAGTAATAGAAAAGATGGCTTTGGGAAATTTGGATTTGGACGTTGAGCTGTATTCTGAGTCAGACGCATTTGGTCAAGCGCTTCAGAATGCAATAGCGAAACTAAAAACACAAGTTCAGACGAAGAAGCAACGTGAAGAATTCCAAAAATCAATCCAGAATCTTTTGACAAAAACTGCTCAGATCATAAATGGAGATTTCTCAGTTCACGTGACGGTTTTCAATGAAGACTTTGAGCCTGTAGCTAAAGCTTTTAACTCCATGACCAAAGAGCTTAACGATCTGATTGCGCATATTAAAAAGCTTAGCAATGAAATCTCGGCCTCATCTCGTAGAGTAAAGGAAATCATTGCCTATTTGGAGCATGAAAACGAGACACAGATTGAGCAAATTTCGCAGTTTGTAAATGCTTATTCAAATATGCAAATTCGTAAGATATTTGAAAAAAGTAATTTAGTAGTCCAAACTGCGAGTGATTGTTTAAGTGCTACGGTTTATGCCGTTAAAGCAGTTCAGGAAAGCCTAGGTTCGATGAGTTCGATTCGATTTCGAGTTCAGGAAACAGCAAAGCGCGTTAAGAAACTGGGCGAACGCTCACAAGAAATATCGCAAACGGTTGATTCAATTTCAGACGTTTCCCACAAAATTGAGCTTTTAGCTTTGAACTTGAACCTGCATTCAGTATCTTCCCATGACGATAAAAAGAAATCAGCCCAAATTGCAAGAGAGGCAGAGGTGTTGGCTGAAAACTTCAATCATCTCACGCAGCAAATAGAGACTTTGGTTCAAACTGCACAATCGGAATTGCAAGAAGTGATTGTTTCTATGGACCAAACAATTCAAGAAGTGGTAGTGGGTTCAACGCTTGCAAACCGGATTCAACAAACTCTTTCTGAGCTAGAAAGAGCCACGATTCAGCTTAATGAATTTTTAGAAGAAGTTTCAGGCTTGATAACTCAAAGTGTTCAGGTTGCAGAAGATATTTCTAGGTTTACTGTTAGCTTTGAGAAATCTGCAAAGATGATGAAAAGCAACATCAAGCAGTCTCTTGGTGTTGTATCTGAACTTGTATCGGGTTCAAGCGAACTTGTTAGAGCGGTTGGAGACATGAGAACAACTGAGATCGAAGTTCCTAAGATCGATGAAAATCTTGAAGATGTTGCAGACCGCAAGGCTGAAGCACTTAAGACTGTTGAAAATTTTAAGACAACCACCATGGAAAAAAAATTGACGTGAGGATGGGTGTGAATTTATGTTTCCAGATTTTTTGCAGGCTTTCTCAAAGGAAGCAAAAAATTATTTATCACGAATTCAACAAGACCTTCGTTTTTATCTAACAAGCGCCCGTTGGTCAGAGTTAAAGAATGCTCTAGATGCTTCGGAAAAAGTAAAGGATGCGGCTTTTGCTATTGGCTTGACAAATTTAGCAAACGCAATGGCTGAATTTCATGAGAAACTAAAAAATGCAATGCTTTCGGAATCGTTTTCAGCCGATAAAATCAATCAACTTCTGGGCGATCTTGCTGAGATCGAAAAGATATTAGATGAGACCCAGTTGACGCCTGTAGATATAGAGGTTGGACTAGTGGATTTGCAAGGAGTTCAAGAAGAAACGCAAGAGACTCAGCAAGAGAAGCAAGAAGATTTTGAGATTGACAGGGAACTACTTGAAATCTTTACGATGGAAGCTGATGAACACTTAAGAAACATAAAGCACAATTTATCCATACTTGAAAAGTCACCAGAAAACGAGGAGGCTCTATCGCAGATTCGTCGTAGCTGTCACACTCTTAAAGGTTCTGCTGGAGTGATAGGTTTGAAGAGACTTTCCGAGCTTGCTCACAAAATGGAAGACCTTTTGGACTGCTTGGCTAGACATCCATTCAAAGTTGATGAGGCAATATTAGATACGCTTCTTGTAGCAACAGATTGTTTAGAGGTTCTAGCTTTTAGTGAAGTTACTCCTCAACTCAGTCAGAAAGTTTTGGAAATTGAAAAGAGACTTTTGGAAGCTCAGGAAAAAGTAGAATTTTCAGCCGAAAAAGTAGAGTCTGCGGCTGAAAAAATAGAATCTTCGGCTGATCTTAAAGTTTTAGATAAGGTCGAGAAGGAAGTAACGATAAGTGAGGCTGGCCACCAACAGTTATCGCTTAAACCGGAACCGCAAATTGAAAAAGCTGTAGAGCAACCTAAAGCAGTTATCCGCGTATCCTTAGAGCGTCTTGACGAAATAATCGAGTTAGCAAGTGAAATCTCAATCAACTACTCGTTTTTTGGAAGTCAGCTTTTGGAATTGAAAAAACAGGTCGAAGAGATGAAGAATAATGCTCTTCGCACTGCACGATTGAGTTCAAAAATAGAAACAACCTTCGGTACGGTCAGTGCTAACTCGCAGTTTGCAGAAGCTCTTCACAATGCCTCTGTTAGAGATTTTGATTTTTTAGAGCTTGACCGATACACGGAGTTTCACCAAACTACACTAGAACTCACTGAAGCCGCATCTGACGCCACGACTATTGCAAATGAGTTATCTCAAATTCTGAGTGAACTTAATTTCACCTTTAACTCTCAGAGAAGGCTATTTGAGGAGCTACAAAACAAGCTCACGAAGCTCAAAATAATTCCTTTTTCTACGATCTCACCGCGCTTGCACCGCACTGTTAAGGTAATCGCAGAGGAAGAGAAAAAGGATGTTGAACTTATAATCGAGGATAATCAAATAGAAGTTGATTCTGAGGCTCTGCATGTTGTTGTTGAGCCTTTGTTGCATCTTTTAAGAAATGCCGTGGCTCACGGTATAGAGCCTCCTGAGATCAGGAGAAGTTTGAGAAAGCCTGAAAAAGGAAAAATAGTTGTCCGAGCTTTTAATGAAGGGAACTACATTGGTTTTAGTGTTAGTGACGATGGTAGCGGTATTCCTGTTGAGCGTATCAAAGAGAAGGCTGTTGAGATGGGAGTCATTTCCGAAGCTGAAGCTCAACAAATGTCCGATGATAAAGCTTTATCGCTTGTTTTTGTTTCAGGGCTTTCAACTGCATCGAGGCTAGATGAAATCTGCGGACGTGGGCTAGGACTAGATGTTGTTAAGGCATGCTTGCAAAAAAATCGAGGTAGAATCGAAGTTAAGAGTAGACCTTGGGAAGGCACAACTTTCACGATATTTTTGCCCAGAATGTTTAACATAACAAAGGTTTTGCCTTTCAAGATAGATGGTGCAACTTATGCTTTCCCGATTAAATCCATTCAACAAGTTATCGAAATGCGGGTTGAGGAATTTGACATTGCCAGGTCGAAAGAACAACTCCTAATTATCAAAGGAAAGCCTTATAGACCGCTTTATCTGAATGAGCTTCTAGGTTTCCAAATACCGATGAAATCTTCTGGAGAGAACTATTTGCTTTTGCTCGTCGAAAATCATCAAGAATCTTTTGCTGTTGCTGTTGAGATGATTACCACTCCGCAGGAAGTCATTGTTAAACCGCCCAGAGGGCTACTTGAGAAGATCAGAGGTTTCATAGGAGCTTCTATATTAAGCAACGGACAAGTCATGCCGATTCTGGACATAAATAGTTTACTTGAAGGATTTTCGCCCAAACTAATCTCAACAACTGAGAAAAAGCCAGAAACTTTGGTTATGGTTGTTGATGATAGCCCAAGTGTTAGGAAAATGAACGAAAAAATGCTCAAAGATGCTGGTTTAGTGCCTATAACGGCTAAAGATGGTATTGAAGCTTTGGAAATTCTTGAATCTGGCAAAGAACTTCCTAGTGTGATACTAACCGATATAGAAATGCCTCGCATGGATGGTTACGAATTGCTTGCTACTCTTAAGCGAAGGGAAAAATTCAAGAAAATACCAGTTGTGATGATAACCTCTAGAACAAGTGAAAAGCATCGTCAGAAGGCTTTGGAGTTAGGCGCTGCAGAATATGTCACAAAACCCTTTGACTATGCCGAATTGGTAGAACGCATCAAGAAAATGATCTGAAAGACCTAGTTTTTCATTTCATTATCAAGATTGCTTCAAGTAAAGGCCAACTTGAAATTGTCATTACAAAAATGTAAATTAAATCTTGCTGATAGACTAAACCTTCAAAGATAGTAAAGTCCTATGAAGAAGGATTTCGGTTTAGACGAGTTAGAACCTGCTACCGATAAGAAAAAATACGAAGATATTTCAATTCGCACCACCATTTTGACAAAAAACAACATGATAGGTTTACTGAGTCTGAAGACAGCACCGATTGGTGGTGCGATTTGTCGGATCGATCCAAGAGAAGGAAAACCTGCGATTCAAATTTACAGTGATCCTCAGCAGGCTGAAGAATGGTTTATAAAAAGTCTTAAAACCAGCCAAGAAAACGGTTGGAAAATAGTTTATGATGGCTTGCCGTTGCATGGCTAATCGAACCTATCCGGAACCTTAATGTTGCAAAATAGAATCTTAACTGCCGACATTGGTAATACCGCCACAAAGTTTGGGATTTTCGAGAATTCAAAGCTACGAAGCCGATTTTCCCTTCCTACAGAGAGGATATTTGCAGATTTGGCACAGCACGTAGGCAATGCAGATTTTTCCGCAATAATTGCCTGTTCCGTTGTCCCAGAGGTAGAAACTTCCTTCAAGGAAATTTGCTTGAATCTTCTAGGGCTTGAGCCTTTGATGGTTACGCATGAAATTGATTTTGGGATTTCAGTAAAATACTACCCGCTGGAAAGCTTAGGAATTGACCGCTTGGTTACTGCTTTTTCCGCAGTTGAGAAATATGGCTTCCCACTGATAATCTGTGACTTCGGCACTGCTACGACGATTGATGCAGTGAATTCAAAAAAGGAGTTTCTCGGCGGAGTAATTTTTCCCGGCGTTGAAATGCTTTCAGAAGCTCTTTTTGAAAAAACTTCCAAATTACCAAAGGTAGAAGTGAAAACAATAGAAAAGGTTATCGGTAACTCGACTGCTTCCTGCATTCAATCGGGAATTTTCTATGGCTATCTTGGGTTTGCAGAAAAAATTCTCTCGAAAATGATGGAAGAGATGAAAGAAGAAGCAAAAGTAGTGGCAACAGGCGGCGCTGCCAAGCTCTTTGCAGATTACTTGAATATACCTGTGGACGAAAACCTAACTCTTGAAGGTTTGAGAATCCTTTTTGAAAGGACGATTGTAAAAGCCTAGAGTGAGATTTCTGGCTTGTTTTTTGATATTGAGTAGTAGCCTTTTTGTGATCCCAGAAAATCCCAAATAAAGTTCAAAGTTTCCTTTTTGACTTCATCAAACGGCTTATCTGCTGATACTATGCGGAATCTTTCGGGATTCCTTGCTGCTAGTTCCAAGTAGGCTTTTCTAACTCGTTCGTAGAATTCCGCTTTTTCGGTGTCCATGCGATTTACTTGAATGCCTTGATTTTGCTTTCTCAAGATTGCTGTTTGAACTGGCAGATCAAGTAGAATCGTTAAATCGGGAGTTAAACCGCCGCTGGCAATGTTTATCAGTTGCTCAAGCAGCTTCAATGGTAAATTCCTGCCTGCGCCTTGATAAGCCAAAGTCGAATCGGTGAATCTATCTGAAATGATTATTTTGCCTGCTTTGAGCGCAGGCTTAATTAGGCACTCAACGTGTTGAGCGCGGTCGGCGGCAAAAAGCAATGCCTCAGCAAGCGGCGATATTTCTTCTTCGCTTTGCACACGCAGAAAAACCTCTCTTAAGCGCATCCCAAGCTGTGTGCCGCCTGGCTCTTGTGTTGTTAAGACATCTAGCCCTTGCGCAACCAGCTCGTGAGCTATTGCTTTTATCAGAGAGGTTTTTCCGCTTCCATCTATACCTTCAAATGTTATAAAGTTACCTTTATCCATCGTCTTTACCGAGAACATTAGTGGCGCCTAATGCTCTGATTTGTGGCCGTGATGGCCATGACTTTATTTTCGCACCCATTCAGGCGCTTCAAAGAGTTTCGGGTCTATCTCTTTGTTGAATTCGACGGAAGTAAATTTTATCAACATCTGGAATTGTGGAGTAATCAGCATTGTTTGAAAAGGAACTTTCACTCCTTGTATTTCCCGCCAGTCGCTTATGAGTGATTTTGTTGGCATCTTCCCTTGCGGAGTTACAAGAGTGCCTTCTTGCGCCACCAGCAATCCGGTCTTCGTATCGAAATAGAAGATATTGACAGGAAGTTTCCCTCTCGTTGCAACTACCGCATAAGCCTCGCTTGAATTTATTTTCTCGATACCTTTAACCTCAAAACCGCTGTAAATGCTTTCAAGCTTGATGTCTTTATGAAGGAGAGCTTCTATCTTTGTTTGCTCTAATTCATCGCCTTCTTTCTTTCTGTTGCCCGTGATAGGATCAACCGTCCAAGAATTAACACCGTCGAAGACATCAATGAATTCACCGAGTCCTTGGAGATTCATTTTGGTATAAGATTTATTAGGTTCAAGAGTGTAGGACTCAATCGTGCCTTTAATGCCCAAAGGTGAAAATTCAACTTCGCCTTTAGCGATTTTGGTTTTTATCTTCAGATAAGCTTCTCGTCCGCCCAGTGCTTGAACGTATTTTTCGAGAATTTCCTTTGCGGTTGGTAGCTTCTGCTTGCTTGCACTGCTTTCTTTATCAGCCTTTGGCTGCGCTTTTTCAGGTTTAGTCCCTTCCTGAGCAGTGATCGAAAAAACAAATATCAAGAAGAGAATTGTCAATTTTGGAAACTTCGAGAAATTAACCGATAGTTCTAGGATTTTTCGTTTTGCCATATAAGATTCCTCCTTTTTGATTTACTTCTGATTGATTACCTTTATAGCTTCTTTGAGTGGCAAGTCTTCTCCGTTCAAAAGAGCTTGTCTTGTTTGGAAAACTTCTATATCAGGTTTAACACCGATTCCTTCGATAGTTTTATTTTGTGGTGTTTTGTAATCCATGATTGCATATTGAAAAAGAGCGCCTGTTGGCAAAGTTTCGATTACTGAAGTAAGTGCTACTCCTGCGCTTTGTTCTCCAACGATTTTTGCACGCCCGTTTTCTTGAAGCACTGCACTAAAGATTTCGCTTGTTGAGCCGGTAGCATAATCTATCAAAATCACAACCTTACCAAGATAAGGATTTGGTTGCGGATAAGCAAAAAGTTCAAGCTCATTATGGCGTCCTTTCATTTTTCCGAAAGGCATTTTGTTTTCTGTTAGCAGACCGGCTAGCCCTAAAGCTATTCCAACGATCCCTCCAGGATTATCTCGCAAATCAAAGATTATTCCTTCAGTATCAGCAAAGTCTTTTAAGCTACGTCGTAAATTTTGTGCCTGCGGAATAGTCCACATATTGAAACGAATGTAACCAATGTTTCCTTCGAGTCTCTTCGCTTCAAACAAAACTGGTTGCGGTGGGAAATGACCAACGGGTTGGCTGAAGTCCACGGTTTTTAAGTATCTTTCAACGGGAAAAACACGACGCTCGTTTTTTTCATCCAGCACTTTGAACTCAACCTTTGTTCCTGCTTCTCCATAGGTTAAGTTTACAAGCAGGACTTCAACATAAAAGCTTTTTAGCCTATCATTTGCTCTAATCTCTTTCAGGTGCTCTTCAAGTTTTCTTGACAATTCATCAACACTTTTTCCGTTTATTGCCTCGATAATGTATCCAGCTTTTAAGCCTGCTTTTTCGGCGTTTGAGCCTTTCTCAACCTCAGAAATTACTGGCTTTCCCTCGACTGTTTTTATTTTTATTCCCGTAGTTGGCAGACTAATTGTTTTAGTCTCATTTACCGTCACTGGAAACTGAGATGATTTTAATAATTCACTTAAATTGTTCTCAAAAACAGCAAAGTGAGACAGCTTAAGCTCTCCAACCATTTGATTGAGAATCAGGTGAAATTCCTTCAGTCCTTTAGCCGACATTGCCTTAGGTTCGTAAATTTCTCTTATCTTTTTCCAATCAACTCCGCCAAAGGTTGGATCGTAATGCTTTTCGTTTATTGTTTGCCAAACTTTCTCAAAAGATTTGCGTCGCAGTTCTTGCTCTTGGCTTTCAATTGCGCTTGTATTTTCCTGCGTTGCGATTTGAGCTTTTGTGACCGTATGAAGGAAAATCAACAAGAACACAATAAAGATCGCAAGTCTTTGTCTTCGCATTTCTTTTTTCATTTCTATTGACTCTCTCTGAAATTTTATATTCACACCGATCTATTTTCCATCAGAAAGTTGGTTTCAAGAGTTATTTACGAAATGTTAGCGATAGAAGTTTTCTGTTTTGTGTTTATTGAGAATTGTAATAAAATCATCAGAACGTAGGGAAAAACTCAAGAAACTTATCAGTGAGGTTGAAGATAAGATGTCTTTTGAAGCGCTTGGAATGGTAGAAACCAAAGGTTTCATCGGAGCTGTAGAAGTGGCTGATGCGATGGTGAAAGCCGCAAATGTTCAACTGATCGGGAAAGAATACATTGGTGCTGGTTACGTGACAGTGTTTGTTCGTGGTGATGTTGGCGCAGTTAAAGCGGCGACCGATGCCGGAGCAGCAGCGGCAAGGCGTGTTGGTGAATTGGTTAGTGTTCACGTCATACCACGCCCGCATCATGAGGTCGAGAAATGCCTTCCGAAAGGAGGCGCAATTCGGTATAGTCCCGATGAACAGGCATTGCAGAGCGGCGAAAGCCGTCAATTGAGTGCTGGTGAAACAAGTGGCACTTTGGAAGTTAAGGTGAATGACAAAAGCAAAACCAAGAAAGAGTAAGGTCTAGGTTGCATTTTTGAGGCTTTCCAACAATGGAAAATAACCTTTCGGCATCACAAAGAGAAGCATCCGAAGCTGTGGAAGCCGCTCATTTAGCTTCGCTAACGGTAGCTAAGTTTGATCAGGCGAAAATTGATCGCATCTGCGAAGCTATGGCAAGAGTAGCACTGGCTGAATCAGCACGGCTCGGTCAGATGGCTCATCAGGAAACAGGTTTTGGAAAGCCGGAAGACAAATACGAAAAAAATCGCTTTGCTGCGGAAGATGTCTGGAATCATTTCAAAAATCTAAAGACTGTCGGGATTATTTCTGATAAAGGTAGCGTTGTTGAAATAGCTTCTCCAAGAGGTGTTGTTGCGGCGATAATTCCTTCTACGAATCCGACTTCTACAGCGATTTTCAAAATCATAATAGCAATTAAATCGAGAAACACAATTGTTCTTTCGCCTCATCCCGCGGCTGTTCGGTGCGTAATGGAGACGGCTCGCGTGATGAAGGAAGTAGCCGTTAAGGAAGGGCTTCCGCCCGACGCAATACATTGCTTGACTGAGCTAACAATTGAAGGCACTGAAACTTTGATGAGACACAAGCAAACTAAAGTAATTCTTGCGACTGGTGGGCTTGGATTAGTTCGTGCCGCTTATTCTTCAGGAAAACCCGCCTTTGGTGTTGGGCCGGGAAATGTGCCGGTTTACATTGAAAAAACTGCCGATTTGGAAAAGGCAGTTTCTGATATTTTGACAGGCACTTGTTTCGATAATGGCACTATTTGTGCTTCGGAGCAGTCGGTCGTAGTTGATGCTTCGATAGCAAAACAGGTGCGTGAGGAATTCAAACGGCAAGGCGCTCATTTTCTTACTCAAGACGAAGCTGACAAAGTTGCAAAAGTTTTGGTTACAGAGCAGAGAACACTAAATCCAAAAATTGTTGGAAAATCTGCTGAATACATTGCGAATCTTGCAGGAATTTCGATCCCGCCAAACACTAGATGCTTGATTGCCGATTGTGGCGGTGTTGGACGCGATTATCCATGGTCAATCGAAAAGCTTTCACCAACGCTTGCTTTCTTTGTTGTGGAAGATTTTGAAAAAGCGGCTTTGAGATGTTTGGAAGTTCTGAACTTCGGTGGAATGGGGCATACGGTCGGAATGCATACGCGCAATAGACAGGCCGCCATCGCTTTTGCTGAATTGATGCCCGCTGCGCGGATTTGCATAAATACGCCGACAACTCACGGTGCAATCGGTTTTTCAACCGATCTGCCACCTTCGATGACTTTGGGATGTGGCTCTTGGGGCGGAAATGTTACAAGCGACAATATCTCGCCGATTCATCTTCTTGATATAAAGCGCGTAGCTTTTGAAACTCGTCCTGTCGGCAAGAAAATTCAACAAACACAGCAGGTCCAAAAGCCGAAGCCTAGAATAAGTCGAGAAGAGATCGCTGCAATAGTTGATAGTTTCTTAGCAAAGAGGCTTTCCGAATCTGTTGACATTGAAAAGTCTCGAGCTGAAGATTTGTCTCAGCCCGAGCTAGCTCAATCCACAAGCCCTGTTAAAACCATAATTCATGAGTTAAGATTGCCTGAAAAAACCGAAAATGGTAAAAGAGCGGTTGATTTTGTAAGCGAAAATGACGTAAGGAACGCACTTGAACGAAACGAGAAGATTTATATTCACTCTAAGACAATAATCACACCAGCGGCACGTGATTTGGGTGAGGAGAAAGATATTTTCGTTAAAACTTAGGTCTTTTTATTGTAATGGCGGGGAAATCCGTTTTGGAAAAATGCTCTAATTGCGGTGCAAAGGTTCGCTCAAGAGCGCGTTATTGTCACCGATGCGGTAAGCCTCTCGGCCTGTCGCAAGATAATGCATCAGAAGAGTCTGCAAAATTATCTGAAGCTCTCAAAAATAATGAAACTACCAAATTAGATACAGGCGAGATAGAGGCTGAAGTTGCAAAACTGAAAAGGATTACGTTGAAAGAGTTGCAAGATGATGAGATTTCTTCTGCGAATCTTCATGAAGAGAAATCTTTAGAAGAGGTTAGCCATGAGAAGCGAGAAGTAGGGCAGCATGAAACTGGAGAAGTGTTAAACGAAGATAGAACTTTAGCCACCGAAGAAGGCAACGAAGAAGAATTCCAAGCTGAAGAGGAGAGAATCCAGGCTAAAAGTGAACGGATTTTGAAGGATGAGTTTGAAAGAGGTGATGTTTCTTCTTTTGAAAAGCCCATAAGAAAACCTGAAGCTCCGTTAGAAGTTTTTCTTGGTCGCAACGAAGATTACGACAGACCTATAAAAAAACCAACTGCTCCTCTTGAGTTTGTAAATGATGAGCTAACTTCAGAAGCATTTGCCCCGGCGGGAGTAGCTGATTCAAAAGATGAGCTTGATGATATTACTGAAGATGCGACACAACAAACATTAGTAGCTAAAAAGCTG
Source organism: Acidobacteriota bacterium (assembly GCA_003697135.1). GTDB lineage: Bacteria > Acidobacteriota > Blastocatellia > Pyrinomonadales > Pyrinomonadaceae > J014. Next base: position 215,142 of record RFGC01000037.1, read on the forward strand.
GTTTCTGAGGATAGTGCGGTAGGGATAGTTCCTGAAAGTAGAGGGGTTTTTTTGTATTTAGCTACGGCACTCGTCCTTTCTCTAGTTTCACTGTTGTTATTATTGATGATGATCTGGCTCAAGTGATGTATGGAAGCGCTTGGAATGGTTGAGACAAAAGGTTTTGTAGCAATGATTGAAGCGGCTGATGCCATGGTAAAAGCCGCAAACGTGAGGCTTGTAGGCTATGAGAAAATAGACGCAGGGTTGGTGACGGCAATAGTGCGTGGAGAGGTCGGCGCTGTTAAAGCAGCTGTTGAGGCTGGAGCAGCAGCGGCAAGGCGTGTTGGAGAAGTTGTAGGAGTTCATGTCATCCCGCGTCCTCACCAAGAGTTGGTTTGGGGAATACCGGTGATAGAAACCGGACAAACAACGAGAAAGAAAATTTCTGGCTCTGTTCCTGAAAGAGACTAATTTCTTGCGTTTTGTTAGAATTTTGTAGCTTGATGAAAAATCTATCAGGTTGAAGCTAGGAGGATTTGCTGAGCATGAAAGGTGTTGTTTTGGCAGGTGGATTGGGAACAAGGCTTTATCCATTGACGAAAGTCACGAACAAGCATTTGCTACCTGTTTATAATCAACCGATGATTTACTATCCGATTCAAACGCTGATAAATGCAGGCATTCAAGACATAATGATCGTGACGGGTGGCAATTCTGCCGGGGATTTTCTGAGGCTTTTAGGGAACGGAAAAGATTTCGGCTTGAAGCATCTAAATTACACCTATCAAGAAGGTGAAGGCGGAATAGCTGATGCTTTAAGACTTGCCGAGCATTTTGCCGACGGAGACCTGATATGCGTAATTTTAGGAGATAACATAATCGAAGGTAACATAGTCAAAGCCAAAGAAGATTTTGAGAGACAAGGAAAGGGAGCAAAGATTTTACTCAAAAAAGTTCCAGACCCGCAAAGGTTCGGTGTTCCCGAATTAGACGGAGACCGAATCATTAGAATAGAGGAAAAACCGAAAATTCCGAAGTCGGATTACGCAGTTACTGGAATTTACTTTTACGATAGCCGTGTTTTTGAGATAATTAAAACTTTGAAGCCCTCGCTGCGTGGTGAGCTTGAGATAACGGATGTTAATAACGATTACATAGAGCGCGGCGAAATGACTTGGGCAGAGCTTGAAGGTTGGTGGACTGATGCAGGAACTTTCGATAGTCTCTTGAGGGCATCAAATTTGGTTGCAAAGACAGGAGCAAATAAATTAAATCAACCACTTTCCGCTGTGGAGGGTTGAAGAAATGTTGCAGGAAGTGCAAAGAATCGAAGAGCCGATTTTCAAAGTCGGTAAGATTCATGACGTAGTTGTTTATCCGTTGAAAAAGCATGTTGACGAAAGAGGGTGGTTGGCAGAACTCTTTCGTCAAGACGAAATTGCGGAAGAATTTTATCCTGTGATGGCTTATATTTCTGTTACAGAACCACTTGTGCAGAGAGGTCCACATGAACATAGAGATCAAGCCGATCTTTTCTGCTTTATAGGTTCGGGGAATTTCAAGCTTAAACTTTGGGACAATCGCCCAGATTCACCGACCTACCGATGCGTCATGACGCTTTACGTTGGTGCAGATAATCCGCAAGCGGTGATAATACCGAAAGGCGTCGTTCACGCTTACAAAAATATCAGCAAAACTGAAAAAGGCATTGTTTTGAATTTCCCGAACAGACTCTACATGGGTAAAGGCAGGAAAGAAAAAGTTGACGAGATACGCCACGAGGACGATCCAAATACCATTTTTGTTATGGATTGATTTAGAACTCGACACCTGAGATTCTTTAGCATCTGCTGTTTAATTTTTAACTTCTCTCTATCGGGAAAAGATTCAAAACTTCCCGTTTTGTCGGTCTGTTTCTATCTACCGCTTGGATTGTTAGTTAAGAAAGTGATAAATTACCTTCGGAAATCGCAAAAAATGTTAGTAGTAAAGCTCTTGGTTTTGAAAAGCAGTAAGAACAAATGAGAGAATGCCGAAAATGTTATGCATGTTATCCTGATGAAGTAACGGTTTGTCCCGCCGATGGTGCAGAGACACGCCTAACGCTAGCAGGTGATTTGATGCTTGATGGCAGATACTTGCTGAGGCAACGCCTTGGTAGTGGTGCAATGGGGCAAGTTTATCTAGCTACGGATTCCAAGTTAGAAACCAAAAGGGTGGCTGTAAAAATCTTGAAACAAGAAATCATGGATTCAGAACATTTGCAAGAAAACGAAGCTATTTTGCGATTCGAGAGAGAAGCAAAAGCGGCGGCTTTGCTCAATCATCCTCATATCGTAGCTGTTAGTGACTATGGCAAAGCCAAAGAAAGAGAAAATGTTTTTTATATTGTGATGGAATATGTTGATGGAGAGACGCTTCATAAACTTTTGCGAAGGGAAGGAACTTTAACAATAAAGCGCGCCGTCAATTTGTTAAGGCAAATAGTTGCAGGTGTTGGAGCGGCTCACGCAGTCGGGATATTGCATCGAGACTTAAAGCCTGGGAATATCTTTTTGCTCCAGAATGCTCACGGATTTGAAGATGGCTTCATAAAGGTTGGTGATTTCGGCTTAGCCAAATTACTTAATGTATCTGAAGGAAGAGACAGCGCCTCAGGACCAAATTCTCGCGGAATTATAGGAACGCCTGAATTTATGGCTCCGGAGCAGATAGATGGTCGAGAAACAATAGATGTGCGTGCAGACATTTATGCGGTCGGAACAATTGCTTATCTAATGCTAGGCGGAAGATGTCCGTTTATTGGTGAGACTATCCAAATTCTAGCTCAAAAGGTGAATCCTTATCATCAAGTCCCGCCACTTTCCTCATTGCGTTCTGATATACCTAAGAAGATTGAGGAAGTTATAATGTGGGCGATAGAAAGAGAAGTTGAAAGACGTCCGAAGAGTTTGCAGGAATGGATAAGGGCGTTGGAGCAAGCGTCGGAAGGTGTTGACGAAAAGAGAACTCAAAAAACAAAGCTTGTGATTTTAGCTCCTCAAGGTGCTGAGGTTTACGTCAATGATGAGCGCAAAGGAACAGTTGGTAATTCGGAGAAGTTGATCATAAGTGATATTCCAGTAGGGAATCACGTATTGAGAATCTCAAAGAAGGGCAGTAGAGATGACGAAAGAGTTATAGAAGTGCGCGGTGATATTGATGAGCAAGTTATACAAGCACAACTAAAAGACGAATCACAAAGAAGTAGTGGCAGGCAGTCGGTCATACCCGGTGTTGTAGCTTGCACCAAATGCGGTGCTAGATTTGCGGAAGGGGTTAAGTTTTGTGGGCGGTGTGGTAATTCTAGTTTTGAGATTGTCAATCTGTCGGCTAATAAAGTTTTTTGCAAAAGATGTTCTTTTGTTAATCCTGCAAATGCTAATTTTTGCGGTTCTTGCGGATTTCCGATAGAAAAAACTCTTGTTTCGCCTGATTTACAACAGCAAGTAACACAAGGTCAAAAGGTTTGCTCCAGATGCGGTAAAGTTTATCCTGTTACTGTAAGATTCTGCGGGAAATGCGGTATAAGTATTTAGCTTCAAAAAGGAGGTGGTCTCTTTGTTTGGACTGCCTATCGAAATGAGATTGACTAAACTTTTGAAAATAAATAAAATTGAAGCGTCGAGGTGGGATTTATGGGCTATCCGGCTAAGGTAATTCCTGAGAAACTCTTTTTCAAGATTGGTGAAGTTTGCGATATAGTGGGTGTTCAAGCGCATGTTTTAAGATACTGGGAAACAGAATTCCCAATGCTTTCACCGCAAAAGAATCGCTCTGGCCAAAGAACCTACAGGCGTCGTGATGTTGAAATAGCTTTGCGAATCAAAGAACTTCTCTACGATGAGCTTTACACCATAGCAGGAGCAAAGAAAAAATTACAAGCAGAACTTCGCGAAGCTAGCCGTTTGAAGGTTGTCCCACCAGTTGAGAAGAAGGAACAAGAATTGCCCGAAAAGAGTGGGCGAGAGCTAGAAGAAGAAAGTGACGAATACTCCTACTACAGAGAAAGCCGACAGCCGGAAGAATTTACAGGAAATTTGGTTTTAACTGAAGAAAGACGCGAAGCCTTGAGGAAGATAGCTTCGGAACTCCTTGAGCTTCGCGAAATACTTAGAAAAAAGCCTTTTGAGGACGAACAGCCAAGATTCAGCAGATATTAGATTGCGCTTTTTTCATGAAAAAGCTGACTGCTTTGGCACTTCTGCAACTCAGTTAAGCGCAAATCTCGTTCAGAAAACTTTTTCCTTCCTTCAATTGAACTCCAAAGTTTTCTGCAATAGTTTGTCCAATATCAGCAAGCGATTCTCTAGTGCCTAGAAAAACGCCTTTTCGTGCCGTTTTCCCATAGCAAAGCAAAGGCACATATTCGCGTGTATGGTCTGTGCCCTTGTATGTCGGATCATTACCGTGATCAGCCGTTAAAATCAGTAAATCCTTTTCCTTGAGTTGCTCTAAAATCTCAGCCAATCGAAAATCAAAGTATTCAAGGGCTTCTGCGTAGCCTTCAACGTTGCGACGATGCCCATAGAGCATGTCGAAATCAACTAGGTTCGCAAAAATCAAGCCTTTTGATTCGGAGGCTAGAGTTTCAATTGTCCTGTCAATCGCTTGCTGATTATTTTTAGCTGTTAAATCTTGCGTAATTCCAACTGAGTTATAAATCGAGGCAATTTTGCCGATTCCGATAACGTCGAAACCTGCTGCTTTTAGTTTTGGCAAAAGATTGTCGTCGGGTGGAGAGATTGCGTAGTCGTGGCGGTTTTCCGTGCGTTTGAAATTCTCTGCATTAGTTCCAATGAAGGGTCTTGCAATGACTCTTCCGACTTTGTCTTCTCCGTCGAGAATACGTCTAGCAATCTCGCATATTTCATAAAGTCGTTTCAAAGGTATCACTTCTTCATGCGCCGCTATTTGAAATACCGAATCTGCTGAAGTATAAACAATTGGTTTGCCTGTCTTGATATGTTCTTCGCCCAACTGTTTTATTATCTCTGTTCCCGATGCTGGAATGTTTCCTAAAATACCGGGCAAACCAGCCTCTTTTACGAAACGCTCGATTATTCTTTCGGGAAATCCGTTCGGATAAGTCGGAAAAGCCTTTTCCAAGATGATTCCGGCAATTTCCCAATGCCCTGTAGTTGTGTCTTTGCCGTTTGATTTCAATGCGCATTTTCCGTAGCAACCAATCGGATTTTCAACTGCGGGAAGATTCTCGAAGTTTCTTATATTTCCCAAGCCCAGCTTTTGTAGATTAGGAAGAGTCAGTTTTCGATATTTCAAAATACTTCCTAAAGTGTCGGCTCCTTTGTCGTTCCAATCAGCGGCATCGGGCATTTCGCCGATTCCCACCGAGTCCAAGACAATCAAACAAATCCTTTCAAATTTTCTGTTAGTCATAAACCAAGACCTAGATTATCATGATAGCTTTTCACCCGCCTTTGGAGCAAAGATTCTGCGGTAAAAGGCTTTAGAGCATTGAGTTTGAAATAACTGGAGTTTTTGCCTTCAATAGTTTGATCTCGGAGCGAAATATCCTTCACGAGCTTGGATTTTGAAACCCGGTGAGATGCCTTTGACCTCAACTTTGATTGTTCTATATGTTCCGTCTCGCCTTTCGTTTGAAGAATAATAGCCGAGCGTGTAAATTGTGCTTATTTCTTCTGCAACTTGTTTGAGAGCTGTTCTAGCTTCGTTCAAATCGGCTACCGGAAATACTTTTCCGCCTGATTCTCTTGCTAGCGTGTGCATTTCTTCGTCTGCGATTTCATAAAGTTTTTTGCTTATGGCAAGGCGTTCAAAATAGCCTAGTGAGCAGAAGTCGTAGGTTTTTTCCATTTTGGATTTTGTCCCGAATTGCTTGTAGTAACGTCTCAATTGAGCGACCGAAAAACGAGTTGCAGTTTCGCAATCTTGAAGAAGTCCTTGCTCGAAGAAATCGCGTGTGTCGAGTTGAATGAAATAGGCGACAATGTTTCTTTCTCGTAGTTTTTCCTTAACCTCATCGAAGTCCGAAAGGCTTACCGAATCCACTCCATCAGTTAATGCAACAATTGCTCGACGTCCATGTAAGCTGGTTTCTTTAGGCTCTTCGGAGAAAATCTTATCAAGGATTTCAAGCATTGCATCATAGTAGGGCGTTCCATTGCTAGTTTTAACCTCTGCTAACGCATCTTTAAGTTTTGTGCGATCATCAGTTAGCTTTGTTAAAATTTCTGGCACTGCTGTCGCCTTATTTTCGGTTTTTACGGTCTGAAATGCAATGATTGCAACCTTGTCACCGGGCTTTAATGAAGATATGAAATTTTCCGCTGCACGTCGAATTAAGGTGAGTTCGTTTCTGGTTGAACCTGAAGTGTCAAGAAGAAGTGCAATTTCAAAAGGCTCTGTGGCTCTGCCGAATGATTCTATCTGCTGTTTTACGCCATCTTCATAAACAACAAAATTTTCTCGTCTCAAATTTAGTATAGGTCTTCCGTTCTTGTCTTTTACTGAAACCGGGACGTTTACCAATTGTGTTTCAACACGGATAATTTCCTCGTTCTGCCCAAAAACAAAAGATGCAAATGTAACTAGAACGAAAACTATCGAAATATAAGCCCGCATTTTTGAATCTCTGTACTCTCTTTTTAACTTCCCTGCGATTATGATATTCTTTGCTAAAACAAACTTCAATTTTTTGGAGACGAGCGTTCTTGAAAGGAGAAAATTATGATAAGAAACAAAATGCGAAAAATTTTTCTTGCGCTTTTTTCGGTTTCAGTCTGTGTATGGCTGATTCAAGTGCATGCGGATAATGTTCCGCAGGCGATACCATTTTCTCAAGACTGGTCAACAAATCTGATCACAACGAATGATGATTGGTCGCCTGTTCCGGGCATTGAAGGTTATTTGGGGCAAGACATAACCACAGGCACAGGCGTTGATCCGCAAACGCTTCTTACAACAAGCACTGCTACTAACGATCTAGACGTGATTGCTAATCAGTCAAATCCAAATACTTTAACTTCAGGTGGTGTGGCGGAATTTGATGGAATCCCGAATCCGGTTGTTGCGCTTCAAGGTTCGGGAACGGCTGATGCACCGTATTTGATTTTTTACTTAAATACGACAACGACGGGCAACAACTACATAAATGTTTCGTATAACGTGCGTGATATTGACGGCTCAAACGATAATGCTGTTCAGCAAGTGGCGCTACAATATCGAGTGGGGAATACAGGTGATTTCATAAATCTTCCCAAAGGTTATATTCCAGATGCAACAACAGGTCCAGGTCAAGCAACTTTGGTGACCCCTGTTTCCGTGACGCTTCCTGCCGCCGCTAGAAACAAACCTTTGGTTCAGGTTCGAGTTATTACCAGCAACGCTCCCGGCAGCGACGAATGGATAGGAATTGACGATATAAACATCACGGCAACTTCGCAACCCGCGCCCAATAGGACGAATGTTGATTTCAATGGCGATGGAAGAAGCGATTGGGTAGTTGCTAGAAATGAAGGTTCACTTTTGAGATGGTATATTCAAATAAACGGTGAAACGACTTCAAGTGCGGTCCAATTTGGGCTTGCAACCGATAAACCTGTTCCTGCCGACTATGACGGTGACGGAATAACGGATATAGCAGTTTGGCGTGAAACTGGAAATCCTGAACCGGATAGGTCTTACTTTTACATTTTGAGAAGTTCGACAAACACTTTCCAAGCTGAAATGTTCGGAACACAAGGTGACAATCCTGCGATAGTGGGCGACTATGACGGTGACGGCAAAGCTGATGTCGCAGTGTTTCGCTCAAATGACAGCAGCGGAGCTTGCGGCACGAATAGCAGTGTCTGGTATTATCGCCCTTCGAGCCAACCCGGCGTTGATTTTCTTTACGAATGTTGGGGACTTCCCGGTGATTTCCCTGCACCCGGAGACTTCGACGGTGACGGTAGAAACGATTTTGCCGTTCAGAGAAACGAAGCTGGCATTGGAGTTTTTTATCTGAAAAAATCGGCCGGTGGTAGTGAAGTGATCCAATGGGGCGCTCCGACGGATGTCTTCATTCCGGGAGACTACGACGGTGATGGAAAAACAGACTTCTGCGTGCGTCGAACGGTTGGAAGCACCTATAATTACTTCATTCTGACCAGAACCGGAGGTGGAACAGGTGCCACTCCGATTGTTTGGGGCATCAATACAGATATTTCAGCACCCGGAGATTATGATGGCGATGGAAAAACCGATATAGCAGTGTTTCGCCCAAATACAGACCCAACGCAGAATTTCTTTTATGTGAGACGTTCGACAAATGCAACGCTTCTGCCTTTTGAGTGGGGGCAACAAGGCGATCTCGTGCCTGCTTCATTTCAAGTGCGATAGTTTCTTGCGGAAATTTGGTTGAATTTCGACCTTAAACTCAATGTTTGTTTCAGAGTCCGGGGCTAGATTTGGTGAGGATTGTGAGCCAAAATAAATCACCTGTCTAGCCCTTCTTAGTGCGGTAAAGTATCAATGAGAGACAAAGAATTGCTGGAACGAATTACTATTGACTCAAGAGTTATGGCTAGGAAACCTGTTATTCGAGGAACATGGTTAACTGCCGAATACATTCTGAATCTGTTAGCCAACGGTGCGACAAAGGAGGAAATTCTTGAGGAATACAAAGGATTCACCCAAGAAGATATTTGCGCCTGTATTTTGTTCGCCAGTAAGGCGCTGAGAAAACGGCATTAGAATATGCGTTTTTAGGCTAATGCTGAAATGCTATTTGGGAAAAATAAAGCTTCTTCATTCCTTCTGACTCCATTCTTTTTTGCCGAAGAATTCTTGGATCAAAACGGATAAAGAAGCGTGAAAGGGTAGAAAGGCAGGTTGCGCAGGACCCCGAAGATGATTCCGATAATCAGAAATGCAGTCAAAAGTCGGAAGCATTTTTCGGGCGATAGGGGGATTCCTTTGCCTCTAAAAGTTAACAGGAAGAGATGAAGATAAAGGCTACCTAATAGAATGCCATAAAGCGGGAAAAGAGCGTTGTAGTGAAGAGCCGCTGAAAAGTCACCGCGAAAAAGTGCATGAAATCCGCGTGTTAGTCCGCATCCTGTGCAGGCAAATCCCGTGAGTTCGTGAAATAAGCACCGCGGGAAAAAACTGACTTTCTGCGGGTCGAAATATGCTACCAGAATCCCTAGAAAACTCATGAATAAAAATCCGCCGAAAGCTAGAATGCGCTTTGCTGGGTCTGTTGTTTCTGAAATCGTCTGCATAAACTTTTCAATCTTAATCAAGTTTTAGGAAATTCGTCCATACAAGCTCTTAGGAGTTTTCATTTCTAACAGTAGTGCATCTGTTGCTATCTTTTTGTTTATATTCACATCCAAAAGCGAAAGCGTTTTTTCTATTTGCTGAATCCATTGGCTAAGCGCTTTGCTACTGGCTTTTTGTGCTAATAAAGCGAGTCTATCCTTTATGTCTGTATTTACGATGCTATCACCGCCTAGGCTGAGAATCCAAATATCTCGAATAAGCTGCTGCAAGGTTTTCAGGAATGATTGATAATCGTTTTCCAATTCAGCGATTTTTTCCGATGCCGAAAGAAGTTCTGAAAAATCCGATTCATCAAGTAGCATCTCAATTAGCTCCAATGCTTGGTTTCTGGTTGAAAGGATTTGTTGTTTGTTGAGCGTTAAAGCTTTCGAGATACTACCATTTGCGTAGAGTGCGATTGCTATTGCTTCGCTTCTTGTCATGCCTTTTTTCTTGCATAGGAAAGTGACAATTTCTTCTGGTTGCAATGGAGCGAATTGAAGAACTTGCACGCGCGAGAGAATCGTTAAGGGCAAAAGATTTGGTTGCGAAGAAATTAAAAAAATGTAGGTATTTGCTGGTGGTTCTTCGAGCAACTTCAAAAGTGCGTTTGCCGATGAGTCATTCATTTTCTCGGCTTCGTCTATTATAAAGACTTTGCTCGATGCCTCAAACGGCTCTAAGTTTGCCTTTTCTTCCAAATCTCTTATCGCTTCTATAAGAATTTGCTTCTTGAAAGGTAGGACTATACCAAAATCGGGATGATTGCTGAAAATCACTTTAGATTTAGCTATCTCTTGGTATTGATGGCTTTTGATTATCTCAAAAATATCATCAACACGCTTACAAGAAGAGCAAACATCGCAGCTTTCTGAGTTCACAGGTGTTTTGCAAAGTAGTGACTTGGCTAAGTAGATGGCAAAAGTTTTTTTTCCGATGCCGTCTTCGCCCGCAAAAAGCATCGAGGCAGGAACTTCCTTGCATTTCAACATTTGCCTTAGGATTTTCTTTATCTGATCGTTTCCAGCTAAAAAATCGAACATAACTCCGATTCGAGGTTCAATCTTAGTCTCCTAGAATTAAAGTTTGGGATTCTTTTCAACGAAAGCGATTAAGTTTTTTGCATAATCGGCAAATCTTGGACATGAGATGCCATGTTTTGCTAAGAGACTGCTCGCGATGCTTGTATCGTAAGTTTGTGAAATGAAAAAATAAGGCACGCCAGCATGTGGCAAGCCTGTTACTGCTGGTGAAAACGGCAAATTCAATGTCCATCTAACCAGCGAAGCTGGTGGTGTGACAACAGTTTTTTTGTTGGTAATTGCTTCAACGATTACATCGCAGATTTCTCTTGTTGTCAAAGGATTTGGATCAGCAAGAGCAACCGTTTTGCCGATTGCAGATTCATCTTTTGAGAGCTTTTCGATTCCGTCAACCACAAAATCAACAGGCACAATGTTGAGTTTGACCTCGTCATTTCCAACATTGAATATGCGAAGCAGTGACGGAAACATGCGATAGTAGTGAATCAAATAATAGATTCCATCGTATTTTGCCGTTTCGCCTGTTTTTGAATCACCTACAACAACTGAAGGACGGAAAATTGTTACAGGAAGATTTGGTTTTAGTTTTTCGACTTCGATTTCAGCGAGATATTTGGTTTCTTCATAAAAATTGCGGAATCCTGCGTTATGTTCAAGCTCCGTTTCCAGTATAATGCCTTTGCGCTTTCCTGCAACGTAACAGGTTGAAACGTAGTTATAGCGATTCAAATTGGGCAAAGATTTAACAAACTCATTTACATTGCAAGTGCCTTCTACATTTACGCGATAAGCTGGTTCTCTTTTGACTTCGAGATCGTAAATAGCGGCAAGATGAAAGACGTCGGTAGTTTCTTGCTTGATCTCTTCTAGCTTTTCTCGCTGTATGCCGAGATTTTCTTGTGTTATGTCGCCTTCGATTATTTGAAAATTCTCGGCCGGAATGCTGTATTGTTGCGATATTTTTTCCACAGATTCGCTGGCTTTTTGAAGAAATTGCTTTTGAACAAGCAGAAAGAATCTATCGCCACTGCGAGCAAGATTTCTCAAAAGCCGTTCAGCTATGAAGCCGGGAAAGCCGGTTAAAAAGATTGTTTTGCTAGCCATCAAGCCGATTATAGCTTGAGCATTGAACAAGTTAAAAAGCTGAGGAAAGCCGAATTTGAATTTCTCGTAGTTCTAAGTGATAATGAAGATTCATATTTGTCGAGGGCTTAAGTTATGAATCACAACATTTTCAACACCAGACAAACATTCAAAACGGGTGACGGAAAGGAAGGCGTTTTTTATTCACTGCCACAACTTGAGAAAGAAGGAATCGGACGAATTTCCAGACTGCCGATTTCTATCCGGATCGTTCTGGAGTCGGTTTTGAGAAACTTCGATGGTGGAAAGCGCATAGGTGAAGAGAACATTTTGGCTTTGGCGAATTGGAAGCCGAATGAAGAAAGAGAGCAGGAGATTCCTTTCATAGTTTCGCGGGTTGTTTTGCAGGATTTTACGGGTGTGCCGCTTTTAGTTGACCTAGCCGCAATGAGATCAGCAGTTCAAAGAATGGGACGGGACCCGAAATTGATCGAACCGCTTGTTCCTGTGGATTTGGTTATTGACCATTCAGTTCAGGTTGATTATTCGGGTTCAAACGAGGCGTTTCAGGCAAATTTAGAGATCGAATTTGAGAGAAACGCTGAAAGATACAGGTTTTTGAAATGGGGAATGCAGGCTTTTGATTCCTTCAAAGTCATACCACCGGGCATAGGCATTGTTCATCAGGTTAACATGGAATATCTTGCCAAAGGAGTTTTGGAGCGTGACGGAGTTTATTTTCCGGATACGCTTGTAGGCACGGATTCGCATACAACGATGATAAATGGACTCGGAGTGCTTGGTTGGGGAGTTGGTGGAATCGAGGCGGAAGCGGCAATGCTCGGACAGCCTGTTTACTTTTTGACTCCCGATGTTGTAGGCGTGCATCTTAAAGGCAAACTTCGCAGTGGAGTGACGGCTACGGATTTGGTCTTAACGATTACTGAAATGTTGCGCGCTGCACGAGTTGTGGGGAAGTTCGTTGAATTTTTTGGCGAGGGAGCAAGGAGTTTACCGGCAACTGATCGTGCAACGATTGCAAACATGGCACCTGAATACGGTGCAACCATGGGCTTTTTCCCTGTTGATGAGAAAACACTTGATTATTTCCGTGCAACAGGTCGCAGTGAATCGGCAGTTGAGACCATCAGAAATTACTTTGAAGCCCAAAGAATGTTCGGAATTCCGCTTGAAGGCGAAGTTGATTATTCAACCGTGTTGGAATTAGATTTAAGTTCGATTGAGCCTTCGGTAGCAGGTCCGAAACGTCCGCAGGATAGAATTCCGCTTTCGGAAGTGAAAACAAAATTCACGGAGCTTTTCTCCAAGCCCTTGACGGAAAACGGTTATAACAAACCTGCTGAGGAAATAGGAAAACGTGTCCAGGTTGAACTCAAAGAGAATGGTGATGGAAGAAGACTACCAATCTATGGCGAAAAACTCTTAAATGCCAATCATGCAGAAGTTGGGCATGGTGACGTTTTGATAGCGGCGATAACTTCATGCACGAATACGTCTAATCCGAGCGTGATGCTGGCAGCGGGGCTTGTTGCAAAAAAGGCTGTTGAGCGTGGATTAAAAGTTTCGCCTACTGTAAAGACTTCGCTGGCGCCGGGTTCGCGAGTTGTAACAAAATATCTCCAAAAGACTGGCCTTCAAGAATATCTTGATAAACTCGGCTTCAACCTTGTCGGATACGGATGCACAACTTGCATAGGCAATTCCGGGCCACTGCATCCAGCGATAGAGAAAGCAATTGTTGAAAACGATTTGGTAGCTTGCGCAGTTCTTTCGGGTAACAGAAACTTTGAGGCGCGAGTCCATCAAAACATTAAGGCAAACTTTCTTGCGTCGCCGCCTTTGGTCGTGATTTATGCGCTTGCGGGGACGGTTTTGAAGGATTTGACTAAAGAGCCGATAGGAAAAGACCAAGAAGGCAAAGATGTTTATTTGAGCGATATAATGCCTTCTGTTGAAGAGATAAACTCGCTGTTTAGCGAGGCATTCGATCCGGAAGACTACAAGCAAGTTTACAGCGACTTTGCGAATCAAAATCCCTTGTGGAATCAAATTCCTTCGCCCGTAGGGCTAATTTATGAATGGGACGAAAATTCGACTTACATTCAAGAACCGCCGTATTTCGAGGGTTTTTCGCTTGAAGGCGGGCGATTTGAAGACATATTCGGAGCGAGAGCTTTGGCGATTTTAGGTGATTCCGTTACGACCGATCACATTTCACCTGCTGGGTCTATTAAGCCTGATTCGCCTGCTGGTAAGTATTTGCAATCAAGAGGGGTTACGCCGAAGGACTTCAACTCCTACGGGTCACGTCGAGGTAATCACGAAGTTATGATCCGCGGGACATTTGCAAATGTCCGCATCAAAAACTTGATGGTATTGCCGAAAGAAGGTGGTTACACCATTCATCAGCCCGATGGCGAGGAGATGTCAATCTATGATGCCGCAATGAGATACCGTTCGGAAGGCATTCCAACGGTGGTTTTTGCAGGGCAAGAATACGGCACAGGTTCTTCACGCGACTGGGCGGCTAAAGGCACGAGGCTTTTAGGCATCAAGGCTGTCATAGCACAGAGTTTTGAGCGGATACATCGTTCAAACTTAGTCGGCATGGGCGTTCTGCCATTGCAATTCAAAGACGGACAAAGCGTTCAAAGCCTTGGAATCACAGGCAAGGAAACTTTCGATATTGTTGGATTAGAAACAAACGAAGTCAAACCGCGTCAAGATGTGATATTGAGAATCCATCGTCCTGAAGGCACAACGGATGAAGTTGCCCTAACTTTGCGCATTGATACTCCAATCGAGATCGAATACTACAAAGCTGGTGGCATCTTGCCGTTTGTGTTAAGACAGCTATTAGCAGGAGCGTAACTCTTTCAATCCAATTAACTTTGCGCTTACAAGCGCGCTACTGAAACTTAAAGATTATGGATGACAAAGAGATTGAGAAAATACTCAATCTGTACTCGAAGGGCGAACTTCCTGCGTCAGAGGCAATTAGAAAAATAAAAAATCTTTCCTACGAAGATGTAGGGTTTGCAAGGATAGACCACGCCCGAAGAAAGAGGCAAGGCTTTCCTGAAGTCATCTTCGGGCATGGAAAAACAAGTATTCAAATTGCAACGATTTTCCAAAGACTTGCCGAGTTTGCGCCAAATGTTATGGTGACTCGGACAAATCAAGGAGCTTACGAAGAAATCATAAAAATCTTTCCTGAAGCTGAATGGCACGAACAAGCGCGACTGATTAGGCTTTTTCGAGATAAAACTAATCTTGGAGTTGGGGAAATTTGCGTTGTAACCGCAGGAACGGGCGATATTCCCGTTGCTGAAGAAGCGGCTTTAACTGCTGAGACTATGGGAAATCAGGTTCGCCGAATCTGGGATGCGGGCGTTGCGGGTATTCATCGAATACTGTCAGAGAGAGAGACACTCAAAGGCGCACGCGTTGTAATTGTAGTCGCTGGCATGGAAGGTGCTTTGCCATCGGTTGTTGGCGGTTTGGTGAGTGTTCCGGTGATAGCCGTTCCAACTTCTGTAGGCTATGGCGCAAGTTTTCAGGGACTAGCGGCACTTTTGGGAATGCTGAATTCTTGCGCCTCAAACGTTGCTGTCGTCAACATTGACAACGGCTTTGGAGCAGGATTTGTCGCAAGTCTTATAAATAGGCGCTGGGAATGCTCCGAAGTTTAATCTCCTAACCTTTCCAGTTGTTGTAACAAAGAATAAAATCCAAATACGTTCAGTTCGCTTCGGGGATTTTGAACCTCATGGAATCTTGTATGAAACTAGCTCGGTTTCTGTTTCAAAAGATTTAACCTCAGGGGTTGGGAGTTTAACATTTGGAAGTTTTGGCATGTTAAATGTTGGCTCCATACCTTTGAATGCACCAACAGCTTTAACATTTCCAACACCGCTTACCATCCATGATGTGTTAGTTATGCGGACTTTTTGTTCAAAGCTGTCTAGTTTCATGATTATATCAAGGTCGCAGATTGTCTTGAGCGCGTCAAATGTCCCAGCCGTGACTTTTACTGTTTCCTTGCTTTGAGCAGTGCAATTGAAGAGGTAAGTCGCTTGAGTTGTTTTGAAAGGGCTTTTTACTTTCCCCATGCTTCCACCCACAAGCTCTGCTTTTATGGTTTGAGACCATTTGTCTCCTTCCTTCAAGTTTGCGGGTAAGCTTACACCTTCATTCGAGATAATCTTGAAATTTGCTTGAAAGTCCTGGTTGTTGGTGTAAATTGAAGCGAAACCTGTGGGATCAAGGAATTTAATGCCTTTGTCTGAGCATTCTACTTTACCTTCGACATTAACGGGAGATTGAGGACTGCTGATCGTAATTCTGGAAGTAAAAGAGTTTTGCTGAACAGAAACAATCGTCTGTGTCATTTCTTTAGCTTGTCCGTCTTCTCCTGAAAGTTTATAAGTCCAAGTAGATCCGACTTTGACAGGGAAAAACTCATTATAGCACTGTCCGACTTCTTGAACTTTCTGGCTCAATGAATCACCGGATTGCTGAGGGTTTTCACCGGATTTTTCAACCGATGGAAACGAACAGCCTACAAACACTAGAAAAAGAAAAATAGTTATTTTCCGAAGCATAAGTTTATTTTCCTTTCAAAAGCTTTCAAAACCGACTTTTTAATTCTAGTAGTTTTCAGCAAAAGATGCTAGTTTTGATTACGACTTTTGACTTTTAGGGTTAACAACGAGGCTTCGAAGTCGAGCAGATTAAGTCTATAATTGACCCAAATAGGGTGAGTAAATTTACGGAAGACAAAGTTTTGAGGAGAGCAAAAAATGCCTAGAAGTAAGAGTAAAAAGATGCCTTCCTTTTAGAAATTTTAGGTTGGAGAACATTTTAGTTTGGGTTAAAGAGAAATATCGAGAATATCCGTTGGTGCTGATATTGAAAGGGTTGATCTATTTTGAAGATGCAGACAAAACGGCGGAAATGGATAAGTTAAGGATTCAAACTTCTGAAAAGCTGAATTGGGAAGATGTAAAAAGGTTCATAAGGCATGAAGTAGGAGTGTATTCAAAAAGGCGGATAATAAGAAAGTAAATGTAAGCAAGTAAACACTACGAATGGTAAAAAGCTCATTGTGGCAGATTCAACTTCTATCACAATGAGCTTTTTGAAGATGTCATTAAGTTCCCTTAATTTATGTGGCAGTCAAGAATCCCAAGTCCCAAACGGGGAAGTTTGTGATTTTTGGAAAAACTGCAGGCATATCTGATTGTGGTAGTCCAAACCATTTTGCCAAAGTTGCGGCGTATTGTTCAACAGAAGTTGTTGGAATCCAGCGCCCGCGAGCATTAGAGCCTGAATCAGCATCATCTGGCCCGTTGAAAGCTAGCGTTGGGAAAGGAGTTCCATTAGATGTATTCATTCCGTAAAAGTCTGAAGCAGTTACGGCATCGCTGATTACAATCAGGTGATTTCCCCAAGCATGGTCGCTTCCTACGGAACTGCCGGAACCTGCAGGATTGAAGGTTCTATTAAAGTCAGTCATCCAGAATTGCACAACCTTGTTTGCTAAACCTTGCACCACCATTTCATCATAAAATGCTCGCATAGCTTGGCTGACTTGAAGCAGAAGAGAGTTGTGGGTTGACGGTTGATTTTGGTGAGTATCGAATCCGCCAAGCTGACAGAAGAAAATTTGGCGATTTACTCCTAAGTCTGTGCGTTTCTTTATCATTCTAGCAACTTGTTTGAGTTGGTTCCCTAAAGTTGTATTCGGGAAGGTTACGGTGACTTCTTGATAAGATTGGAGAGCATTACTTGCTTGGATTGCTTGTTCGGTAATATGGCTAGCGGCAGCTATCAGTTGATGATTGAGATCGTAGGTTCTCAAATCGTTGAATGCGGCTCGTCGTGCTTGAGAGGCTGAGGTTGAGTTATAGCCTTGGAGCGCCAAGACTTGATTTAATCCTGTAGGAGCAGGTGCTATGGAAAGGGGTAAGGTCAACTGTCCAGAGGTGAAAAGTTGCGCTCCAGCTACCGAAGTAATCATTGGCACCAAAGCATTAGGATTATCTTGAGATGTTCGACGATCCGCTATGCGTCCGCCCCAACCTGTGTAAGATATTTGATCGCTTCTTGCGGCGTGAAACTGAGCAACCTGATCCGAGTGCGAGTATAGCTGATAAGGAATTGGCACAGTTCGCTGCTGATATTGTTGCCTTGTTGTTGGTTGAACTAGAGTTCCAACATTTGTCACGATTGCCATTTTGCCTTGAGACCACAGCTCGTAGATGCCGTTGTTGACGATCGTCGTCCCGTTTTGAGTCTGAGGGCCAAGTGCCGGATGCAAACCGTAAGTTAATCCTCCCATGCGCGGGACAGAAATCGGCAAAAGTTGATTTTGCGGGATTGCCAGACCTTGAGAATTTCGAGCATTGTAATAGACCGAGTAGTTGCTTACGCTTGAGTCGTTGTGATTAGGAATGACAGTGTTATTTCCATCGTTTCCACCAGCCAAGAATATGCAAACTAATGCTCTGTAATCGCTCGGCGGAAAAGACTCGTTTTTCTGTGCGTATGCGCTCAGGAGGCCAAAGTGCCGAACCTGAGTAGCTAGAGCTGTCATTGTCAGTGCCGCGCATGTTGATTTCAGAAACTCTCTTCTCTTCATAGTTTTTCACCTCTGTATTTGATATTGCGAAGATGTCAAGACAAGGTAAGCTGCTGTTTGTGCACGCAAGCGTGCATCGGTTGCTGGAACTGCGTTCAAAGCTTGCAGAATCCTATTTCTCATTTGGTTTGACATTGTGCCATGTAGCAATCTCCAATTCAATTCGTCAAGAAGTTGGTTACCACTTGCATCAGCAGCCGCCAGAGCTTCCAGATCAGCCAAGCTGATTGAAGTGCCTTTCGTAACGCCTCGTCCTGTGTTTACGTTTATGCGATTGAATACGAGCGTATTCACTATGTTTGCTCTTGCTATAGAGGTTGAAGTTGTGTAGATAGCGAATTCTGGTGCATTGAGACTGGTGCCTGGGATAACGTAATCAGGCGGATAGTAGTTGAAAACGCTTGGAGCCATGAATGCGAGTTGTCCCATAGAGTTTGTTTCAACTGATACGACACCATCGCTGAGATCAGTCCTATCAGCCGATCTGACGTCAAACTGTCTTGCAATGTTGGTCAAGAACTGAACAGGCTCTCTTAGCTTACCGTAGTTAGGCTCTGTTTTCACATCACCGCGGGCTTCTGGATCAAGAAGAATCGCTTTAATGACTTCTTTCAGTTGATTTGGATTTGAACGATTTGCGTTAAAGACTGTAGCGACACGCTGGACATAAGCCGGTGTTGGATCACTTGTTACCAAGTGTTGAATCAAGATTCGGCTTATGAAAGGAGCAACGTTCGGGTGATTGTAGATATTGTCTAGTGCCTGATTTAGCGAGTTATTAGCGTAAGTTGTGATGGCAGATATGGTGGTGCAGTTACTACAGGCAGGGATGTATCTCGTTGTGCTTGCTCCCGGATAGTCTAGAAGAGTCTTGGCCGTTAGATCATGATTGTTAGGTCTGAGAAGCATTGGGTCTTTGAAGTTTATTGCTCCTTGTGTTCTGTTTGGACATTGTGTTGTATCCTCGCAGAAGGACCACCCCGTGAAAACTTTGGTGAAATTGTTTACGACTTGCTGATCGTATGTCGGAATCAAATTTCCTTGAGCATCGCGTTTGTAAGTTCCGTCCAGATTCAACATGAAAAGACCTACATTAAAGAGTTGGAGGATTTCACGCGCATAGTTTTCGTTCGGATTGTTTTTCGTTGAGCGAGCCATGTCGAGATATTCGCCCATACCAGGATTGAGTGTCATTTCATACATCAACTGTCTCCAGTTTCCAAAGGCATTTCTCGAAAGGACTTGGTGATAAGCAATCATGTGACTTGATTGCTGTATGTCTGTGCCTGAGATTACCCAAATTTGACTTAAAGCCCATGCAACCTTGTGCCTCAATTGCGCCTCTCCGTAAAAGGCTTCCTTGTAAAACCAGGATTGAGCTGAATACATGCCGTATCGTTCTCGGTAGCAGTTTGGAGGATTATCAGGAACACCATCGCCGTCGTTACCGTTGCAATCTGGAGGCGGCGTTGAAGGCATCAGCGGAAGGTTGGGATAGGGAAATGCCGAAGGATAAGGCATGTTGAACTGCTCCTCCAGCCAAGCTCTGATGCCTATACGTCTTATTCTGGCGTCGAGCGCTGGTGTGGGTCCAAAGGTTGCTTGTTCCATGAATCTTATTCTGTCACCGGACCAGCGACGACCGACGTATTCCGCCGTATTATCTTGATTCTTTTTCGGTGGCTCCATAGGAGCGGGAGTAGGTTTGCTTTCCGGATCATCTTCTATTTTGCCACCGACAAATCCTATGCCGAGCCTGGTCCGATTACTTGTAAGTCCACGCCAAGAGACTCTTATCAAAACATCACCTTGAGCAGGAGGTTCTTCCCAGTAGCCTATTTCATCAATAAGTTGAACAGTTAAACCATAAATCCAGCCTTTGCCTTTTACAGGTTGTAAGTCTAAAACAGGGAATCTGTATTCTCTACCGCTAGAGTCTTGGATATAAACACGAAAGGCATTTGCGCCTTCATCGGGCATCAGCTCAATGTTGGTGATGAAGATAACTATCTCTGCACCGTATGCAAAAGCTCTAGTATCTTCTTTGGGCAATTGCCCACGCCATTGTTTTGCAGGTATCGCCAAAGTGCGTGTTGAATCCGAATGGCTTATCAGAATTGGTGTTGGTGAATTCGGGTCTGGGTCTTCTTGGGACAAGGCAAACCCCGCAATAAGCAAAATCGCAAAGAAAATGCTGAAAACTGAAACAAATTTTTTCATTTCTCCACCCCTGCCTCTCGGTTTTCTTGGGAATGAACTAATCAAGCTTTCTGTTTTAGAAAGCATATAACCTTTCCTCAAAAAAGTCAATCTTTTTGAAAACCAAAAATAAGATGCTTGGCTGAGTGAGTTGGTCGAAATTTCTTGTGGAAATTTTTCTACGAAGACGGGATTTACTGATTTTTGTTCAGACTTGTTAACGCTTAATGTGCTTGTCTGTAAGCTCAAAGACAAGAGAAAATAGAAAGCCAATCCGAATAAAGGATTGGCTTTGCAATCTTTGATAACGTGAGCCTAATTTTTAATTAGGCTGAACTGTTACGTAAAGTGTTTGATCGCCGCGTGCGATCAGAAGCAGTATGGGGCGATTGCCAGCTTTTTCTAAAGCGGCAGTCACGTCTTCGAACTTTTCCACGGGTTGACGATTGATTGAAAGTATTACATCACCACGCTCAACGCCAGCCTCAGCGGCAGGACCAGCCGGATCAACATTTGTAACTAACATGCCCTTGGTGTTCGGCGGAAGTTGCAATTGTCGGGCAGTTTCCGGTGTTAGAGGTTGCAAATCCAAACCAAGCCTTCCGCTTGATTGCGGTTTGCCTTGGCTTCCGTCTCTTCTACCGCTGGCTCTTAAGTTCTCGGTTTGCAATTCATCTAAAATCGCTTTCACTTGAATTTCTTTACCATCTCGAACAATGGTTAACGTTACCTCAGTTCCCGGTAGCGTTTCAGCAACTTTATTCCTCAGCATGTTTGTATCTTCGATTTTTTCACCGTTGAAAGCTATTATCACATCGTCTCGTCGAATACCTGCCTTTTCAGCCGCGCTTCCCGGTCTAACTTGACTTACCAGCGCACCAGCAGTTGATTGTAAACCGAATTGCTCCTTGATGGTTTCGTTCACAGGTTGAATTATCACTCCAAGTTGGCCACGACGAACTTTCCCGTTTTTGATGAGTTGCTCCATAACCGATCGAGCCATGTTTGAAGGAATTGCGAATCCGATACCGATGTTTCCGCCTGAAGGTGAGAGTATCTGTGAGTTTATGCCAATTAGCTCTCCGTTTAAGTTAACCAAGGCTCCACCGGAGTTGCCACGATTTATCGGAGCATCTGTTTGGAGAAAGTTTTCAAAGCTACCGTCAGAAATGCCAGTTCTTCTGCCTTTTGCACTTATGATGCCTGCTGTTACTGTTTGACCAATGCCAAGTGGATTACCGATTGCTAGAACAATATCTCCGACGCGCACCTTGTCAGAGTCTCCTAAAGTCAAATACGGGAGGTTGGTTGCGTCAATTTTCAGGACTGCAAGGTCGCTTAAGGGATCAGTTCCTACGACTTTTGCTTGGAAAGTTCTTTTGTCGTTTAGCTCAACGGTGATCTTCTCTGCGCCTTCTATTACGTGGTTGTTTGTCAAGATATATCCATCAGAGCTTACAATTACGCCGGAGCCAACACCGCGCTGAATTCTCGGACGTTGCGGTGTTCTAGGAGTGCCCGGAAGACCCGGAAAGCCAAAGTCTCTAAAGAAATCTTCAAACGGGAAGTCAATCGAAGAAGAGACTTTTTGCTCTGTGCTGACATTCACTACGGCAGGCGCTGCTTTTTCGACTACATCTGCATAGCTTATCCTAGTTCCATCTGCAATAACTGGTGGTGCCGAAGATTGGGCTTGAACTTGATTCGTTGGTGTTTCTGAATTTATTTTGCATCCACCCAAAAGCATGATCAATACAATGGCAAGACATAATAAAGCTTTCATATATCTCCTTACCTCGAAAAGTTTTCTGTAAAAATTTTATCGCACGACAAAAACTCTACAAACCGCTAGGCCTGAAACAAGACTTATTTGGTTAATCTTTCAATTGACTACGATTTTGGCTCATTTGGTCGAAATTCAGGGAGTCACTCTTTTATTTACAACTAGAGTAGCGCCTATGCAAAGAGACCACATTGCAAAAACTATCAAAACCCATACGTATGGGACGGAAAGCATGACGACTAAGAAAGCCGTTCCGAGAAAAGATGCAATTGATTCGGATTGCCATTTTTCCGAAAGTCGAAATTTCTGTGTGAGATGCTTTTGAAGCTTCTTCCCAATAGCAATTTGAAGTGCAACGCGGCCAAAAACGTAAGCTAAAATCAAGAGCAGAAAAACCATCAATGCTACAACTGTGCTGACATAGCTTGGAAATACAAGCAAGGAAACTACGACTAACAAGATTGCGGCGATAAATCCGATTGTTCCAATTGCGAAAATCTTCAAGGTCGAAAGTTGTAAGGCGGTGACGGATTGTGATATGGCTTTTGGGGCGATTGTGGTTATACCTAGCGTAACCAAAAACCAAAAGATAATTGACAAAAGTCTTTGCGCAAGAAATTCCCATGAAAGTGGTGTTTGAAGAATCTCGACAGGATTTCTTATCAAATGCCTTAACTCTTCTTCATATCCAGCATAAATGATGGTTTGCTTACCTTCCGATCTTAAGGGTTTTTCGTCTTCATAGGAATACTTTCCTCCGAGGACGATTATATCTCCGCCAATGAAGGCATTGCTTTTTTGCTGGACAGAGCCACCAATTGTGGCAACGTCGCCCTCGACTTTGCCTTCGATAATTGCATCACCTCCGAATACCAAAACTCCTTTCACTCGACTTTTAACAATCACATCTTGCCCGACAACTATGACTTCAGTATCTTGAGGTTGCACAATGTTTATTTCCTGACCTAAGGCTTGAAGGTAAATGAGGAGAAAAAGGATTGTTGAAAACCTTGCAAATAGCTTCATCGGTTCAAGTTCAAAGATTTTTTTAGAAATGCCAAAAGTAAGACAAAAGCTAGGCAAAAAACAGATAAGAGCGAAATCAGCACAGGAAATCTTAGGAAAAATGCTCTTAAAATCACGGAAAGTCCGATCATGAGACCATCAAGCAATTCGTAAGCTATGCGAAAGAATGACGTCAAGATCAAAGCAAAATTCAAAATAGAGTCATTAAGATAATGCAAACAAACAGATGTAAACAATAGAAAAAGAACGACTTTGTAGAATAAGTTTTTGTCTTTCAATCCCTTAACGTTGCTCTCTGCGCGAATAATAATGGGTTTTGTTAAGTCAGGCAAGTCTTCGGTATTTTTCTTGAAAGCAAAATCCAAAACGCACAAAATCTTTTTCTGGTCATTCAACTCTTGAAAACAAATCGGGCATTCGGCGATGTGTTTTTCAAGAGCTGTTTCCTCTTGTTTTGAAAGTTCTCCATCAACGTAAGCGCCTATTTCAGGTAGCGGACATTTTTGGTTACTTCTTATCTCCATAAATTCCGGTTCGTTTTCAGATTTCTATTTAGCTTCAAGATTTTCAAATTTTTCAGAAATTAAATCCTCGTTTGCTTAGCAATTTTTTCATTTCGGCACGCGCACGAAAAAGCCGATTTTTTACTGTCCCAATTGGCAAGCTTGTAACTTCCGCAATTTCCTCGTAGCTTAAGTCATGAGAATGACGTAGTAGAATCAATTCACGATAACTCGGTGGTAAGCATTCTATAACCGCCTTAATTTCTTCCAAACATTCTTTCGCTTCGCTTTCTCTTTCAGGAGTTGGAAGTCTGCTTTCCAACGTTAAGAAGCTTGTTTCAGAGTCAGTTTCTTGATCCTTGTAGTTTCGTCTCAGGTAGTCAATTGTTGCATTATGGGCGATTTTATAAATCCATGTTGAGAACTTGTAGTCTGAGCTGTAACTCGTGAGGTTGTTGTAAACCTTAATGAAAACTTCTTGTGTTATGTCGAGAGAGGTTTCGTAGTCGCCTATCATTTTGTAAACATAAGATGCAATCGAGCGTTGATAACGTCGAACGATTTCCTCGAAGCTGTTTTCATCGCCCGCAATTGCCATTTCTACAAGCTCCGCATCACTCAATTCTTGAAAAGCTCTTAGTAGCTTTACTTTCATCGTCCCTCATCTTTTACGCAAGATTTGTCAAACGGGTTTCATAACCTTGAAAATATCATTTGGAACTCAAATTAGGCAACGAAAACAATCTAAACTTCCAACAATAAGAGTTATAATTTATTCACCTTTTGGGAAGTTTTCAGAATTGTGTCAGATTTTTGTTCTGGGATTTAGTTTGACTAAAATTTTCAGTTTCTCCAAGACGCTGTTTGAATTTTACATTCCCGAAATGTCGTAAGGTTAGGATTGGTAAAATAGAGCTTTTCAGAAAATTTCAGATGAGAGGTTTGAGTATGTATAAGCAAATAGGAATTTTAACTGGTGGAGGAGATGCACCCGGATTGAATGCAGTGATTAGAGCAGTTGTAAGAACGGCTATTAAGCAATTTGGTATGAAATGCATAGGAATTGAAGACAGTTTCGAGGGAATACTTGGCGAGCCAAGAGTAATGAAACTGACGACAAAAACCGTTAGCGGATTACTTCCTCGGGGCGGGACAATTTTAGGAACAAGAAATCGTGGCAGTTTCGCAAAAATAGTTGATGGCAAAGTTGTATTTCCTGAAATGCCGATAGAAGAAGCACTAGCAAACTTGGAAAAACTTGAAATCGAAGCTTTAGTTGTAATAGGCGGAGAAGGGACTTTGGCGATTGCTGAGCAGTTTCACAGAAGAGGGTTTCCGGTGATTGGAGTTCCTAAGACTATTGACAATGATCTTTCAGCGACAGAATTGACATTCGGATTTATGACAGCAATTGACATTGCAACAGAGGCACTCGATAGGCTTCACACAACGGCGGAATCTCACGATAGGGTTATGGTTTTAGAAGTTATGGGAAGACATACCGGTTGGATTGCGCTTCATGCCGGTATTGCAGGTAGCGCTGACATAATTTTGATCCCTGAAATTCCATTTTGCTTTGAATCAATGGTAGAAAAAATTCTACAGCGCGAAAGAAGTGGGTCTCGGTTTACGAATATCGTTGTTGCTGAAGGAGCAAAGGAAGTTGGAAAGGAGGAATTCTATTTAGACGGAGATAAGAAGACACGACTTGGTGGTATCGGGAATTATGTTGCAAAAAGAATTGAGGAGCTTACCGGAAAAGAAGCCAGATGTGTTGTTTTAGGGCATCTTCAAAGAGGCGGGAGTCCGAATGCTTTCGACAGAATGTTAGGCACTAGTTTCGGAGCTTGTGCTGTTAGAGCTTTAGCAAACGGTCAAACAGGTAAAATGGTGGCTCTAAAGGCTGGAGAAATCGTTACTGTGCCGTTAGCCGAAGCAGTCGCAAACATAAAGAGAGTTCCAGTTGATGGGCAACTTGTTAGAACCGCTCGTGATATAGGTATCTCGTTTGCCGCACCGAACGAATCGAAGCTGTAGAAAACTGCTCTCTCCGCCGCACATGGCTTGCTTTGCAAGGTGTTTGAACCTAAAAGTATCTTGAAAGTTTGTGGCGAAGCCAGAGCTATATGATCATTCTTTTCTAGGTTCTATCGGAACGAAAAATTCCATAGACCTGTAGATTTCGAGATAAATTCTTGTTTCTGCAGGAAGTAAATTTTTCCAATTTGCTCCGCCGCGTTGAATGTAAAGCGGCAGCCTTGCGGGATTAGAGTTGTAACCAGCGGCGAGAAGCTCTTTTTGGGTTGCAATCTGATTTTGAAGTGCTTCGTAAACAGTGCTGTTTAGGATCAAATCGTTCCAAGTCATGTGCATATAAAGTAACATGGCTTTTGCGGCGTTCAGATGATTACGCATTCCTTCAACAAAATCAGGTATCAATCCGACCATGTAAAAGCGATTTCTAACCATTGAGTAAGTTGAAGGAATCATCTGAACCATGCCGCCTGCACCTGCACGGCTTACGGAATATCTGTAGGTTTGCCCTTCATTTAGAGCATACAGCGTGTAAATGTCATCGAAGATTTTTTGGTGAGGCTCATTTCTAAATCTTGCATGATCAACATGCTCAACGATTACTAATCTCTCTGCAATATCAGCGATTTCTTTGGAAATGAATATGCCTTGGGATTTTAGCTGATTCCGTGCGGTATCTATTATATTGCGCACATAAACTTTTCCTGCTTGCACCACTTCAGGTATAACCAGCCCTGTGTGGGTGGAAACATAGTAAGCAGTTTCTTGGTACTTGCCGTTTTTTTCGATTGGATATTGAACAAGCAAAGGTAGATGTAACTTTCCGTTTTCGTCTAAAATTGTTACGGGAGTGTTGACACCATTTCCGCGAATTATTCTGATGATAATTTTCTTTCCGTCGGCACTAAAGGCTGGAAACTCTGCGCCTTTTTGCAAAAATAGGAATTTTGGAATTGCCACAAAATCGAGCTTTTCCCTATCAAAATCGTAAAAAGCGAGCCTGACAATACTTGTATCAACACTGGACGCATCATTCATTGCTGTTGGGAGTGGGCGTGATTGCAAAAGTCTTTTGGCTTCTGCGATTTTGCTCTTGAGTTTCGCAAGGTTCAGTGATTTTTGATCTTGCTGTAAAGGACGATTGCTTTCGTTTATCTTTTTGACGTTTTCGGACGAGTCTTCTATCAGGTCTTCAATGGAGACTTGTTTTGTGTTTGTTTTTGGCTCGCTTGGCTTATTGGTAATGACAATCGGCGTCGGGAGCGGATTAACTTTTATGTTCGGATTTGTCTTCTGTGACTGCGAGTTAATACTTGAATCGTGAGTTTCAGCAGATTTCTTATCTGGACTTTTTGTTTGATCCGAAGCTACAACCACTCGCGGCCTTGTCAAGGAAGGGTTTTGAATGTCTTGGGCCGCTATTTCAACTGAAAGTTCTAAACTTAATACAAACGAAACTAGCAAAAATATTTGTGCATTCACCTTTGACATTTCGCAAAAACTCACTTTCAAATCTGAAACTTTCCTTATTTTCAGGATGCAAGATAATTAGGAAGTTTTGCAAGCAGATTTTCATCCCTTTTTCAATTTTGCGTATTTTTCTATCAATTTTTTCACGCCAAAGCCGGGAAAACTAACCGTAAGCTTTGCCGCTTCACCTTTCCCTTCCTTTTTCAAAACGAGTCCGCGTCCATATTTTTCATGTAGAACATATATTCCCGGGTAAATCTCGTCGGCGAGATTTTCATCATTTAGTTTCGGACTGTTTTCAATTTCCTCAGTCCTTTGCATCTCGTTTCTTACAGATTTCTGCCTGAAGAATTCCGCTACTGCTTCGACTGAGTCGTATGTAGGAACGCCGATTTTTGCCTGTTTTTTCTTTTTTCTTTCAGCGGAAAGCCAAGAAGAAGAATATGAGAGGTCTTCTAAGAATTCATCTGGCATTTCTTTCAGGAAGATAGAAGGCTCATTTTCGACTTCTGAGAGGTAGAAATGTCGCTTTTTGGCATGAGTTAGAAAGAGAACTTCTTTAGCGCGTGTTAGTGCGACATAACACAAGCG
Source organism: Acidobacteriota bacterium (assembly GCA_003697135.1). Classification (GTDB taxonomy): domain Bacteria; phylum Acidobacteriota; class Blastocatellia; order Pyrinomonadales; family Pyrinomonadaceae; genus J014. The sequence goes on from RFGC01000037.1 coordinate 242,847, forward strand.
CCTTTCTTCTTCGAGCTGATTTTCATCATCGAGCGAACGAATATGCGGGAAAACTCCTTGTTCTAGACCTACCAAGAAAACAACCGAAAACTCCAGACCTTTAGCTGCATGAACAGTCATTAAAGTCAAATTAGAGGCTTCATCGAAATCGTCTGTGCTTGAAGTCAAAGCGGCATAGTCAATGAATTCCCTTAGTCCTAATAATCCCGATGATTTTGTAACGCCTTCTTCATCTTCTACTTCATCATACCGAGCCGCCGCACTTACGAATTCATAAAGGTTTTCGGCTCTGCTGTGGTCTTGGTCGCTGTTTGAAGAAAGTAGCATTTGCAGGTATCCGCTTCTTTCTATCACTCCCTTAACAAATTCAGAGATGCTTTTTTCGCCTTTTTGTATCAGTGCTGTTTCACGTTGGAATTCTTCAATCAATCCCTTGAAACTGCAAAGAGATGAAACTGCTCGTTTTGGAAATTGTATTGCTATCTCTGTAAGTGCGGAGTTCGCTTTTTCATCTGTGATAATCGAGATTGCTTCCCACAAGGAAACATTCATTTGCTTGGCGATTTCTCTTATCTTTTCTAACGTTCTTTCACCTAGTTCCCGCGGCGGAATGTTTATTATTCGTTCAAGTGCCAAGTTATCAAAAGGATTCAGAATTACTTTCAGATAAGCCACTATGTCTTTGATTTCAGCGCGTTGGTAGAATGAGAAACCGCCTACGATTTTGTATTTTATTTGATGCTTTCTCAAAGCTTCTTCAAAAAGGCGAGATTGAGCATTTGTCCGATACAAAACGGCAATTTTCTTTTGTGGATCGATTTTCAAAATCTCTTTAATCTTTGACGCTACGAATTCGGCTTCTTCTTCGCCTGTAAGAGCTTGGTAATAATAAACTTTTTCGCCTTCAGGATTGTTTGTCCAAAGTTTTTTGTCCTTTCGATAAACATTCTGTTTAATGACAGCTTCGGCTACATTCAGGATTGTTTTTGTCGAGCGGTAATTTTGTTCTAGTTTTATCACTTTAGCTGAAGGATAGTATTTCTCGAAATCGAGAATGTTTCTGATGTCAGCATGGCGGAAGCCGTAGATGCTTTGTGCATCGTCTCCGACAACGCAGATGTTCTGATGCTCTTCAGTTAAGAGTTGAAGCAGGACAAACTGCAAAGGATTTGTGTCTTGATACTCGTCAACCATTATGTATCTGAAAATTTCGTTATACTTTCGGCGGATTTCTTTATCTTTCTGCAGAAGCTGAACTGTTTTGAGAAGCAAATCGTCGAAATCAAGAGCATTAGCGGTTTTCATTTCCTTTTCGTAGCTTGCCGCTATGTTTAAGATTGCATCTCTTTTGGCGGGTGGATAGTCTCGAATATAGCTTTCCAAGTCTTCGCCACGATTCTTTGCTCCTGATATGACGTTTTGAACAAACTTCGGTGTAATTTTTTTCTCGTCAATGCTTAAATTCCTGATACAAAGTTTTATGACTTGCTCGCTTTCATCAGCGTCGTAGATATTGAAGTTTTTCGTGTAGCCTTCTTCAAGTTTTTCTATGTAGGCGCGCAGAATTCGTGTGCAAAAAGAGTGAAACGTGCAGACCAGTGGCAAGGCTTTGTTGTAAGGATTTTCTTTGAGTTTGTTATGCCCTAAAGATGCTATGAGTCCGACGATTCTTTCTCTCATTTCTTCAGCCGCTTTGTTTGTGAAAGTGACTGAGAGAATGTTTTGTGGTTGAACATGGCAGTGTGTCATTAAATAAGCTGTGCGAACCGTTATGACTCTAGTTTTCCCTGAACCAGCTCCAGCAAGCACAAGGACTGGCCCTTCAGTTGTTGTAACTGCTTCTAATTGTTGTGGATTGAGAGTTGAAAGGATATGTCTCATAGTCTATTTGATTAAACTTTGGATTTCCTTGAAGCAAGGATGGGCTGAACTGCGCATCAATTCAAAAATCGCCATTTCGAGCGAAGACAAAACAGCACCGCTTTGCTTCATTTTCTCGATCCCTATTTGTTTATTGATTTCAAAGCGACTGCTAACGCAATCGGCTAAAAGATGCACCTGAAAACCTTTTTCCAGAAGTTCATGTGCTGTTTGATTGACGCAAACATGGGTTTCTATACCACAAATAATAGCCTGGCTAGCATTCAAACTTTCAAGATGTTCCATAAAGCCTTCCGCTCCGCACGAGCTAAAAGAGCTTTTTTCATAAATTTTCTGATCAGCAGGTAAAACCGATAAGATTTCTTCCACCGTGTGCTTCAAGCCTTTTGGATATTGCTCGGTCACAATTACGGGGACTTGAAGAATTCTACATGCTCGAATCATGGTCGAAATTTTCGCAGTAAGCTCGTAAAAATCTGGAATTACTTTACGGAAGGCTTCCTGCATGTCAATAACAATTAGTGCGGCTTTTTCTCTTTGCAAAAGATTTTGCATTTTATGCTTGCTCCTCTTTTTCCTCTTTTCGTTTTAGTTGCTCGATTTTTCGGGCTTCCTTTTCGCGTTCAAGTTGCTCTCGTTTATAGGTGCGGAAAAACAAAACTACGGCAATGGCGCATCCGATTAGGATCAAAATCATCATTGCCGATACAAAGTAGATTTCGGCAAGGTTTTCCATAATGTTGATTTTAACATTCGAGCTTTTTCGAGCCAATTTGCTTGAGTTTGACAAATCAAAGTCCCAGTCTTGATCCGTAAAGCCGTCGGTAATATTCTCTGTAGCTTCCGTTTCTAATTCTTTCGACCCAATCTTGATTTTCTTGATACCATTGAATCGTTCTTCTCAAACCTTCTTCCCACTTTACTTTCGGTTTCCAGCCTATTTCTGTTTCAACTTTTGTTGGATCAATCGCATAGCGGCGATCGTGTCCGGGACGGTCTTGAACAAACCTTATCAGGGAATACGGTTTCCCCAAAATATCAAGAATTGATTTGACAACCTCAATGTTTTGCCTTTCGTTTCGCGCACCAATGTTGTAGATTTCGCCGCTTCTACCTTTTTCATAAATTTCCCAGATTGCCCTGCAATGGTCTTCAACGTAAATCCAATCGCGAACATTTTTGCCATCACCATAAACTGGTAGTGGTTCGTCGTTCATTGCATTTGCAATCATTAAGGGGATTAACTTTTCTGGAAATTGTCTTGGTCCATAGTTGTTTCCACATCGGGTTATAATCGTATCAAGCCCGAAAGTTTTTCTAGCAGCACGAACTATCAGCTCAGCAGAAGCTTTTGAAGCGGCATAAGGAGAATTAGGACGAAGAGGCGATTGTTCGGTGAAGAAACTCTTATCATCTTCGGGTAGAGAACCCATGACTTCATCTGTGCTGATTTGGATAAATCTTTTCACCTTTTTGTAGCGTGCCGCGTCCAATAAAACTTGCGTTCCCAATACGTTTGTTCTCAAAAATTCGTCTGCTGATTCTATGCTTCTGTCAACATGAGATTCAGCCGCAAAATTAAAAATCGCATCTGCGTTTTCCGGTAGCGCCTCAAAAACCGCCTTTCTGTCGGCTATATCTCCGTGGACGAATTCATGCCTTGATGGATCAAGACCTTTTAGATTCTCTAAATTTCCGGCATAGGTCAAGGCGTCGAAGTTGATTACTTTGACGTCGGAAGTTTCTTCTAAAATCAATCTAACGAAGGCCGAACCGATGAATCCAGCTCCGCCAGTAACAAAAATGATTCTCATAATTTTTCGATAGATTTTGCTTTTTTCAAGTCAAGCTAAATGCATTTTCACTCGATTGAGGTGAAATTTACGAACTTTGATTTTACCTTGCTTTTTGGTTTTCATCAAAGCATCATCGGTTCTTTTTAAGCAAACCTAAGTTTCAATTTTACAAGATTTTTATCTCTGGATTTGCTTTTTGCAAAAAGGTTTGATAATTCTAAAACAAGTTCCGTTTTAGGAATCAGCCAAAGACAATAAACGAATCTTAGTTGAATTTGCTTTATGCTCTTTTTCCGGGCAGGGGTCTTTCTTGAAAAACTTGCTGGGAGTAAAGTGGATGAAGAAAGATAGCTATGCTTTTTTGATTTTCTATTCGTCTCGCTCTGGCATTTACATACGCCGGGTTGAGATTTCAAAAAACAAAATAAAGAGAAGTGTTGCTTGTTCGGCTTTTGGATTGTTTGTTTTGATTGTTATTGGTTTTATTAATCCTGGCTTCAACAAAGTCTTCAGCCAAATTGAAGTTGGAAAAAGTTTGATAGATCCTGCATTTGCAGAAAGTCATATTTCAATATCACAAGAGCAATTTGAGTGGGGAGAAAGGCAATTAAACTCTGGCGGTCCTGTCATGACAAGAAATTCGGAATCGGTGCAATCTGATAAAGATGAAGAAATAGATGGTGAATTAAGAGAGATTGTTTCTAAGCTTGAGCCTGAATACGTTCCGAATCTCTGGCCGCGGGAAGACAAAATAAACAATGAGTTCGGTTTTAGGAGCAATCCTTTTGGTGGAAGGACTTACGAATTTCATGAAGGGATTGATATTAGCGGTGAACGTGGTGATAGTGTAGTAGCCGCAGGAGGCGGAAGAGTTATCAAAGCAGGTTGGCAAGGTGGTTATGGAAATTTGATCGAAATAGATCACGGCGGTGGTCTAACAACTCGCTATGGGCATTTGATGAAGATAGAAGTTAAAGTCGGCGAATTTGTAAGCAAGGGACAACAAATCGGACTAGTCGGCTCAACGGGACGTTCGACAGGTCCTCATCTTCACTTTGAACTTCGATTGAATGATAGAGCTATAAACCCAAGAAAACTATTACCGCCAGAAATAGAGATATTGCCTAATAGAGAGTGAGAAGATCGGCTAATAAAATTTTCCCTTATTTGACTTTTCTAGTTTTCGGAAATGCTTTTTTCTTATTTTTTTCTTCATACATACGTAAGTCGGCTACTTCTAAAAGTTCTTTCATACTGAGGCCATCTTTAGGATAAACTGCAAGCCCACAACTTATGCTGACCTTTATAGATTTTCCAGAGATCAAAAAAGGCTCTTCAACAGCTTTGCAGATTCTTGAAACGACTTTTTTAGCACTTTCTTCGCCACATTCATGTAGCAACACGGCAAACTCATCTCCGCCGAGTCTTGCGACCGTATCAGGACCGCGTAAAACGGAAGCAACACGAGCCGCAACGAGCTTTAGAAGTTCATCGCCAACATTATGCCCGAAGCAGTCGTTGACATTTTTGAAATCGTCAATATCGAAATAGATAACCGAAAAAATCCTTCTTAAAACCCTTGAACGTTCTATCAAAAGCTCAAAGTCTTCTTGAAACTTTCGCCGATTCGCTGTGTGTGTCAAGCTATCACGAAAGGCTAGGTTTCTCAGGAAGAACTCATATCTTTTGCTTTCTGTTATATCTCTTAGTATAAAAACACGGCCTTCAAGAACATCTGCTTTGCTTTTGACGGGAGAGACTTTGACGGAAATATAGCGCTGTTCACCATGGAGATTGATTTGAAATTCATCATAAAAATTCTCGGCATCCTTGCATTTGCTTAGCAGATCACTCCACTCAGAGAAAACTTCTTCTAATTTTTTCCCTACAAGCTCTTCAACCGTTTTCCCCAAACCTTCGGCAGCAGCTGGGTTTATATCAATAATCCTGTTGTTTGTATCAACAACCAAAACGCCATCGCTTATACTGCTGAAAACTTTTTCGTATGCGAGTGGACTGGCTCTTAGGAAGTTATATCGGAAAATAGCAAAACTAACGGTAAGAAAGAATAAGGGCAACGAAAATGCTGTTAATGAAATATCTCCAAACACTTTGAAGACCGACAAAGCATTAGCAATAAACGGTATCAAAACGGCAGCAAACAACGTTTTTAATCTTTTTCTTTCTTCCTTTGGAGTTTTTCTCAACTGGTCGAGTATTAGAACAAGGGTGATCATCAACAGAGTGTAGGAGTAGGGTAAGTGAACGAGCCAATAATAAAGACCGTATGTAAATCTCAGGTGTTCTTGTGAATCCAAATAGCTTTGCTTGAAAAAAAGTAAGTGGTTATCATTCGTGAGTAGCATTATGGTTGAAATAGAGGGAACGACAAAAAGCAGAACAGTTTTTTTGAGCCCAATGTTTTTCCCAAGATAGTTGCTTATAAACAAAAAAGAAAAGACGGGCAAAGCAATGGCTGCAATAAATCGGGGTGTTTCGGCTTGCCATTGGATTTGTAGCGTTTGATCCGTTCTTTTGATCAATTCGGCATACATCCACAAAATTGATAGAAAACAGCTAATGGCGAAAAAATTGCCGCCGCGAATGCGACTGCGTAAGGTGTAAATCAAGATAAGCAGAGAAACGAGAATCCCAATGACGAGATATGTTGATGCAAAGTCCATGCGAAAAAAGTCAATGCAAGAATTACTAACTGAATGATATTCAAAATTACAGACGTTGGTCAATGATCTTATTGCAGAATCAGTATGTTAGATCGACAAGTTTTTGTGTGGGCTTTTTGCTGATTAAGAGCTAGTCGTATTAGAATTTTGCAAGTTGGAGAAATGGCTTTTGATCCTTCAGTAGCGTTGGTTATTGTGAATCCGCAGTCGGCATCGGGTTCGACAAGGGAGCGATGGGCAGAGATCGCTTCCGACCTTAGAGCGCACTTTGGGGCTTTTCAAGTTGCCTTTACCAAAAAACAGGGCGACGGTATCGAGATTGCATTTCACGCCGCTAAAAAAGGAAGAAAGTTTATCATAGCCTGCGGTGGTGATGGCACAATTAACGAAGTTGCAAACGGGATTTTGCTTTCTCAAAAAGACGTTGAGCTTGGTATCTTGCCCTCAGGAACGGGCGGAGATTTCCGGCGAACATTAGGCATCTCGACTGAAGTCCGCCAAGCAGCAAAACAGTTAAGGGAAGGCGTAACCAGATTGGTTGATGTCGGTAAAGTATCTTATACAAATGATAAAGGCGAGTTTAGCGAAAGATATTTCCTGAACGTAGCATCTTTTGGGCTTTCTGCATCTGTAATACGCAGGGTAAAGACTAACATAAAGCTTCAATGGCTACCGCTACAGGAACTGCGCGGCAAGTTGAGTTTTGCACTTTCGACTTTGCAGGAAATTATGGAATCAAACAGCATATATGTCAAAGTCAAGATAGATGAGAAAAGAGAAAACTCATTGATTACACTGAACTTTTGCATTTGCAATGCACGTTTCTTTGGCGGTGGAATGAAAATAGCTCCAAATGCTCGAATAAACGATGGACTTTTCGATGTTGTAAACATTGGCGATATTTCTGCTTTGAAAGTTATCTTGAATTCTTACTCTCTTTATCAAGGCACACACTTAAGCCTTCCTGAAGTGGGAAGCACTCTCGCCAAAACTATAGAGGCAAAACCTTTTCATAAAGGCCAAGAAATTCAGATCGAGGTTGATGGAGAATTGATAGGAAAGCTACCTGCAAAGTTTGAAATCATACCAAATGCCCTGAAAATAAGGGTTCCTTCTTAAGCGGAGTAGTCGAGTTTGATCGTTAATCAAATGCAAAAGTCTTCGGGAATTTCAGTTTGGAAAACAAAGTGCTGTCCTTTGTAGGAGAAACTTAGTTTATAAGCATGAAGGCATAACCGGTTGAATTTTTTACCGCCGTATTTTTCATCGCCGATTATCGGATGCCCGATATGGGATAGATGAATCCGAATCTGATTGGTTCTTCCTGTCAAAGGTTCAAGTTCTAAAAGAGTTTTGTCAGCGAATCTTCTTACCGTTTGAAATGAAGTAATAGCCATTTTGCCATCGGGTTTGACGCTCCATTGTCTCAAGTCTTCATATTTTCCTATCGGAGCTTCGATAGTGCCTTTATCTTCCAAAACAATGCCTTCAACTAAAGCGAAATACTTTTTTTCTACGAGTCTATGTTGGAAAGTAGATGATAAGATTCGATGAGCTTTTTTGTTTTTTGCTACTATCAATAAACCTGAAGTTTCCTTGTCCAAGCGATGCACTAATCCTGCACGTATGAAAATACCGTTTGAGTTTTTGTTTAAATGATAGGCTAAACCGTTAAGCAAAGTTCCACTTCTTACGCCTAATGTTGGGTGAACCAGCATTCCGCCAGGCTTGTTTACAACCAAAAAATCTTCGTTTTCATGCAAAATTTCTAAATTCATCGGTTCGGGATGCGTCAAGAAATCTTCTCTCCATTCAATTTCGATCTCTATGAAGTCATCTTTTCTCAAAACATGCCCACGATCTTCAATCTGTCCATTGACCTGACATTTCCCATCTCGGACAAGCTTTTTTAGGTAGATTCGGCTTAGGAAAGGGAATTTGTCAAACAAAAATTCGTCAAGTCTTTTTCGATGATATTCTTCTTCAACCTGAAAACGAAAAATCTTGGTTTCAAGGCTTTCGGTCATAATTAAATTTTAGCTTATTGGCAAACTTGAAATTTAAGGCAAAACTTCGGTGAAAGTTCAATAGGAGGTCAAAATCTTTACTCAATGCGTTTTTGCGTCTGATATTTGTTTAATTGGCTGTTTGAAGTGGGTTTCGATTGGGTTTAGTGATTAAGTATTTTAGGTTGTGCTATTTTGTGAAGCGTTTTGGTAAGAAAAATTTATATTTCGATTTATGGTTCTTTTGTTTTGTGTGTAAAATATCTTCGTTTGTTTTCCGACTAGCAAAGTTTTGCCCGAAGGTAGCTTATGCCTGAGTTGTTAAGAAGGAAATCAATCGAGCAGATTCAAGCTGATGCTGTTTCAGGGTTTGCGGAAGAAGGCAGGGTTGGGCTAAAGCGCACGCTTGGTGTTTTTGATCTGACGATGCTTGGAATTGCAGCGATCATTGGAGCGGGAATTTTTGCGATGATCGGGAATGCGGCAAGTAGAGGTGGACCTGCCATTGTTTTTCTTTTTATTTTTGCTGCAGTTGCTTGTGCTTTTTCAGCACTTTGTTATGCAGAGTTCGCATCAAGGATTCCAATTGCGGGTTCAGCTTACACCTATGCGTATGCATCGTTGGGAGAGCTAATCGCATGGATTATAGGTTGGGACTTGATAGTCGAATATGCGATAGGGAACATAGCAGTTGCGATTTCGTGGAGTGATTATTTTACTTCGATGCTGAAAGGTTACGGCATAAACATACCGCCATACGCAACAATGGATTATTTGAGCGCTTCTCGCACTTTTACTGAAAGTGGGCAGATCGTTGATCAAGCCATCAAGAGCGGACACAGTTTGCAATCACTTCTTGAAATGAAAGGTGAACAACTTGCTTCTATCTCCGATGGTTTAACGCCTTCTGCCGTTGAGGCATACGCTGCATGGACTTCGGCTCCGATGATTGGAGATTTTCGCTTTATTGCTGATGTCCCGGCACTTGCTATAACCGTCTTGCTGACTGCACTTGTCTATATCGGAATTCGCGAATCGAAGGTTACGGCAAACGTGATGACCATTTTGAAAGTTGCTGTAATCTTGTTGGTGATTATTTTAGGTGCTTTCTACGTCAATCCTGCAAATTGGTCTCCTTTTGCGCCTAATGGATTTGCAGGAGTTATGTCGGGAGCAGCGGCTGTGTTTTTTGCATACATTGGCTTCGATGCGCTTTCGACAACCGCAGAAGAATGTCGCAATCCCCACAGAGACTTACCACGCGGAATGATTCTTTCGCTTGCAATCTGCACGATTCTTTACTGCTTGTTGGCATTGGTTTTAACGGGAATGGTTTCACATGAAAAGCTCGCTGTTGGCGATCCTTTGGCTTTTGTGTTTGGTCCAGAAGGCGCAAATATCAATTGGATAGCGGGCATAATAGCCATCAGTGCAGTTATCGCAATGGCAACAGTCTTTCTCGTTTTTCAAATTGGTCAGCCGAGGCTGTGGATGGCAATGAGTCGTGATGGGCTTCTGCCGCCCATTTTTTCTTCGATTCATCCACGCTTTAGAACGCCTTGGTTTTCCACGATAATTGCAGGTTTAGTCGTTGCTATTCCAGCACTTTTCATGAATCTTGTAGAAGTCACAGACCTAAGTGTTATTGGCACTCTTTTTGCTTTTTCGATTGTTTGTGCCGGAGTGCTTTTCAAAGATAAAGAATTTGGTCGTCAAAACCGTTTTGTTCCTTACATAAACGGGCGATTTCTTGTTCCCTTGATTTTGCTCGCAATTTTAGGTCTTATTTTCTACTTCAACTACGACGCGAGCAAAGGTTTTGCTGAAAATGTAGTTGAACTGGTGTCCAGATTATTTAGGGCCGAACCTCAAGGAAATGAAACTGCTTGGCAAGCTTTTTCCCATAAAATCCCTTACATAGCATTTGTTGTTCTTGCAGTCATTATAGCGGTTCTTTCAATGGTTAAAAAACTTTCTCTTATCCCGGTGCTTGGGCTTTTGTGCTGTACTTACTTGATGAGCGAACTTGGATGGACTAACTGGATGAGGTTTGCCGTTTGGCTACTGATCGGTCTTTCGATATATTTCGGCTACGGTTATTCGCATAGCCGTTTGAGCCGACATAAGCCTGAAAAAACGACTCTCAACCTGAGATTAGCTTCTCTAGGTTTCCTAATAGCGGCAATAGGATTAGCAATCTCGGCTTTTGATTTCATCAATCAATTCATCGTTTACCTTATTCCTGCATTGTCGAACTCGACGCTGAAGATTGTGGAAATCGGTTTTGCAATCGTAGGGTTGGCAGTAGGTATTTTTGGAGCTTGGTCTGAAATGAGAAAGAACAATAGCAACGAAGAAAATTAAGAATCTTCTTCGCGCTTACGAGAAGTCAAAAGCTGGAATATAGCGAAGGCGCGGCCTTGAAAATGCTCTGCGCGGGCTAAAGTTTCAAGTAGAATCTGGAAAATCGGCTTAAGTTTTACGGGAGCGGGAATTTGTTTTTTCAAGTCTTCGTCTGATGTGAAGAGCGCAAATCCGCGCCGTCTTGTTTGCTCAACTTCTTCCAAGTATTTCAGAATCTTTTCTTTGGTTGAAAGTGCTTCGGGTAAAGTCCACTCAAAGGGATCATCCCATAGCCTTGTAGTGATACCACCGAAAGTCTGTTCGACAGCGCCTGCCGAACGCAAAATGCACTCACCGCACGAATGCATCGGAAAGAATGAATTTGCTTCTTCAGGTTGCCAATAGAGCTTTTTTTCAGGGATTTTCAAAATCAGTTCACAAGAACGCTTGTGCAAGTCCAAAAATTGCTTATCAAAAATCTCTACAATCATAGAACGAATGAAGTGTCAACTAAGGTTTTGTGTTTTCCTAAAAAACAATTATGATGATAAGGAAGTTTGAGGCGGATGCGCAAATCGAAGGTTAGTTTTGTGAAGAGAAACGAAAGCATAGCGGATTAGAAAGTATGAGCGTCCTAAAAGCAAGTTGTCCTTCATGTGCGGGACCAATTGAGTTCAGAGCTGGTTCTACAATAGTCGTCATTTGTCCTCACTGCCGTTCTGCCGTAGCAAGAACTGACCGAGGATTAGATGATTTAGGAAAAGTTGCTGAAATTGTTGAGTCACAATCACCGCTGAAGTTGGGTTTGAAAGGGACTTGGCGCGGACATAAGTTTGAACTAACAGGGCGATCTCAGAATCGCCATGAACTTGGCGGTGTCTGGGATGAATGGTATGCGGTTTTTTCTAATGGTTGGGTCGGTTGGCTTGCGGAAGCTCAAGGAAAATTTTATCTGACGTTTTATAAAAAGCTTCCAGCCGGAGTCAAGATACCTGACTACGAAAGTCTAGTTGTAGGTGAGCCAATCTTTGGGATTCATGAAAAACTGCCGCTGATTGTAAATGAAAAAGGCACGGCAACGGCGATTGCGGCGGAAGGTGAAATCCCCTTCAAATTTATTCCGGGCGAAAAAAGAAATTATGCGGATTTGTCAGGTGAAGGAAACTTATTTGCGACCATTGACTACGAAACAAATCCGCCAACGGTTTTTCTGGGAGAAGAAGTCAAGCTTGAAGATTTAGGTTGGGCTGATCTCAAACCGGCAGAACGTGCGGAAAGAAGAGTTTCTGCCGCTAGCATGAACTGTCCGAAGTGTGCGGCTCCGCTTTCCTTGCAAGCTCCCGACAAAACCGAACGCGTGGCTTGTCCTTACTGCGATTCGTTGCTTGATGTTAGCGAGGGAAAACTAAAATGGCTGAAAACCTTACAGCCTTCGCCTTACGAAGAAAAATTCTGTCTGAAAATAGGCATGAAGGCTTCCTTTGGTAACCTTACAAGAAACGAGCCGATGACAATTATCGGCGCAATGGTTAGAAGTGTGACGATAGAAGGAGAAACATACTTCTGGCATGAATATCTGCTTTACAATCCCAAAATAGGTTTTCGATGGCTTGTTCACAGCGATAATCACTGGAATTTCGTTGAACCTGTTAATCCAGCTCTTATATCAAGAGGAAGTAAAAAGAAAATTTTCTTTGAAGGAGACTCTTTTAAGATTTTCCAAGACGCAGTTGCAAGAGTCGAATACGTGACGGGTGAATTTTACTGGAGAGTTGAGCAAGGTGAAAGCGTTCGTGCCATTGACTACATTGCGCCACCGAAAGTGCTTTCCTGTGAACTCACAGGCAAAGAGATGAACTGGTCACTTGGACATTATCTAACAGTTCAAGAAGTCGAAAAGGCTTTTGGAATTCAGAATTTACCAAGACCTCGTCTAATTGCGCCAAATCAACCATACACCGGCGATGCTCCCTTTTACATAAAATGGGGATTATTTTCAATAGCCGTTTTGATCATTCTTGCAATTTTGCTACTTCCTTTTTCTGCTAGCACTAAGACGGTTTTAACCCAAACTCTTGTTTTTCCGCCAGCAAACAATCCGAATGCAACAAGGGTTCTTTTCAGTAAGCCCTTCGAGTTAGAGGCAAACAAAAACATTCAGATAACAGCTAAAGCTCCTGTTGATAACTCTTGGGTGGAGTTAGATGTTGATTTGATCAACGTTCAAACTAATCAAGAAGTGGAGTCGGTCAGCATTCCGGTTGAGTATTATTACGGTGTGGAAGATGGTGAAAGGTGGACTGAAGGAGGCAATGAGAATTCATCTAAAATCAGTTCACTTCCGAAAGGGACTTATGTTTTGCGTGTAGAAGCCTCTTGGCAGACTTCAAACACATCTTTGCCTGTTGAACTCAAGGTTGAGCAAGGAATTGCTAGCTGTAGTAACTTCATTTGCGCTTTTATCTTGTTAGCAATAGTTCCTTTTATTGCATGGATTCGCAGAAGACACTTTGAACAACAACGTTGGGAGCAGAGTATGTTTTCATCGTCATCATAGGAGAATTCTATGTTCAGATACATTTTGAGAATTATTTTCATTATCTTTACGCTTACTGTTTTAGGTGGCTACATTATGGCAACCTGGTTTGGGTGGGAGATAGTTTCTTCAGGTTCACGTTCTAGAGGAATGCCATACATTTTCGGATACCGTGGAGGAAAATAAGATGATTCTCTTTGTAGTAAAGTTAGAGCAATTGCTAGAAGTTCTGGTAACAACGCTTGTATTTGTAATTCTAGGGCTAGTGATCTTTGCGATCAGTTTTCTTATATTGGAAAAAGTGACGCCGTTTTCTATTCGCAAAGAGATAGAGGAAGATCAAAATGTAGCCTTAGGAATTATGGTTGGAGCAATGCTGATAAGCATAGCTATAATCATAGCGGCGGCGATAAGCGGATAAAATATGCAAAATCGGCGGCGGTATATCCCGCTTCTTTTTCTAAATGTGGCTATAATTGCCACCTGCGGCTTGATCTACGAACTGCTCGCCGCTACTGTTTCCAGTTACGTTCTGGGAGATTCCGTAACTCAATTCTCTCTGGTTATCGGCATATATCTTTTTGCAATGGGCGTTGGCTCATGGCTTTCTGGATTCATAGAGAAAGACCTAGCAAAGCGTTTCGTTGAGGTTGAGCTGTCTGTTGCAATTGCCGGAGGGCTTTCTGCACCGATTCTCTTTCTGGTTTTCGCATACGTTTCTTACTTTAATCTTATCTTCTATCCGCTGGTTTTTCTCATTGGTGTTCTTGTAGGTCTCGAAATACCGCTACTCATGCGGATATTAAAAAACGAGCTGGATTTCAAAAAACTTGTTTCACGCGTTCTGGCTTTAGATTACATAGGTGCGTTGATTGCTTCATTGATGTTCCCAATTTTTCTCGTTCCCTACATGGGGCTTAACAGAACGTCGCTTTTTTTCGGAATGATGAATGCGGCTGTGGGACTTTGGGGGACATGGCTTTTGGAAGACTTGATTGAAGAAAAAGATTTGAGCATCTTACGCGTGAAAGGTTTTATTGTGATTTTGATTCTGCTTGTAGCTTTTATCAAATCTGAATCCCTAACGACGCTGGCGGAAGATGCTTTGTATCCGGAACAAATAATTTATGCGCAAAGTTCGCAGTATCAAAGAATCGTAGTTACGCGAGGACGTTCGGGCTATGCTCTTTACCTGAATGGGAATCTACAATTTCATTCATTCGACGAATACCGCTATCACGAAGCGCTGGTTCATCCGGCTTTTTCAGCACATGATGGAAATCCAAAGAGAGTTTTAATTCTGGGCGGTGGCGATGGTTTAGCACTACGGGAAGTCTTGAAATATCCTTCGGTTGAGTCTGTGACTCTGGTTGATTTAGACCCGGCAATGACAAATCTTTCGATAAGCCTTCCCGCACTTGCCGAGTTAAATAATAACTCCATGAAAGACCCGCGCGTCTTGGTTATCAATCAAGATGCTTTCGTATGGCTTGACAACGCTGAAGCAGAGCCTTTTGATATTGCGATTGTTGATTTTCCCGATCCGCACAATTTTGCTCTGGGGAAACTTTACACAACCAGATTCTATCGGATGCTGAAAAACAAGCTAAAACCCGACGGAGTTGCTGTTATTCAATGCACATCTCCGCTAGTGGCGCGCCGATCGTTTTGGTGCATCGTAAAAACACTTCAGGCGGTAGGTTTTCACGTAAAGCCTTACAACACGACTGTTCCAAGTTTCGGAATCTGGGGATACGTTCTGGCTAAGCAAGAGTCTTTCCGAGAACCGATCAGGCTTCGTTCGGACATCAGGCTAAAGTTTCTCAATGAAGAAGCCTTCCAGGCTATGTTTAATTTCTCATCAGATATTTCCATGCCTGAAGATGAAATCGAAATTAACCGACTTGACAACCAAGTGCTCGTAAGATATTACGAAACCGAATGGCGCAGATTTGAATACCGCTGATTAGCACTTTGCCGGTAAAAAGTCTAAAATTTGCTTCTTGGATTCTAGTTTTAATCAACGCATCGAGATTCGGTTATGAAAGGGCTAATTTTTGCAATCCTGTTGATCCTTTTAATTTGTTGTTCTTTGCCTTTTGGGTTCAAAACTACGGCTTTTTCGCAGAAATTTATGGCGGATTTAGCAGTTATTAACGCGAAGGTTCGCACTATGGACGATGCGAAACCGCAAGCTGAAGCGATTGCGGTTTGGGGAAATAAAATCGTTGCGGTAGGCTCGAACGAAGAAATAAAGGCTTTAATCGGGGATAAAACGAAAGTAATTGATGCGAAAGGGCGACTAGTTTTGCCAGGATTCAATGATTCACACTTGCATTTCATGGAAGGCGGAGCTTCGCTTTCTTCGGTTGATTTGCGCGATGCGAAAAGTCCAGAAGAATTTGTTCGCAGAATCAAAGAGTTCGCATCGAAGCTGCCGAAAGGTAGATGGATTTTGAACGGGAATTGGGATCACGAAAATTGGAATCCGAGCATTTTGCCGACAAAAGAGATGATCGATCCCGTAACACCCGATAATCCTGTGTTCATTAACCGTCTTGACGGCCACATGGCACTTGCAAATAGTCTCGCTTTGAAGCTTGCAGGAGTTGACAGAAACACGAAAGACGTCGAAGGCGGAGAGATTGTTAGAGACAAGGACGGAAATCCAACCGGCATACTCAAAGACGCCGCAATGAACTATGTTTATCGTGTAATTCCTGAACCAACTTTTGAAGAAAAGTTAGAAATCGCCGAAGCGGCAACGAATTATGCGGCATCGCTTGGAGTAACGAGCGTTCAAGATATGTCGGCTGGCACAGACATTGGAGTTTATCAAGAGCTTCTCAGAAGAGGTAAGCTCAAGACGAGAATCTATGCAGTTTCACCGCTTCCTGATTGGGAACGTTGGAAAAGAACCGGCGTTCATTATGCTTTCGGCGATTCGATGCTCAGAGTTGGCGGCTTGAAAGGCTTTGCTGACGGAAGTCTAGGTTCGACTACCGCATGGTTTTTTGAGCCTTACTTAGATGCGCCTAATTCTGTTGGGCTGGCTTCCGACGAGATGCCGAAAATGTATGAAAGGGTCCGCGAAGCCGACAAAGCTGGGCTTCAAATTATGATTCATGCAATCGGTGATCGCGCAAATGATGAAATTTTGAAAATCTACGAAAGAGTGGAAAAAGAAAACGGCGCTCGCGACCGACGTTTCCGCATCGAACATGCTCAACATCTGAACGAGGATTTAATCAAGCGCTTTGCAAAGCAGAAAGTCATCGCATCAATGCAGCCTTATCATGTAATTGACGATGGGCGTTGGGCTTGGAAAAGACTCGACGAAAAACGGCTCAAAGGCACTTATGCTTTCCGAAGCTTGCTAGATGCAGGCGCAATTTTGGCTTTCGGCACGGATTGGCCTGTTGCGTCTCTTAATCCGATGATGACGATTTATGCGGCTGTAACTCGCCGAACTCTCGATGATAAAAATCCAAACGGGTGGATTCCTGAACAGAAAATCACGGTCGAAGAAACCGTTAAGGCATATACGTTAGGTTCGGCTTACGCTGAATTTCAAGAAAACGTCAAAGGGACGCTTTCAGTTGGAAAATTGGCTGATTTCGTTATTCTTTCAGATGATATTTTCTCGATAAATCCAATAGAAATTCGCAACGTAAAGGTTTTGATGACCATAGTTGATGGGAAGATCGTTTATAATGCAGAAAAGAATGGAGGAAAATGACGATGAGAGTTCTTGTAATGCTACTTGCTTTTTGTTTTTCGATTAGTGTTTTTGCGCAAGAGAAAACAAATCAGATTGAGAAGAAAAAGCCGACTGAAGCAGATAAAATTGCTCAGTTCGATGCAAATGGAGTTATAAAGCGAGGTGCGCCGATTTCTAAAAGCGCTAAGAAGGTTGCACTCGAAGATGTTTTGAAAGAGCCTGCGAAATACCAAGACCAAACTCTTTTAGTTGAAGGTGTGATAGTTCGTTCGTGCAAGAAGGAAGGATGTTGGGCTGAATTAGCTCCAGCCGCTAACAAACCTTCAATAAGGGTCAAGATGAAAGATCACGCTTTCTTCATACCGCTTCAGTCAGAAGGTCTTTTGGCTAAAGTTGAAGGTAAGGTAATACTCAAAACGCTTTCAAAAGAACAGGTTAAGCACATGATAGAAGAAGACGGTGCAAAATTTGAGAAAATCAATCCAGATGGGACTGTCACGGAAGTTACTTTTGAGGCAAGTGGCATCGAGCTTAGAAAACCAAAGAAGAGGGTAGCAAAAGCCTCAAGATAAACCACACTAATAAGCTTACGGGTTGTTTCTTTCAATTTACTATTTCTTAAAGGCGATGCCCAAAGACTTTTTTCGCTTTGAACTCGTATTTCGCTTTGAAGTCGAGTAGCTTGTCTTGTCTCGATCAAAGTAGAGTCTCTCAAAGCAAGTTTGGGATTCTGCTTGCGGAAACTTAAGATGGCTTTTCGTGATTATCTCTGCCAGATGGTAAAATTCTTATTTGCCTATGGAACGGGAGATGAAACTTAATGGCAAAGAAACAATTGAGGAAAAAATCATGGTAAAGGATAAAAGACGTTTTAACGAGGAAGGTGAGTTAAGAGAAGAGGGAAGATTTGTTGATGATGAGAAATCTGAAAACCTTGATGCTGGTAGTGGGCAAGTATCTACGGAGAAGATGGCAGAGGTTGCTGAGTCGGAATCTGCTGAGAGTAAATCCGAGTTGAAGCAGAAGTCTCCTGAAGTTATAAAACTTGAGAATGAACTTCAGCAGGAAAGAGCGCGCAGAGAGGCCGCTGAAGCGAAACTTTTAGCCGTGCAGGCAAGAGCTGAAGAGTTGATAAAACGCATGGAGAAGGAAACTGCGGAAATGCGTGAGCGGATTAGAAGATCGTTGGAAGATAGAGCTAGAGAAGCGCAGTTTCAATTCCTGAAAACTCTTTTGCCTGTTTTGGACAATCTGAAACTCGCAATAGAACATGCTGAAAATTCGGAAACCTTATCAACTGAAAATTTTCTCGCAGGAGTCAAAGGCACGGCTAGAGCTTTTGAGCAGGCTTTATCGAGTCTTGGCGTAGAACCGATTGAATCAATCGGTGCAGATTTCACGCCAGAACTTCATGAAGCTGTTGACACCGTAGAAGTTGAGCCTGAAAGAGAAGGAAAGGTTATTCTGGAATACCAGCGCGGATACAAGTTCGGAGATAAACTTCTACGTCCTGCCAAAGTTCAAGTCGGTCGGAGCAGGAAATAAAATCGCCTGTGATTCAAGCGCTTAAAAACTGGAAGATCGGGTAAGCGCATGGAGCGCTTTGAGCAGATTCTTCATCTTTGAGATTTTGGGAGTTCAAGACTAGAAAAAGTAGCAGGCATGAAGGTTTTTTACATTACAACTCCGATTTACTATGCAAATAGTTTGCCGCATCTTGGGCATCTTTACACAACAGTTGTCGCTGATGTAATTGCAAAGCATAAACGCCAGCGCGGTTTTGATACGTTCTTTTTAACTGGCACCGACGAACACGGAATCAACATACAGCGAGCGGCGGAAAGGCTCGGTAGAACGCCAAAAGAGCAAGTTGATTACATTTCTGCTGAACTCAAAAAGATGTTTGCCGATTTCGGCATTTGCGAAGGTGAGCGCGGTTATTCGATTTTTATGCGAACAACTGAGCCTTTTCACTATGAAGGCGCTCAACATTTTTGGCGTGAAATAGCGAAAAACAAAACTCCAAAAGGTAATTCGACGATTTACAAAGGCTTTTATGAAGGTTGGTTCTGCGCTCCCTGTGCCGCTTTCAAGACTGAAGACGAATATAAGTTGACGCAAGAATCAGAGATTCCTTTATGTTTGATTCATGAAAAGCCACTTGAGCGGGTTTCTGAAGAAAGCTATTTTTTTCGGCTCTCTGATTATGCGGAAACGCTTCTTGAAATAATCGAAAAGCATCCTGAAAAAATCCGTCCCGAAGCACGTCGCAATGAAGTCATAGCGTTTATAAAGCAAGGCTTACAGGATTTGTCAATTTCGCGCGAAAAGAGAAGCGTTAGCTGGGGAATTCCTGTTCCGGGCGATGAAAACCATATCATCTACGTATGGCTTGATGCTCTTTCAAACTACATAACGGCGCTCGGATATGGAAATAATCAAAAAAGCGGATTTGAAAAGTATTGGAAACATGCACATCATCTCGTTGGCAAAGACATTCTTCGATTCCACACCGTTTATTGGTGGGCGTTTTTGCTTGCGGCAGGGCTAGAACTTCCGCAGATGGTTTTCGCTCATGGAATGTGGCTCGATGCTCAAGGTAGAAAAATGGGCAAAACCTTGGGGAATATCATCGAGCTTGATGTTTTGAAAAAACACTTTCAGGTTGATGCTGTGAGATATTTCTTGATGCGCGAGATGGTTTTTGGTCAAGACGGAAACTTTGGCTACGAGAGCTTAATTGACCGAACGAATGCCGATTTAGCTAACGGATTAGGGAATTTGGCTTCGCGCACGCTTTCGATGATAGAAAAATATCGAAATGGAGTCATTCCGCACGGTAAGATAAGTCAAGAACACTGGCTTGACGCAAAGCGTGCTTATGTCCATCCAGATGAACAAGAGATAGTGACGGTTTTGGAATATGCAAAAAGGGAGTTCATCAGAAGATTCGATGAATTTGAGTTCAGCCAAGCTCTAGAAGTTGTTTGGAGTGTATTTGCGAGAATAGACAAGATGATAACAGATGCAAAGCCTTGGGAGTTGGTGAAAAATGAAAAGCAGACAGAAGTTTTGAATGCGGTTCTTTATCGTTCTGCTGAAACGCTCCGATGGGCTTGCATTTTGCTTTATCCAATCTTGCCTGAATCAATGCAGAAGCTCTACAAGCAATTAGGTTTGGAAGGAGATTTAGCAAGGCAAAATCCTGAAGATTTGAAATGGGGCGGATTGCCCGTAGGAACGCGCATCAACAAAACATCGCCGATTTTCCCAAGAATTGATAAGGAGAAAGTTATGAGTGAGATAAAATCAACAGAAGTTCCAAAACCAGTAGATTCAGCAATGAAGCAGGAGGAATCATCAAAGGATTCCGAGGACAATTTCATCACGATAGAAGACTTTCTCAAGGTGGATTTGAGAGTTGGCGAGATAAAAGTTGCCGAAAGAGTGCCGAATGCAGATAAACTACTTCGTTTTGAAGTTGATATAGGCGAAGAAAAACCGAGACAGATTTTGGCAGGTTTGGCTCAATACTATGAGCCTGAAAAACTCATAGGCAGAAAGGTTGTAGTTGTAGCAAACTTGAAACCAAGAAAAATGCGTGGGCTTGAATCTCAAGGAATGATATGCGCCGCAAGCCTTGATGAATCAGACGTTCCGGCAATAGCAACCTTCATCGAAGAAGTCAAAAACGGCGCTAGGCTGAAGTAGCTAGGTTGAATAGTAAATTCATGAGTTTTCAAAGTTCTAAAAACTTCGGCGTTGAGAGAGGAAGATAAATGGCTTCAGCTATGCTAGTAGATTCGCATTGCCACATTGACAGTGAGGAGTTTGCTCTTGATCGTGAAGAAGTAATCAGGCGAGCAAGGAGCGCAGGTGTCGTGGCAATGCTAAATGTAGGCACTGGAAGCCCTTCAGGTGATTCCTTTGAAAAATCAGTAGAGTTAGCAAACGAACACGATTTTATATTTGCATCCGTAGGGATTCATCCGCACGATGCTAAAGAATACAGCGAAGAAGTTGAAAAGCGGCTTATAAATCTTGTTGAAACGAATGAAAAGATAATAGCTTGGGGCGAGATTGGATTAGACTTTTACTACAACCACAGCCCACAGGAAAAGCAAATAGAGGTTTTCCGAAGGCAGATTCGAGTTGCGCTTGAACTAAAAATGCCTATCATCATTCATAGTCGCAATGCTGATGAAGACACCTTGAAAATACTTTTAGAAGAATGTTCGCATGAGAACTTTCAAGGCGGAATAATGCATTGTTTCGGTGGGTCTGCGGAAATGGCAAAGATGCTTCTTGAACGAGGATTTTTGATAAGTTTTGCCGGGAACGTGACTTTCAAAAAGGCAGAGAACTTGCGTCAAGCCGCAAAAGTTGTCCCGCTTGAGAAGCTTTTGATTGAAACCGATAGCCCTTATCTCGCTCCGGTGCCGATGCGAGGCAGTCGTAACGAACCTGCCTTCGTCGCTCACACAGCAAAGTTTCTCGCTGATTTCTACGGAGTGGATTTTGAGACTCTAGCAAAGCGGACAACCGAAAACTTCTTGCAGTTTTTCGTTTCTCGGACTCGCTCTAAAGCACTATTTGAAAGCTTTCTTTCAAAAATCAGAATATATCACTCTCAATTGAGCCTTCTTTCTGAGTCTTGAGATTATCACTATGGTTTTTCCTGGGTTGGTGGTGAAGGTTCTTCTTCGTCTTCAAGTATTTTAACTTCTGAGCGACCCATGCGGTAATTTGTGTATTTGACGCGCATTCTGATTCTTACTACGCTTCCGTCATCAAAAACCAGTTCGTCATCAGAATAGGAATAAGCAGGAAACCAGTATTTACCATCAATGTTCTCGCGCCATGTTTCAACGACGGGAAACTTGTTGTTTTTTGTTTCGGGAACGCCTTTTCCTTTGGATTTAACTATCTGCAAATCTCGGTCGTCAACCCATATTCTACCGACAAACAGCCTTTGCTTCGATTTCTTGGGATCGGGAATAACTTTTGGAGTGACGTCGAAGACGTAAAGATCAAGTTCATCAATTCTTTGTTTTCCTACGAGTGTAAAGTTGTAAAGGTGAGCTACTTCAGGCTCAAGGGCGAAAGGATTAACTCCGCCTAAATCTTCAATATCTTCGGGTGTTACGGATATGTCTTTCAAGGTTGAAACAGGCGCATAGAGAATTTTTTCATATCTTTCGCCGCTTTCTGTGAAGGTCATAAATGAATCTCGCCTGTAGGTTCCAGTAACGTTTCCACCTAAGCCTATTGTTTGAATTGTGACACTTCGATTGAAGACGTATCTTTTCAGAGCCTCTCTGAATTCCCTCTCTTTTTCGGTGAAACTTTTGATTATTCTATTGATTTCTTCTTGGCTGAGTTTGACAGGCGTAATCTGTTCAGTGCGATTTTGTGATTTAACCGCTATGATTGCTGATAGAAGTATCAAAACCAAACAAATCAACCGCAAGCTCATAAAACCTCCACGAAGATAGACGCTCAAAAACCTGCTTTCGGATGTATTTTAGCCTATGTCTCGTTTTTCTGGAATTTTTACTCTTTTTTCTTTTTAACCGAGCGATAAACCTTGTAGTCAATCTCTTGAAAAATGTTGTCTCTTGATTCAATTTCGCTCAAAATTCGCTCGTCTATTTCGTTCTTTTCTAGGGCTGATGCTAGTAAATTAAAGCGGTGGATATGTGAGCGGAAGCGGCGTGATGCGTATTCGACGGTTGTTCCCTGATAGATTTGAAATGCCCAATCGCTTGATTGAGCAAGAAGAAGCTCGCGCGCCATCTGATTGAGTGTTCGCTTTTGAAGTTCATCAGGCGAATCAAAGCGATTCGCTAGTTCCGTCATTTTTCTTTCCGCATCGTGTTGATACGGATACATCCAAGCAGTTCCTTCATTGAGCCAGACTTTGTAGTATCCGCGCTCGCCCCAACTGGAAGTAGCAGGTTGTTGAATCTGTATGGGAATCCCTGAATCAAGATAATCACCGGGCGTTACTGCTTTGATTTCGTTTTGGTCGTAGTGGAGTTTGCGGAAGAAGAAATCAAGAAATTGTGGACCTTCAAACCACCAGTGTCCGTAAAGTTCAGCATCGTATGGAGAAACAATCAGTGGTGGGTGTCCTTGATAAAGTTGGCGTAACTCGTATGATTGCCTTATTCTTTCAGCGAGAAAATGTCCGGCATGTTCAGCCGCCTTTTCGCGTGCGAGTGAAGGAATGTAAGGCTCTTTTTTTTCGGTTCTGCCCGTAATGCGGTAATACTTCAATCCCAAGTGACGTCTGTTCCCGTCTGCATGAAGATGCGGTTTTAAGTATTCAATCGGCAGTTCCCAACCTATGTCGCGGTAAAACTCCCGATAGACAGGATCGCCCGGATAGCCGACTTCTGCACTCCAAACCTGCTGTGAAGTTTCAACGTCTCTTGCAAAGGTAGCTACACCGTTCGGGCATCTTACGGGAGCGTGAACGCCGTAGCGCGGGCGCGGCGTTCCGTAAAGAATTGCATGAGTGTCGCTCACGAAATACTCAATCCCAGCTTCTTTCAGCAATTCTTCCAAGCCTTCTTCGTAAGCACATTCGGGAAGCCAAATTCCCCTTGGTTTTCGTCCAAAGTGCTTTTCATAATTTTTGACAGCAACCTGTATTTGTGCGCGCTTTGCTTCCGTTGTTGAAATCAACGGCAAGAACCCGTGAGTTGCACCGCAAGTGATTATCTCCAAAACTCCCTCTTCCTGAAGTTGCCTAAAAGCGCTTATCAAATCGTGTTTATAGACATCGTTCCAGAGTCGGAGCGAGACTTCAAAAATTTCGATATACATTCTAACCGCAGGCAAGAATTCAGGGCTTTCTTTGCCCGCTCGAAGCAATTCTTTTTGCGAAAGCTCATAAAGATTCTCCAAGTGGCGGTTGTATCTTTCTTGCAAGAGATTATCTGAAAGCATTTCGCAAAGCGGTGGTGAAATGTTCATCGCAAGGCGTGGAGAAGCGCCTGCTTCGTGAAGATTCTGAAAAATGAAAATCAGCGGCAAATAAACTTCCGTAATGGCTTCATAAAGCCAGTCTTCTTCCAAGAATTCAGGATGTTCAGGATGACGGACGAAAGGCAAATGTGCATGAAGAATTAGACTAAGGTATCCGACATGCATGAGTGCTTAAAAAATTCGGCGAAATTTCTCGACGACCGAAATCTCATCGTCAAGATGTTAAGAGATTAGCAGATTTTTCGGCAAAAACGAAAGCGCCTCCGTGTTTAGAGACGCTTTCTCAAAAATTTACGCTCCGGGCGAGCTTATAGGCGAAATTTTCGGAAACTTCTTTGGGAGTTTGAGCTTTTTCGGTAGTTTCCTGCGAAAACTAACCAAACTTGCGCCGAAGGTTCTGAAAGTTTCTTCTTCGATTTCCTCTTCAATTTCGTCTTCAATTTCCTCTGTTTCTTCCTCAAGGTTAAAGTTCTCTTTAAGCGTTGCTTTGATCTTTTCTGTTGTTATTTGTTCTGACATTTCGAGCATCAGTTTTTCCAAAAGCGCAAAAAGACTCGGTGAAATTTGATAACGCAAGTCTTCTAGCGTAAGTCCAGAAGCTAGTGCAAAAAGTGCATACCTGAGTTCACTGAGTCTAACGTTCAGTAATTGCCGCCCGAACAAGCTGAAGAAGGTATTTTGAGTAGCTATATCGGTTTTATCATCTCCTGCCAGAGCCATCTCGATAGCATCTTGTTTGAAACCTGTAACGTCCAGGACCTTTGCAAACTCTTGAGCCGAGATGGCAAATTCAGGCGACCAGTCAAAATAAGGCGACGGAGCATTTCTCGGTGTTTGAATCACGTTTGAAAAAAGAAGCCGAATAAATGGACGATTAGGAGCAAAAAGCCCTATCTCGACTTGATAGGTTGAATCAGATTCAACATCAAACCATGCTGAACCGGCAGTATCTATCGGGAAAATTTGCTCGGTGTTTTCGGTTTGATTGATAAGCTTTGCAACCAGTGTGTAGTTTGCTACATTTCTGCCGAAGATTTTCTGAAGAGTCGAAAAGGGGTTCGACTTGAGCGACCAATAAAAGAAAGCCCGATTCGGTGATTGCATCTGAAGTTGCGCTCTGTTTATCATCGGCAAAGGTGGCAGTTTCGGTTCAAGAAGTTTTTCTATTTCGTCCTTTCCCTCTTGCTTTGCTTCTACTTCCTTTTCCGCAGTCATTCCTTGCGATGATTCTAACGTTTCTTCGGAAGAAAAAACTATCTTCGGAGATTCTCCAATAAACCTCTCACCTGAAGAAATCGG
Organism: Acidobacteriota bacterium; assembly: GCA_003697135.1. Lineage (GTDB taxonomy): Bacteria > Acidobacteriota > Blastocatellia > Pyrinomonadales > Pyrinomonadaceae > J014. Next base: position 268,106 of record RFGC01000037.1, read on the forward strand.
GTGGAGCTTAAAATCTTCAGAGACTAGCTCTATGGGATTTCTTTCTTCCTGCTTTGAGTTTTTTTCAACCATAAACTAAAAATTATGCCGTTTTTTATTACTTATGACAAGTTGCAACGGTTTTGATTTTGTTGTTTTGTAACTTAAGAAAGCAAATGGAGTTCAAGTTATTCATTCAAGCTACGAAGTATAGCTCTCGCTGGAGCGCCATCGCCTTTTGGGCTTATGATTTTCATAGGAAGGCATATCAATTCATAATCGCCTGCCGAAACTTTGCGTAGGTCCAAGCCTTCTAAAATTACAATTTCCTTTTCCAGCAAAAGCTTATGGACAGGAAAATTTTTTTCGCCGAACTTTTCTATTGAAAGATAATCAATTCCAATCAGCTTTATCTCTGCCTCGATAAGTTTCTCAGCCGCCTGAAAACTCAGGTGCGTAAAATCTCTGCGAAAATGCGGTTCGTTCCAAAACTGAGAGTTTCTTGTTTTGAAAATAACTCTTTCGACTCCTTGCAAGTTTCCGAGATGTTCGGGTTGAATGGAGAAAACTTCTTCAGGCAAATGAATGACTCGGCATTTGCCGATGAGTTTTTCTAGTTCCAATTCATGAAGTTTTCTTGCTCCTTCGATAAAATGGCTTGGAGCGTCAACATGAGTTGCCGTATGAGTCCCAAAGCAAAGGTGAGTTACATTTGCGGCGCTACCTTCAGTGATTGAAGCATAAGTGCTGATCTTGACGGCTGGATCGCCTTCGTAAATAGGGACGCAGTCGAATATCGGAACGGTGATGTCGTAAATCATCATTAGAAATCAGCTTTGCTAAGTAAAATTGCGTTTAGAAACGGTCTCGTCATGGAACGGAAAAAGCCCCTGAATAAAGGCTCTTCGGCAAAGATAAAAACTTTTCCTTTTCCGAAAGATTCACCTATTAGGTAAGCTGTGCCTTGCAAGAGTTTTTCGGTGTTCTCTTCCCAGACGAAACCGGAGAGTGTTAAAGGCTTTTTCGGTGAAGGCTCGAAAATTATTGCATTCGTGCCTTCTTTTGACAAGCGGAAGAAATATCCGCTGGCAAGAAGCACAGGGAGATTTTCATCTTCCAGCCCGTAAGTCAAGGGTGTGGTTAAATCAACTGTCGCTCGCATGATTGCGCCGGGGACGCCTTCGGGAACTGTGTTTTTAGATGCCGAAGGTGATGCAATCGGCGGAAGCGTTGGAGCTTTCCAATCTTGCTTATCGGTTTTGAATTCTGTAGGTCCTGTCTTTTCGTCAGCGGGCTTTGAACTTGCGTCTTTAGAACCTTCACTTCCATCTTTAGGTTTTTCAGTGTCTTCTTCGCTTCCTACTAATTTCGCAGATGTTAACCCGACGTCTTTTAGGCTCGCAAAAACGGAAGAACCGCGAATGGTTATCAAAGTGCCGCCTTCTTGAATCCAATTTTTCAGCCTTTCGACACCGTTTTTGCCGAGTTGGTTGAGAATTGCTCCAGGCGATCCGTCAGGAATTATCAATACATCTTGTTCTTTCAATGCACCGCCACGAATTGCGTTTGCCGATAAGGCTGTGAAGTTTATTTTGTAACGATCCAGGGTCCACCAAATCGAGCCAAAAGAAGTTTGATCAATGCCTTCATCGCCGAGCATGGCAATTTTGGGTGATTTGAGCGGCATGATTGCTTCGCTTCCAACACCAGAATCTCCTTGATTGAAAAATCCCGTATTAACAGCCGTTACTCTTACGCCTAGCTCATCGGCAAGTTTGCGTATGGATTCGTGAACGCTTTCTTGATTTCTCGTGACTCTTACAACGAAAGTCCCTCTTTTCCAAGTTTTTCCATCGGCTTCTATTTGCTTTGTAGCAACACCAACGCGAAAACCTTCATTGAGTAGTCTCAAAGCCATTACGGCGGAAGCATCTGTATCGTAAGAGAAAACATAGGCAATCTGTGCTTTTCCGCTTACCGATCCGCGCTTTATCTGCTTGATGTATTCTTCAGTTACGGGAATTGAATTAACAGGTGTTAAGTCTTCCGTCCAGAAAGCATCAAGGCCGAATGCCAAAGGCAGGCTCCATGCCGTAATATCATAGAAACTGTATTCTTCTTTTGGTTGTTGCTTACCGCGCATCTGGTTTCGCTTGAAACGAGCTACTTGCTCTTGAACAAATTCCTTGTCTTGAAGTGTTTCAGGTTCTAAAAGAGCTTTAATCAAGCGTTTTTGTGGTTGGTTTAGATCAATCACGTAAGCTCCAGCAGGGAAATTGACTGTTGTAGCAGGAGAGTTTTTTTCTTTGTAGTTGTGAGCTAGTCTAGATGTAAATGGCGATTGGCTAACATTGACCTCGATTTTCATTTTTGTTAGGATTTCAGCAAGTTCCGCCGCTTTTATCTTGTCCTTGTCGGGCAAGATGACAATTCGCTTCATCTTTTCTGTTTTGGCTTCTTCCATTGCTGTTCGGCGGAAGTCGTAGAAGTCTTGCAGGCGTTCGCGACGATACTTTGAGGCTACTTCTAGAGTTGTCATTGAAGCAACGAAATGCTTTGCGATTGCTGAGCGAAGCGTTACAATCGAACCATCTTCGCGCATCCATCTTAAGCCTTTGAAACCGCCACCGTCGGTTTCGTATGTCATTCCTGTAGCTCCATTCAGCGATGGAAACGAATCCCAGTAACCCGGATAGAAAAGATCGAAAACGTCTCGGACGTAATAGTCCCATTTTTGAGTGTCGAAACTTAATGAATTAGCTTTTCCGAAAATTTCCATCCATTTGTTTGTTACAGGTTGAGGAAGATTCGGATTTATTGGCAAGGCGGCAGGTGGAAAGAAGTATTGCGAAGGTTGGCCATGATGATCAACCACTACTTGCGGATTCCACTCGAAAAGTGCTTTTTGTAGGTTTTGGGTTTCTACTTGCGTTGCGGCTATGTTATCGCGGTTTAGATCAAAGCGATAGCGGTTCAGTCTCCCGTAGATGCTCCAAGGCTCTCGATGTTCGAGAGCGTTTCTATCGGCATTTCCCATAGCTACGGAGTTATACCAAGTAACGAATCGTTCGTGTCCATCAGGATTTTCGCAAGGAATAATTAGGACAACTGTGTTCTTCAAAATCTCAAGAGTCGCAGGTTCGTTGGAAGCGGCAAGTTGATATACAACCTGCATCATTGCTTCAAAAGACGCAGATTCGTTTCCGTGAATCGTGTAAGCGAGCCATACGATTAAGGGATTGTTTTGAATTATCGAATTAGCTTCTTGAGGAGAGGTTTTTCGCGGATCGGTTAGTCGAGCATTGTCCGCCTTGATTTGTTCGAGTCTGGAGATATTTTCAGGCGCCGAGATTGCTATCAAATACATCATGCGGTATTCATTTGTTGTCCCGATTTCAAATATGCGGACTCTATCGTTTGCTGATTTAGCAATCTCGGTTATAACTTTTTCCATCTGCGCGTATGTCGTATGGAAATCGCCGACATCGTAGCGCAAGAAGTCTTGTGGTCTTGGAACTTCACTGCGGTAGGGACCGCGGGCGTAGAAGTTGAACTTTGGATTTTCAGGAGATTCAAAATTTTGCGCAAATGCCGTTAATGAAAAGACCAAAACAAGCAAAAGTTTTCTCATTTTTCTAGCCTATTTTTAGGGAATTTAGGTCGAATCTTCTTGAAATTTTACAACTAATGGTGAAAAAAATTCAAAAGCCCGCAGATGAAAAGGTTGAGCTTTGTTTTTCAACGTTATCCGTTTGACAGTCGTATGGTTACTGCTCTAAACTCAAAGTTTGAGCAATAAAATTCGAGGAAGTTTTATGATAGAAACAGAAAGCAACATTGCTACGGCTATGGCGACTGAAGGTTCGAAATTGCCTGTCGAAGCAGCAGATTCGGAAGTTAAAAACGAAACATCGGAATCAACGGAAGAAATAACTTATCATGCCGTTGAAAAAGACGGTGTCATAACGGCTATATGGGAAATGCAAGGTAGAAAGCATCTTCGCACTATTCATCCTCTTTCTGAAGAAGGCAAGAAAATCCTAGCGCTTTTTGAAACGGCTTCATAGAGCTGAATCTCTTATCAAGATTTTCGAGTGAGCGAACCCTGCATAATTTCGATAGGCAAATTCTCGATTATTCTAGCAAGAGTTCATAGATTTTTCGGCAGGAGATTTCGGAGTTGAATTCCGTTAGTAATTTAGTTTGAGCGTTTTTGCCGCAGGTCTTTAGTTTTTCGCGATTATCGTAGAAATTGATTATCTCTTTGCAGAAGGCATCAATATCGCCGTAAGGCACTACCTTTCCTGCATCGTTGCCGATAAATTCCGGCATACCACCAGCTTTTTCAAAGCAGATAGTAGGTTTGCCTAGGCTTGCGGCTTCAAGGCAAACTAGCGGAAACGGGTCTTCGCGGGAAGTCAAAGCAAATACATCAAAACAAGCAAAGAAACGTTCAGGGTTTGGTTGAGGCCCAGCAAATATCACTTTACCGTTTGCTTCTATGCGTTTGAAATCATAGAAAATTTTTTCTGATTCAAACGAAGGCAATCTGCTACCAAGCCATACGAAATAGAAGTTTCTACTTTGGTCTTTAGCTAACTTTCTGGCAATTTGCAAAAATAAATCTGCGCCCTTTCGCCAATCAATCGTGCCACAGCCTCCGATTACGAAAGCGTCAGACGGAATGCCTAATTCTTCTTTTGTTCTTCTGATTTCTTCTTCTGGCACTTTCCAAGAATTTTCTACAAACTCGTAAACGAGATGAATTTCCTTTTTGATTCCAAGTTGCAGAAGTGTATCTTGAACGATTTTTGAGCAAGCAATGAAGAAATCAGCAAATTCTGCCGCTTTGATGAATTCACTGCGACCGCACAAGAGGTCTATCGAGAATTCAAGCTCATGAATCCAGCAAACGGTTTTTGAGCCTCTTTCTTTGAAGGGTTTGAGATACTTAAGCGACAGAGCCGTGTTTGCAAAGATTTTATCGTATCTTTGGCTAAAAGGTTGTATCTTGGGAAATTCTCTTTGAATGTTGAGTTCTCTTTTGAGCCGATTGATAAAGCGTTCTACGAGCGTTCGTTGTTGTGGTTGTGGTAATAAAAAGAGTTTATCAACTAACTTTCTGTATTCGCTTTCAAGCTCACCACCTCTCAAAAGAAGTAAATCTATTTCGTAGGGGAAGTTATTGGCTCTCAACCATCGGAGTAGTCTCATCAAAACAATCGGAGCGCCTGTGCGGGTTGCTTCATGACCGATGAAAAGAATTTTTTTTTATTGATTGAGAGCTTAAATTTTAGGGAAAATTTTGCGAAACTTTAACCTAGAGTTTTGAAATATCAAATTTTTCCCTTGATTAAAGCCATAGCTTCGGCTCTCGTTCTAGCGTCTCTTCTGAAGTTGCCTAGAACACTTGAAGTGACAGTTTTTGCACCGGGTTTTCTCACGCCGCGCAGTGTCATGCAAGTATGCTCAGCTTCGATGACGACCATCACGCCGAGCGGTTTTAATTGCTGAAACAAAGTATCTGCAATTTGCTGAGTTAGTCTTTCTTGGACTTGAAGTCTTCTTGCGAAAGTTTCTGCCAGTCGTGCAAGTTTCGATAAGCCCACGATTCGTCCATCTTTCGGTATGTAGGCAATATGACACTTGCCTACGAAAGGGGCAAGATGATGTTCGCAAACAGAGGCTATCGGAATATCCTTGACTATAACCATTTCGTCGTGGGAATCACCGGGCAAAGGCTGTATGTGTTGAGCTGGGTCTTCCCACATTCCTTCTGTAAGCTCTGCGAAAAACTCTGCAACTCTTTGCGGTGTCAAACGAAGACCGTCGCGAGTCGGGTCTTCACCAATACCTTCCAAAATCAAGCGCACGCCTTGTGCTATTTTTTCCAAGTCAACTTTCTTTTCTGGAACCGGCTTGCTCATCTTTCAACTCTTTCAAAATTTCTCTCTCGATCTGCCGAAACGGCTTATTTAATTTTAATGCAATTTCCCGGATTTGTTCATATTCAGGTTTGATGCTTATTATTTCATCGTCAAGATGGGAAATTTTGAGATTAACGCTTCCGTATTTTGATTGAAAAGATACGATTTGACGCCTCAATGACTGACGTTTTGTTTCATAAAAACGTATTCCAAGCGTTGATGTTTCATTGTAGAGCAATTTAGCAAACTCGTTTTCTTTGCCTTTTTCGCAAAGAACTGAAATCATAACGCCGGGGCGGGATTTTTTCATCTGAATCGGTGTAAACCAACAATCAAGTGCACCTAGTTGAAATGCCTTTTCCATCAAGAAACCTAAAACTTCCGGTGAAACATCGTCAACGTTTGTTTCAAGTAGAATCAACGTTTCAGTAGTTTTGTGATTTGGAGAGTCTTCGGCATTTTGAAAGGTTTTTGAAGTGTAGGTTTCTTCATTGGGGCTTTCGATTTCTTCTCCAAGCAGAAGTCTCAAGACGTTTGGAAAATTTTGATAATCTCTTTTTCCAGCTCCGTAAGCAACTTTTTCGATTTTCATTTTTGGCATCGTGCCGAATTCACTACAAAGAGTTGCGATTATTGCCGCTCCGGTTGGTGTTATCAATTCGCCTTCTATTTCGTTTGAATAGATGGGAATACCCTGCAAAATTTCCGTTACAGCAGGAGCTGGAATGGGGAATTGTCCGTGCTGCATTTGAACAAAGCCGTGACCTGTGTTTATCGGTGAGCAGATAAATTTCTGAATGCCTAGAATCTCGAATCCAACGCAAGCTCCGACTATGTCGAGAATCGAATCCATCGCACCGACTTCGTGAAAATGTATTTTTTCAATTGCGACGCCGTGAATTTTAGCTTCTGCTTCGGCTATTTTGCGGAAAATTCTGCAAGCCCTGTCTTTGACTTGAGCCGATAGACTCGATTCGCTGATGATTCTTTCGATTTCCGAAAGGTGTCTGTGGTGTTTTTCATCAGGAGCTTTTACTTCAGCGTATATAGCTTTTATGCCTGATTTGTCTTGCTCAGAAAATTCGATTTGAAAATCAGGAATCTTCATGAGGCGCAACTTTTCAATTAGTTCGTCGGCATTGACGCCGAGTCCGACGAGCGCCCCTAAAATCATGTTACCGCTTGCACCTGCAAAGCAATCGAAATATAAGACTTTCATAGTAATTCGTTGAGTAAAGATAAAACTTCGCTCGACCTGGCACGAAAAGATTCGTCACAGAGTTTAGTCATCGGAGTTTCTTCCGGGTTTATTTCGACCAGGAAAGCACCGTTGAATTTTGCAATTTCGGCAAGCCCTGCGGCAGGATAGACAACTGCAGAGGTGCCGATTATGAAAAAAAGCTCTGCTTGCATTGATTTTCTTTCCGCTCTTTCGTAAACAGAAGGCGGTAAGAACTCACCAAACAAAACCACGTCAGGACGCACCTTTGAGTGGCATTCATCGCAAGCTACCGGCTGGTGCGGGATTGTGTCTTTACTCATGAAAAATCTTTTATTGCATTTCGTGCAGTATGAGCGATGAATGTTTCCATGAAGTTCCAACACTTCTCTTGAGCCGGCTTCTCGGTGAAGATTGTCTATGTTTTGAGTTATCAGCGTAAAATCGTCGAATTTATCTTGCCATTGTGCCAAAATTTTATGCGCCAAATTGGGCTTACAATCTTTCAACACGCTTCTTCTGTAATCGAACCATTCCCAAACCTCGTCTAGATTTTCTCGAACCATTTTTGCCGAAGAAATTTGGTCAAACGGCATTCCTTTCCAAACGGCTGTCCCGCCACCACCACGAAAAGTCGGCACGCCCGATTCTGCAGAAATCCCAGCCCCCGTTAAAACACAAACTCTCTTGGCTTCTTTCAGAATTTTCTGCAGTCGAGAAGAAATTTGCATAAACTTCAGATTATATTTTTTGCCAAAAAAATCAAAAGTCCTGGAAGGTGCTACAGTCTCTTCGAGTAAGGCAGATTCAACCCAGTAACCACTCAACGGCATAGCTGTAGATGATACTCGAATGCGCATCCGTTGGGAGCGCAGTGTCCATTGTGATGATTCGCAACTGCGCATGTGGAAAGTGTGCCTGCGCATCTAGCAAAGCGCGCACTTCGCGAGCGTGTGTGGCGGCGTCGCTCAAGCTAGCACACACCTGCACCAACTCCAGCGTTCCGTCTGCCATTTGCGCCACGAAATCAACCTCGTAGCCTGCAGGCGTGCGCCAATACGCCATCTCCGCGCGCTGACGCAGGTATTCGATCAGCACGCAGGTTTCCAGCGCGTGACCCAGCGGCAGTGGGCGCGGCGCAGTGTAGAACGGAATAAATCCCGTGTCAATCGGATAGATTTTGCGCGGATTGGAACGCTGCTGTGCCTGCGAGTAAGAAAAGAAAGGCACCGACCGCACCAGAAACGCATCTTCTAGATGACCGACCATTGCGTGCAGGCTATCCTTGCTCACAGAAAAACCCTGCGAACGTAGCTCGTTGTAGAATTTGTTCACGCTGAAGGGCATGCCGGGATTGCCCAGCAGTTGACGCGTTAGGCGGCGCAGGACAGGCAGGTTGTTTATCCGATAACGCTCCACCACATCGCGCAAGATAACGCTGTCCACATAGTTTGTCAGCAGTTCGCGCCGATCAATCGTCTCCAGTTCGACCGCTTCGGGAAAGCCGCCTGTCTCCAGATAGCGCACTAGCTGCGCGTGTAGCGCAGAGCGTTGCGCTTTGGGTAGGCGCGCAAAGGAGTCGGTTGGCTCCTCGCCTAGATGACGCAGGTATTCTCGAAAGCTGAACGGGAAAATCACTACGGGCAATGCACGCCCACGCATGCTAGCGGCAATCTCATATGCCAGCATGCGTGCAGAAGAGCCTGAAAGGTAAACTTCTACCATCTCGCTATCCATAATCCGCCGCACAAATGTTTCCCAGCTCGGCACCAACTGAATTTCATCTAGCAAGAGCATCACGCGCTGCCTATCGCGCATGTGTGGGTAAAGATGATAGTAATGCTCTATGATGTGCTGGAGATCGCTTGCGTGCAGGTCGAGCAGTCGTTCGTCCTCGAAGCTGAAGTAAAGCGCCTGCTCTCGGGGCGCGCCGCGCTGTAAAAGATCGTGCGCAATTTGCCAGAGAAAGGTTGTCTTGCCTGCGCGTCGCATGCCTATCACGGCGAAAGCTTTGTTCGGAAGGGCAGGGATGCGCACATCGCGCCGCGTGAAGGCAGGTATCGGGCGCGTTGTGCCTTCTGCAACCTTCTCCTGAATCACTGCTAGAAGCTGTCCGTCCACAAAGGATAGTTTAGTCAAAATCTGTCCTTCTGAAAAGGATAAACCGTTTTGCACGTGCCAGATAAGTTACACTACCCGCTCGGTGCAGGTAATTACTTGGACAAAAAAAGGAATCTAGATTGGAAAAAGATTGTAAAATTCAATTCTAAGAGCTAACTTGCAACGAGATTTTTTCATGGCAATCGTTTACGAAATGCTATAATTTCTTTTTTCGTTCGTATGAAACCTTTGCAGTTACAGAACCTTTTGCGGAAGAGGATTTTTGAAGTTGTGGCTGAAAGATTTGGTGTTCAGCTTGAACAAATTCAAGCAGAATCGCCACCAAACATAAAACTAGGTGATTTAGCTTTTCCCGTAGCTTTTGAGATTGCGAAAAAGATAAAACAAACTAGCGGCGAAAAGCGAAATCCTAGAGAAATAGCCGAAAACCTTAAGGCTTTGATTTTGGACGGTGAAACTTCTCTAAACGAAAGGATCGAGCGCATCGAGGTTGCGGGAGCGGGCTATTTGAACGTATTCTACAACCGCCCTGCGATGCTAGCTGATCTTGCGCGTGATTTTGACGCTTTGCAAAGTCTAGAAACCGAGCAAAAGCGACGTTTAACCGCTGAGAAAATCTGTGTTGAACATACTTCAGTAAATCCCAACAAAGCGGCGCACGTTGGGCATTTGCGTAATGCTGTTTTGGGTGATACTTTTGTAAGGCTTTTGAAATCCCAAGGAAAGAATGTCGAAGTGCAGAATTACATAGATAACACGGGCGTTCAAGTTGCAGATGTCGTGGTGGGCTTCATGCACCTTGAAAAAATGGATTTGAACGCAATAATCGAGCTTGATAAAAGGTTAGCAGAAGAAGGAAAGAGTTTTGACTACTATTGTTGGGATTTATACACAAGAGTTGGACAAGCTTATCAAGCTGAAGAGAGTTTGAACGAAAAGCGAGCCGAAGTTTTACATGCGATTGAAGAAGGCGGGAACGAGATAGCAGAGCTTGCTGATTACGTTGCTACTAGAAATGTTCGATGCATTCTAGCAACGATGGAAAGGCTCGGAATCCGATACGATTTGCTTGCGCGTGAATCTGAAATCCTGCATCTGAAATTTTGGCAGAGAGCTTTCGAGGAAATGAAGAGAAGAAACGTGATACGTTATGAAACCGAAGGCAAAAATGCAGGATGTTGGGTGATGCCTCTTGACGCTCACGAAGGAACTGAAGAGCATGACACCGATAAGATTTTGGTTCGCTCAAATGGCACTGTAACCTATACGGGCAAAGACATAGCCTATCAGATGTGGAAACTGGGACTCCTTGACCTTGATTTCAATTACGAGATTTTCCACACCTACGATGATGGCAAAAAAGTGTGGGTGACGACCTCAAAATCGGTCGAAACGGATGAAGAAACGCCGCATTTTGGGAAAAACGATATTGTCTATAACGTTATTGATTCGAGACAGTCTTATCCACAAGAAGTGGTTAAGAGAAGCATAGCGGCGATTTCACCGGAAAAAGGTGAACGCGCCAGCATTCATCTTTCTTACGAGATGGTTGCCTTATCACCTGCGGCGGCTGAAGAGCTAGGATTTGTGCTTTCTGAGGAGGAGAAAAAACGAACTTTCATCGAAATGTCAGGGCGCAAAGGTTTGGGAGTAAAGGCAGATGACTTGATAAATCTTCTGGAAGAAAAGGCATTAGCAGAGGTCGAAAAAAGACATGCTGATTTGACTGCTGAGGAAAAGAAAAGAATTGCTAAAACGATTGCAGTTGGAGCCTTAAGATACTTTCTGCTCAAATACACCAGAAACACAGTTGTTGTTTTCGATTTCAAAGAAGCTCTTTCGTTTGATGGCGAAAGCGGAGTTTTTTGTCAGTATTCGGCAGTTCGGGCAAATTCTATTTTCCGTAAACTTGAACAAAATGAAGTGGAAAAGGCGGTGCAGATCGTCAGAGAAGAGCAAGAAAAAACGGCTGAAATCTTGAATCGTGAAGACGACATTTGGGCGCTTTTGATGCTGGCTTCAAAACTTGAAGAAACGATTGACAACGCTGTCAATCTGGCCGAGCCTGCGGTATTGGCAAAGTATTGCTTCAATCTAGCACGCAATTTCAACCTTTTTTATCATAATCACCGAATCATAAGCGAACAAGATGCAGTTAAAAGAGCTGTGCTAATCGTCACGGCAGATGTTGCAAGGCGCAGTTTGATAAAGGCTTTGAGCTTGATGGGAATTGAGGTTCCAGAAAGAATGTAGCTTGCGAAAGAATGGCAAGAAACTTGCTGTTAGGATAATTCAAAAGGATTTTTTGCATTTTGCATTATGTTGATTGTAATGAAAACAGATGCGACGCAAGAGGATATAAGCCGCGTCGTTGAGGTAGTGGAAAAACTTGGTTACAGAGCGCATGTTTTACCGGGAGCAACCACAACAGCAGTCGGAATTACAGGCAATCAAGGTCCGGTCGATCCCGCTCATTTCGAGAATCTTCCTGGCGTTGCTGAGGCAATAAGAGTATCAAAGCCTTACAAACTCGTAACTAGAGATTTGAAGCCGAATAAATCGGTTATAAAGGTTGGGAATGCAGAAATCGGCGGTGGCGAGCTGGCTGTAATTGCAGGTCCTTGTGCCGTAGAATCAAGAGAGCAGGTCTTCAAGGTTGCGGAAGCTGTTGCAAAAAGCGGTGCGAAATTCTTTAGAGGCGGAGCTTTCAAACCGAGAACTTCGCCTTATTCTTTTCAGGGCAAAGGTGAAGAAGGCTTGAAGATTCTTGCTGAGGTCAAAGAAAGATTCGGTTTGAACATAGTGACGGAAGCGATGGACGAACGAGGCGTTGATTTGGTAGAAAGATACGCTGATTGTATTCAAATCGGCGCTCGCAATATGCAAAATTTCTCGCTCCTAAAATATGTTGGCAGATCGAAAAAGCCAGTTTTACTCAAGCGTGGTATGTCTGCAACGCTTGATGAGTTTTTGCTTGCTGCCGAATACATAATGGCTGAAGGAAATTACAATGTGATTTTATGCGAGCGCGGGATTAGAACCTTCTCGAATCATGCCCGAAATACATTGGATTTGTCAATTGTCCCAGCCGTTCAGAAAATTTCGCATCTTCCGATAATCGTTGATCCGTCTCATGGAACAGGCAAAAACTACATGGTTTCACCTTTGGCGAAGGCAGGTGTAGCGGTCGGAGCAGATGGCTTGTTGATAGAGGTTCATCCTTGTCCGGAAGAAGCGCTCTGCGACGGTGCGCAAGCATTAACACCGATTCAATATCTTGAACTTTACCAGCAGGTTCAAGCCATACATAAAGCTCTGTGTGAGTATGAAGAGGTTTTTGTGTAGAACTCATCTTTGACGGTTTTCCCAAAAACCGCAGTAGGAAGCCTAATCGAGACTAAAGAGAATCGGCATATTGTTTCAGTTTATAAATGTTTGGAATGATAACTTCTTTGTCCCTGATGATAATCAATTTTTGCTCTTGAAGATTGTGAAGTGAACGAGTTACAACTTCGCGAATCGTTCCGATGTGTGCGGCGAGTTGATTGTGGGTTAGTTTTTGGGTGAAGTGAATTCCTTCGCTAGTTTGTTTGCCTCTGGTTAGGGCTTCTTCGGCAAGAAACCATGCAACTCTCTGGCTAACCTCTCGTAGCGACAGCATCTCAACCATCTTGGCACATCGGCGCAGACGTTTAGCAAAGACCTTTGTTGCGGCAAGTGCGATTTGAGGATATTGAAAACAAAGACGGCGAATTTCATTTTTCGGAATGAGATAAACAAGCGTTGGCTCATCGGCGGCAGCAGTTGAAGGATGTGTTCCATCGTCAAAAACAGGCACTTCCGCAATCGTCGAGATGGCTTTCTCGACGTGAATAACTTGCTCTCGCCCATCAGCATTTGTGCGGAATGCACGAACCGAACCTTCTGCGATTAAGAAAAGTCCCTTTGCATCTTCTCCGGCAAGAAAAAGAATTTCGTTGCGTGCAAGTCGCTTTTCAACGGCTTTCGAGGCTAATGCCTTCACAACTTCTTCTTCTAAGCCGCTAAAAAGCTCGGCTTGCTTGAAAGCGAGAAGTTTTTTACTTTCAGCGTCCATTGAGCTTTATATTCTAATCCATTGCTGTGGTTAACTAAAAAGGCTATCGCCGAGTTACTTCTGCCGATGCTGTATCGCCACCTGAACTATTTTTATTCGGCTAGACGCACCAGCTTTGATAGCTACTGCCGCTTTTGAACACTTGAATTTTTCTGCAACCAAAGCTACCAACTCTTCGTTTGCCTTTCCATCAACAGGCGGTGCTTTGATTTTGGCAATCCAAGTGCCGTCTGGGGTTTGGAGGAGTTCCGAAACCTTGGCTCGTGGTTTTACTTTGATCTGAAGTATCAAATCGCCCATGTTTGTCCAGTTCTCATTAAGACACTCTTTCAGTATAACACGCGTTGCTGAATGGTTTATCAATTTTATTATCCTTGTGACATAAATCACAGAAAAAGATACCTTGAAACTTTACTCTGAAATCGAAAGGAAAATTTTAATGGAGGTTTGAGATGCAATTAGAGTTTCAAGGTAAGACGATACGTGAGATTGCGCTTGAGTATCCGCAAAGCGTGAGAGTTTTCGAGCGATATAAAATTGATTACTGTTGTGGTGGACGCAAGTTTTTGGAGGAAGTCTGTCAATCGCTCGGTTTGGAAGCCGAGAAGATTTGGCATGAAATCCAGAATGAGATTGCTGAAAACAGCGAACAGACCGAATTTCCTGAACGCAAGAAAGCATCAGAGTTGGTTGACTATATTCTGGAAAAACACCATGTTTACACAAAAGATGCAATTGAGCGTTTGAAGCCTTTGATGGAGAAGGTTTGTCGGCGTCATGGGAAAGCGTATCCAGAATTGCTGGAACTTCAAAAGGCGTTCCTTTCGCTTGCTGATGAACTTCTCGTTCACATGAAAAAAGAAGAAATGGTTTTGTTCCCGTATATCAAAGTGCTGTCGGCGGTGGTTTCAACAAACTTTCCAATATCTGAGCCTCATTTTGGAACGGTTAAGAATCCGGTTCGCATGATGATGCTCGAACACGATGCAAGCGGTGATATTTTGCGGCAAATGCGTTCGATTACAAATGACTACAGCTTACCTGAAGGCGCGTGTCCGAGCTTTACTGCGCTTTACTACGAGTTAGAAGAACTAGAAAAAGATTTGCACCGCCATATTCATCTAGAAAACAACGTGCTGTTTCCTCAAGCAGTTGAACTTGAAGAGAAGGTTCTCGGCGAAAGGATTAACGATTCAAAGGCCGATTTTTGTTGTCATACGAGGCTTAGTTGAAGGCTTACGAATTTTTTGATTCAAGGGAGGTGAAAACAATGAAAAGGTTGTGGTTGCTTTTAGTTGCGATATTTGTGGTTTCGTTTTCGATTTTGGGTTGGATGGGTGTAGAAATTTTCAGGCAAGCTCCACCTATTCCAGATGAGGTTGTTACTACTGATGGTCGTGTTTTGATTCCTTCTGGTGAGATTCAGAACGGGCAAAATGTTTGGCAGGCGATGGGTGGAATGCAAGTTGGCTCGATTTGGGGGCATGGCTCTTATGTTGCACCCGATTGGACAGCAGATTATCTGCACCGTGAAGCGGTTTTTATATTAAACCGTTGGGCGCAAGAAGAATTCGGCAAAAACTACGATGCGCTAAACTCCGAACAACAAGCAGTCTTGCGCCAACGGCTTCAAGACATGGTTAGAAAAAATAATTACGACCCGTCAAGCGGAAAATTGATAATTGAACCGATTCGTGCCCAAGCTTTTGAGGAGAACTTAAGGCATTACTCGGAAATTTTTTCAAAAGGTAGCTTAGAGTATGCTATTCAGAAAAACGCTCAATCAGACCCAACGAAATTGAGGCAACTGGTTTCGTTTTTCTTCTGGACAGCTTGGGCTTCTACGGCTAATCGTCCTGGTAACACAATTTCCTACACAAGCAATTTCCCGCCTGAACCGCTTGTTGGGAATGTGCCGACATCGAGCGCAATAATCTGGACAGGCGTTAGCGTTATTGTTCTACTTGCCGCAATAGGATGGATGATTTGGTTTTATGCTGGACGTAAAGTCGAAATTGCGGCTGAAGACGTTCCTAACGAAGACCCTTTAGTAGGCGTAAAACTGACAGCTTCACAAAAAGCGACGGTTAAATACTTCGTTGTTGTTACCTTGTTGTTTTTATTCCAGATCGTCGTAGGTGTTATCACAGCGCATTATGGGGTCGAAGGTGGTGGTTTTTATGGCTTTCCGCTTCAGGATTATTTACCTTATGTTGTTTCGAGAACTTGGCATGTTCAACTAGGGATTTTCTGGATCGCAACGGCATGGCTTGCGGCAGGACTTTTCATTGCGCCCTTTGTTTGCGGATATGAACCGAAATATCAAAGGCTCGGAGTGGATATTCTGTTTGTCGCTTTGTTAGTTGTAGTAATAGGTTCACTGACAGGGCAGTGGCTTTCGGTTCATCATTTTTTTGAGGGCGATTCTTGGTGGTGGTTCGGACATCAGGGCTATGAGTATGTTGATTTGGGAAGAGTCTGGCAGATAGCGCTTTTCGTTGGGTTGCTTTTGTGGCTTTTTCTGATTGGACGCGCAGCGATTGCGGCACTCAAACAAAAGGGTGCGCCGAAACATCTGATAAGTTTGTATTTTCTAACAACAGCAGGAATAGCTTTATTTTATGCTCCCGGTCTTTTCTGGGGAATGCGTTCGCATATTTCCGTTGTCGAATACTGGCGCTGGTGGCTTGTGCATTTGTGGGTTGAAGGGTATTTTGAGGTTTTCGCAACGGTTGTGATAGCTTTTCTTTTTGCGAAATTAAGAGTTATTCACCCAGAAAACGCCGCTTATGCTTCTTTGATGTCAGGAGCGATTTATTTGAGTGGTGGAATCATAGGAACGCTTCATCATCTTTATTTTGCTGGAACTCCAACGATGGTGCTTGCTTTCGGTTCGGTGTTTAGTGCTCTTGAGATTGTTCCGCTTCTTTTGGTTGGTTATGAAGCGGTTGCAAATATCCGCCGAGCTAGAGTTCGTCCATGGCTTGAAAAATACAAATGGATAGTTTATTTCTTCGTAGCAGTTGCTTTTTGGAATCTTGTTGGAGCGGGAATTTTCGGATTCATGATCAATCCACCCATTGCGCTTTACTATATGCAAGGATTGAACACAACGGCAGTTCATGCTCATGGTGCTCTTTACGGTGTTTATGGCACGCTCGGTTTAGGACTCTCACTATTTTGTTTGCGTGTCATGAGTTTGCAAACCGAATGGCGTGAGAAACTTATAAGCTTTGCATTTTGGGCAATAAATATCGGGATGTTTCTAGAGATTCTGTTAAGTTTGCTACCGATAGGCTTAATGCAAACCTATCAGTCTGTAAGCGTTGGTTATTGGTCGGCACGCAGTCCTGAATTCATGCAAACCGATATAATGCAATTTTTGCGCTGGATGCGCATGGTCGGAGACATAATCTTTGCCGCCGGTGCTATCGCTTATTGCTACTTCGTTTTCGATCTGGTCTTTTTCAGGAAGAGCCCTGAGGGTAACAGAATCATAGGATTGGAAATCGAAACCGCTTGAAAGTTTAAGGCGGTTGTATATTGCTTAATGGAAATCTGCCATAGGCTTTTCTTGATAAGTGTAAGTCTCCATGATTTTTCGCAACCAAAAGCGAGTTAATGGTATATTAGCATCTTCGCTCAAAACCAAAATTATACCGGTTTGTAGCTCGATGTTTGGGGTTCGGACGATGAGAATATGTTTGGAATTCAGATTTATAACCATTTCCTCAAGTGAGTCTTTTAGTTGAAGTTCGTTAACTAGTTTTTCTTCTTCCACAAAAAGAGTAGCTCCGATTGTAGCGAGTGTTTTCACTGTTTCGTTATTTTCAGCACTACAGAAGGTTAAGTCGGCTTTCCCACAGTCAAAAAGTGCAACTCCTAAAACGTCTTCCAAGTTTTGAAGATTATTTATCAGTTCTTCTACACTCACCGAAACCTTAGCTCCGTTGGTAGAGATTTTGGATCGAGTGGTGAGAGTTTCTACTTGTCCCTGCTTTGTTTCAAGATCAAGAAATATTGCTTTTTCAGTGGATTCAGATTTCTTTTCCGTGGCAGGTTGATTTTTAGATTCATCAATAAACTTTGCCGCTTTTAGCAGTAGATCGGTGATTTTAATGGAGACCTGATTATCTAGTTTTCTTATTGGTTTACCAACATCTATTTTTACATCGTCCCATGATAGCATTTCATAGGCAGCGGCTTCGTTGGTAAGATTTTCAAATTCTGCACCAACAAATCTTCCTTCTATAAAATACATCACACCCATTCTGCCTTCTGATTCGACAACAACCGTGCAAGACTTTCTTTCGATTTCGATTAGTTGCAAGAAACTAGGTAGTGAGATACCTCGGACGTTGCCGACGGTAGTTTGTTCTAAGGTCGAGATGATTTGATCAGCGAATTTTTGGAAGTCAATCGGTTTCTCGATGTATGCGGTGGTATAATTCTTGAGCTGGCTTTCTATTTCTGGCGTTCCAAATGCTGTGATGGTGATAATCGGAAGATTAGGAAAGTTTTTAGAAAGATAGCTTATAAGCTTGAAACCGTCTATTTCGGGCATTCGCAAGTCAGTGACAACAAGATCAACTTCTTCTCGCTCCAAAATCTCAATTGCTTGTTTGCCATTTTCTGCTGTCAAAGTTTGAAAATTCTTGGAGTAGGACTGAAGTCCTTCGGAGAGACTGCTTAAGAAAAGCTTCTCGTCATCAACTATTAGAACTTTCTTCATAAGCCAACTAAATAATTCGCTCACTATTTTACCACAGGATTCAACCAGTGATTGAATCCTGTGGTGATGAAGAGTCTAAATTTGTAGTTTTCCTTCTACTTCAGCGAGTTTATGGCGTGCTAGAGCTAAGTTTGATTTCTGTTTATCGAGCACAAAGTAGATAAAGATATTCTGAATTTTCTCCGATAGACGGATTAAATGGTAATGTTTGCCCAGTGTGATAAGAATATCTTCTATTCGGTCTTGTAGTCCAAGCCCTTGCATTGTTTTCAGCTTAGCGCGTATGACCTCGCTGTTACCTGCAGCGGCAACTTCTAGGTTTACACCGCCTCCTGCTATCCCTAGTGCCATACCACTTTTGTAATCAACTACAGCTGCACCAAGTGCTCCATCAACTTGTAAAAGTTCATCTAAACACTCTTTGATATTATTTGCCATTTTTAGTCCTCCTTAACTGTTTTTTATTTGCCGTTCTGAAAATCTGATGAGATTTTCAGAGCTAAACATAGAAAAGGCAATCAACGTGCCATAGCGCAGAGATACGGTTTTATCGAGGTGTTCTTTGGGAACGGGTTATTTTGGGCTATTCATTTTGAATGGGAATCATCTATTTTGAGTAAGAATTCATTCATTTTGAATGAAAATCTTAGAGAAAGGCTCAAATCTCTGCAATAAGTTTTCAAGGTTTCTGAAATCATTTTTTTGATTGGGTGGTTTTTGCAAACCGTATAGTTTGATTTTTCTTTTCAGTGTTGAGAGAGAAATTCCAAGTTTTTTGCTGGTTTTTGCTAGGTTATAGTCAGTTTTTCGTAAAGCAAATTCGATATAAAGTCTTTCGATTTCTGCTAGTGTCAAAATTTCGTTTTGTGAAAAGTTTTGAATTTTGTAAAGCTCAAAATGCGGCTCGAAGATTGGTTGGCCATCGCTAGTTGTGGAACTTGTAGAATTTGAGTTGATGAATCTTGACGGAAAAAGTTTCTCGCCGTCTTGCAAGATTAGGCTTCGTTCTATTAGATTACGAAGTTCACGGATATTGCCGGGAAAATTGTAATCTTGTAGTTTTTTAATTTCTTCGGGCGGAATAGATATATTTTTCCCAGAAGCCAGTTGACGCAAGAAATGTTGACACAGCAAAGGAATATCTTCTTTTCGTAGGCGTAAAGGCGGAATATGTATGTGCAATACACTCAAACGGTAGAAAAGATCGCTACGCAATTTTTTCTCTTTCAATGCTTTTTCGGGCTCGATGTTTGTAGCGGCTATAATGCGAACGTCAACTTTGCGAATAACATTACTGCCCAATCTTCTGATTTCGCAGGTTTCTATTGCGCTTAGGAGTTTACTTTGAAGACTTAATGGCATTTCACATATTTCATCGAGAAATAAGGTTCCTCGGTTGGCTAGCTCAAAGAGACCATATTTTGTCTGGTTAGCGCCTGTAAAAGCCCCGCGCTCGAAGCCAAAAAGTTCTGCTTCAATCAGATGTTCTGGAAGAGCAGCACAGTTGATTTGCACGAAAGGCTTTTTACGACGCTCACTCATTTGGTGAATCGAGGAGGCCAATAAACCTTTGCCTGTTCCTGTTTCTCCGGTGATGAGAACTGGCACATTACAAGTTGCGGCTTTTGATGCTAGTTTTTCTAGTTGTCGGTGAATGTGAGATGAGCCAACAAGAACTGCTTTTTCGTAATTTTGCTTGCGATCCTGAAGGTGTTGAATGTTTTCAAACTCGATTGCAAGTTGAGCGTGTTCAATTTTTATTCGTAATTCTTCTAAATCAATCGGTTTCGTTAGGTAGTCGTAAGCTCCATTCTTGACAGCCTGAACAGCAGTTTTAATACTTGGATAAGCTGTTATGACAATCACTTTGGTTTTTTCATTAAATTTTCTGCAGTGATTTATCAACTCCATGCCATTTCCATCGGGCAGGCTATTGTCAACAAGTAGAACGTCAAAACAAAGGCGTTTCATCTCTTGAATTGCTTGTTGAAGCGTATGAGCAACTGTAATGTCAAACTCTGGCAGGCCATCTTTCAATGCCAAGCAGAATAATTCATCATCATCAACTAGAAGTATCTTCAAGTTCATAAAGGACATAGTTTCAAATTAAGTTGCGAAATTTTTTATCGTTGATGTATTGCCACTGCGCAATCTACGACATTTCAAATCAACTCTAGTTGCAAAATTTTTTCGTTTGCACTTCGTAAGGTTGCCGTGATTTCAAACGCTGAAAGCAATGTGAACGGTTGTTCCTTTTGCTCCTAACTCACTATTGAGAGAAGCATTGTCTTTGTTTCGGCTTGAAATGAAAATAAAGGCATTCATTTTTGCAAGCATCTTTTTACAGATCACTAAACCTAGACCAGTTCCGTGCTTTTTTGATGTGTAAAATGGCTTGAAAAGATTGTTTAGTTGTTCTTGACTCATACCACAACCATTATCGCTGATCGAAACATTAACTGTGCTGTTTGTTTGCCACAGTCGAATTCTTATAAAAGGTGTTTCTTCTTCTTCAAGCGCGTCAACAGCGTTTGACATTATGTTCATGAGGACGTGGTAGAACGCTCTTGAGTCTAGGGAAACTGTAACATCTTTACAGTCTTCTTCACTGTCGAAAAATATCCTAATGCCTTTGTCTTCTAAGTTCTTCTGTGCAGTCTTTACAAAGTTGCAGATAAAGTCATAAATCCTGACGGGTTTCAGTTCAACATCTTCATAGAGGTTAAATGATTTTAGCGTTTGCAGTAGGTATTCAATTCGTTCCATTTCGGACAACGAACGATCAACATATTCAACGATCTTTTCACAAGGCCATTGTTGAATATTTTTCCTAAGAACATTAAGTGCTGTTTTAGCAGAGTTTAGTGGATTTCCTATTTCATGGCGAATTCCTGCAAAAATATAGCCTATGTTTTCTGATAGGTTAATAGCTTCAGCAATAGCTTCGAGTTGTTTCTTCTCTGTTACATCGCGTTGGATATGAAGAAGTCTGGTGATTTTACCAGCTTCATCTTTGATCGGGGAGATGGTTGCTTCCTCGTAAAGCCTTTCCCCATCTTTTCTTTTGCTGATATATTCTCCATCCCAAACTTGGCCGTTCAGGACTTTGGATTGGATTTCTGCAATTATGTCTTTCGACGATGGCTCAAAATATAACTCAAAAAGATTTAGCCCTACAATTTCAGAATTTTTCCATTTGGTTTTGCGCTCAAAACTTTTGTTAACTTGTTCAACGTTTCCGTTAGTATCTGTTATCACGATAGAATCAAAAGCTTGTTGAATAGCTTTGTTCAGCCACTCAAGCTGAGCTATCATTTCTTTTTGAGAAGTCATGTCTCTTACTAGATGAACTCGTTTTGTTAGGTTGCCGTTTACAGTGATTGGGTAGTTTGAAATTTCGTAATAACCTGTTCTATCGGTAAACTGAAATTCTGCTTTGGTAACAAGAAGCAAATCTTCTGCATCATCTTTACTGTCGAATGTAGTAGAAGCAAAAAGTTCTCTAACTGATGAACCTATCAACTTAGGAAAATCGGAGTTAAAGAAGGTTGCAGTTGCTTTATTACAGCGAATTATTTTACCATCGGCATCGGTGAGAATTATCAGGTCGTTAATTGCGTCTGCCGTGATTAGCCATTCGTGTTTTGCATTCATTACGCTTTCAAAAAGTTCCATCTTGGTGCTAATGTCAATTTGGGTTCCCATAAAGTAAGTTAATCGTCCTTCATCATTAAAAACCGGGTAGATTTGTAACTCATTCCAAAAGGTGCTCCCATCTTTGCGGTAGTTGAGTATCAGAGTTTTAACAGGTTCAGCCTTTTCGATTGCTCGGCGGATTAGAGCAATAGTTTCCGGATTGGTTTTAGGACCTTGCAGAAAACGACAGTTTCGACCTAGTACTTCGTTGGGGTTGTAACCTGTGAGTTTGCAAAAGGTCTTGTTGCAATAGATTATTGGATTATCTTTGGCTTGAGCGTTTGTGATGACTATTCCTACGGGAACTTCTTGGATTGCTTTGCGAAATATCTCGTCAAAGTTTGGAGAGCTTTTTTCGTTGTTAGGCAACTTTAGATGAGCATTTTTAGTTTCGGTGTTTATCATAAGCATATTATTGTCTGTATTATCGTTAGTGGTCAACAGTTTTGTTTACGAAAAGATAGTTAAATTCGCTGTATGAATGACTTTATAAAACTACGCGTCTTAACTTGCTTTTAACATACTTTTTATGGCAATTTATCAAAAAGCAGGTTCTTGAGAGGAGTAAGATTATGCTTGACTCCGCATCAGCCAGAAAAAAGAAAGTGCAGGAGAATTCAGAGTTTTTGCCCTTTCCTTTTAACAAGAGGAATTTTTGCTACTACGAACCTATTGAGAAAAGGATAGATGCGGCTCGTGTTTTAGTTGTGAATTGTTTGCTTCGATATGAATCTGACCTATCCGAGTTGGCAAAAGCAGAATGGGGAGATGACATACCGACAAAATTAAGACTTGAGAACAAGATCTCTTCAATGGCCTGCGATAACATCGCAAAAAATGTCATTCGTTTAGTTCGCCAGCCGAAATTTTTAACCGTGCATTTATCGGAGATAGAAGAAGCAGAAAAGGATTTTCGACCTGATGCTATCGTGATGAGTGGGACGCTTTCAGATTTCGACTACTACAATCCTGAGCATCTTGAAAAGGCCATGGATTTTTTGAGAACCACAAAGACACCGATTTTAGCGATTTGTGGTTCTCATCAGTTGGTTGGAGTGGCTTTCGGGTGCAAGTTGAAAACTCTGGACGGTTTTGAACCGTGGCAAAAACGCACGAACCGAGTCGTTGAGTATCAGTATCGTTTTATCAAAATAGTTGATGTTACCGATCCGATATTTGCTGGTGTGGCTGGAAGAAGTCGGGAATCTGCTGAAGGCAGAGTCTGGCAAGATTACACTCTGGAAGATGACGTTTTGAGAGTTTGGCAAAACCACGGGCTTCAGGTCGCAGGTGTCCCAGAAGAATTCAAACTTCTTGCTACATCGTATCTATGTAAAAATCAAATGATGGTGAAGCGCTCTGACAATCAATTGATTTACTCTGTGCAATTTCATCTCGAAAAGTCTTTTGAGGACTGGTCTAAAAACCCAACAAGATGGGAGCATCCAAACGAGTCACGCGACGGACGCATCCTTTTTGAAAACTTCTTAAAACTTGCTTTGGCAAAAAAGAATCAAGAAACACGCTAGTTTGAAAATCAACCAAATCTTGTCTTCTCACAAACTGGCCTTATCAGTTTCATGATTGCGTCTGATAACGCATGTGGATTTCTGCGCATTTTTCTATGGTTGTTTGATGTTTCAATTGGGAGGCATGCCAAGCATTTCGGAAAATTTGTTTAAGAGTTCCGGCAGAGATTCTGTTAAATTTCTTTGAGGTTCTAGGTGGGTTGGAGAGAGAGTTGGGTAAAATAGAGTTATGTTAAAAGGTTTTGCAGGCTTATTTATTGCCTTACTCTCCCAGTTTTCCGGATTAAGGAAGTCATGCAAGCAAGGTTTAGTAGTCTTGTTTTTTGTATTACTTTCGCAATTTTCACTTGCTCAAACCAAGACGCTGGAATTAAGGGACTCAGACGAGCAAATTGAGATTAGGAATTATCACGGGCGGATTTCTATTGTAGCCAGTGAAGCGGTAGAAGGAAAACTTGTCATTGGTGCAAAATCGGCGGACGGTAATGATGGGTTTGAGCTTATCAATGTGGATCGCAGAAAAGGTCGTATCGCAGTCACAGTGAGCGCAAAAAACGAGAAGGCTAGAGTTGACCTTGAGTTAAAAGTTCCCGAAAACTTGCGCATAAAGGCGGAAACACGAGAAGGGGAGATAAAATTTTCAGGAAAATTTGCTTCATGCGAAGCTACAACGGAGACAGGAACGATTGTAGCTGATATTCCGCCTGAGAATCTGGAGTATTCTTTCGTGTGGTTGAGTTCCTATCCAAGGTTCATGAGTGATGTTCCGCTATCTGAAATTGAAGAAAAAGCTGGCGGGAGATTCGTAATTTCAGGTAAATTGGGTGAAGAAAACAACAAAGCCGGAAGGAAAACCAAAAAAGCTTCGGAAAGAAAGTCTGATAAGAAAGAGGCTGTTGAGAAGTCCGATGAAAACGGACTCGAAAAAGGCATCAACGAGAGTTCTGAAGCTAATGAAAGTAGCCTGAAAGGAAACAAAGAAGCATCCCTTGGGGACGGAAATTCAGGCAGTTCTAAG
Organism: Acidobacteriota bacterium; assembly: GCA_003697135.1. Taxonomy (GTDB): domain Bacteria; phylum Acidobacteriota; class Blastocatellia; order Pyrinomonadales; family Pyrinomonadaceae; genus J014. The sequence goes on from RFGC01000037.1 coordinate 292,423, forward strand.
GCGTCTGAAGGCGAAAATCTGCCTGAAGATAAAAACTCAAAAGCCATTAAGAAAAACAAAAAGGGCGGCTTCGAGCGCACGGTGTCGCTTAATTTCAAAACATCACGCGGGATAATTCTTTTCAATATTCAGCCTTCGGAAGTCCCTTCGGATTTGAAAGAAAAGCCTTTAACTGAAGCGGCTAAAGCTATCATACGAAGTGGCGATAGTCTTTTGATGGAAGCCATTAGACGCGTCAGTCCCAGATATTTCGGCGATTACGCTAAAACTTTGCCACCACGGAAAAACGAACCTGTTCTGAAGAGAAAAGAATCTATCGAAACTGGTAACAACCTTGAGTTGAGAACGGCTGTTGTTCGAGTGCTGGATGCGCAGAATCTTGCGGTCAAAGGCTTGGGCAAAGATGATTTCATCGTATTTGAAAATGGCGAGCAAAGAGAAGTAATTTCAGTTGAGCAAGCGACCGCGCCAATGAACATAGTTCTTTTGGTAGATACTTCTGGAAGCGTTGAAAATTATGCAGATTTTTTGCGTCGTGCCGCCCGCGCTTTCATCAATACTATGGACAAAAAAGATAGTATCTCGATAGTTGCATTCAACGAAGATGTAAAAATTCTTTCTGGTTTTACGACGGACAGACAGAAACTTTCTGAATCTGTGGATGAACTCGATACGGGAGGCGGAACAGCTTATTACGATGCGCTGGCTTTCACACTAGTTGAGGTTTTGCGTCCACTTAAAGGCAAACGCACTGCCATAGTTATTCTCTCTGATGGTGATGATAACCGATCCTTTTTGCCTTTTGAATCTCTTCTAGGGTCAATTCAGGAAAGCGGAGCTTTGATTTATCCGCTCTATGTGCCTTCTGCATTGATTGCAAATTCATCACAGACCGATCCAAATAATTCTGCCGATCCGGTTTGGACAAAATACATGTCTTTAACGTCGAAAGCCGAAAAAGAAGGCGCACGACTTGCAGAAGTTTCTGGTGGAGTTTATTATCCGATTCGGCGCTTGAGCGATATTCAAAAAGCCTATGAGGATATTGTCGCACAGCTACGAAGTGCTTATGTGATTAGATTCTATTCAAAACCAGCGTCCTTCGATGCTAGTTCGGATTCAAGGATCGATCCACGCATTCGTATAAGGACGAGAGACGAGCGTTTATTCGTTGATGTGCAATCGGTGGATTAGGTTCTTATGAAACTTCTTGATTTTTTAATGACAGAGCAGAAAGAGGAAGAAAAACCTTTAACGGTTTCTGAGCTTAATCAGAAGGTCAAGCAGTATTTAGAGAGCGACTTTTCTAATGTATGTGTTGAAGGCGAAATTGTAGGTTTTTCAAAGGCGCGCTCTGGGCATTGGTATTTCAGCTTGCATGATGAGAATTCTCAAATCAAAGCTGTTTGCTACGCTCATAACAATTGCCGAATAAGATTTCAGCCTTGCGATGGGCTGAAAGTGCGCGTTCGAGGGAAATTGACGGTTTATTTGCCAAAAGGCGAGTATCAGATCATCGTCGAGTCGCTTCTTCCAGTAGGAGAAGGGGCTTTGAAGGTAGCATTTGAGCAAATCAAAAGCAAGTTGGAAGCGGAAGGGTTGTTTGACGAAAGTTTGAAGCGTCCGCTTCCGATGCTACCGCGCAGGGTTGGAATAGTTACTTCGCCGGACGGAGCGGCGTTTTTTGATATTTTGAATGTTCTAACACGCCGAACAAAAACTGTTCATATTACTTTGATCCCTGCTCGCGTGCAAGGGGAAAATGCAGGCGAGGAGATTGTAAGAGCAATCAAGATGGCTAATCTTCATAATTTGATTTGTGACCAAGATGAAGAAATTGATGTTTTGATAGTCGGGCGTGGTGGTGGTGCGCCTGAAGATTTGTGGGCTTTTAACGAAGAAGAAGTTGCCCGCGCAATTCGGGCATCTCAAATCCCTGTAATTTCTGCTGTTGGACATGAAATAGATTTCACGATAGCCGACTATGTTGCAGACTGTCGCGCTCCAACCCCAAGCGCCGCTGCCGAGATAGTAGCTGAAGCAGAGGAAAACATAAAAAAGCATATTCGTAACTTGGAAGACAGATTAGCAAAAGAGATGAAATTGCTGATTGAGAAACGAAAATACAATCTCCGTGAGATAGTTTCTTCATTTGCATCTAGCGGTTTACTTAAAAATTTGGACGAATCAAAAGCAAAAATCGAGTTTGCAAGGGAAAGACTTTTTCAGCAAGTTCACTCAAGGCTTAAGCTTGAAAAAGAGAAAATAATGTTTTTGGACAGAAAACTTTCGCTCTGTTCTCCGTTAAGGCGTTTTAGCGATGATAAATCAAGGCTCAAGCTAATTGAAAGCCGTTTGATTTCGGCGATGGTGGCTTTGAAAAATCGAGCAGAAAGTAACTTAAAAGCTAAAGTATCTGTTCTAAATGCAGTTTCGCCACTGTCAATCTTGGATCGAGGATTTGCGATAGTTGAGAATAAAACGGGGAAGATAATCACAGACTCTAAACAAGTAAGCCTGAATGAAGAACTCAGCATCAAATTGGCACAAGGAAAGCTAAGAGTTTTGGTTTTGGATGTTAAGGAGTAAGAGATGTCGAAAATTTTTGTAGATTTGGAAAATTCAAGCAAAATCAGGGAGAAATCGGCAATCGCTGATAAGGGCAAATTCGAGCGGAAGCAGCAACAGAAGAGAAGTTCTGCATTAAGAAAGTTTTTGATATTTTTTTTGTTAGTTGGCTTGGTATTGGGTGTTGGAGCATATTTTTACTGGCAGGACGTAAAGAAAAGGCCGCAGTATTCACTAGCTCTTTTGGTTGATGCAGCAAGGCGTGATGACTCGAAGCAAATTCAACAGTTGGTTGATGTTGATGCAGTAGTTGAAAATTTTGTCCCGCAGGTTACTGATAAAGCGATTGAGCTTTACGGGAGAAATCTTGCTCCTGGAATGATAAAGCAAGTTGCCGTTATGATTTCGCCGCTTCTTCCCACAGTTAAACAAAGGGTTTCCGCTGAAATGCTGCATGTTATTCGAGAAAAGACGAAGCCGCTTGAGCACATTCCTTGGTGGGCTATTGCAATCGGTGCAGATAAAGTGTTAAAGACTCAAATTGAGGGTGATACAGCTTACATTAAAAGTAGCGATCCGAATAGAGAATTTGAATTGATAATGAAGCGTGAAGGTAACTTGTGGAAGGTTGTGGCAATCAAAGACGAACGCCTTGCACGGCAAGTAGCCGAAAAAATAGGCCAAGAAGTTATTTCATCAATCAGCAGGGAAGGTTTGAGAAAAGCAGGTGAAAAATTTGGAATTTCAGGAGTCGAAGATTTGATGAAAAAACTTGAGGGAGCTTTTTGAATATGCCGGAAAGCTTTGAAGAATCAATGCGTCAATTGGAAGAGATAGTGCAAAAACTTGAAGAAGGAAACCTACCGCTTGAGGAAAGTCTCAGGCTCTTTGAAGAAGGTATAAAATTATCGCGCAAATGTCAGGAAAGACTCGACCAAATAGAAAGAAGAATCGAGCTTCTGCTCAAAGATAAAGATGGAATGCCTTTCTTAGATGAATTCGAGAGTGATGTATAAGGCTAAAACGAAACACGAACTTATAATCGAGGTCTGGGAGGCATCAGGTAGAAAGGCAGTTGGTTCTAGGGAGATAATCCAGATAGAGAAAGCTTTGCATGAAAGATTTGGTGAAGGGGCAGTTGATATGCCAATGCGAATCGCAAGAGTTTTGGCAGATGCCGGGGCACGAGTGAAATATCCTGAAATCATGCGACTAGATTTTCAGCGTCGCACTGAATCGCCTTATGAAGCTATGTTTCGTAATATCTTGAAATTTGGCACACTCAAAGAAGCTCTTACTTCAATCAGGCATTTGGAGAATTTGAGAAAAAACTTCTTAAGAAAGAATGACAAAATAGGCTTGCTATTGGTTAAAAAAGAAGCTTTGAAAGGAAAAGAGCGAGCTTTGATGATAGCAAAAAATCCAAAGGTTAACCCAAGAAAACGTATAGAGAAGCAAGAAATTGCCGAGTGGTTTAGGATTTATTTGTCTTCGCCAGAAGTTTTTGAAAACTGGATTGAGGTTCGTTTAGAGTCCGAGGATTTTGTCCGTAAGTTCTCTAAAAACTTTGAAACCTGAGTTAGTTTCAGTTTCCTGACAGACCTTCTTGCAAAAGCAAACTCGGTTATTCAGCGATAGGGAATTCCAACTACTGAATGATCAATTTACTGAATAACCGAATTCAGCTATTGAATAACCAGCGAATAATTCACCGTGGTAGTTTGCGTTCCACTCGTGATTGTAAGCACTGGATTGAAACTACCTGTTTGCACT
>RFGC01000038.1 GCA_003697135.1 Acidobacteriota bacterium
CGGCCTATACTGAACCTTCGGATTCCTCTTCGATAATACCTTCGTTATCGCCGCTGTCAACGTCGTCTTACCATGATCTACGTGCCCTATCGTCCCTATATTCACGTGCGGCTTACTCCTGTCAAACCTCTCTTTCGTCATCTTTCATAATCTCCTTTTCTCTAAAAGTTTATAAAATAAAACCTTTTAACTGCTTGCACCTTTCACCTTGGCAATTATTTCATCAGCAACGTTCTTGGGTGCTTGTTCGTATCTTGCAAAATGCATCGTAGAGCTTGCACGTCCCTGAGTTAAACTTCTTAAATCTGTTGTGTAACCAAACATTTCAGAAAGTGGGACGTAAGCTGTGATAACTTGGACGTTGCCGGGTCTAGCCTCTATCTTCTCAATTTGTCCACGGCGGCGGTTTAAGTCTCCAGTAACAGAACCCATATATTCTTCGGGCGTTACCACTTCAACACGCATTATTGGCTCAAGTAAAACCGGTTTAGCTTTTTTAACAGCGTCTTGAAAAGCCAAGCTTCCGGCTATATGGAATGACCGCTCGTCAGAGTCAACTTCGTGGAAGCCGCCGAAAACTAACTTCGCTTTTATGTCAACCATCTCGTAACCAGCAAGGTATCCGCGTCGCATTGCATCTTGAATACCTTCCATGGTTGGTTTGATAAATTGACGCGGAATAACACCACCGGTTATGTGATCCTCGAAGACAAATCCTTGACCCGGAGCTGGTTCTATCTCAATTTCAACATGAGCATATTGACCACGACCACCAGTTTGACGCTTGTAAATCTCCTTTCCAGAGGCCGGGACTGTTATTGTTTCGCGATATGCAACTTGCGGTTTTCCAACATTCGCCTCAACACCGAATTCGCGCTTCATCCTATCAACGATAATCTCCAGATGAAGCTCTCCCATGCCAGCGATAATTGTTTGCCCAGTTTCCGGATCGGTAGAAACCTGAAGTGACGGGTCTTCTTGAGCTAGTCTGCTTAAGGCAATACTCAGCTTGTCTTGATCCGCTCTGGTCTTAGGCTCAACAGCAACACGCACAACCGGCTCAGGAAACTCAATTGACTCTAAAATAATTTGTTTGTTTTCATCACAAATAGTGTCACCTGTTGTAACATTCTTCATTCCGCCAATTGCTACTATTTCTCCCGCCGATGCACTCTCAATATCTTCACGCTTGTTAGCGTGCATTCTCATCAAGCGACCCACTCTTTCTTTCGATCCCTTCGTTGAGTTGTAAACATAAGAACCGGCTGTTAAAGTTCCTGAGTAAATCCGAACGTATGCAAGCTGTCCCAAATGCTTATCAGCCATCAATTTGAAAACCAAGCCTGCAAACGGCTCTTTGGCATCTGCTTTTCTAGTTTCAACCTCGTTGGTCTTGGGATTGATACCCTCGACTGCAGGAATATCGAGTGGTGACGGCAGATAATCAACAACTGCATCTAGAAGCGGTTGAACTCCTTTGTTCTTGAAAGCGGCACCAGCAATAACAGGAACAAGTTTTTGCTCGATTGTGCCTTTGCGCAAAGCCTTGCGAATTTCCTCTTCTGATATTTCCTCACCTTCAAGGTATTTCATCATTAAGTCGTCATCAATCGAAGCAACTTGTTCAAGTAGTTTCTCACGCCATTCTTTTGCTTGTTCAACAAGATCGGCTGGAATATCTATGACATCATATTCAGCACCTTTTGTTTCATCTTTCCAAACCAAGCCTTTCATCGAGATCAAATCAACAACGCCTCTGAATTGATCTTCCAGCCCTATGGGAATCTGTAAGGCAACTGCATTCGCTCCCAAACGCTTGATAATGGATTCAAAACTCCTCTCAAACGAAGCACCGGCTCTATCAAGCTTATTGATGAAGCAAATGCGCGGAACGCGATATTTGTCCGCTTGCCTCCAAACAGTTTCTGTCTGTGGCTCAACACCTGCAACGCCATCGAAAACAGCAACTGCACCATCAAGCACTCTCAGCGATCTTTCGACTTCCATTGTGAAGTCAACGTGGCCAGGTGTATCAATGATGTTGATTCTGTAATCAACACCAAATCTCTTCCAGAAACAAGTCGTGGCAGCAGCGGTTATTGTGATCCCACGCTCTTGCTCCTGCTCCATCCAGTCCATCGTTGCAGTGCCTTCGTGGACTTCGCCTATCTTGTGAGAGACACCGGTGTAATACAAAATCCTTTCGGTCGTTGTAGTCTTACCGGCGTCAATATGAGCCATTATTCCGATGTTTCTAAATCTATCTAGCGTAACCTTCGACATAAACCCTAAAACCTGTAATGAGCAAAGGCTCTATTAGCCTCAGCCATTTTGTGAACATCTTCTTTCTTTTTGACCGCGCCGCCGCGATTATTCATTGCATCAATCAACTCACCGACCAGGCGGTCTTCCATGGTTTTCTCACCGCGATTACGAGCACTCTGAACAATCCATCGAATCGCCAGAGTATTGCGTCGGTCTTGATTGACCTCGACGGGAACTTGATAAGTTGCACCGCCAATACGACGGGATTTAACCTCCAAAACCGGCGAAACGTTTTCTATTGCTTTTCTAAAAACCTTCAGCGGGTCTTCACCGGTTTTTTCTGCAATCTTTTTCATTGCATTGTAAAAGATTCTCTCGGAAAGCGATTTCTTCCCGTCCCACATCATGCAATTGATAAACTTTGTTACCATTGTGCTGTTGTAAATGGGATCGGGTAAAACTTCTCTTTTTTTTGCAACTTTTCTTCTAGGCATCTTCCCTCACTTTCCTGATTCAGTGAATTTATTTAGCATCTTTCGGACGCTTAGCACCGTATTTCGAGCGTCCTTGTCTTCTGTTTGCGACTCCAGCAGCATCCAGAGTTCCGCGAATTATGTGGTATCGGACACCAGGCAAGTCTTTGACACGACCGCCGCGAATCAGCACAATCGAGTGTTCCTGTAAGTTGTGTCCAATTCCTGGAATATAAGCAGTAACTTCAATCCCATTAGTCAGACGAACACGCGCTACCTTTCTCAATGCCGAATTCGGCTTTTTAGGTGTTTGAGTATAAACACGCGTGCATACACCGCGTTTTTGCGGATTCCCCTGAAGAGCCGGACTCGCCGTTTTGTATTTAACCTTCTGACGACCTTTGCGAACTAGTTGATTTATAGTCGGCATCTTCTAACCTCTAAAAACGTTTTCATTCAATCAAAACAACCTTTATCTCAAAAGTTCAACCGAAACCTAGAGCAAAAAGAAAAAATCTCTACTTAACCTGACTCTTACCGAAAAAATTTTCCGGCAGTTAGCACAAGTTTTAATCTGCTCGTCGTTTTAGCGGATTAAACTTGCGTCTTTTTCTTTGAGGTTACAACTTTGCTGTAGCGTCTCTTTCCTCGATGAGTAAGTTTCCTGCTGAATCAAAGCTTCATTACGCTACAATTCCTGTTGTCAACCTCACTAAAGCGAGCAATCGCCCGAAGTCCGAAATTTAAGACTATACGAAATTGAGCAAATGATGTCAAGTCAGACCTACAAATTTAACCAAAATTCATCTTCCAGATTGACAAAATTTGATCTTTCTTGCAACGAAAGTCTATGCTGGTTTTCGTGAGATTGATTTTGCTAGCTTTATTGATAGTTTTTTCTCTTCAAAAAGTGCAAAGTCAAAGAACGGTTGACAAAATCGTTGCGACTGTTAGTTATGGTTTCTCCGAAACCTCGATAATTACCTACTCCGATATTCTTTGGCAAATAGCACTTTCCCCCAATAGCTCACAAATAAACAATCCTGAACCAGAAGAACTAAACCGCGCACTGGAACTTCTAATAGAACAAAGACTTCTTTTGCTAGAAGCAAAAAAGATTCCGCGCGACACTCCAACAGAAGCAGAGATAAACTCTGAAATCGAAAGAATCATTCGGCAATTTCCTTCAGTTCTAGAATTTGAAAGAAGACTTCGCTCCGTAGGCTTTGAATCCATAAAAGACCCTAATTTCCAAAAAATCATCGAACAACGAATAATAATCGAAAAGTATCTAGATTTTCGTTTTCGCTCGTTTGTAATAGTCACACCAGAAGAAGAAAAAAGATACTATGAAGAAGTTTTTCTGCCCGAATTCCGACAGCGCAACCCCAATTCAGTTTTACCTTCATTTGAATCCGTTAGACAAACCATCAATCAAATACTTGTAGAATCAAAGGTCGAAAGAAACATAGAAGAATTCCTAGAAGAAGCAAAAAGTCGTGCTGATATTCAACTCTTCCCAAAGCCTTGAATTTTGAAAAACCTCCATAAATTTCAATTCTTGCTTTCGAGAGCCTTGAGCATTTTGAGTGTAAGACTCAAATTGTTATAATCTGAATCGGGTCGTTAGCTCAGTTGGTAGAGCAGGTGACTCTTAATCACCGGGCCACAGGTTCGAGTCCTGTACGACCCATTTTTTATTTGTCTTTGAGTTTTTAGAAAGTTTCTCCGAGCTTTCGATGAACCAAGAACTCCCATCCTTTGTAAATGCTGAATCCGTATTTTTAGGGATTTCTTTCTTCTCACTGGGAGCGATTATCGGAAGTTTTTTGAATGTCGTAATTTACAGAGTTCCAAGAAGAGAATCAATCGTTTTTCCGAATTCTTTTTGTCCCGAATGCAAAACTCCTATAAAACCTTACGACAACATACCGATATTGAGCTGGATAATCTTGAAAGGAAAATGTCGTCACTGCAAAGGGAAAATATCTTTGCGCTATCCCTTCGTAGAGTTTTTAACCGCTACTATTTTCTTTTTAACCTTCAAACACATTGGCTTAAATGCTTTTCTACCGTTTGCACTTGCCTTTGTATCAGCAATGATAGCTCTCATATTCATTGACGCCGAACACATGATTTTGCCCGACGTAATAACTTATCCTCTATTCGTCCTCGCTCTCGTTTCTAGGCTAGCCTTTGCGCTCTTTTTCGGCAAAGAGTTTTTTTCGGATTTGAATTATTTTCCTGCTACAGCAATTGAAGGCTTTCCGAGTTGGATTGTAACGCTTATTTCTGCGATTTTCGGCGCTTTGGTAGGTAGTGGTTTTTTGCTCATCACTGCGAAACTATGGGAGTATTTGAGAAAAGTAGAAGCAATGGGCATGGGCGATGTCAAAATGATGCTTGGTGTCGGTGCTTTCTTAGGTTGGAGGCTTACTTTCTTGACAATCTTTTTCGGCGCTTTTACTGGTTCGCTAGCAGGCGTTGCAATATCTCTTATCAGAGGCGAAAGAAATTTACAAACTCAAATTCCTTTCGGCGTGTTTCTTGGAGCTGGAGCAATAGTTTCACTACTATTAGGCGAGCAAATTATCAATGCTTACTTGCAAGCTTTTTCTCCGTGAGAAAGGACTTTTCGATTCGATCTCTTCAAACAATCAAATTACGAAAACTCTACGATGTTACTGAAAATCTCTTTCTGGACCTTCTCGGATTTTGAATTCACCAGTCTTGAAACTTGTCGAAGGTTTGAATTGTTCTGCCGTTGTCTCAGCGCTTTTCTTGCGCGTCTGCTCAAGCCAAATATAGATTCCAAACGCAATCAAAACCACAGGCAAAATGACTCGTGGAATCAGTTTGAGATGGAAAAATCCCTGAAACAAAAGAGTTGAGCCTAAAATTATAAGCAACAAGGCCCATGCTTTTGGATTTCCTTGAAAATGTCTCATTATCCAATCTTCAGCGACAGCAGGCGGCAACCCTACACGAAGCATTTGTGCAGTGCGCCACGCATCAATCGCCGCAAAAATCCAAACTCCCATAAAGCCGAATACGAAAATAGGCGATGAAGTTGCTAGAGCCAATTGAAACAAACTAACAAAAATTGCAAAATGAACCAGCGCCTTGGATAATTGCCCGTTGTAAGCTGCACCTAATCCCGGACAGATAAGCGAGAAAATAACCGAGACAACAGGTGAAATTCTTCTTTTGACAAAATCCGCATTCGACGCCTGATTACGTATTTTAAGTAGCTCGATGCCTGTAACAATGCAGTTTTCGCAAAAAGGAAAACCTTTCACTCTGTGATCGCAAGCCCTACACAAAGGCTTACCACAACCGTGGCAATTAACTACCGCAGAATTTTCAGCATGATAAGCGCAATTCATCGTTTATTCCTCTTTGCTTGTATCGTCTGTTTTTTCGGCTCTAGACTCTCCGATAACAACGCTTGCTCCTTTCCTATAAGTTTTTTCTGCCATCTCAAAACTCTTTCGGTAAAACGAACCCAGAGTTCCTTCAGCCATCTGAGACAAAACAAAAATTGCAAAAATCAGCATCATGGTTACTGGTGCAAATTGGGGTAAGCCCCACGTAAGAGATGTTCTAATGAATTTTGAAAGCCTTGCAAGCAAAGAGTTGAGAGTATTTCCAAGCTTCCTTGCTTTTCTAGAATCACCGACAGTTTGCAATTCCAAGGCGGCTGTTGCCTGCATAATTCTCTCATTGAGTCCTTCTGGAATCGGCATTTCTTCCATTTTGTATGTGTAGCAAAGACCGATTGAACGCACCACAAGCCCTGGCAAATCGGAGCATTTTTCGCATAAAGCGGCGTGGCGTTCCCAACGATGAAAAAGCGGTGCAGGCAGAAAGCCATCTAGGTAATCCGTCAAGTATTCCTCAAATTCTTCGCAAGACATCGAAAGTTCAGGCATGGTAGCCTCAAGAATCTTTGCTTCGAGCTTTGCAAAAGAAATCTTTGGTATCGGCAAAGTCTGGCAGGCTTTGAGCGAAATCTGAACATCGTTTAGAAGTTCGTGGCAAACCGGACACTTCAGGCTATGCTCCGCCATTAGCCGATGAGTTTCGGTATCAAGTGCCCCTTCCAGGTAATCGCTCAAAAGCTCTTCAAACCTTGAGCATCCGAAAAAGTCATTTTTTCCATCACTAAATCTCATAGCCACTTAAATTTTTACGAGTCGCATCCGACGCATGATTTTCGCAAGCTCTATCCTACCTCTGTTGATTCTCGATTTTACCGTTCCTTCTGGAATCTTAAGCAAATCAACGATCTCTTGATAGCTTAGTTCCTCAATATCACGCAAGATAACGCAGATTCGCAGGTCTGGGGGTAGTTTTTGAATAGCCTCATGAACCTGCCTTGCTAGTTCTTTGCGTTCAACTTCTGCCTGCTGTGAAAGCCCGATAGAGCGCAAGTGAAAAATATGCTCTTGTATATCCTCTGCCTCTGTATCTTGCGGCTTTCTTTGCCGACTTCTGTAATCGTCAATTATTAAGTTTCTGGCAATTCTCATCAACCAATTCGATAAATCACCTTGACTCGGATTATACTGGTCAAGGCTTTTGTAAATTCTTATAAAAACTTCTTGCGTCAGGTCTTCTGCCGCTTCGACATTGCAAGTGAAGCGATAAGCCAAATTAAAAACTCGCCGCGAATACGTAGTCACTATAAACTCCCAAGCGCTTGCATCACCAGCACAACAACGCTTGACTAATTCGACACTATCGAAACTGTCTAATGCTTTCGCGACTTCCAAGTTCTCTCTCCGAGAAAACCAAATTTAGCTTGCCGTTTTTTCTTACGAAACCTTTAACAAAAAAGTTCCCTCAAATCGAAGGAAACCCTAGCGAAACTGACTACTTCTCCCTTACGGTTTCTCATCGGCATAGGCGAGTATTGTTTTAGGTCTTCTTGATGCAGGATTCCCAGACACTTTAGAAGTTCTATTGCAACAACGGGCCGCGCGCGTCTGTCATCGCCATCTTCTATTTTCAAAGCAATTCCCAATCCCCTTTTCCACTGTGGCGAAGGCAAAACTCCACAAACCCAAACTCCTTCAGCTCCGATTTTCGAGATTATCTTTCCTTGCGAAGCCTTCATCAAAATCGTATCAAGACGCTCCGTTCCGCCAACAAGCTCAGGATGATTCGTCATAGCGCTCACAACAGCTTGACAAGCTTGCTTTAACGATGCATCAAATTCATCGGGCGGAGAAACAACCTTCACTATAGCTTTTGCCATTGCCTCCACGCTCAAGGCAAAATTCGGAGCAGAGCATCCATCAATCCCTGTCCGAATCATCTGAATCGGCGTTTCGGCGAAGTTAGAAACCATCTTCAAAATCGCACGCTGAACTTGATGAGTTTCTTCGATATAATTCTCCAAACTTGCGCCGAGATGCTTCGCAAACGCTAGCATCATTGCGTGTTTACCTGAGCAATTGTTATGAATTGCCGTTGGGCTTTTGCCTTCACGAATCATTTGTTCGGCCACTGTCTCATTAAAAGGCAAATGCGCGCCGCATTTTAGGTAAGATTCGTCAAGCCCGATTTTTTCAAGCATTTTCTTGACTTTCTCGGTATGGATTTCCTCGCCCGAATGAGAAGCACATGCTAGCGCAATATCAGCTTCGTCAAAGCCGAACTTCTCCGCTCCACCACTCAACAAAAAAGGCAAAACCTGAAAAGGTTTTGCCGATGAGCGTATAAATGTCACCGCTTTTTCGTTACCAAGCGTTGTGAGTTTGTTTCCATCGCCATCTACAATCGCTAAGTGTCCACGATGTCGCGATTCAACAACGCCATTACGAGTTACTTCAACTAGAATTTCTGCATCCTTTTGCATTTTCAGCTTTTGAGTCACTCGTTTATCTTTCAAAATCACTCGTTTGAAGATTTCTCATGAACCCGAATGAGCATCTCTTCAGCATGTTTCATAGCAGTTTGAGAAAGCTCTTCACCTGCAAGCATTCGAGCAATCTCGGCTTTTCTTTTATCGAAACTATCGAGTTTTTGAACGCTTATTCTAGTCTTATTGTTTTCAAAATGTTTCCTAACTAGAAAATGATGGTCTGCAAAAGACGCAACTTGCGGCTGATGAGTTACACACAAAACCTGATGGAATTTCGATAGTTCCTTAAGTTTTGCTCCGACAGCTTTTGCAACTTCGCTACTGATGCCAACGTCAACCTCATCAAAGACCATAGTTTTCGATTCTTCTGCTTGCGCCAATTTTGAAACCTTTGTTTTTGCAACGGTTTTCAAAACCAGCATCAGTCTCGAAGCTTCACCGCCAGAAGCGATTTTTGCGAGTGGTTTTGGTGATTCACCAACGTTAGCCGTAAAGTAAAATTCAACTTCATCAAAACCTCTCGCCGTGAATTTCTCCTCGCTTTCGTCCGCCAGTATATTCACCTTGAAAACCGCTTTTTCAAGCGCAACCTTTTTTAGGTTTTCTTCTACCTCTTTTTCAAATTCTTGCGCAAATTCGACTCTTTTGCGATGAAGCTCTCTCGCAACTTTCAGATATTCATCGCGCAAAGCAATGAGCTTTCTCTGCAATTCTTCTTGATGAAATTCGGCCATTTCAAGCATCTCCAATTCCTTCTGCGCGTTGCTCAAAAATTCCAAAACCGACTCAACACTTCCGCCGTATTTGCGTTTTAGCCGCGATATTTCTGCGAGCCTTGTTTCGATTTCTTCGAGTCTTTCTGGTGAAAATTCAAGCCCGCTTCTAAACGACCTTATAAAAACTGCCAAGTCTTCGATTAACGCCAATGAATTTTGCAATTCCTGAAAATATGGTTTGAATTCAGAATCGAACTCGGAAAGTTCGCCGACTTTGCGAATAACCTTCTCAAGATTCGCCAAAATGGATTCCTCGTTTTCGTAAAGTAACGCATAGCTTTCCTGAGTCAAAGCCGAAAGCCTTTCTATATTTGAAAGCCTTTTTCTCTCTTCTTCTAATGCTTCTTCTTCGCCCTTTTTCGGATTTACGCGCTTTATCTCTTCAATTTGAAATCTTAAAATATCAAGCCTTTGCATGTTCTCCGTCTCTTTGCTTTTGAGCTGATTGATTTGCGTTTTTACAGCGACAAACTCCGAAAAAATCTCCGCTACCTTCTCCCGCAAATCCTCTAGCTTTGCGTATTCATCAAGCATTTCTAAATGCGTCGAAACATCAAAAAGCGATGATTGCTCTCCTTGAGCGTGAATATCAACCAAAAATGACCCAAGTTTTTTTAGAACTCCTTGTGTTACGAGTCGGTCGTTGATAAATATGCGATTCCTACTGCGTGAAATTTCACGTCTTATCAAAAGCTCAATCTCACCTGTCTTTTCTACTTCAACACCTATCTCCTCAAGCATTTTCGCCAAATTTTCAGACGCCTTGAAACTGCTGGACTCTAACACAAATAAGCCTTCGATTCTTGCTGAATCAGCACCTTCTTTTATCAAATCCGCTGTGAGCCTTTCCCCAGTTAAAGCACTTAAAGAATCAACGATTATTGATTTTCCAGAGCCAGTTTCTCCAGTGAGTAAGTTCAACCCTTCAGCAAATTCTATCTCAAGCTCATCAATCAAAGCGACATTTTTTATTCTTAGCAAAGAAAGCATAAAAGGGCTGTTTCGGTTTGATTTTAGCCGTTTTTAACGCTTGTATGCAAAAATCGTGGCTCTATTGATAAACACTCTTAAGATTGGCTAGTTTTGGAAAGATTTTTTGAGTAGGTTTCTCAAAACCAAGCAAATTCAGTTTGCAAAACTCAGCGTTTACTAATGAAAATGCTCAAAACTTACATTCTAACCGGGTTTTTCTTTGCATATCTGTAAGCGCACCAGGCAGAAATTATGTGAACGATCCAACCAAACGTGCCTGCTGTGCCTATCCATGAAAATCCTGTAAGGATTATCCACAAAAGCCCAACCAAGATGCGCCCATTATAAATCTGCCCAAGTCCCGGAATCAAAAAACTCAAAATACCAGCAACAATTGGGTCTCTCATTTTTTCACCTCCAAAAGTTTAGATTACGATTAAATTATAACCTTTGTTCCGCTATTCAGATGAGTTTACAAAAAGACGAATTTTGGATGCGCGTAGCTTTAGAAGCGGCAAAAGAAGCCGAGCAAATGGGCGAAGTGCCGATAGGCGCTTGTTTGATTGATGAAAACGAAAATCTCATCAGCGTTGCAGGCAATCGCACAATAACGAACTGCGATCCAACAGCTCATGCAGAGATTTTGGTTCTTCGAGAAGCGGCTCAGAAACTTAAAAACTATCGGCTTTTGAACACAAGTGTTTATACCACGATAGAACCTTGTGCAATGTGTGCAGGCGCCTTGGTTCAGGCTAGAATCAAGCGTTTAATCTTCGCCGCACACGATGAAAGATTTGGTGCTGTGGAAACTCTTTTTCAGATTTGTAACAGCCCTAATCTTAATCATCGAATCGAAATCACCAGCGGAGTTTTAGCCGAAGAAAGTCGCACTCTGATACAAAATTTTTTTCGTCGTCGCCGTTTGGAAAAACAAAAACTTGCAGATTAAAATTTTCATTGACCGATGAGCGGTCTGAGTTTTCAGAAGCTTTAGCATTTCGGAAGCTTCAGCATTTCGGAAGTTTCAGCATTTTTGAAAAAGTTGAAATCTTGAGACTAAGCTTTGACATTGACAAACGAGCGGAGAGGTGCGAGAGTGGCTTAATCGGGCGGTCTCGAAAACCGTTGTACCCCAAAAGGGTACCGTGGGTTCGAATCCCACCCTCTCCGCCATCCCAGAAATCAATGGCTTACCTTTGCTAGATCACAAAACGCTTGCGAATTGCTTTCAACACAAAATCAAATTCTGTCCCCACTTACAAGGTAAAATGCTAGAAGTAAATTTTTCTCTTGCTTAATTTCAATTCATTCTGTTTGATTATTTTTAGGAAAAAATCATGAACAGCCAAAACTGTTTTAACAAAAGAAGAAAAGGAACAGAAACTAGCGCTTTCGGCACGCCGGGCAGAATCAATCATGACTCATCAAAATTCTATAACAGCAAACTTTATGAAGGATTAAATAATGCAAGAAGTGTTGAATATGTAGAAAATGAGATTCCGCCCCAGAACGTAAATAAAGTTTTTTGCAAAAGTAGTGAAGATATGTCAGAACTTCCAGATAGTAGCGTCCATTTAATGGTTACCTCACCACCTTACAATGTCGGTAAAGAATATGATGAGAACTTATCTCTCAAAGAATACAGGGAACTATTAAAACGAGTATTCAAAGAGACCTACAGAGTTTTGGTTCCAGGTGGTAGAGCCTGTATAAACGTCGCTAATCTCGGAAGAAAACCGTATTTACCACTTCATAGTTACATTATTGAAGACATGCAAGAAATTGGATTCTTAATGAGAGGTGAAATCCTCTGGGATAAAGGCAATAGCGCTAGTTCATCAACTGCTTGGGGAACTTATCTAAAAGCTAATAACCCTGTTTTGCGAGATATTCACGAATACATTCTTGTTTTCTGTAAAGACACATTCACCAGAGCAAATCCATACAAAAGAAAAAGCACCATTTCAAAAGAGGAATTCCTAGAATTCACAAAAAGTGTCTGGAGATTTGCCGCCGAACGGGCCTCAAAAGTAGGGCATCCCGCACCTTTTCCTGTAGAATTGCCTTACCGTTTAATTCAACTTTATACATTTGAAGGCGAAATCGTCCTCGATCCATTCGTTGGAAGTGGAACGACTTGCATCGCTGCATTAAAAACAAACAGAAAATATGTTGCTTATGATGTTGATAAGAAATACTGCGACTTAGCAGAGCAAAGAATAAAACAATTTCTCCGAGAGCAAAATACTCTGTTTCAGAACGAATTCGATGTCAAAGCTTCAGAATGAATCCAGCGTAAAAAAGCGGACACAATTTTCTTTGCTGTAAACTCTCACTCTTCATTCTCGAGCAGGTTCTCCACAGCCTTGCGTAATTCCTTCAAGACTTCTTCGGTGACTTCTTTAGTCTCTGGTAAACCATTTTTCTCTTGAAACTCGTTCATCGCGGAGCGAGTAAATCTTCCCATGACCCCATCAACAGGACCGGGATTAAAACCGAGATAAATCAAAAAGACTTGAGCTTGACGAACTGCCAAATCCGGAAGTGGGCCATATCGGAATTTTCTATAAGCCGCAGCTAATCGGCTATCGTAAGAATTTTGCTTGTATGCTGGGCCATTGTAACGTCGAGCAAAATTAGCCCAATCTCTTTGGCGCAAGTAAACATCAAGCTTTTCACTCTTCAAAAATTGAGCCATTCCCAAAAGTTGATTATCTTCTGACTCAACAAAATCTTGCACCATTTCGTAAACAGTCTTGTAACCAGCCTTCTTGTGGTTAAATCCCATGACTTGAGCCAGTCCCCATGAAGCGCTTTTCAATGCTGGCTCTTCCGCAAGCGCCATGGCTTTTTCGAGACGTTCGTATTGAAAAGCTCCCGGTTTTCCGTAGCCACCAGGCTTAGGATTGCTAATGTCAGGAGCTTGTTTGTCAAATTTTCCCTTAGTCTCACGGCTAAAAATGTGCCTTTCAAAAAGAATTTGCGGACGTCTGTCGGGCAAAAAGCCGCATCCAAGAGTCTCAACTGTCAAAACCGCCCAAAGAGAAGCACTGTTGATCTTGAGCATCTCAAGCACTTCCTGAAGTCCATCAACTCCTAACGGTAACCCCAACTTTGAAAACTTCAAGGACATAGATTTCACCTTCTAAGAAAACTTCTAAAAAATCACACCGAAAATATCAGAAGCCTTAACAAAAAGCAAGAAAAACGTTCAAAAAACAGATGAAAATTTCAAGATCGCTTGTGAAGTTCTTTACAAACTAGGTTGATTTTTGGGATTCTAACATTAGGAGCTTTTTGAGGAAAAACCGAAATGCAAGAGAAGCTAAAAACAAACAATAAAGAAAAGGCTTTGCCTAGTGACAATGGGTATCTGATTGCCAGCGGTGTTCAAAACAATGGTTATTCTTTCAAAGCCACAGAAAAGCGTCTCGAAAGTGCAAAATCTGTAAAAACTGAACTGTTGAAAGCAAAGGCTGAGCTTTTGGAAGCCGAAGAAGAAAGCGTTGAAAGAAGGTATAAAGGCTGGCGCGCTACTTTCCGCTTACTTGAAGTTTCTTATGTAATCGGAATGCTTTCGCTCTTTTTGTATCTGGATCAATCAGACATTCATCGAAAGCATCATCTAAAGCAAGCGGAAGCCAGAATGGAAATAGCTCGGAGACTAACGTGGCTCGCTATCTTTGGAGAGAAAATTCATCGGCTTAAACTATATCTTTTCCATGCACTAATTTCGCTACTTTATAAAATTTTCATCGGCAAAGACCGACAGAAAGCACAAGAAAAGCAAGCCGTATGGCTACAGAGGAAACTTATCAAACTAGGTCCAACGTTTATCAAAATTGGGCAAGCTTTAGGCACGCGTGCCGATCTTTTGCCACTGCCTTTTGTCAAAACTCTCGGAGAATTACAAGACAACGTTCCGCCTTTTCCGAATGAGATTGCTTTTGCCAGAATCGAAAAAGAACTCGGCAAGAAAATCACTGAAGTTTATTCAGAATTCGATCCTGAACCGATAGCGGCAGCAAGTTTGGGGCAAGTTTACCGAGCGCGCCTAATCACAGGTGAAGAAGTTGCCGTAAAGGTTCAGCGTCCGAATCTTGCAGGAATCATCAAAGGCGATATTGAAATCTTGCGGAAAATAGTCGGTCTCAGCGAAAGATTCCCTTCACTAACGGAAAATGCCGATTGGAAGGGAATGCTGGAAGAGTTTGAGGCTACCATCAAAGAAGAGATGGATTACATTTCCGAGGCTCACAATGCGGAGCGATTCCGCCATAACTTCAAGGACTGGAAAGAAATTCATGTTCCGAAAATTTATTGGCACGCAACTACGTCGAAAGTTTTAACAATGGAGTTTATCAGAGGCACGAAAGTTATTGACTTAGATGAACTCCACTCAAGAGGGATCGCACCGGAAAAAATCAACCGTTTGCTCATACGCACTTACCTAAAACAACTACTCGAAGATGGATTTTTTCATGCCGATCCGCATCCTGGAAATCTTCTCGTAATGGAAGACGGAAGACTTGCTTTCTTTGATTTCGGAATGGTAGGACGCATAACACCGAAATTGCAGGCAAAAATGATAGATGCTTTCTTCCATGTAGTTGGCAAAGACCCGGCAGGCATTGCGCAAGATTTGATTGATTTGAATTTCCTCAAACCCGGTGTGAATCCTGAAATCGTGCGTCCCGTAGTCGAAAAAATGTTTCGTTACCATCTGAACTTGAAACTCAAAGACGTAAAATTCAAGGAACTAACTTATGAGCTTGCCGACGTAATGTATGATTATCCATTCCGCTTACCATCGAATTTTACATACATAATGCGTGCCTTGATGACGCTTGAAGGAATTGGCATAATCACCGATCCAGAATTCAACTTCTTTGAAACAGCAAAACCTTACGCAAAAGAATTTATGCTACGGCGTGAAGGTAGAGACTTGAGAAAAACTCTGGTTGACAAAATTCTTGGACGCGATACAGAAAACGGCAAAATCGATCTTGAAAGAACATGGAAACTTGCAAAAATGGCTCTCAAAACTCTTTGGGAGCGAGCAAATTCACCAGAAAAATAATCTCTAGAAATTTTCAGCTACAAGAGCTTTTGGATTTTCAGCGAATATGAGAAGTTTCATAATCAACCCGATAGTTGATACCGACAGTTACAAGGCTTCTCACTGGATTCAGTATCCGCCAAATACTACTAGAACTTTCTTCTATCTTGAATCACGCGGGACTGAAAGAAACTGGAACGAAACGGTTTTCTTCGGTCTTCAATACATTCTGAAGCGATACTTTCTGGAAGAAATAACTCAAGAAATGGTTGATGAAGCGCGTGAAGTTATCACGACGCACGGATTGCCTTTCAATTACGAAGGCTGGTGTCGGCTAATCGAAAAACACCACGGCAAATTACCACTACGAATTCGGGCAGTTCCTGAAGGCTCGGTGATACCTTTAAGAAATGCACTCATGACGGTCGAAACAACCGATGATGAATTTTTCTGGCTGGCAGGCTGGTTTGAAACACAACTGATGCGAATATGGTATCCGATAACCGTTGCAACGCAATCATACTACATCAAAAAAGACATTTATCGTTTTTTGCAGGAAACGGCGGACGATCCGGACGCAGAAATTGCATTTAAGCTTCACGATTTCGGCTCAAGAGGAGTTTCTTCGCAGGAAACAGCCGCTATCGGTGGAGCGGCCCATCTTGTCAACTTTCAGGGAACCGACACGATGGCGGCTTTACTGCTTCACAGAGAATTCTATCATGCACCGATGGCGGGATTTTCAATCCCTGCGGCTGAACACTCAACGATGACCGCTTGGGGTCGAGAATGCGAAGCAGAAGCCTACAGAAACATGCTCAGACAGTTCGCAAAACCCGGCTCCTTGGTTGCCGTTGTTTCGGATTCTTGGGATATTTTCAATGCCGTAGAAAAAATCTGGGGAGAAGAACTCAGACAGGAAGTTATAAACTCAGGAGCAACAGTCGTAATTCGTCCTGATTCTGGAAATCCTGTGGAAGTGGTAGCCAAAGTCGCAAGTATCCTGAGCGAAAAATTCGGCTACACGATTAACTCGAAAGGCTACAAAGTCTTGAAGTATGTTCGCATTATTCAAGGCGATGGCGTCAATGAACAATCAATTCACGATATTTTAGAAAGATTGAAACTCGAAGGATTTTCAGCATCGAATATAGCGTTCGGAATGGGTGGAGCGTTACTACAAAAAATCAATCGTGATACTTTGAAGTTTGCCTACAAATGCTCGGCAGTCGTAGTCAACGGGAAACTACGCGAAGTCCATAAACAACCTGTCACAGACTCGACTAAATACAGCAAAAGCGGTAGGCTCGATTTAATCAAAAACGAAAAGAACGAATACGAAACTGTCAAGCTAGATTTTGACTCGATTCAGGCTGCAAATTCCGTAATGCGCACTGTATTCGAGAATGGCGAATTACTCGTTGATGAAAGTCTCGACGAAATAAGAACCCGCGCTAGAATTTAGCTTCGTAGAACTTCAAAGACCTTATTTTTTTATTTTTTTGAATATCCGAAATCCAAACGAATCAAGAAAAACCGCCGGCAAGGTTGTTTGCTTACTCTTCTTTGGAGTTATTTCACTGAAATCTCCGCTTACTTCTACGAAACCAGAAAAAGGCGTGTTCGTAAGATTGATAGCCACAAGGATTTCTTCATCGCCATAAACTCGCTTAAAAGTTAGAACTCTTGCTTCATCAGAGTTTCTAACCCAGAGTAGCTCGCCGCGCCTTAGAGCAATATGATTTTTCCTAATCTGAATAATTGATTTGTAAAACGAAAGAAACTCCGGTCGGCGTTCTTGAATCTGCCAAAAGATGGGAAGTTTCTCGAATAAAGCAGGAGCACCCGATTCAGTCGTATCACCTACTTCCATGCCGTTGTAGATTAGCGGAATTCCATCAAGCATGAACACCAAGGCTTGTGCGGCTATTGCTCCATTTTCGCCAAAACGCACAATTGCCCGACGCTCGTCGTGATTATCTGAAAAACGCAATCTCAAAGCTCCTTTGGGATACTTTGCTTTTTGCTCTTCCCAAACCTGACGAATAGTAAATGCAGGTCTTTTGCCTTGCAAAACATCTGTTAAAGCTGAATGGATTGCCCATGAATAATCCATATCGAAGGCTTTCAGAAGTAAATCGGGCGATTCCCATTCGGCAAGCCAAAGTGTGCCGGGCTTGATTTTATCAATTTCAGCACGCGCCTTCTCCCAAAAATCTGTTGGCACAAGACCTGCGACATCACATCGGAAGCCGTCCAAATCAAACTCACGAATCCAGAACTTGAGCATTTCAATCATGTATTGGCGAAGTTCTGGATTCTCATAGTTAAGATCGGCTACGTCGCTCCATTCTGGCACAGGTGAGATTATTTCACCACGATTGTTTTTTGTATAAAATTCAGGATTTTTCATCAACACAGAATCCCATGCCGTGTGGTTTGCTACAATGTCAATTATCACCTTCATTCCACGCTTATGAGCTTCAGCAATCAGTTTCTTCAAGTCGCTCGCAGTTCCATAATCCGAATTTATTGCATAATAATCACGAACGGAATAGGGACTTCCGAGTGAACCTTTCTTTTTTGCCTGTCCAATTGGATGTATCGGCATCAACCACAGGACGTTTACTCCTAAATCTCTCAATCGGTCAAGATCGCTCGTGATGGAGTTAAAATCGCCTTTCTGAGAATAATTACGCGGGAAAATCTCATAAATTACAGCATCTTGAATCCAGTCTGCACTTTTGCGTGCGGTTTCTTTGGAATAATCTTGATTCGTCTGACAAAGGATGGAAACCGAAAAAAGCAAACATAAAGTTGCAGTGGAAAGCGCTCTAAAAACAAATCTTCGTTTCATACATTGCCAATTCGATAATTTTAGTTTTTTAAGGTCCTAATGGCTAATGCGATTTTAACAAGAATAGCGCATAAAAATTCAGACCGACTCATCATCGGTCTGAATTTCCTGCAAACACATTAAAGGCAAAAATCAAGGGACGATATGAATTTTGCTCTACTTTGTGTTGGGTGTAGAAGCTTGAACCATTATGGTAGAACCTGCCTTTAGTTCTAGATCGTCCTTTCCTTGAATGGCAACAGAACCAGCACCTGCTGAAGCACCTATGATAGCTCCGATTGCCGCACCCTTAGCACCACCGGCGATGGCACCTATTACTGCTCCTAAAGCGGCTCCGATTCCACCACGCTTGACAGCTTCTTTCGTTTGACTATCTCCTTTTGTGGTTCCTTCAGGATCAACCTTAATGGTTTTCCCTTCGGTGTCGGTTACGCTCATCACGATTCCCCTAAAAGCGTATGTTTCACCATTAGGCATTCTAATAGTCTCGAAGTTGAAAGTAATCTGAGACCGTCCACTTATCCGTCCTGAACGGTTGACATTTGTAAGATAACCTTCAACCACAGCTCCGCGAAATTGTGTTGGCGAAACTATGGTCATCGAAAATCGATCATAGTTTTTCGATGTCTTCGTTGAAACATCGTTTTCCAAAGTCCCAGTTAGAACGATGCCATTCGGGACAATAAATTTCCTGTTTTCTGATGCTCCTACAACAATACTTGGAGAGCTTCCATCGTATATGTTGAATCTGGCTACTGAATCAGTCTTGAGATAGTAGCTTTCGGCAGAAACTTCTCGATCTAGGTAATCAACTCTGACGCTTCGAGTAACCTTGATTTGGTTACCACCATCAATTGACGAAAAAGTAACCCTATAATCGCTGTCATCGCTAGTGCTGTAGAGTGAAAGTTCTCCACCGAAGAGAGTCGCACGAATTTTAACTGTTCTACCGTCTGCGAGTGTCTGTAAGCGCTCTTGCCCATCTGCGATTACTTCAAGCTGTGGTGCAAAGCTAGAAGCTAATTTAACGTTATTGCCCCTGATTTCAATAGCAAGACGCTGTGGCGGGGCAAGTAATACTTGCAAGTCTCTTTCAGCTGCCTCTTTGTAGTAAACATTGCTCTCCGAAACCACTTTTTTGGCAATCTGGCTAACATCATCGCTACGAGATGCATCCAGAGAGTATGTCCCGGTAAGCCCGCCACGAAAGCTCGTTCCATTATTTTGACTGCTCCACGAAATTCCATAAAGCCTTGCTAAACTATCAAAAGAATCCCTTATGCTGTTCCAATCTCTTTGCAACCTAAAACTCGGACGAAAGCCATTAAATTCATTCTCAAAACCTTTGGCTTTTGCAATAAGATTTGAAACATCGAAACGGCTATCACGCCTTCTTAAAAGTTTTTCTTGAAAATCATCAAGCTCATACTGCAAATCATCAAAAGCCTGCAAAAGTCTTTCTTCTTGAGAGCTTGGGATCCTCCTTCGGCTTACTTCGTCTTGCAAGTTTAACCTAAAGTCATCTAATCTAACTCTAAGTTGTGCAACTATGGTTCTAGCTTCTCTTTCATTAACGGTATTATTTCGTTGAGCTTCAACCGTTGAGAAAGAAGCTAGACTTACAAGTAGCATTGCTAAGAAACCAAAAAACTTACTTTTCATCCTTTACTTCCTCCGCCATCGAATTTTGACGCAAGCTTTGATTTCTCAAAACTTCTTTAGGTTGTCAAAATTCTTCTTTTTATGTTACAATGAAAATTGAATACAAAAAAATTGCGAGGTCTTTGAGTTCAAAATGATGAAAGTATCGGTGCAGTTCAATGAAAACGAAGGAACTTTTACAGGAAAGTTCTCCGAAAAAGGCAAAATAAAAATTGGTTCAAGCCTTGAAGGCGAAATCCCGACACCAAAACAGCTAGTTTTATTAGCGGTAGGGACTTGCTCAGCTATTGATGTTGTTTCAATTCTGCAAAAAAAGCGCCAGAAAATCAGTAGCTATGAGATAGAAATCTCTGGAGAATCACGCGAAGAGCATCCAAAATCTTTCTCGAAAATTCATATTCACCATATTCTTAAAGGCGAAAATCTCTCGACAAAAGCTGTAGAGCAAGCAATTGAGCTTTCCGACAAAAAATACTGTAGCGTTGCCGCAACTCTGAGACCTACGGCAACCATTACAACAAGTTTCGAGATATTGCAGGATGAAGTATCTCAAACACAGCAGGCTAGTTAATTTTTAGTAACAAACAGCAACCCTTTATGCAAACCTTCTCTCTGCCTTCATTTGCGAAGATAAATTGGTTTTTGCGAGTTTTAGGCAAAAGAGATGACGGATTCCATGAAATCTGCACCGCTTTTCAAACAATTTCGCTTTGCGATGTTCTTACCTTTTCTGAAATAGACTCTGACGAAATCATCTTCACATGCTCCGAGCCGAGTTTATCATCAAGAGAGAACATTATCTTTCGAGCGACAGAAAAGCTTAAAGAAAAGTTTGGCATCAAACTCGGAGCAAGAATTCATCTTGAGAAAAGAATTCCGTTTCCCGGTGGTCTTGGTGGTGGCTCGAGTAACTGCGCTATTGCGCTCATAGGACTTGCGAAATTATGGAATCTTAAAGTCGAGATCAATGATTTTTGCGAAATCGGTGCTCAAATCGGCTCAGATGTGCCTTTTTTCTTCTATGGCGGCACTTGCTTTGCAACAGGACGTGGAACTGAAATCTTTCCAACCGAAGACATACAAGAAAAATACATGCTGATAGTAACGCCTAATGTTTTCATCTCCACAAAAGAAGCCTACCAAAGATTAAACGCTGATAGCTTGACAAAAAACGCTTCAAAGGCTAACCTAAAAATTTGCTGCGATGAACTAAAAAGGTTGCAAATAGCACTCAGCTTCAAGAACGATCAAAGAGCTGAGTCGCTAAACGATTTTGAAAAGCTGGTTTTTGAAAGCGAGCCTGAAGTCAAAAAAGTTAAAGAAGCGCTTCTGAACGAAGGAGCAAAATTCGCTCAAATGTCCGGAAGCGGTTCTAGTATCTTTGCGATATTTGAAAACGAAATTACACGGCAAACGGCTTTGAAAAATTTGGGAAAATACACAAACTGGAAAAAGTTTGCCGTAACAACCGTAGATCGGGAAAACTATCGTAAAACTCTAGGTCTTGAAAAGCTTTGAAATTGCAAGCCTAGGCTGCAAGTTTTCAGTTGTTACTGGAGTTTTTGGTTTCCTTAAATTTCCCGAATCTTTTTCAAAAGAAGCGCAGCGGTTGTTTCCGAGTAGTTTTTGCGTTGGGGTGTAGCCAAGTGGTAAGGCACCGGTCTTTGGAACCGGCATTCGTAGGTTCGAATCCTACCGCCCCAGCCACAATTTTCAAAAAGGCAACTCTACTCGGAGTTGCCTTTTTGAGTTTTGGCTCTCTTTTAGGTTTTTGAAGTTTTTGCTTCTGCAAAAGTAAGGCAAGAAAAGTCATGAGCGTCAACGGGAATATAAAAATTTTCACTGGCAATGCTCACCCGGAATTGGCTAAAGAGATTTGTGAGCATCTCAGTTGTGATCTCGGCATAGCGAATACTTCGCGCTTTTCCGATGGCGAATTTAACTTCAGTATAGGTGAGAATGTTCGTGGTGCCGATGTCTTTATCATTCAACCAACTTGCCCGCCGACTGATACTCACTTGATGGAACTTTTGATAATGATTGACGCCTTTATTCGGGCATCAGCAGAAAGAGTAACGGCAGTGATACCTTATTTTGGATATGCGCGTTCGGACAAGAAAGACAAACCACGCGTTCCAATCTCGGCTAAATTAGTTGCAAACCTCATAACCACAGCTGGTGCTCATAGAGTCATGACAATTGACCTGCATGCCGCTCAAATACAAGGATTCTTCGATATTCCCGTTGACCATCTTTTTGCCGCACCAGTGATAATAAAGTATTTCCAGGAAAATCCGCTAGAAGACTTAGTGGTTGTCGCACCTGATACGGGCGGAGCAGAAAGAGCAAGAGCATACGCAAAGAGATTGAACGCCGGCTTGGCTTTGGTTGACAAGCGACGTGAAAAAGCTAATGTTGCCGAAGTCATGAATGTTGTAGGCGATGTCAAAGGGAAAAACTGCCTGATAGTTGATGATATGTGCGACACAGGCGGGACACTATCAAAAGTTGCCGAAGCGCTTTACAATAACGGAGCTAAAAGCATCAGAGCATGTTTTACACATGCCGTTTTGTCCGGCAACGCTGTAGAGACTTTGAGCAAATCGCATATCGAAAAAATCATCGTTACAAACACAATTCCGCTTAGAGATTCGGCAAAAAAATTAGCTGAAGAAGGCAGAATTGAGGTTTTAAGTGTTGCCAAACTCTTGGCTAGAGGCATTAAATCCATTCACGACGAAACTAGTGTTTCATCATTGTTCATTTAGAGGTAAGTTTTATGGCAGAAAGAATTACGGTTAAAGCTGTAAGAAGAGAAAAAATGGGAAAAGAGGTAGCTAAAAAGCTACGCCGTCAAGGTAAGGTTCCAATGATTGTTTATGGTGGTGGCGGTGACTGCATTCCAGTTGCAGCCGATTTGAAAGACATTGCGGCCATTTTGAGATCGGAAACTGGGCACCATACGGTTTTCACGCTCGATATTGAAGGCATAGGTGAAAACACTGTTATTTTCCAAGATAGGCAAATACATCCCGTAACTGGTCGCTTGCTTCATGCAGACCTACGCAGAATCACCCAAGGCGAGAAGATAGAAGTTGCAATACCGATTCATCTGGTTGGCGAACCCGAAGGCGTGAAAGTGCAAGGTGGAATTTTGGAGCAAGTTTTGCGTGAGGTTACGGTTTTGTGCGACCCGCTTAACATGCCTGAATTCCTTGAAATAGATGTTTCACATCTGAAAGTAGGGCAATCGCTTCATGTGTTTGAAGCTAAGTTTCCTGAAGGCTTGGAAGTGGTAGAAGAACCTGATTCTGTGATTGCAACTGTTGTCTATGTCAAAGAAGAAGAACTTGAACCGCAGACTGAATCTGCCGGTGAGCCTGAAGTCATAGGCAAGAAGAAAGAAGAAAAGAAAGAGGAAGAATAACTGCGCTAGATGCAGACCATTGAAAATTGGCTGGTTATCGGACTTGGCAATCCGGGGAAAGAGTATGAAAAAACTCGGCATAATCTCGGATTCATGTTGGTTGATTTACTAGCCAGCCAAGCCAATATTCAAATAAAACGCGAAGAATGCCGTTCTCTTGTTGGCCTTATCAAAATCGAGAATCGGCAAGTTGAGCTTGTTAAACCGCAAACTTATATGAATTTGAGTGGTGAAGCCGTTGCTTGTTTGCTACAAAAGCCTTCGAGATCGATTGAGCGAATGATTGTCATAACAGACGACTTGGCTCTGCCGTTTGGTAGAATCAGAGTTCGTGCAAGAGGCTCTGCTGGTGGACACAATGGCTTGAAATCGATCATAAACTGTTTAAGAACAGACAACTTTATTCGCCTAAGAATCGGGATCAAGCCCGATCATCCTATTTCGGACACCAGAAATTTCGTTTTGGAAAACTTTTCAACAAGAGATTTAGAAAAACTTGAGAAAATTTTGCAAAAAAGCGCCGATGCCGTTCGCACTACAATCTGCGAAGGTGTCGAGAAAGCCATGTCAAAATTTAATTCCATAAAGGAGGAACTTTGAAAGTTGAGCAACAAGAGAGTTTACGAAGTGATGTATATTGCGCTTCCCGAAGCTGACGACGAAGAAATCTCAAAAATCAATGAGACCTTGAAAAAAGCAATCGAAGCACAAGGCGGAAGCGTCGTCAAAATAGAAGACTGGGGAAAGCGAAAACTCGCTTATGAGATAAAACACAAACACGAAGGACGTTATGTTTTGATAGAGCTAGAAGGCTCAGGTAAAGAGATAGCTGAGCTTGAACGTAGAATGAGAGTCAACGACAAAATAATGAGATTTATTACTGTGCGCGTTGACGAAGACAGAAAAGCGGCTGAAAAGATACGCGCAAAAAGACAGAAACGAAGAGCAAGAATCGGCGCAGTTAAAGTAGCCGAAGTGGCTCAAGCTACAACCGAAGAACAACCGCAGGAGGAATAGTCTTATGGATAACGAAAAGAAAATCAATATGCAAGAAAATGTTGAAAATGAAATTAACCAAGCCAACATTCAAAGAACAACAGCAAGAAATCGTTTGCAAATAGAAATCCCTGAATATATTGACTGGAAAGACGTAAAGTTTCTAGAGCAGTTCATTCCGGAACGCGGTAAGATAATGCCGCGCCGCATTTCTGGAGTTTCAGCAAGGGAACAAAGGCTTATCGCAAGAGCAATAAAACGCGCTAGAATCATGGCACTTCTGCCTTTTGTTAAAGACTAGCGTTAAAACTAAGTTTAAGAACTAAAAACAGAATAAGGAGATAAACCTATGGCGACGATAACAGTATTGTTGCGAGAAGATATTGACAATCTCGGAGGACGTGGAGAGATAGTGAAGGTCAAAGCAGGCTACGCACGAAACTATCTTCTCCCACGCAATCTTGCAGTTTTGGCAACAAAAGGAAACATTAAACAAATTGAACAGGAAAGAGCGGCACTCTTGAGGAAAGCGGCAAAAGAAAAGGCAACAGCTCAAGCACAAGCCGAACAGATGAAAAACTTGACTTTGGTTTTTGAAAGAAAAGTCGGAGAACATGGAATCTTGTTCGGCTCTGTTACATCAATGGACATTGCTGAAGCCTTGCAAACAAAAGGCTATGAGATTGACAGAAAGAAAATCATGCTGAAAGAGCCAATAAAAGAAACTGGCGACTACACGGTGCCGATAAAACTTCATCGAGAGGTAATACTGGAACTTCCAATTACAGTCGTTCCAGAAGGCGGTCAACAGCCAACCAGTGTAAAAGAGTCAAAAGAAAAAGCTTCAAAATGAAAGCAAAAAAGTAAAGAGAGAAAAAATTCCACGCCACAGAGGCGAGAACCTAAAAACCCTTTGAGCTTTTAGAAAATTGGGCTATCATCAAAGACTGCAACAGGAATTTAACAAACCTGAAAAAGCAGTCTTTATTTTTCTGAAAAAGTGGTTT
The DNA here is from genome assembly GCA_003697135.1 of Acidobacteriota bacterium. Lineage (GTDB taxonomy): Bacteria > Acidobacteriota > Blastocatellia > Pyrinomonadales > Pyrinomonadaceae > J014. The sequence goes on from RFGC01000038.1 coordinate 25,364, forward strand.
TTCTGAGGCGTTAGAATTTGCTTTTTAACCTGAGAAAATTTTTCCGAAAATGCCTGAAAGCTCCAAAGCCTTGCAAGATCAGTATCTGGAAAGACCGCTACCTTCAAATGTTGAAGCAGAGAAGGTGATATTAGGGTCTGTTTTTTTGAATAACAACTATTTTTCGCAAGTTTTAGAGAGCCTCAAAGCCGAAGATTTCTATTCGCCGTTTCATCGCTATGTTTTTCGTGCGATGTTGAATTTGTTTTCTCAAGGCAAGAAGATTGACCCACTTCTTGTCGTGGAGGAACTCAAGCGAGAGGGGCTTTCTGAAAGATTCAGTTCTGCCGCCGCAATAACAGAGCTTTTCAGAGATTTGCCTCATCTTCCTTCCATCACAGAATACATTCGCATAGTGCTTGACAAATCCAGAATGCGGAAGCTTATAAACACCTGCAACCAGATAATTGCAGAGACTTTGGCGGAAGAACAAGAAGCCAACGCCATGCTGGACAAAGCCGAACAGATGATCTTTTTGCTTTCAGAAGAAAGAACACGACAAGGCTTTTCGCATGTTAAACCTATCGCTGACGAAGTTTTCGTAAAGCTACAAGAATACTCAAGACGTGAAACTCATGCCTTGACGGGTCTTGCAACGGGTTTTATAGAATTTGACAAGCTAACATCGGGACTTCAAAAAACTGACCTAATAATACTTGCCGCACGTCCCAGCATGGGAAAGACTGCTTTTGCTTTGACAATAGCTCAAAATGCCGCCATTCAAGAAAACGCCGTTGTAGCTATTTTTTCGCTTGAGATGTCAAAACAGCAACTCGTTATGAGAATGCTCAGTTCTGAAGCCAAAGTTGATGCTCATCGTTTCAGGACTGGTTTTTTATCGAAAGAGGAATGGCAAAGGCTGACACAAGCCGTTCAAACGCTCTCACAAGCAAAGATATTCATTGACGACACTCCCGGCATTTCTGCTCTTGAAATGCGCGCCAAAGCAAGAAGACTCAAAACAGAACAAAAACAGCTTGATTTGATTATTGTTGATTACCTGCAACTTATGAGAAGTTCCAGAGGATATGAATCTCGCTATCAGGAAGTATCTGAAATCTCACGAGAATTGAAAAGCCTCGCAAAGGAAATGGACGTTCCAGTCTTGGCTTTGTCACAGCTTACTCGTGCACCTGAAACCAGAAATCCGCCGAAACCTCAGATGTCGGATTTGAGAGAAAGTGGAAGTCTCGAACAAGATGCCGACGTTGTTGCATTTATCTATCGTGAAGAATACTATCGCCCCACGGAGGAAAATCAAGGTATAGCTGAAATCATACTGGCAAAACAAAGGAATGGCCCTACAGGAACAATAAGAATGGCTTTTCTCAAAGAATTCACCCGCTTTGAAAACCTTTATGAAGGCGAAGCCTTCTGAAAAAAGTAGGAAGTCTGAATTCAGACTTCCTACTTACTTTAGCGCCTACCCGTTATGTTTGAGACCAGTTCAACGAACAAGATCATTCTGCGCCATGCTCGTGATGATGATCTTCATAAAACAAGCCAACAGTCAATAAACCAGGAAAGATTTCTTGAAAGTTTAGAGTTTTCACTTCCTCTTCGTCAAGGTGATGCCCGCAAATAGAGAAGTTGTATCTGGAATTCTTGAAAGCTATTCGCTCTAGTTCGTTCGGGAATTCAAGAATGTTGTGAAGCACTGAACTTACGGTTCTTTGCTCCTTTCTGGGAAGTTTTTCATCCATCATTGCAGTGTTGTAGGCAAACGTTGCCATGATAACAGCCGAGCGTTTCAAATCCTCCTCAATTAACCTATCTGAAATGTCCTGCGTAGTGTGCCATGTTCGCGCAAAATACTCTATTGGGTCTTGGATAAACTGAAATCCCGGAAGTCCAACTGCATCAAAGGCAAGGTGATCTGTCCCACCTGTAGAGTTAATCGTTACGGTTGAAGCTCCCCAATCTTTGAAAGGCTCAAACCACTTCTTGAAAATCGGACGAAGTGCTTCGTTTCCTTGCAAGTAAATTCCGCGAATTTGCCCGGTGCCATTGTCTAGATTGTAGTAGGCAGAGAATTTATCATAATCGGGTTTTTTGTTTATTTTTCTTGGCATTCCACCACCCATGATGGCTTGAGCGGCAGCGCTATCTGAGCCATCGCCTATAGTTGCGAAATTCTTTGCAACATAACCTCTTGAACCGAGAAGTCCCTGTTCTTCACCTGTCCACAAAGCAACTCTGATTGTCCGACGAGGCTTTAGTCCCGTAGCCTTCAGGATTCTCATTGCTTCCATAACAACCGCGACGCCTGCACCGTTGTCCGTTGCTCCGGTTCCTGAATGCCACGAATCTAGATGAGCGCCTATCATCACCACCTCATCTTTCAAATCAGTGCCCGGAATCTCAGCAATCGTGTTGTAACCTCGAAGATCATCATCGTAGAACTTTGTTTCCAGATTAACCGTCATCTTTGCAGGAATTCCTTGCTGGACTAATCTCCAAAGACGGTTATATTGCTCAACCTCAGCAACTAATTGAGGAATCGTCGGTGGTGCATCTTTTGAATAAACCCTGATGCCTCCAACGAAAGGATTATTACCTTGTTGTTGATTTGGTGAAGGTGCAGGCGAAGCTCCCATAACTCGGATTGTTCCCGAATCTGTTCCCATGCTAGGCTCAATCAACAGGGCGGCGCCTTCTTCAAAGCAAAACCTAAGTTTCCGGCTGTTGAACTGGAAATCTGACATTTGTTGTTGGCTAGCCCTTCGTTGTTCTTGCATTTCGCCGGGCCTTGCTTCTTCCATCCTTGCAAGAGCTTCGTTCGACATACGAGAAGCTACAGGCGAAAATCCCGGCTCTATCTTTCTCGGCTGTGCTATCAAAACAATCTTGTCCTTGAGTTTTCCTTTGTATTTTTGGAGTTCTTCTTCATTTCTAGCATCAAGAGCGACAACATCGCTGGTAATGTTTATCGAAGGCGACCAAGCTTTCGGATAAGCACGGAAAACCACGTATTCATCGGGCATTGAAACGGATGCATAAAACTTTTTCAACTCCCAGCCACGCCCGAATTCGCCCCATTCATCTAGCTTCACATTTTCTAAGCCCCATTTTTCAAATTGTTCTTTTGTCCAAAGGCTGGCACGACGCTGATTTGGCGAATTTGTTAGACGTGCTCCTATGGTATCTATCAATTGCTTTATTATCTGCGGTATTTGAGAGCGATTCATTCCTTCATCTTTTATTTTCTGAATCGTCTGCTCATCGGGAGTGTAAATCTTAACATCCCTTGCAAGTAGCAGATTCGGCGAAAACAAGGCAAACAACAAAATTAAACTAAGCCCTTTACGAAACATAAACTTTTCTCCTTCGGAAATTTTTAATGACTAACTACGAAAAGACAAAATTTTTGTTTCAAAGGTTGCAACCCGCTTTTATCTTTCATCTGCCGAAGGGCCATAAATCGAAGGCACCGGTATATCATTCATTCGCAGATAAACAGAAAGCTGGCCTCTGTGGTGAATGATATGATTGAAAATAACAGCCCGTAGCACCTGAACTTTAGGAAGCGAAAGCAAAACTGTCTCCCCATTTCTCAACGTCCATGTTTTTATCATCTCCTCGTCCGATGCCTTCTCCAAAGTTTCAAGCGCACCCTGAAGATTCTTTTTGAATACTTCCAAAAGCTCTGCGCTCGTTTTAGGCTCGAAAGGCTTACGGTCACCTTTGCCAAGGTCTAATTCATCGCCCTTGAAGACATGCTCTATCCAACCTATCATCTCAGCAATGTGACCTGCCAAACGTCCCATTGTCATTGATTTCTCATGCGGTCTCCAATCAAATTTCTCTTCAGCAACTCTCTCTAACACCTTGCGCGTTGTTTCCGCTTCATGCTTAAGTTCACTCACAAACGATTTTGCTAGATTCGACATAGGTTTCCTCCAAAAGAATTTCAAATAGAAAGTTTTAGGCTTCCCAAAAAATTAGAATACTTCTTGGCAAAGAATGAAAAGCTTAGAAATACTTTCAAGCCACAGCCTTTTCTGAAAGTTTTACGACGCTTTTTCTCTGGTTTGATTCTCTTGATGCGTCAAGCGCCAACTGAACGCAATAACCATCATAAAAGGTTGCGGCATGTTCAAGTGAAATTTCACCTTTGCGTAGAGTTTTGATAAGCTCACGAGCAAAAGTTAAAAAGGCATCACCCCAACCTGTATTTTTAACACCTTCTAGTCTTTCGTTGAGTTCTACATCTACTTTTTGCCACTCTTCTTTGTCAGGCTTACCGATGAATAGCTCGCCGTTGAATTCTACGCGAACAGCGCCTTTTGTCCCGAAAAGCTCTATTCTGTTTTGATAAATCGGATATTCAACCATCGAAGCCGAGATGTTCGCAGTTGCGTCTTCTACAAATTCGCCTTCATGAAGCCTTAAGATCAAGTTCGCTTCATCATCGCTCGTGACGGTGCGAAAAGCTCCGCTTGCATCTTTTCTTTGTTTGATATGAGTTTGAAGTTGGCAGAAAACCTCAGAAATTTCTGTTCCTGTAAACCAACGAATCGAATCGAAAATATGAGAAACTATTGCACCAAGAACTCCGCCACCTTTGTTTGCGTCGCTCCACCAAGTCCAAGGCATATCGGGATTTCCTCGATGCGGAGCGCGAAAATTGTATTTGATATGCCTTATCTTTCCGATCTCACCCGAACGTATGATCTCATAAGCTTTTCGTCTGCCGTTTGAGAATCGAAGTTCATGGTCTATAAGGCAAAGTAGGTTCTTTCCTTTTGAAGCTTCAAGCATCTCAAATGCTTCTTTGACATTCATAGCCATCGGCTTTTCGCACAAAACATGCTTTCCACATTCGATAGCGAAAAGCGTCATCTCGTGATGGAAAATCGGCGGAGTCGTGATGCAAACCAAATCAACGTCTTCACGCTTTACGGTCTCGCGCCAATCATCTGTAAAATGCTCTATGCCAAATTCCTCTGCTGTTTTCCTTGCTTTTTCTAAACTAGCACTTGCCACAGATACAACCTTCGCCCCTTCAATCTTCAAAAACGAAGGTATCTGCACGGTTCTGCCGAATCCTGTTCCTATAACTCCGATTCTTACAGTCTCAAGATTGCTAGGTTTTTCCATTTTCCCTTCCGAAAGTTTTATTTTTGATACTTTTATCTTACAAAACTTCATCGGGAAAAACAGAATTCAAACATTGCTTGGCAAATGAGCAAACACCAGAAATGCAACTCACATCAAGAAGCTCTCAAAATAAAAACTCCGCGGGAATCAAACTGCGGTCTTAGCTTGAAGAACAAACTCCTCCAGTGCCTCTTCCCAATATCTCAAAGGTTTCAATCCGAGCCTTTCGCTAAAAAGACACGCAAGCCTTGAATTTTTGGGACGTGGAGCGGGACGCTTCAAACTCAAAGCCGATATTTCCTCAACTAGATGCTCATCTAAACCTTTGAGACGGCAAACCTTTTTTGCAAATTCTGCGTAGTTTGCTCCTTCACCACTGTTTGTCACATGAAAAATAAGCGGCAAATCAAGCTCTAAAAGCTCTCGCATTCTTTTCGCCAAATCAACCGCATAAGTTGGTGTTCCGAATGAATCGTTTATAGCTTTAATCGGTTCTCCTCGTTCCAGCAACTTCGGCAAAACGCTTAAAAAATTCGTGCCGCCTTCACCGTAAATCCAACCTGAACGAACTATTATCGAACGAGCATAAAGATTGCGAGCGCGAATCTCGCCTTCGAGCTTTGCTTTGCCGTAAACTCCCTGCGGATTCGGCGTGTCGCGCTGAGTGTAGAATCCCGATTTTGTCCCATCGAAAACGTAATCAGTCGAAACAGTCAGAAAAAGACGATTGTGCTTGCGCGACGCAAGAGCTAAATTCTCAACACCAAGAGCATTTGTTGCATAGCATCTTTCAACGTTTGTTTCGCTCCCATCAACATCAGTGTATGCGGCGCAATTGATTACAGCGTCAAACTCATTCTCTTCAAAAAATGAAAAAACTGCTGTTCTATTGGAAATATCTAACTCTTGGCGTGTCAATCCTATAACCTCGTCGCCTATAGCCTTGCAATGGGCTATTGTCGCCCTAGCTAACATTCCATTTGCCCCGGTTACCAAAATTTTCATTATCTTGCTCTTCGCTCCCTTTGAGAAATTACACTTCTAGCTTTCTCAATAAAACTAGAATTGACGGCTTTAAGAATCTTTTCTGCTTTTTCTCGCTTAAGGAAACGACAAATTCCAGTGGCAAAAAAAATAAAGACTAAACAAGAACTAAACCTGACTGTGTTTTCGGAATTTGAGCATTTTAACAACCATGCCTTGCCGGTATCTTTTCCATTCAACCTTTTCCATGAAATGACGCATGAACAAAATGCCTTTACCGTTGGGTTTTAGAAGATTTTCAGGTTTGGTTGGATCAGGCACTTCATCAACATTAAAACCTTTTCCAAAATCCCTGACCTTTACTTCTAAACCTTTCTCCAAATTCCTCAAGGTGATCTCGACCTTTTTTGATTCATCAAGCATGTTGCCGTGTTTTACAGCGTTTGCCACAGCTTCTCTAACTGCCAAATCAATTGCATAAAGCTCGCTTTCGTCGAACCCTAAAGAACTAGCAAACTCAATCGTTTTGCTCACAGCCTGATCAATGGCTTCAATTCTACTCGGAATCGAGATTTTAACTCTTTTTCCCAAAATCTGCATTTTCCAATCTTTACAAGCCTTAGCTTTCAAATTTTACCCCAACTTAAGATTTTCTTTCAAAGGCGAAGAATCACTTTCCATAAAGTCTCAAGCCCACATCTTTTGCGATGAGACTTATTATCGAAACAAATTGTTTGCAATTGAATCAAGCTGATAGAATTTTCCCTGTAAGATGCTCAAAAAATTTGAAGGATTACGTAGAGTAGTAATAACAGGCATCGGATGTGTAACGCCGATAGGTATAGGACGCGAAAACTTCTGGAATGCACTCATTGCTGGCAAAAGCGGTGTTGGGCGAATTGAAAGTTTCCCCTGCGACGACTTTCCTGTAAAAATCGCCGCAGAAGTGCGCGGGTTTGATTGGGAAAAAGAACTCCAACCACGCGACAGAAAGCATGTAGCAAGAACAGTGCCACTTGCTCTAGCCGCCGCACGCGAAGCTCTGTGTGATGCCGGTATCAAACCACAGGAACTTACACTAGAAGAAAAGCGTTCGTTCGGCGTTGTGATAGGAACTGGCGGCGGTGGACTTGCTTTCACCGAACAGCAATACAAATACTGGTATATTGGACCAAAACACAAAGCAAGCGTCTATGTGATTCCTTCTTCGACTCATGGATGTTTGTCGAGTGAGCTTTCGATGGTTTTTGGTCTACGCGGTCTTTCTCATGTCATTTCGACAGGATGCACAAGCTCAACCGATGCTGTTGCTTATGCCGCCGAGCATATAGCGCTCGGAAGACAGAAAATTATGTTAGCAGGTGGCGTTGACGCTCCGATTGCTCCGGGCATTCTTGCAGGATTCAACTTGATGACGGTTCTAACAACCGCATGGAATGACGAACCCCATCGCGCATCGCGCCCGTTTTCACGAGATCGATCCGGTATGGTTTTGGGCGAAGGTGCATGGATTTTTGTTTTGGAAGATATGCAAAACGCTCTTGAGCGTGGAGCGAAAATCTATGCTGAAATAACGGGCTACGGCGCAACATGCGATGCTTATCATCGCGTTCGTTTAGAAGATAGCGGCGAAGAACCTGCACGAGCAATAAGTCTCGCCCTCGAAGATGCAGGACGTCACCCAGAAGAAGTTGATTATGTGAATCTTCATGGAACTTCAACACAACTTAACGACAAGATAGAAACACGCGCTTTGAAAATCGCTCTCGGAAAACAAGCGGAAAAAATTCCGATGTCTGCGACAAAATCGCAAATAGGGCATCCGCAAGGAGCTTCTGGCGCGGCTGGCATAGCCGCGACTCTCTGCGCAATGCACACAGGTTTGATTCCGCCTACGATAAATTTGGACGAACCAGACCCAGAATGTGATCTTGACTACGTGCCTCATTTTGCTCGTAAAGCAGACGTGCGAGTGGCCGTCTGCAACTGCATTGGCTTTGGCTCTAAAAATAGTGCTCTAGTTATAGAAAAATTCGATGGGAAAAACTAAAGTCACTGAAAAAGATAGCTTCAAGTCCACGTTTTCTCTTGTTTTTGGTAATCTCGAATTGATGATTTTCAAGCTCAAATTAAGAATCCGAAATGCTTTGGAAATTCCGACGTCGTAGCTACGAACTAGAGCATCTCGATAAAGGCGATTATACGGCTGATGAATACGAAGGTTGCTTGGCTGAATTGCGTTTTATCAATCGTTTTCTCGGCGACCAAAAGGCGCTGTATTCATCGCTCATTGAAGACATAAAAAGAGAAAATTTGCAGGAGTTCACGGTTTTAGACGTAGGCGCAGGCTCAGGATATTTGCTTAAAGTAACCGCCGAATGGGCACGGGAGAACAAAAAGCAAGCAAAACTGGTAGGGCTTGAACTTAACGAACGTGCCGCTCGTGCGATTCTGGAAGAATCGAGAAACTTTGATGAAATCGAAGCGGTGCGTGCCGACGCAATGAGATTGCCTTTTTGCGATGATGCTTTCGACTACGTCATTTGCTCGCTTTTCATTCATCACTTTCGGGAAGAAGAAATTACATGGATTTTCAGCGAAATGGCGCGAGTTGCATCAAGAAAAATAATCGTTATTGACCTTGAGCGAAACCGTATTGCTTATTATCTTTACTTGGCTTTTAGTCGCATCTTCTTGCGAAATCGGCTGGTGCGTGAAGATGGCGCTCTTTCAATACGAAGAGGCTTTTTGAAAACCGAGCTTGAAAAACTCGCTGAGCAAGCCAATCTCAAACGAATCGAGGTTAAAAATTCCTCTGCATTTCGCCTTGTCTTAAGTGCCGAAAAGTAGGCTCTACTTGGCTTTTATTTCATAACAAACTCGTGAACTATCTCGAACACTTTGTCAATCATTGGCTTCATGTATTCGTCTTCCTCGATAAACGGCACAGATGAGCGGATTTTTTCATAAAACTCCCGTGTGCCTTTACCGAGATTTTTATTTCCGATAATTTTCTTCCTAAAATCAATGCCCTGAGCTGCGGCAAAAAGTTCGAGCGAAAGAACATGCTCTAGGTTTTCAGTTATCTGCCGCAGTTTCAAGGCTGAAGTTAGTCCCATCGAAACATGATCTTCAACATTTGCCGATGTTGGAATCGTATCAACCGAAGCCGGATGCGCAAGAACTTTGTTTTCTGAGCAAAGAGCGGCGGCCGTGTATTGAACTATCATAAAACCCGAATTGATTCCGCCCTTTTCAGTCAAAAACGCAGGCAAAACATGAGCATTCGAGGCCTCGTCAGTTAATCTCATAATTCTTCTTTCGCTTATGTTGCAAAGCTCCGAAAGCGCAATCGCAAGATAATCAAAAGCCAACGCTAAAGGCTCTCCATGAAAATTTCCGCCAGAAATAACCTCTATTTCGCCTCCGTCAACGAAAATCAAAGGATTATCCGTAACGGAATTAAGCTCTATGTTCAAAAGCCATTCGGCGTATGCAATGGCATCGCGACAGGCGCCGTGAACCTGCGGCATACATCTTAAAGTGTATGCGTCTTGCACGTTCGATGGATCAAAACCACGAACAAATTCGCTTCCTTCCAAAATCCTTCGTAAATTTGCTGCGCATTCTACCTGTCGTGGATGCGGACGAAGATTGTGTATTCTTTCATCAAACGCCAGGATCGTTCCATTAAGAGCTTCCAAACTCATGCATCCTGCAATATCGGCTAAATCAGCCAGCCTTTTTGCCTTCTGAGTTTCAAGTAGTCCAACCGCCGTCATCACGCTCGTTCCGTTCGTCAGGGCAAGTCCTTCTTTTGCTTTTAGTTTGATTGGTTCAAGACCTGCTTTTTTTAGTGCCTCGATGGCAGGCATTTTAACGCCTTCAAATTCGACTTCACCTTCACCAATCAAAGCACACGCAAAATGAGCTAGAGGTGCCAGATCACCTGACGCTCCTAAACTTCCTTTTTCAGGAATAACAGGATGAATACCGCGGTTAAGAAACTCTAAAATCAATTTCAGAAGCTCGCTTCTTACACCCGAAAAACCTCTGGCCAGAGTGTTTGCACGAATCAGCATTATTGCCCTTGTTGTTGCTGTATCGAAAGGCTTTCCAACGCCTACGGAATGGCTTAAAACTATGTTTCTCTGAAGAAGTTCGGTCATTTCTGGCGGGATGATTTTATCCTTCAGTGCGCCAAAGCCAGTGGTAATTCCATAGGCTACTTCGCCTCTTTGAAGAAGTTTCTGAACCGCTTCAGCAGATTGTTCAACTCTTTCGATTGCCTTTTCCGACAACGAAACCTTCGGAAAACCTGGCTTTCCGTAAGCTACCGCAATAACATCTTCAAAGGTCAGACTCTCTCCGTCCAAAATTATCTCTTTCATTGCCGAAAACAATTTTGCCCTTTTTTATAACTTTTTCAACCGGATTTGCACCGAATTCGTAAACTATCTCACGATAATCCTTCACATCGAAAATAACCAAATCCGCTTGCTTGCCAACTCCAATTGAACCTATTTTCTGTCCAACTCCAAGCGCAAACGACGCATTGACTGTCACAGCATTCAAAGCTTCGGCCGGCAGAATCTTTTGATAGCGGCACGCAACGGCCATTGCCATTTGCAAACTCATGCAAGGCGAACTTCCCGGATTGTAGTCTGTAGAAATAGCTATTGCACAACCTGAATCAATCAACTTGCGTGCATTCGCAAATTTGCAACTTCCAAAATTGAAGTTAACTGTCGGCGTTATGACACCAATCGTTTCTGAATTCGCTAGCAATTTGATTTCTTCATCTTCAATCTCATCAAGATGATCAATAGACGTTGCACCTAAACTCAACGCCATTTTCGAGCCACCTAAGTTTGTAAACTCATCAACATGAGCTTTCAGCCTGAAGCCCAATTCTTTCGCCCTCGAAAGCACTTTTCTCGATTGCTCAAGGTTAAAAGCATTTTTTTCGCAAAACACATCAGTAAAAAAAGGTGCATCAAACTCAGATTCTTTGATGAGATCGAGAGCTTTTGGAAGCATCTCCTCACAAATCAAGTCCACGTATTCATCTGGATTTTCCTTGAACTCTGGTGGCACGGCATGAGCAGGCATGAAAGTTGGGATAATTTCGATTTCATGACTTCTTCTGAGTTCAAGAATTGCCTTGAGCATCTTTATTTCTGAATCAGTATCCAGTCCGTAGCCGGTCTTGACTTCGCACGTGGTAATTCCCGAAGCCAGCATCTTATCGAGTCTTTCTAGACCTAAAGCAACTAATTCATGCAAACTTGCTTTTCTAGTTTGCCTCACAGTCGAAAGGATTCCCCCACCAGACGCCAAAATCTCAAGATAATCAGCACCCTTTATTTTTTGCTCGAACTCATCGAGACGATCACCTGCAAAGACGGCGTGAGTGTGACATTCTACAAATCCCGGCGAAACAACCTTGCCTTCAACGTCAATACAAACCTTTGACTTGTGTTTCTTCATTATCTCAGATGAATTTCCAACCGCAACGATCTTCTCATTCTTAATGGCAACAGCACCATCTTTCAAAACGCCCAAATCTCTCATCTCAGAGCCTTTCTTTGGGCGCTTCGATGTTTCTTCGTGAGTTAAAAGTTGAGCATTGTAGATTATCAAGTCAACCGTCATTGCAAAAAACTCTCCGCGTCGCATCTTATTTGTAGGCGCCAAAAACAGGAAACGATTTTACAAGATTTGAAATCGAAAAGTTAAACGCTTTTAGTTCTTTGCACGAAACTATAAACAAGAATCCTTAGCATAGTCAAAGTTTGACGGCTTATGAGAAAAATCATCTTTCTAATCTACATGATTCTGGTTTTTGTCCTTAATTCGACGGGACAAGATAAGTGCCTTTCTCAAGGCGCGCCCAAATCTTCAACAAATCCGCCCGTATCCGACGAAAGGCTGAAGTTAATAGAGAACGGAAAAGCCCAAGAAAAACTGGAAGAAGAAGTTTTCAAAATCCTAAACCAAAAAAGAATTGAAAAAGGTTTAGAGCCACTTCGTTGGAATGAGGATTTGGCTCGGATTGCTAGGTCGCACTCAGAAAACATGGCAAAGTTTCGATTTTTCAGCCACGTTGATATGAACAAGCACACAGTTGCTGGGCGGGTCAAATCTTTCGGAATAAAAGATTGGAAAGCAATCGGCGAAAATATCGGGTTTGCTCGAAATCTCGACAGTCCAGCGATTTCGCTTTGCGAAATGTGGATGAAATCAGAAACCCACCGCAAAAATATACTCGATTCTCGATACGACGAAACGGGCATCGGAGTTGCGATAGCCGAAGACGGGACTTATTACTTCACGCAAATTTTCATGAGAAGAAGATAACTATCTCAAAATCCCCTGGCATCAAAAAACCGAGACCTTACCCTGCTGTAGCTTCGACTGTTTCAAGTTGTCTTTGTCTTCTTCCGTATAGAACGCTTGCTGTAACTCCTGCAACGACCAAAAGCATTCCGAAAATTGCTTCAACAGATTGAGATTCGCCAAAAAGAATCCAACCAAAGACAAGCCCATAAATCAACCCTGTGTAATTAACAATTGCAACGCTAGCCGCTTTTTCTCTTTGCAGTGCTTTAGTTAAAAAGACTTGCCCAAGTTGTGAAAAGACGCCTATCAGAAATAGGTAAAACAAATCTGAAAGAGTCGGCATTTTCCATTGAAAAATCGCAAATAAAAATCCAACAATCATGCCGACAAGCTGAAAATGCAGGACAACCGTTAAAGGATGCTCTTGCCCACGAAGTTTGCGAACCAGATTGTAAGCTACCGCTGAACAAAAAGCTGAAAAAATCCCCAAAATCAAATAAAAAAGCGGTATTCTCGTATCAACCTTTTGAATGAAAAACACACCTGAAAATGCAACTGCATAAAAAAACCATTGAATCAGCGTTGTTTTCTCTTTCAGCAAAAACATCGCTACGAAGGTTGTAAAAATCGGAGAAAGATATTGAATTGTCATTGCCGACGCTAAAGGCATATTTTGCAGTGTCAAAAAGAACAGGTAAAGAGCGGCCGTTCCAAATAGTCCACGAGCGAAAAGAAGTGCATGATTTGTCCCACGCCAATCAACAGAGGCTTTTTTAAGCCCGTAAAAACAAAAAATAGTGCCAAAGAAGCATCGGAAAAACACTGTTTCCATTGCAGGTATGTGAGGGATTTGCTTTATACACACATTTGCAAGCGAGAAAGCAAGTGTAGAAAGAGCCATGAACTTAATGCCATCACTTAAAATCTTGACTTTTTTAACTTCCGGTAAAGTATCAGGCATGCAATTTTCATTCTACAAAATCGCTCAACAAACGAAAAAAATGCCGGCAACTCAGATATTGCCGGCAGTGTATTTTGAAAGCCCAGTAGCTTTCTAAAGCTTCAAACTTGCATTATCTCTTTTTCTTTGTTTTTTGAAAGCTCGTCAATTTTGGAAATATAAGTGTTTGTAAGCTTTTGAACCTGTTCTAGTCCGTCTCTTTCAGTATCTTCAGATATGAGTTTTTCCTTGAACATCTTCTTTAATTGATCGTTTGCGCTGTGGCGGATGTTTCTAATGGCTATTCTGTGATGCTCTGCTATTTCGTGGACTTGCCTGACGAGCTGTTTGCGTCGTTCTTCGGTAAGCGGCGGAACAGGAATCCTGATGACCTTTCCGTCGTTTGACGGATTCAAGCCTAGATTCGCTGCTATGATGGCTTTTTCTATCGAACCAATCTGCGAAACGTCCCAAGGCTGTATCAAAAGCATTTGAGGTTCAGGAGCTGAGATCGAAGCAAGCTGATTTAGAGGCGTCGGAGAACCATAATAATCAACCGTAATCCCATCAAGCAAACTGATAGTAGCTCTACCTGTGCGAACAGATGCCAGTTTGCGCTTCAAATCCTCTATCACTGATTCCATCCGTGGTTTCGTTTGTTTGATAATTTCTTCTACCGTTGTCATAAGCCCAATCGAATCAAATTTCAAAAAATAAAATAAATCCGAACAAACTTCAAGTTGGCTATCTTTTTTCAACCAGCGTGCCTATTGAAAGATCGCCTTTGACAACTTTCAGAATGTTGCCCGATTGTTTCATGTTGAAAACCATTATGGGCAAATTGTTGTCCATGCAGAGCGATATAGCCGATGAATCCATTATCTTGAGTTGTTTTTCAAGCACCTCTTGAAAAGAAATTCTCTCGAATCTCTTTGCATTCGGATTTAGCATCGGGTCTTCTGAATAAACACCGTCAACTTTAGTTGCTTTTAGAATAACCTCTGCCTTTATTTCAAGAGCGCGTAAAGCGGCGGCTGAATCCGTAGTAAAATAAGGATTTCCCGTTCCTGCCGCAAAAATCACCACTCTCTTTTTCTCAAGATGCCTAATTGCACGGCGTCGGATAAAAGGTTCGGCAAGTTGAGGAATGTCAATTGCTGAAAGAACTCGTGTAGGAACATCAAGTCTTTCAAGGGCATCTTGAAGCACAACTGCATTCATGACAGTTGCTAACATGCCGATATAATCGGCACTGGAGCGATCCATGTTGCCTGCCGATTTGGAAACACCCCGAAATATATTTCCACCACCAACGACAATAGCAATTTCAACGCCGAGGTCGTAAACAGCTTTTATCTCTCTGGCTACTGATTCCGCAACCGAAGTATCAATGCCATAATTTTGCTCTCCCATCAGGGCTTCACCTGAAAGCTTGAGCAAAATTCTCCTAAAAGCAGGTTTACAAGATTGAACAACGCGTGCTGGCATAGTGCAAAAAAAATCCGGGAAACTCTCCCGGGTTAGCTAGTTTTTTCTATCATTGAAGCAACTTCTGCCGCAAAGTCATCGCGTTTCTTTTCGATTCCTTCTCCCATCTTGTAACGAGTAAACCGACGAATTACTATGTTTTCCTTAATTGCCGCAATTTTTTCAATCACCAATTCACCCACGGTTTTGGAAGGGTCTTTGATAAAGGGCTGATCTAGAAGGACATTTTCTTCATAGAACTTATTAAGTCGGCCTTCGACTATTTTTTGTAAAATTTCTTCAGGCTTATTGGCATTTTTCGGATCGTTTTTAAGCTGTTCCATCAGGATTTCTCTTTCCTTTTGGAGTTCTTCTTCAGGAACATCCTCACGCCTTACATATTTCGGTGCAGATGCGGCTATATGCATTGCAACATCCTTGAGAAGTTGCTGAAACTCTTCGCTACGGGCTACGAAATCGGACTCACAATTTATTTCAACCAAAACACCGACTTTTCCGCCCATGTGAATATATGAACCGACTGCACCTTCTGCTGTAACTCTTCCTTCTTTTTTGCTAGCAGTTAGAACGCCTTTCTTGCGCAAAATTTCGATAGCTTTTGCCTCATCGCCATTTGCTTCCACCAATGCGGCTTTACATTCGAGCATTCCTGCTCCCGTTTTTTCACGTAGAGCCTTAACTGCACTTGCTGTAACCTCTGCCATAACCTCTTACCCCAAATGAATTTAGTTTATTTAGTTTGTTTGAACTTCGCTGATTTTTTCCGCCTCTGCGGCTTTTTCTCCAAGTTCTGATGATGCCTCTTTAGCTGAACTTATATTGTCTCCGTCACCAAGCAATGATGCCCAATTCGCATCTGCTTCGACTTGATCTGCCTGCTCAACTGCTTCCTTATGAATCAGCATTGAGCCACCCTCAGTAGCAATTTGCTTGCCTTCAATAATAGCGTCTGCTACTCTTGATGCAAAAAGCCTTACGGCTCTGAGAGCATCATCATTGCCTGGGATGACATAATCAATTCCTTCTGGCGAGCAATTAGTATCAACAACAGCAACAACCGGGATCCCCAAACGATTAGCTTCTTTTACGGCTATTTCTTCCTTTTTGACATCAATGATGAAAACGATGTCGGGAAGACGTTTCATTTCTTTGATCCCGATCAGATTTTTGCGGAGTTTTTCAAGCTGACGGTCTATTCTGAGACGCTCCTTTTTGGTGAGCTTTTCATAACGACCGTCTTCTTTCATCGCTTCGAGGTCTTTCAGTCTTTTGATGGAGTTCTGAACAGTTTTGAAATTCGTCAACAAGCCACCCAACCAACGGTTATTCACATAAAACATTCCGCAACGTTCGGCTTCTTCTTTGATTGCGTCCTGCGCCTGACGCTTAGTGCCAACAAATAAAACGGTTGCGTTCGGGTGATCAATCATGTATTGCTCGATGAAATTAAGAGCTTCTTGGAAAAGTTTCTGTGTCTTTTGCAAATCAATTATGTGAATTCCGTTTCTAGCACCGAAGATATAATCCTTCATCTTCGGATGCCAACGGCGAACTTGATGTCCAAAGTGAACTCCAGCTTCGAGGAGTTCTTTCATCGTTACTGTAATCATCTCTTGCTCTTACCTTCCTTTGGTTTTTGTAATCGCTACAAACTTTAACCGAAAAGGCAACCAAAGAGTTTGTAGCAATGGAGTAAAAATCTTTCAAAATCAATCTTAACGCTTCGAGTATTGGAAACGCTTGCGTGCGCCCTTTCTTCCGTATTTCTTGCGTTCTTTACGGCGCGGGTCTCTTGTAATCAACCCTGCTTTTTTCAGGATCGGGCGAAAATCAGGATTGTATTCCAAAAGTGCCCGTGTGATGCCGTGGCGCACAGCCCCTGACTGCCCTGAAATACCGCCACCACGCACGTTAACATAAATATCGAACTTGTCCAAAGTGTCAGTCAAACGCAGTGGCTGGCGAATTATCATTCGCAAGGTTTCATTCGGAAAGTATTCTTCAAACTTCCGGCCATTTACTTCTATTTTCCCACTGCCGGGGCGCAAGAAAACTCTAGCCGTTGATGTTTTTCTTCTTCCTGTTCCGTAGTATTGAATCTCCGTCATAAGCAACTCAAATCTCTAAAAATTCAGGTTTTTGGGCTTGGTGTTTATGCTCAGCGTCTGCATAAACTTTGAGTTTCTTTGCCATTCGACGACCAAGTTTTGTTTTCGGAAGCATCCCCTTGATTGCGTATTCAAGAACCCTTTCAGGGTGTTCTTGAAACATACGCTGAACAGGTATTTCTTTCAACCCGCCTGGATAAAGCGTATGATGCCTATAAACCTTCTGAGTAGCCTTAGAACCTTTGAATACAGCGTGACGAGCGTTAATAACAATCACATGATCGCCCATATCCAAAAACGGCGTCCAGTTTGGCTTGTGTTTGCCCATCAAAATTTTTGCAACTTCGCTTGCAATCCTTCCTACGGTTTTGCCTTTGGCATCAACCACAAACCACTTTCTCGTTTCTGATAAACCTTTTCCGCTGGGAAAATAGGTGTTCATAAAATTACCTATAAAGACAAAAATTTGCACAAAAAGCGAACTAATAGAATAACCGAAAAAAATAAAGCTTGTCAAACAAAGATTCCTAGTTAAATCGATAATTAGCGAAGATAGTGCTAGATTGAGAAAGAAACTTTGTAGAATGTTATATTTTTCCAAAAATCTCAACTTGAACTATTTTCGGGAAGCAAAACTTCATCAATCAAATGGCCAAGTTTTTCTTTTTTGGTTTTCAAGTAATGAGCGGCTGGTTCTCCGACTTCTATCTCGATTGGGATTCGTCCAACGACCTTTAGCCCGGCTTCTTCTAAAGCCCGTATCTTCTCAGGATTATTTGACATTACCTTGACCTTGCAAAGACCTAAATCGAAAAGAATCTCAGCACATTGTTTGTAGTCGCGTGCATCAACAGCAAAACCCAGCTTCTCATTAGCCTCAACCGTGTCAGCTCCTTGGTCTTGCAAAGCATAAGCACGAATCTTATTGATGATGCCGATGCCTCTGCCTTCTTGCTGTTGATAAACTATTGCCCCGCGCCCTTCTCTTTCGATCATCTCCATTGCGCGTCTCAGTTGAGGTCCACAATCACATTTTATAGAACCGAAAACATCGCCCGTAAGGCACTGCGAATGAATGCGCACTAGCGTCGGAACATCAGATTTCATCTTGCCTTTGAACAAAACAACAAACTCCTCTGAACTTACCAGAGAACGATAACCGGCTATTTTGAAATTCCCAATTTTTGTTGGCAAATTCGCCGTTGCAACTAGCTCTACGGTCAATTGTTGTCTTTTCGATAAACAATTGTCTTGCATTCAACATAGCTTCTTGAGACTTTCTTAACTTAAATTTCCGAAAGGCAAAAGTCTTACAAATAGAAAGCAAACTCCAAAAGGAGTCCGCTTCTTCCTCAAATCCAACGATTCACAGATTTTCCCGTATTCAATTTTTTTGCTTGTTTTGTGATTTGATCTCAGAATTTTCCTTTTTTTCTTCGGTTTTGTCTTCAAATGCTTGGATTGCGGCGGGACTGGGTCGTAAAAGTTCACTGAGCAGATTTTTGATAGTATCCGAAATTCTTGTAGGCTCGCTTTCGTAGCTTATCTCATTTTCTTCAGCAAGTGTTGAATCGAATTTGATGAGCTCTGCTGTTAGATGACGGCAAAATCCGCAACCAACTAGATGCTTTATCACGAATTCTGCTTCTCGTTGATTTATCTTGCCCTCAACTAACGTAGCCAGAATATCTTCGTCCAAATGTCCACTCTCGGGAATTTGCGAAGAAATTGCTGACAGATAAAACTCCAAAATTGCCTCTTCTTTTTTCTCTTTTCTTTTCATAATTGTTCAAGTTCCCGAAAGAAAAGACACAAATTTTTAACAAAATTTGCAAAATTATTTTTTCATTCCTCTGGCTTCAAAAGTAAAATTGAAAAATCTTTCGATTGGAGAAAGGGTTGAGAATACTTCTGCCGTTAAATCAATACAAGTTTCTATCTCTTGACTTCTTAAACCCTGTTTTTTTAACTCCTCACGAAAAAGCTTTGAGACTTTAGCATAGGTTTTCTCGAGCCATCTCATGATAGTTGATTCATGCACTCGACTAGAAGGCTCTCTTCGGCGTTTCTCTGTCTTTCGCTTGAACCAACTCCGTAGAGGCGATTCTGGCGCCTGAACAATCTTAGCTATTTCCCCAAGAGTTAATTTTTCAGTGTAGTAGTAAAATAAAAGCAGTTTCTCGTGATCAGTTAGCTGCGAGAAAGCGTTTTCTAATGCCTGCAATGTTTTCTTAAGGTATTTTTTCTCGGTCAATTCGTCGAGTATTTCGGATTCAGAATCTTGCTTAGTCAAAAACGCGTGTGTGTAACTTTCTCCAACACTTTCTACCATTTCATCAATTGATATAGCCGCAGTGGAACTTCTGTGAAGATCAACCAAAGAATGCCAAACTATAACTTTGAGCCATGAACGAAGACTCCCACGTCCACTGTAACTCAAAAATTTCGATGTCCTCTCGCCCTCAGCAATTCGAGAGCCATAAAGCTCATAGTAAAGAGCAGAAACCGCTTCTTCAGCATTACCTTCAGAATCTGTTAGTTTTCTTGCTATTCCTTCGATGTAACTGCGATACTCTCTATCAAAGTCCCACCATGCGTTCTCGTCACCATTTGCACAAGCTATTGCTAGAAAAAGCTCCTGAGAGTGAATTTCCTTCAAAAATTTCTCAACATCATCTACGCTAGGCAAATCACCTCCTCTATTCATCAAGTATTTTCTCACAGCCTTTTTCAAAGCTGATCTGAACTCATCAAAGCTAACCTTGTAGTTAGGAGCGTTCTGCTGGCACTGTGCAAATATCTGCTGAATTAACTCTTCGCATCTATCGGGAAAAACATCTATTTCGCTTTCGTGTGGCATCATCTCGGCAAGTAAACTTCTGCAAAAATTATAACTAAATTTCCCTAAACAACAAGAAAGCCACAAGATTATTTTTTCTGTGAGAATGCTACGTCAACATTTGCTCTGTCAGCATATTGTAACTGATACAGTCGCCAATAAATTCCGCGCTTTGCCAAAAGTTCTTGGTGAGTGCCGACTTCTTGTAATTCACCATGATGAAAAACCAGTATTTTATCGCAGTTTTGAATTGTCGAAAGACGATGAGCAATTATTAACGATGTCCTTTCCTTCATCAAGCGTTGAATCGCCTTTTGTATAAGTTGTTCTGTTTCAGTGTCAATTGAACTTGTAGCTTCGTCTAAAACTAAAATCTTTGGATCGAAAGCCAAAGCACGAGCAAACGATATTAGTTGTTTTTGGCCCACGGAAAGCCCTGCTCCTCTTTCCTTGACTTCTGTTTTGTAACCTCTTTCCAGCTTGCTTATAAAATCATCAGCTTGCACTTCTCTACATGCCCAACGCACCTTTTCATCGTCTATCTGCTTGTTTCCCAGCCGAACGTTATCTTCGATTGTTCCCGAAAACAGAAAAACATCCTGCAAAACAACAGCAAAATTCTGCCTGAGTGATTTCAAGTCCCACTCCCGAACATCAACACCATCAACCAAAATTCTTCCCCTCTTGACATCGTAAAATCTCATCAATAGATTTGTCACAGTTGTTTTCCCTGAACCAGTTGCACCAACCAGAGCAACCGATTCGCCCGGTTCTACCCGAAATGAAACGTCCTTCAAAACCCACTCTTCGCCTTTGTAAGCAAACCATACATTTTGGAATTCTATTCTGCCCACAGCCTTCCCGGTCTTTTTTGGTTTTTTAGGAGATTGAATTTGCACGGGCAGATCAAGCAAGACAAATATGCGATGAGATGCAACAACTGCCGCTTGAAAAACGTTGAATCTATCGGAGAGGTCTCGTATTGGCTGGAAAAGAAGTCCTGAGTATTGAATGAAAGCCGCCAAAGTGCCGATTGTTATTGCTTCTCCACTTGCCGAAAACAAGGAAAGCGTGCTGAAACCAAAGAAAAATATCAAAGAAGCTATTCCGAAAGCTCCTATGAAATCAACCAAAGGATAAAACACTGCGTAGTAGTAGATAGTTTCGATGTTTGCCTTGCGATAATCATCGTTTACTTGATGGAATTTCCTTTGGGCAATCTCAGTTGCATTGAAAAGCTGAACAATCTGCGCACCTGAAAGATGCTCTTGCAAAAAAGCATTTAACCGTGCCATTCTAACTCTAACTTTGTCAAAGCCAACTCTAGCATTTTTACGAAACCAATTCGTTGCAATGAAAAGAAGCGGCACAATTACTAAAGAAACAACCGCAAGTTGCCAATCAAGCCAAAAAAGCCAACCAATTATGGCAAAAATTATCACTAAATCGCCCAAAACATCAACCACGCCTGAAGTAAAAAGCTCATTCAAAGCATCAACATCAGAGGTCAACCGAGTGATGATTCTGCCTACTGGATATTTATCGTAATAAGCTATCTCTTGATTTTGAAGTTTTGTAAAAATCTCAGTGCGAAGGTCAAACATTACCTTCTGCCCGACGATATTAAGAAGAATTTCTTGAAAGTATTGCAGTAAGAATCTAAAAAGGAAAAGTCCGAAAAATGCTAAAGCAAAAAGCCACACACCTTCCGTGCGCTTTGGAATAATGAAGTCATCTACAGCAAATTTCGTAAACAGAGGCTGTAAACTACCGAGAAAATTCAAGAAAAGGGTTATAAACAAACTCAAAACAGCCGTTTTCCAGTAAGGCTTAAGGTATTTCAAGAGCCGCTTTGCATTCCTAAAATCGTAATGCTTCCCTGTCAGCTCTTCTTCATGAATTCTTTTCAACTCCTCAGACATCGCAAGTTTAAGCCTTGATTACCAAAGTTCGATTTTAGGCTTTCAAAACTGGATTGGCAATTTGTAAAATGAACTCGTAAAGTTTTCGAGCATCTGTATTGCAAATGATAGAAAAATTCATTTATGACAGAAGAAACAATTGGGAAAAACTTGAATCCCTTTTGAACGAGCTTGATAAACTGCCATTAAGGAAGCTGCCACGTGAGCAAATAAGGGAACTTGGTTGGCTGTATCAGCGCGTTACAGCAGACCTTGCAATAGCGCGAGCAGAATCAAACAACCCACGAGTCATCAGCTATCTGAACAGTCTCGCAATCAGAGCGCATGGAAAAATCTATCGAACTGAACACGAAATTCTCGGCACTATTAAAAAATTCTACTTAGAAGATTTCCCGAAAACGTTTCGAGAGACCTTTAACTACACGCTCTTTGCATTTATAGTTTTTATGACCGTAGCTATTATTTCTTTTTTCCTCGCTTACACTGATCACAAATTTGTTCAAGCGGCTGATTTAGAATGGGTGCGCGGTAGTGCCGCAAATAACCAAAAATGGTGGGAAAGTATAAACCCTTATAACCAACTCGCATCCAGCCAGATTATGACTAACAACATCATGGTAGCTTTTCGAGCGTTTGCTTATGGAGCATTCTTGGGCTTTGGGAGCATTTACATCTTGGCTCTCAACGCAATGCTAATAGGTGGAGTTTTCGGAGTCTGCTATGCAACGAATCCAGCCTTTGGAAACGAACTCGCAACTTTCGTTGTAGGTCATGGAGTAATCGAACTCAGTTGTATTTTCATCGCTGGTGGAGCGGGAACAATGATAGGGCATTCGATAATAGCTCCCGGCGACCTGAAACGCATTGATGCACTAAAAAAAGCAGGTGTAAAAACCATTAGATTAGTTTTCGGCTGCGCCTCCTTGCTTGTAGTAGCAGGCATCATAGAAGGTTTTATCTCACCGTCTTCTTTGCCAGCTTGGTTTAAGTATCTTGTAGGAATCTCAACAGGAATAGCAATGTATTCCTATCTCTTCCTAGTCGGCAAAGACAAAAACTCTTCTTCAACGCCTTCAACTATCACTAAATCCGCAAAATAGCCAAGCTGATGGAACTTACTGAATTCACCTCTTGAAACAAAATTCTGTCGCTTAAAACCTTGACAATTTTTCGGTCGAGATTTAGCATAATAGCGAATTAGACAATTTGCCATCAAATCTTGCCTGAACTTGAAGGAGGTCTTTGATGAAACAGACAATCAATCTAAAAGTAAACGGCGAAGCCTGCCAGATAGACGTAGAGCCTAGAACTCTTCTAGTTTACGCTATCAGAGAGATTTTGAATCTTACGGGAACGCATGTTGGATGCGATACTAGCAGTTGCGGTGCTTGCACTGTTTTAATGAACGGTAAAGCCGTTAAATCATGCACGCTTTTTGCCGTTCAGGCTGATGGATGTGAGATCACGACTGTTGAAGGATTGGCAAAACAAGACGAACTTCATCCTATCCAGCAAAGTTTCAAGGAAAAACACGGCTTGCAGTGCGGTTTCTGCACCCCCGGAATGATGATGCTGGCTTGCGAGATACTGCAAGCGTCAGAAGAAATGAGCGAAGAAAACCTGAGAAAATTACTAAAAGGCAATCTTTGCCGATGCACCGGCTACCAAAACATCGTTGATTCAATTGCCGATGCTAAAGCAAGAATGACAGCGGTGGCCTAATCATTCGAGGACTTCGCCCTAAAAGTCTCTTTCAAAAGCAAAAATTGATGAGATTGAAAGGAGGTTTTTATGACGGCAATCGGACAGCCTATTAGAAGATTTGAAGATGATAGGCTCATTAGAGGACACGGACAATATGTTGAAGACATCAAGCTTGCGAAAATGGTTTATGGAGTTTTCGTCAGATCACAAGTAGCACATGGCTTGATAAAATCAATAAACACAGAAGAAGCCAAAAATGCAAAGGGTGTTGTAGCGGTAATCACTGGAAACGATATTAAAGAAAAAGTCGGAAAAAACTTTACAGCTTGGATAGTGCCGAATAGCAATCAAGTCAGCGCAGAAATTTCTTCAAGACCACTATTAGCAATTGACAAGGTTAGATATGTCGGTGAACCCGTTGCCTTAGTGATTGCTGAAAGTCGAGAAGAAGCCTACGATGCCGCAGAGCTAGTTGATGTCGAATATGAAGAACTCCCAGCCGTTGCAAACATCGAAAAGGCAATTCAGGAAGATGCTCCACTTGTCCATGAAGGAGTCTCAAGAAACATTGCTTTGAGCTGGCAAATAAAGAACGGTGATGTTGAAAAAGTTTTCTCCGAAGCCGATAAGCTGATCAAACAAAGAATCTATATCAACAGAGCCGCTCCAATCCCGATTGAACCGAGAGCCTGCATCGCTGATTATACAAATGGCCGTCTCACACTCTGGATAACCTCTCAAAATCCGCACATACATAGATTTTATCTTGCAAATGTTCTCGGAATACCAGAACAAAAGATCAGAGTAATTGCGCCCGACGTAGGCGGAGGTTTCGGCGCAAAGATAGACGTTTACAACGAAGAGTTGATTCTTTGCTACGCTTCAAGCCTGCTGAAGCGACCGATAAAATGGGTCGAAACAAGAAGTGAGCATTTCGTCGCATCTTTGCACGGGAGAGATTTTTTGGTTGATGTCGAATTCGCTGTAATGAATGACGGGCGCGTTTTGGGAATTAGAGGTCAAAGCTATGCAAACATGGGCGCATATCTTGGAACCGTCTCGCCCGGTGTTGCCTCGGTTCTTCATGGCTTGATACTTCCCGGACCTTATAGAATCGAAGCCTTCGATTACACAACCAACGCAGTTTTTACAAACACAATGATACTCGATGCCGACAGAGGCGCAGGAAGACCTGAAGCCATTTTCGTTCTCGAAAGAATGATGGACTTGATAGCCGATGAACTAGGAATCGATCCGCTTGAACTGAGGCGAAGAAATTATTTGCCTGCGGGCGAAAACATTCAAACAGTCACCGGCCTCTCTTATGATTCTCTAGACTTCAGCAAAGTTTTAAGCAAATTCGGCGAAGTATCTGATTACCAAGCTCTAAGAGACTATCAAAGAAAAGCTAGAGAAGAAGGGAAATATATCGGCATTGGCGTAGTGTCGAGCATTGATATATGCGGTTTTGCGCCCTCTCCTGTAGTCGGTGCAGTCGGGCTTCAAGCCGGACAATGGGAAAGCGCAGTAGTGCGATTTCATCCAACCGGTAAAGTAACGGTTCTTTCAGGAACTCACTCGCACGGTCAAGGCGGCGATACAACTTATGCCCAAATAGTCTCAGACACGCTCGGAGTACCGCTTGATTCAATAGAAGTTTTGCACGGCGATACTGACATGATTCCGATGGGTTGGGGAACATACGGAAGCCGAGGAACTTCAACCGGCGGTTCAGCAGTCTTCAAAGCGGCAGAAAAAGTGAAGGAGAAAGGCAAGCTGATTGCCGCTCATTTGTTAAAACTCAGCCCTGAAGAAATAGATTTCAGCAATGGAAATTATTTTGCGAAAACCGATCCGTCGAAAAAATTAAGCATTCAAGAGGTAGCACTTCACGCAAACGTAGGATGGAATTTACCTGCAGGTGTTGAACCCGGTCTAGAAGCTCAGGCATTCTTCGATCCACCTAATTTCACGTATCCTTTTGGAATTCATCTATGCATGGTTGAAGTCATGCCCGACACAGGCGAAGTCAAAATCTTAAAATATATTGCCGTTGACGACGGCGGGAAAATAATCAATCCCTTGCTCGCCGAAGCACAAATACACGGTGGAGTCGTTCACGGCATAGGGCATGCAATGTATGAAAACATCGCTTACACCGATGACGGACAGCTTTTGACGGGTTCTTTCAACGAATACGCCTTGCCAAAAGCGCATTTTATACCGAGAATAGAAAGCTATTTCACTGAAACACCGAGTCCTGCAAATCCGCTTGGCGCAAAAGGCATCGGTGAAGAAGGCGCAATTGCGGCACAGATTGCCGTCGCAAATGCCATAATTGATGCTTTGGAACCTTTCGGAGTTAAGCATCTGGACGGGCCATACACGCCCGCAAGAATATGGAAAGCCATACATCAATCAAACGGCAAAAATGAAAACTAGTGTCAAGAGGAGGGAATATGATACCTGCGTCATTTGAATACTTTAGGGCTAACAGCGTTGATGAGGCAATTGAAATGATGGCTAAATACGGCGATGAAGCCAAAATTTTGGCAGGTGGGCAAAGCCTGATTCCAATGATGAAACTACGCTTTGCTCGCCCTGCAAAACTCATAGACATCGGCAGAATTGATAGTTTAAGATACATCACTCTTGACGGTGACACCGTAAAAATAGGCGGGCTTACGACACACAGGGATTTGGAAACATCGAACTTAATAGCCGAAAAAATCCCTGTCCTTGCCGAATGCGCTCATGAGATAGCCGACTTGCAAATTAGAAACGTCGGCACGATTGGCGGTTCGCTAGCTCATGCCGATCCAAGCGCGGATTATCCACCCGTAATGTTGGCTCTAGATGCCACTGTGGTTGCAAGAGGGCAAAATGGCACGCGAGAAATTTCAATCAACGATTTTTTCATAAGTCCTTTCACCACTGCACTCGGCCAAGATGAACTCTTGATAGAAGTCAAAATACCAGCCATGAAATCCAACGAAAAAGGAGCTTATATCAAAATTGCCCATCCGGCAACAGGCTTTGGGGTCGTGAATTGTGCAGTGAAAATCGCTCTGAGTAATGGAAAAATCACCAATGCCAGAGTTGCTTTCGGAAGTTTCGTAACTGTGCCTTACAGAGACGAATCCATAGAAAAATTTCTGCAAGAAAAAGAAGCAACCGTTGATACGATAAAACAAGCTTCGGAAATGGTCGCTGAAGGCAAAGATATTATCGGCGATTATTATGCAGATGCCGATTACAGACGTAATCTAGCAAAAGCCGTTTTCTTAAGAGTGATGAAAAAGGCTCTCAACCTTGATTCGTAATATCAGATTTTGAACAAAGCAAAAACGAAATTTCGGTTGAGATAATCTTCAGCCTTACTGTTTTTCGAGACTTATGGAGTTAGTCGTAAGAGAAGAGTTTGAAGTTAAAACGAATCTTGACAGAGTTTGGGAATTTTTCTCCGATCCCAAGTTTGTTGTGCCTTGTATTCCCGGCGCTGAACTTTTGCAGATCAAGGAAGATGGGACTTTCGACGGAGTCGTAAAAGTAAAACTTGGTGCTGTGACACTAAATTTCACAGGCACCATGAGATATGAAAAGCTGGATCGGGAAAACAAAACAATGGTTTTGATAGGTGAAGGCAAAGAAAAAGGCGGAGCTGGAAGAGCTAAAGCTAAGATCGAAAACACCTTCGACCAAACAGATAGCGGATTAAAAATCAAAGTGACGACAACTGTAGATATTTCAGGAAAGATATTGCAATACGGCAGAGGAATGTTCGAGCAAATAGCAAAACAGCACTTTATGCAGTTTTCAGCTTGTGCAAAGAATTATCTCGAAACCCAAACTGCCGAAGAAGAAAAAAAAACTCCGCCTGAACCTGTGAAACTAAAAGCCTTTTCTCTCTTTTTCAAAGCTTTGTTTGCATGGCTTACCGCTTTGTTAGGGAAGCTCTTCAAAGGTAAGCCGAAAAGCCAAGAAAAAACGTAAGCGCTTAGAAAAAACGATTGTTGAGAAATCTCAAAGTAGCTATCGGACAGCAAACAAAGCTCGAAAAGTTCACAAAAACAGAGATTTTTAATTGAAGGTTAAAAAATTCCTAAGGGCGAAACCTATTTTATGCTTGTTTGGTTTTGCCTTTTTTCTTTTGTCCTTTTACTCTAAGAAAAGACGAACTTTGCTTTGGTGAAAAGCTTCTTATGAAAACGTATCCGCGAACGTGCAAGGTTAACGGAAAGGTGGTTGTTTTGCGCTTGCTTGAGGAAAAAGACAAAAAAGCTTTGCTGAACTTTGCAAACTCCTTGCCTGAAGAAGATTTGCTCTTTTTGTCTTTCGACATTACTCAAGAAAAGGTGGTTGATGATTGGCTCAGAAAGGTGCGTGAAGGAACTTGGTTCACGATTTTAGTAGAAGCCGACGGCAAACTCATAGGTCACGGAAGCCTCTTGAGAACCGAGCAAATATGGTCAAGGCATTTGGGTGAAATCATTTTGTTGATTGCTCCTGAATACCGTGGAAAAGGTTTAGGTAGCATCTTAGCAAACGAAATCTTCGACAAAGCCCGTGAAATGGGCTTAATGAAAGTTGTTGCCAGAATGGCATCTGAACAAAAAGGAGCCATAGCCGTCTTTGAAAAGCTCGGCTTCAAAGCTGAAGCTCTTTTGAGCGACTATGTGATTGACAGACAAAATCGCACCCACGACCTAATTGCAATGTCATACGATGTTAAAGGGTTCAGTGAGACTTATTGATTTTTTTGCCGAAATCTCGCTTTTGAAAAGACGGCGAAAATTTAGTGAATGACGAAGCTTTGGTTGTAAAATAGCAAGACAGATGAAAATCTCCGGATTATCAAAAAGGCTTTCATTTCTAGATGCCGCTTTCCTTTATCTGGAAAGAAAGGAATGCCCGATGAACATTGGCGCGGCATGCATATTTGAAGGAAAGCTAACTCACGAAGAATTAACCCGCTACATTGAAGAGCGCCTGCACTTGGTTCCGCGTTACTTACAAAAAATTTCTCCTGACCCTTTCAATCTAGCCCACCCAGAATGGGAATTCGACCGAAACTTCAACATCAAAAATCACATTATCAAAATCAAACAAAACAAGCCTTTCAAGCTGAAAGATTTAGTAAAACTTTCGGGCGAAATAATGTCCGAATTGATGGATAGAAACAAGCCTTTGTGGGAGCTGTATGTTATTGAAAATTTTGAAGGCGGAAACTCGGCAATGATTGCAAAGGTGCATCATTGCATGGCTGATGGAATCTCAGGCGTTGACTTGATGAAGGTTCTTTTTGAAATGACACCTCATGCTTCAGCACTACCACAAAAAGATGAATCGGCAGGCTCGAAGCTATTTGAAGCTTCAAAACCTAAAGAACCAATTGAGAAACTCTTTGATTCTTTCCTGCACACTGTCCGAGAAACAATGACAAAAATGATAGAGTTTCAGGGCGGATTGCTTTACATGGCTACGATTTTTTCAAGACCTGATACGATTAAGTCACTGCCTCAAATAGCTGAATTGATTCCAGCCGTCACAGCTCCGCCACCGATACTGCCTTTCAATGCTGAATGCTCAGGGCAGAGACGCCTTGCATGGACGGAATTTTCATTCACCGAAGCAAGAAAAATAAGAAATTTTTTGGGCGGAACGGTGAATGACGTGGTTTTAACAGCACTAACCAAAGCCGTTTCAGACTATACGAAATTCCATGGGCAAAAGGTCAAAAACAATTTTGTTCGTTACATGGTGCCGGTGAGCCTCAGGCAGAAAGATCAACACGGCTCGCTTGGAAATCTCATCTCTTTCTTGCCCGTTGAAATACCTTTGGACATTGAAGACCCAATCAAACTCTTCAAATACATTAACGGAAAAATGTCGAAGATGAAAGAAACTCACATGGCTGAAGGTTTGATGCTCGTAGGAGCAATGTATGCAATGATTCCAGCACCCATACAAGCGGCATTGTGCGCTACTGCAAATTTGCCTTTTCCGCCTTTCAACATGGTCGCAACGAACGTTCCCGGCCCACAAATACCGCTTTATCTCGCAGGCAAGAAAATGATTAAACAATACCCTTATGTGCCTGTCGGATATAAACTCGGTTTAGGCTGCGCGATTTTAAGCTACAACCAAACGCTTTATTTCGGGCTTTCTTCAGATGCTAAAGCCATGAATGACGTCGAAAAATTCAAAGAATTTTTAGACCATGCCTTAATTGGCTTAAGCAAAATCGCTGGCTGAGAGGATTCGTTGAGATGCTCAAAAACGAAGTAGCTACTGGTCTTGATGGGAAAATCAACGTTGATGCTAAAGACACAAATTATTCCAATGGAAATGCCGTCGCTGATGGCGAAATTTCCGCTGATTTTGATAGGGAAATTCGGGCAAGCTCGCTTCCGATTTATTTTGAATCGCTGGTTGGACTTGATTGGTTTTTGCTTCATTTATCGCCTGTTTACTACGGATTAGGCATTCCGCACGGCAATGGCGCTGGTGTTGTATTGGTGCCGGGATTTTTGGGTTCAGATGTTTATCTTTATGAGCTTTATCTTTGGCTTTCACGCATCGGCTACAAGCCCTATTTTTCGGGCATCGGTTGGAATGCTGATTGTCTCGACATTTTGGTCAAAAAGCTTTTGAAAACAGTTGAAAAAGCCTACAGTGAAACAGGCAGAAAAATCCACTTAATAGGCCACAGTCTAGGCGGGATTCTTTCTCGTTCAGTAGCGACTCAAAAGCCTAACCTGATTGAATCAGTTGTTACACTAGCTTCGCCTTTTCGCGGGGTTCGCTCTCATCCAAAAGTCATAAGACTTGCCGAAAAGGTTCGCAGAAAAATTTTTGCAACCTCAGACAAAAGCCAACACCCAGAATGCTATACAGGCTACTGTAATTGCAAAGCCGTAAGCTCATTAAGCGCTTTTCCTTCCGATAAAGTCAAACGAATCGCAATTTACACGAAAACCGATGGAATAGTTGATTGGCGAGCGTGTTTAAGTCGTGACCCGAAGCAAAATTTTGAAGTTACGGGGACTCATATCGGACTAGTTTGCAATTTTCAGGTCTATAAACTAATCGCTCTTCATCTTGCAGATGAGCTTTGAATCAACACTTACCGATGAAAGAAGAAAAACTTAACCGAATCATAGGCCGCTGGGATTTAACTGCAATTGCTATCAACACAATCATCGGAGCAGGAATTTTCGGGCTTCCGTCAAAAGTCTTTGAAAAAATTGGTAGCTGGAGCCTTCTGGCATATATTTTTTGTGCTGTAGTAATTGGGCTTATAGTCTTATGCTTCGCAGAGGTTTCCAGCCGATTTCAAAGAACTGGCGGAATGTATCTTTATGCTAAAGAATCTTTCGGTTCGGTTGTAGGATTTGAAACTGGCTGGCTTTACTGGCTCGTGCGGGTTGCAACCTTCGCCGCAAATTGCAATCTGATGCTCGCATATTTGAGTTTTTTCATTCCTTCTGCTGATCAAGGATACCTGCGAATAGTCTTGATTCTGCTCACGGTTTCTGCTTTTGCTTCGATAAACATTGTCGGCGTTAAGCAGTCTGTTTTGATTACAAACATTTTCACAATTGGAAAAATCCTACCGCTTTTGGTGTTTGTTTTTGTCGGTGTATTTTTTATCGAACCAAAGAATTTCTCTTTTGGTGAGATGCCAAACTACGAATCTTTTTCAACAGCTGCCCTGCTTTTGATTTATGCCTATGTTGGCTTTGAAGCGGCCGTCATACCAGCAGGCGAAACAAAAAAACCACAAAGCGACATGCCTTTTGCACTACTGACAGCACTTATTTTCTCTGCAACGCTGTTTTTCCTTATTCAGCTTGTAGCTATAGGCACCTTTGCACCGAATCTATCAACTTCAGAAAGACCACTTGCAGACGCGGCCGCTAACTTCATGGGCTATTTCGGTGCCGCTTTTATCGCTATCGGGGCAATCATTTCGATTTTGGGAAACCTAAACGGCGGATTTTTAACTGCTTCGAGACTTCCTTTCGCAATGGCAGTCGAGAATGAACTTCCTGAAATCTTTGCTAAAACACACGAAAAATTTAAGACTCCGTATATTTCGATTATTTTAACTGCTTCAGTGGTGCTGTTTTTAACAATTCAATCTTCCTTCATCTCAGCCGTTGCAATGGCTACCATTACTAGGCTTTTGGTTTATGCAACTACTTGCTTATCTTTGCTGATTTTTCGCTATCGCAATAGAGTGGGAAACCAGAATTCAGAAACATCTAAGTCCACTTTCAAAGCTCCTTTTGGCATTCTTGTTTCCGTTTTGTCAATAGTCTTGATATTCTATTTGCTTTCAAACATCAAGTTCGAGGAAATCAGAAACCTTTTTGTTTTTGCGATTGTCGGTTTGGTAGTTTATTTAGCAAACCTTGTTTTTAGAAAAATTTGAGTTTCAGGAGTTAGCCTGTTTTTCTAAAATCTAGTCCTATAGTTTCAGCAAGTTACACGGGAAGTATGAATTATTTAGCAGAGATACAAGGCGAAAGATTTGAAGTTGAATTGAAACTGGAAGGCGAAAAGGTATTCGCAAAAGTTGCGGATCGCAAATACGAACTTGAGGCATCAGAAGTGGAAAAGGGAGTTTATCTTCTCAAGCACAACAACCGAGTTTACGAGATTTATGTTGACCCAGACGGAAACGCAAATGTTGGCAATCACTCCCTTCAAATCAAAATTATTGATCCAAGACGCCTGCGAGATTTCGATAAGGGCGGATTTTCTGTTGAAGGAAGAGCGGAGATAAAAACTGCAATGCCCGGAAAAGTTGTGCGGGTGCTTGTAAAAGAAGGTGATCAAGTCAAATCAGGTGACGGTGTTATCGTAGTGGAAGCGATGAAAATGCAAAATGAAATGAAATCACCGAAAGACGGAACAGTAAAAGAGGTGCGATTTTCCGAAGGCGATACGGTCAACGCTGGCGAAGTTTTGGTTGTGATCGAATAACAACAAGCACATAATTTTTCAAGATTTTTGAGCCTTTTCGGGCATTCGTTTTTTCAAACCACTGAAAAATAAGTCACGAACAGAAGACATTTCCTCGATTTCGTTAGTCAAAACTACGAAAAAGCAAGTTCGTCAAAATCTACCAACAAACCCTGCCATGATTACAAAACTTCAAATTTCTCAGTTAATTTGGCTTAACTATTGATTTGTCTTTGACATCAATTTTGCTTACGGTTCAGAATGAAATAGTAATGTATCCGCACAGGAATCTAATTTCAAAGTCTGAAAAGGTGCTGGAAGCGATAAAACTCTTGAAATCCTTCGGCGGACGAACCTCAGTCACGAAATTCGCAAAAAGATTTTTTAACTTCTCAAACTTAACCCCTGCATCGGCAATACTCTTGGTTGAAAGTCTTTCTAGACAAGACCCTCGAATTGTAATCAAAGATGGCTTCGTAGAACTGATTTCCCTTGAGAAAAAAAATGTAAAACTTTCGGAAGCGATCTTCGTAGTATTTGATCTGGAAGCTACTGAAGCGAAATTCCCACCAGGCAGAATAATGGAAATAGGAGCTTATAAAATCGAAAATGGCAAGTTAACCGATGAGTTTAAGACACTAGTAAATCCGGAAACTCCGATTGCACCTTTTGTTACGGGCCTGACAGGAATTTCTCAAGAAATGGTAGAAAAATCACCGAAGTTTAGTGATATTGTGCTTGATCTATTGAAATTCATTGATGATGCCATCTTAGTTGCTCACAATGCACGTTTCGATTTCAGGCTCCTAAACTACGAAATCGGCTTGGTTTATAAAGAATATGAGCTGGCAAATCAACATTTATGCACTGACCGACTCTCACGTAAACTCCTTCAGCTTGAAAACTATCGGCTTCAAACAATTGCAAACTACTACTCGATAAAAATAGAAAACCCTCATCGGGCTTCTGATGATGCTTTGGCAACTGCTATGATTTTTATGAATTTGCTGAAGGAGCTAGAAAACTTAGGAATAGAAGACTTTGAATCGGCTAAAAAACTCAAAATCAAACAAGCATCTAAAAACTCAAAAAACCTCGTCTAATTTGAGAAGTTTTTCTAATTTTTCATTGGTAATACCCATAGTTTTCGTTGTATCCTAGATAATTTGAGGTAGAGCTGGAAGCTTACCGATCTTGAAGGGAAAAATTTTTAGGGAAGAAGAAAATGGGGATAAAATCTCTACTCAGTTTATTTTCTAGCGATTTGGCGATAGACCTCGGGACAGCAAACACGCTCGTTTATGCTAAAGGCAGGGGCATAGTTGTATCTGAACCCTCGATAGTGGCGATCAACAAAGTTACAAACAAAGTCGAAGCTGTCGGACGAGAGGCAAAGGAGATGCTTGGAAGGACTCCGGGCAACATAGTTGCTATTCGTCCGATGAAAGATGGCGTGATTGCTAATTTTGAAGTCACAGAAAAAATGCTGCAACACTTCATACAAAAAGCTCACAACGGCAGAAGTTGGGCACGTCCTCGTGTCGTCATTGGAATACCGTCTGAGATAACGCAGGTTGAACGACGCGCTGTTGAAGAATCTGCTTATAAAGCAAAAGCTTCGGAAGTCTATTTGGTTGAAGAAGCGATGGCTGCGGCAATAGGAGCTGGACTTCCAATTACAGAGCCTCAAGGTAACATGATTGTTGACATCGGTGGTGGAACAACTGATATAGCCGTAATATCGCTATCAGGGATTGTTTATTCAAGGTCTGTAAGAGTTGCTGGAAATGAAATGGACGAAGCCATTACACAATACATCAAACGAAAATACAATCTTTTGATAGGAGAAAGAACAGCAGAGGCAATCAAAATTGCGCTTGGATCAGCGTTTCCGCTTGACGAGCCTCTTTCAATGGAAGTTCGCGGTAGAAATCTCATAGAAGGCATTCCGAAGACCATTACAATCACCGATGAGGAAGTGCGAGAAGCGCTTTCAGATGCTGTAGCTACAATTGTCAACGCTGTTAGAGTTGCATTAGAGAGAACACCGCCTGAGCTTGCGGCAGACATTGTTGAAAGAGGTATAGTTCTCACAGGTGGTGGTGCTTTACTGAAAAATCTTGACAAACGCCTTTCAATTGAAACGGGACTACCTGTCGTGATTGCCGATGATCCTTTATCCTCGGTGGTTTTAGGTGCAGGGAAAATGCTTTCAGACTTTGAACTGCTGAAAAGAGTTAAGTGCGATAGCGCTTTACTTACAAGCCTATGACCGAAAGAAGCCAAAAAGAAATATGGAGACTTTCACCGTGGCTGACGCTTATTCTACTGATGGCAAACTTCGTTTTGATGGCTTGGGATGCTCGAACGGAATCCAATCAAAGAGTGCTTAGAGTCTGGGCGCAAACAGTTGCCGTTTTTTTTCAATCTCCAGTAAACTTTCTAGTGACTACCGTTACTGAATACTTTCAATCCTATGTAGAGCTTCGTGGTGCTGCAAGCGAAAACGAAAGATTAAAACAGCGCATTCATGAACTTGAAATAAAATTGCAAAATGCTGAACAACTAGCTGCTGAAAATGAACGCTTAAGGAGCTTGCTGGGACTCAAAGAAAGCTACAAAGGCACGGTCTTGATGGCAAGTGTAATAGGACGCGATCCTTCAAAATGGTTCGGCTCTGTAATAATCAATCGCGGCAGTTTGGACGGGGTGAAGGTAAACATGCCGGTTATAACGACAGGAGGAGTCGTCGGCAGAGTGATAACAGTTGCTCCGCTTACTTCACAAGTGATGTTACTGACGGACGAAAAATCAGGTGCAGGAGGAGCAATAATCGGTGAACTTGGTAACTCAACAGCTCTTGGAGTCTTGCGAGGAACAGGCAAAAAGGATCTGCTTGAAATGAGATATGTTCCCGGAACAGTCGAGGTTGAAACTGGAGAATCCGTTTACACAAGCGGACAAGACGGAATCTACCCAGCAGGACTGAAAATTGGTGAAATTGTTGAGATTAAGAAAGGTTCTACCACAACTCCGCATGTCATCTACGTAAAACCCACTGCCGATCTCAGCTCAGTAAAAGAGGTGGCGGTTTTGCTTTATGAAGGACAAAAGGTGGAACGCGACGATAAGATAAAACGCTGAGATTTGAAAAACATTAGAAAAACTCGAAAATGATGGAAAAAGACGTCACAATGAAATAAATTAGCAAAGATGGAACAAGTTAGATTATTTATTGCCCTAACTTTATCTATATTGCTTCAGTGGGCTGTTCGCAGTATAGCCGAACCGCTCGCATATATTGATTTCCCTCTAATCGTAGTCGTTTATGCCGCTTTGCAGGGAAATACTATCCGAGCGCTTTTTCTAGCAACAATTGCAGGAATTTCAATAGATGCGCTTAGTGGCGGGCTTTTAGGCGCAAATGGATTTTCAAAAACTTTAGTGGTTTATCTGGCTTCGGAAATTGCCAGAAGAGTTTACATGGAAAATTTGCTTTTGCGTGTTCTACTTCTTGCAAGTCTTTCCCTAATACATGGTTTTGTTTATTACGGAGTTCATCGCTTGCTAGGTCAAACAATGACAGATGACTTTCTCTCCTTGATTTTCTACTACACCCTAGCAACGACCATTGCAGGTGTTTTTCTGTTTATCATCTTGGACACACTTATTCTTGAAGGCTTGAGCGGAGTGAAGAAATACGAATTCTTTTCAATACGACGCCAACCAAGAAGAAGAAATCCAATCCGTTTAGGAAGAAGATTGTAAAAGCAAATTTTTTGATTTGTAATTTCGTCTAAAGTTAAAATCTTACTGGTGACCTTAAACTTTTCAGCAGGGAAATGATAAACGATTATTCACAAAACCTTTTGGCGAGAATCACAACCGTTCAGGTAATAGCATACATTTTGCTTTTGATTTTGGGCGGGCGCGTTTTTTATCTGCAAATCATCAGAGGAGATTATTACAAGGAAAAGGCGGAAAATCAGAGAATAAAACTAATTCCAATACCTGCGCCACGCGGCTCTATACTTGATCGCTACGGTAGAATCTTGGTTGACTCACGTCCTAGCTATAACATTGTTTTTGCCTCTGAGCAAATAAAATTCATCAATCCCTTCGAGAGAGTTGATGACTACGCACGCGGGCTTAAAGTTGATAAGCAATACCTAATTGAACGGCTAAACCTTATAAAAAAACAACCCGGCTTTGAAACAATGATAATCAAAGAAAATGCAACCATTGAAGATATAGCTTGGGTAGAAGCTCACAGCTTGGAATTCCCTGAACTTCAAGTAGAAATAAGACCTCAAAGAAATTATCCTTATGGCGAAGTCTTAGCCCATGTCCTTGGTTATGTTGGCGAAGTAAGCCCGAAGCAATTGGAAAAACCTGAATACTCTCATCTAAAACCCGGAGACATTGTCGGGAAGGCTGGTTTAGAGCAATATTATGACAAATACCTGCGCGGCATTCCCGGCTACAGAAAAGTTTTGGTTGATAGCCGCGGTAGAATTCAAGCAGAGCTAGAAGTTGTTGAACCCCAACCCGGACAAGATTTGATTACGACGATTGATCTAGACCTTCAATTAGCCGCCGAAGCAGAGCTTGCAAAATCAGTCACAAAACGCGGAGCCATAATTGCCATGGACCCGAACAACGGTGAAATTTTAGCAATGGCTTCTTCACCTTCATTCGATCCGAATGTTTTCGTGAAAGGGGTTTCAACGCCAGAGGGGAGAAGAAAAATAGCCGAATACTACAAAGACGAAAACCGTCCGCTACTTAATCGAGCAATACAAGGCAGATACCATCCCGGCTCAACTTGGAAAATCCCACTTGCTGTTGCTGGGCTTCAACAAGAGGCTATTACGGTGAAAAATTCACGCTTGCTTTGCGGTGGTGGAATTACTATCGGAAACAAATTTACCAGATGCATGGGAAACCATGGAACTCCGCCTTTGGACTATGCAATCACGAAATCTTGCGACGGTTATTTCTATAGGCTAGGGTTGAAATTAGGCGTGGATGGCCTTATCAAAATGGTCGAAGAATTTGAATACGATCGGCCAACAGGCATTGACCTACCAAATGAAAAGGCTACAAGAACGCCTAAGTATTGGAAGCCTTACGTCGAAAAAAGAGAGGGTAGCTGGAAAGACATACGCACTGTTTATGCTTCGATAGGTCAAGATACTGTAGAAGCTACTCCTATTTCGATGCTTCGGACAATCGCAGCGATAGGCGTTCAAGGCAAGATGTATGTTCCCCACTTGATGAAAGAAATCAAAGAAATTGGCGCTGTTGGCGCTTTTCCGGCTAGACCGGGACTAACTTATGAAATTCCCGAACCCAAAATTATCAAAATGACCGAAGAGCAAGAAGCATTGGTAATGCATGGGCTTTGGGGCGTGGTAAATGCTGGTGGGACGGCAAGCAGAATAAGGATTCCGGGATTTGATATTGCAGGCAAAACAGGAACTGCCCAAAACGCTGCACTCGGAACGAAGGGTCCGAAAGACCATGCTTGGTTCGTAAGTTTTGCACCTGCATACAAACCCGAGATAGCCGTGATGGCGATAATTGAAAATTCAGGATTCGGCGCTCAACATGCCGCTCCGGCAGTTAGAGGCGTTTACGATGCTTACTTACGAAAGCATCATCCAGAACTAGTCCAAGGACAAACATTAGCAAAAAACGGTTTATGATTGGAATCATTGAAAAACGCAATTTTAGAGAGTTTGATTTTCTCCTGCTCATCTTGGCTATCTCGATAGTTTGCTTCGGCATTTGGCAAATCTATAATGCTCAGCCTAATGAGATTTACTGGCAAAAGCAAATCATAGGTTTGATAATAGCCGTTCTCATTGCCTTGGTTGTTTCTATGATTGACTACAGAACTTTGATTCACTTCGCTCCTGCTTTTTATGCTCTTGGACTGATTTTACTCATACTTGTTTTGACACCGCTTGGAGTCAAGGTAAAGGGTCAACAAGCTTGGTTGAAACTACCTATCGTCGGGCAATTCCAGCCTTCGGAGTTTGTCAAAATTCCGGTTGTTTTGATGCTTGCAAAATACTTTGGCGAGCGCAAAGGCGTTCAACCTTTAACGCTAAAAGAAATGATGGTTGGAGTGGCGATATTAGTGGCTCCGGTTGGCTTGATTCTGTTAGAACCAGATGCAGGACAAGCTTTGACCTATATTCCCTTGCTGGCAACCGTCATCTTCCTATCGGCTATAAAAATCCGCTGGGTTGTTTTGTCGCTGATTGCTGTTTTGATCTTAGCACCTGTCAGCTTTTATGTAGGTGTAAAGACCGGAAAAATCAAGCAATATCAGATCGAAAGAATAAACGTTATTCTCGATCCGGAAAATGCTGATCCGCGAGGATACGGCTATCATACTTTTCAATCAATCATCACGGTTGGACAAGGCGGAGTAACAGGCATAAAAGGCGATGCAGAAAAATCGCAAAGTGCTTTGAAATTTCTACCCGAACCACATACTGATTTTATTTTTGCAGTCACAGCAGAAAACACAGGTTTTTTAGGATGTGTTTCTCTGCTTTTGGCTTATGCGCTTTTGCTCTCTCGTCTGATTATGGGAGCAAAGTTTTCTCCAGATCGCGCCGGGATGCTTGTAATTATGGCATTTGTCGGCGGCATGACTTTTCAAATTTTCATAAACATCGGGATGACGCTAGGAATACTGCCTGTGATAGGTGTGCCATTGCCTCTAATGAGTGCGGGTCTTTCTTCAATTTTGTCAACCTTTATCGCTATCGGTTTCGTGCTTAGTGTGAGAATGCGTCGTTTTGTAAACTATTGATTAAGGAGTTCAAAGCATGGCAAATAATGGCAAGCTGAAAGAAGTTTCTGCACGATCAACAAACGGTAGAATTCATTGGAACCTTGTTTATTTCTTTTCCACGCTCCTTTTGTTCTTATCAGCAGGAGTGTTGACGGGCATTTTAATTTCATATCATCTGAATAACTCTAGCATAGTCACGGAAGTATCAGCCCTCGCAACATATCGGCCGCCAGAGGTAACGAAAATCTATGCTGACGACGGAGAGACCGTAATAGCTGAGTTTGCCTTGGAAAAGCGCATTCCTGTAAAGGAAAGCGAAATACCGCAAGTAGTTGAAGACGCTTTGCTTGCCATTGAAGATATACGTTTTTACAACCACATAGGAATCGATCCGTATAGAATTGTCGGAGCCGCTGTCAAATACATAACAACAGGCAAAGTTGAAGGAGCTTCAACCATAACCCAACAGCTTGCCAAAAATCTGTTCCTTTCGCGTGAGCAAACAATCTCAAGAAAAGTTACCGAATGGATGATGGCTTTGCAAATCGAAAGATTCTACACAAAACGGCAAATCCTTGAAATGTATGTAAACTATGTTTTTCTCGGAGCAGGTTCCTACGGCTTTGAAGCAGGTGCTCGGACTTACTTCGGTAAGTCTCTGAAAGACTTAAGCATAGAAGAAGCGGCAATGCTTGCCGCAATACCGAAATCTCCAGAGTATTCACCAACCAGAAATATGACCAAAGCTTTGGAGAGGCGAAATATCGTTTTGGACCAAATGGGAAGGTTCTTCCCTGACAGATATCCTCCTTCCGTGATTCAAGAAGCAAAATCTAAACCTATAAAACTTGCAGGTTCGGCTTACTATCGTGATGTTCCTAAATCAACTGCATGGGACTATCCGGTTGAAGAAATCCGCAAGTATTTGGAAGACAAATACACAACACGCGTAGCTCAAGGGGGCTTGAAGGTTTATTCTACAATCAACATCGAAGCTCAAAAGCTAGCAACAAAAGCAATAAGAGAAGGTTTGCGACGCTACGATCAAACTCGTCCTTGGCGTTCAAATTATCAGAACATATTGGTTGATGAAAACAACGAACCGATAACCGATCCGAAAGAAATACAACGCAGACTTGAAGGATTTAAGCATCCCGATTGGCACGGTGACGATTATGAAAAAGGCGAATTCATCAAAGGATTAGTGATGAGTGTTGATAAGCAGAAGGAAGAAGCCGTAGTTCGATTTGGACGATACAAGGCAATAGTAACAGCCAAGGACATGGGGAGATGTCCCAAAAAACCAAGCCAAGAATTGAAGCCAGGTTTCTTGGCAGAGTTTGAGATAAAGGAAGTTGATGATGAAAACAGAACCTTAAAAGTCCAACTCTCACAAGTTCCTGAAGTGCAAGCGGCTTTGGTGTGTTTGAACGCCAAAACAGGCGAGATTGTTGCGATGGTTGGCGGATACGATTTTGCAACCAACAAATTCAACAATGCGACGCAAGGATTGCGACAAACTGGTTCGGCTTTTAAGCCTTTTGTTTATGCAGCAGCACTG
This sequence comes from Acidobacteriota bacterium, assembly GCA_003697135.1. Lineage (GTDB taxonomy): Bacteria > Acidobacteriota > Blastocatellia > Pyrinomonadales > Pyrinomonadaceae > J014. The sequence continues at coordinate 66,172 of RFGC01000038.1, forward strand.
GAATGGGGCATGACACCAGATATGTATGTTAGCGGCGCACCTATCAAGCGTGGTAATTGGCAACCACGTAACTATGACGGCTCGCTAAGCCATCCAAATGTCCCTATGAAAATAGCTCTGGCAAAATCCTACAACATCGCCGCAGTCCATTTAATGGAACAAGTTGGTGTTCAAACAGTCGCACAACTGGTGCGTCGTTTTGGAGTAACAACTCCAATGGCACCTTATCTGCCTTCAGCTCTTGGTGCTTCGGAAGTTCCTCTACTTGAAATGGTTTCAGCTTATTCTGTATTTCCAAATAAAGGAGTGCGTGTTGAACCTCACCTTATCAGAAAAGTCTTAGATAGAGACGGCAAGGTTTTAGAAGAGTGGCAAAATACTTCATACAGAGTCACAAGCGCATACGTAGCTCTGACAATGGTTGACATAATGCAAGCCGTTGTAAAGCCGGGTGGCACTGCCGCCCACGCTAACGCAAGCGGACATCCTCTAGCAGGCAAAACCGGCACGGTCAATAATCACACAGACGTATGGTTCATAGGATACACACCAACCTATGTAACTGGTGTTTGGATGGGGAACCCCTTAAGAAAAGAATCTTTGGGAAGAGGAATGACAGGAGGAGGCGCTGCGGTCCCAATCTTCAACGCATTTATGATTCCGTTCATGAAAGACAAACCCAAAGAGAGTTTCCCGCCACCACCACCAATGCCTGCCGAAATCAAAGCTTTGGTTGAACTGCGCAAACGTGAAGCTCTTGAAAGACTCGAAAAGGAAAAGGAAGCGGCAATGCTTCTCGGCGAAAAACGCACTAAAACGGGAGATTTACCTGTAGATATTTTGACACTACCTGAAAACATTTTTATTCAACAAGAAAACGAAAAGAGTAACGATAAAAAGGAAAAGCTACCCGAAGAACCTAAATCTTCCGACTACAGAGAATCGCAGCAACCACAAAAACAAAGAAGCCTCATAATAGACAATGGTCCTTTGACAACGGAAAATCCGATAAGAAAAAAACGAGAAGAAGAGAAATCCTCTGAGAAGAAGAAAAATAAGAAAGGCGATAATGATGACTGAGAACGCAGAAAAATTTGCTCACGCTGATTCATCCGGAATCTCTGCAATTCATCGAATTCGCTCTTTTGTTGCTTGCAACTACATTGCGCTTGAGATTTTTAATCCAGGACGCATGCTATGACCTCAGATTTTGATTTGAAAATGACAAGGCGCGCTCTTGAGCTTGCCTCTCTCGGCATAGGTCAAGTTAGTCCTAATCCTCTGGTCGGCTGTGTAATAGTTGACAAAGAAGGCAAAGTAGTAGGCGAAGGAACTTACATCTACGAAAACGTAACACACGCCGAAGTTATTGCTTTGGAACAAGCCGGAGAACGAGCAAAAGGCGGCACAGCTTACGTTTCACTCGAACCACACGCTCACACAGGTAGAACTCCACCATGCACCGATGCCTTAATAAAGGCAGGAATCAAGAGAGTTGTTTGCCCTATCGAAGACCCTAACCCTTTGGTTTCAGGTAGAGGCTTTGACGTCTTACGGCAAAACGGTATCGAAGTAGTTACAGGAATCTTGGCTGATGAAGCTTATAAGCTAAATGAAAAGTTTTTCGTGTGGCATAGAAAAAAACGTCCTTTCGTGCATCTAAAAATGGCAGTTTCCCTTGATGGTCGAATTTCTCTTAGCAGGAGTGTTTCTACATCTCTTTCAAGTGAACGCGCTCGATGTCGTGTCCATGAACTTCGGCATGAACATGATGCAATTCTTGTAGGCGGGAACACCGTAGCTGTTGATAATCCTTTATTGACCGATAGAAGCGGCAAACCGCGTAGAAGAAAACTGGTTCGAGTGATTTTAGACAACAACCTTAAAATACCGCTTGAATCGAAAATTGTAGAAACAGCTAACGAAATTCCAACTATTGTTATCTCAAACTCCGCAAATTCGGAAAAAGTCTGCAAACTTCAAGAAAAAGGCATTCGAGTTTTCGCAGAGAACGCTTATGATCTTTGCAAAGTTTTACAAATCCTTCGTCAGCTTGAACTCCAAAGCGTGCTGGTTGAAGGCGGAGCAAAGATTGCTGGGAGTTTTATTGATGCTGGATTAGTTGATAAGGTGACTTTTATCTATTCACCATTTATTATCGGTGGCACGAAAGCACCTCTAGCCGTCGAAGGTCACGGAGCCGATTCGCTTGCGAATGCGATGATGTTGAAAGATATAAAAATTTTTCACTATGATCCTGATTTTGAAGTAACAGGTTATCCGCTTAATGAAACTAATTAGCGCAAAAAAATCCTTCGGACAAAATTTTCTCATCAGCCATAGGCATATTCAGCAAATTGTTTCTGCCTTAAGCCTTCGAGCTGCTGAAACGATCATCGAAATAGGTTCAGGCTGTGGAGCTTTGACTGAACCTTTGATTGAACTGGGCGCAAATGTAATTGCAATCGAGCTTGAGCGAAATGCAATAGATTTTTTGAAGAGTAAATTCCCTGAAAAAAAGAATTTTACACTTATCGAAGCCGACGTTCTGAAAATAAATTTCAGCGATATTTTGCAAACTCAAAAAGCAAAATTAGTTGGGAACCTTCCGTTTTACATTTCGACAGCAATACTGCAAAAATTGATACCTGAGCGTTTTTGTTTTGAGTTCATGGTCTTGATGTTTCAGCGTGAAGTAGCCGAAAGGCTACTTTGTGAGCCAAAAAATTCTAACAGAGGTTTTTTAAGCGTTGTAGCACAAACCTTTTTTCATTTAGAAAAACTCTTTGATGTTCCGCCCAGTGCCTTCAGACCTGTTCCAAAAGTCTGGAGTTCAGTTTTGAAAATCACTCCAAAAGAGCAACCATCGGTTGATGAAAAACCTTTCTGCGATTTAGTAGGAAAAGCCTTTTCGCAAAAAAGAAAAACCTTGTTTAATAATCTGAAAAATTTCAGTAAAGCGAAAAACGAAAGTGATTGTAGAGACTCTAAAACTCTCGAATTTACCAAAGAACACTGGCTTACAATCTTCCAGAAAGTTGGGATTGATCCATCGGATCGTGCAGAGGCTCTATCAAACGAAAAATGGCTAGAGCTTTACAGAGAAGTTTTTGACAATTCGCCTTGATTTTACTGAATTTTGGAGCGAGTCTATATGATCAAAATCCTGAGCGGAAAAGAAATAGCTGAAGCAATAAAGCATGAGGTTGCGGAAGAAGTGAAAAAGATGCCAACTCCGCCTTGCCTTCATGTCATTAGAGTCGGCGACGATCAAGCCTCTGCGGTTTATGTGTCAAATAAAATCAAATCAGCTTGCGAGGTCGGCATCATCTCGCATCATACGCATCTCCCAGCAACAATTACGCAAGTTGATTTGCTAGAAAAGATTAGGCAGTTGAATGAAGACGAATCGGTTGATGGGATACTTGTTCAATTGCCACTCCCATCGCATATAAGCGAAGAGGTTGTTTTAGAGAGTATCCATCCTGAAAAGGACGTTGATGGATTCAACCCGATAAATGCTGGAAGACTCTTTCAAGGGAAACAGACTCTGCCACCTTGCACTCCTGCAGGCGTAATCGAAATGCTAAAACGTTACGGAATAGTTATTGAAGGAAAGAAAGCGGTTGTTGTAGGTAGAAGCAACATTGTCGGAAAACCTATGGCAATGATGCTTTTGCAAGAAAATGCAACTGTAACAATTTGTCATTCACGAACTACGAATCTTCAAGAAATTACGAATCAAGCCGATATTCTAGTCGCCGCCATCGGCAAAGCTGGCTTTATAAGAAGCGATCACATAAAAGAAGGCGCTGTAGTGATAGACGTAGGAATAAACAAGGTTACTGATGAATCCCTTGCACGTGAACTTTTCGATGAAGATGAATTAGATAAAAGACTAAAAGCTATAAGAGAAAAAGGATTTACTTTGGTCGGAGATGTCAATCCCAAAGAAGCAAAGCAGAAAGCTGGATTTTTCACTCCTGTTCCCGGCGGCGTTGGACTTTTAACAGTTGCAATGCTTATGAAGAATACACTAAGGGCATCGAATTTAAGAAGAAAAAAATCTGCCTTCAACAAGAGTTAAGATAAGCAATTCATTTACGATACCGCAGAACATGTAGAGGCAAGAAAATCTATCAGGTCGTTGGAAGGCGCTATTATGATGGCGAAGGGCGGAGAGTGAAAAGGGAGTGCCTGCAACGGGTGAGACGACTATTTTTGTGATGCAGTTGGCAAGTTGATAGCTGAGTATTCGACGCAAGTCACACAGCTATCAGAAGCGAAAACTAGTATTTGACAACAAACAATTTGGGTAGTCTGAAAGGCTGACTCAGGCAGGCAAGTTACTTTTACTGTTTTGAAATTTTCGCTCTCGGATGCGCTTTTTCATAGCTTTTTTGCAAATCGCTTTTCCTAAGATGAGTATAGATTTGCGTTGTTGCAACGTCTGCATGGCCGAGCATCCTTTGAACCGATAAAAGATCAGCATCGTTTTGCACTAGGTGAGTTGCAAAGCAATGTCTTAAAGTGTGCGGTGAAATGTCTGGAATCCCAATTTTCTTACCGCATTCTTTAACAAAAAGGAATACATCTTGCCTTGTTAATGGCTTTCCGGCAGGAGAAACAAAGATTTTTTCGGTTTTTGTTTCTTTCTGTCTTCTTACTGCAAGATATTTCTTAAGCCACTCTGCGGCTGACCTACCAATCGGGATTTTTCTTACTTTACTTCCTTTGCCGTAGCATGTTAGAACTCTCGCATCAAGATCAACGTCGCTAAACTCCAGATTCACCAACTCCGAAACACGCAACCCGCAGGCATAAAGGAGTTCTAGGATTGCACGGTTTCTAAGCCCAGTCTCTTGAGAAGTATCTGGCACAGAAAAAAGCCTCTCAATATCTTCAACCGAAAGATACTCAGGCAGTTTCTGTAGCTTCTTTTGAAACATCAAGTTTTCAGCCGGATTCTTGTCAATGAATCCATCAATCATCAAAAACTTATAAAACCCGCGCACAGAGCTTATCAAGCGATTTATTGAAGATGGCGAGAGCTTATGCGAATCAATCAAAAACTCGCGCAAATCTCTTTGAGTAAGCGATTCGAGCTTGAGTTTTTGCTTATCAGCCCACTCTGATAACTTCATCAAATCTCTTCTGTAGCTCTCCAATGAATTGCTCGACAACCCCTTTTCAACTTGCAAGAATTTAAGATACTCACTAATCAAATCTCTGCGCATAAAACTAGATAAATTTTATTTCAAAGATGTCACCTTTACAACGAAATACTTGTATGACAACTCCGACGAGCGATGCTATACTCTAAAATTAGAATCCATCCAAAACAAATCAGGAGGTAAAAAATGAAAGCATTGAAAGTTGTTCTAGCGGTGATTTTTTTGACTTTTATTTCGGCTAAGCTTTTCGGACAATCGCAAGCTCTTAACGGACAAATCGAAGGGACTGTTTTGGACACAAACGGAGCTGTGATTCCAAATGCTACGGTTACCGTGAGAAACACGGAAACGGGAGCAGAAAGAAAAGCTATAACCGACGAAAACGGTTTCTACAGAGTGCCGCTTTTGCCCTTAGGCACTTATCGCATTACTGTAGAAGCTCCGAACTTTAAACGTCTTGTTCGCGAGGGTATCTCACTGACGACTGGGCAAACAGCCACCGTTGACGTAACACTCGAAGCAGGTGGAGTTCAGGAAACTGTCACAGTAACATCAGATGCACCGATTGCAGACCCCGGAAAAATTGATCTCGGTCGCGTTATGAATACGCGCGAAGTGCAAAACCTTCCTCTGGTTTCGCGTAATCCGTATAACTTTGCGCTTCTACAAGGCAACGTCACGGGAAGGCCGAATTCCGAGTTCGGTGTTCCACGCATAAATGCTAACGGCTATGCTCGTCGAACAAATTATCAACTAGATGGAAACGTAAATACTCAAGCCGATAGGTCGGGAATCCGCTTGATACCAATTTCAGATACTTTCGTCAGCGAAGTCCAGCTTGTAACAAATGGATTTGCTCCTGAATTTGGCAACACCGTAGGTTTAATCATGAATGTTGTAACTCCTACGGGAACGAACGATTTGAAAGGTTCTATCGGCTATCGTTTTCGTCGAACGCCATTTTACGCAAGACCTTTCTTTTACTCTTCACCAAACGACTTACCAGAAAACAATGTTGATAACTTCACTGCCACTGTCGGTGGTCCTATCGTGAAGGACAGATGGCATTATTACACTGGCTATGAATACATAAAGCGTGATTTAGCCGTAGAACCGGGACGACTTGTAACGATTCCAGCATCAGCTCAAGCTCAATTGATAGCGGCAGGTGTTCCGGCATCAGCTTTCGTGCCCGCAATCCCCGTCTCGCAGAAAGCAAACTTTTTTATAATCAGAACAGACGCACAACTCGACAAAACACATCGCTTAACTGCAAGATACAACTATTTTGACAATGATTCACCAAATAACATTGGTGGCGGTATTAACACGCTGCAACGAAGCATTGATTTCAAGGACAAATCATACTCTCTCGGCGTGCAACTAGCTTCTGCCTTTTCAGCACAAATCATCAACGAATTTCGATTCCAACACTCAAAACGCGACTCTCGATTTCTTCCGAATTCAAATTCCGGAACTGGTCCTTCAATAGTAATTTCCGGTATCGCAAATTTCGGTTCTCCAGAAAACAAAGACACCATCTTACCGATTGAAAAAATGACTCAAGTCCAAAACAACCTCACTTTGATCAGGTCAAATCATTCGATAAAAATAGGCGGTGGCTTCAACAAGATTTATGATTTTCGCCGTTTTGCAGTCTTTGCCCGATACGTTTTCCCAACCATACAGGCTTACGTTGACGCTAAAAACGGGGTAAACCCACGAAGCTACTCGCAATACGTTGAAGCCTTCGGAGACCCAGAACTCGAATATAAGTCAAACTTCTGGAATTTCTTCGCTCAAGATGATTGGAAAATCACCCGCCGATTGAAAATAACATACGGGGTGAGATATGATCTCTACGACGTTCCTGATGCCGATCCGAACTCGCCTTTTCCAGCCTCGCAAAAGTTCAACATTGACAAAAACAACTTTGCTCCAAGACTCGGTTTGGCTTATGCCTTCAGAGAAGGTGAACTTCCAACTGTTATTCGAGCAAGCGCAGGAATTTACTATGATCCACCTCAACTCGATATTTACGCACGTGCTCTTCAAAACAACGGGAATCCTAGATTTTTCACCTTTACGTTCTCACCAACCACATCAGGCGCTCCTAATTTTCCGAATACTCTAGGCTCACTTCCTCCGGGGACACCTCTTCCCAGAAGAAGCATCGAAACGGTTGCACCAGACTTTGAAAATATGTATGCAATTCATGCCAACTTGCAAGTAGAACAAGCCCTAACGAAGGATTTGGCCTTGACGGTTGGTTATATTCACTCAAGCGGAAGGCATATCCCGGTGTATAGAAATATCAACTGCTTGCCTGTGGGTGGAAGTTTGGCAGATGGACGCCCGTTCTTTGGAACTGCAACTGTAAATTCAACTACAGGTGCAGTTAGCATAACACCATGCACTAACAGAGTCTTTCCACAGTTTCAAAATATCCTGATGGTAGAATCAGCAGGAAATTCAAACTACAATGCGTTGACACTTCAACTAAACAAGCGATTCTCACAAGGCTATCAATTCAGCATTAACTATACGCTTTCAAAGGCTGTTGACGATGCTCCCGAACAAAATCTCGTCGTTGCACCGTCGCTTACGCTTTCAGACCCATCGAATCGAAAGTTCGACAAAGGCAATTCATTCGCCGATCAAACCCATACATTCGTTATGTCATTTGTCGGAAGACCCACTTTCAAGATCGAAAATAAGTTCTTGCGCACACTTTTGAACGATAATCAAGTCGGGTTTATCGTCACTGCAAACAACGGCGAAACTTTTAATATAACCACCAATACAGACCTCAACCGCGACGGTGTTCTTCAGGATCGTCCCGTAGGGATTAAAAGAAACCAATTCCGCACACCAAAACAGTTCAACGTTGATTTGCGTTACTCACGCTTTATAAACTTCTCCGAAAGATTTAAGTTAGAGGTTTTCGGCGAGTTCGTTAATCTCTTCAACATCAACAGCATTTTCCAATACAACAACACAACCTTGACAGCTAACAACGTCAACACTTCTTTGGTGAATCCGTTGACCGGTGAATTAAGAGGGCCACTGCCCGACTTCAAAGCCTTGGGAGCAACATCACTTGATAGCCGCCAATTCCAACTCGGCTTTAAGTTTACTTTCTAACCTTTGATAAAGCCAAGGTAGATTCTCAATTTTTACTCTCAAACCAGCAAAAACAAAAACGGATGGTTGATAACCATCCGTTTTTGTTGTATCAAACCTTTGATGAACCTCAAGGAAGCAAAACTATTTTTCCGAAGGCTTTTTTCATTATAACCTGGTAATGCGCTTCAACGGCTTCTTCAAGCGGAAAAGCCGTGCCAACAACTGGGTTCAAGAATCCTTCAGAAAGTCCTTTCTCGATTTCATTGAGAATTTCCTGCATATCAACTTCAGAAGCATTGAAAAGCGACATTCCAAATATGCTTGCGTCCTTTGTCATCGTAGCGCGTGGGTTGAATTCAAGCGAACCTCGGCTGCCTATAACAACTATCCTTCCATGCTTTGCTAAAATATCCAGGTCTTTCATCAAATTGACATTTGCAAGCATTTCAAGAATTATCGGCACGCCTTCATCAGCAACTTCTAAAATTTCCTGCAAATAGTTTTCCTTTGAATGATCGAAAACAAAATCAGCTCCCTGTTCAGCAACAAGTTTCTTTCCTTCTTCCGAGCCAGCCGTTCCTAAGATTTTCAACCCCGCCTTTTTTCCCCATTGAATTGCCGCTATACCAACACCACCAGAAGCACCGTGAATCAAAACAGTTTCTCCTGATTTTGCCTTCGCTTTTTGGAAAAGCGCTCTGTAGGCAGTTGCATAAGGGATAAAAATTCCCGCACCTTGTTCAAATGAAATTCTTTCAGGAAGATGATGAACTTGCCACTCTTCACATAAAGCCATTTCGGCGTATGTCCCCGTTAAAGAACCCGAAAGAAAAACTCTGTCACCGACTTTGACTTTGGTAACTTTTTCTCCGACCTTCTCGACGACACCTGCTCCATCTTTTCCTGGCGTATAAGGAAGATCGGGCTTTACAGGATAAATGCCCGATCTAATGTAGGTATCAACTGGGTTTACGCCTGCCGCTTTAATTCGCACCAAAACTTGAGAAGCCCCAACTTCAGGTGTCGGGACTTCTTCAAGTTTCATAACTTCGGGTTCACCAAACCTTCTAACTACTATGGCTTTCATTTAGATATTTCTCTACTAAACGCACGATAACATCTCTCGGAACAGCTCCGACTATTCTCTCTTGCTCAACTCCATTTTTGAACAAAATCAACGTCGGAATGCTACGGATTCCATATTGTTGAGGAACGTCCGTGTTCTCATCAACATTCAATTTAACGATTTTTGCCTTTCCGTCAAACTGCTGAGCAACAGCTTCGATTGACGGTGCAATCATTCTGCAAGGACCGCACCACTCTGCCCAAAAATCAACCAAAACCGGTTTATCAGATTTCAAAACTTCTGTTTCAAAATTTCCATCTGTAACTGCCTTTGCGAAATTTCCCATATCTTTCTCCTTTCAATTTTTGTCTGCTTGAAACTTTATTTTGCTTTATGTTCACCAAGAAAGCAAATGGCTTGAAAATTCAGGGCTTTAGGTCATCTGAATCCATGTTTCATCGGCAACTTCCTGCCAACGCTCTCTAATTGCTTGATATTCTTCTTGCGATAATTCACCTTCGCGGATGTATTTTATATTTTCCAATAGGTGATGTGATTTTGTCGTCCCAACTATGACTGTCGAAACACCCGGCACGGTCATCGTAAATCTCAGCGCAATCGCAACGGACTCTTCCAAACTCTTATTCAAGAAATCATAGCGTAATTTTTGGAGTCTTTCCCAGTATTCGTGATGGTAAGAATCTTCTGGCTTTTCCTTGTGTCTCCATGCAACATTTGCTATTGGTCTTTTCACCACCACTCCGATATTTCTTGAAGATGCAAGCGGAATTACAGTTTCTATTCCGATTTGATCGGCTATCGAAACAGACGTTTGAAGACAATCGAAGAAATCCAACTCGATTGCATATTTTGCGGCTTCATTATCGCCTGAATATCCTGTGTAGCGTGTATAGCCTTTTTCAACAGCACGAATCAAACCTTCAATACAATCGGCTTGACGAAGTATTTCAACCGAACAGCTATGAAGAAAAACCACGTCCAAATAATCGGTTCGCAGATTTCTTAAGCTTTGCGTAATCGTTTCTTGAACGCCTCTTTTTGACCAATCAAAGCGTGTGAAAAAATCAAGCGCTCCGCATTTTGTCATTAGGACTAACTCTTTACGGCGATGCGATATTGCCTTTCCAATCATTTTTTCAGAATCGCCATAGGCCGCCGCAGTGTCAATCACATTCAAACCTGCGTCAATCGCTGAATTCAAAAGCAGATCAACCGCGCTTTGCGTTTGTTCAGGATTGAAACCGATTTCAGCCCCACCAAATCCCAAAACTGAAACCTCTAATCCTGTTTTGCCGAGCTTCCTTCTTTGCATATTGAAGCTGTCAAGAAAAAAGCGGAAGAAAAGCTAGTAGCCAACTTCCCCGGAAAAGGCTACAAGCCCTATACCGCCTTGAAGAACAAAAACACCTACCTACTCTCGGAGAATGCTTCAAAGAAAAATCAAAAGCTCGAATTAAATTCCAAGAACTTCAAATCTCAAAGCTCGCTTTCAATTTTTTCGATGACACGCTCATCTTCAGGCTTAATGCTTGGATCGAACCTGGCAATTATCTCGCCGTTTCTGTTTATCAGAAACTTTTCAAAATTCCACAAAATATCATTCGGCTTTTCTCTTTTTTGACCATAGCCAGCAAGTTTTTCCTCAAATTCTTTGTCTTTGACATCAGCTTCCGGTTTCTTTTCGGTTAGGTATTTGTAAAGCGGATGCTGATCTTCGCCTTTGACGGAGATTTTTGAAAACATCGGGAATTCAACGTTGTAATTGGTCTTGCAAAACTCTTTTATTTCTTCATTGGTTCCGGGTTCTTGTCCCAAGAAATTATTTGCAGGAAAGCCTAAAACCTCAAATCCTCTGTCCCTGTATTTACTGTAAATCCTTTGCAAGCCTTCATATTGCGGTGTCAAACCGCATTTTGACGCTACATTGACAATCATCAAAACTTTGCCTTTGTATTCTTCCAGCGTTGTTTCTCTGCCATCAATTGTTTTAACAGGTATTTGATAGAGTTCCGACATAACCTTTTTCTCCTTTCAATCTTTTTCTTTTCTTATGACCATCAAACCGTCTCTTATCGTGAGCAAAATGTTGCTCACGCGAACGTCAGATTGGACTTTTTGATTGAAGTGATGCAAAGCAGTAGCGGCCTCGTCATTCATGAAGTCAAGCACCTTTCCGCTCCAAAGAACATTATCAGCTAAAATCACGCCACCAATTTTCAATTTGGGAAATACCAGATCGTAATAAACGCCGTAATTTTCCTTATCGGCATCAATAAAAACTATGTCAAAAGTCTCGTCCAGAGTCGGTATTATTTGAGTTGCATCGCCTAGCAAAGCTTCTATTTTGTCAGAAAACTCGGACTCTTGCCAATAAGATTTAGCTTTCTGCTGAGTTTCGGCGTTTATGTCAATCGTGATCAGCTTTCCATCTTCAGCTAAGCCTTCTGCAAGACAAAGTGCCGAGTATCCAAGATAAGTCCCAATCTCAAGAATTCTTCTCGGACGCATGATCTTGCTTAAAAAAGCCAAGAAACGCCCTTGATAGAACCCTGAAAGCATTCTAATATCCTTTCTCTCAGCATTTTCTTTGCGAATCTTTTTCAGGATTCTACTTTCACCAGAAGTGAAACTAACCGCATAACCTTCAATGTTTTCATCAACAATCTTCATTTTGCCAACCTTATCACAACCTTACCGAAATGAGAGCCGCTTTCCATGAATTTGAATGCTTCAATTGTATTCTCGAATTCAAAAGTTCGGTCAATGATAGGTTTTATGTTGTGCTTTTCGATAAATTCATTCATCTGCTCGAACATTTCTCTTGAACCTACAAATATGCCTTGAACTCTTATTGCTTTCATCAAAATCAAAATCGGATCGAACTCTCCTTTGCCCGCTAAAACTCCTATGACAGCGATGTAACCGCCCATTTTCACTGCCTTGAGAGATTTCTGTAGTGTCCCAGCCCCGCCTAACTCGATTATGTGATCAACGCCGCGTTTTTCCGTTAATTCAAGCACGGCTTGATCCCAATCGGGCGTTTCTTTGTAGTTTATCAACTCGTCCGCGCCCAAGTTTTTTGCTCTTTGAAGTTTCTCATTGCTAGAAGAAGTTATGAAAACTTTCGCTCCTACTGCTTTCGCAAATTGAAGAGCGAAAATAGAAACTCCGCCCGTTCCTTGCGTTAACACCGTCTCACCAGACTTTACACTTCCCGAAACAAAAAGAGCGTTGTAAGCAGTCAAAGCGGCACAAGGAAGCGTCGCCGCTTCTTCATAGGAAAAGTTTTCAGGGATTCCTACTAAACCTTCTTCGTGAAAAACACCGAATTCACGCAAACAGCCGTCAAGATCACCACCAAGCGCAGTTCGAGCCTTTTTGTATTCGATACTGCCGTCAATCCAGCCTTGCATGAAGATAGGCATCACTCTATCGCCTACTTTCCATCGTTTTACGTCTTTGCCTACTTCGACGACCTCACCAGCTCCGTCGGAGCAAGGAACAATCGGCACTTTTAAGTTTGGATTGTATCTACCCGTCACCATCAGCAAATCACGATAATTCAAAGAAACAGCATGAAACTTGACCAAAACCTCATTTGCCGATGGTTTCGGTATCTCACGATCAACCAGAGCCAGATTGTCTATTCCAAACTCTCTTATCTCAAACGCTTTCATTTCAAAATCTCCCTCAATGCATCCTCAAGATTTGGGAAACTAAACTCAAATCCTAAATCCTGCAAGCGTTTAGGTAAAACTCGATTCCCTTCCAAAAGCAATGTTTCTCCCATTTCGCCGAACAAAAATTTTATCGCCAACGACGGAATCGGCAAGATAGTTGGTCGGGAAAGAACCTTTCCGAGCGTTTTTGTGAATTCATAGTTTGTTACGGGATTCGGTGCAGTGCAGTTGATAGCACCTTGAACAGAATCGTTTTCAAGCGAAAATATGATTATCCTAACCAAGTCTTCAAGAGCAATCCAAGACATCCATTGTTTTCCGCTACCGACGACTCCACCCAGACCCAACCAAAAAGGAAGTAGCATCTTTTTTAATGCACCACCTTCTTTTGCCAAGACAATACCGATTCTGAGCAAAACAACTCTTGCCCCGAAATCTTCTGCCTTCAAGGCTTCTGCTTCCCATTCGGTGCAAACTTCAGGGAAAAAACCTTCTCCTTTCGGTGATTCTTCCGTTAAGATTTCGTCGCCTCGATTCCCATAAAACCCAATTGCAGAGGCAGAGATGAAAACTTTAGGCTTAATTTCTCGTCTCTTTAGAGCTTCAACAAGATTTCTAGTTCCAAGCACGCGGCTGTTTCTTATCCGTCTTTTTTTCTCAGGCGTCCATCTTTCAGAAGCTACATTGTCACCAGCAAGATTGATAACCGCATCGAATCCTTCGAGCTTTTTTTCGCTTTCTTCCGAAAAGCCTTTTTCAGCATCCCACAAAATCTCATTCGCCTCGCCTTTTGTTTTCCGCACCAACTTGCAGATTTCATGCCCTTTGCTCTGCAAAACAGGTATTAGCGCATTCGCCACTAATCCGGTTGCGCCGGAAATCAAAACTTTCATAAATTCTCCTTCCTTACCTTTCTGCTTCCTTATTTTTCACTCAATCCTCTTTGCCCTGCAAATCACGCCGTATGAACCTAACCAAACGTCTGATGTCTTCGTCGGTTAGCTGATCTTTGAAAGAAGGCATTGGATGTTTTCCGTTTGCGATCTGTTCGTAAAGCTCTTGTTCGGTTTTGTTCTCCGCATTGCCGAAGCGAAGCGAAGGAACTTGCTGGCCGTTTATTTCTTTGCCATAAGCTTCTGCTCCATGACAAACAGCACAGTTTTGCCGATACAGCGAAGCCTCATAAGTTTTGCTTTCAGCAATTTTGATACCGCTACTGCGACGCGCTTTCCCTGTTCCTTCAAAACAACTCGACACAAAAATACTAAAACCGATAAAGAAAATGAAGAAAAACGTTATAACAACCTTTTTTGACAGGCTTCTTCTCATTTTTGAGTTTCTATCGAGCTATTTTATTGCTCCTTCTATTGGGCTGGATGCGCTTGCATACATTCTCTTAGGCATTCTTCCTGCCAAGTAAGCCAATCTACCTGCTTCGATGGCCAACTTCATCGCCCTTGCCATCTTTTCAGGGTCTTTCGCTTCGGCTATTGCGGTATTCATCAAAACAGCGTCAGCACCTAGTTCCATCGCCACCGCTGCATCGGAAGCTGTCCCAACTCCTGCATCAACAATGATAACGGCATCAGGAAGTTGCTCTCTCATGATTTTCAGATTCAAAGGATTTTGAACTCCCATGCCAGAACCAATCGGAGCCGCCAAAGGCATTATTGCAGGACAGCCTATGTCAAGAAGTTTCTTTGCTACAACCAAATCATCGTTAAAGTAAGGCAACACTACGAAACCTTCTTTGACGAGAACGCGTGCCGCCTGCAGTGTTTGTTCATTATCGGGAAAAAGCGTTACTTTATCGCCGATGACCTCAAGCTTTATCCAATTGGTTCCGAGAGCTTCGCGTGCAAGACGCGCCGTTCTTATAGCATGTTCGGCGTCGTAGCATCCAGCAGTATTGGGCAAAATCTCCATATCAGGCAGTAGGTAGTCCAAAAATGATTCCGTCTTTCTGTCAAGTGGGACTCGATTCACTGCAACCGTGACCATCTCAGCACCAGACGCCCTGTGAGCGGCTTGCATCTCTTGATAAGAACGATATTTTCCGGTTCCGACTATTAACCGAGACTTAAACTTTCGTCCCGCAATCGTCAGATAATCTTCCATATTTCTCCTCTACTTTGAATTTAACATCAAAAAGACCTTAAGGACTAACGGGCTTGAAAAGAAATTTCGAGCTTTTTAAGATTTCAGGCTTTTCCGAAGTTTTTTCAAGAAAGAAGCTGGGTTGTTTCCTCTTCGAGTTGTCTTCGTAACTGTTCCTCGATCCTGATTGCTTCAAGTGCAAGTGGAAGTTCCCGCGCTCTTGCTGAAAGTTTCTTAAGTGCGAGTTCCATATCAGCAACACTACCGCCACGATGAGCTGTAACCTCTATCATCTGAAGTCTAGCCTTAGCTTCATCAAGCATTTGCTCGGCTTCTTTTCTTATCCTCTTGAGCTTTTCTTCATCTCTTTTGAGTTCCTGCAAGAATCCTTCAGTATCGGCTTTTTGCAAGTTTTTCACGCTGTTTACCTTCCTTTGAATGTATAAAAGCTCTTCTTTGACCTTGTTGATTACTCTAGTTGCAGTCAGTCTCGAAGCTAGAGTTTCTCGATACGCATCGGCAAGTAGTTTGTCCCTAGCTTCTATTTCCTGAAGAGCCTTTTTCTCGGCAGAAGTCATTTCAGACTTAAACCATTCGATCTCGTCGGGATGAATCCCATCTGCTGCGATTTTTTCACGCAATTTTTTGAGCCAATTTGAACGGTAATAGAAAATAAATGCAGTCAAAAGGGCTCCGAAGAAAAAGCCTGCAAATGAAGAGATAAAAGCCAAAAAGAAGAAAAAAGCTACCGAAGCAGGCGATGCACTGAGAAGTCCTATTATGAGGAAAACGATCCCTGGCGTGAAAGTCAAAACAGGAATTGTTGCCCAGGAAAGGTGTTTCAGCATCTTGTCTTTTGCTATGTCTTTCGCCGTTACTTCGTATCTTTCAATGTTGCTCATCGCTTTTCTCCACAGCCGAGATCAGGACACCTAAGAGCTTAATTCTATGATAACTCATCAAGCTCTTCTTCTTCATCAAAGACCTGTGCTTTGTTAAGTGACCCGATCAAATCAGCTAAGGAAAGCCTTAAACTACGCAAATAGCCAACTAAAGGCAAAAAATTAGATTTTGCATTTTGAATAAAGAACAAAACCCACCGAGAATAGGTCAAAGAGCTTGTCTTTCGCTTTCTTTCAACCGAATTGGAGTAAACGACATCTTTTCGGCCACATGAAAGCGATCGGCTTGAAAGTTCGTATGAAACTATCGAAAAAACTTGCGATCTTAGCTGGTATCCTAGCAGTTTTGTCTGCAAGCATTCTTTTTTATGCTTATTACATCGAACCTAGAAAGCTGGTCATCCGCCATCAAAGTTTAAAGGTGAAAAATTGGAATCCGCAACTAAACGGATTAAAAATCGCCGTGATGGGCGATATTCATGCCGGTTCAAACTACGTCACCGAAGAGCGCTTGCGAGAAATCGTTGAAAAAACCAATGCCGAAAATCCTGATTTGATAGTTATATTGGGCGATTTTCTTTCGCCCGGCAAACGAGAATTTCAAATCTTCGAGATGCCAGTTCCTAATGTAGCCGAAAATCTTAAAGGCTTTCAGGCAAAACTCGGCACTTATGCGGTCTTCGGGAATTGGGATTTCTGGGCTGAACAAAACTTGCGAAGAGAGTTTGAAAAAGTCGGAATTAGATTTCTTGAAAACGAAGTCGTAACACTAGAAAAAAACGGGCAAAAATTTAGGATTTTCGGGCTGGAAGATCACAAAAAGTTTGGGAATTGGGCAAACAAAACAAATAAATGGAAGCAGATTTTAGAACCAACAGAAGCGGACGGTGATTTGATAGTTTTAGAACATAGCCCTGATGTATTGCCGATTATTACGGACGAAAGACTTTTAATTTCGTCAAAACTTCGCCTTATTTTGGCCGCTCACACTCACGGCGGACAGGTTTGGCTACCGCTAATCGGTTCTCCAATCGTGCCTTCAAGCTACGGGCAGAAATACTCCTACGGCCATATCAGAGAAAATGGCGTTGATATGTTCGTAACAACAGGGATTGGAACAAGCATTCTGCCAATTCGTTTTTTAGTTCCACCTGAAATCGTGATTCTCGAAATTTACGCTGATGACTAGAAACTCACCTGATTTTCAGAAAATCGAAACGCAATAGTCGGCGTTTATGCAAAAATCGAGACCACAAGGTTTGAGTTAACGGAGCGAAATTTTGTATAAAAGCATATTGCGTTTTCCGTAAAATTTTCTGACGAAAGAAACAAAATGAGCGAAAAACAGTTTTTGGGAAAATGTGCAATCGTAACAGGTGGCACGCGTGGTATTGGCAAGGCAATCGTGCTGGAGCTTGCAAGACGTGGTGCCAACGTGGCTTTCAATTACGCCAAAAGCGCAGAAGAAGCCGAAAAGCTAAAAGCCGAGATAACTTCAATGGGCGTAAAGTGTTTTACTAGTCAATGCGACGTTGCAAAAACCGATTCAGTAGCTGAATTTGTCAAACAAGTGACAGCAGAATTCGGCACCGTTGATTTCCTCGTAAACAATGCCGGCATCACCAGAGACCAATTGATTTTAAGAATGAAAGAGGAAGATTGGGACGCCGTGATTAACACCAACTTAAAAGGCGCTTGGAATTTCGCAAAAGCTGTTTTAAGACCAATGATGAGAAACGAAAACGGCGGTTCAATCTTGAACATCTCTTCAATTTCAGGAATCGTCGGCATGATCGGACAAACAAATTACTCTGCATCAAAAGCCGGCATGATCGGTTTGACAAAGGCTTTAGCAAAAGAAATCGCCAGTAGGAAAATAACCGTAAATGCCCTTGCGCTGGGGCTTATCGAAACAGACATGGCGCAAGAAATGAACGCAGAATATCGCGAGAAAATCTTATCGCAGATTCCACTGGGAAGACTCGGCAACGTTCAAGAAGTAGCCGAAATAGCTTGCTTCCTGCTTTCAGATTCAGCTCGCTACATCACGGGGCAGGTAATCCAAGTTGACGGCGGGCTCGCAATGTAGCAAGTTCGAGATTGTTGATTAACAAAAATGCACGTTTCCAACTCGTTAAGCTGTCAATTAAACACCTTGCTCTCTTGTAGTTCTTATCTGCGGATAATGGGCCTTACGCCTTCTTTTTCGTAGATTTTTCGCTCTTTCCAGCTAACGCCATCACCGCTTATGATTTTGAAAGTCGAATTTACCAATATCAGCAGAAACAAAAGCAATCCCAAAGGCGACAACAAAGCATAAAGCGGATTTCCTTGCCATCTCAAATAAACAGGCACCAATGTTATGACTTGAAAAACATAGGCGATGAAAAAAATACTTCCCAAGCCCTTATATCCGAAAAAGATGAAACCAAAAGCAAGCAAAATTGGCATCACGCCGAAAAATAAAATCGCAAAAGAGCTTAAAATCGCTTTAGAGACAGAAAATTTCAAGCCCGAAAAAAGATTTTTTGTAAAGCCTTCCCAAATCTCTTTTAGTGTTGAATACATGCGAGTTTGAATCAAATCAGGAGCGTATTCCATTCTGAACCTAAAACCCTGTTCTTTCAAAACCTCAGCCATTCGCAAATCTTCTGCAACGTCGCTTTTAACAGCAGAAAAACCACCGATTTTCTCCAGAACCGAACGCCGAAACATGAAAAAATTACCAACTCCCATTGCCTCTTTGCGTTTCGGATCGTTTACTCGGTGCGGTGGCATTGCAAGCAAACAAAACCACGCAAAAATCGGCAAAAATAGCCTTTCCCAGAAGGAGCCATAAATCAATTTCGGTGCTAAAGTTAGAGCATCAAGATTTTTTGCTTTCGCATATTGAACGGCTGTTTGAACCGCATTCCTCGAAAAGATTATGTCGGCATCTGTTGCTAAAATCCACTCTCCGCGTGCGTGACGAAAAGCCTGTTCAAGAGCAAACGGCTTTCCAAGCCAACCAGCTTCAGGCTCAACTCCATTTACGACAACAAGCCTCGGATTGCTTTTCTGAATCTCGCGTAAAATCTCTTCTGTATTGTCGGTTGAGCAGTCGTTCAAAACCACGACCTCAAGATTTTTGTAGTCTTGTGAAAGCATCGAAAGAATGCTTTTTTCCAAGACGCGATTTGCTTCATTTCGAGCGGGGACGATGATTGAGACCTGTTCCGATTCGTTCGCACCTTGGCCTTCGTAAGGCTTGAGTGGTTTTAGATTTCTCAAAAGATAAAGCGTCCAAAAAAGTGAAGCCACCCAGAGTGCCGTAACAGCTATGCCGAAAATCGCAAAAATAATCATAATTCGATTATCGGCTCTTTTCATTCGTTCTTTCAAATCAGCTCTTTCAGCCACGTCAGTAGTCTCATTTGAATCTTTTTGCAAACAATGACTAATTTTGAGATTATGATTTCAAAGCCTGATTTTTCCGAGGGACGAAATGCTAAAGGCTCTGCTAGTAATAGTTGCAACTTTCGGCATGATAATTTTCAATTGGATGGCCGCAACTGGGCAGATAGGTAAAGCTCCAACAGGCACAATCTCGGACATTTATCCAACAAAGCTAACACCTGCAAACTACGCATTCTCGATTTGGGGGCTGATCTATTCTGGTCTAATCGCATTTAGCCTCTATCAACTTCTACCTTCTCAACTGGATAAATTCAATCGAGTTCGCTTGCTCTACGTTTTAAGTTGCTTGCTCAACGTGCTTTGGCTTTACGTCTGGGGCTGGGAAAATATCACAATTTCGGTCGCCGTGATAGCACTGCTTCTAGCCTCGCTTGCTCTAATTAACATAGAGTTAATTCAAACGGAAACCGCATTGGACTATTGGCTCGTCAAATTCCCTTTTGGCATTTATTTTGGTTGGGTCACAGCCGCAACGGTTGTGAATACCACGATTGCATTAAAATCAATTGGATTTGAAATCTCACCTTCAGTTGATTCATTGATAGCTTCAGCCCTGATTTTAATAACCGCAGCTTTGGCAATTTTTGTCTGCTGGAAATTGAGAAATTACTTCTACCCGCTACCGATAGCATGGGCAATTACAGCTATTGCCATCAAACAAAGTGGCTCCGAAACCGCAGTCGTTGTTTCTTCTGCTTTTGCCGTCATCGGTTGCCTTTTGGCATCAATGAGCTTCGTTCTCAGAAATCAGACTTCATGAATATGCAAAACGGAAAAATTTGCGTATCTGTTTGCGCTAGTAGAATAGAAAATCTGCATCTGAATTCAGTAAAAAACGCTGATTTAATCGAAATCAGGCTCGACTGCCTTGAAAACTTCGAGAACCTGAATTTTCTCACGCATCTTTCAGGTAATTTCATCTTAACCTACAGACCCGAAGAACAGGGTGGAAAACGTCCGCTTAGCAAACAAGCTCGACTTGAATTTTGGAAAAGACTTGAGAATCTCAGCTTCAAAGGTGAGATTCTAATAGATTGCGAATACGACTTATTCCCAGAAGCGGCTTCGTTCAAATTCAACAAAATCGTTTCTTTCCATTCTTTTGCGGAAGCAGTGAAGCCAGAAAAAATCTATGAAACTCTCCGTGAAAAAGCTGGCATTATGAAGATTGCGGTTTACGTTGAAGAAGCCACCGATGCAATAGAACTGTGGAAGTTACTCAAGAAAGCCGCCTCCGAAGGCATAAAGCTTATTCCAATTGCGATGGGAGAAGGCGGAAAATGGACTCGAATCTTGGGACTAGCTCACGGAGCTTATCTAACTTATGCCTCATTGAACGAATTCAGCGAAACCGCTCCCGGACAAATCAGCATTTTCGATCTAACCGAGATTTACCGAGTAAAGCAAATCAACAAAGAAACAGAAGTTTATGCAATCATAGCAGGCAACACCGAATACTCAATGTCACCTTACATGCACAACACAGCTTTTCGCTATCACGGATTGAATGCGGTTTTTGTTCCCATGCAAGTTAAAAATCTCGAAAATTTTATTCGTCGAATGGTCAAAGAAACCAGAGAGATTGAACTTAACTTCAAAGGTTTTGCCGTGACAAATCCGCACAAAGAAAAAATAATCGAATACTTAGACGAAGTGGATTCAACTGCTCGTGAAATTGGTGCTGTAAATACGATAAAGATTGAAAATAATCGCTTGATAGGTTTTAACACTGACTGCAAAGGTTTTATCGAACCGCTACTAAACGTTTACGGCGATTTGAAAGAAGCAAGAGTAGCTGTCTTCGGAGCAGGTGGCGCAGCGAGAGCCTGCATCTACGCACTCAAAAAACACGGCGCTGATGCCACAGTCTTTGCAAGAAACCTGAAAAAAGCCAGCAATTTATGCTCTGAGTTTGGAGTTGAATTACAACCGATAACGGACAATGCGCTAAAGGGCTTCGACATTTTGATTAACGCAACACCTCTCGGAACAAAAGGAGAGTTTGAAAACGAATCCGTCGTAACTGCCGAGCAAATAAGAGAAATAAAACTCGTTTACGATCTCGTCTATAATCCGTTTCAAACAAAACTGATGCAAGAAGCTGACAAGGCTCAAGTCCCGAAAATAGGCGGTTTGGCGATGCTAGTAGCTCAGGCAATCGAGCAACAAAGAATCTGGACAGGTTTAGAAGCACCTATGAAGGAAATGAGCGAAGCCGTTTTGAGAAGATTGAAGTAGTCCCAAAAAGATTAGCGCCTTCGAGCTGATTATCAACAAAATCCGCAAAACGGCGCTTTTATTTAAGACATTACAACTTCCCTGACAGCATCAAAACGCCTATCAGAATGAATGCGACAGCAACAACTCGATGAAGCCATTCTGTCGGGATATATTTGCTTATCAGATCACCTACCAAAATGCCTATTAGCGTCACAAGTATCAATGCAAGCGAAGCACCTAGAAAAACCGACCACTTTGAATCAGTATTAGCCGACATCGTGATAACCGCTAGCTGAGTTTTATCTCCCAACTCCGCTAAAAACAAAGTTATAAAGGCCGCAATAAAAGCTTTCCAGTTCATCGTTTTCCACCTGTTAGGCAAATACGCTTAAATCTCTGGTTTTATCTCATCTTAATCAACCAAAACTTTACAAATCAAGAGAAACTGAAACTAAGATACTATCTCTACTACCAAAAAAGAATGAGGCTTCCGAAGCCTCATTTTTTTGGTAATCCGATCGAAGATTAAGCAGTCGCTGGGTTATTTGGCGTTATTGGTGGAAGGATTGGTTTCTTGAGCCTACCGGTTCGTTTACCTTCTTTTCTTTCCGCTTCATCGTCGGGTTCTGAGCCGGCGGCTTGTTCTTCATCTTCCAAAGACAAGCCTTCGACTATCCTTCTGACTTGTGAGCCATCGAGAGTTTCTTTTTTGATAAGCTCTTCGGCAAGTCTTATCAAGGCATCCTTGTTTTCCAAAATTATCTTCTTTGCTCTTTCGTATTGCTCGGAAACAATTTTTCTAATTTCTTGGTCAATCTTTATTGCCGTATCTTCTGAGTAATCGCGATGTTGGGCTATTTCTTTACCCAGAAAGATTTGCTCTTCTCTTTTGCCGAAAGCCAAGGGACCGAGATCACTCATTCCGTATTCGCAAACCATTGCGCGGGCAATTTCGGTCGCATTTTCGATGTCGTTCGAGGCTCCCGTCGTTATTTTATCTTCACCGAAAAAGACTTCTTCGGCAATTCGGCCGCCCATCAGTATTGCAATTCGGCTAAGCAAATACTCTTTTGTATAGCTATGGCGATCGGTTTCAGGTAGCTGTTGAGTCACGCCCAATGCTACTCCGCGCGGAATGATTGTAACCTTATGAATCGGGTCTGCCGCTGGAACTTTTAAGCTAACGAGCGTGTGACCGGCTTCATGATATGCAGTAAGGCGCTTTTCTTCTTCGGAAAGCACGAGCGACTTTCGTTCTGCTCCCATCAAAACTTTGTCTTTTGCAATCTCGAAATCTTCCATCGAAACAGCCTTTTTGTTATTGCGTGCGGCATTCAAGGCGGCTTCGTTGACAAGATTTGCAAGGTCTGCACCGGTAAAGCCGGGAGTGCTTCTTGCGATAACTTTTATGTCAACATCTTTGTCGAGTGGTATTTTTCTGGTGTGAACCTTCAGGATTTCTTCTCTTCCCTTTACATCGGGACGCCCGACGACGACGCGTCGATCGAATCTTCCGGGACGCAAAAGAGCCGGGTCTAAAACATCAGGACGGTTCGTTGCGGCCATCAGGATAACACCGTCATTTGACTCAAAACCGTCCATTTCAACGAGAAGCTGGTTTAAGGTTTGCTCTCTTTCATCGTGTCCGCCGCCTAGACCTGCGCCTCTATGGCGTCCAACAGCATCAATCTCATCAATAAAGATGATGCATGGAGCATTTTTCTTTCCTTGCTCAAACAAATCGCGAACGCGCGAAGCTCCGACACCGACGAACATTTCGACAAAGTCTGAACCTGAAATCGAGAGAAAAGGAACGTTAGCTTCGCCTGCTACAGCTTTCGCCAATAGGGTTTTTCCAGTTCCCGGCGGGCCAACCATCAAAACTCCTTTCGGGATACGACCGCCTAATCTCTGGAATTTGTGTGGGTCTTTCAAGAATTCGATAATTTCTTGCAATTCTTCTTTTGCTTCATCAACTCCGGCAACATCTTTGAACGTGACACGTTTTTGCTGGTTATTCAGAAGCCTTGCTCTCGATTTACCGAAACTGAGAGCTTTATTCCCGCCAACCTGCATTTGTCGGACTGTAAAAATCAAAAAACCGACCAGCAAAAGAAATGGCAAACTTTGAATCAAAACATACCAGAAAAGCCCGCTGGAAGTTTGTTCTTCGTAAAACTTAATTGGTGAAGATGGATTAAGTTCATTTTGTTCTTGAATCGTTTTCAAAATCAGTTCTCTTGTTGGATCGCTTCCAATGTTTGTGTAGAATTTGCTACCGTTTACATCAACGAATTCGATTTGAGATTGCTTGAGAAATACTTCTTTGAAATCTCTGTTCTTTATTCTTATAATCGCTTGATCCAAGCTCAATTCTTGTGGGCTTCTGCTACTTTGAGTTTTCTGGATAAACCAGACAAACATCAAAGCGCTAGAAATTATCATCAACCACAGAAGAGCATTTTTCGCTTTGTTACTCAATTTTCTCTCAATCCTCCGCCTTTCTTGCGATGAAAATCCGTTTTCAACCGTTGTTTTAAGAGCTTTTACAGCCCGTCCAAGTTAAATTTTAACGGCTAAGTTCAGACTTTTTCAAACTCTATTGATAAAGATTTTTCCTTGCCGTTTTTCTATATGAATTCCTTTGGGAAGTTCAACCACTCGCCCGCTTTTTCTGCTCATAACTAAACGCTCGATTGCTTCTATGTGAACTGAATCAATTCCTTTCAAACTTCCTAAATTTCTTTCAAGCCATAAGCGCAAAACTGCGCGCCTCAATGAAGGGGGCATTGATTGCAAATCTACAACTTTCAAATCTGGAGTCACGAGTTTTCTTAGCAGTTGTGAAGAAACCTCACTTTCATCGGCTAGATTCCGAGCTGTTCTTGCTAAAACTTCGATTATTCTAGGATTAAACTCTTCAAGCAAAGGCAAAAGTTTTTTTCTGATTCTAACGCGAGTAAAATTCATCTGTGCATTCATCGAATCTATACGAAATTCGACTGCTCTTCTCTGGCAGAAACTTTCTGTATCGCAACGCTTAGCCCATTGGAGAAGTGGACGTATCAACAAGATTTCTCTTTGAGCCGTTTTCTTTAGGGTTCTTATCGGTTTCATTGCAGAAAGCCCTTTGATTCCACTTCCGCGAAGAAGGTTCATCAAAAAAGTTTCAGCCTGATCATTGACAGTATGAGCAGTCAAAACACCAAAGGAATCAAACTTCTCGGCAACATTGCTTAAAAATTCGTATCTGGCTTCTCTTGCCTTTTCTTCGAGATTTCCTTTTGATGAGAAATTTCCGTGCCCAACAACAATTTCAAATCCGAGCTTTGCGGCAAAGTCTTTGACGAATCCTTCATCTTCATCACTTGCCGATCCACGAAGACGATGATTGAAATGAGCTAGAATGAAGCGCAAGTTAAGTTTCTTTCGCTCTTGCAATTCCTTTAGAGCCAGTGTCAATGCACAAGAATCTGCTCCGCCCGATAAAGCAACAACAAAACTCTCATCAAAGAAAGGCAAATTTAACTTTCTCCACTCGGTTATGAGTTTTCTTACGAAAACATCCACAAGCTTAAGATAGCAGAAAAGTCTTCACGGGCAATCTCAAGCTTTGAGACTTTTCCCACGCAAAGCTATCAAGATTATCTAGGCTTGCTCGCAAGTTTCCTTTGTGCGGCCTGGGCCAACATGAGTGATTTAGGCAAGTTCAAAATAGCTTTCTCCACTTGTGGGTCTGATTCAATTAGAACTTGATTGGCCGTAACTACACCAAACATAGCAATAGCAAGGTTATATTTCAACCGCAATATCAAAAATTTCTTTTCAGATTCGGCATCTGAAAGCAAATCTGGCCATGTTCTTTTCAGGTAATTTCTAAAAGCTGTAAAGAGAATATCAGATGGCGGAAAATCATTTGGTTGAATTCTATGCCCAAACTTTGGCAGACTTACCCATTTGTAAGCCTCTAGCCCTGGGATTCTTCCGTTAATCATGTCACGCACAAAGAAAAACGCTGGATCGAGCAGTTTTGTTTGAACTTTCGTTAAGTTTTGAGTCTGCACGATTTCATCGGGCATTATGCCATTGCCACCGTAAACAATGCGTCCTGTGATGGTTTTCCTAGCTTGCTTCGAGTCAGGCTTGTAATCAATCTTATGACGATAGTAATCGTAGAGCCTTTCGACGCTATACTCACGCTGTATCAATCTTCCCGATGGAGTGTAGTATTTGGCAGTTGTTAAAGTCAAACCCGACCCACTCGGTAAGCTAAAAACTGTTTGAACTAAACCTTTACCGAAAGTATTTTCACCAACGATTAAAGCTCTGTCGTGATCTTGCAAAGCCCCAGCGACTATTTCAGAAGCAGAAGCGGTGTAACGATTAACTAGAACAACAACAGGAAGATTTTCTGGATTTCTGTTGCTCGACTTCCACAAGCGATTATCTGCCGAAGAACGCCCGCGCTGTGATACTATAACTTGGCCGTATCCGATGAATTTTTCCGCAACCTTGACTGCTTCTTCAAGAACACCACCCGGATTATTCCGCAAGTCTAAAATTAAACCGCTTAAGTTTTGTTTTTTTAGGCTTTTCAACGCTTTTTCCAATTCATCGCTTGTGGTAAAACTGAAACCCGTTGTCATGTCAACATAACCAATGCCGGATTTCAAAATATAAGCGTCTTGAATCGAAGGTGACTGGATCAAAGCACGCTTTATTTCAAACGTTTCTACCTTGCCGTCAAAAGCTCTTTCTACAGTTAACCTGACAATTTTTCCACGCTCACCGCGAATTTTGTCTCTGACGAAAGCCGAATCTTTCTCTTTGACGTTAATTCCATCAACGGCAACTATTTTGTCACCAAAACGAAGGCCCGCACGAAATGCCGGAGAATTAGGGAAAACAGAAAGAATATAGGTTCCCGCTTGACCATTGAATTTGTATGTAGTAATCGAAACACCAATTCCAGAGTATTCAGATTTTTGCTCTTGAATCATTTCGCGAAACTCCGTAGGAGTCAAAAAACCTGAGTGAGGATCAAGTGCACGAAGCATTGAGTTTATGGAAAACGTTGTCAACTTCTCGTAGTCAATCCATTTGCCGTCAACATGCTTGTTACTAATTAACTCTAGTGCTTCTTTGTAATCCTTCAGAAGTTCCTTAATGGAAACATCTTCTTCTAATGTCTCTGAATCGCTTGCGGAAGGTTTAACTCTTGAAGAAGCCGAAAAAGAATAGCCGGGTCCAATCTTAAAAGGCTCGCTTTTGATATTTTGCTTTGCTTCTTCGATAACTTCCAAATCTTGCGCTACCGCCCCAAACGCAAGCAAAAGAAAAATCAATAAGAAATCAAAGATTCTGCTTTTCATGTCCACTCAAAACCTACAAACATTTATAGAGAAAGTCAAGGCGATTGGCAAGAAGTATTTGCAATTATTATCATTACGGCAATAAAAGACTCTACCCGAAAAGAAAAAGTTCTCTTCGATTACGGAAAACGTTCAAGCCATGCTCGTCTTCCGTGCTTAATTTCTCGAAGTGTTGCAAAGGTTTGGTTTTCGTCTATGCCCGATCAGCCATAAACTAGAAGCTGCTGTGTATTTGGTTGAGCCTTTTGCTCAAAGGCATGGCTTTCAAACAAAAAGAAATGCAAAAAGCTCAACCGAGAACAAAGCGAAACAAGGAAGGTCTATCTTATTCGCGATAAATCTCGCCGCCCGTAGCAACGAATTCTTCAGCTTTTTCCTGCATTCCCTTAAGCAAGGCTTCTTCTTCCGATATTCCCTTTTGCATGGCGTATTCACGAACTTCTTGGGTTATTTTCATCGAGCAAAAGCGCGGTCCACACATCGAGCAAAAATGCGCTAGTTTCGCGCCTTCCGCTGGTAGTGTCTCATCATGATACTCCCGCGCCAGATGCGGATCGAGCGAAAGATTGAATTGGTCTTCCCATCGAAACTCAAATCTTGCCTTTGAAAGTGCGTTGTCGTGGTATTGCGCGCCGGGATGACCTTTAGCAAGGTCTGCCGCATGTGCCGCTATTTTGTATGCTATCACGCCTTCTTTTACGTCTTGCTTATTCGGAAGGCCAAGATGCTCCTTTGGAGTCACGTAACAAAGCATCGCAGTCCCATACCAAGCAATCATAGCGGCACCTATTGCCGAAGTTATGTGATCGTAGCCTGGAGCAATGTCGGTCGTTAAAGGTCCTAGAGTATAGAACGGAGCTTCACCGCAAATTTCTATTTGCTTTTCGACATTTTCTTTTATCAAGTGCATCGGTATATGCCCAGGTCCTTCAATCATGACTTGACAATCCATTTCCCATGCAATCTTGGTTAGCTCTCCCAAAGTTTCAAGCTCGGCAAATTGGGCTTCATCGTTTGCATCAGCTATCGAACCGGGACGAAGTCCATCGCCCAAAGAAAAAGCAACATCATAAGTGCGCATTATCTCGCATATCTCCCGAAAATGCGTGTAAAGGAAGTTTTCTTGATGGTGGGCAAGACACCACTTGGCAATAATCGAACCTCCACGTGAAACTATCCCTGTCATTCTCTTTGCCGTCAGCGGAATATAGGCAAGTCTAACGCCTGCGTGAATCGTGAAGTAATCAACGCCTTGCTCGGCTTGCTCAATGAGAGTATCGCGGAAAATTTCCCAAGTCAATTCTTCAGGCTTGCCGCCTACCTTTTCCAAAGCCTCATAAATCGGCACTGTTCCCACAGGCACAGGCGAATTTCTTATAATCCACTCACGAGTTTCGTAGATATTTTTTCCTGTTGACAAATCCATCACTGTATCAGCGCCCCAAAGTGTCGCCCACCGCATCTTTTCAACTTCTTCTTCAATCGAAGAGGCAACAGCAGAATTTCCGATGTTC
Organism: Acidobacteriota bacterium; assembly: GCA_003697135.1. GTDB lineage: Bacteria > Acidobacteriota > Blastocatellia > Pyrinomonadales > Pyrinomonadaceae > J014. The sequence goes on from RFGC01000038.1 coordinate 94,800, forward strand.
GCATTGATTTTCACCAAGAAATTCCTGCCAATTATCATCGGCTCCGATTCGGGATGATTTATGTTAGCAGGAATTATGGCTCTTCCACGCGCAACTTCTTGACGCACGAATTCTGGAGTTACAAATTTCGGAATCTGTGCTCCAAAAGATTCGCCTTTATGCTGATGGAAAAGCGACGATCTCTCCTTTCCCATCTGCTCTTGAAGAATCTCAAAGGCAATTTGTCTGCCAAGATTTTCTCTGATTGCAACAAATTCCATTTCAGGCGTGATTATGCCTTTTTTCGCATAGTGCATCTGGGTAACGCATCTACCGGGCTTTGCTCTTAAGGTTACGCGTCTAAAACCCGGCACAAGTTTTCTCGGTTCATATTCTTCAACATCACCACGCGATAAAATCCATTCTCTTCTATGCGGTGGAAGCCCTGTAGTTACGTCGCATTTTACATTCGGATCAGTCCAAGGTCCGCTTGTGTCATAAACTCTAACAGGCGGATTTTCTTCCAAACTCCCGTCTCTTCTTTTTGAAGGGCTTAATTCAATCTCACGGAAAGGCACTCTAAGCGGATGCTTTCCTTCGTTAACTACGTTCCCGTTCGTCTCTACATAAACTTTGCGCGAACGAGGAAATCTTATCTCGTCACTGTTTTTCAAATCTTTTTCTCGCATTTTAGGTTTTTCTCCCTTCGTCGGCATTACCCGCATCAGGTTCTTAGGGTCTTCGGAAAATTCACTGGAATTTTCCGAACTCTCAGCCGAAGCTCCCCTGAAAACCTTTATCCGGCTTTTCCAAACAATAGAAAAACATTTTTTCTAGCGATTTTCAAATAGTAGATTCGCCTTCAAGGCAAATCCTAAAAACTGAAGTTTACAAAAAAGAAACAAATAAAACGCAAACTTCATTTACTCGAATAATGCTGAGCATGCGTATAATACTTCTCAATGTTAGAGCGTTACAAAAAGCTTCCTCGCAACGTTTTCATTTTGAGTTTTGTCTCGCTTTTGAACGATATTTCGAGTGACATAATTTATCCTCTTTTGCCTATTTTTCTAACTATAACGCTCGGCGCATCGCCTTTTGCCATTGGACTTATTGAAGGCATGGCTGAATCTGCTTCATCTCTTCTAAAGCTGTTTTCTGGATATCTGAGCGATAAATTTCAACGACGCAAACAACTTGTCTTTGCTGGATATTCTTTATCAGCGATGTTGCGACCTCTTTTGGCATTCACCACAAATTGGCTTCAGGTTTTGGTTTTGCGTGTGAGTGACCGATTGGGAAAAGGCTTGAGAGCGGCTCCGCGCGATGCACTTCTTTCAATGCAAGTGCCTGTAGAATTAAGAGGCATCGCCTTCGGATTCCACAGAGCCGCCGACAATTTGGGAGCTGTTTTAGGTCCACTACTTGCTTCTGCATTGATCTTACTTGTAGCCGAAAACAAAGAGAATCCTTCAGCAGCAGACTATCAAAAAATCTTTCTCATGGCTTCGGTGCCCGCAATCATCGCAGTTCTTGCAATCTGGTTTTTTGTTCAGGAAGAAACAAATCTCCACGAAAATGAGAAAAAGCCCGTAAGACTTTCACTCGAAGGTTTTGACGCAAACTTCAAGCGATTTTTATTCGCCGTCTCGCTTTTTACTCTTTCAAATTCAACTGACGCATTTTTGCTATTGAAAGCCCAGCAAGTAGGCGTTAGCACGGCAAGTTTACCGATTTTATGGATGTGCTTGAATATCTCAAAGGTAATCACTTCACTGATTGGCGGTGAAATTTCGGACAAACTCGGCAGAAAAAAGGTGATTCTTTCAGGTTGGATTCTTTATGCATTGGTGTATTTAGGATTCGGCTTTGCTACAGACCAAACTCAAATTTGGGCTTTGTTTTTCCTTTACGGATTTTACTTCGGTTTTACCGAAGGAGTAGAAAGAGCGTTAGTTGCCGACTTAGTGCCGAAGGAAAAGCGCGGCACCGCTTATGGACTTTATGCTTTCGCATTCAGCATAACAGTTTTTCCCGCATCTATCGTCTTCGGCCTACTCTGGCAAACCCTTGGTTCTCAATGGGCTTTTGTCTTCAGCGCCTGCCTTTCTTTGTCTGCCTCTGCGCTACTTCTAACCGTCAAAAGCGTTCGCAATCACTAAAGAGTGCGCTTTGCTAAGTTTCAAAATGTGTAGCTTGAGTTCGCTATGGAAATTTTGCATTAAAAGAACTCAAAATTTGAAAAAGATTTTGCAAAATTGGCAAGTTTAGCACAAAATTTCATGGATAGTTTCTGTAAACTTGGAGAGCATTTATGCAGGCAAAAGAGACGATGAAAACATGGGCTTTTCTTTTCGATGAATGCGAATCACCGAACACAAAAGAAGGCAAATTGCTTTACGGCGGTAAAGGAGCGGCTTTAGCAGAGATGACGAAATTAGGTTTACCCGTCCCGCCCGGATTTGTCATCACAACCGAATGCTGTAGGGCTTACCACCTAAACGAAAAGATTTTTCCCGAAGGCATGTGGTCACAAGTTCGGGAGAAGTTAAGTCACATCGAAGAGAGAACAGGCAAAAAGTTTGGCTCTCAAGAAAATCCTTTGCTTGTTTCTGTTCGTTCAGGTGCGCCCGTTTCAATGCCCGGAATGATGGATACGGTCTTGAATCTTGGCTTGAACGACAAAACCGTAGAAGGTTTGGCTAACCAAACAAATGACGAAAGATTCGCTTGGGACGCATATCGTCGCTTTATCTCGATGTTTGGAGAAATAGTTTTAGGAATCGAGCATGAAAAATTCGAGCGCGTTTTGGATCGCTTCAAAAACAACGGGAAACAAGATTCTGACCTAACAACAGAAGAGCTAAAACAAATCGTAGCCGCTTACAAAAAGATAGTTTTCACGGAAGAAACAGGTTTAGCCTTTCCCGAAAATGCAGAATCGCAACTGAAAATGGCAATTGCCGCTGTTTTCGATTCATGGATGGGAAAACGCGCTGTTGACTATCGGCGTGTTCATCGAATTCCTGAAGATTTAGGAACGGCAGTAATCGTTCAAGCAATGGTTTTCGGAAACATGGGCGAAAAAAGCGGGACGGGCGTATGTTTTACACGCAATCCTTCAACAGGCGAGAAAACCCTTTATGGTGAATATCTCTTGAACGCCCAAGGCGAGGACGTGGTTGCAGGAATTAGAACACCCAAACCAATCTCAAAACTTGCCGAGGAAATGCCTGAAGTTTATAAACAGCTTGTCGAAATCACCGACAGGCTCGAAAAACACTATTGCGACATGCAAGACATCGAATTCACTATTGAAAACGGTAAACTCTACATGCTTCAAACCAGAAGTGGTAAAAGAACTGGCGCAGCAGCGATCAGAGTAGCCGTAACAATGTTCAAAGAAGGTTTGATTGACAAGAAAACAGCAATCAAAAGAGTTTCGCCTGAGCAACTTGATCAACTACTTCATCCGATGATTGACCCGAACATAAACTTAGCACCAATAGCTACTGGGCTTCCTGCAAGCCCAGGCGCAGCTCAGGGAATCGTTGTTTTTTCTCCCGACGAAGCTGAAGAAATGGCAAAGCAAGGTCATAAGGTGATTTTGGTAAGACGTGAAACCAGTCCTGATGACTTTCACGGAATGGTGGCGGCTGAAGCAATTTTAACGCAGCGGGGCGGTATGACTTCACACGCAGCAGTAGTTGCTCGTGGCATGGGCAAACCGTGCGTTGCTGGCGCAAGTGCATTAAATATCAATTATAGCCATAACGAATTTACTGTTGGCGACTTGACGGTAACAAAGGGTGAATGGATAACAGTTGATGGCTCGACTGGAAGAGTGTTCAAAGGAAAAGTCCCAACAATTCAGCCACAGCTAGATGAAAACTACGAGCTTTTGATGTCGTGGGCTGATGAAACAAGAAGGCTGAGAGTGCGCGCAAATGCAGATACAGGCGCAGATGCGGCACTAGCGCGCAAATACGGTGCTGAAGGAATCGGGCTTTGCCGCACCGAACACATGTTTTTTGGCGAAGAACGCCTTAAGGTCATGCGTGAAATGATTATGGCTAGAGGACAAGGCGAGCGTGAAAAGGCTTTAGAGAAACTTCTGCCTTTTCAAAAGCAAGATTTTATAGAGATTTTCCAAGCCATGAACGGTCTTCCTGTAACAATTCGTCTGCTTGATCCGCCGCTTCATGAATTCTTGCCAAGCCAGATCGAGCTTTTTGCAGAGCTTACAGAACTGAAATTCCGAGCACGCCACGCAAGCCCCAAAGAGATGGATTTGCTTTTAGACGAGATCGCCGAAAAGAGAAGAATTCTCAAGCGAGTTGAGCATCTTTCTGAAGCGAATCCAATGCTGGGCTTACGCGGCTGTAGGCTTGGGCTTCTTGTGCCGGAAGTAACGAGAATGCAGGTTCGCGCTATCTTTGAAGCCGCTTGTGAAGCGCAAGGTTCTGGCATAAAAGTCTTGCCCGAAGTCATGATACCGCTGGTTTCTACTCCGGAAGAGTTCATTCATCAAGCAAAATTGATTCGTGAAGTTGCTACACAGGTTATGAACGAGCATGGAATGGAAATAAAATACACAGTCGGCACAATGATTGAACTTCCACGTGCTGCGCTTGTAGCCGATTCCATAGCAAAACATGCTGAGTTTTTCTCATTTGGAACGAATGACCTGACTCAAACGACATTTGGCTTAAGCCGTGATGATTCCGGGCGTTTCTTGCCGCTCTATGTTGAGAGAAAAATTTATCCTGACGATCCATTTCAAACAATAGACAGAATCGGAGTTGGTGAGCTTATAAAGATCGCAGTCGAGCGTGGACGGAAAGTGAATCCGAATCTGAAGATTGGCATTTGCGGCGAACATGGCGGAGACCCACGCTCAATAGAATTTTTCGACTCTTTGGGATTCGATTACGTAAGCTGTTCACCTTTCCGAGTCCCAATCGCAAGACTCTCAGCCGCTCACTCTGTGCTAAAAGAGTAGAAACCAAAAAAGAATCAACTCTTTAGTCAGTTACTGAGAGATTCAGATTGGGCTGTTGCCTTATGGAAACCAAGCAAATTTTCTGAAACGCTCTTGGTTCACCAAGTCTAACTTGGTAAAAACAAGCTGAAAAAGTAAGCATTCCAGAACTTCTTGAAAGTTTTAGAATACTCACTCTCACAAGAGATATAGCAGAACCTCGTAATTTCTAATAACCTATCTTTGCCTTACGCCAGGCATCATGCCATGGAGCTTTTTTCGGCTCAGGTGGTCTTTTTATAGTTAAGATTATGTCTGCTTCTGAAAGATCAGCAACTGTGATTTTTCTTCCATACCACATAACTCACATCCTCCTAACTTGAACTAAAGAAATCAAAAATTCAAACTCTTAAAACTCACCTAATCTCGAAACAAGCCATTACTTCCCAGTAGATTGAGTTGAGTTTGATAGGCTTATCTACTATTAGTTCTATTTTTGTGTATTTCCCTTTAGGTAAGTAAATTGAGTCACCTGATTGACAAAACGGCGTTAGCTCAATGATAGGACCATCACCAGATACGCATATTTCATATTTTTCACCCTTGTCGTTATAAATAAAACCTTCCACACGAACCATTTCACCATTTTCCAAACAAATCGTATGATAAAAATCGCGTTCAACAGGGCATGAACCTAATTGATTAGAATACAAGACTACTTGTTCACCACGCACTTCTGAGTGAACAGAATGTTCGCCAGAAGCTCGAAGTGGTTTAGGTGGTATTATTTCATTTACTCCAGGTTGTAACTCCACAGAATCACTAATACTCCAGGTTGTAACTCTACAGAATCACTAACCTTAATTGGATTCAAAGCAAGCCAAAGGCAGGGATATGCGTATAGTGGGACTCGAAGAATGAAATATAAGCCAATGAGCATAAAGATTGAAACTGGGGATAAAACCCCCGACATAAAAAATGCTAGATAAGGATGGTTTTGACTGAAGCGGCGAAAAAACACCTTCATAATTAATATCCATAAAAACCAATCACTGGAAAACAGACTAGAAAGACCTCAAGTATTTTCATAAACTTCAACTTCAAATTAAACCCTTATCATGTTACATGATTTCGATACAAGACTCACCTTCCCAGTAGATTGAGTCGATTTCAAGTGGTTTATCTACCATCAGTTCTATCTTTGTATATTCGCCTTTAGGGAAATCTAAGAAGTAAGTCTTAAGACTCTCTGTAGAACAGGGTGAAAGTTCAATACTGCTTGATGTTATACATATCTCATATTTTTGTCCTTTATCGTCATAAATAAATCCTTCTAAGCGTATCATATTACCGTTCTTCAAGCATATAGTATGACGAAGATCGCTTTCAGAGGGGCATACTCCGAGATTCCTAACATATAATACTAGACGTTCACCCGAAATAGGAGAGGTTTTAGGATTAATGCCGTATGCTGGGAGAGGTCTTGGTGGTATTATTTCATTCCGTCCGGCTTGCAGTGTGACATAGTCACTCACCTTTATTGGATTCAAACAAAGCCATGCGTTAGGATAAGCTTGTGGTGGTGTTTGTATAATAACAAACACGAAAAAAGCAGTAGCAATAAAGACCGGGATAAGTAGAATTGATACAAAAACTGTTAGATAAGGACTCTTCCGATAAAAATTTGGAAAAAACCAATAGATAGTAGTGAAAATTATCGCGCCCAAAGAAACATAGAATGGAATGCAAAACGGATTTAGTAGCTCTAAGAAAAAACTGACTCTCAACATAACTCCTCTGACATGAAGAAATAAAGAACAAGAATGCTCGAATATGTAGCTATCCATAAACTCAAAAAAGCGGGAAACATGATACAAAACTATCAAGTGTCCTAGGCATAACTAAACTCCTATATCACCGCAGTTTACATATATCATAAGGAAAGCCAACCATCACATATCAGTAGCTTATTTATCAACCAACATAGCAACAAGACTTCGAGATGCAAGACGCAAAATATAATCAAATTTTTTGCAATCAATCTTCATTTCGTAATAGGTTTAGCTAAGCATGCAAACCGTAAACCGTAAATCAGGCTTTCTTGTTCTCTTAAAAGGCTTTACATTACTTCATCGGTTAAGAACCTCAGTAGCCTTGAATAAGTGCCTGATATGAAACCCGAAATTTTGGCATTCAGGATTTTAGGTTAATAGGCGAAAATGAGTGCTTGCTCGCTTCTTGTTAAGTTCCGAGTAAAGCTAACATAGAACTTAAAAGCTATGCTTCAAAAAAGCTTTCTACAGATTGCGTTTTTGTTTCTACTCGGTTTCATCAGTGTAAGTGCTCAGAATCCGATTTCATGGGATTTGGAAGTAGAAGCCAAAAATCTCAAATCAGGCGAAAGATTAAAAGCAACGCTTTCGGCTAAAATCGAAGATGGTTGGTATCTTTATGCGATGGACCAGCCAGAGGGTGGTCCATCAGCGTTGAAAATTTCAATTGCAGAAAACTCACCTTTTGAAATCGAAGGCAAAATAACCTCTTCTGAAACTCCGCTCTCGAAATATGATAAAAACTTCGATCTAGAAACTAGATACTTTATCAAGCAGGTTGAATTTCTTCTGCCACTCAAGGCTCTAAAGGAAACCAACACAGATGAACTTCTCGTCGCAGTGCGTTATCAAGCTTGCAACGACACCTTCTGCCTTCCGCCGAAAACCATAAAACTCAGCAAAAGCGGAATAAAACCAGATGCAACTTCGTTAAATCTTGTGCCTAGCACGTCTCCACAAAAGACGGAGGAAAAAGCCGAAAGTAGCCAGAGCAGTAATTTCAAGCTCTCGAACACTAATGCAACTTCGACTTTCGTGCCGATTTACGAAAGAACTCTATCGTTTTGGGCTTTTATATGGCTCGCGGTAACGCTTGGGGCGCTGTCGCTTCTGACTCCATGCGTTTTCCCGATGATACCGATTACGGTTTCGTATTTCACAAATCAAGCTAGCAAGACAAAATCCGGAGCGTTGAAGTTAGCTTTGATTTATTCAATAGGCATCATAGCAACCTTCAGTATTCTTGGCATGTTACTTGCCGTTTTCGTCGGAGCGGCGGGGATAAATCTTTTTGCGGCAAATCCGTGGGTTAACCTTCTGATCGCCGGGATTTTTCTTTTCTTCGCTTTCAATCTATTCGGCGCATACGAAATTACCATTCCTGCGTCCTTTTTAAGCAAGCTTGACAAATTAACCAGAACAAAGGAAGGTGAAGGAAGCCAGATAATCGGTACTCTTTTGATGGGATTGACTTTCACCTTAACAAGTTTTACTTGCACCTCGCCTTTTGTAGGGACCATTCTTGTTTCGGCGGCACAAGGCGATTGGCAAATGCCTTTGCTTGGTATGTTAGCGTTTTCAATCCCATTCGCCGCTCCGTTCTTCGTTCTTGCTCTGATACCACAATATCTAGCTTCTCTACCTAAAGCTGGCGGTTGGATGAATTCAATCAAAGTGACTATGGGTTTTCTAGAAGTTGCCGCCGCAATGAAATTCGTTTCAAACGCGGACCTAGTTTGGAAATGGGGCATATTTACGCGCTCGGTTGTGCTTTCATTTTGGATTGCTATCGGCTTCATTTTGACGCTTTACTTACTTGGCAAATTCCAACTGTCTCACGACTCGAAATCAGAAAGAATCGGAGCGCTCCGTTTGACTACCGCTATCATCACTTTGGCAATCACCTTCTATCTCTTAACAGGTCTCTTCGGAGCAAAACTTGGAGAGATAGAATCATTCTTGCCGCCGGATTTGAACCAAAATTCACTTTCAACAAAGCCTAGAGATGAAAAATTGTTTTGGATTGAGAATGATTTGGAAAGAGCAAAACAGCAAGCAAAAGCTGAAGGAAAGAGAATTTTCATTGACTTTACTGGCTACACCTGCACAAACTGCCGCTGGATGGAAGCTAACATTTTTACAAAGCCAGAAGTAGAAAAAGAGTTTGAAAGATTTGTGCTACTCAGGCTTTATACCGATGGAGAAGGAGAAATCTACGAACGCCAGCAAAAGTTTCAGGAGGAAAAATTCAAGACCGTAGCCCTACCTTTTTATGCAATCATCGAGGCAGACGAAAAGGTGATTGCGGTTTTTCCTGGGCTAACGCGAGATACTTCCGAATTTCTGGAATTTTTAAGAAGCGGATGAAATTCCGCATAGCAAACCTTGCCTAAACTTTCGTAGGTTTGCCTACTTTCTTTCGCGGAAAATTTTTATGGGACTAAAATCTTCGGGAGTAACTCTCAAACCTTCTTCAAGCTCCTGCTTAAGTTCTACAGGAGTTTTCAATTTCAAATCAGGGTCATCGGCTCGAAAATCTCTGTCTAGCTTCATAACTAACTCAACAGATTCCAATCCTTTCTTGAAAAGCTCATCATCGTTATAAAATCTTCCCCAACCTTGGCGATAAAAGCTGTAGGCAACATAGAATTGAACCTTCGCACTTAACTTTTCTGGGTCTGCTTTCTCAAAATAATCTCTCGCCAAAACAAAATTGTCTTTTCTGAACGCTTCTAAACCTTCCTGAAATTTTGCTTCATCAATTTGATAGATTCCCGTTAAAACTTGCGTTTTTGTCGTGGCTTTTTCGATTGTTTGCTGTGCTTTCGATGACAAATCTTGAAGGCTTGTTGGCGAAACCAAATACAGCCAAAAGACAAAACCGCCGTAAAATAGCGTCAAAACTATGCCAGCCGACTGAATTATTTTTTCTTTCGTTTCCGATTGCACTCAAACAAACTCCTTAAGGCTACTCTTTTCATTTTTCCGTTACCAAATTTTAATTGCAAGCCTGCTAATCTGCTTTCAAAAATCCCGATAGTTAAGCACTTATCGGGTTCGAGATTTTCAATCGGTTCTCCGTTTTCATTTAGCGGACAAATATCACGATATTCGATTTCGTTTTCCTCATCTAGCCACCGTAACGGTAATCCCTGAGTTCGGCAAACGTATGGGCGATTTTCATATATCCGGCAAGCACCCGATTCATCTAAAAAAGCACATTTCCCGATTCCGTGAGGTTTTTCTTCTCGTAAAAGTTTTTTGTAGTGAAACTTTATGTTTTCGGCCTCGACTTGAAAAACTGTAATTCCATCAATACAGCAACTTGCACACCCTTTTTTGCACTTTAACCTTTCTGAATGAATGCTCTTTAACCTGCGAACTTCTTGATCAACCTCATCATAAAACCTTCTTAGCTCCTCGATGTTCTTCATCGTTTGCCTCAGCACCAACTTACGCCTTTGGACGGAAACAAAATTTACTTGAATCAAGAAGCCCCGAACATCAAGACTTAATAGTCAACAACTCAAGCCTGTCTTTGAAACTGCCTCATGATTCTGGCTTGCTGTAAAGCCAGCAAAGCCGCTTCGTTTTCCTTCTTTTCTTTCGTTAGAACCCAACCTACTGCTACGAAGATAAAATGAAACACCTGAATTTGAGTTCTTTGCCGATAAGCTGTTCCGATATTCCCTTGAAAAATAGCATAACCGACGGTTAGCATCAGCGTAAAAATCATTATCGCCATCGTTTCTTTAAGCCTGTGCCTAAAGGAATAGACCATTCCTCTAATCAAAAAGGGAATCATCAACCACCATGCTACCATCTCAGGTTGAGTCAAAGCCGCTCTTATACTCGTTATCTGCCAAGGAAAAGGCGCTAAAAACAAATACAAAAGTCCAACCGGCAAAATCGTTACAATTCCTTCAGCAGTCGAAACATCTACTTCTTCAAAACCAGATGCGGCCGTTCTTGCTTGATCAAGGCGAGCATTGTTGAGTCTTTCCAGAGTCCCATACTTCTGAATATCTTCGTGAATCCCGATTGAAGCCCCTATGTAGGTTATCAAAATCCCTATGATCAGAAAAAGTACTATCTTCTTTAAGACTGTGCTTTTAGAAGCTTCTGTGGTTATACCTATGAGAAAAGTAGCCACAATCGCCATAACAGTCATCGGGAAGATATAAAACCGCAAAGCCACAATCCCAAAAAGGCTGAAACCCAGCACAGTTAAGTAAAGTGGATTAAACGCTCTCTGTAACCGATTAACCATCAGCATTGAGATAGCCAAAAGGAAAATTATGATTCCATCCTTGAGCATGAAACTAGACCAGTTTATAAATCCCGGCATGAAGGCAACCAGAAGAGAAGCTATCTTAGCAACCTTACTATTTCTGTAAATATCTTTTGCCAAAATGTAAACAGCAGGTGCAGCAGCGGCTCCTATCGAGGCACATAAGAAATTCCCTGCTACAGGATTTTGCCCAGTGAAGAAATAGAGGAAAGCAACAATGTAATACATTCCCCAGCCAGAACCGCTGAAACTGAAGAAACGATGATAGAGAACCGGATCGCTTTCTCTCCTTATCGGGAAGTTACCTTTGAAATACTCTGACAAAATATATCCAAAGTTGTTATAGGTCGTGGCATCCGGCGCAAAGTAATCCCACAGGTCTAGATAGTAAAATAAAGCCCCAAACACGGCGCGAGCCGACAAAGCCAGAAAATAAATCTTCCACAAAAACTCTTCATCAGACTTATCGTTTGATAAACGGATCGTTAAAAACGCCAGTGGAAGCGAGAAAATAAAGAAAATAGGAAAGCTGAGAACACCTTCAGGAAAAGTAATGAAGGAAACAAAAAGAAGCGAGAGTATCAGAATTATGAAAGATGCCCTCATCCATTTTCACTCCGCAAAACTAGATTATTTTCCAAAACCAAAGCATCAAAGCTAGCACTCATGAAAGTTTTTATAGCATCTTCGGGAGTGCAAACAATAGGCTCTTGGATGTTGAATGAAGTATTCAGCAAAACAGGCACTCCGGTTAACTTGTAAAACTCATGTATTAGATTCCAGTATCGAGGATTCGTTTCTTTACTAACCATCTGCGGGCGGGCGCTTCCATCAACATGAACCACAGCAGGTATTTTCTTTTTCCACTCCTCAGACACTTCAATAACGGTAATCATGAAGGGATCGTAGTGATTCTTACCGAAGATTTCACGTCCGTATTCTTCTAGAATCGAAGGTGCTAGTGGACGAAACCATTCTCTTAGCTTGACTTTGTGATTGAGAATTTCCCTCATATCGGCACGGCGAGGATCGGCAAGAAAACTTCTCGAACCTAAAGCACGCGGTCCCCACTCCATTCTGCCTTGAAACCATCCGATGATTGCACCTTCACTGAGCATTTTCGCAAGTCTAGGTAACAAGATTTCATCAGGCAAGGTCTCATATTTCAAACCTGCTTTTTGAAGAGCTTTCTGGCATTCTTCGTTCGTAAACTTTGGACCCCAGTAAGCATGTTTCATTACGAATTTTCGCGGCTTTCCTAGAATCTGATGCCAGACGTAATAAGCGGCGCCGAGACTACATCCCGCATCGCCAGCCGCAGGTTGAATAAAAAAGTTCTTGAAAGGAGATTCGTGGAAAATTCTTCCGTTCATGACGGAATTGAAAGCAACGCCGCCAGCCATGCAGAGATTTTCTTCTCCAGTCATTTCTTTGATTTTTCTTACTAGATGGAGTCCAATTTCTTCAAGAACTTTCTGAGCTGAAGCCGCAATGTCCCAATGTCGTTCCGTAAGCTCTTCGCCCGGTCTTCTCGGTGGGCCTATTTCTTTGATTATAGCTTCAGGAAACTGATAATGCTTTGCCAAATGGTGATCCAAAACCTTTATGTTGAATCGAAAATCGCTATCTCCGTTTTTTATCAAGACCTTTTCGGCAAAAAATTCGTAAAATCTCGGCTTTCCGTAAGCGGCAAGACCCATTACTTTCCACTCATCGCCCTCAAACATGTCAAACCCGATAAAATTCGTAACCGCAGAATAAAATTGACCTAAACTGTGAGGAAGCTTAATGCGTTTTAGAACTTTTATTCGGTTGCCCTTGCCGTGGCAAAAAAGCGTTGTAGTATCTTCGCCTGTTCCGTCCCAGGTCAAAATTGCGGCAGATTCAAAGGGCGAAACAAAGAAGGCAGAAGCGGCATGGCTTTGATGATGCTCGATGAAATGAAATTTGAAATCCGAATCGCCAAAGTATTTTCTCAAACGTCTCGGATGAAGAAACATTCCAAGATAACTATCGCTTACCTGTGCCACTCCCCTATCAACTCTCGCTTTGAACATATCGCGAGAGATGAAAGCCGCTTTCAAAGCTTGCATCGCCTTGTGGCGCAGTATCCAAGGCTTCCAATAATGCCCTACATGAGCTACGTCCTTTAGTTTGATACCAGCGTAATCTAAGCAAAACTTTATAGCATTGTAAGGAAAGCCGCTGTGATGTTTCCGCCTTGAAAAACGCTCTTCTTCAGCCGCTGCTATTAACTCACCGTCTTTTATCAAAGCCGCTGCTGCATCGCCTAATGTTGTAAGTCCTAAAATATACATGGTCGTTCGCCGTCATTTTACTAAATTTCTCGTCATCAATTCAACGGTCGCCGTAGCCACCCGATCCTCTGGCTTCTGATCTTTTATCCAATCGAGAAGTTCTCTCAAGCCCTCTTCCAATCGCACTTTCGGCTCGTATCCCAAAAGTTTTCTGGCCTTTGTAATATCAGCGACACAATGGCGAATGTCTCCTTCTCGATACTTTCCTACAATCTCTGGTTCAATATCTTTGCCCAATCCCTTCGCCAGCATCTGAGCAATCTCTTTAACAGACGTTGGTATTCCGGTTCCGACATTGATTGCCTGATAGTTCGCTTCTTCTTTTTCTAAAGCCAATAAGTTTGCTTGCACAATATCGCTTACATGGACAAAATCACGAGTTTGATTGCCGTCTTCAAATATCAAAGGCTTTTGTCCATTCAATAGCCTAGCCGAGAAAATAGCACAAACTCCTGTGTATGGATTTGAAAGCGCTTGACGCGTGCCGTAAACGTTGAAATACCGAAGCGCCACAGTAGGAATCTTGTATGCGCGCCCTACTGCCAAACAGTATTGCTCTTGATCTTGCTTTGAAACCGCATAAACAGAAGTTGGGAAAAGAGGTTTTTCTTCGCTTGTAGGAATAGGCTCTAGTTCTGTCCCGTCTTTATCCATGACTTCCCATTGATGATTGGCCAATTGCTCATCGGTTCGCAATTGTGGATAAACAATCTCACCAGTTTTTGGATTGCGATAAGCTCCTTCTCCGTAAATGGACATCGAAGAAGCGACTATCAATTTCTTAAACTGAGCAGGTTTTTTAGTCATTTCTTCAAGCAAAACTGCTGTCCCTAAATCGTTAGCTTTGACATATCGGACAATCTCATACATGGATTGCCCAACTCCCACCTCAGCCGCTTGATGATAAACAACTTCTACATCTTCAAGCGCCTTTCTAACAGCTTCAGCATCGCAAATATCAGCTCTTATAAATTCTGCCTCTTTGTTGAGATGATCTGGTATTTTTCCGCCGTGAACTTGCTCGACCAGTGAATCGAGAATTCTCACTTGGTAGCCTTTTTCTATTAAAGCATCAACAAGATGCGAGCCGATAAATCCTGCACCACCTGTAACTAAAACTTTCATAATGAATTTTTCCTTCCACTTGTGTTTTCTACAACTGACTTGAAAATCTCAAAGACTCTGGGAGCTTGAACTTTTGCAGAATAATTTTCCTCAACGGTTTTCCTGCCTGCAAGGCCAAATCTTTTTCTTAGTTCGTAAGAATGCAAAAGTTTTTTGAGCTTTTCGACCCATTCCTCTTTGCTACTAGCAAGAAAGCCGTTTTCACCATCCTGAATGATTTTCGTATTAACCCCTACTGGCGAGCAAATGGTTGGAATACCTAAAGCCATGTATTGCAGAGCTTTCAGACCGCATTTGCCTCTGCTCCATTCGTCATCCGGTAGTGGCATTACTCCAATATCAATCTTTTCAAGGTCAGCAATCTCGCTATCTGCCCTCCATACCATCGCTTCAACATCAACCCCATCAATTTTGTAGCTACCCGTCCCAATAACGCGCAGCCGAAATCTCTCTGTTTTTGCAAGCTCTTTGAAAACTTCTCTAATTGTGTCTAAGTGCTGAACCGTGCTAAGACTCCCACTCCAACCTATCGTCAAAACCTCTTTGTTTTCTGCCTTTTCTACGGGCTTATATTTTTCGGTATCAATCGTTGTTGGGATGATGGTCACATTTCGATTGAATCGCTTTGCATATGAAGCCAAATACTCATTACCTGCTATGACATGGGACGAGAAACTACAAATGGTTGCAGTCTTTTGCGGAAATTTCAAATAACTCAGATAGCCGTTGGCAGGACTTTTGTAAGGGACAAAAATCGCATCATCAAAATCAAAAACCATTGGAATTCCAGAGTTTGCTATTCTCCTTTCAAACCATGCAGGTCCCAAAATAGCCGCTTCCCGAAACAAGTAAACTAGATCAAAATTGCCCAGCGCCTTAATATCCTTTTGCCTATTAACAAAGCATCTCAAAACTTCTCGAACTTTCCTGAACGTATGCCCTCTTTTATACAAAACTTCATTAAGCTCAATGGTTTCAAACGGCGAGTAAGTTATCTCAACGCCTTTTTCTCGTAAGATTTTCTCCCATTGCTCAATCCTAAATCGCTGTCCAGGTGAAGTGTTGTATATGCTAGGGACGATTGCTAGAACTTTCATAAACCGCAAAGCTTAAAATTATAGCATCATTGAAGAAGTCTTCTATAAATCCTGCGGTATCTCTCGCCACCAATTCTTTCCAGATCAAAATACTCTCGTGCAACTCGGCGGCATCTTTCTCGGCATGTCTCGTCTTTCGATAAAGCAATGATTTCTTCCAAAGCTTTAGAGTAACCATCTTGCGTAAACTCACGTAATATTACACCAACTTTTTCCTTCTCGATGAGTTCATCCAAATCGCCAACTCCTGAATTTGAAACAACTGGCAAGCCACAATATAGATATTCAGCAAATTTCGTAGGTGACGAAGCTTGTTTGGAGTAACACGTTTTAATAAAAGAGATCGCCACGCTCGCCTTGCTGGCATATTCAGGTATCTCTTCAGGAGCGACGCTCCTGACAATGAAGCTATCGGGATTCAAACCTGCTTTGGTGAGCTGTGCCTTAGCTTTTTCTACATCTCTTTGGGTTAGAATAATCGTGAAAGCTTCCGGATATTGCCGGTGAGCAAAGCTTAGAAACTCTATCATTTTATCCGTCAAATACCAACTTCCGAATGAACCTACATAGATGAAAACAGGTTTACCATTTACTTTCTCAGATTGATTGTGATGATTCAGATTTTGAAACCGCGCCGCATCAACACAGCACGGAATGACTTCAACAGGCCGATTGAATTTATCGAGACCCGTCTCTTTGCTTTCAGGAAACAGAATACTGCGCGCCTTTTCTGTTAGAACAACGAATCCATTAGCCTCTCGCAAAAGCCATTTTTCAATTATCTTAGCAGAGCGATAAAGCCATCCGTTTGCTTTCCAAACACCAGAATCTACATACTCTTCAGGAAAGAAACCTCTTATATCGAAGAGTATCTTAGGCTTATGAAGGCTGAGAATCCTCGCCAATACAGCCATCAGCATTGGGACATGAACCCTTGCGTGAAGCACATCGAACTTTTCTTTCCTATTTTTTCGCCAAATAAACCAAGTCCCACAAAGAATATCAAACGCAGTAGCAGGAACAGAAGGGCGCTTATGGTATTTCAAAAAATGCCATTCTATACCCTCTGATGCTAGCTTTCTGCGACTATCTTCGATTTTTTCCTTGCTCCAACTCCTCAAATCAGGCTCGAAAGTGAGAAGATAAGGCTTCACGCCACCTTTAGCTATTTCTCGCAAATAGGGAATAACTTGCGTCTGCACCAAAGGTTCTCGAAGTCCAAAATAGCAAATGTAAAGCGTTTTATTTTTTTTCATGCTTTTTAGTGTATCGCAAAAAAATCAGCGCAGAGACATTTTGCTTAATACCGAAGCACCTTGATTCTATCAGGTGGAAGGCCAATCACGCACTCGTCACCAACTTTAAGCCCTACAAGTCTCAAAACCAAAACCTCAATCGGAAGTCCTGAAGCATCAAATTCAACTCTTGTCGTCGAGCCGTGGAATTCTATCTTTGTTACTTTAGCTCTAATAAGATTATCTTCCGGAAAAGAAGCACCACAGTGTATGCAAACTTGTTCGGGTCTGATTGCCAATGTAACATTCTGAAGAATCGAACCTAGATTTTTTCTTTCAACTTTGTCTGTCCTCAAACGATGATTGCCTTCAAGGGTTTGAAATTCTGGCATTTCCTCGTTACTGAAAGTTATTCTTCTTGCCGTTATAAGATTGCATCTTCCCAAAAGAGAAGCTGAAGCAACCGAATTCGGATTCTCATAAACCTCTTTCGGCGTGCCTTCTTGAATAATCTCGCCTTTGTCGAGAATTCCTATCCTGTCACAAATCTTGAAAATTTCCTCCTCATTGTTAGTTACAAAAACAACAGCTAGATTCTTTCTTCTTGCGGTTTCTTCTAGTTTCTCAAGAGCTTCCTGACGCATTTCACTATCGAAAGGCGCAAAAGGATTATCGAGGAGTAATAAGCCTTCGGCGTCTCTTAAAGCTTCCTCAAACTCAATCTTCCGCCGTTCGCTTTCTGAAAGAAACGGAGTTTTTTTGAACAAACTCTTCAAAAACGAATTCTTTTGCGGTGGCGAAGGGACGATTTTCGCTTGATTTATCGTTGAGTTTTCAAAAGATATTCTGCCCGTGAAGTCCTTTTCAAGCCCGGCTATTAGTCTCAAGATCGTTGACTTACCACTACAGGCACGCCCAACTAGACCGAAAATCTCACCACGAGAAACTTCAAAGCTTAAATCTCTTAAAACCCATTTGTTTGAATACCGCTTCGAGACTTTTTCTACCTTAAGAACCATTTTCTAGATTCTAGAATATCTTCAGCTTGATTGTTAAGTATTTTTTCGGGTTTTGTCTAAAATCGTTCAGTAGCCTCGTGCTTTCGGTTGAAAATTGACTTATGTTAGCAGTTGTCTGGTTCAGATTTTCGTAAAGAGTTTCATCAGTGAAGAGTTTTCCAACGGTGCCTTTCCCGGCCTTTATATCGGAAAGTAAGGAGTTTATCGTTGCTACAGAATTTTTCAAATCGTTGTAAAGAGCTTCATCTTTAAGCAGTTTTCCTGCAGTTCCTTTACCTTGATTCAGGTCTTGGAGTATTTTGTCGAGATTTTCAGCAACCGTATTCAACCTGTGGGCCGCAATTCTTATTTCCTTTATAGCCTCGTTTGCTTCGTTGTAGAGCGAATCATCGCTGATTAACTTCCCTGCAGTTCCACGTCCTTGCCTCAACTCTGCTGAAATAGCTTCTAGCTGGCTTACGGTTTTATTGAGATTCTCATAAAGCGTTGGATCGTTTAGGAATCTTCCAGCACTACCTCGCCCGCTATTGAGATTATCAAGCGTGGTCTGCAATTTTATCATCGTTGTTTTGGCTTCGTTTATGGTTTGATCTAGGTTTCGGTAAAGCGATTCATCATTGATTATTCTTCCTATCGTTCCTTCTCCTCGATTGGCTTTGTTGAGAATTTCGTTTACTGGGATAGCAAGCTTGTTTATTTGATTTAAGAGATCGTTTCCGGTTTGGGTTAATTGATTTATCGAGATGGCAGCGGTTGATTCGAGAATATGATTTTCCGACACAGGCTCTCCCTTCGCCGTGCCTGGCGTGATGTTAATCATCTTGTCATTTGCTAAAACGCTGGTAGCAACGAGTTGTGCAGTCGAATCGGTGCGGATTCTTTCCGTAATTGGACGGCCATCAATCTCTGAAGAAACACTCATCACAGCTTCAACCTTTGCTTCGCTCGTGTCATCTGGCGGCAAGAATCTTACATCTTCGACTCTGCCTATCAGAATGCCTGCAAGTTGAACTTCGGCTCCGGGGCGCAATCCGTCGGCGCTAACAAAGCGCGCCCGCAGCCGCATTCTCTTCTCAAAAGGATTAAAGTCTCCCGAAGAATTGATAATCAAAAACGCTAACGCAAGCAACGTCAAAAAAACAAATATCCCAACCCGTAAACCACTCAACCCCAAATATCTTTGAGTCGTTGGCATAAAACCATCATATCACTTAAAAAATCTATTTTGCTAATTGTTTTCGAGCGAAAATTTAATATAATTTTTTGGAGTAAAAACCGAAGGGGGGGTTTGTCAGATGTTCGCAAGAAAAGTTTTTGCTTTGACATTGTTTTTAGCTCTTTTAGTTTTCAACACGACACCGATCTTCGTTGCTTCTGCCCAACAAGAAGAGCGGAACAGACGGAATAGGCCAAGTGAAGCGATTTTCAAAGCCGATACGGCAAAGCTAGCATCGCTTGACCCTTCAAAGGCACTCTGGCGAATTGATATTCAATCGCCAGAAGACAAAACAAAGATAAAGCGCAAGGCTACAATAATTGAAGATTACGGGGCTTTCGTTATTGCTGCCACAGCAAAAAACAATCTTCTAGGAGATTTCGACCAAAAAATCCGCCTGGAAACAACAATAAACTTGCCCGGCTCAAGATTTGAACCACTTTCCGATTCTAAACACTCTTTGCGTGAAAATTTAACTGACGAAAAGGATTATTACATCGTTCAATTCGTCGCACCTGTTCGTGACAAATGGTTTGAAGACTTGAAAGAAATCGGAGCCGAATTCATCCAATACGTCCCACACAATGCGTTTTTCGTTTATGCCAATGCCGAACAAATAAATCGAATCTCAAACTACTACAGAGTCAGATGGATTGGCCACTATCTCGCAGAAGACAAAATTTCTCCCGTTTTACGTGCGCAGCTTGAAAATGCTCGAAGTGGAAAAGCTCTTCCTGAAAACATTTCACCCATCGAAGTCAATCAAGGCAACGTCCGAATGGAAATAGCTGTTTTCGCTAGAGCAGAACTGCAAGAAGTAGCAAGACAAATCGAAGAAGCCGCTTCGGCAAAAATAGAACAAGCAACAAAGCTTCCTAGCAACTTCTTCAACTACATCAGAGCGGAACTACCACTCGATCAAGTCGAAAAAATTGCTACTTTGAAAGACGTCTTCACCGTGGAAGCCTTCATTACTCCGCAACCTGAAGACGAGCGGGCGGCTCAGATAGTAGCAGGCAATTATCTTTCTCAAACTCAGCTCTTTCCGCCAGGCTACAATCCGCTAAATCAGTTCGGTGTCACAGGTCAGAACGTGACAGTATCAGTTGTTGATGATGGAGTCTCGATTCCCGGAAATGGTGGATACTACATAACGGCAAATAACACAGTTAATGCACTAAGCGGTGCTACTGCTGGTGCCAGCGGCGGACATGGTCACATAAACGCCAGCATAATAGCGGGAACCACGCCTTATGGACCTCTTGATCCTCTGAATTACAACTATGGCTTAGGTGTAGCCCCGGGAGCAAACATAATCAACATTCCATTTTTGAAAGCCGGCTACATGGGTAGCTACCCACAAACTCTAAACGATACTGTGATGACAGCGGGAGTAAACGGTGTCCGCGGCAACATCTCGAACAACAGTTGGGGTTCCGGAACAAACAGTAATGCATACGACTCACTTGCCGCTCAATACGATGGCTACGTCCGAGATGCTTCATTTGCTTCGACAATTGATCCCGTCTGTGTGGTCTTCTCAGCAGGAAACTCGGGAACTAGCGGTTTGACCCGTCCGAAAGTTGCAAAAAACATTATAGCTGTCGCAAATTCTGAAAACATAAGGACTGAAATCTCATCTTCTGCCGATAACATTGACGATCTGAACAGTTCCTCAAGTCGCGGTCCTGCAGCCGATGGGCGTATAAAGCCTGATATTACAGCTCCCGGCACAGTCATCTCAGGAAGTAGAGCCGGTGATGGCTCAAGCGTTTCAGGTCAAATTGATCAATTTCATAGCTGGAGCACGGGAACTTCACATGCCGCACCACAAGTTGCAGGCGCCGCAGCTTTATTTACAGAATTTTGGAAAAACAGCAACTTCGGACAGAATCCTTCACCTGCGCTCATTAAAGCCGCTTTGATAAACGGCACGGTTGATATGAACGGCGTCGGCACGACTGCTCCAATTCCAAACGGTGCAGAAGGTTGGGGCAGAATCAACATGAAAAACGTTCTTGCCACCGGTGTTCCTATCCAATACATCAATCAAACTGTTGAATTCACAGACGTAGGGCAAAGCTTTGCCATAACCGGCACTGTTGCTAACTCATCCAAACCTTTCCGCGTCACCTTAGTTTGGACAGACCCGCCGGGAACAACTGATCCGGCTTTAGTGAACAATCTAGACCTGACAGTAACTGTTGGCGGTCAAGTTTATAGAGGTAACGTTTTCTCAAATGGAGTTTCCACAACAGGTGGAACTGCCGATACCCGCAACAATGTTGAAAACGTTTTCTTGCCACCGGGCATAAGTGCTGGGACTCAATTCACCATTCAAATAACTGCTACTGCGCTAAATGGCGACGGCATTCTCGGAAATGGTGATCCGACAGATCAGCACTTCGCTTTGGTTATCTTCAACGGCGAAAACATTTCTTCGTTCCAACGGCCAATAGCTGATTTTGATGGCGATGGCAGAACCGACATCTCGGTCTTCCGTCCATCTGAAGGTATTTGGTATCTTATCAGAAGTCAAAACGGACAATTCAGCGCTTTCAATTGGGGACAATCCAACGATACGATAGTAGCCGCTGACTATGACGGCGACGGTAAAACAGACTACGGCGTTTATCGAAACGGAGTCTGGTATTTGCAGAGATCGCAAGACGGAGTTGCCACGTACGGCTTTGTTTTAGGAAATGATATTCCTGTTCCGGGTTACTACGACAGCGACCTCAAAGCTGACTTAGCTGTCTGGAGACAGAGCAACGGAACATGGTATATCTTGCGAAGCTCTGATGGTGGATTTCAATCAGTCCAATTCGGCACGAATGGCGACAAGCCAATACCGGCTGACATGGACGGAGACGGTAGAACAGATTTCGTAGTCTTTCGTGGTGGCACATGGTTCATTTTGCGAAGTTCTAATGGAAGCTCGTATTCGGTGCAATTCGGTCTGCCAACTGACAAGCCCGTAGTGGCTGATTACGATGGCGATTCAAAAGCCGATATAGCCGTCTTTCGTCCTTCAGATGGCACATGGTATATCTTGCGAAGCTCTGACAATCAACTACTTGCAATCAAGTGGGGAATATCGTCTGATTTGCTAGCTCCTGGTAACTACGATGGTGATTCCAAAACCGACATAGCCGTCTTCAGACCTTCTGAAGGCACTTGGTATATCTTGAGAAGTTCTGACTCCCAAATGCAAGCAATGCAGTTCGGCGCTAGCAACGACATTCCAATTCCATCAGTCGGTTATTAAGCAAATATAAAACTCAAACTGCAAGAAAGGCACTCACTTTTGTGAGTGCCTTCTTTATTTTGAAGAAATTCGCAGATGCTCTTAAAGTTTTCTCGATTTCCGGGTTTCCAAAATTCGGCCGCAGAATTTATATTTTTGACTTATGAAGAGAAGATTTTTGATTTCATTCTTCGCAATGGTTTTTAGCGTTTTATCTGTTTATTCACAACAAACCGCTGGAAAGATGGTTTCAGCAGATTTGATAGTCTTTGGCGGAACCGTGGTGACAATGGATTCCAGCGGAACCATAATTGAAAACGGCGCAATAGCCATCAAAGACGGCAAAATCTTAGCCATCGGTGAAAGCAATGAAATCTTAAGAAAATATCGAAGCCGAAACAAAATAAATGCTACTGGCAAAGTTGTAATTCCAGGTCTTATCAACACCCACACGCATATTCCGATGGTGCTGTTTCGCGGCATAGCTGATGACATGGACTTGCAGGAATGGCTTACGAAATACATCTTTCCGGCAGAAGCAAAAAACGTTGACGAAAATTTCGTTCGCATCGGCACTAGACTTGGCTTAGCAGAACTCATAAAGGGCGGAGTAACGACTTACTGCGACATGTATTATTTTGAAGATGCCATCGCAGAAGAAACTGCAAAAGCTGGTGTTAGAGCTGTTCTTGGCGAAACCTTGATTGATTTCCCCGCACCCGACAATAAAACCTTCGCCGATGCCTTAAAATACACAGAAAACTTCATCAAAAAGTGGAAGAACCATCCCTTGATAGTGCCTGCTGTAGCGCCACATGCTCCATACACGGTTTCGCAAGAGCATCTTTTGGAAGCTAAGAAGCTTGCCGACAAATACGACGTGCCTCTTGTCATTCACCTTGCAGAAGCCGAAACTGAAACGAAGTTTATAAAGGAAAAACACAACGGCTTGACACCGGTTCGGTATGTTGAAAGCATCGGATTTTTCAACCAGAAAACCATAGCCGCTCATGTTATTCAGGTGGACGAAGAAGAAATCGAGATTTTGAAGAAAAACAACGTCGGAGTCGCACATAATCCGCAATCGAATATGAAACTTGCGGCAGGAATCGCACCTATCCCCACGATGCTCAAATATGGTCTCAGACTTGGACTCGGAACTGACGGCGCGGCATCTAACAACGATCTAAATCTTTGGGAAGAAATGGACACAGCCGCTAAAATCCATAAAGTCTTCACAAAAGACCCGAAAGCCGCTTCAGCTCAGCAAATTTTCGCAATGGCAACAATCGGCGGAGCAAGGGCGCTTCATCTTGAAAATCTCATTGGCTCGCTGGAAGTCGGTAAAAGAGCCGATATTGTAATTTTGGACTTCGATTCAATCCATCAAACGCCGATGTATAACATCTACTCGCACCTAGTTTACGCTACCAAAGCAAACGACGTAAACACCGTGATAATCGAAGGTAAAATCGTTATGCTACAACGGCGTTTGCTCACACTAAACGAAAATGCTATAAAAAAAGAAGCAAACCTTTACAAACAGAAAATAATGAAAAGTTTAGGTCTGAAACCATGAAAAACATGGCTTCATATTTGCTGAAAGTTCAAAGAATCTCAGAAACTTTCTAAATAAGGTTTTGCGGCAAAAATTCTAGGAGGAATTTTGAATGAATTTGCTTTTGCGATGTGTAAGTTTTTTTGTTTTTTTGATTTGCGTTATCTGCGTTCAATCGCAAACTGTTGCCGATTCGCTCGATGCAACACAAGAAAAAATAACTAAAGCAAAAGCCTACATTGCACTTAAAAATTATTCATCGGCTATCTACGAACTCGAACAAATCCGTCGGCAAACGAAAGATGAAACAATCCG
Organism: Acidobacteriota bacterium; assembly: GCA_003697135.1. Lineage (GTDB taxonomy): Bacteria > Acidobacteriota > Blastocatellia > Pyrinomonadales > Pyrinomonadaceae > J014. The sequence goes on from RFGC01000038.1 coordinate 119,013, forward strand.
CAACCTCGTAAACTCGATGCTAATGAATTGCTATCTTGAGCAAAGAGACTATCGGCGCGCTCAGAAACTTCTCGAAGATGCCTTCGGCGAGAAAGATAAGCCAAACGCTCTGCAAAACTATTTTTCAATTGCCGCACAAGCACTTAAAGGCATTCGCACTCAAATAGAAAGATACAAGACTTTAGGACTATCCTTTAATGACAAAAACCTTCCCAACGAAGCCGTCAGCGACATTGAAAAACTACGAGAGCTTTCAGAACTCATAATTCAACAAGCAAAATCTACGATTACACAAGAAAATTCTTCTCTTTTGCTAGCCTTGATAGAAGAATCTTCAAAGGTGCGCTCTACTCTGGCAAAAGACGAATACGACGCTAGATACTGGAAAGACATAGCAGAAGATTTGCGCCAAGACATGACAAAATCAACAAAAATAGCTGATGCCGCCGAAGAGATCGCACCTTCATACACAAACAAAACACCAACCGAAAATCTTTATAAAGAAAGCCAAAGCACCTTCAGCACTGAAAAAGATACAAATAAAACAGAAAATAAAAATTTTCGTAGCCGTTTCGTATCTTCATTCCAACCTGAAGATGACTTTTCACCTTTGCAAGTCGGTTCTCTGATTGAATATGTAACAAAAAAAATAAACCCAATTTATCCATCTCAAGCAAAGGCGTTGAAAATTTCAGGCATTGTGAAAGTCGAAATTTTAATTGACGAAAAAGGCCGGGTTATTTCGATTGAAAAAGTTTCAGGTCCCGAACTACTTCAACAAGCCGCAATCGAAGCAGTAAAAAAATGGGAATTTAAGCCATTCATGAAAAACGGTAGCTTCGTCAAAGCAAGAGGATTTGTGAGCTTTAACTTTTCCGCTGAATAATCTTGAAAAACCATGCCCTAGCGAATATAATCCAAAGCGTAACTACGATTTGGAGCTAAGATGATGATAACGGTTGAAAAACTCATCCAAAAACTCCGCTCACTATCGGACGAAGAATTCACCTGCGATAATGTCTATGAACTTCTAGCAGAAAACCCGGTTGAAGTTGACTCAATATCGCGCTATTTTTTCTGGAGTAATAAGTTTTACACTCGCAATCTCATTTACAAAGATGAGCGTTTTGAACTAATGGCGCTTTGCTGGGAAGTTGGGCAGTCATCGCAAATACACAACCACGCAAACCAAAAATGTTGGATGGTAGTTCCTGTCGGGAAATTGCGCGGGCAAAATTTCCGCATTGCAGAAATTGATGAAGAAAGAAAATACTGCAAGCTGATTCCAACCGAAACTTTCGAGCTTTCAAATTGGCTTGCCGCTAAGGTTGAGCTTGAAGAACCCATACATCAAATTTTGAATTTACCAGAATTTGGTAGTCGCGCCGTTAGCCTTCATATCTACTCAAAACCATTCGACAGATGCCTTTGTTACTGCAACAAAACAAACACATTCAAAGAAGTCAAACTCTTTTATACAAGCGTTTACGGAAAACTCTGCGAAAACATAATCCTGTAAAGCATCAATCTTTTCGCTTTTGTGGAACGAGTTTAGGAATATCGCCATCATCGGTAATTGTGATGAGCGGGACAACTGGAACTCTTGGCCTTGGTCTGCTTTTAAGTTTCGGTGGTGACTTTTGAACTGTAGATGTTTGGTTTGAGATTCTCCCTGCTTGCATTTCTTCTGTGCGCTTCAAAATAGTCCCACCTTTCCCAGCAACCCAAACTCTTGTGCCACCAAGATAAACAACTGCAAAAAGCGTGTTAGGTGTCACAGGTGGCTGGATTTGCCAATTTCTGCCGCTATCTGTTGTCCTGATTACAACGCCTCTTTCACCAACCGCAACTGCTTCATTACTGCGCAAAACAGAAATCGCAAATAAATTCGTTTGAATATCAGTCTCCGCATACTGCCACGTCAAACCACCATCTTCGGTTTTCAAAATAGTTCCTTTGCTACCGACCGCATAGCCAATCTTTTCATCGTAAAAATCGGCATCATAGAGATTCTCCTCAATCCCAGTCTCAATCTTTTGCCACGTTTTTCCACCATCGTCGGTTTTCAAGATAGTGCCTCTGTCACCAAAAACTAAGCCGCGGTTTTCATCGAAAAAATAAACATCTTCAAGCCAAAATCTCGTGCCTGATTCCAGCTTTGTCCAGTAAGCACCGCCAGAATCGCTTTTTAGAATCGTGCCTCTACTGCCAACTGCATAACCAATTTTTTCATTCACAAAGAAAACGCCCGACAAATCTTCATCTGAATTTGAAATGCCTCTTCCCCAACTAGCACCACCATTGATTGTGCGCAAAACAGTGCCTTTATCACCAACAATGAAACCTTTTCTGTCGTTTACGAAAAAGACCGAATTCAAATTCACCTGTGTGCCAGAATAGACCGGAATCCATTGGTTTCCACCGTCATTCGTTAGCCAAATTCTGCCATTCGCCCCAACAGCCCAACCTAGCCTTTCATCGTAAAAACACATGTCGTTTATGTCTTCTCTCAAACCTTCGGTTATTCGATACCACGAGTAACCTCCATCATCAGTGCGAATTACCAGTCCCTTATCGCCAACAGCAAATCCCTTTGATTTGTTCATGAAGAAAAGCGAGAAAAGCCGAGGACTAGTTCTAATCGAAAACGGGAGCCATGTTTTTCCACCATTTGCCGTTCTCCAGAGAATTCCGTTCGAGTCGGTTGCCCATCCATCGGTTTTGAGAACCTCGCTGGTTTTGAAACCTTCGCTTTCATCTGAAAAAAACACTGCAAGGAAATCCGCTTTTGTGAGACTTATCTTTTCCCAAGTTATGCCCTGATCATCGCTTCGAGCCAGACAGCCGTTTAAGCCAACAACTATTAAGCTTTTCTCACTCAAAAAAGCAAGGTCTCTAAGCTGGACCCCCTCACAAACTTTGCTTTCCCTCCAATTCTTCCCGCCATCAGTTGTAATCAAAACTGTTCCTTCATCACCAACAGCAGAGCCGATCAGTGAATTGAAAAAAAACACTTTGTAAAGATGCGCCTGAATGTGTTTTGAATTCTGCCGAACCCAAGTTCGGCCTCCGTCTTCTGTTTTTATTATTGTTCCATAAGTTCCAACAGCCCAGCCGTTTTTCATGTTGTCTTGCGCAAAGAAAACGCTGTAAAGGTGATCTCCAAAAACACTAGAATTTTCTGTTTGGATGTTTTCCTTAACAAATGCTTGTTGCCATCTTCTACCGCCATCTTCCGTTTTCAAAATTGTCCCTCTAACACCAACCACCACAACTTCAAAACGGCTTTGAACGAAAACATCGAAAAGATTAACTCTGGTCGGAGAATTAAGAACCTTGAAATTGAAACCACCATCTTCCGTTTTCAGAATTGTTCCATTTTCGCCAACAGCAAACCCAATTTCTCCTTCAGGAGAGAACCGAATGGAGCGAAGATCATTGCCTTGCGGAAGCGGATTTTGCCATTTCCAACCGTTAGCCTTGAAAGATACCTGAGCCTGAAGGCTTTGGACTTTCAACCCTAGAATCAAAATAAGTGCGGTGTTTAGGATTTGAAAACAACTATTTCTCATTGAGCGTCGAATCTTGGAACTTTCCTGAAACTTCTCTTGATAGTCCTAAAATTTCCTTAACTTTTTCTTCGCTTCTATTCTTGAGATCAACTGGGAAATCCTGCTTTTCGGCTACTCGATTAGCTACGCGGTCGGCTATTGCTTGAAGTTCATAAAACTCCTTTGGTAAGTCTAAGTCTTTTCTTGAAGTCTTCTGCGTATGCCCTTTTATCCATTCCCATTCAACTTTATGACGACTTGCTATTTTCTCAAGCTCATTCCACAAATCAAGGTTTGCTCGCCTTGAAAAATTCCCTTTCATAGTCTCAACCAGATATTTTGAATCTGTAAATATGCGCACTTTGCAAGGCACTTTCAATTGTTTCAGAGCCAAAATGGCGGCATGAATTTCGGCTTGCTGATTCGTTGCTTCTCCAAGTGCCGATGCCACAAGCTTGAATTTCTGAGAATTTTCATTGAAAAAAGCCTTATGACTTGAATGAGTGTCGGAAATCAAAATCGCCGCCGCTCCCGCTAACCTCTTCAAGTTGATTAAGCGAGAAGAACCATCGCATATTACCGTAACTTCATGCGTCATTATTCAAAATCTTATCAAATCAAAAACCCTGAAGACTAACAAAACTTTGAGAAAGATTGAAACCATTTGTAGCCATCTAATTTCTAATACGGAAGCTTATTTTTCTTGGAAATCTTATCGAAAGCAAGGTTTTGCAGGATATTTCTACATCTCGTATAATTTCTATATCAACTCAAATACTGGTGCCGGAGGAAAAACTTTGTCAAAAGTAGCCCAAAAAACAAAACATGAACAAGCTCTCGCAGACGGACGAACAAGATTTTCGCATGTAGAAAGTTGGGAAGAGATTTTTGATCCAGAAATAGCTCAAGCCGAATATCTGAAACGCAAGAAATCACAAATAGCACTTATCAAGAAGATGGATAAAGCACTCCTTCGTGAGATGCTTTATCAGATGGTGCTTGGAAGAATTTTTGAAGAGAAATGCGCTGAAGTTTACAGGCTAGGAAAAATAGGCGGCTTTTGTCATCTCTACATCGGCCAAGAGGCAGTCGCCGTTGGAGCAATCATGGCAATTGACAAGAAAAGAGATTATGTGATTGTTGCCTATCGAGATCATGTCCAAGCAATGGTTGCAGGAATAGAACCCGAAGCAGTAATGGCCGAGCTTTACGGGAAAGCAACAGGTTGCGTTAAAGGAAAAGGTGGCTCGATGCATCTTTTCTCCAAAGAACATAACTTTTTCGGCGGACACGGAATCGTAGGCGGACAAATCGGCGTTGGGACAGGCATGGCCTTTGCGCAAAAATATCAAGGCACCGGCGGAGTGACGTTGTGCTTTTTCGGCGAAGCCGCTGTCAATCAGGGCATATTTCATGAATCTCTCAACATGGCACAGCTTTGGAAACTTCCAATAGTTTATATCTGCGAAAATAACCAGTATGGCATGGGCACCGCTCAAAAACGTGCTATGTCAATTGCAAATATCGCTCGAAAGGCCGACGCCTACGGAATGTATGGCGAATTCGTTGATGGAATGGATGTGATGGCTGTTTATCAAGCAACTTCAAATGCCATTGAAAGAGCTAGAAAAGAGAGTTTACCGAGTTTGCTAGAAGTGCGATGCTATCGCTACATGGGGCATTCAATGTCCGACCCTGGCAAATACAGAACCATCGAGGAAATCAAAAAATACCAGCAGCGCGATCCAATCCTTCTTTTCAAGGACAGTTTGAAAGAAGCAAAGGTTTTCAACGACGAAGATTTTGCCGAAATTGAACAACAAGCAAGAAAGAAGGTAGAAGAAGCAGTAGAATTTGCTGAAAAAAGTCCTCTACCTGACGAAAGCGAACTTCTAACGGACGTTTTAGCTTGATTTCAGACAAAGCATAATCAGGAGCAGAAAGCCAAATGGCAGAAATGACAATGCGCGATGCCTTGAATCAGGCATTGCGAGAAGAACTAGCAAGAGACGAAAGGGTTTTCATAATGGGCGAAGAAGTCGCCCAATACGAAGGCGCATACAAAGTCACACGCGGACTTTGGCGCGAATTTGGCGATAAGCGCGTCATAGATACACCAATCAGCGAACTAGGCTTTGCCGCAATTGGTGTCGGCGCGGCAATGGCAGGTTTGCGTCCTGTTATAGAATTCATGACATGGAATTTTTCCATTCTAGCCGCAGACCAAATCATAAATCATGCGGCAAAAATGCTTTACATGTCTGGTGGCCAATTCAACATACCTATAGTTTTCAGAGGTCCAAATGGCTCGGCTTATCAGGTTTCATCGCAACATTCACAGGCTTTGGAAGCAATGTATGCCAACTTTCCGGGCCTAAAAGTTGTAATGCCTTCAACTCCTGCCGATGCCAAAGGGCTTTTGAAATCTGCCATTCGCGACGACAATCCTGTTATTTTTCTCGAACAAGAAAGAATGTATGGCATGAAAGGCGAAGTGCCCGAAGATGAAGACTTTACAATTCCGCTGGGAGTTGCCGATGTCAAAAGACAAGGCAAAGACTGCACGATAGTTGCGCGTTCGTTGACAGTCCCATTAGCACTGCAAGCGGCTGAGAAAATCGAAAAGGAATTCGGCGTTTCTTGCGAAGTTGTTGATCCACGCACCATAAAACCACTTGACATTGAAACTATAGTCAAATCGGTTAAGAAAACGAATCGCTTGGTCATAGTTGAAGAATCGCACCAATTTTGCGGAGTTGCCGCAGAGATTACGGCACAAGTAACGGAAAAAGCATTTGATTATTTGGACGCTCCGATAAAGAGAATATCTTCTGCCGAAGCGCCGATGCCTTACGCCAAGAATCTCGAAGCGGCGGCTTTACCCGATGTTCCCAAAATAATAGAAGCAGTTAAAGAGGTTTGCTACTTGTAATTTTTTGAAGAATTCAAAAATCTAAACGGTTGAAAGAATTATGGCAAGTAAAATTTTGATGCCGAAACTTTCTCCGACAATGGAGGAAGGGCAAATTTCAAGATGGTTGAAAAAAGAAGGTGATGAAGTGCAGGCAAATGAAACGATTGCTGAAGTTGATACCGACAAGGCAACAATGGAAATGACTGCACTTGAATCAGGCGTCTTGTTGAAAATACTAGTCCCAGAAGGCGGGACAGCCAAACTCGGCCAAGTAATCGGAATAATCGGACAAAAAGGTGAAGACATCTCACAACTTCTTGCTGATACGGTTGAAACCGCAACCAGTCCTGAGACTTCGGTTAGTGCCGCTGATTCAAGCAAAGATGGCGAAAAAGCGAAGGTTAAGGAAGCCGAAAAAACTGAAAGCGTCGCAGTAAAATCAGGAAACGGTTTTGAAACTGCTGTAGCGGAAAAAGAAGCTGAAGAGACCGATAGAATTTTTGTTTCACCGATAGCGGCTAGAATGGCTGCTGAACACGGCATTGACTTGCGTAGCATAAAGGGATCGGGGCCCGGCGGGCGCATCATCAAACGTGATATTGAAGCGGCTTTGGCAAGAGTTGCTACTTTAGAAGTGGCACAACCCGTTCCTACCGAAGTTCCTGTAAGCTTGCCTTTCACTCCACAAAGAGAAGCGCTTTACAGAGAAGAAACAACAACGCAAATGCGCCGCACTATCGCCAAGCGTCTTGTTCAATCAATAGGGCCTATTCCTACGTTCTATCTAACAATTGAAATCGAAATGGACAAAGCCATAGAATTTCGCCAGCAAATTAACTCTACAGTCGGCGAAGATGAAAAGGTTTCTCTCAATGACATAATTGTAAAAACAGCCGCTATGGCTTTGATGAAGCATCCCTTTGTGAATTCATCTTATCGTGACGATAAAATCAGGTTTTACGAAGATGCCGACATTGGCGTAGCCGTAGCTATTGAAGATGGACTTATCACACCTGTTGTCCGTCAAGCTAACAAAAAAGGCATTCTTCAAATCAGTCGAGAGATAAAAGAGCTTGCTGCGCGTGCTAGAGAAAAGAAACTTCAGCCTGAAGAATACACAGGAGCAACTTTTTCGATCTCAAACTTGGGAATGTATGGCATCAAGCAGTTCACGGCTATCATAAATCCACCTGAAGCCGCTATTTTGGCGGTTGGAAGCGCTACTCCGACGCCCGTAGTTCGTGATGGAAGCGTTACGGTTCGCAACATTATGCACGTGACTATGAGTTGCGATCACCGCGTAATTGACGGCGCAACAGGAGCACGCTTCTTGCAAACTTTCAAGCAAATGCTCGAAAACCCAATTTTGATGGTTGTTTGATAGGATTTTGCTGAAGGAATCAAAGTGTATCGAACCAAAAAATCGAGCTGAGAAGGCTTTTTGCTCTTATGCCTTAACCAAGACCTTCTCGTTAGTTGGATTTTCAGCAATCGCTTCAGACCTCAAAATGTCTTTGACCAAAATCAAACAGACAATTGAAGCGATTATCAAGAAAATTCCACCAGCTAAAACCATGTATAAAGGTGCGTCATTTGAAGCTTCACCAAACACAGCACGAATGATTCTGCCAAATGTTAAAGATGCAATAATTTCGGGAATGACTATGAAGAAATTGAAAATGCCCATGTAAACTCCCATCCTTTCTGGTGGCACTGCACTTGAAAGAATTGCATAAGGCATTGCAAGAATTGAGGCCCAAGCGATCCCGATTCCAATCATGGAAAAATAAAGCATATTCGGACTTGTGCTTACATAAACAGAAAGCAAACCCAGCCCACCTAAAAAAAGCGCAATCGAATGCGTAACTTTACGGCTTAAAATACTCGCTATCGGTGGTAAGAGAAAAGCGACAGCGAAGCAAACTATCGAATATATCGAAAACATCCAACCGCCCCACTCCGTTCCCTGATTGAAAAGAGGCGAGTTTCTGTCAGGAGCTTTGAAAACATGATAAGCAGTTGCTAAACCGTAAAACATCCACATACAGAAAAGTCCAAGCCACGTAAAGAATTGAACTACGGCAAGCTGTTTCATCGTAGCAGGCATTTCATACAACGCGCTGAAAATCTCTCTGAAGAAACCCATTATTCCCTTTTTTTCCTTTTGCATTCGTTTGAAAGCCTCAATATCTTCAGGCGGATATTCTTTTGAAGTGAGAACTGTCCATAAAACAGCTAGGAAGAAAACTATGGCACCGATTTTGAAAGAATACTGAACAGTGAGCGGAACACCATTTGGAGCCTCTCCACTTACACCAAGTTTCGAGAAAATCAACGGAAGAGCATTTGCTAGTGCCGCGCCAACACCTATGAAAAAAGATTGCATGATAAATCCTGTTGTTCGTTGTTCATCGGGAAGCTTATCACCGACAAATGCGCGAAAAGGCTCCATAGAAACGTTTATCGAAGCGTCTAGAATCCAGAGCAAACTTGCGGCTACCCAAAGCGCAGGTGAGTCAGGCATAAAAAACAAAGCAATACTGGCAAGAAGCGCACCGCTTAGAAAATATGGTCTTCTTCTTCCGAGCCAATTCCACGTCCTATCAGAAAGAGAACCAACTATCGGCTGAACGATTAAACCGGTTACAGGTCCGGCAAGCCATAGAATCGGAACATCATCAGGATTAGCACCAAGTTTTGTATAAATCGCACTCATGTTCGCAAGCTGTAAGCCCCAGCCAAACTGTATGCCTAAAAACCCAAAATTCATGTTCCAAATTTCAAAAAAGTTAAGTCGTGGCTTTTTCTTCATAAATCCGTCTCCATTGAAGTTCCGCAATCATTTGGCATCAAGATTTCGAGATCAATTTGTGATCCTAAAACAAATGGCACGAGCCGAACTCAAAGTTTCAGCGTGAAAATTGCCCCTGTGCGCGCTTGTATGATAAAATCCACAATCCCGTTTTCGATTCTCACATCTGAAACTTTTCCTAATCTATCAACTAAAACCCCGTTTTTTGGAAGCGTTTTTATCATCGAAACATCGAAAGAAACTCGTGCTGGTTTCGTATCGTTGTTTATAACAATCAAAACAGCCTCTTTGTCAGTTACGCGCGCGTAAGCCATTTGTTGTTCTTCGTCGAGCAAATCCAGCGTGCGCCCGCGCCTGAGCGGTTCTAGCTCTTTTCGCAAAGCTCCCAACTTAGCCAGATGGTTCCAAACCTCATTTTCTTCGGGCGTTCTACCTTCGGCAGTAAAAGCATTTCGCGCATCTCCTGGGAATCCACCCGGAAAATCACGCCGATTATCAGGATCACCACCACCCGGCATAGCTATTTCATCGCCGTAATAAATAATCGGGGTTCCACGCGACGTCATAATCAAAGTTTGGGCAAGTTTCAGACCTTCTATAGTTGCTCCCGGTTCGTTCATAAAACGCGGCATGTCGTGAACACCTATGAAAGTCACCAAAACACTCGGATTCGGATATAACCAATCATGAGCAAATACTTGAGAAACTTCACGAATGGCTTTGCCTTGTGCAAAAGCGTTGCGAATTGAATAAAAAAGAGCAAAGTCAAACAAGGTGTCAATTCGTGTGTCAATGCCGTCATGGCCGCGCCGTCCTGTTTGAAAATAAGAAAGCAAGGCTGGATTGCCATCGTAAAGCTCACCCAAGATGGTAACCTTTGGAAATTCACGTTTGATTGCCGCTCCCCACTTCTCCCAAAATGAGCGTGGAACGTGCGGAAGCGTGTCCATTCTGATTCCATCAAAACCTACCATTTCAAGCCACCAAAGGCTGTTTTGAACGAGATAGCGTTCAACTTCAGGATCGTTCTGATTGAAATCAGGTAGAATGTTTATAAACCATCCTTCAAGATTGCGACGCTGAGTTTGATAAGTTGCGCGTGGATTCATCGTAGTCCATTTTTGCCAATTATTTGAAAGATGGTTTTGAACGGTTCCGTTCCACCAAGTCGGTGTTGGTGGGTCTTCTGCCCAGCGATGATAAGGCCCAGTATGATTTGCTATCTGGTCTTGAATTACTTTTAAACCTATGGAATGAGCTTTCTGCACAAGTTCCTTGAGCTTCTCTATATCGCCAAAATGTTCATCAACAGCGTAAAAATCAACAGGCCCATAACCATGATAGCCAGTTGTAAAGGGCGCATCTTCATAAACCTCTTTGTAATCAGGTTTGTCATTATTGTCGTAAATCGGAGTTGTCCAAATAGCGGTTGCACCAAGAGAACGAATGTAGTCGAGTTTATCTATAATTCCTTGTAAATCACCACCGTGATAGTAGCGTCCGTATCTTCGATTGTATAAACCTTTTGATTTTGGCGGATCGTTGTTTGAAGGATCTCCATCAGCAAAACGGTCGGGAAGCAGGAAATAGATAACATCATCTGGCGTAAAACCTTGGTTTCTTCCTTGAGAAGATGATTTCGGGAAAATCTCAAACTCAAATTCTGCTTTTTCAGGCTTACTAATACTCTGAACAGTGATTTTATACTTGCCAGGTTTCAGCTTAGATGAAAATTTCAGGTCGAAAAATAGGTAATGTCCGTTTTCACTTGACTTCAAATTTGAAGCCGTAAGTTCTGGAGAATTTGTTTTGACCGATACTTTTTTTGAATAAAGATTTTTTCCTGTCAATAGAATTCTAATCGGATTAACAGTCGAAGGCGTCCACCAGTTAGGCGGTTCAATCTTTTCTATTGAAACTTGCGCTAAAATGCTTGCCTTTATCAACCCAAAAACAAGCACTATATGAATCAAAGAAATTTTCTTGCGACACATTGCTTTTACTCATTCCTTCGGTGTTTTTGAATTTCTAGATTTTCCAGCCTTCAGGACTCAAAGCTTAAAAAAGCAAAGATTTCACAGCAGACTTCAGCAGCTGCGCCCGTAGATTTCTGTAAGTTCGCACAATCTTTGGCTGATTTCTTCAGAGAAATCGCCCTGTTTGCATTGCCAAACCCAGTTGCCAGAAGTAGAAGCAGGTAAGTTCATGCGTGCCTCGGTGCCTAATCCCAAAACGTCTTGCATTGGTGCTATGGCAGTATCAGCAACACTTGCCCAAACAGCACGGATAAAATCCCAATGAATTTCTTTTCCGTCAGAGTTCAAGTATTTCAAACAAAACTCGCGCTCTTTTTTGATCTGTTCTTTATCACGAGTTGACCCTTCTCCGGGCTTTGAAAAAAACCAACCAACAGTTGTATCGTTATCATGCGTTCCCGTGTATGCTATGCAGTTTCTAATATAGTTGTGCGGCAAGTCTCTGTTTTTTGTATCACCGCTGAAAGCAAATTGAAGAATTCTCATACCGGGAAACCCAAATGAGTCTCTTAGTTCTTCGACGTCCGGTGTGATAACCCCCAAGTCTTCAGCCCAAAATGGGAGTTCTCCGAAAACTTCTTTGAGTTTGGTAAAAAGCTCTTTACCTGGCACAGCCACCCATTGCCCATTGATAGCTGTTTTGTCGCCACCTGGCACTTCCCAAGTTGCGGCAAAACCGCGAAAATGATCAATCCGCACAACATCAACCAAACGCAAAGTAGCACGAACACGGGAAATCCACCAACTGAACCCATCTTTCTGCATTTCTTCCCAGTTGTAGATCGGATTGCCCCAAAGCTGTCCAGTCGCAGAATAATAATCAGGCGGAACGCCTGCAACAACTTTCGGAGTGCCATCAGGATTCAGCTTAAACTGCCGCGGATTACACCAAACATCGGCAGAATCCAACGAAACAAAGATCGGAATATCACCAACAATCTTGATTCCCTTCGATTCACAATATCGCTTCAAATTAAACCACTGACGAAAAAAAAGCCATTGTTGAAATTTCTGCAGTTGAATTTCAGCATAAAGCTTCCTTTCAGCCTCTTTCAAAGCTTTTGCATCCCGTAGTCTTAAAGGCTCATCCCATTCAAGCCAAATCTTTTCACCTTGAGATTTCTTAACAGCTCGAAAAAGCGCATAGTCTTCAAGCCAAAAACCTTCAGAATTTGAGAAGGCTTCAAATTCTTCATGCAAATCGGCATAGCCATTCTTTTGGAATCTTTCAAAGGCAAGCGAGAGAATGTGACTCTTCCACTTGTAAAGCAAACCAAAATCAACACGCCCGACAGGAAACACGGGCTTTTCGTTTATTTCTTCTTCTGTAAGCAAACCATCTTCGACGAGAAGCTCTGGTGAGATCAAATTTGTGTTACCTGCAAAAGCCGAAAAACACTGATAAGGAGAATCTCCATAGCCCGTTGGTCCTAAAGGCAAAATCTGCCAGTAAGTTTGCTTTGCATTGTGTAGGAAATCTACAAAATTATAGGCTTCGATGCCAAGATCGCCGATGCCGTATGATGAAGGCAAAGACGTTGGATGTAACAAAATACCGCTGGCTCTGGGGAATTTCATACTGGAAAGCTTTTTTGATTATAAATTAAGCCTCACAAATTCGTTAAGCTCTGAAACAACAACCATCAAACCAATCTAAAAAAATCAGGGCATCGGTGAGTTCGATGCCCTGATCTTGATTCATTAGAATTCCAATCTCAGGCCGAGTTGAATTTGCCGATTCGTAAACGGCAGAGTTGACCTTATGGTTCCGAAACCGAAATTTGGATTGGTGTCGTCTATGTTTGTATTAGGCACACCAAGTTGCGGAGTATTGAAGAGATTAAAGAATTCGGAGCGGAACTGCAGTTTGATGTCCTCGTATATTCTAAAGCTCTTCGTAACTCCAAGGTTGAATTGATAAGTCGAAGGCGAGCGCAAGCTGTTGCGTTTTAATGTGCCAAAACGTCCGGCTGGAGCTTCACGGAAAGCCGCTCTGTTAAGATATGCTCCACTGGTCGAACCTGTGTAAGGATCACCAATCAAGTCAACGCGAACACCATTTTTCCTGACATCAAATGGCTGTCCACTTTGAGCACGGAAAATCCCAGTGATTTGCCAACCTCCCAGTATCGCATCTAAAACAGGATTGATGTTTGAACCAAACGTTTTTCCGCGTCCAAACGGTATTTCATAGAAATACTCAAATGAAAAGACATGCGGAAAATCAACACGGGAAGTTGCAAAAGGTTCTATGAAGTTGATACCTGTATCGGCAACAGCATCAAATGCCCCTTCACCGTTGTCTTTGGTTTTGGAATAGGTGTAAGCGAGACGATATTGAAATCCACGAGTGAAGCGTCTTTCTAACTGAACTTGCAATGCATCATATTGAGATTTACCGTTATCATCGCGAACATTTACACGGTTAATTAGCGGGAAGCATTTGCCGCTAACAAGGGGTCTTGGACACGGAACATTTGTGCCCGGCTCGACTATTCTGCCGTTGAGATTGTAGTAAACAGATAGATTTCTTCCGCGCGCTCCTACGTAACCGACGCTAATAGCGGTGCTTTGAGTCAATTGCCGTTGAAATTGGATGTTGAACTGCTGAACGTTTGCGGTTTTGTTATCAGGTAAGATCGCCAACACATCAACATTACTGGGATTGTTTAGATCAACACTCGAAACATCACCAAGCGGAAGAGGCCCAGTGGCTAATCTTGAGTCGTTAGAGTTGTCCGGTGCACGTCCAGAAAGAGCTATGCGAACACCATTAGTGTAACTGAATACTGAAAAACCGCTATACGGTGGATTTTGAGCGAGCTGATTGTCAATGCCACCGCGATCCAAGAAATAAAAGATTCCGTAGCCGCCTCTTATTACGGATTTTCCGTTTCCGAAAAGATCGTATGCAAATCCTATTCGTGGACTGAAATCGTTTTTATCAGTCTTGACGAGCGCATCACCGCCACCACGCGCAACAATCAGGCGTCCGGTGTTGATGTCGAAGTTAGCCTGGCGTCCATACATTTCTTTTGGATTCGTGAAATACTCGTAGCGAAGACCGAGATTAAGAACTAGTCTTTCACTTACTTTCCAGTCATCTTGAACAAAAACAGCATTTTCCCAATTACGAGTTCCAACTGTGCCGAACGGTGGGCCTATTTGATAATTGCAAACAAAACCTATCAATAGATCGGCTTGCTCAAATCCAGTTGAAAAGGCTCCACCACATTGAGTTGGGTCACCATTGCCTATGAGAAAGAAATATCCTTTACCGCGGTTCGGACGGTAAAGAGCAACATCGCGACGCAAGATTGTCCCACCAAATTTAATCGTATGCTTCCCAACAGTGTAGCTATAACTATCAACAAGTTGGTAAGTATCTTGTGTAACAAGATAAGGTCCGAAGTCGCCTGTGTATTCAAGCTGTCCATTGTATCCACCAATCAATGCACCGCCGCCAAGCTGCTTGTCACGATTTGCATTCGGGATTCCGAGATTTGCTGAAAGCGGAACATCAAAAAACGGTGGGATGTAACCGTATCTTAAACGGCTTGCCTGCACGCGCAGCTCATTGAAACTCTTGCTCGTAGCGACCGTGTTAAGACCTACAACAAAACCACGTGTGCGTGTTGGGTTTGTTCCAGAACCAAAGCCTGCAGGCAAGGTAGGAAGGCGCGACGTAGTTGTCTGATCAAAACGCCCGTAGCTTAAACGACCAAAAAGTTGATTCGCTGGGTTAAGATTAGAATCAATCCTAACATCAAACGTGTTGGTATTTGTTATTTGATTCCTTACAGTGACATAGTTGTTGAGAAATCCGGGACGATTCGGAAGCGGATAAGCACGCAAGTAGTTCAGAGCAACCAGATTTAAGCGATTACCCGGTAGCAGGTCAAGACGATTGTAAGGAGTGCCGTTACATTGCGGATCACCCGGTGTATCGCAGATTTTTAAGCCCGTTAGCGGATCACGAAGTTGAATAGGCAAAGCAGAAAAGTTTCCATTACGAAACTCTGCTGTTGGAACAGTTGCAGTATCTTGAGAAAACGGCAAAAATTGTCTTAAACCCTCATAGTTGACGAAAAAGAAAAGCTTATCTTTCCCGTTAAAAATTTTAGGTCCGTCATCGCCTATGTTTGGGAAAATTACAGGCCCACCAAAAGTGCCGCCGAATTGTCCACGACGAAATAGCGGAGTCCTGCGTTGATTTGCCCTTGAATCATAAAATGTAGGGCGAGCATCAAGAGCGCTGTTTCTTATAAAAACAAACGAACTTCCGAAGAAATCATTTCTCCCAGATTTCGTTACCGAATTAATTATGGCACCGCCACCACGTCCGAATTCTGCCGGGGCTACACTGGTTTGCACGCGAAACTCCTGAACCGCTTCTGCTGACGGAAAAACGTTGATTGTATTGACAAGAGATTCGTTATTGTCAACCCCATCAAGCAAAAAGTTATTTGCTTGAGTTCTTTGACCGCTCACTGAAAGTGCCGCACCACCGGTATTACCGTTGCGATATGTTTCAGCATTTCCACCTGCACCAGTTGCAAACCCGCCCGGAATGCCCTGAGTTACGCCGGGAGTAAGACGAGCAAGCTCAAGAACATTTCGACCATTGAGCGGTAAGTCAACCGCTTCACGTCCATCAATTACTTCACCAATCGCAGAACTCCCTGCTTCAACAAGCGGCGCTTCAGCGGTTATCGTAACGGTCTCGGTAACTGCACCAGCTTCCAAAACGAAATTCAGAAGAGCCGTCTGAGCTACTTCTAACCTTATTTCTTGTTGAACCGTTTTGAAATTACTTTGTGAAACGGTCACTTTATAACGACCTGGCAGCAACGATAGAGCCGAGTAAAATCCTTCCTGGTTCGTTTGAACCTTGATTTCTCGGCTAGTGTCTAGATTTGTTATTGTGACCGTCGCACCGGCAATAACCGCACCAGTCGTGTCCGTGACGGTTCCTTGAATTCTTGCCGTTTCAGTCTGGGCAAGAACGGCTACTACTAGCATCGCTAGAATAGCCACGCATCTTAATCCGAAAATCAACCTCTTACACATTTTCATTCTCCTTTCTTACAAGATTTTTGGATAGTGTCCTACAATTGCTGAAAAAGAAGAAAGTTTTCAAGCCAAAATGAAAGCAACCTCAAGAGCGGACGAACCTCGCCTGCCTTTAGTCAAACTTCGCTCAATAGCAAAGAAAACCCAAACTTAACAAAAGAAAAATTCATATAGTTTGTTGTAGAAACTAACAAAGTTTTTAGCTTATCTTAAAGTAAATGTCAAGCAAAATTTTCAGAATTATTAACATTGTTGAATCTTTTAACTTTTAACAAAGTTCCCGTTTGAAATTTCAAAGGTTTCAATTTGAGATTTTTCCACGCATCACTTGGAATCTCTTTGATGAGATTATCAAATGCTTACGAAAGCCTATTTCTTCGGAAATTAAAAAAGGCGAGTAAACCTACACTCGCCTTTTGCAAAAACGGGCTAATGTTTCCAAGTGATTCACCAATCTGCCACTATCTATCGAATCGCCATGTTACCAACATCAACCAGAGATTTGGGGATTGAATTCCTCGAAGAGTTTTATTCCAAATTTACCATCGAAAAAATGATGATTGAAGAATTTCCCCGACACTCGTAAAAGTTAATAAAGCACAATCGAATTGAGAAGTTTTTGAAAAGCTACATCGTAGTCATTTAACTCACTACCCGGTGCAACTGTTACCACGTAGAAGAGTTTTCTGTCTGGGTTAAATGTTGTATAGATTCTTACAACCTCAGTTTGTTTGGTTACAGGCGATCTACCTTTGAGTAGGGTTACAAGACCGTTTCGTCCAGCAACAGTTGCTCTACTTGAAGTTTCATACCTTAGAAAATCGTTACCTTCTCTTTGCAAGATTTCTCTGACGAACATCTCGGTTTCCAAGTTTAGATTCCGCGTTGAAGCTTCTCTAACACCAACTACTACACCGTGAGTGATTCCCTGACTTCCGTAAGCCCCTCGTGGAGCAAGCATAACTTCAACATCGCTCTCATTAACAACTTCCCAGTTTGCCGGATACCTAAACCTTACCACATCTTTTAAGGTATATGAGACTGTTCTCACTGAAGGCTTTGAGACTTTACCGTATTCTGAAGAATCCCCCGATCGAGGCTGCATCTTGCCGGGAGGTATAGATTGGAGCTTGCGTTTGATACGCAAAAAGTCAGGTGTAACCTTTATGGGATTTCTCGATACGGAAAGATATTGCGCTTCTTGTTTGATTCGCTTATAACGATTTGTCGGATCAGGGTGACTGCTAAGCCATTCTATAGTCCTACCGCCTCCGCTTTCATTTTCAATTTTTATGAACATATTTGCTAGATCGTTCGGATCGTAACCAGCGCGTGCCATGATTTGAGCGCCAAGAATATCCGATTGAGTCTCATACTCTCGGCTGTATCTTGAAACATACCCACTCGCTACTATGGAACCAAGTTGTGCTCCGAGATCACCACCAAGTATTCCGCCGCCTAAGATTGAACCAAGTATAACAGCCATACTGAGCGGACTTTGCATTTTTGTAATTTGAGCCGTAGCATGTCGGAGAACAACATGGCTGATCTCATGCGCCATGACACCTGCTAGCTCTCCTTCATTGTCCGCTACGTCAATGATGCCGCGATTAACATACATTGGTCCTCCGGGAAGTGCAAAAGCATTGATCTCTTTCAAATTCACTACTTTGAACGAATATCTAAACTCTGGTCGATCAAGTTCTGGCGGTATTGCCCTAATAAGTCTATCTCCGACTGACTGAACGTATCGAGTAATCTCAGCGTCATTTAAGATAGGCAATTCTCTTTCAATCTCTCGAACCGCTTGCTGACCTAGCTTTACATCTTCTTCAACCTTGAACTTATTTTTCGGCGGTTTTATTGCCGTTTGGCTCAGAATCGTCGCAGGCAAAACTATTGCCCAAATCAAAAACAACGAAATGAATTTTCTACCGGCTTTCATTTTTCCTTCTCCTTCGCAGTTTATACCGCAATTCTACAAAAAATCTTAATTTCAAAACAGAAAATTTCTGCTTGCTTGATGAAAAACCATCATGAATGTTTGCAAACTTTGTTAGAACCTTTCAAAAAGATTTTTCAAATTTAAGTCCATTCCTTGAATTCACTTTGATTTAACTTTTTCTTTTTGGCAGTCTAGAATCTAGATTTAGATTTCGCTGAACAAGGATGAAAGTATGAAGTTTTTGCCTGAGATAAATTCTCCTTCTGATTTAAGAAGGCTAAAGGTTGAAGATTTGCAGCAGGTTGCTAATGAAATCAGAGAGTTTATCATTGAAACATGTTCGCGTGTTGGTGGGCACACGGGAGCTAGTTTAGGAGCTGTCGAATTAGCAGTAGCAGTGCATTACGTCTTTGATACTCCCAAAGACAAAGTTATATGGGACGTAGGACATCAAGCCTATGCCCACAAGGTCTTAACGGGAAGACGAGATAAACTTCACACAATAAAACAATATGGCGGGCTTTCAGGCTTTTTGCGTAGAGATGAATCTGAATACGATGTTTTCGGTGCCGGGCACGCTTCAACCTCTTTGTCTGCCGCTCTTGGTATTGCAATCGCTAGAGACATGAAGGGCGAAGATTTCCACGTCTGCGCCATAATCGGCGATGCTTCAATAGCAGGCGGAATGGCAATGGAAGCCATAAACCAAGCAGGCCACTTAAAGACAAGGTTAATTGTCTTGCTCAATGACAACGGCATGTCAATAGCACCAGCCGTTGGTGCCTTGGCAGGATATTTGAATCGAATCAAAGCGGCTCAAAGCTATCAATACCTAAAGGAAGAAATCGGAGACGCATTGGAAGCAGTGCCAGGAGTTGGGCATAGTTTGCGCAAAGCGGCAAAAACTGTAAAAGATGCAATCGCTGCAGCGGTTTTACCCGGAGCTTTGGTTAACGAATTAGGGTTCAAATACATTGGCTATGTTGACGGTCACAACGTGCCGATGCTTGTTAAAGCCCTTGAAGAAGCTAAAAAAATTGACGATGGCCCCGTTATCGTTCACGCTCTCACAACAAAAGGAAAAGGTTATCCTTCAAAAGAAAAAAATTACTATGCATGGCACGCAACCGGCCCATTCGATCCGAGAACAGGCTTACCTATCTCTTCCTCAAAGTCTGCTCCCCCAACTTATACCGCTGTCTTCGGAAAAACTTTGTGTGAATTGATGGAAAAAGACAAGAGAATCGTGGCATTAACTGCTGCAATGCCAGATGGAACGGGCGTGGATAAAGCACTAGAGAAATTCCCTGACAGAGCCTTTGATGTTGGGATCGCAGAACAACATTGTGTTACGTTCGCCGCTGGAATGGCTTGTGAGGGCTTAAAGCCTGTTGCGGCAATTTATTCGACCTTCCTGCAACGAGCCTTCGATCAAGTCATACACGATGTTTGCTTGCAAAACTTAGATGTCACCTTTGCAATGGACAGAGCCGGAATTGTCGGCGGAGATGGCCCAACCCATCATGGATTACTCGACATAGCTTACCTTCGTGGTTATCCAAACATAGTCTTAATGGCACCAAAAGATGAGGCAGAGCTGAGGGATATGCTCTTGACGGCAATAGAGCATCCAGGCCCTGCCGCTCTTCGCTATCCACGGGGCAACGGCATAGGTGTTGATATTTCCGCCCCCCCGAAGATTCTCGAAATAGGAAAAGCTGAAATTCTATCGGACGACGAAAACAGTGAAATTGCCATTTTAGCCTACGGCTCAATGGTTTATCCTTCAATCTCAGCCGCAGAAAGCTTAAGAAAAGACGGCATCAAAACAACTGTTGTTAATGCACGTTTTGCAAAACCACTCGATTCGGAACTAATAATTGCACTTGCACAATCGAAACGATTGATAGTAACCGTGGAAGAAGCCTACCTTGCAGGCGGATTTGGATCAGCAGTGCTAGAACTTCTCGAAGAAAATTCACTACTTGATCGTGTGAAAGTCTTAAGAATTGGGATTCCTGATAGAATTGTGCCTCATGGCGATCCAAAACTCTTACTAGCAAAATATGGTTTAGACGCAGATGGGATTTATAATCGAATTAAGGAAAAGATCGAAATCCTTGAAGAACGTCGGTTCAAACGACAATTCACAAAATTAAGATGAGTTTGGTTGATTTGGTTATGAAAAGAAAGATGCTTTTTCTTACAGTTTTGATTTTTCCAATCATTTTTGTTGGGTGCTCATCGAATCAAACAAGTCCTTCGGTCAACAAGAGTGCTTCCACAAATTATGAAGAGCTATATGCAAAAGCGCCTGCTGGAGCTGTGCCACCACACTTCAAAGGTGGGCAAAACGCTTTAGTTGTAATCGAAGAATTCGCCGATTTTCAATGTCCAACTTGTGCAGTAATGCATCCTGTGGTTAAAGAACTTCAGGCAACTTATGGCAATCAGATAAAGATAATTTTCCGTAACTTCCCCTTGCCGATGCACTCCAAAGCATTCGATGCGGCGCTCGCCGCAGAAGCGGCAGGATTTCAAGGAAAATTTTGGGAAATGCAGAATCTCCTGTTTACAAATCAACAACTCTGGGCTACTGAACCCGATCATCGAAAGACTTTTGAAAGCTATGCTGAAAGACTTGGCTTAGACGTTGAAAAATTCAGAAGCGATATGGCCAGCGCTCAGGCGAAAAACCGTGTTCAGGAAGATATTAAAAGAGGCATGGCATTAAAAGTTAACTCGACTCCGTCTTTTTTCCTCAACGGAAAACCAGTGCCATACGAACAAACGGAATTCACTAGATTTAAGGCTTTGATTGATGCTGAACTCGCTAAATCAAAGTAATTCAGACTAATTTCAAAGATGAATCTCAACAGACGAAAAATAGCAAAGTTTGCCTTAGCGGCTTCTGTTTTGGCACTAGTTGGTTTAGCAGACTCAATTTACTTAACAATCCATCACTACACGGCTAGACCTGTGCCTTGTAGCATTGTAGAAGGCTGTGAAAAAGTGTTGACAAGCCGATATGCCACCATTTGGGAAATACCGATTGCTCTCTTTGGGGCTGTCGCTTATTTTTTCGCTTTGCTCTGGTCAATTCTTACTTCTGCTGGTAAAGCCGTTTTCTGGTATGCTTTTTTACTTCAAACATCACTAATGGCGGCTTATTCAGCTTGGCTCGTATATTTGCAATGGGCTGTTATTGAATCCTTTTGCCAATTTTGTTTGCTCTCTGCTTTTGTTTGTTTTGCTCTTTTTTTCTTGGCAGTAATTGCTATCTTTGTATCTCGACAAGACTAGAGCAATACAAAAGTTATTGCATATTCCAGAGATTCTGAAACCATTTCCGCTTGTTTATCGAAAACAACTCACGAAAAGCTCTTTGGAAATTCGGCATCCGCTCTTGGCAATTCGGGCTTTCTAAGTTAAATTTATAAGCATACAATTTTGGAGAAACCCGTGAGTAATTCGATACTGCGACGCATTGCATCGAAAGATAGATCTGCGGTAGAAGAATGCATCAATGTTTACGGCGGGTTGGTTTGGGCTTTGGCACGTAAAATGTGTCCGAGTAGAGAAGATGCTGAGGATGCTGTTCAGGAGATATTTATTGATATTTGGAAAAACGCTGAAAGATTCGATGAAACTCAATCCTCCGAAGCTACTTTTATTGCGATGATTGCTAGAAGAAGATTGATCGATCGCATAAGAAAAAACAAAAGACAAATATCTACAGAAGCGATAGAAGACCTTACTAAAGAACCATCTGAAAGTTTCAATGAGCAAATCCATAACTCTATTGAAGCAAAAAAAGTTATAGAAGCTTTTGCTCAGCTACGTCCCCAGCAGAAGCAAGTTCTGCATCTTGCTGTTTTTCATGGATTATCCCATCAAGAAATAGCCAAAGTAACTGGTATGCCGATTGGAACCGTCAAATCGCATGCAAGGCGCGGTTTGATGAAAGTTAGAGAGGTTTTAGGATTAGATAAAAACGATGGACTACTGAAAGGAGTTGAAGAGTGAAGAAAAAGAAACCAGAAACTCATAAAATTGATACAAGGATTCTAGAACTCCTTTCTGATAAAGCTCTTGGTGAACTAAGTGAAGCTGAACTAGCTGAAATCAGAAAGCTGGAAGAAGAGCATCCTGAGTTAGAAAAAATAGCCGAATCTTTTGAGTTGACAGCCGCGGCAATTAGCCTCACAAACTTAGAAACTTCTGAACCTCTACCATCGCACCTGAAGGGAAAATTGCTAAAAGCATCTGAAAGATACTTTGCTGAAACTGAGCAAGGCCATGAAGAAGAGAAAACAGAAGAAAAACAAAAAACTTTGATTCTTGAGCCAGAAAGAAAGCCTTTGCCTCTTTTTGGATGGCTTGGTTGGATAGTTGCCGGTGCGGCCTGTATTGCGCTGGCAGTTAATATCTGGCTTACTCATTTTAGCTCTGAAAGTAAAAAAGAGCCGAAGACTCCTAGTTTAGCAGAACAAAGAGAGGAAATTCTTCAAATGCCTGATGCAATAAAACTCGAATGGAAGCATCCGAAAACCAAAGAACCTCTCGGAGATTTGGTCTGGAGTAATTCAGCACAAAAAGGCTTTGCTCGATTCTACAAATTGCCTGCCAACGAACCAAACAAGGAAACTTATCAATTCTGGGTCATAGACGAAAGCCAAAAATCACCTACAGATGCAGGGATTTTTGATATAACCACCGAAGGCGAAGTTATATTGCCTGTGGACACGAGAATAAAGGTTGAAAAACCGAAAATGTTTGCTGTTACGATAGAAAAGCCAGGTGGCGTCGTTATTCCTTCGCTCGATAAAATCACAGCAGTTGCCGAAATTGAAACCAGAAATTGATATGAAAACTACAGTTCAAAAACTTGATGGCGTTCTTTGGCAAATCCCATAGCAAGAACAAAACTTTGAAACTCAACAAAAGTTTAATCCGTCTATACAATCGGATTCAAAAAATCCGACAAAAGGAGTTTCAATTTATGACAAGAAAATTTGTAAGTCTATTTGTGCTTTTCTCGTTTATGATGTCAACAATTTCCAGTTTCGCTCAGAAAAGCCAGACAATTCCGCCGATTAAGTATGAAGAATTTCGGCTAAAAAACGGGCTTAGAGTGATAATGCATGTTGACAGATCGGTGCCAATTGTTGCTGTCAACGTCTGGTATCATGTCGGCTCTAAAAATGAAGTGCCAGGCAGAACAGGCTTTGCACATCTTTTTGAACACATGATGTTTCAAGGTTCTAAAAACTACGACGATGACTACTTCAAACCACTTCAAGAAGCCGGTGCAACCATAAACGGCTCAACAAATGCCGATAGAACAAATTACTTTCAAGTCTTGCCTTCAAATTTTTTGGAACTAGCCCTCTTCATGGAAGCCGACCGCATGGGCGGACTTTTAGAAGCAATGACACAGGAAAAACTGGATAATCAGCGAGATGTTGTAAAAAATGAACGTCGCCAGCGCTACGATAACCAACCTTACGGAACAGCATTCGAGAAAATCTCAGAACTAATGTATCCTAAAGAACATCCTTACAGTTGGACAACAATCGGGTCTTTGAAAGATTTGACAGAAGCTACAATGGATGATGTAAAAAACTTTTTCCGTCAATACTACGTTCCAAACAACGCTTCTTTGGTGATCGCAGGTGACTTTGACCCGAAACAGGCAAGAAAATGGGTTGAAAAGTATTTCGGTAGTATTCCGAAGGGCGGCGAAATCCCGCGTCCCAATCCGCCTCAACCAAAGTTAGATAAAGAGATCCGCAAGACTTTCGAAGACGCAGTTAGACTACCGAGAATTTACATGGTTTGGCATACCGTCCCGATGTCTCATAAAGACAAAGCGGCTCTAGACATGCTTGGAACCATTCTTTCTTTCGGAAGAGGATCACGTTTGCAATCAAATCTTGTCTTTAACAAGCAGATAGCACAAGACGTTTCTGCTTCTCACTTTGCGCGTGAAATTGCTGGTCTTTTCCAAATAGTCTCGACGGCAAGACCCGGAAAATCACTCGATGAAATTGAAAGGGAAATCAACGCCGAAATAGAAAAGATCAAAAATGAACCACCAACTCAAGAAGAAGTAGAAAGAGCTTTCACTCAATATGAACTTAGAACTGTTTTAGGTCTGCAAACTGTCTTATCAAAAGCAGATGCAATGAACGAAAATGCTACTTTCTTCGGCAAACCTGACAGATTTCAAGAAGAACTTAACGAATACCGCTCTGTCACTCCTGCCGATATTTCGCGCGTGGCTAAAACTTACCTAACAAACAACAAGCTGGTGATGAGCATTGTTCCGGGAAAGAAAGAATCGAACCCCGAACAAATAGCCAGTGGAGAAAATAAACCTACTTCCACCAGCCAAACTAAAAAGGAAAAGAAGGATTTTTCAGCAAACCTACCGAAACCCGGTTCAGACCCGAAGTTTTCGCTTCCTAGAATTGAAAAACAAAAACTCTCAAACGGCTTAGAAGTTTGGGTTGTGAAACAGTCGGAACTGCCAATAGCGGCAATGAATTTGGTTTTCAAAGTAGGTGCTGATGCTGATCCGATTGAAAAAGCCGGTTTAGCCATAATGACCGCTGATTTACTTGACAACGGCACAAAAACACGCTCAGCCGTTGACATTTCAAATCAACTGCAATCAATTGGAGCTTCCCTTTCAACTAGCGCTGGCTGGGATTCCTCAAATATCTCGATGCTAACTCTGACCAAAAATCTCGACAAAGCCCTTGAAATTTTCTCTGATGTTGTGGTCAATCCGACATTTCCCGAAGACGAACTGGAAACAATTCGTCGTCGCACTTTGGTTTCTTTCATGCAGAGAAAAGATAATCCAAATGCAATAGCCAACATCGCCTACAGCTCCCTTCTTTTTGGCAGGAATCACCCTTACGGGAAACCAATAACAGGCGATGAAAACACCGTAAAGGCACTCAAAAGAGAAGACATTCAGAACTTCTACAACACTTACTATCGTCCCAACAATGCGGTTTTGATAGTCGTAGGAAACGTTGATTTGAAAACTCTGGTTCCGAAACTAGAAAAATCTTTTTCGGAATGGAAACCGGCAGAAGTTCCAAAAACTCCTGTTCCGACTAATGCTACCTTTGACAAGCCCGGAATCTACATTGTTGACAGGCCCGGCTCGGCACAGTCTGTAATTTCAATAGGTCACGTGGGCGTGCCACGCAATACTCCCGACTACTTCCCGCTTATAGTGATGAATTCAATTTTAGGTGGACAATTTTCCTCTCGTGTCAATATGAACTTGCGTGAAGATAAAGGCTACACTTACGGCGCAAGAACTAGCTGGAGTTTTCGTCGCGGTGCAGGTCCTTTTGAAGCCTCGGCGGACGTTCAAACAGCCGTAACAAAAGATGCCGTAATTGAATTTCTGAAAGAGTTAAACGGCATCAGAGGCTCAATACCTGTAACACCTCAGGAACTCGAATACAACAAACAAAGCATCATTCGACGGTATCCACAAGGATTTGAGACCGTCAGTCAGATAGCTGGTCAGCTCGCAAACCTGGTGATTTATGACCTTCCAGATACATATTTCAACGAATTCATTCAAAAAGTTCAGGCAGTAACGCTTGAAGACATCAATAGAGTCGCTCAAAAATACTTGCAGCCTGAAAAGATGGCTATTTTGATTGTAGGCGATAGAAAAATCATCGAACCTGAACTCAGAAAAATCCCAGTTTGGGGTGAGAAAATCAGCTATTTGGACGCCGAAGGCAATCCGATTGACATGAAAACTGCTTCAAAGTAAATTGTTTGAGAGGGAAGCAAGGTGAATGCGCTTTGCTTCCCTTCAAGCAAAATCACAGATTAGAGGCAAAGCTACTATGTATCGCGTCGAAAGATGGAAAGAAGTTTATCCGCCGAACGCTGCGATGCTAAGACAAATCATGATCTCCGAAGGCTACAAAGTTTATCAATGGAGTGACCGTCCTTCCACCGTTTATCCGATGCACAAGCACAACAACGAGCAATCCCATTGGATAATTTCCGGTTCGCTGGAACTAACGATAGAGAATGTTGGAACTTTTGTCCTAAATCCCGGTGATCGAGATTTTATGCCTGCTGGAACATATCATTCTGCAAGGGTCGTAAGTGAAGAACCGGTTGTTTATTTGATAGGTGAAAAATAGACAAAGAAGTGATTAAATAAACTATGTGGAAAGAATGACCCTGCCAAATTACCTTACCTTAACCCGTATTTTTCTTGTTCCCTTATTGGTAGTAATTCTACTCACACCGGTTTCTGAAGATTGGTTCGGAATAGAGCGCTATGCGTTGGCAATAATAATTTTCCTTGCGGCATCACTAACGGATATTCTTGATGGATACTTAGCACGAAAACGAAACCAGGTATCGAAATTCGGGACGCTCTTCGATCCGATAGCCGATAAACTGCTAATTTCTGCGGCACTGATTGCACTTGTTGAAAAGCATCTTGCACCTGCTTGGGCAGTTGTGATTATTCTAGGAAGAGAGTTTGCAGTTACGGGATTGCGTTCGGTTGCGGCATCAGAAGGTTTGATTATATCGGCGCAAAAGATTGGGAAGATAAAGATGTGGGCACAGTGCACAGCGGTAGTTGCACTGCTTATCGCTGCTGCTAACGGCACACCGCCAGTATCGAATTTCGGCTGGTCAATGCCGACCTTTAGATTCTGGGAAGTCCCAGAGGTTCGCACAGCATTCACAAATCTGCTCAACTTTTCCATGAATACAGACGATTGGAGAGTTCTAGGCTACACGGTCGGACGCGGCGCCTTGTGGGTTGCAGTTATAACTTCGATCTGGTCTATGTATGATTACTTCAAATTTTTCCTCGCTGAAAGCAAAAACATCAAGAAATCAATTTGAAAAGTCCCAAGCCCTAAGTTGCTAAAAATAACTCCCAATAGAGCATAACAACCTGACTGATTCTGAATTACTCCTTCTTAAAATCTTTCTCTGTAACACTCAAATTTTTATAGTAAAAGTTTTATTTTTTTGGCGAAAATTGTTGTCCTTTCTGCAAAAAAATAAATATACTTGTGTCAAAGCTTTTGGAATAAACTTTTTAGGAGAAGAAAGTTATGCTAACCATAAAAAACCAAAATAAGAAAAGATTTACTCGTTTGTTTCTGTCTGCGTTTGCATCATTGTTTCTCGGTATTACGCTGGCTTACGGTGCGACCTATACGGTCACAAAAACAGCAGATACGAACGATGGGACATGCGATTCTGATTGCAGTCTTCGAGAAGCTGTAGCAGCGGCGAATTCAACGACTGCAAGTGACATAATTAACTTCAACATTCCGACAACTGATCCTAATTGCTCGCTTGGAGTCTGCGTGATTACCCTAACTCTTGGAGACCTTACTATCAACTCCATCTCCGTGTCAGGTAGCTTGACAATAACAAATGCAGGTGGAAGTCAGGGAATAGAAATCTCAGGTAATGGAAATAGTAGAGTGTTCTTCAACAACGGAAGTTTGACACTCAATAGTTTGACCATTAGAGACGGATTCGCAAACGGTGGCAACGGTGGAGGAATTTTCAACGCCGTAGGAGCTAGTATGGGAATTATAAATTCAACAATTAGAAACAATTCCTGCACCTATGATGGTGGAGGAATTTTGAATTCCGGTCAAATGCGAATTACTAATTCTACTATTAGCAACAACACCTCAACCTCAGGCAACGGTGCCGGCATTACCAACGGTGGTTCGTTGAGCTTAAGCCATGTCACCATTAGCAATAATACTGCCGCAAATGTCGGTGGAGGAGTTTTTGCACCATTCGGTGGAGTTAATGCTTCTAATACTATCATCGCAAATAACTCAGCATCTAATGGTCCAGATTTCTTTGGTAGTATAAATTCCTCGGGATATAACCTAATCAGAAACACAACCGGAATGAGTGGAAACTTTCCACAAACGGGTGATATTTCAGGCATAGACCCGCTTCTAGCACCGTTAGGATATTACGGCGGCTTAAGCTGGACAAGAGCCTTACTCGACCCTTCTAGTGCTATAAATAATGGCAATAGCTCTGCAACCTCAGACCAAAGAGGAGCTTCAAGACCTTTTGGCAGTGCAGTTGATATAGGAGCTTATGAACGGAATCCCGATTACATAGCCCTTCTACCAAATGGTCAAGCTAACACTCCTTATGGCTCATTCACAATCACACCAAACAACGAAGGTTGCACAATGAACATGACGGGGTTACCACCTAATCTTTCACTGACACAACTTGGTAGTTCTTATGTCATAACAGGCACACCTATACAGACTGGGACTTTCAATCCTGTTCTCACGATTAACTGTGGTGGTAATACCACAACCATTACATATCAAATCTTCATAGCGGCGCCTTCAGCGGCATCGGTGACAGTCAGCGGGCGAGTATTTGCAGGAAGCGGCAAGGGACTGAGAAATGCATACGTAGTTTTGACCGATGACCAAGGCGTAAGTCGGGCAGTCCAAACCTCTTCGTTTGGATACTATCGCTTTGACGAAGTAGAGGCTGGAAGAACTTACATCTTGACGGTTCAATCGAAACGTTACACTTACGAACAAAGGGTTATTTTTGTAACTGAAGACATAACCAATCTTGATTTCCACCCACTTAACGAGTAGCCTTGGAAAAGCCTTGCAAAACAAGTGCGAGCTTTGAAGGCTCGCACTTGTTTTTTGGTTGAAACCTCACAAAAATTTGAGAAGGTATCTTCTCAGAAAGTTTGAGAATATATCTTCTCGGATTGAAAAAATACAAAACTCAAGTTATATTAAATAATTTGTCAAGCCCTTGTAGCTCAACGGTAGAGCAGAGGACTCATAATCCTTTGGTTGGGGGTTCGAATCCCTCCGAGGGCATTTTTTATTTCCAAAGAATCTCTAGTTGGTTTAATTAAACTTCACAAGAAGACTTGTAAACTTCGCAAGAAAAGCGGTAGCCGTTTTATTGAACTCAAATCGTCTTCGTGGAAAATTTTGAAGTTTGCAGATCACGGTTTATAGCTTCTCACAAGCATTAAGTTAGATTTGAATTTATGAAACTTTACCTTTGGCTACAGCGTGCATAAGGTGTTATTCTTAAGCTGTTGGGGTCGAAAAATGTCAAGCAGAAAAAGAAGACAACAAGGATTCTCTCTTGTCGAATTGATGATAGTCATAGCCATCATTGCCCTTATCGTGGCAGTGGGAATTCCGGCATGGCAGGCAATGGTCAGAAACGGTAACGAAAGCACTGCAATACAAACTTTAAGCACTTTGCGCACTTGTCAGATAAGCTATGCTGGACGTCATCAAGGCA
Organism: Acidobacteriota bacterium; assembly: GCA_003697135.1. GTDB lineage: Bacteria > Acidobacteriota > Blastocatellia > Pyrinomonadales > Pyrinomonadaceae > J014. The sequence goes on from RFGC01000038.1 coordinate 148,696, forward strand.
AATTCGCTCCTACCTTCGCAGATTTGGTTAAAACAGGTTGCATAGAAGGAGACAAATTCAATAGCGAAACACCTGTAATAAACGGCTATGTCTATACGATGAAAGTTGAACAGCCTTCTGGAACAAAACCTGCTTTTTTTTCCATAAACGCCGATCCGCAAGTTTCAGAAGGAACGATGGCTACAGGCACCAGGCATTTTTACATTGATTCTTCAATCGGAACGATAAAATACACTGAAGAAAATCGGCCTGCTAAAGCCGATGACCCATCAATTTAACATGTGCTTGTTTTGAAGTCTTGATCGATCGTTCGCTCTTTGTTAGCATTGTTTTCGTGCCGACTTAGCTCAGTGGTAGAGCATCCGCTTCACACGCGGGGGGTCAGAAGTTCGAATCTTCTAGTCGGCACCATTCTCTTTGGTAGTGATTCTCACTACCTTTTTTTGTCGGTTATGAAGAAAAAAGTCGGATTCATAAGCTTAGGTTGTCCCAAAAACTTGGTTGACACTGAAGTCATGATGGGGCAACTTAGGCAAAACGGATATGAAATCACCAATCGAATAGAAGATGCCGAAACTTTAGTCATCAACACCTGTGGTTTTATCGAAGCGGCAAAGCAAGAATCTATTGATACAATTCTCGAAGCCACAACTCTTAAGGAAAAAGGTATAACGAAAAGGCTTGTTGTAGCAGGTTGCTTGGTTGAAAGATACCGTGACGAGCTTGTAAAAGAGCTACCAGAAGTAGATTTCTTTATAGGAACTAACGAGATTGAGAAAATTTCAGAGGCTGTAGATGAAAAAAGCAACTTCCACGAAATTACACTAACACCAATAGGTGGTAAAACTACAACTTACCTTTACGATTTTGACACGCCGCGCTATCGTGCAACTCCGCCTTACATGGCTTACATAAAAATAGCTGAAGGTTGCGATCGCCCTTGTTCGTTCTGCGCCATTCCTTCGATGCGAGGGTCTTTTCGTTCCCGCCAATTCGACTCAATCTTAAAAGAAGCGGAAACTCTAGCAAAACAAGGTGTTAAAGAAGTGGTCCTGATCGCACAAGACTCTTCTCGTTTTGGTGAAGATTTAGGTGAAAAAGAAGGTCTAGCGAAACTTATTCGAGCTTTGGGCGAAATCGAAGGAATCGAGTGGATAAGGGTCATGTATGCCTATCCAACTCATGTTTCCGAAGAATTTTTATCGGCGATAGCCGAAACACCGAAAGCCGTGAAATATCTCGATATACCGCTTCAACACGCATCGAGAAAAATCCTGAAACTAATGCGTCGTGGTGGCACACGCGAAAGTCTTGAAAGGCTGATACAAAGAGTGCGTGAAAGAGTGCCTGAAATAACTATTCGCACAACCTTTATCGTCGGTTTCCCAGGCGAAACGGATGAAGACTTCCAAGAACTTTTAACCTTTGTTAAGAATTGTCAATTTGATAATGTCGGTGTCTTCGTCTATTCTGATGAAGAAGGAACAGACGCTTTTAATCTACCTAACAAAGTTGATCCAAAAATTGCCAAACAAAGGCGCTCTATTTTGATGAAAGAACAAGCTAAAATCTCCAAGCAGAAAAACAAGGAAAAGGTCGGAAAGGTCTTCAAGGTTCTTTTTGAAGGCGTCTCACCTGAATCGGATTTACTCTTCCACGGACGACATCAAGGACAGGCAAAGGAAATTGATGGTTACATTCTGATAAACAAGATCCCTGAAAACCTAGTTCCTCAAATCGGAGAGTTCTATAACGTCCGCATCACAAGAGCAATGGAATATGACCTCATAGGCGAAATAATATGAGATTTTTCCAAGAAGCCTATTGACGAACAAATGTCAAAAGGCTAGGATAGATAAAGATTGCGGTTGTTTTGTTGGGAGGAGTTGAAAAGTATGAAAAAGTATTTCGCGCTAGTGCTCCTATTGTGCTTTGCGGTGTTGGTGAAAGGACAAGTAGCAGAGCCAACCCCAACACTAGTAGTAGAAAAGAAGGACCAAAAACTACCATGGGCTAAAGGTAACCATCTTTTTTGTGCAGGCTACATACAGAACTCACCGATAAACACCGAGTGGGAAGTTGTCGGTTCTCCAGATGAAAGAGAACAAAACATCTACAGCGAAAACGATTTTCTCTACATCAGTCGTGGGCTTGGAAACATTCAACCAGGTGACACTCTTCAAATTATACGGCCACGCGGGCGAGTTGAAACTCGGCATTCTCAAAAAAAGGATTTGGGATTTTATGTTCAGGAAATCGGAATGGTTGAAATCGTTAGGGTGAAACCCGAAATAGTAGTAGCAAGGGTCAAAATGTCATGCGACAATATACTGCTCGGAGATTTGCTAATACCTGTGCCTAGCCGAACCAGTCCATTGTATGAAGAACGGCCGCCGTTAGACATTTTCGCAAATCCAAGCGGAAAAATAACCGGAAAGATCATAATGGCAAGAGATGGACTGGAAGCACTGTCAGCCAATCAAATTGTTTACATAGATTTAGGCACAGAAGACAATATCAAAGTCGGTGATTACCTAACAGTTTTTCGTCCTTTAGGTAAAGGCGGGGTTGTGAACCTGTATGCCAAAGAAACTCTGAGTGCTAGAGATGAAGGCTTTCAAAGCAATGCATATCGCGGCGGGAAATTCTCCATTCAAGCGCCTCGAAAATCCGGTGAATATGCCAATGGCTCAATTGTAACAAGCAAAGATGCCAAAAGCCGTCGCCCAAAGGATTTGAGATTGATTGTCGGCGAGATAGTTGTTTTGAACGTCAAAGAAAAGACTGCTACAGCTTTAATTACAAGAAGCAATCAGGAAATCCATCCTGGCGACATGGTTGAACTTCAGTAATTTATACAAGCTAGGCGCTGTCGTCTAAACAGGCAATTCTCACTTTTCAAAACCCAACTGCAAAGACGGCAGTGCCTTTTTAATTCAAAAAGACCTTCGATTCTAATTGAAAAGATTTTCAACATATTTTTTCGGATCAAAAACAACAAGGTCATCAATCTTTTCGCCGATACCGACGTAGCGGATAGGAAGATTTAATTCTTTTGCTATTGCCACAGCTATACCGCCCTTAGCCGTGCCATCGAGTTTTGTTAAAACGATTCCCGTAACATTCGCTGTTTTCGTGAACTGGCGTGCCTGCTCAAGTCCGTTTTGTCCTGTTACAGCATCAATAACCAACAGAGTTTCGTGCGGAGCACCTTCAACCTCACGAGAAGCAACTCGCTTCATTTTTTCAAGCTCAGCCATTAGGTTTGATTTGTTGTGAAGTCTTCCCGCAGTATCAACTATCAGAACATCGGTGCCACGTGCTTTTGCAGATTTTATAGCATCGAAAAGCACCGCAGCTGGATCAGTTCCTTGCTTCTGCTGAATTATCGGAACATCAGCTCTTTCAGCCCAAATTTTCAGCTGGTCATTTGCGGCCGCTCTGAAAGTATCTGCCGCACAGATCAAAACTCCATTTCCTTCGTTCTTAATTCGATAAGCCAATTTCCCGATTGTTGTAGTCTTGCCGACGCCGTTGACGCCTACAACCATCATGACATAAGGCTTTATGCCAGAATCAAATATAGTCTCGTCCGAAATGCCCTTGGTGCCTTGTAAGATTTTCAAAATTTCTCTTTTGATAGCTTCTTTGAGCGCTAAAACGTCATTTATTTCCTGCCTTGAAACACCTTGACGGACAGCTTCTAAAATTTGCATCGTTGTCGCAACGCCAATGTCCGTCGAGATCAAAATTTCTTCAAGCTCTTCGAGCAAAGATTCGTCAATTTTCCGGTTTCTACCGAAAACAGACTCAAACTTACTGGTTATCGAGGCTCTAGTTTTTTCAATCGCATTAGCAAAACGATAGCTAAACTCTTTTTCGATTCTTTCTTCTTCTGCCTTTAACTCTTCAAGGCTTTTATCCAAACCGAGAATAGATGTTGAAAATGGGTCTTGCTTTTTTCTTCGCCAAAATACCATAAAATAACTCCGATTTGATAAGATGAAATTCAATTATACGAATGCAGGAAAACCGTTTCAAAAACCGCGCAAACACGGAATTCTAGCTTATTAGATGCATTTCCCGACTTAGAAACTAGTTAACTTGAAGACATCAATTTTGTAGGTTTGCTAAATTCTGCTAAAACTCTCTTATGCTTCAGGAATTAGCAGAAAAACTATTCAAAGAACGCCTTGAGTCGCAAGTGAAAATCCCACAAATTGAAAAACGCCAACCTGTTCATGTGGTCTATGGCGGAGCAAACCTCTTCAAAGCTGATACGCCTGAAAAGCTCGGCAAAATCGCATTGAAATCAATCGAAACATACGCTCCGAATTTCGTGGAATTTGCCAAAGCTATGGGATTTCTTCACACAAAATCGCTAGATGAGAGTCTCATAGAGACTGCCGAAGATGAAGAAAAAATAAAAAATGCAGGTTTCGATACCTGGCTTGCGTGGAGCGTTTATCATAGAACGATTGAAAAACTCCGAAACGAACCCGTCGAAGATTTTCGCATAGATTTTGAGGACGGATATGGCTTTCGCACCAATGACGAAGAAGACCTCCACGCTCGCACAGCTTCTGAAGAGCTTGCAAAAAACGTTTCTTCAGGAAAAGCCCTCCCTTTCTGCGGCCTGCGTATAAAATCCTTTGCACCTGAAACTTTCAAAAGGGCTGTTCGCACATTGGAAATTTTCTTACAGAACTTCGCTGAAAAAACCGATTCATTCAAAAACTTCAAAAGCATCTCTGAAAATTTCGTAGTCACACTTCCCAAAATCACAAGCTATCGAGAAGTTGAAGTTTTAGCAAAACTCTTGGAAGTCTTTGAAAGAGAAAGCTCCTTGCCCATAGGCACACTTAAAATCGAGATAATGATCGAAACTCCACAATCCATTTTGAATGAAGATGGCAAAATAGTTTTACAGGATTTGGTAAAGGCTGGAGAAGGACGAGTTGTTTCGGCGCACTTTGGAGCTTTCGACTACACAGCAAGTTTCGGAATCTCAGGTATTTACCAACATTTACAACATGATTCATGCAATCTGGCTCGTCAATTGATGCAACTTGCTCTTGCTCGACTTGGGATAAGACTTTCTGATTCTGTGACTATCGAAATGCCTATTCCCATTCACAAAGGTGAAAATCTATCGGCAAAACAAATCGAAGAAAACAAACTCGTAGTCCACCAAGCATGGCGAAAACATTTTGAAAATGTAACTTTTTCTTTGAGCAACGGTTTTTATCAAAGCTGGGACCTGCATCCAGCGCAACTTGTAGCTCGCTATGCCGCTCTTTACTCGTTTTTCTTAAGTGCAAAAGATGAACAAGCAAAAAGGCTAAAAAATTTCATCGAAAAAGCAACTCAGGCAAGCCTTACAGGAAACATTTTCGATGATGCCGCTTCGGTAATTGGAATCATTAACTTCTTTCGCAAAGCCAAAAACTGTGGGGCACTGAGTGAAGAAGAAATCAGCCAAGCAACCGGACTACGATTTGATGAACTCAGCTCGGCTTCGTTTCTAAAACTTCCTGAAAACTAAATTTTGATGATTGCTCAAATCGCAAAATACTTGCTTTTCGCTTATATCTTCTCGCTCGGATACATTCAGCCTTCTGTTTTTGTTTTAGGTTTTACAGTAGCGCCTTCGGACTTTTTATTTCCTTTGGTTTTCGCATTCTGGTTTCTTGCGGTTGCAAAAAAGCAAATTTATTTAAGTTGGCATTCATTTTTCCAGCTCTTGCTACTTTATTTTCTCGCAATGGCGATCTCCGCTCTTTTTTCGGAAGACGTTTTTAGAAGTTCGGTTAAGCTATTCACTCAAATTTACCTGCTACTTCTCCCTGTTTTGGTGTATAGCTTAATTCAATCTGAAAAAGACTTACGTCTAGCACTTACGGCGTGGCTTACTGGCTGTCTGATTCCCATTTCTATAGGCTTGATTGCGATTTTCACCTACTATCTCGATTCAGAAAATCCGCTTCTCCGATACTGGACTTACCATTTTGGTTCTGCTCCATCGGGCAGTTACCCACGTCTTCGTTCGACATTCCTAACACCGAGTTTGCTTCTAAACTACCTAAGCGTGAGCCTTTCGATTTTGCTTGGCATTTCAAAAATAGGCTGGATTGACAAAAGATTTTCTGCCATTTTGCTGGTTTTAATCCTAATCGTTTCGATCTTCACTGTTTCTTCAGGACTTGGGAGCATCCCTTTGATTCTAGGGATATGGTTTTATTTTGAAAACAAACCACTCAGAGCTTTCGGCCTTGCTGTTGGCGTTGGAAGTGCAATTCTTTTTTACGGAGTTAATTTCATCGCCCTGCAGCCACATTCTACTGCTTCTTTTGCATTTAATTTTTTCGGCTATTCGATTCAGCCATCAGCAAGACTCATGGTTTGGATAGAATCTTCTAGAACTTTTTTTGACAATTTCCTTTTTGGCAAAGGCATTGGGCAAGATTCATGCCGCGTTATCTTCCAAAACTCAGATGGCTCTTTCAGCCTTCTAACCGACGCTCACAACATCTTCTTAAGCGTCGCTTCACAAACAGGTATCTTAGGGCTTTTTGCAATTACTACCTTGATTTTCTCGATACTCAAAATCTCGTTCGCAAATGGCTTGAAAAAACGAGACCCGCTTTTATTCTCGCTGGGTTTAGGATTCTTTGCTGCTGCCTTTTATCAAGGCTTGCTGGGTTCATTTGAAGACGCAAGGCACCTATGGGTGCTAATAGGCTTGATTTTATCGGCGGTAAAACTTTTAGAAGAAAAATCGGCAACCTAAACCAGAAACCATCAGCTTGCATAGCGGCTGCACATAAGGCAAGCGCAGCGGCTGGCACATTTGAGAATGCCGGCTTGCTTTGGGCTATGGCTATCTCTAAAGCTACAAAACACAGCGGTAAGATAGACTTGGTTTCGTTACTCGCACGATTACTATCAAAAGAAAGCCATTTAACAGCGGCGTTGACTCCAGATTACCTCAGTGCAGGACGTGCATATCGCTCATGGCCGTTCTTATTTTGAGTGTCCTTTTCATTTTATCTTTAGAGGCTTTTTTCATATCACAACACATGCCTGAACTTTCAGTAAGTTTTTATCACTTGATAACTACTTCGCCATTGCGTCTGTTACCTTAATTTCACCTGATACGATTTTCTTCTTCGCCTGTTCAACTTTTTCTATAACTTCTTTCGGGATGAGATTTTCATTATATTCATCCATTGCATAGCCGACTCCGTCCTTGTCTAGTCCGAAAGAATGAATGCCGCCTTGAAATTTTCCTTCCAAAACTTCTTTAACAACGTCGTAAACTGCGTTGTCAACGCGCTTGACCATCGAAGTTAAAACAAAACCCGGCTTGACACCGTTTTGGTTTGAGTCCACGCCAATTACGTATTTTCTAGCCTCTCCTTTTTCGTCCCTTCCATATTGCTCAACAGCATCGAAAGCACCTAATCCAGAGTTTCCCGCTGCGGTAAAGATAATATCTGCACCTTTTTCTATTTGAGATAAAGCAAGCTCTTTACCTTTTCCGGGATTATTCCAAGCGGCATCTGTAACGCCTACATAATTGTCAATCACGCGGATATTAGGATTAACAGAGCGCGCACCTTCTTCGTAACCAACCTTAAAGCGATGAATCAAGGGAATATCCATTCCACCCACGAAACCAATTACACCTGTTTTCGACTTCTCTGCAGCAATTATCCCAACGAGATACGAACCTTCATGTTCGCGGAATACCAAAGATGCAACATTTTTCTTTGGGGTTTTACCATCGTCTTCAAAGATAATGCCGTCAACAATTGCAAATTTCACGTTGGGAAAATCGCGTGCGACTTTTTGCATCAGTGGACCTTGAGCGAATCCAACACCTATGACCAAATCAAAGTTCTTCTCGGCAAAGGCGCGCATTGCTGGCTCGATTGAAGTAGGATTTCCCGGTTCTATGTCGTATAAACAAACTCCAAGCTCCTTTTGAGCACGTTTGACACCTTCCCAAGCCGCCGCATTGAACGAACGATCGTTTTTACCACCAATGTCGAAAACTATCCCAACCTTAATGCTATTGCAATCAGCCGCAACGTCCGAGCTGCAACCGCTCGTGAACGTGGCTATTAGAATTAAAAAAACAAACACAATTAAATTGCCAATTTTCATAGAGACCTTTCGATTTTATTAAGATTACCAAAAAAATGATATTCCCAGCAGGAAAGTTTTTCCACCTGAAAGCTTGATTTTGTCTTCAGAACTTGACGGCTTTATGATTAGAGAAATGTATGAGCAAAAGCTTTCGTTATCCGCCACCAATTATAACGGAGCCTTTACGCTATTTCGCATTGTTTGTAAGCAAGCTACTCTGGCGAATTGAATATCATGGCCTTGAAAATATACCTCAAGATTCTTCAAAAGGATTCATAATCGCCGCAAACCACCAAACTTATCTCGATCCGTTTTGGATTTGCATTCCGATAAAGCGCAAATACCGCTTCATGGCTTGGGAAAAAGCATTTGAATGGTTTTTTGTAGGAAGACTGATTCGCTATTTTGGGGCTTTCCCTGTGAATATAGAGCGCGCAACGAAAGAATCATTCAAGCAAGCCATAGAAACCTTGCGTGACGGAGCAGTTTTAGTGATTTTTCCTGAAGGAACAAGAGAGCTTTCCGACGGAAAACTCTTGCCTTTCAAGCCGGGTGTCATAAGAATTGCAATGAAAGCCGGTGCACCTATTTTGCCTGTAACAATTCAAGGTGCAAACAAAGTCTGGGCAAGAAATCACAAGTTGCCGCGCCTGTGGGGGAAAATCAAAGTATTCTACCACCCGATTTTTCATGTGCCTTCAACAAATGAAAACTACGAAGAATTGGCGAGCCAACTACAACGAATAATTGAACAAACACCAAACAGCAAATAGTTAAGATACTTTCAAACTACAAAACCAAACTAATGTAACAGTAGCAAACTTCAAGTGCTCTGATCTCTTAGTGGTGAGACGAAACTTTTTCTGCTAGTTGAGACTTTGCAAGGCTTCGCTTTTTACTGAGTTATCTTCCGAAAGCGAAACTCGATCTCCTCAAAACCTCCTACCCAATAGCACCATAGCCGCGAAGTGATAAAGGGAGAGAGGTTAGCAAAAAAGTCAATGATTTTACCTAAAATGGTGGCTGTGTAAAACACTGGTGTTGAAAGTACTTCTCTTTTCAAGTAGGGCTGAGCAAACCACCGAAGGCGCATATATTCTAGCTTGAAAGGCACGATTACATAACTTTTTGGAAACTTGTCGCTAAAATAGAAAGAGAATGTTACATCGAAACCGCGTTTATGGCCAGCGTGAGTAAATCCACGACTAAAGTGAGGCACACGAACAATAACAAGACCATTTGGTGCAAGAATCCGATGAATTTCTCGCATCACTGCAAAAGGATTGCTTAGGTGCTCGAGGACATGGTAAGCTCTAATTTCTTCAAAATGATTATCTGGAAAAGGGTAAGGTATTTGCTCAAGATCGAGGAGTAAATCAGGCTCGGCACTAGGCTCATTATCCACATTCAGAAAGCCAGGTTTTTTGTAGGACCCACAACCAAGATTGAGTCTTTTGGGAAGGTTTGTTGAAATTAGCGTGTCCATATACAAGTTTGTATTCTATCAACTTTTGGTGTCATTTTGAATCATGTGATATTCTCAACTGCCAAATCGAACAAAGAGAAATCTCATGACTAAGAACGATATTATATTAGACATTTCTAGATTTGTGTGGAATCTACCTGCCATCTCAAAACATTCGCAAGCCAAGCTTTTTCGATTGAGCGATTAGAAATCAGCTTCCTCTGCCTACTCTCTTTTCACCTAACGCCAACTTTTAAGGGCACTAATCATTTCCAAAACTAAATTTGCTGGAAACAATTTCATCAATTGCCTGTGAGAATTCATAGAATCCTTGTTTTCCCTGAATCCACTCAGCAGCAAAAATTGCGCCTGATGCAAAGCCCTCACGTGAACGAGCTGTATGTATCAATTCAACCGTGTCGGCTTTGCTATCAAAGCCGACGATGTGAGTGCCGGGGATTTCGCCCGCTCTTGTTGATGAGATAGAAAAATCTTTTTCAAAGCTTTGCAAAACTATTTGCTTTAGTTTCAGAGCAGTTCCACTTGGGGAATCTTTTTTACGCCGATGATGGCGCTCTTCGATGAATACATCATATTCAGAAAATTTTGAAAATAACTGAGAAGCAAGAGAAACTACTCGATAGAAAATGTTCATACCTATTGAGAAATTAGCTCCAAAAATAAAAGCCCCACGCATTTCTTCAACCATTCGCTTTACTACTTCAAATTCCGTTTGCCAACCTGTTGTTCCTTCAACTGAGGAATACCTGCTAGTAAACAAGATGACACATTTCTTTTCACGGCAGACGCTACCGAAAAATCTATTGCCACGTCTGCTTGTTTTAGTTTTTCCGCTAAGCTCTCTTCGGAAAGAGTTGCCTCTGCACTGGTAATAACAGCAACTATCTCATTTCCCTTTTCCTCAGCAAGCCTTTTAATTATCTTGCCCATTGAACCGTATCCTATCAAAGCTATCTTCATAGTTTTTATTCCGATAGAAAATCAAGACCGAACTCAAAATAGAATAACTAAACTCCAGCTTTTCTGGAAACACAATGAAATATCAAATCTTGCAAAACTGAAAACAAAACACAACTAAAAGGCACAAAAATTGCTTTGTCTGAGGATAAGTAGTCTGATTTAAGTTGTTTGAAACTTGAGAATACTTAAATCAAGACGAGCTTAAGCGTCAACAGGCATCTGAAAAATGCCGTATCTTGTTACAAGCTATGTACCAAAAAATGTTACAAAGGAGGAGCTATGAAAAACAAACAAGCAGGATTTTCGTTGGTTGAGGTGCTAATAGTTCTGGTAATTATAGGGATATTGGCGGCAATTGTTTTTCCCTATCTACGCAGAGCAAGAATGGCAGCGGAAAACGCTAATGCCTTTGCTACCATGAAGACAATCATCAATGCAGAGTATGCCTTTTACTCACAAAATCAGCGTTTTGCAAGGCTCTCTGAACTTAATACATCGCAAGTGCCTTTAGGCACGATTGACAGTAGCGGCAGACTCACCCGTGGAGTTTTCACATTTTCAATGGTGCCGTTAAATCCTACAGATCAAGATTTGAGAAACGGCTTTACGATAACGGCTTCTAGAAGCGATGCCGATATAATCCCCTACACGATTACCGGGGATCATACCGGCCAAATTACTCAAGTTACACCTTGATATCTTGATATTAGGTAAACACTAACAAGGCAGTTGCAAATAAGTTTTTTATTTTCTTGGGAGAGGCATAATGAAAAGTGACAGAGAAGAGTTTCTGCGGAAGATGCAAAATCTGGAATCAGGTGAAAATCCCATAACTTTCACTTACCGAATTATGGAAGCCGAAGTTCATTCACTCGAAATGGTTGATCAAATCCTTTCTGCTATAGAATCCCAAAAAAAGCTCTCTCCCAAAAAAACCGACACAATTCTAGTAAAGAAAGCACTCCATAATTTTCTACAAGCTTCAAAGCAACCAAACCCAGAAGAAGCATCGAAAGCCGAATTCGCTCTAATGGATGAAATCGAAAATTGGCACTTAAATCTTGCTCAAAGAGATAAAGCTATCTCAAGCGAAGACCTACGTTTTTATTGTGAACACTCCAAACCACCTCTTAGTCCTTATGCTCTTTTGGCTTTGTCAAGATTTTATCTAGCTCTTCCTTTTTCTGTAGCTACGAGAACAAAATTTGACATTGTCGTAACAAAGCTTTTTACCGCAGAGCTATGGGATGGGCGACGAGAACTAACAGAGCCACCAGAAAAGATAGCAGAACATCTCAGTAAGGCATATAAAAACTGGACAAACGCTCCTTCGTTTTCAGCAGAAGATACTCCCATTATCGAAAAAGCTCTGGTGAACCTCCGAAAATTTATTGACGAAGCAGCTAAAGCCGAAGATTTAGATGAACTTCTTGCAAAAAATCTATTCAGAGAATTCTACAATTTCAAAAATAACCTAGGTGAAAGATTTTTCGAGCCTTCAGTGGTTGCAGCTTCGATAGAATGTAATGTCGTTCTTGGTAATCGTTATGATGAACTGCTGAGAAAAAAAGCAAACTCTCTGGGCAAGAAAACGACTGAAAAGAAATATGAAAGTGGTTACGACAAAACTATCTCAGAAGCTGTCGGAATGACACTGAACCCTACCGAATTACTTGAAAGAGAAAAACCTGAAAAAACCGAAGAAATTCAGGTGCTACAGGCAAACAAAAAAACTGAAAAGAAGACAAAACCAAAAAAAACAACTCAAACAAAGGAAAAAACCTCAAAGGAAAAAACCAAAAAAAAGCCCTTTTTGCAAGTTAGTCCGCTACTTATCATTTTGCTAATGGTAACACTCGCATCCGCCGCTGGGCTCTATATCTATGTTAAATGGACAGATGTTCCTATCAAAAAAGCTAACGTTCAAACCTTTGAAGTTGAAAATTCTGAGTTCAAAGATCATCTTCACGCAGGGCGAATAACAGGAGAAACCTTTTTCGGTATAGTCACGAAAAAATGGAATGTAATGACTGATGGGGAAAGAGAAGAGTTAATCAGAAAGCTTTTAGAATTAGGCAAACAAAGAGGCTTTCGCAAAGTGGCTCTTATCAATAAAGACGGCATAACGGTTGGAACTGGTTCGGAAAATACCATTCAAATTCAAGAATAAGTATTACTCATAAGCACTAGGTGCGCTATTTTCATTCGGCAACCAATTTTCTACTTGATTTTCATCGAAAAGTTGCTATACTTCAAAGCTGTCTGCCTTTTTTACCCGGTTAAAAGTCTGGATTTAATAGTATCCTCTCTGCCTTTCTCCAAACTTAGAAAAACCATCAGGAGAACAAAAAGATGAACAGTATAAAAGGTATTTTGCATTACGCAACGGAACAAGGTGCGAAATTCGTTTCTTTAAGATTTACTGACCTACCAGGCTCTTGGCATCATTTAACCTTTCCGATTGACCAGCTCACGGAAGACTCATTTGAAGATGGCTTTGGTTTTGATGCTTCGAGTTTGCGAGGTTGGGCGGCTATTAACGAATCAGACATGCTTTTGATCCCTGATCCTTCCAGATACTGGATTGATCCGTTTGCCCACGAAAAGACTCTATGTCTTTTTGCAAACGTCGTTGATCCAATCACAAAAGAAGGCTATGGACTCGATCCGCGAAGTGTAGCCTTGCGTGCCGAAAATTACCTAAGATTTACTGGCATAGCAGACGTAGCATACTTTGGCCCAGAAGCGGAGTTCTTCGTTTTCGATGAAGTAACCTACTTCAACGAACAAAATGAAGCTGGATATTCGATAAACTCAGAGGAAGGACACTGGAACAGCAGACGCACGGGCAAAGAAAATGGTGTTCTAAACACCGGCTACCACATTCGCGGGAAAGAAGGCTATGTTCCAACACCACCACTTGACACTTTGGTAAATTTAAGAAATGCCATTGCATTAACGCTTGAAAGCGTCGGGATACAAGTCGAATGCCATCATCACGAAGTCGCTACTGCTGGACAGTGCGAAATAGACTTTAGATATTCAAATCTTCTGCATACAGCAGACAACTTGATGCTTTTCAAATACATTGTCAAAAACACAGCTGCCAAATTTGGTAAAACGGCAACCTTTATGCCGAAGCCTATTTTTGGCGATAACGGCTCCGGAATGCACTGCCATCAATCGCTTTGGAAAGACGGACAACCGCTTTTTGCTGGTGACGACTATGCCGGACTTTCCGATACGGCAAAATTCTATATCGGCGGATTACTCAAACACGCGCCTGCCATCGTAGCCTTTGCTGCTCCTACGACCAATAGTTACAAGCGCTTAGTCCCCGGATTTGAAGCACCTGTAAACTTGGCTTATTCGGCAAGAAACCGCTCTGCCGCTATCAGAATCCCAATGTTTTCAAGCTCTCCCAAAGCCAAGCGGATTGAGTTCCGTCCGCCCGATCCATCATGTAATCCTTATTTGGCTTTTTCGGCAATGCTTTTGGCGGGACTTGACGGTATTCAAAATCGCATTGATCCGGGCGATCCGCTTGACAAAGACATATACGATTTGCCGCCAGAAGAATTGGCAAATGTCCCATCATTACCGGGTAGCCTCGATGAAGCTCTGAAAGCACTCGAAAATGACCATGAATTCTTGCTCAAAGGTGGCGTCTTTACAACTCAAATCATTGAAAGATGGATTTCCTATAAACGCGAGCGAGAAGTAAATCAAATGCGCTTAAGACCACATCCTTTTGAGTTTGCAATGTATTATGATGTTTAATCGTCATTGAAACAAAACCAATTCAAAGGTGTTGCTTTTGTGAATGAGCAAAGCAAAACCGAATCGAACTCTGCCTTTCACAAAGCAACACCCAAATTTCTTTATGCCAGCAAAGCAAGAAAAACCTCACCTCTCATCTCCTGTAAGGTAGCAATTGGCGAAAAATCTAGATTAAAATCTTGTTTTGACAAGCAATGGACCAAACAGACAAACTGAAGAAGTCGGAAAAGTTAATTCGGTGGATTAAAAAACTAGGAGTTTTTGGCTTTCTGTTTTTCTTAATCAAAGGACTTCTTTGGCTGATAATTCCACTCTTGATAGCATATTTTGCATGGTGACTTTCCACAGAGAGAGACTTTGAGCTTGTTTTCAAACACTATCTCGAAATAGTCAATAGCTATTAAATTTGCATTTGGGTTTTGACCAAAGAACTCATGCTCAAAAATTTGTTTTACTTGATGTCCTGCAAATTTTTCTCGATAAGTGGAGACTTTCTTTTGAATCGGAGCTAAAAGAACGGAAACAAGTTGCGTTAGAATAACCTTGAAGTCATGGAAACACTAAATCTTGCCTCGCTTATAAACTTGCTTGGTTTCGCTTTGGGAGTAATTCTTTACAGCCTCTTGTTTTTTATGGTTGTTTACTACCGCGAAAAGCCAAAAGTTTCTTCATTGAATTTTTTTCTCCTGGCAACAGCTTGTTTAGGAATTTTATGGAACTTAGGTGAGCTTGCAAATACCGTTTGGAAAAGTTTTTTTGAACTTACAGTTTCAAGCTTTGTTAATGCCATTTCTTACTCCGCATTGGCTTTCTTGCTCGCAGTTACCGTTCACTCATCTTTGAAGGATTCTCACAAAAAAAGATTCCTGATTTTGATTGGTTATGCTTTGAGCTCAACTGTAACGCTTTTGAACTTCTATTCTTTTGCAGAATCAAACCAAGCCCCATCAAGTTTAGCACTTCAAATTTTGACCTATGGGTCTTTAGGCATTATCTTGGCTCTTCTAGCATTGGATTTTCGTCAAACCATTCAGCGAAAAGCACTTTTGATCTTGGCTTTAGGAATTCTGGTCATATCGGCATTCCATTTGAGCGGTGACATAGAAGAGAAATCATGGCTAGTCGAACTTCTCGCCCATCAAGCATCATTGCCCTTTGCTTTTGTGATTCTTTTGCAAGATTACCGATTTGCCTTTGCTGATATTTTCTTAAAGCGCGCTCTTTCGCTCGTTTTGCTCACGTTGACTGCCTCTTCGCTATATGTTTTCGTGGTCATTCCCTTAATGAACGACAAAGGAAAATTACAATCAACAGCCGTTGTTTTGAGCCTATGGATTGCTACTGCTATTTTCTATCCGTTTCTACGCAAAAAAGCAATTTGGATTGTTGACTTGCTTTTGCGCCGCCCCGACTATGAAAAATTGAGAGTGGAACTGAGCAAAAAGATAGAACAACAGGAATCGGTAGAAAAGATTTTGGCTTTGCTTTGTGAAGAGCTTTCAAAAACTTTCACCGCTGCAAAAACTCTATGGGTGGAAACCCTCGACAAAGAGATTGGTATTTCGATAAGCCCACAAAGCGTGAAAATTCTCATACCGACGGCAGATGAACCCTTTTACTTGATAACTCTAGAAGATTTTCTCGGCGGAAGACGCCTCCTTTCAGAAGAAAAAGATTTTCTTGAAAAAGTAGCTTTAATGACAGCCCGACGAATTGATGCTTTGAGAGTTAGCCATGAAAGATGTGAGCAAGAACTCCGTGAACAGGAATTTTCCAAACTTGCCACTGAAGCAAAGCTTTCTGCGCTCCGAGCACAGATAAACCCTCATTTTTTGTTCAATGCCCTAACAACCATCGGCTATCTGATTCAAGCTTCACCTGATAAGGCTCTTTCTACACTTATGCGTCTTACACAGCTTTTGCGTGCAGTTTTGCGTTCCGAAGAAGAATTCACACCTCTTTCACAAGAACTGAAACTGATAGAATCTTACCTTGAAATCGAAAAGGCACGCTTTGAAGAAAGATTGCAGGTTTCGATCCAAGTCCCGAAAAAACTTGAAAAAATAAGAATACCATCGCTGATACTACAGCCTTTAGTAGAAAATGCAATAAAGCATGGCATCTCAAAGCTCAAAAACGGCGGGAAAGTAGAAATCTCAGCAAAAATCATCAAAACCGATAAAGGTAATTTTTTGCAACTAACTGTATTTGACGAAGGCGGCAATTTTGATAAAGCCGATCTCGAAAAGGCCATGAAAAAAGGTATCGGTTTGAATAACATTCGGCAAAGGCTTAAAAACTATTATGGAAGCTTAGCGCAATTGGAAATCTTCTCGGAAAAAGGGAAAGGGACGGAAGCAAAAATTTTACTTCCTCTTTTGGAGAAAAATAAATCCTCAGTTGAAACCAAAAAATTTTTCGGGCGAATTAACCAATAGACTTTGGCAAACTCGGCTCGGTTTAGTTAAACTTATCTTGGCTTATCGGTGCTTGATTGAAAAGAGACTTTGAAACATGGGAACTAGACGCAAAGCAAGAGAGTGCGCGCTGCAAATGATGTTTGCCGCCGATTTCGCAAAGTTTCCCGAAAACTTTCCTACCGTTGACTACTGGAGAAATTTCGGTTTTGACGAAGTAAACAAAGGCACTAGCCAAATCGCTAGAAATTACCTCGAAGAAATCAGTAGCTTAGAAATTCTCATCAAAAAAGAATTAAAGCCGATTACCAAAAAAAATCTTCATATAGCCGATTCTACTGATAATCTCCTTGATTTGCTCGCAAAGGTCGAAAGACTATACAAACAAACAATAGAGACAGCCATCGAAAGCAAATCGCCTGAAAAATGGGAAGAAGAAAGAGAAAACCTATTGGAAGCCGTATCTAGTTTTGAATCAAGACTCAGAAAAATTCTTGAGTTTCTTCAGCAAGACATTCAGAAAAACGAAAAGAACTACTTACTGTTAGAAATCGAATCGGTTAATGAAATCAAAGAACAAACCAGTCATATTCTTGATAGGATGCGAGATAGCCTGGAAACTCTGAGTGAAGTTACAGAAGAAGTTTTCAAGGTGCGCGAGTATGCCGACAGATTGGTTTTGGGCACGATAAGTCGCATACACGAAATAGACGAGATGATAAGCAAAAAAGCCGAGCATTGGCGAATTCCGCGCATGGCTACTGTTGATAGAAACATCATCAGAATTGCTATTTTTGAATTCTTAGACGGTGAAACCCCAAAAACTGTGGTCATAAATGAAGCCATAGAAATAGCACGTCACTTTTCAACTGCTGAAGCTACTCAATTTATCAATGGGATTCTGGACGCTGTAAAAAGCGATCTTGAAGCTGAATCTGGGGAAGCCGTAATGTCACAATCGGCATCTTCTCAAGCTACAGAAAAAACAGGGTGGGAAAACGATGCAGATGAATCTTTTTGATTTGGAAAAAGTAAAAGCTGAGATAGAACGCTTACGTGCCGAGATAAACCGCCATAACGAACTTTACTATCAAAAAAGCGCGCCAGAAATTTCCGACTACGAATTCGACCAACTTCTCGAAAGACTTAAAAAGCTGGAGCAAGAATATCCTCAATTCATAACACCTGATTCACCAACTCAGCGGGTTGGCGGCAAAGCGGAAGGCTTCAAGCCTTTTTACCACAAAGTCCCGATGATGTCGCTCGATAACTCTTACAGCATCGAAGACTTAAAAGAATTTGACGCAAGATGCAAAAAGCTTGCCGATGGAAGACCTTTTGAATATGTTGCGGAACTCAAAATTGATGGCGTTTCAGCCGCACTTCACTATGAGAACGGGATTTTGACAGTCGGGGCAACGCGCGGTGATGGAACTGTCGGCGATGATGTTACACAAAACATTAAAACCATCAGAACTATACCACTGCGACTCAAAACTGATTATCCACCGCAAGTCGAAGTGCGCGGAGAGATTTTTTTGTCGCGATCTCAATTTGAAAAAATCAATGCCGAGCTGAAGGAAAAAGGCGAAAAAACATTTGCAAATCCGCGCAACTGTGCTTCGGGAACACTTCGCCAACTGGATTCTTCAATAGTTGCTTCCAGAAAGCTTGATATGTTTCCATACGACGTTTGGAGTGGAACCAAAAAACTTTTTCAAACTCACTGGGAAATTTTCGCATGGCTTGAGAAAAACGGCTTCAACGTAAATCCAAACAGGCGTCTTTGTAGGAACCTAGAAGAAGTAATTGAATTCATTGAAGAAATGCTCGAAAAAAGGCATTCTCTCGATTACGACATTGACGGAGTCGTCATTAAAGTTAATCAAACTGCACTGCAAGAAGAATTTGGCGCTACGAGCAAAGCACCGCGCTGGGCAATTGCATACAAATATCCCGCAATGCAAGCCACAACAAAACTCAAAGAAATCGTGGTTCAAGTCGGGCGAACAGGTGCGCTAACGCCAGTAGCAATACTGGAGCCAGTCTTTCTTGCAGGAACTACCGTTTCGCGCGCATCTTTGCACAACGAAGATGAAATCAAACGCCTGGGGTTGAAAATAGGTGATTGGGTTCTGATTGAAAAATCGGGCGAGATTATCCCGCAGGTTTTGCAAGTTATAGAATCGAGAAGAACAGGAGAGGAGCTTGATTACGAATTTCCCAAAACATGCCCTGTTTGCGGATCAGATGCAATTCGTCCCGAAGGAGAAGCTGTAAGAAGATGCATAAATCCAGATTGTCCCGCAAAAATAAAAGAAAGAATCGAGTATTTTGCATCGCGCAGAGCAATGGATATTGAAGGCTTGGGAGAAGTGCTTGTTGAGCAACTGGTTGATAAAGGACTCGTCAAAGACGTTGCAGATATTTACCATCTGAAACTTGATTCTCTTGTGAATCTAGAAAGAATGGGTAAGAAATCCGCAATGAATCTGCTTGAACAGATTGAAAGCTCAAAGCAAAGAGGGATGGAGCGGTTGCTTATTGGTTTGGACATAAGGCACGTTGGCGAAAGATACGCAAAGATTTTGACAAATCATTTTCGTTCAATCGAAAGATTAGCACAAGCAAGCATCGAAGAGTTGGACGCAATTCCGGAAATCGGCAGAATCGTAGCTGAAAGCATCTACGAGTGGTTTCACAACGAAAGAAATCTGGATTTGCTCAAAAGACTCAAAGAAGCAGGCGTCAAAATGTCCGCAGAAGAAGAAGAAATATCTGAAAGAGATGAAAACTTCGCAGGCAAAACTTTTGTTTTGACTGGCAAGTTAGAAAGTTTCACGCGAGACGAAGCGGCAAGCCTAATCGAAAAACGCGGCGGCAGAGTCGCAAGCTCCGTGAGTAAAAAAACTGATTACTTGATTGTCGGAAAAGATGCAGGCTCAAAACTCGATAAAGCAAAAGCTCTCGGCATTAAGCTCCTGAATGAAGATGATTTCAAGAAAATGCTTGACAAGCTTACAGAAACTCCGTAACATACAAACCGAAATGTTTTGACGATAAACTATTTTCGCTCTTGATTGCCCATTTTCCTTGTCTTTTTTGAATTGGATTATAAAAATTAAAGTGTGAAAATTTCAGGGAGATTGTGATATATGTGGAAGCGAATAATTCTCGCATTTCTTATCGCAAACATCGCCGCTTATGGATTATCCTGCAAAAGCAATCCCACAGGGAAGTCAGAAAAAGAGCTTGAAGAAGAAGTCAAAAGAGAGTTCAACAAAGAAGTTGAGCTTATGGAAAAGAGACTAAGCGAAGCACTGTCTAATCTGAAAACTTCTACTCCCAAGAAAGAGATAAAAGCGTCTAACTCGTCAAACACGACAGTTTCGGCCACTTCTGCGGATTTTTCAGGTGTTTACCGTAACAAGTTTGGAAAAGTAGAAATCAAAAATCAGACGCAATCTTTTTCATTCAACATATCGGTAAAATCAGGCTCTTCTACAGGAGAAATCAGCGGAAAAGCCAAGTGGACGGGCCAAAATACTGCTGAATATAGTGAATATATCCCCGACTTTAAGGAAAACTGTAAACTTTTGTTTACCTTTTTCGATGGTAAAGTTGTGATTAAGGAAAAGGGCGCCTGTCACTACTACCGCGGCGTAGGAACCACTTTTGACGGAACTTACACTCGCTGAAATGTAAAAATGACAAACTCAAAGATGAACCGATTTTGTTAAATTACAATTTTTTCCTGATATTCTCCCCAAACTTTTCTAAGCGTGTTAGAGATTTCTCCCACAGTCGCGTAATTTTCGACGCATTCCAATATGTAAGGAAGCAAATTTTCAGTTCCCTGAGCCGCCTGTTGAAGTCTCTTTAGCGATTGCTCGACCTTTTCAGAATTTCTCTTCTGACGAACTGCTCTGGTGCGCTCGATTTGATTTTTCTCGATCTCAGGATCGATCTTCAAAATCGGTATGCTTGTGTCTTCCTGAATCTGAAACTTGTTAACCCCGACCACTATTGCATCTCCGCTTTCGACTGCCTTTTGGTATTGATAAGCCGATTCTTGAATTTCCTGCTGTGGATAGCCGATTTCGATTGCTCTGAGCATTCCGCCCATTTCGTCAATTTTCTGGATATACTCGATAGCTTTCTTTTCGAGTTGATTTGTAAGTTCCTCGATTGCATAGCTTCCGGCAAGTGGATCAACTATGTCGGCAACGCCAGACTCATAAGCTATAACCTGTTGCGTTCTCAAAGCGATTCTAGCGGCGTGTTCTGTTGGTAGTGACAATGCCTCATCCATAGAGTTCGTATGCAGGCTTTGAGTTCCGCCCAAAACAGCCGCTAGTGCTTGAATTGTTGTTCTGATAATGTTCACTTCAGGCTGTTGAGCTGTTAAGGTCGAGCCGGCGGTTTGAGTGTGGAAGCGTAGCATCATTGATTTAGGATTCTTCGCTCCGAACCGATCTCGCATGATTTTTGCCCAAAGGCGGCGGGCGGCGCGAAATTTTGCAACCTCTTCAAGCAAATTGTTGTGAGCGTTGAAAAAGAACGAAAGTCTCGGAGCGAATTGGTCAACTTCCAAACCTGCTGAGATTGCGGCTTCAACGTAGCAAATTGCATTGGCTAAAGTGAAAGCAATCTCTTGGACAGCCGTTGCGCCCGCTTCGCGGATATGGTAGCCGGAAATCGAAATCGTGTTCCAATTCGGCACTTCCTTTGCACAGAAAGCAAAAATATCGGTTATAAGCCTTAATGAAGGTCTCGGCGGATAAATGTAAGTTCCACGTGCGATGTATTCCTTCAAAATGTCGTTCTGAATAGTGCCGTTGAGTTTATCGAAACTTACGCCTTGCCTTTTAGCGACAGCAAGATAAAGGCAAAGCAGTATCGCCGCAGTTGCGTTGATTGTCATTGAAGTTGAAACTTTGTCGAGCGGGATTCCGTCGAGAAGAATCAGCATGTCTTCCAGCGAATCTATCGCAACTCCGACTTTACCGACCTCACCCGCCGCAAGCGGATCGTCCGAGTCAAGCCCGATTTGTGTAGGCAAATCAAAAGCGATTGAAAGCCCAGTAGTGCCTTGCGATAAGAGATATTTGTATCTTTTGTTCGACTCTTCAGCAGTGGCAAAGCCTGCATATTGTCGCATCGTCCAGAGCTTGCCACGATACATATTCTTGCGAATCCCGCGTGTAAACGGGAATTCGCCCGGATCGCCTAAATCTGTTTCATAATCGAAATGCGAGTTGCTCGGATTAAAATCATTCGGTAGCTCAATTCCCGATGACGTTAAAAATTTCTCGCGTCTTTCTCCCTGCATCTTTGGACTTTCAGCCATAAATCAAGATTACTCCAAAACCAAAAAGTTTTGAAGCAATAAACTTGCAAGTTTTCGACGCTTTGCTTATGCTTCCTTTCTGTGAAAAAAACTTCGAGCGGAAAATCAGATGAAACTGCGTTTTGGAAGTATTTTTCCGAGATAGAAAGTGCTTTGAGCAAGAAGTGCGGAAGAAAAATCTTCTTAAGCCCGCTGGATTGGGGATTGATAGAATCTTGGCAAAAGCGCGGCGTTCCTTTGCACATAATCTTGAAAGCTATTGACTCATTCGACACCGCTGGAAATCACAAAAGAAAACTTAACTCGCTTCGTATTTTCCGAAACAAAATCGAATCAGAATTTAGCTTTTGGCTCAAAAGAAGTGTCGGGAAACACGATAAAAACGAACCAATAGTTTCAAAACCGCTCGATGCGAATTCTTTAGCTTCAGAGAAACAAGCGCACCTACAAGAAAAAATAGACCTTCTCAATTCAGCAATCACGGTAAACAACGAACAAATCGGAAAGGCTCTGAGCAAAACAATCGCTCAACTTGAAAATCTCAAACAATTCAACGATTTTGAAGCTTTAGAAGTCGAACTTGAGAAACTGGAAAAAGAAATCAACAAGGCTTTGTTAACTTATGCCGATTCCGAAACTCTCGAAAAACTCAAGCGAGAAGTTGAAAAGCAGATGTCCAGATACAAATTCCGCACCGATGAAAAAACTTTCAAACGAAACTGCGAGCTAATGCTTTTGAAACTACTGCGAAAGCACTATAACATTCCGCATCTGGGACTATTCGATGTTTAACCTTAAGGGCGAAAGTTGTTTCAGATTCGAGTTGTAGATGAGTTATGTTTTCTTGATTTTCGAGAGCTTATCGAATTTTTTACGATAGTCAGGACCTTCAACCACGATTGTTTGACACATTTCATAAAGCCTTGAACGCAATCTTGCGCCGATTCTGTCTTCTAGCGTTTCTTCTCTTTCGTCTCTGCGTTCGTCCAAATAATTCGTGGTAAATATGGTTAGTTTTTCGTCGTTATACCGAGTGTTGATGATAAACGACATTGTATCTTTGACCCATTCTGTGGGCTTTGAAGCTCCGAGTTCATCGAGAACCAAAATTTCCGCTTCCAGAACCGGTTCTAAAACCTTCAACTCCGATGATTGAGTTGCGGGATTGTAGGAGTTCTGAATTTCTCGTAAAAGCGAGCCGAATTCGCAGAATAAACAATTGAAGCCTCTTTCCGTTAAGCACTTCAAGATCGAGACGGCAAGATGTGTTTTACCAGTCCCGACGCCGCCCATGAAGAGCAAACCTTTTTCGACATCTGGATATTTCTGCGCAAGAGTATACGCACGTTTGAAAGCATTTTTTTGCGATTCTGTCAAGGTTTGATAGTTTGAAAACGAACAATTTGAATATCGCTTCGGGATTCTAACTCTCTCGAAAAGATTCTCTTGAATTCTCTTCCGACGACAGCTACAAGGACGCGCTCCCTTGCCCGGAATAAGCTCCATTCCCGAACCGTAGCATTTCGGGCAAACTTCTACTGCTTTCTCCGGAAAGGGCAAAGATTTATCAGTTTGACCCGGAACAACATAAAACTTGGGATTAGACATCTCCTGCGCCATCGTCTCAAAAAATCTTTTCAACTTTTCAGCGTTTTCGGATTATAACACTGATGAAAAAGAACTCTCAAGTCGAAAAAAGGCATCTGTAGATTTTTTTTGCACAACTTCAAAACTTTAATTTACTTAAGGTTAGCGGGCAAAAACACTAAACAGCAAGACTGGTAGGCTCTACTTTTGAGTTTCTCCGCAAACTTGAAAAATCGTTTATCAAGCCTTTAAGCTACAAGTTATGAGAAAAATTGCTATCTTACTATTTGCATTCATTTTTCTTCAGGATTTATCAGCTCAAAACAAGTTTGAAGGCTACAACATTATTTTGGAAGTTCCTGAAGATCAGAAACAGACGGCTTGCGCTATTCGCTACGCACCGCCTTCAACTGAGATAAAGATAGTTGATTTGAATAGAGCCACGCCAGCCAAAATCTCTCCGTGTGCTGGTTCTACGGCTAAGCTTTCCCAAACCGGTTCAGGGTTTGTCTTAAAGGCAGGTGAAACCGATTTCAAGTGGTGCTTTCAAGCCGAAGACAAACGCTATCAAATAAAATTCAAAGACAGTAGCGGCAAAGAAGTTGTTTATAACTGGATTGCAACGCCTGAAAATCCCGGCATCTACAACGTCAAAGACTTTGGAGCGGTCGGCGATGGCATCACCGACGACACAGTGGCAATCAAAAGCGCATTGGCTTTCATAGCAACACGAAACGGCGGGACTTTGCAATTTCCTGAAGGTGATTTTGTCGTAACCTCGCCGATAGTTTTGCCGTCCGGTGTAACGATTCAAGGCGTTGGAAGTCTCGGCACCGGCTCGCCAACAAATAATGTCGTTCAAAAAGCCGCAAGCCGAATCAAACTAAAAGGCACCAATAGCTCGATATTCCGAATCGGCGAATGCACCGAAAGAGTTCAGATTCGTGATATTGAACTCTACGCTGAAAGCAGCGATAAAACCATCGGAATCGAAGCCGTAGGAGCTTACAATTCAAGCCAAGACTTTTTCTTCGAGCGCGTAACTTTCAACAACTTTTTCAGAGGTATATACGTTCGTGGACTTCCGCAAACCGACAAGGCTTGGCAGTTCGATTACATAAAGGTAAAAAACTGCCGTTTTATCTACAACACAGATGCCGGTATTTACAGCTACGCCCGTAATGCAGGCTGGAAAATCGAAGGATGCGTTTTCATTAACCCAAAACGCACGGAATCACAAAAAGCAGATTCAATGACTTTCTGGCACGCGGGTTTCGTCTTAATTCAAGATACCTTCGGTGGCGGATTTCCAAACGCAAAAGGCGGCATATTTATCAACATAATTGACAACTCCAACGTAACGGTGATTGGCTCGCAAACTGAATCAATGACTTACTCGTTCGTTTACAACGAACCGCGTTTCCCCTATCATGGCGATTACTCTTATCCGATTACCTTCATAAACAACATTTTTGGTGACCCAATAGAGTTTCGCGGTAGAAGAACATTCGTTTCCATTGGTAATCTATATGGTCCACGCACCTTTATTGCCGATCCAAGCGTTAGAGTTTACTCAGTGGGCGATAGATTCTGTTATGACGGAAACATACTCGGCTGTCAAGGAACAGCTCAACAAAACGGATTTGACAAAGCGACTGTGATAATGATGACAGCTCAACCTGATGATGGATCAGTTAAAGGGCATTCAACCTTTTTCGGCACTGATGTTAAATTCGGCGCTCCAATTCAAACTCCGTCATTCAAGCAGGAAAATCTTCCAAAAGACAAGCCGAATGGTTCTCTGGTTTATTGCGAAAACTGCAAACGCAACACAACGCCTTGTGAATCTGGTGGATCAGGCGCACCGGCAATGATGGTTGCCGGACAATGGAGTTGCTTGTGATTTTTCAAGAAACTCACGATTAAAGTTGCTACTGTCAAGTCCGGTAAAAAGCTATGGATCAAAGAAACAAAATTTCAATCGTGCTTTGCACCTACAACGGCGAAAGATTTTTACCTGCTCAACTTGAAAGTATCCGCACGCAAACTCGCCAACCTGATGAGATGATCGTCAATGACGACGGCTCAACGGATAGAACTGTCGAGATTATCGAAGAATTCTCGAAAAAAGTTCCCTTTCCCGTTAGACTCGAAATTAACGAGCGAAACTTAGGTTCAACCAAAAACTTTGAACGCGCAATATGGCGCGCAAGCGGCCACCTTATTTTTCTTTGCGATCAAGATGACGTCTGGCTAAATCACAAAATTGAACGAATCGAAAGCGTGTTCGATTCTGATGATTCCGTCGGGCTAGTTTTTTCCAATGCAACTTTGATTGATGAAAATTCTCGTCCCATCGGAAAAAATCTTTGGGATTACAGTTTCCCGAAACAACAGCGGGAAGAGAAAAACATGCTAAAAGTTTTACTGCGTCAAAATGTTGTCACCGGGGCCACTGCCGCTTTTCGAGCAGAATTCAGAAAGCTTTTTTCACCTATACCAACCGATATTCCAAACGTGATCCACGATGGCTGGATAGCTTTAGTCATATCAACCACTGCAAAGCTCGTGGCGCTTGATGAGAACTTGATAATGTATCGTCAGCATTCGGGACAGCAACTCGGCATAATCAGAGAGAGCAAAACTCTATCAGATTACGCAGATGACATCTTTTACGAGGAAAAGGAAATACAAAGACTTGAAAGGATATTCTCCGCTTTGCAGAATTTGCCTGCTTTCCAAAGTCACAAGGTTTCGAGTTCGGTTCAAAAAATCATCGAGCTTTACATAGAAGAAAAGCAGGAAAGAATCGAGCATTTACGAGCAAGAAAGAATTTACCCAAAGCCAGATTTCGTCGTTTAATTCCAATTTGGCGAGAACTACTGACAGGGCGCTATCATCGTTTTAGTAGAGGCTTTTTGAGTGCCGCTAAAGATTTTTGGTTGAGGAAATGAAAATTATGACTCAAAATTTAAGGCTTAAAAAAACGCATCTATCAGCCAGAAGTTTTGTGCCGTTCTTTTTGCGAGTGACTTTTCTTTTCTTGGCTGTCTTGCTGATTTTTCATCACGGTTTTTCTCAGCGCCGATTTCGTGAGCGTCCGAGTGAATCAGGCGGGCCTTTGATTTACGAGCAAGCGGCTTATGACGTTTTGAGCTATTCGATCTCGCTGGAGATTTTTCCTGAAAACCGCTCAATTTCAGGCTCGGTTTTGATAACTGCAAAAATCGTCCAACCAGTGGCGTTTTTTGTTGTTGATTTGGAAGATGTGTTCACTATCTCGAAAGTTCAACTCGTAGAAAATCGAGCATCGCAAGAACTGAAATTCAATCGAGTTGAAGGGAAAATCTGGATAAAGTTGCCGGTGACGAAGCAACCTGGTGAGTTGGTTGCAATTAGGATTTTTTATTCCGGCAAACCTCGCATAGCTCCGAACCCGCCTTGGGTAGGTGGTTTCGTGTGGGAAAAAACAAAAGAAGGGTTTGATTGGATAGGCGTTGCTTGCCAAAGCGACGGAGCAGACGTTTGGCTGCCGGTAAAGGACCATCCCTCGGATAAACCAAATTCAGTTTCTTTGCAAATCACCGTGCCCAAACCACTTTACGTAGCTTCAAACGGTAGATTGATAAAGGTAGAAGAAAACGCAAACGGAAAACGAACGTTCTACTGGCAAATGTCAAGCCCGATAAACAATTACAACATTACGATAAACGTTGCACCTTACAAGCTAGTAAAGGACTCATACAGGAGCATTGACGGAAAAGTTTTCCCGATTATTTTTTATGTTCTTCCAGAAAATTACGAAAAAGCGAAAAACTTAATCGAGCAGACGAAAAAATTTTTAGCATTTTACGAAAAGTTTTTAGGCCCATATCCGTTTCGTAGCGAAAAACTGGGCATCGCACAAACTCCATATCTCGGAATGGAGCATTCGACCATAATTTCTTACGGAAACAATTTTCAAAATAATTCTTACGGATTCGACTGGTTGCTACTTCACGAATTAGGGCATGAATGGTGGGGAAATCTGGTTACAAATTCGGACTGGAGAGATTTTTGGCTTCATGAAGGTTTCCAATCTTTCATGGATACGCTTTATGTTGAGGAAATTCAAGGCAAGAAAGCTTATTTTGAAGAGATGCAGAAAAGAGTCAAAAGAATCCGAAACAAACAACCCGTTGCGCCGCGAGAGCCAAAGTTTGCCTATCAGGTTTATATGGCAGAACCTGATTACACTTCAAGCGACGGTGATATTTACGACAAAGGCGCTATAGTGCTTCATACGCTTCGCTTCCTCGTAGGTGATGAAGCATTTTTCCGTTCGCTCAGGAAAATGGCTTATCCGATAAAGAAAATGGAGACCATAACTGACGGCACTCAAGTTCGTTTTGCAACAACCGATGATTTCAAGCACATAGTCGAAACCGAGTCGGGCATGGATTTGGATTGGTTTTTTGAAGTTTATCTTCGTCAACCAGAGCTACCTAAACTCATAGTTGAAAAAACCGAAACAGGGAAAACAAAAATTTATTGGGAAACGCCCAAAAATTTGTCCTTCCCGATGCCGATTGAGATTGAAATTGAAGGCAAAATCCAAAAATTTCAGATGAAAAAAGCCATCGAAATCTCTCAAGCAAACATAAAAGTTGATCCGAAAGGCTGGATTCTGAAAGAGGAAGAATATCGCAGTAAGACTTCACCTTAGCCTTGAAAGCATTTGATACAGAGCGTGTTTTTCTGATTCATTAAGTTCAAATCCTGCCTTTTCGTAAACATTGTAGCAGGAAGCAAGAGCTGTTGCTCTTAAGGCTTCATCTCGGATTGATGCGATTGTTTGTAGGTTTTCAAACATAGCGTTTCGTGCTTTTTCAACCTCACCGTGTTGCAAGAAACGCTCGGCAATCTCGTTGTAAGCATTTGACCTCGAAGATAGCTGAGGAACTGTCTCGACCAGTTCATAAGCACGATTTACAAATTTCAAAGCCTCATTTTTCAATCCCAAAGATGCCTTTGCATCAGAAACAGCAATCAAGGCAAACATTCTTCCATCTTCTTGGTTTATGGCGATGATGCTTTGCTCAACCATGTCATCTTTATTTTGAAGTGCAAAAATTTGGGCAATTTGCGAAAGTGCCGTTACTTGTTCGCTTTCGTCTTCAATCTCTTGTGCTATTTCGATTGCTCTTTCGCCTTTGCCGAGTTTTGCAAACTCAATGGCTATCAATCTGAAAAGCCCAAATCTTTCCTTACTCGAACGTATTTCGCTCTGCGATTGCGACTTCAAAATCTGATAGGCTTCTTCCAAAGTCTCCAACGCTTCATTGAGATCGCCGTTTGCAAAAAAGTGGTCTGCAAAACCAATCAAAGTTGAGGAGATTTTAGCTTTATCTGACACTAAATCAAGCGTTCTATCAGCAATTTCCAAACTTCCCGCATGTAAAAATCCAAGTGCTATATGCGAGAGAAGATTCTCGCGAGCTGTTTCTTCCAATCTTTCGGCTCTTTGTCTTGCTTTCTCAAGTATTTCTATTGCTCTATCTTTCCTACCTAATCGAATAAAAATCTCCGCTGTTTCTTGCAGCGCATTTATCGCATCAATCTCATAGTCAATTTCTTCTATGAAATCACATGCTTGAATAAGAAAATTGATTGATTCTTCTCTTTTGCCTTGCTTTAACAAAATTTCGCTCAAGCCTTGCAAAGCCAAGACCTTTTCGGAAGGAAGCAAAATTTGCTCGATCAACTTCTTACTTTTTTCGATGTCTCCTTTTTCGGCATATTTCAAGGCGATTTCTCCATAGATTTTCTCAGGCGTATCAATCATTTCCGCAATCTTGAAAGCCTTGTCGAATTGGCTTTTCTCGATTTTTTGAAGAGCTATTTTTTCAAGCGCTTCTATGCGGATAGCCTCATCGTCAATTGCTTCGGAAAGCTGAAGTGCGTATTCATCATCGTCTATGGCGGCGCACCTTTCTGCTGTAAGCATTAGGAGATAGTCACGAACGAAAGGGTCTTGAACGCTGTCGGAAAGTTCAGCCGCAAGATCAACTTCATCTTTTTGCAAATAAAGCGGAACAATCTTGCCAATCGCTTCCGCATAGCCATCGCTACTATCAATCTTCTCGGCTAAATACAATGCCGCTTTCAAAACGTCCTCTTTTGCTTCTTCCAACTCAAAATGCATAGGTTTACTGTAGCCTTGTGAAATCTCTCAAAATATCAAACGCAAATCTGAAATCGAATTTGGCTATTTCAGAAGATAATCCGATACTTTTTCACCAATGCTTCAGCGGTTAGCTGTGAAATATCGTTTATGTAAATGTCAGCATTTTTTTCGGCTTCTTCTGGATTCATCTGCTTGAGCCTTTCGCCCAGTTCGTATATCTCTGATGCCTTTTCGCCTAGATTTTCCAAGTGCGCGCAGAGAAGTTTATGCCCGTCTTTTTTGATGATGACCTCAAGCGCATCTAAAACTTGTCTGTGAGGAGTTCCCTCCCAGATCGGCAAAATCATTGCTTCACGTAATAGTCTTTCGACCGGATATTCGCTCAAAACGCCCATTCCGCCGTTGACTTCCATTGCCCACTTGCAATTTTGAACCGCAATTTCGGCAGTCCAGAATTTCGCAAGATGCGTTAGAAGCCTGAAGAGCGTGTATTTTTCCGAGTAAGGCGGCTTTTGAAACAATACTTCATCAAGCATCAAAACACATTCCCAAGCCAAAGCAAAGGCTTTTAGGAGTTGGGAAGATTTATCTTCAAACTGCCTTTTGAGAAGCGGATGGTCTATGATGCTCTTACCAAAAGCCACTCTTCTACTGGCGAATTTCTGGGCTTCGTAAACAGCTCTTTGGGCAAGTGCGACACTACCAATGCTGTTAGCCACTCTCGATATATTCAGAGCTTCCAAAATCAAGTAAATGCCCCATTCTTCTTTGCCGATAAGATAGCCTTCAGAATTTTTCAATTCGATTTCGCCTGTTGGCACGCTTCTGGTGCCTATTTTGTCTTTTATCCTTCTGATAAAGTAGTTCAAAGTCCCGTCCTTTTTGTATCTAGGCACTAAAAACAGCGAAAGATTCTTGACATGTTTGGGTTTATCCTTGACTCTGGCGGCAACTATCGCAAGCTCAGCTCCGGCGTTACTGGAAAAATACTTCTCACCATTGAGCGTCCATTTATCGTTGTTGTATTCGGCAATCGTTTCAACATTATTTGCAAGGTCTGAACCGCCGCCCGCTTCCGTCATCCACGTTGCACCTTGCCATAGGTTATCGTTCTTCCTTATCATCTTCGGAAAATACTCGTCACGAACCTTTTCATCTGCATATTTGTAAACGCTCATCGCAGTAGCCATCGAAACGGTGTAAGGACAATAAAGCCCAGGATCGAAAAATGAAGTCACATAGCCCAATATGTAAAAAAACTTCAAAGATTTTTCCTCGAAAGGACGAGCAATTATTCCCATTCTGTAGGCTTTGTGGAGCATTCTGTAGTATTCCGAAGGATAAAGCAGTTCATCTGTTCTGTTGCCGAATCTATCGAACATTTTCAGATGAACCGTTCCCATTCTGTCAACGCTTTCTGAAATTTTTAAGCCCTCTTCAAAAAACCAATTTTCATAATCTCGGATTTCTTCGCCCAAGTTTATGTCGAAAAGCTCCAAAAATGCAGTCGGTGTTAGTTTCATAAGTTTTTGAAGAGATTATATCATTTCCGCGATTTTACAGCCCAATTTTTGAAGTCTTTTCAAGGTCTGCCTGGCTTTTTAGCAGAAGAACGCTTTTTATTCTTTTTCTGAAGAGAATCTATTTCGGAAAACGGAATGTCATAGATTGCATACTCTTGCCAATCCTTGTAATCAAAATGCCACCATTCGTAAGGATTGACCGTGAAGCCTTCTTCCTGCATCACTTTTATCAGCAAATCACGATTTCGTCTTTCTTCCTGCGTTCCGCCTTGATAGCTTGGCGAAGCCCGTTCGGTGAATTCATCGTATTCAGAAGGCATGGGCAGGAGTTTTCCAGTTTTCAAATCATAAAGGCTCAAGTCAACGGCACAGCCGCGGTTGTGCTTAGAACCTTTCGCAGGATCGGCAACAAAATTTCTTTTTTCGGGCGGTGTAACTTCCCAAAAGAGCTTCGTAACGGACCAAGGACGGTAGGCATCGAAAATCACCAGTCCAAGCCCCATTTTCTTCAGCTTTCTGTGAACTCTAACCAGAGCTTCAGCCGCAGGACGTTGCAAAAAAGCCCTAGCTTCGCTATAAACCGCTCTGCCTACGAAGTTGTTGCTCGTTGCGTATCTTATATCAAGTTTTATCGTTTTATCGAGCTTTATCAATTCGACCAAGTCCGCCTCCCTTTTGTTTTCTTCTTTCGGTGGTTGAATTTCCTGAGCAAAAGTAGCCGCAAGAAAAACAAGAAAAACCGAAGCTACCAGAACTTTTGCTTTCATAGAAACCAGATTATAAGCTATTTGCGAATTAAATTCCCTAGCCGATTTATCGGTTTGTGAGAAAAGACAATTGCAGATTCTGTCTTTCCTTTAGCAACAGAAACCGTTGCATTCAGCGTTATTTCCAAGCTAAATTGAATAGAGTATGAGACTAAACGGCAAAATACTCGCTCTCTTTTTCATGCTCTTTTCTTTGGTTTCCTTCGGTCAAACCCAGCCGAAAGGGACCAAAGAAAAGACCACAAGAGAACTTCAAAGAAAGCAGGCTGTATTGATTCTGAAGAACAACCTGCTGAATTCAAAAAGCATTGCAAACAAATATCAGCAAACCGATGTAATCGCTCAGGCTTTTTTGGCACTGTGGAATGAAGATCGTCGTTTCGCCACGGATTTCCTCATGGAGTCAATAAAATCCGACCTAAAAAGTTATGAATCTTTATTGGAGAAAGAATCTGAAGAAAAATCCGAAGAAAAAGAAGAACTTGCGTATTCCATAAATACGAAAATAAAGGCACTTGCGAAAAAGGAAGTAGCGGCTGCGGATTCTTTGATGAAAGAGTTTATCCGAATGAAATCAAACGAAATACTTTCTCAGCAAGACCTCAACCAAAGAATGAAAATAGCGATGGAAGGATTTGATCCGGAAAATCCTCAACATTTGCTCCTTATGACTCAAATAATCGAAATCGGCATCCCAGACATTTTCCCAAAGTTCATAGTAGATTTAAGCCTTAAAAAACCTGATGTAGCAAATCAAATAGTTCAACAAGCAATCAGAAATCTATCAAGCAGAAACTCTTACAAACTCAGGCACGCAATTTTAATCAGCACGTTGGTTTTCAAGGAAAACATGCTCTTAATTCCTGTTTTGGAAGAAAACTCAGATGAATTTTTCGTGCTAACAACTCCTTTAGCCGATGCTCCAAAACTTAGGAACTCCGATAATCCTGAAACTTTCAGGAATCTAATAACAAATTTTCTTTCATCGTGCATTAGATTTTTCCAGAATAAGCTCCAAGACTCGGTAAACACGGGATTCAACGAAAGAAACGAAGTTTTTCAGGCTTACTTTTTGCTGAAGAAAATCCAAGCCTATAGCAATACTCTCAACCTTCCTCAAGATGCATGGGCAGGCATCGAAACTCAATTAAGCTTACAGTGCCAACAGGCAAATCTGTCATCGCAGATTTTATCCGATGTAAAGGCTTACGCTGAACGACTCGCCTTTTCAAATAATCCGCTCGCTATTGACGATGGAACGACTAGCCTCAAAAAGGCTGAAGAAGCAACCGACCCAAGACAAAAAATCATTCACCTAATTGATGCTGTAGTTCTCATGATTCAAAGAAGGAAGTTCGACGAAGCAGAAAAGAAAATATCAGAAATCCCAATCGAAGAACTCCGCAAGCCTTTGAAGAATTTTCTGAACCTGCAATTATCGCTGGTTTATCTCGACGAAAAAAATTGGCTTGATTTTGAAAAGCAGGTCTCTCAAATAGATGATGAAACCGTAAAAACTTACCTTTACTTGAAGGCTATCGAAAAGAATCCGAAAGAAATTCGTTATTCTTTGGAGCTGAGAAAATCAATCGAAAAAATTGACAATCCGACCACAAAAACAGCCGCTTATTTTACACTTGTTTCAACCTTGCTTAAGTTGAAGCATAAAGATTTCGATACCGTCTTCTTCGACGCATTGAAAGCTCTAAATCAGACGCCAGACTACGAAGAACAACCCTTTGGAGTAGAAATAAAAATAATCCCGCTTGAAAGAATTATTTTCGCCTCTTATTTTCAGGAAAATGCCTTCAGAGACACTTTTGCAAACCTGGCAAAGAGAAACTGGGAAATCGCAAAAGTCCGCTCTTCAGACATCAAAGCCCAGGGACTGAGAGCAATCGCCGAAGTAACAGCCGCTTCGGCTATGCTAGAGCAATAAAGATACCGCTTCAATGGGGCCACGACTTTTTGGTCGTGGAAATCAGTGTTGATGATTGAACGCCTAGGCCTAATGATAAGCTTCAATGGGGCCACGACTTTTTGGTCGTGGAAATGCTGTAGAAGAAAGTATTCCTTCGATTCCTTCTGCGCTTCAATGGGGCCACGACTTTTTGGTCGTGGAAATCAGTATTCACTCGAGCAACAACGTCTTCAAAGCACGAGCTTCAATGGGGCCACGACTTTTTGGTCGTGGAAATCTTATCTCTGATTTCACACCAGTCAAACTAGAATCAGCTTCAATGGGGCCACGACTTTTTGGTCGTGGAAATAAATCCTCTGTGTTAAGAAGCTCAACGCTGAAGCTATGGCTTCAATGGGGCCACGACTTTTTGGTCGTGGAAATCTTTTCCCGAAGCCCTTCAGCTTCCATTCTCAATATAGCTTCAATGGGGCCACGACTTTTTGGTCGTGGAAATTCGTCAAAATACAGATTCCACAGTCCGTGAGCCTCATACGCTTCAATGGGGCCACGACTTTTTGGTCGTGGAAATTTTCTTTCTGTTGTTTCTTTTTTGAAACGGCATAACTTGCTTCAATGGGGCCACGACTTTTTGGTCGTGGAAATAAGGTTTCAACAGCATATTAAACACCCGTGAAGTTTGGCTTCAATGGGGCCACGACTTTTTGGTCGTGGAAATACGGCGTTGCACTTTCCAGTTTTGCTTGCGCAATTCATGCTTCAATGGGGCCACGACTTTTTGGTCGTGGAAATTGAAATGCCGACTCTACAGTTTTTGCAACAATTTTCTCGCTTCAATGGGGCCACGACTTTTTGGTCGTGGAAATGCGTGATGGTTACGGACTGTATGCTGATGTGGACAGCGCTTCAATGGGGCCACGACTTTTTGGTCGTGGAAATTCAATCGATTGCGGTTTGGTTACACTTAGAAGCTCGTGCTTCAATGGGGCCACGACTTTTTGGTCGTGGAAATCTTTTGTTGATGTTTGTGGCGCGGCAGTTGGGCGAAGCTTCAATGGGGCCACGACTTTTTGGTCGTGGAAATCTGTTTGCCCGTTTCAACATCAGAGAACCAGTTGATGCTTCAATGGGGCCACGACTTTTTGGTCGTGGAAATTTACCAGAATATAATATTCTCTTATTTTAGTCAAGAGCTTCAATGGGGCCACGACTTTTTGGTCGTGGAAATTTGGGTGAAGTAGTCATAGAGGGAGGAAGGGAGAGAGCTTCAATGGGGCCACGACTTTTTGGTCGTGGAAATCCGCAACAACCTCAACAACCTCAACAACCTCAACAACCTGCTTCAATGGGGCCACGACTTTTTGGTCGTGGAAATTATCGGACGTCGTATGTGATATCATCACCACGCACCGGCTTCAATGGGGCCACGACTTTTTGGTCGTGGAAATAGTAGCTAGTATAAGAGCCGTATTTTCAAAGACCTACAAGGCAACTTTCGAGAGCCTCGCTCATTCTTTCTAAAAGTTAAACTTTTTTGCCAGGTTTGTCAAGTAAATTTTGCTTGTTTCTTCTGAATTTTGTTAAAGTTACGAAAATTCGAGAGGTTATTTTTGAAAATTTGAAGAGAATTGAGATTGCAGAATTGCTTGAAGTGCCGATTTTTAGGCTTTGGGAAGTGCTGAGAATTTTCAATTCATGTCATAAAAATCGAAAATCTCAAAATCACCACCTAACCGCTCGAAAATTGAGTTCTATCGAATCAGTTTTTGATTGAGATCACAAAAGACTTCTGTCCTGAGATTGTGTATTCTAGCTTTTCAGATTCTTTTTCAAGCAATATAGAAAGTGTTGCGGGAGTAGCTTGTCCGTTTGAACGAGAGTTTCCAAGTGTTGCCAAAACCGAAGGTGGTAAGTTAGGGAGTTCTTTTATACCTATTATTGCTCCATCGGATTGTTTGGTTAAGAGGACATAAATTTTATCGGTGCTTTTGGTTTTGTTGAGCTTCTCGATTAGTTCGCTCAGATTTTTCGGCACAAATAGGTTTTCAGGTAGGACTTGTTGAGCCGAATTTCCATCGCCGACCAAAAGATTGTATTTTCCACTAGCTAAATCTTTGGGAATATCTAGCACGAGTTTTTTGTTCAACTGTTTTCCATCGCTCGTTCGGAGAAAAGCCTGAATTTCTAGTGTTTCTCCAGGTTTTAACTCAGTGCGGTTCAGTGAAATTCTCTCTATTGTTGCCGACCTTTCACCATCGGTAAAGGAAAGCTGGAGTTTGATACTATCTATTTTTGGCTCGAAACCGCTTTGAAGTAGCAAGCTAACGGGAGCGGCTACTGAGTTTGCTGTGAAAATAGCGGCGTTACTGCCTGTAAGTTTTCTTTCTAGTTTCACGGGAGACTGACCTTGAATGTTTATGTCTCCGCTGAATTCTATGGTAGCTTCGCCAAGCATTCTTTCATTTGAAACTATGGCATTGTAGATGGTTATATTCAACAAAAGCGGTGTTAGAAAGCTATCTTCGACGATCTCGAAATAAACTTTTTCGTTTTTGCCGCGGCTTGTTTTCAGAGAGATTTCAACAGGAATCATTTTCGGCTCTTGTCCGAGCTTACCTAAAACGCCTGTGTTTCGGTCTTGCGTCATTGTGCCAACCGTTGCATCTGAAACTGCGAGCTTAAAAGAGTTATAAATACTCGGCACAATGGCAACGACTTTGGACTCCGACATTGGCAAATTGGAAACTCCAAGATTCAAAAACGGGTGTCCGAAGGCATAAACGTTTTCACCATCGCGAAAAGTTACAGTTCCGTATGCGGTTATTGAATAATCGCCGCGTGTTAGTTCCATTGCGACTGAAGAGCCAGGTTGCAAGGTTTTCTCGTCATATTTTTTGAAGACTCTATTCTTGCTACTTCCGCCTACAGACGAAACTGGCAAAAGCCCTAGAGCTTTTAGTTGAGATGAGAAAAGCTCTAAAGTTTGAGGGGTAAAACCGCTGAAAGCCACAGGAGTGGCAATAGGTTGAAAGGCTTGTTCAAAGATGTTGGCTTTTTGCGTATCTGTGGAAATACTGAATTGCCGAGCCGTGCCATGAATTTCAGATTCAGAGAAGACTTTTTTTACTTGCATCGGTCGAGTTTTCTCAGTATCGCTAAATATGCCAATCATCTGTTCAATCGGCGTGATACCACAGATTGGCTCTTTAGAGAACGGGAAGCTATATGAAATTGCGCCAATCAGCTTGCCGTCAACGAAAACAGGCGAACCGCTCATACCTGCAAAGACGGCTGTTTTTTCTACCTGGCTCCCGCTGATTTTCCCGATAATCAGGTCCTGGTTAGGGCCGATAGCATTCGGTAAAACACCCAAGATTTCGACATCAAACTCTTCGGGTTCGGTTCCACGAAAAACGGTTTTGGCTTTGCCACGCATTCCTTCCTTGACCTGCGAAAGCGGTAGAAATGCGAGAGTTGAAGACTCTGTCGAAATCTTTTCGTAATTACTCGAAACCACAGATTGAGCTGAAACAGTTAAAAACGCCGCCGTCAGAATCATTCCGAGTGTGTAGAAAATCCTAGCCTTTCTCATTTTTGATAAGCCTCTTTCCTAATCGCCAGAAATATGGTAACATTTTCATCGGTTTGCTGAAAGCAGTTTTTAAAGCGAACCTATCTCAACAATTTCAGGAATATATGAGAATCCCAAAGCGACTGATCAAGGCTCTGTACAAGCTCATTTTGCCGATTGTGATTTTAATTCTTCTGATTTTCTTTGGCCTTTCACTTTCGCTTATTCACATTGCTAGTGATCCGCCGAAAGCGACATATTTGATAACACCTGACAAATACGGCCGCTTAAGTGCTCGTGGAGCGAAAATAACAGATGAAACATGGTCAAATCTGGACGGAACTCAAGCGCGCGGGTGGCTTTTGCGCGGAGCGCAAGGTAAACCTGCAATAATACTTTTGCATCACTACGGCGCAGACCGTTCCCATGTTTTGAATCTGGGTGTAAAGCTGAACGAAGCAACGGATTTTACGATTTTGATGCCAGATTTGCGAGGTCATGGCCAGAATCCACTTGTCCGCTA
The DNA here is from genome assembly GCA_003697135.1 of Acidobacteriota bacterium. Classification (GTDB taxonomy): domain Bacteria; phylum Acidobacteriota; class Blastocatellia; order Pyrinomonadales; family Pyrinomonadaceae; genus J014. The sequence continues at coordinate 186,899 of RFGC01000038.1, forward strand.
TACTACACTCGGCGGTAGCGAAACAGAAGACGTGTTGGCAGCAATAGAGTTTCTAAAATCCCTGAAGACACCCGAAAACACAATGCTGGTGGGAAACGAAATCGGAATCTACGGCGTTGAACTCGGAGCTTTTGCTGGATTCAGAGCCGCAAGCAAAGAAAATTCCATTACGGTTCTAGCTTTGGATTCTGTTCCGCTTACTTCCGATGAAATCTTGTATCTTTCAATACGCCGTAAATATCCTTTTGCCGCTAGCTACACTTCTTCGTTAGCATCAACAGTTGCAAATCTTTATCTGTATGGAAGATACACAAGAGATTCTCTTTGCGACGTAGCACCTTTGTTAAAAGATAGAAAAGTAATGCTTCTTGCAGGTATTGAAGAACCTTTGCTTCAGGACTCAACACAAAAATTGATAGGTTGCTTTGGTCCGGGAGCAGATATTCAATCCTACACCGGCTTAGCACCTTCAGGATACGACCTTATCAATGCCTCACCCGAACAAGGAAACGCTTACGACCAAAGAGTTATTGACTTTTTCAAACGAGCTTTCGGCGTTCAAACCTTGCCAGAGCCAAGCCAAGCAGTAACTACGATTAAAATGCCAGATCAAAAAGCATCGCCGAGTTCTACTTCAATGACCGAATATTGAAAATATCTCGGCTTTCGAGATTCAATCTAGAAACTCATGAAATTACTTTCAGAAAGAGAAGGCTTAGCGAGACTGAAAAAACTCAAAGAAAATTTCCGCAAAATTATAAGAGAATCTTACGAGTATCGAGCGAAAAACTGTTTAACATGCGAGCATCAAGGTATTTGTTGTCTTGATGATCATTTCGTAAACGTCCACATAACCGAACTAGAAGCTAATCTTATCCTGAAGGAGGTCGAAAAGCTATCATCGGAGAAGATCGAAACTCTCAAAAAGCGAAACTTGCAAACTGTTGCAAAATACAATTTGAGCGAGGGAAACAGCAATCAAACCTTCGCCTGCCCATTTCTAGAGAAAGGCAAAGGCTGCTTGATTCACGAAGTAAAGCCGCTTGCCTGTATTCAACATGCCTGTTATGAAAGAAAAGAACATCTACCGCCAGATAGTCTCCAAGAAGAATACGAAAGAAAAATCGAAAGGCTGAACCGACAAGTTTACGGGAAACCTGCTAAATGGCTTCCGCTTCCCGTTTGGATAAAAATCCTTACGGAAATAGGTTGCGAGAAATCAAAAATCACTAAAACTTGAGAAATTTCAAAAGCCGATTTTGTTTTAATCTTTCTCAAAAGGAAAATAAACCGCAAGTAAAAACGCAGCCCACATGATAGCGGCCGCAATCCAAAAGGTGCGTTTCAGTGTCCAAGAATCAACTTGGTTGGAGGGATACCCAAGTGAGAGCCCGCAAATAATTGGTCCTATCACCCTTGCAAGGCTTCCAGCAGATTGTATTATTCCCAGAACTTTCCCTTGCTCAGCTTCACTGGCACTCTTCGATACTAAGCTGGTAAGCGACGGTGAAGCAATTGAATTTCCTAATGAAAAAAAGGCAGTTCCTACCAAAAGCGCGGTTAATCCGCCGCTTTCTTTCGATATGAAAGGCACTACAAAGAGACTGAGAACCAAGATCAGTGCTCCATAAATTACCAGCTTTTCTTCACCAAATCTAACGGCAAGTTTGCCCAAAAGTCCGCCTTGCACAATTACCGCTACCAAACCGATATAGCCGAGAAGATAGCCAGTTTCTGAAGCATCGTAACCAAAGTTCGTCATTGTGTAGTATGCAAAAGCTGTTGTCATTATGGAAAAAGCCGTTACCAAAAGGAAGTATTCGGCAGTTAAAGTCGTAAAACGTTTATTTTTGGGCAATGCTATGAGTTCCAAAAACAGATTCGCTCGTTTCCCATAAATCAAATGCTTGAAAGAAAAATTCTCATGAATGCTGTTTTCCCTTTTAACCGTTTCGGGCAAGATAAAATAGAGCAAAACCGCATTGAAAAACGCAAATCCTGAAGCTACTAGGAACGGAAGCTTGTAATCTATTTCACTCAAAAAACCAGCTATCGCAGGACCTAAGATGAAACCTAATCCGAAAGCTGTTCCGAAAAGTCCCATTCCTTTAGCCCGGTTTTGAGGAGTTGTCACATCTGCAATGTAAGCCTGAGCTGTTGCAAGATTGCCTGCGGTTATTCCGCCGAAAATTCGGCTTGCATAAATCATCCAAAGGCTGTAAGTTTCAAGGCTACCAGCAAAAGCAAGCATCAAATAGCTAAGCGCCGAGCCGATGATGCTGAAGAAAAGAATCGGGCGCCTGCCGTATATGTCAGAAAGTCCACCCAAAATAGGCGCAAAAATAAACTGCATCAGTGAATAAGACGCAACCAACAAACCTATATCCAACGGCGTTGCCCCGTATCTTTCGGCATAAAACGTCAGAAGCGGTATGACTATTCCAAATCCAATTAAGTCAATCAAAACCGTCAAAAAGATAATCAAAAGCGGCTTTGTAAGGAATTTGTTTTCATCTGCGTCTCGAAGATTTGCTATTTCCATCAGTGCACCATGCTAATCTGAGAAAAATTTTGTAGAATAACTCAAAGACTAAAAATACCACTTCGCCGAAAGACGGAAAAATGATGAGAAGAATTAGGCTGAAGACTTTTTTATTCTTGCTGGTTTTGATTTTTGTTATGCACAAGGAAGTTAAAACGCAGAAAGCAACTGCTGAAAAGAGCGGTGTTCTACCGCAAATTGAGTTCACAATCTCGATGTCAAAGCCTTGGACACATCTTTTAGAAGTTGAAATGCGCGTTCGTCACGATGCTATGCCAGAAAAGTCCGAACTTGTAATGCCTGTTTGGACTCCCGGCAGTTATCTGATTCGCGAATATGCGCGCCATGTTCAAGACTTCGAGGCAAAAGACGCAAGCGGTAAACCGCTTAATTGGCGGAAAATCAACAAAAATACCTGGCAAATAGACACTAAAGACATCAAAGAATACATCGTAAGCTACAAAGTCTATGCCAATGAGCTTACCGTTAGAACAAACGAGCTAAACATGGAGCACGCATTTTGGAACAATACGGCTCTGCTCTTTCACCCTAAAGGTTTTCTAAACGCACCTTCAACCGTTAAAGTCATACCTTACGGCAACTGGAAAGTTGCAACAGGGCTTCCCGCTATCGGGCCAAATGTCTTTTATGCTGAAAACTTCGATATACTCTACGATTCACCTTTCGAGGTAAGCGATTTCAACGAGATAGAATTTGAGGTTCGCGGAATTCCCCACAAGTGGGTTGTAACAGGCAAAGGCAATTACGACCTGAAAAAACTTGCGCGCGATTCGGCGAAAATTGTAGAAGAATCAGCTAAAATTTTCGGCGACTTGCCTTACAAAAATTACCTTTTCATCTTGAACCTGCGTGGTAGAGGTGGGCTTGAGCATCTGAATTCAACAGCCTTGCAATGGGATAGATTCGGTTTCAAACCAGAATCGCGCTACATTGATTTTCTCAGTCTCGTAGCACATGAACATTTTCACGCATGGAACGTTAAGCGGATTCGCCCCGACGTTTTAGGTCCTTCTTTTGACTATTCAAACGAGAACTATACAAAACTGCTTTGGGTTGCTGAAGGTGCGACTTCGTATTACGAAAATATCATTTTGCTTCGCGCAGGTTTCATCACGGACAAAGATTTTCTATCAAAAATGGCTTCTGCTATCCAGAATTTGCAGGATAGACCGGGCCGCTTCCAAACAAGCCTCGAAGAAGCTAGTTTCGATGCATGGATAAAATACTACCGTCAAGATGAAAACTCAATCAATAATCAAATCTCCTACTATGACAAAGGCGAAATAGTAAGTTTCCTGCTTGACCTAAAAATTCGCCATTCTTCGGACGGTAAGAAAACCTTAGACGATGTTTTTAGATACCTCTATAACGAATTCTACAAGAAAAACAGGAACTACACACCTGAAGATTTTCAAAGTGTTTGCGAGATGATGGCAGGCGTTTCTTTGAAAGAATTTTTCGACAAATATGTGCGCGGTCGCGCCGAGATAGACTATAACGAAATCTTAAACGAATTTGGGCTTGAACTTCAGAAACCTGATGGAAGAGGAGTAGCATTTCTAGGAGCGAATCTTTCCCAACAAGGTGAAAGACTGAATGTCACTTCTGTTCCAGCAAATACTCCAGCTTACGACTACGGACTATCGGCTTTCGACCAGATCGTCGCCGTTGACGGTTTTAGAGCAACTCAGCAATTCTTGCAAAGCTACCTCGAAGAAAAAAAGCCAGGCGATAAGATTAAGCTAACAATTTTTCGATTCGATCAATTGATGGATATTGAAGTGCAGCTTGGCAGTCGCCCAAGATCAGCTATGAAAATTGTTCCCGTTAGCAACCCAACCGAACGACAAAAAAGACTTTACAAAGAATTCATGGGAACAGAACTCGTAAAGTGAATAGGGAAAAGTCTAATATCCATAGGGGCTTAGGCAAATTGACCCTAAAATCCTGCTGTGTAAAATTTTACTTTCGCATAAACTTCCGAAAGCCGATTGAGTCAAAGATGAAAGAATTGAGTAAGCAGTGCGGAAAAGATGCTATTTTACTTGCGAAGTTACGAAAAACTTGGCTGTTAGTTCTCACACTTTGCCTTCTGCTGACTAATTGCGAAAAGAGAGAAGAAATAGCCCAACCTCAAAACCTGTGGCAGAACGTGCCTGTGATAAAACTTGGCTTTCGCTTTGAAGCAGATGTTCCTGCACCTTCTAGCACAGAAGAAGAAAAGCAAAACGCTTTTTTCCCAACCGTGAAAGACGATTTTGAAAGAAATCGTCCGCAAGATATTCTGGACGAAACAATTGTTTCGCCCGACGGGACAAAGGTTTTGGCGCTTTATCACTTGCCGACTGATGCCGAAAAACAATATCGCCTTGATCTTTACGCCGCCAATGGAACTTTGCTTAGGAAAATAACACCCGAAGGGCTGGCTGTAACGAGATTTCCAGATACAATCGCATGGTCTCCAGACTCAAAAAACATCGCCTTCGTTGGAATGTTGAGACTTAAAACAGTAACCGAAACCATAACACCGCCACAGATAGAAGAAGTCGAGCCGACTCCTTCACAAAACGCAAACACGGCAGAATCAAATACGCAAGAAACAAATGCCAATACATCACAAAGCAATATCCAAACAACTCCGAGCGTCCAGCCGACTCCCATCGTCACAGCATTTCGGACTGAGCAAATTTATCTTTGTGATTCAAACGGAGAAAATCTCAGAGCGCTCACCGAAACTGAAGGTCTGATTCATTTTTATTTGGCTTGGGCGCCAGACAGCTCTGCACTGGTTGCATTAGCCGCCACCTGGCGTGAATGGGAAACCGAAAAGGCAGAAGCTCTAAGCAAAGGCGAGATTTTCATTCCTTCAGGTCGCCCAAGAATCGTAGAGAAAAATGGGCGCGTTAGACTTTTAGATGACAGAAAAACAAAAGTCCTGCCAGTCTGGTCGCCTGATTCATCGAAAGTCGCCGCCGCTTTCGATACGGAAATTCGCATCTACGACGCAACCGAAGACCCAACACAAGCCGCAATACCACTTCGGAATCAACTTTTAATTGCGTCTCAAGAATACGAGAAAACCTTGAACCAAAGCCTGCAAGCAAATGAACAAAATCAACAAGAATCAAAACAAAAGTCCAGCCAAAATTCAAATCAGCAACCCCGCCTACCTTCAAATGCAAATATCGGTGTTAGCACCATACCAAGCGAAGAAGAATTAGTTTCATTCAATCCGATTGTAAAACTCTTATGGACTGAAGACAGAGTGCTTTACTTTCAAACTGGCTACGTCCGAGAAGCGCAAAACCCAGCAGAAAGCGTGCGTTCGTTTATGCGTTGGCATCGTTTGATATTCAGCCTTCAACAGTCTTGAAAGTGTTTTTATGGGCGTTCAGCTCATGAAATTTTTTCAAATAGTGCTGGACAGTAGCCACAAAACTTGAATGAGACCAGGTCAAAGGCGAAACCGAAAGTTGTTTTCCGCTCAAAGGATCAATCTGCTCGGAAAGCACGCCTGAAGGCAAGGCGTATTTTGCAACCCAATTGAGAATTTCGATTGCACTTTTGAGATTTTCTAACTTCTCAGCCGAAATAATGTAGTAATCGGCGAGCCAAAGCGTGCAGAGAATCCACGCATTACCGACGACTTCCTTTGAAACTCTCATGTATTCGTCGTTTTCGTAGCGTGCAACGCCACCGATTGAAGTTCTTATGCACAGTTTCTCTTCGATAGCTTTTACAGTTCGCTTAATCCTTTCATCTTGCGGCGTTAAAACTCCGAAATAAAACAATCCACAAAGCGACGAATCAACGGTTCCATCAGGCGTGAAGTTTTTATCGTCGTAAGTTTCAAGCGAGCGCAAGAATCTGCCTCGTTTCCTGCAATAAAGATGCTCAAGCAAACCTTCTGTGAATTCTTCAGCAGTCTTATCGTATTGCTCGGCACGTGCCATTTCCCCAAAAATCCTTGCAAAATTAGCCGCTGCCTTAAGCGCTCCTATCACGCTTGAAACCGTGAAAGTATGAATGCCACGCCGATCTTCCCAAAGATTCCAAGAAGATTTCGGCAGTTTCATTTCTTCAAGTCGAAAACCAGCCATAAAATCGGCGCATCTTTTTATCAAAGGTTCATAAAGAGGATGAACGAATTCAACGTCCCGGTATTTTTCATAATGTTTCCACAAAGCCCACACAACAAGTGCCGTTTCATCTTCCTGAATCGGCGCAAGCGTTTTCTTCAAATAAACATCCCACAGCGGATGCCAACTCGATGCTACGCTCCCATCAGGATTGTATCTTTGCAAAAAGTAGCCGTTCGGATGAACTATCTTGGCGCAGAATTCAAAAAACTTACGCGTAAGCGATGGATAACCTGCTAAATCGAGCGCATAAGCAACAAATGCTCCGTCACGGGTCCACAGATAACTGTAATGATCGGTCGCTCTATCTGAAACATCAGAGTCATTCGCCGCTAAAATAGCACCGCCGTTGTCAATCTGAGTGCGAATCAAAAGAAGCGAACGCTTGTAGAGTTTGATAATTTCTTCAGGCAAATCGGCAAAATTTGTGTCAGCTTCACTTAGCCAATTCATCCAGAAAATCCTGTTTCTTTCAATCAAGTTTTCAGGTTTTTCGGCTTCAACAAACTCGTTCAAATCTTGAACCTCACTCAAAGATTTGCCTGCGCAAATCCAGTAATAAACTTCTGCGGAGCTTGAAAGATTAACTTGAATCGTTGAATCTATCGAACCTTCAGCGATTGCGTTTTGGTGAAGATAGCCGTCTTCAGCATCTCTCCATGTCCCTTCCATGTTGCGAAAGGCTTTACGCCCAATAGCAAAACCGCCGAAATCAGGCTTCGTTTTTATCAAAAAATACCGATTTTTCTTGTAATGAACAATCGAAAACGTTTCGGGATCAAAAAATGCACAGTCACCTATTTTCGTTTCCAAAATGCGAAAATCATGGTGAAGAAAAATGCGAATATCGCTCTCCTTCGCATCAGTGTTGATGATACGAATTCTTCTGAGAAAAACGTTCTTGTCACTAACGACCGTATCGTTGCAGAAAATCTCAAGTCGCAAAGTTTCGTTCTTCAATCGAACGTCGGTGACGAGAGTATCGGGAAGATAAGATAAATTCCGCTCCCAATCTTCTGAAAAAACCCAAGAAAACCTGCCATCTTTCCAGATGCCAAATCTGAAAGGAAAACCTTTTGTGTGATTTTCTTGCCCAACGTGCGGAAAGTATATGTCGCGAATTTGATATTTCTCGTCAAAAGTCACTAACAACGAGCCGTTGCCAACAGGTATGTCTCTCATAAAGTCTTATCTTCATTAAATCGCTAACATCTCAAAATCCCGATTATTGCCCTGAGCTTATAACCTTCTCCAATACTTCGTCCATCTCTGTTTTTATCTGTTCGTTGAAGCCCACGAACTTTTTTACAAGTCTGCCTTTGCGATCAAAAATAGCCGTTTGCGGAATTTCCGAAACCGTACCGAAAACGAACCTAACAAGCTCTTCTTCGGGAGTTGCAAGCGGATAGGTAATCTGTAGTTTCTTATGGAAATCAGGAACTCTCGCCCTATCCTCGCCTCCGCCTACGTGAAGGCCAATGATTTGCAGGTTTTCGCTTCCGTAGCGCTGTTGTAAGCTCTTCAGATGCGGAATTTCTTCCAAGCAAGGCGGACAATAAGTTGCCCAAAAATCCAATATCAAAACTTTTCCCTGAAAATCTCCTAGCTTCTGAATTTCCAAATCTTTGTTGGTTTCGGGATCGAAAACTTGCCACGTCATCAGATGAATAGGTTTGCTAGGCGGAAAAGGCTGATCGGAAATTGGGATGCCGTTTATTGAAGTAGGCCGATTTGAGATTTCCTTTGGCGCAGCTGGCGGTCGGCATCCCGAAAACAAACAAAGTCCTAGAACAAGCAGAAAAGCTACCTTCAGCGAATCCATAAATCATTATTTTACAAACCTTTTGAACACAACCGAGAAAGTGAAAACATGAATCCCATGAAAATTGGCAGTTGGCGTTTATGATAAACTTTCAAGAAGATGGCATATCCGCAAAAAATAATTTCGAGACTGCAAAACATCAAGAATGCGGGCGAACCTAAGAGAGTCGACTGCATAGGGAAAGATGCTTCATTTGCTTGCGGAACAGCAGTCCAATTTGCGCTTCAAATTGACAAAACCGAGAAGAGAATAATTCAGGCAAAGTTCAAAACCAACGGCTGTGGCTTTGCCGTAGCTATAGCCGATCTTTTGGCTGAAATCATAACTGATAAAACACTCGCTGACCTGAAAGGCTTGGAAAGAGAAAACCTTAGCAGAGTAATTCAAGCAGAATTCGGCGAACTTCCTTCTGAGAAAAGACAATGCCTTGAAATGGTTTTAACGGCTTTGAAAGCCGCTTTCATGGATTTTCGCAATAGGCAAATCGAAGAATTTGCAGGCGAAAAAGCGCTCGTATGCTCTTGCTTTGGCATCTCTGAAGACACGATTGAAAAGCTGATTTCTGGTAGAAAAGCAAAAACCGTTGAAGACGTTGGCAAACTTTGCCGAGCCGGAACAGGTTGCGGTTCATGCAGATTTCTAATTCAAGAAATGCTCGACAGCGTCTTGCAAGTCGAAGAATTTTAGTAACTGGCGAAATACCAAAGTCTTCGGCAAGTTTTTCAATAACTTTAGTCGAGTAAGAAGGTCACTCCAGTTTGCTTTCCACTTGCCGACTTGCGAGCCATAAACAGATGGCACTAAGCAAGCATGAGACGGGGCAGACAAGAAGAGCGTATCTCATCATTATCGGATTTGCCGTAGCACCGAGTTGATCGTTCAGAAAGCCGATTAAATTCGATCCAATCAAATAAGCCGCAATGTTGACGCTGAAGAAATAAATCGCAACTGCTAGTCCTCGAAGATTCGGACCCGCAATTTCCGTCACATCAGCCGCCGCCGCACCAAGCCAAGCTAAGGCTAAAAAGAGCAAAAACCCGTTAGCTATCAATATCAAAAAAACGTTATCGGTTACTATCCACAAAATCCAAAAAGGAACAGAAATACCTGAAATCAGCATGCCGTAAAGCATTCTTCCGCTCCTTTTCCTTTTGCGAAACCAGTCGGCGATAGCACCACCAAAAAGCGTCGCCGGAATCCCGCCAAGCAAGGTCAAAACACCACCCCAAAATCCGATTGTAGCTAGATCAAACCCATGAAGGCGGTTGTAAAAACTCGAACCCCAAATCGAAAGATTATTCGTTGCAAGCCCCAAAAAAGCATAACCCAAACAAAGCAAGATAAAAGCTTTGTTCGACAAAAGCTTCGTCCAATCGGTCGGTGCATAGCTGAAACTCGACAGACTCGAACTCGCTTGATCTGCTTTTCTTTCAGGTTCTTTAAGCAAAAAAACAAGCAAAGCAGCTAAAATTCCTGGAAAGCCAAATAGATAAAAAGCAACTCTCCAACCATAGATTTCACCGATTTGACCGCCGAAAAAAGCGGCAAACCCGGCTCCTAAAGCTATGCCTGTTGAATAAATGCTCGTTACTGTAGCTCTTTTCGATGGTGGAAAGTAATCAGAAAGAAGCGATATAGCGGCAGGCCCAAGCGTAGCTTCGCCAACTCCAACCATTAAACGGCAAAAAAACAAACTCCAGAAATCCCAAGCAAAACCCGTTAAACCCGTGAATAAACTCCAAACCGCAAGTCCGATAGCTATGATTTTTGTTCGACTCTTTTTATCTGCCAATCTTCCGAAAGGTATTCCCAAAGTTGTGTAAAACACAGCAAATGCCGTTGTGCCAAAAAGAGCAAGTTGCAAGTCTGAAAATGAAAATTCCTTTTTTATCGGCGGGAAAAGATAGAGAATTATGACTCGGTCCAGAAAATTCAAGACATACACAAAAGTCAAAAGCGCAAGAGCGTAATAGGCATAAGCCTTGCCGATTTTCTCACTCATAGACCATTATTTTCCCTTCGCCCTTGACGACAACTTCGCCGTTTTGATTCGTGCAGATGGTTTCAAGCGTAATTATCGGTTTATCTTCCCGAATATGCGTCACGGTAGCAGTTGCCGTAATTGTATCATCAATGAAAACAGGGGCTACAAAATTCAGCGTTTGCGATAGATAAACAATTTTCTTTTCTGCGAACTCATTTCCCAAAACGGCAGAAATCAAAGCACCTGAGATCATGCCGTGCGCTATTCTCTTTCGGAATCTCGTGTTTTTAGCAAAGTCCTCGTCTAAATGTATCGGATTGAAATCGCCAGAAAGCTCCGCAAATTTACGAACAACCTCATCTGTGATTTTCTTGGTTTTTGAAAATTTATCTCCCACTTTTACTTTCATAAGCCTCATCTTGCCGTCAAAAATTCTTCTACAACTCGATTGAATTCAACTGCTTTTTCGATCTGCGGAACATGACCGCAGTTCTCAAAAATCGTGAGTTTCGAGCCTGCTATTTCGCTGTTAAATTTATATGCGTCGCTTACAGGCAAAAGTCCGTCTTCTTTGCCCCAAATTATCAGTGTCGGGCTTTTTATCTGGTTTAATTTCCCATCAAGAAAATCCTCTTTTCGTTTGATTGACTCAATCAGGCTTTGAATCGTGTAACCATCGTTCGCTAATACTCTTTGGCTCAGAATCTCATCGGCAAAAGCATCAGCCTGAAAAAGCGGATTTACAAAAAATCTTTTCAAGACACTTTTGATTTCCTCGCGCGTTGAGCCATTCAAAAGATATATTTCTTCGTAATTCAAATTCGGCGGTAAAATGCCTGCAGAACCTACCAAAATCAATTTCTCGACTCGACTCGGATATTTTATCGCCATAAGAGCTGAAATCCACCCGCCTAGCGAATTCCCGACAAGACTAGCTCTTTCAATCTTCAATTCGGTCATGAATTTGTCCAGAAAATCAACGTAGGTCAAAACGCGATATTTGAGAAAAGGTTTATCGGATTTTCCGAATCCGACTTGATCTGGAGCTATCACTCGAAACTTTTGGCTCAAAGGCGCAATGTTAAATCGCCACAATTCAGCATTTGCGCCGAGTCCGTGAAGAAGAATAACGACCTTTTCGTTTTTCTCTCCAGCTTCTAAGTAGCGTATTTTAGCGCCGAAAACCGTTACGAATTTTTCTTTCGGGCTTTCTTGACCGAAAACTACAAAACAAGCAACAATCAAAAAGACACTTGCAAACAAGCTTTTCTTCATGCAATAAACCTCCGTATGAATTCAAAATCTTAATCGAGAATACAAACAAAATCGTCCTAAATCGAATAAAGATTTTCCAGCGTATCCCTGAAATTCCGTTCGACCACTTCTCGCCTAAGTTTCAATGTAGGCGTCACTTCGTCTTTCTCTATCGAAAAATCCCTATCCAAAATCAAAAATTTCTTGATTCTTTCGGGCGAAGAAACTCTCTCGTTCGTTCTTCTTATGGTTTCCTCTATTTCCTTGCGGACTATCTCATTTTTTGTCAAATCGGAGAAGTTCTCGTATTTGATTCCTCTTGACCTTGCAAAAGCCTCGACTTCAGCCGCATTCAAGGTTATCAGCGCAACGCAATAGTTTTTTCCTTCGCCGTAGAGAAAACATTGGCTAACGAGATGATTTTCCTTGACCATGTTTTCAATAACCGAAGGCACAACCTTTTTTCCATTCGATAAAACGATGATTTCCTTCTTTCTTCCCGTAACTTTCAAGAATCCGTCCTCATCAAGCTCGCCAATGTCTCCAGTTTTCAGCCAGCCTTCTTCGTCGAACATTTCTTTAGTTTTTTCAGGCTCTTTGTAATAGCCAGAGAACATCATCTCGCTTTTGACGAGAATTTCACCATCGGGAGCGATCTTGACCTGACACATCGGCATTGGTTTACCGACAGTTCCGAATTTCAGATTCTCGAAAGTGTTGAACGCAACACAGATATTTTCGGTCAAACCGTATGCTTGCAGAATCGGAAGCCCCGCTTTAGCAAAAAAGTCGGCTATTTCAATCGGTAGCGGCGCTCCGCCCGATGTCAAAAGCCTTATTCGCCCACCGAAAGCAGATTTGACTATTTCTGCATCCACGTTTTTGCCGTGTTTTGCAACTATCATTGCATAAATTTTTTCAAAAAATCTCGGAAGCGAAGCAAACACAGTTGGCTTTACTTCCAGCATGTAGTCGTAAAGTTTCGATAAATCATCTACGAAATGAGCAGGCGTTCCGCTCGACAAGCGATTGTAGATTCCCGAAATTCTCTCGGCAACATGGCATCCGGGCAAATATGAAAGCGTAACATCATCGTGAAAGATTGGGACAGATTGACGTAGTGACTCAACTGAATTCAGAATGTAACGATGCGAAAGCATCGCTCCTTTTGGATTACCTGTTGTGCCTGAAGTATAGACCATTATGGCTATGTCTTCCGAATCGGCACCGAATCCTCTTTCCTCAACTATCGGCAAAAACTTTTGGCGATTTTCACGCCCAAAACGAAGAAACTCATCAAAGGAGATAACTTTCTTATTCGCTTCACAAGGTTCAAGAGTGATGATTTTTTTAAGCTTCGGACAAGTGTTTTGAAGGATTTTCGCCAACTGTTCAGGCTTATCCACGAAAGCAAATTCTGCGTCTGAGTGATTGATGATATAGCCAACCTGTTCGGGAGAGCTTGTTGGATAAATTCCAACTCCGATGCCTCCTGCCGCAATCGTTGCAACATCAACAATCGTCCACTCAGGAATGTTGCTCGCCAAAATCGCAACAGAAGTGCCTTTTTCAAGCCCCATCGCAACCAAAGCGCAGGCAAAATCGTGAACTTTCTGCCTGAAACTTTCCCACGTTTCGGGAATCCAATCTTCGCCAATGCGCCTGTAAAACACGGCTTCGGACTCATATCTCGCCGTTTGATGACTGAATAAGCTATAAACGTTCGGAAATCTCATATCTCAAAACCTAAAAGCAACTGCTGCCATATTCAAACCGCCACCAGAAGCGCACATTACGAAATTATCGCCTCGATTTAGTTTTCCCTCTGCTATCGCATCATGTAGCGCCATCGGGATACACGCCGAACCCGTGTAGCCCCATTTATGCATGATTGTATGAGTTCTTTCAAATGGAAGTCCCAATTCATTCATCACGATTTTGATCGTCGAAAGATTGACCTGCGTCCAGAGAAAAAGTTTTATATCATCAAGCGAAAGGTTAGCCCTTTGCAGAACCTGTTTGACAATCCTTTGCCAGCCTTCAATGTTGACTTCAGGTGGATATTTCTTGGCAAATCGCACTTTCGTTCTATAACCTTCAGCCAGCTCCTTCTCATCAATCGGATATTTCGTGCCACCAGCGAAAATCCCCAAGAAATCATGATAACTACCATCAGCTTCTAGCTTTGAAGCCAGCAAGCCTGCGTTTTCTTTAGTAGCCTGCAACAAAATCGCTCCTGCGCCATCGGCAAATATCGTAGCAGTCTTTTTTTCTTTCCAATCCAAAAACTTCGTCATGGCGTATGCGCCGATGACAAGAACATTTCTGTAGCTTTTATCAGCCGCTATGTATTTGCAAGCAGCGTCAAGCGCAGTAACGAAGCCTGCACAAGCACAGTTAATATCGAAAGTTCCAGCATTTTTCGCTCCTATACGATGCTGAACCACAACCGACGTAGCCGGAGAGATATATTCGGGCGTGTCGGTAGCTAAAATTATTAAGTCAACCTCTTCAGCTTTGATACTTGCGTTTTTCAAAGCATTTTGAGCCGCTTCTGATGCAATATCAGCCGTGCTTTCATTCTCAGAAAGAACATGACGCTCTCTAATCCCTAGCGTATTGGATACGAAGTCGTCAATGTCTTCGCCAAGCATTAAACTTAAGTCCTCATTTTTCAAAACTTTCTTTGGAACAGAAATCCCAGTTCCGATTATTTTTGCATTCACCATAACTTTCGCCTTCCATAATCAAACAAAGCAAATCTTCCCCCTTCCGAAACTGCCTAAATTCTGGCAAATAGAGGCAAGCCAATTCGCAGAGAATCGGCTTGCCTTTTTTCTAAAAGCCGAGTTTGAAAGCTAATTGCACGACTCTTGGTCCCGTGCTTGCAGAAGTTATGCGCCCGAAAGTTGGCGTTCCAATCAAGTTGCCCGGATTGGCGTAGTTTACCCAATTGAAGATGTTGAAAAATTCGGCTCTAAACTCAGCTCTGAGTCTTTCGCCGATAGGGAAGAACTTGATAAATGAAAGATCAACATTTTTCTGTCCGGGACCAAAGAGAAAGTTACGTGGAGTGTTTCCGAAAGGATTATTCGGATCGAATGTGGCAGTCCCGAATCTTGAAGTAACAAAAGCCGATGTGTTGAAGTATTGATTTAATCGGCGTGAAGTAGGTCCTGAGCCTTGTATTTGTCCACCGGTAAAGTTGGGATTGAAGTTTGCTCGCTGAATTATTGTAGTTCCGTTGGAGTCAACGATTGAAAAAGGCAATCCTGTTTGGAAAACAGCTATTCCTGCCAATTGCCAATCGTTCAAAAGCCATTTCGCCGGATTTGATTTGCTCACCAAACTCGGTAGGTCATAAACACCGCTGATCACGAGACGATGCTTGCGGTTGAAATCAGATGGACCTCGATTAGTTCGCCAGTTGAATTGATCTCCGGGAATGTTAGTCAATTCATTGACCGCAGAACCTGAATAGTAATCTATCGAGCGCCCGACAGTGTAAGCCGCTAAGAACTGCAATCCATTAGCAAATCTTCTGCTCAATGACATTTGCAAAGAGTTGTAGCTGGAAATTGATGTTGTCTGCACTTGTTGCATTCCACCGGTAATGTTTTTGTTTGCAGAAAGAATGCTCGACGGCGCAAGTGGCGGAGTGAAAGTGTTAGTTGCCGGATTGTAAACAGGTTGGTTTAACGTAATAACCTGCAAAAGGTGTGTTCCGCGATTGCCTACGTAACTTACGTCGAAGACAAAATCTCTAAACAATCTTCCCTGAATGCCAATGCTGTATTGCTGAACGTAAGGAGTTTGCAAGTCCGGATCAACGAAAATTCCCGCAATCGGAACTCCTACGACAGGCACGATAGCAGAAAGAGGTGAAGGAATCGTCGCCGCTACTGGAAATTGCGAAGGCGGTGGTAAAGGAATGAAGGGATTTGAAAGATTGCGGAATATGGGATTAGGCTGAGCGACTAATGAATTTACAAGGCCTACTCCGAGCGCAAAATACGGGAAGTTGAAAAGTTGTGTGTTGGCGTAGCGTGTCGAAAACCTATCGTAATAAATCCCGTAACCACCGCGTAAAACAAGTTTGTCATCTCCCCAAATTCTGTAAGCAAAGCCTATTCGTGGTGCGAAGTTATTTTTGTCAACGGGAACCAAAGTTTTCTCAACTGTAGGTACTCCTGCAAGTTTGCCTCCTTCAGCTTGAACAAATCCGTTCGGTGGCGCTGCAGGCGACGTAGTTGTGCCAACCCGAAGCTGTGAGGGTAAGAAATTAACCAAGCGACCTTCGTTTTCAGAAGGTAAGCCGAAAAGGTCATAGCGAAGCCCGAGATTAAGCGTCAGCCTCTTGGTTACCTTCCAATCATCTTGAATGAAAAAGTTGAAATCTTTGACTTTGAAATATCTATCGAAAACCCCCGAACCCTGTAGCGAAGTGCCGATGCCTTGTAGGAAATTCTGAAAAGCTGTTGTCACCACCGGAGTGCCGCCAACGATTGTAACCGTGTCGGTAAAGATGATTTGCCCTCTAGTAAAAGCATTGAAATAAAACTTCACCTGTGAGAAGCGATACTCTGTGCCAAACCTCAAACGGTGATTTCCGACATTCCACGATAAAGTATCAGCAATCGTGTATGCATTTATTCTCGAAGATTGATCTGCCAGTGGCGATGAGCCGAAGGAAAACAATGCATCGCTACCGTTGAACGCAAGAGTCGGAGCGCCGGGATACAAACTAGAAAAAGGAGTTGTCATGCCAAACTGAGAAGCAGTAAAAGGCTCTTCAGGGACGCTTGTGACGCGTATTCTGCTGAAACCAAATCGGAGTTGATTGACGATATTTGGAGAAACAATGTAGTTGTCGGTTATGGAATAAAGTTTTTGCTTTATCGTCAAATCACCGCCGAAACCTATCAATTGATTGATGCCGTTGCCCAAACCAGCGAAATTGTAGTTAGCCTGAAAAGTCGGATTGTCTGCAATGAAAAATTTAGCCGATAGTGAATGTTTAGACGTAAAGTTGAAATCTCCATTTATGTTTGCTTGATTTTCACGGAATTTGGAGATTCCCGACTGCGGCTGCGTAAGCCCAAGTAGCGAAGCACTTCTATTTGGAATCTGCGAAGACGGAATTGCAAATTGTCCGTTTGGAAGCTTTGCGTTTAGAATAGCTACAGCTACCGGGCTTATCAAAGCCGGATTCAATCCGAAAGTCGCCGCAAGCCCTGTAGGTGTTCTGTTTGTGTCCGTAAGCCCCGTCGGTATCACGGGAAAAGTTAAACTGTTCAATAGAGAAGCACCATTTTTCTCACGCGTTCCTTGATATGAAACAAAGAAAAACGCTCGATCTCTTACGATTCTGCCGCCCAAAGTTCCACCGAATTGGCTTCTGTTTAGAACAGGACGTTTAATTGAAGCCGCCTTCAGAAACGGATCGTTTGCATTGAGCGACTCATCACGCAGGAAATAATAAACGTTGCCGCGATATTCGTTTGTGCCACTTTTAGTTATCGCCTCGACGTTACCGCCAGAATTTCTTCCGCTAGACGCATCATAAAGCGATGTCTGAACGATGAATTCTTGAAGGCTATCCGTAGCAGGAACGGCAATGTTAGGGGTCGAGTTTGTGCCGATAGAGTTTGCGTCTATTCCGTTGATTCTAACAGAGTTTGAGGTAGTTCTCTGCCCATTAACGCTTATCGTCGTATCGCCGCGGCCAAGCTCAGTGCTGTTCGATAGAGAATTTTGAGCACCTGGCGAAAGCGTTAGAAGTTGTTGAAAATTTCTAGTAGGCAAAGGTAACTGTTTTAGCGTCTCGCCGGTAACTACACGCCCGTTTTGCGAAGTCTCTGTTTGAACAATGGGTGCCTCTACTACAACGAGATAGTTTGTAATTCCAGCAGGACTTAGTTCAACATTCAAAGTTGTTGTTTGAGTTATGTTAACTATCACTTCAGTTCGGTATGTTTGAAAACCTTCGGCCAAAATCTCAACTCTGTATCTTCCTGGCGGTAGAAGCTGGAAAGAATAACCACCATCAGCGTTAGTAACTGTTTGGCGTAGCAAACCTGTATCTAAACTGGTTAACTTAACTTCCGCACCTTGCACAACAGCACCAGTAGAATCAGAAACAATGCCAGAAATCTGCCCTGTGGTGCCTTGTGCAAAACCGTTAATCACAGAAAAAGCAATTAGCACTAAACCAAAAATCAGTTTAAGCCTTATCTTCAACATTTTTTCTACCTCTCCTTTGTATAAAGTTCCTCATAATGCCAAAAATCATGAAAATTTAATTTCATCCGATTCAACTTCGCCTCCAACAACAAATCAAAACCAGTGCTCTGAAAATCAGGTAATAACTTCGCAAAACTTTCGGCCACTTAATTCACATATCTCGCTTTGCCTCCGACTTCTTGCATTGCGCCTTACATCAGCTTTCGCTCTTAGCTCTCTCACCATTTCTTATACTCGCCTTTCCTTTTCGCTCACCAACATAAATTTATAACAATAAAAACGAACGTCCGTTTTTGTTTGTTTAAATTT
Source organism: Acidobacteriota bacterium (assembly GCA_003697135.1). Classification (GTDB taxonomy): domain Bacteria; phylum Acidobacteriota; class Blastocatellia; order Pyrinomonadales; family Pyrinomonadaceae; genus J014. Next base: position 205,213 of record RFGC01000038.1, read on the forward strand.
CAAAAAACAGAAGATTCAAAATTTCTCAGGCTTTTTTCACGTATTCTCTTTTTATTTGGGAAAGTTTCTCGCTACTTAAAATTCCGTAACTGAACATTTTTGTTAAAAAGTTTAGGGCTTGTTCATCGCTCATGCCCAGATGAGAGTTACCGCCGAACAATTTTTCTACCAGAAAATAGTTAAAAAACTGCATGTAAGCGGCAGTGAAAGCACAAGCTGGATCGAGTCCCGGACGAACATCGCCTCTTTGAACTGCTCTTTGAAACTGATCTGCAAACTTACGCCTAAAGTTTTCCGCTAATCCGTCAAACATTTTACGAAAATGCCGATTTCTAAATTCCAAAACGTCAATATACATCAGAAGCCAAAAATCCGAGTGGGAATTAACCAACTCACCTATCTTTTCTCCCAAAAACCTTAAGCTCCTCGGCTCTATGGGATCATCAATCTCGTCGAGAATCTTTTTGAGCTTTTCATTCACGATCTTCAAATAATCGTTAATTATTGACTCAAAAATAGCTTCCTTTGTCTCGAAATAATTATACAGATTACCCAAAGAAACATTGGCTTTCTTGGCAATATCACGCATCGAAGTTGCATGAAACCCGCGCTCTATGAATAATTCCTTCGCCGCTTTGGATATTAAAGCTTTTTTCTTCTCTATTTTTTGTCCATCAAGTTTCGGCATCTTCTATGAACGGACGTTCGTATTTATTAACTCATTTTTTGTCCGTTGTCAAGTGAAAAAACAAAAATCAAATGCAAAGCATCAATTTCTTCAAAAACTGAAAAACTTTATCTTAAACCTAATTTCAAAATTTGCTCTTTAAGTTTTTAGCCTTGTATTCTTTGAATTTGATGGAAAAGCAAAAGGTTTGTTTAACGATAGCCGGACTTGATCCTTCTGGTGGAGCTGGGATAATTGCCGACATAAAAGCGTTCCGAGCTTTCGGATGCTTTGCCACAGCCGCCATAACTTCAATAACTTTCCAAAACACTCAAGGCGTCTTCGGAGCTGTTCATCAAACTGCCGAGACCGTGCGAAAACAAATCTTGCCAATCTTGGAAGACTTTGAGGTTGCATCTGTAAAAACGGGAATGCTACCGACAAGGGAAATCATAGAAGAAGTTGCGGAAATAATAAGCAAGAATAATATCAAAAATTTCATTGTTGACCCGGTCGTTCGTTCAACTTCCGGTTACGACTTGATTGATGATGAATCGCTGAAAGCCTTAATTGATAAACTCTTTCCGCTGGCTTCGATTGTCACTCCGAACATACCAGAAACTGAACGAATTTGCGGAATGAAAATCCAAAGACTAGAAGACTTTGACAAAGCGGCTCTCAAAATCGTATCAATGGGCGCAAAAGCGGTTTTGATAAAGGGCGGACACCTTTACTTTGAAAAAATCGAAAGGTCACTGAAGCCAATCTACATAAGTCCCAAAGCCCGAAGATCGGCTCGAAAAGCAGTAGATTTGCTTTTTTTCGATGGAGAAAGAAAAGCTTTTGTTGCTGAATACATAGAAACGAAAGCTACTCACGGAACCGGTTGCACTTTAGCATCGGCAATTGCCGCAGGGCTGGCTTTGGGAAAGAATTTGCAAGAAGCCGTTTTTGAAGCTAAAAAATTCGTCACCAATGCCATACTTACGTCTCCAAACATAGGCAAAGGCTTTCCGCCCATAAATGTTTAGTTAACAAAGGCACAACAATACGGCTTTCAAGCAAAACTATCAAGCCAAAAATAAAGCAATCTGCTCTCCTTGCGCTTTTTGCCTCGTGTGTTTTTTATCATGTTTTCGATTAAGTCTTTTCAACAAGCTTTCCTGATTATTTCTATCAGTTAAAGCTATTGCTCTAAAATCAATCAAGTGTTAAACTCATTTTTGCTGTTTAATGAAAAATGAGTTTAGAGTTTGGAAAGGGGTTAAAACTAGTAGCGATTGGCGGTGGCACAGGGCTTTCGACGTTACTTTCAGGGCTGAAAATTTTTGTTAGGAACCCTGAAAAGCCAGTATGGCTGGAAGAGCTATCAGCCATCGTGGCTGTTTCCGATGATGGCGGTAGTTCAGGAAGATTAAGAGATGAGTTTCAGGTTTTGCCACCGGGCGATATTCGTAACTGCATTGTTGCGCTTTCAGAAGATTCCTTGCTACTTTCAAAACTCTTCAAATACCGATTTCGCAGTAACGGCGAGCTTGGCGGTCACAGCTTCGGAAATCTTTTTCTGATAGCTTTGACAGAAATAACCGGAGACTTTACTGAAGCTATAAAACTTTCTTCAGAGATTTTGGCAACCAAAGGACATATCTATCCTGCGACAACTACTGACGTTAGGCTCATCGCTGAACTTGAAAATGGAAGTTTTGTGAAAGGTGAAACAAACATAAGCAAAACTCACGGTAAGATTAAACGTTTGAAACTTGAACCAGAAAATTGTAAAGCCTTGCCTGAAGCCTTGAAAGCCATAGAAGAAGCTGATTTGATAACCATTGGCCCCGGCTCTCTCTACACAAGTCTTCTACCACCGCTTTTGGTCAAAGACATTGCTGAAGGGATTGAGAAATCCAAAGCATTGAAAATTTTTATCTGCAACTTGATGACTCAACCCGGTGAAACAGATGGATATTCAGCGCAAAAACATCTGGAAGTAATTTACAATCATGTTCCGAGCATCAAGTTCGACTACCTTATCTTAAACAATCGTCCGATAAGTCAGTTGCAAGCTGAACTTTATGCGAAGGAAGGAGCGGAGCAAATTGATTTTTTGAGTATAAACGAAGTTTTGCCCAAAGAAACAAAAATCATAGCTGAGGATTTGCTTGATGAAAGCGATAAAGTGCGCCATAATCCTGAAAAGCTTGCTCTCTCGGTGCTGAATTGTTTTTCAAAAACTCTGAGCAAAGGAAATTCCTAAAACTTTTCTGAAAATGTGCTCTGGCAGTTAGGCAAAAACGCGATTTTTTGGAATTCTTTTTTAGAGTGGTAAATTCTCATCAATCGAAAACAAGGAAAAAAATATGGAGGTTTCGCATATTCAATCGAATTTGAACATCTTGATATTAGCGGCAGGTTTAGGAACAAGGATGCGCTCAAAGGTTGCAAAAGTTTTGCATCGTCTTGGTGGGCGTCCGATGATAAATTATGTTTGTCAGACAGCGATGGCGCTAATGCCTGAAAAAATTTACGTTGTTATCGGATACCAAGGCGAAGAAGTAAAGGGAGCAATTTTGAAAGAGCTTGACGAAAGCTTGGTTGAGTTTATTTGGCAAGAAGAACAGTTAGGCACGGGACATGCTGTAAATACCGCACGCAAGTTTTTTGAAGGCAAAGACACGACTATTTTAGTTCTATCAGGAGACGTTCCTTTGATTCGTCCCACAACCTTAGCCGCTTTGATTCAAAAACATCGCACCCACAGAGGTAAAGGCGCCGCTTGCACCATCTTGACAGTTAAACTCGACGATCCGACAGGTTATGGAAGAATCGTTCGCGACGAAACCGGTCTTTTCAGCCGAATTGTAGAGCAAAGAGATGCAAGCGAAGAAGAAAAGCAAATTAAGGAAATAAACACAGGTATTTACTGCTTCAATTCGACAAAGCTTTTTGAGGCTTTATCAAAGGTTGGTAACGAAAACGCTCAAAAAGAATACTACCTAACAGATGTTCCGCACATTCTAATCGAAGCAGGCGAAAGCGTCGCTCTTTATCAACACAATGATCCCAAAGAAGTAGCAGGCGTCAACAATCGAATGGAACTAGCTGAAATGGAAAGAATTCTACAACGTCGCATAATCAAGCGATTGATGCTTGACTGTGGCGTAACCTTCATTGACCCAAACGCGGTTTATATCAATGATGAAGTTTTGATAGGTCAAGATACTATCGTTTATCCGAACGTTATAATCGAGGGAAAAACTGAGATTGGCGAAGGTTGCATTATCAGATCGGGAACGAGAATATCAAACTCAAAAATCGGCAAAGACGTCGAAATTTTAGATAATTGCTTGATTGTTGATTCAGAAATCGCTGATGGATGCGTCATTGGCCCGATGGCACATTTGCGTGGTAAGGCAAAGCTAAAGCAAAAAGTTAAGATCGGCAACTTCGTTGAGGTGAAAAACACAACTATCGGCGAAGGTTCAAAAGCTAGTCATCTAACATATCTTGGCGATGCAACTATTGGAACAAATACAAATATCGGAGCCGGAACAATTACTTGTAACTATGATGGAAAGCAAAAGCACCCAACCCACATAGGCGATAACGTCAAGATCGGTTCAGACACAATGCTGGTTGCACCCGTGAAAGTTGGTGATAATGCCGTAACCGGCGCGGGAAGTGTTGTAATCGAAGACGTGCCACCAAATTCACTTGTCGTTGGCGTTCCGGCAAAGGTTAAAAAGATTCTCAAGCAGGAAGAATCTAACGCAGAAGAATTAGTCGAAACAGGATCGAAAAAAGAAGTTTGATATGTGCGGGATTGTAGGATACGTCGGAGATAAGCAAGTAGTTCCGCTTCTTTTAGAAGGTTTAAGGAAGCTGGAATATCGTGGTTACGATTCGGCAGGAATTGCCGTAGTTGACGACAAAGGGAATCTTTGGATTCGGCGAGCAGAAGGAAAACTGCGAAATCTCGAAGAAGCCATAAGACTGAATCCAATTGAAGGAAATTACGGGATTGGACACACGCGCTGGGCAACTCACGGAAGACCTACTGAAGAAAATGCGCATCCGCATCGAGATCAATCAGGGCGCGTCGTCGTGGTTCATAACGGCATTATCGAAAACTATATGCAACTCAAAGAGAAACTTATCGAAGCAGGAAGCGAATTCAAAACAGAGACAGACACCGAAGTCATTGCTCACCTCATCGGCTACTACAAAAACAGCGATGGACTTTGCCTCGAGGAAGCCGTCCGCAAGGCAGTCAAAGAGCTTAAAGGCATATTTGCTTTGGCGATAATATCCGCTGATGAACCCGATACAATAGTTGCTGTCAGGGAAGGTGCGCCAGTAGTCATAGGGCTTGGTGATGGTGAATTCTTCGTTGCTTCCGATATTCCGCCAATTTTGCAACATACGCGAGATGTTCTCTACTTGGGCGAAAGAGAACTAGCCGTTATAACAAAAGACTCGGTTAAGGTTACGGATTTTGATGGAAATCCGGTAGAACCGAAGCGCCAGCGAATCAACTGGGACCCGATTGCGGCGGAAAAAGGCGGATTTAAGCATTTCATGCTGAAAGAAATCTACGAACAACCTCGCGCCGTTCGAGATACGGTTAGCGGACGCATTTCTTTGGATACAGGGAAAATTTATCTCGACCCAATGGACATTACCGAAGAAGAATTTAGAAACTTTACCTCAATAAAGATAGCGGCATGTGGAACATCTTGGCATGCGGCGCTTGCCGGAAAATACATGATCGAGGCACTAGCCAGAATCCCCGTCGAAGTTGACTATGCCTCTGAGTTTCGGTATCGAAATCCCGTGCTAGACGAAAAAACTTTGATGATGGTTATATCGCAATCAGGCGAAACTGCCGACACTATAGCCGCAATGAGAGAGGCAAAAAATGCAGGATGCCGATGCCTAGCCATCTGCAATGTTCAGGGTTCGATGATTGATAGAGAATCAGATGGCACTATTTTAACTCACGCAGGGCCTGAAATCGGCGTTGCTTCTACAAAAGCTTTCACGGCGCAGATGATTGCTCTTTATCTCTTCGCCTTGTATTTGGCAGAGTTGCGCGGGAAAATTAGCCTGGAAGATTCTAAAATCCATGCTCAAAAGATCGCAGAATTGCCACTAAAGATTGAGCATATTCTAAACGACGTTGATTCAATCGAAGAACTTTCAAAGGAATTCTTCAGATCGCAAGACTTTCTATATCTTGGGCGCGGCATAAACTTTCCTGTAGCACTTGAAGGCGCATTGAAACTAAAGGAAATTTCATACATTCATGCAGAAGGCTATCCTGCAGGTGAGATGAAACATGGTCCAAATGCTTTGATTGATGAGAAACTCCCCGTAGTAATCATAAACACCAAAGAGAGAGGAAACCCTGCTTCAGAGTTAAGATATGAAAAAACCCACTCAAACATTGTTGAAGTAAAGGCACGCGACGGCATCGTGATTTCGGTTTTGACGGAAGGAGACGACATGAGTGCAAAAGTTTCAGATTATGTTATAGAAATTCCTGAAACAGCCGATCTTTTGTCGCCGATTTTGTCAATAGTTCCGCTTCAACTTCTAGCTTATCATATCGCTGTTCGGCGAGGTTGCGACGTTGATCAACCGAGAAATCTTGCAAAATCGGTTACGGTTGAATAGAGAATCTATCTCTCAATCGGAACTGTTAAGCTATCGTTTTCTGGGATTTTTTTCTGGTTGAAATTGATAGTTGTAGCGTTACTGCCGCGAAACAAGGGCGTGAAAATCCATTTTGAATGATTCTCTATTCCGTAATATGCAATGACAGACTTTGCCCTGCTTTGACTTACTACACCCACAAACGGAGAACTATCGGTTCTTAATTCTGAATATCCCAAATCAGTATCTTCTGATGAATCTTCGCTTTCATCAGGTTCCGTGTCTGTTGAAGTTATGAACACACCAACTTGGTTGAGTATGTTTGGATGAACATTTTCCGACGAAGGCAAAGCACCGCCCATGTGATTCTGTACTCTGCGAGCAAATTTTCTCAATACAGGGCTTTCAGGTCCGACTAAAAGCCATTTGCCGTCTTCGCTCAGTGGATCAATGGCTGCTGACGGACGCAAAATCTGTCTTCTTTTAGTGCCTTGCGGCAAGCCTTCCAGAAGGTCTTCTATTGAACTTGGAAGCCTCGTGCCTTGATAGAAGTTTATGTATTCACGAATTGCTTCAGCAACCTCCTCGCCACGTCTGATAGCCTCCAACTCCTTTTGACGCTGGACCTCTTGCTGAATGCTAGGCGCTACCGCAAGCATTGCTAACGAGAAAAGCGTCATCATCACAATCAATGTTGTTGTAGTGTATCCGCGCTCACTTAATCCCATCTTCATTATCATCTTCGTCTTCCATTTCTTGTTTCTTACGTTGATTTGGTGGAACATAACGTGGTATGTTCGGCGGAATACCAGGGATAACCTCCGTGTTCGGAGGATTTACAGGATTTGGCGGATTCACAGGCGGCGGTGCGTACACTATATCTGGCGGAAATCCCGGCGGCGGATTAAATGTTCGTGGTTGTTGAGCCGAAACACCGCCTTGAGCCATCGCCAATTTGTGACGAAAGCCTAAATAAATGTCTTCCAAGACGACCTCTTTTGAAGAGATACTCACCAAGCGAAATCTTTCACCTACAACATCATTCAATCTCGCTCCAAAAGGTTCTTTGTCTCCTTCTTGAAAATAAGCAGTGTCATTGTTATAGCTTCTGCGAGCAATCAAACCAACATATTTGAATTGTGGTCTCGGTGGTGGCTGAACATTCAATATAAGAGGCAGTGAGTAAAGCTTTCCGTCCGGTGAACGAACTTCAATCCTCGCCGCTCCTTCGTTGGCTATCAAAGTTGCTGGAACGTCTGCTGTCAAAACTTGTGAATTCACAAAGTTAGTTGGAAGCTGTATTCCGTTCCAGAAAATATATGTGTCAGGTGTGAAATTTGCACCACTGACTTGCAGTTTAAGAGACTTTGTGCCTGCATAAACACTTTGCGGCGTGATTGAAGTAAGCGTTAAGGGTGGAGTTGGCGTCGGTTTTGGAAGTTCTACAGTGGGAATCGGTGTTGGTTGAAATGGATCAGGCGGTGGCGGCTCGTAGAATGCAAAAATGTTTCTCGTTGGCTCTGGTGCTAAAAATGCCGATGGATTGTAGGAAACGGGCGTTGTTAACCAATAAGAATTTATATCATCTTGATTCAGCGGCTGTGGCCTTTCAGCATCCTTAGTCGGCGAAGGTGTTTGCCTGGCGCTTGCACTAGTAGTTTTCTTGCCACTGACAAAAAAACCACTGAGCGTATAGGTTAGCGAAACCACCGCCAGAATGCCTAAAACCACTGCTAAAATTATCTTGTTCTTCTCTTTCTGGCTTTTTCCTTCAAGAAATTTCATAAAAACCCGCTCCTTTTCACATGTTGGCGAAGCTAGAAATCGAAGGTCGCCTGAAATAAGATGCCAGTTCTATTTTCAGACTCACAACTTCGCCACTTATTTTTCCTTTTGATTGATTCGATTGAACAAACCCACCGTAGGGTGGATTATTCACAACACCAGGCTTTGTCAATGTATTCACCTCACCGGGCCTCGTAAACGGTTGATTTGAAACTTCTTCTGATTGTCCCTCTGGAGAAATTTCTTGTTGCCTGCTTGAAGGCTCAAGCTCGATAGAGGCAATAATCGTAAACTGACTACCTGCTTCTATGTCTCGTATAAACTTGCGCAAGTTGCTGTAAGTTCCTTCAACCGTCATCGTCACGTAAACACCCGGAAAGAGGCTTTGAAAACGGCTTCTTCCTCGCTCCTCAGCTTGAGACTGCCTAGTGACAATGTCAAGAGGAGCATAATCAGGCCCTGAAGTGTTTACGAGTTTGTATTGTGAGATCAAACTATTCAAGCGCTGATAAAGCGCAGTCCGCCCAAAATCCGCAACAGGTAAATATCTGATCTCGAAATCTTCGACACTCTTCACCAAAGCATTTATCTGCTCTTCGGTTGTAGTGAAACTTCTGTATTTTTGGCTTTCTACTTCAAGCTCCACTTGTAGCCTGTTTCTCTCTGATATATTCTGCTTAAGACTCCTTTCTTCTGGTAAAACCGCAAACACATAAAAGAGTATTGACAAAATTAAGAATACTGCGGAAACTGCAACAACTATGATTTCCGTCTTGCCCCAAGGCTTAAGATTGACCCTCCGCTGTTTGGCTTCAGCCATAATTACTCCTCTCTTTTAGCCATTTCACTTTCTCGGAGCGAATAAGAAACAGGCTGCGTGTAGATCAAGCGAAGCCTGTACTCGGTGTAAGTAAAGTAATCCTTCTTTTGCAGGCTTTGCGATCTAAGCTCAGCACGAAAAATACCCGATGAGTTCATTGACTCTATCATATTTATTACGCTTTGATAATCACGGCTCAAAACTCCAAATTCAAGCTCTGCTTGTGTCCTATCATCTTTCTGATAAACATTCTCGACGCTGATTCGTGCAACGCTAACTCCTGAAGGCAAAACCTTCTCCAGGTCGCTCAAGAGCCTAGACCAGCCGAAGTTCTTTTGAGCAACGAGTTTATGAGCGGCTATCAAAAGCGCCTTCTGCTCTGGTGAAAGTGTTTGTTTAACTTGTTCACTTTTCGCTTTATAGTCTTCGAGTTGTTTTTTTAGCTCTCCAACTTCCTTCTGAACAAGCAAGTTTTGTCCCCTCGCAGTTTGCAATGAGTTAAACCCATAGACAAAAAACGCAAAAGACGCGGCAAAGATCAAAAAAGCCAAAAGATAAGGAACTTTTTTGTTTCTGAACGGACGCGACGAAAGATTAAGATTTTCTATCATCTTTTCTTCGGAAACAGTTTACCACGAATTTTCTGAAAAGTCTTCAACAATTCTTCACGCCCGAAAGTTCGCAAATGTTGCAGTTTGTTTGTTGGGAAAGTTTTGAACAACTCTTCTCCTTTGAAGCTATCAAGACATTCCTCATCTGTTCAAGATTCAGCACCGTGGCATTTTTTGTATTTTTTGCCCGAACCACAAAAGCAGGGATCGTTGGGCTTTATTTTAGGTTGTTTGCGCACGAAGGGCGTATGCTTTTTGCTTTCCTCACCAGCAGCGGCAACGCCTTCATAAGCGCTTGTGTAAGCGGCGGCGCCTCTGCGTGCCTTTTGCCTTTTGAGTCTTTCAATTCGCTCGATTTCTTCCTGCTCATCTCTTACGACAACTTGCAAATTAAACAGAGCCTTGACGGTGTTTATGTCAATTCTATCGAGCATTTCTTGGAACATGTCGAAACTCTGTTTTTTGAATTCAACAAGTGGGTCTTTCTGCCCGTAGCCAACAAGCCCAATTCCTTGTCTAAGGTGATCAATCGAAAGCAGATGGTCCTTCCACTGCGCATCAATTATGTTGAGCATTATAAAGCGTTCGTATGCTCTTAAAGTCTCTGCTCCTATAATCTTTTCCTTTTCTTCGTAATTTGCATAGGCTTTTTGCCAAATTCGTTCTTCGATTTCAGCAGGACTCATGGTTTTGAAATCTACACCAGCATCAACCGCTGGATCAACGCCGTAAATGCTCTCGATTTCGGCGGCGTAAGTGTCAACATCCCAGTTATAACGCGGCACCTTCGGATTCAAATACATTTCAGTTAGATCATGAAGCAAATCACGCGCAACGCCGTGTTCACCTACAAGATATTCGCGATGATCTTTTTCAAACAGCAACCGACGACGCAAACCGTAAATAGTTTCGCGCTGTTTATTCATTACGTCGTCATATTTCAAAACGTATTTCCTTGCCTCAAAATTACGGGCTTCAACGGCCTTTTGTGCTCGTTCAATTTGCTTGGAAACAGTTTTTGATTCAATCGCAACACCTTTTTCCATTCCAAGCCACTTCATCATCGAGCGAAGCTTGTCGCCCGCAAAAATGCGCATCAAATCGTCTTCAAGCGAGATTATGAATCTCGAGCTTCCGGGATCGCCTTGACGCCCTGCACGCCCTCGGAGCTGATTGTCAATTCGACGTGACTCATGGCGTTCAGTTCCTAGAATGTGAAGCCCGCCGAGTGCAACTACCTCTTCGTGTTCTTTCTCGACTATTGCCTTCGCTTCCCTTAGGGCTTCTTCATACTGTTCAGGCGTAGCTTCATCAGGATTTATTTCTTTTCGCTTCAAAAACTCGCGTGCCAAAAACTCCGGATTTCCGCCTAAAAGAATATCAGTTCCGCGTCCTGCCATGTTCGTTGCAATCGTAACCGCACCTTTGCGACCAGCTTGAGCAACTATTTCTGCCTCTCTTGCATGATATTTCGCATTCAGCACGTTATGCGGAATTCCCAACTTCTTGAGCCTTTCAGAAATCAACTCTGAATTTTCTACCGAAACCGTCCCGACCAGAATAGGCTGTCCTTTTTCGTATTTCTCCTGAATCTCCTTAACCACAGCGTCCCATTTTTCCTCCAGAGTTCGGTAAATTACGTCTGGATAATCTTTGCGTATCATGGGCTTGTGCGTGGGAATAACGATGACGTCAAGGTTATAAACAGTCGCAAATTCTTCGGCTTCGGTTTCGGCAGTGCCTGTCATTCCGGCTAGCTTTTCATAAAGTCGGAAGTAATTTTGCAAGGTTATAGTCGCAAGTGTTTGATTTTCTCTTTCTATTTTGACACCTTCTTTAGCTTCAATTGCCTGATGAAGCCCATCTGACCAGCGCCTGCCGTGCATCAACCTGCCCGTAAAATCATCAACTATGATTACCTGTCCGTCTTGAACAACGTAATGATGATCTCGCTTATAAAGCGTGTGAGCTTTGAGAGCCTGCTCAACACAATGAAGAATCTCCATGTTCGCAGGATCATAAAGATTTGAAATCCCGAGTAGTTTCTCCACCTTCGCAATTCCCTGCTCCGTCAAAACGGCCGAATGATTTTTTTCGTCAACTATGTAATCACCCGTAGTAACTTTTGTCTCTTCGTCCTTGTGTCCGCGCTGTAGTTTCGGAATTATGTCATTTGCAATGTAGTATTTGTCGGTGGCTTCTTCCGAAGGTCCTGAAATTATAAGCGGCGTTCTGGCTTCGTCAATCAAGATTGAATCAACTTCGTCCACGATTGCATAGTAATGCCCGCGCTGGACGAGCGACTCGACGTCATATTTCATGTTATCGCGCAGATAATCAAAACCGAATTCGTTATTCGTCCCGTATGTAATATCACAAGCATAGGCCTCTTTTCTTTCTCGGTCGTCCATGTGGTTTTGAATGCATCCAACCGTCAAGCCGAGAAAACGATATATTTTGCCCATCCATTCAGCATCGCGCGAGGCAAGATAATCATTCACGGTGACAACATGAACGCCGCGGCCTGTCAAGGCATTAAGATAACTTGGCAAAGTCGCAACAAGAGTTTTTCCTTCACCGGTTTTCATCTCTGCAATTCTGCCTTGATGAAGCGCTATCCCACCGATGAGCTGAACGTCAAAATGACGCATGCCTGTTGTTCTTACAGAAGCCTCGCGAACAACGGCAAAGGCTTCAGGCAATAACTCATCGAGAATCTGCTGTTCACGTTTCAAGCGCTTCTCAGGGTCTTCGATGCCTTCAACAGCTTTGGCTACTATCTCTTTGAACTTAAAGGTCTTAGCCCGTAGCTCCTCATCAGAAAGCTTCTGCATCATAGGCTCAAGCTCATTGATTCTCTGAATCGTTGGGCGAACCGCTTTCAAAAATCTTTCACTCGTAGAACCAAAAATTTTCTTGAAAATCTTGTCAACTATTGGATTCACTGGCATAACTTTTGTCTCCGTTTTCTGCGATTTTATCGAATGTTTAACATCTTGAAAGTGAGAGATCGTCTTGGGTTAGAAAACCCAAGCCGTAAATTCACTGAAGGCAAACTTCAGAAGCTAGATTGATGCACGCGGGAAACAGTGAACAACCAAGATTTTGCCAACGCTGTTTGCGATCTTGCTAATTTCGTAAACTTGCGTTTTTAGAGTGCTTTGAATTGATAAGTCAAGCTCTTCAAAAATCCTGCCGAGAAAAAGATAAGGTATTCCCGAAAATCTAAAACTGTCCGTCTTTGAATCTACTCGGTTTTCCCTATCAAAACCAAAAGCCAGCAAAGTTTGCTTCGGTTTTGCTTCTAGAGAAACTGATGAAAAAGCTACGACGAAAGCACCGTAAGATTCAAAAACTCTCAGCAATCTTCTAGTAGCAACAAAATCGGTTTGTTTAGAGAAATTCTTGCTGAGTTCTTCGGCGATTTTGAAACTAAAGCTTGCAAAACTTGTGTTCTGTTCATCTTCGACCTTAAAACCACTCAAGTCATTAAGATCGAAGTCAAACAGGTCATTGCTGAATACGTTTTTTGCTTGCAAAGTCTCACGCAAAACAGAAGGCGAAGCGCCCGCAAAAATCAAGCTCAAACAAACAAAAGTAGCTAAAAATCCCCAATTTTTTCCTTGCTTCGATTTCATCCTTCTCTGCTTTCAAGTCTTTTCCCTGACAAATCGCTGTTCGGTTTTTTCTGCTTTTCCTGAAGACTTCGCAGGTTTTTCTCTATCAACTCCATTTTTTCATTATGCGGTATTTTGAAATTAACAACAAACAGATTGCCCTGTGAAGTGATTTCAGCTCTACTGATTAGCTTTGCTTCATCAGATTCGGGATTCATGTTTGATAAAGCGCCTCTGATAATCAAGCTTACACTGCTTCTTATTGAAGAAGCCCGATTAGGCGTTCCGGCATCAGAAGTTATCACCGCCTGAAGATGCTCTTTGTTTTGAGAAAACGTAATTTTGACCGATCTTATGCCGACATCATAAAGAGTGCGTAAAAGCTGTGAATCACTGAAAGCCGATATAGCTTCTTTTGCAACTTCAACCATCTTAGCATCGCTTTCAGGCTTCGCTGAATAAGTTGCATCAATGAGCTTTCCGAATTCATTTAAGTTTGCCTTAATTTCAATCTCAAAAGGTGCATTCAAGTCGAGTTCTTTATTCAAAATTGCGGTTCCGTATTTTATCCCGAAATCTTCCAAAGGCTTTTTGTTAAAGAGCTTTTCTTCTTCGAGCTTCTTTTCTTGCGCTGTTTGATCAGCATTCACATTGGTATTCTGGTTTGCATTTTGACTTACGCTTTGATTTGCGTTCACATTTGGATTCGCATTAGAAGCAACGTTAATGTCGTTCTGCGTCGGATTCAAAGTCGGGATTTTCTTTTCGTCTATATTTGCCAAAGCATCGGGAGTCTTATTTTCCGTGCGTTTGCTGAAATCAGGTAGCGGGCGATTTCTTGGTCTCTTTGGTTTTGGGGAAGTGTCATTAAGGGAAGGCGGCTTCGGCAAATCGCCGATCACGGGATTTGGATTCGGAGTCGGTAGAGTTTGCGGTTGAGTTATATCAAGCGGTATGCCCGGAATCTGGTTATTTTCCGTAACAGAAAACGAATTTTGCTCACTCATCTCTCTTGCCAGGGCAAAATAACCGGGCGGATAGGTGAATCTATCGGTTACATCTACAAAAGTAACTTCTAAATCTTCCGTGAGTTCGGTCTTTTCGTATTCTCGTGAAGAAAATTCTGTATCGGTGCCTAGAAATTTTGTGGCAACATAGACAGTATCTAAAACCTGGCAAACCTTACCAATATAAGGGCTATCGCAGGCTTTGCTACCGAATAAATCTACTTGCGATATAAGTGCTATCGAAAGAACATGAATAAGAACAGAAGCTATAATGCCCTTGTAAAGCCAATCGGAATACTTCCAGCCCTTTATCTCGTATTCATGAAAAATTTCTCTGCTGTCTTGAAAAATTCCTTCGCTTTGAAAAATCTCTTCGTTCATAGCCTTTCTGTTTAGACGCCTCACCAAGCGAAGTAGTTGCGATTACTATGCTAACATTTCCGAGAAAAATAGTCACTCTTCAAATTCTATCGCATCGGCTTTCGTAGTTTCCGATTCTTCTTCATCTTCTTCTCTGAGTATCGAAGCGCTGGTGACGAAATCATCGCTGTTTGTGTTGATCAAGATAACTCCTTGAGCGCTTCTTCCGGTTTCGCGAATTTTATCAACGCCTATTCTTATCAATTTACCTTGCCTTGTGATGATCATGACCTCAGAATTTTCATCAACCGGAAAAGCGGCAACTACGTTTCCAGTTTTTTCCGTGACTTTCATGTTTATAACGCCGTAAGCTCCGCGCTTGGTCAAACGGTAACTGCTTACCTGAGTTTGTTTCCCATAGCCTTTTTCCGATATTGAGAGGATTTTCTCGCTACCCTCGGGCGAAACTGCACAGGCTGAAACTACAAAATCACCGTCTCTTAATGAAATCCCGCGAACGCCCATAGCGACTCTTCCCATCGGACGGACATCTGATTCATCAAATCTAACAGCCATTCCTCGTCCTGTTGCTATAAAAATCTGCTTTTTGCCATCGGTAAGCATTGCGGTTATAAGCTCATCACCTTCGGACACTTTTATTGCATTTATGCCGCTTGAACGAATGTTTTGATACTCGGAAAGCGGAGTCTTTTTGATCGTTCCTTCTTTCGTAACCATCGTTACGTATGCGTCCAAATTGAAATCACGAATCGGCAAGACTGCAACAATCTTTTTGTCCGAAGGAATCGGCAAAAGATTGACTATAGCCTTTCCTCTTGCCGAAGGCTCAGCTTCGGGTATTTCGTGAACTTTGAGTTTATAGACCTGCCCGTCATTTGTAAAAATCATCAAATATGCGTGAGTTGAAGCAATAAACAGATGCTCGACAAAATCTTCGTCTTTTGCCTTTGCGCCCAATTTTCCTTTTCCGCCTCGCCGTTGTCTCGAATAACTCGTAACCGGAGTTCGCTTTATGTAGCCCATTTTCGTTACGGTTATCACCACATCTTCATCTGCAATCAGGTCTTCTATTTTGATTTCAACTCCGGCATCAACTATTTCGGTTCTTCTCGGATCGCCAAATTGTTTTTTTATTTCCTGAAGTTCCTTTATGATAACCTGCCTTAAAAGTTTCTCACTTGCCAAAATCGCTTCAAGTTCTGAGATTTGCTTTAGAAGTTGCTCAAGCTCATCAATTATTTTTTGCCTTTCCAGAGCAGACAATCGCCTCAGTTGCAAATCCAAAATAGCCTGTGCTTGAATTTCCGAAAAATTCAGCCTTGCTATGGCTTTTTCCAAATCTTTCAAAAATCCCGAAACTGTCTTATCGGAAGGTATGCCGCGCCAGTTTTTGACTTCGTAAAGAGTTGAAAAGTCTCCAGTAAGCCAAGCCTTCGCCTCTTCAATTGAGCGCGAATTTCTGATAAGCGGAATTATGTAATCGAGTGCATCAATAGCTTTGTTCAAGCCTTCCAAAACATGAGCGCGGGCTTTGGCTTTTTTCAGCTCATATTCAGTCCGTCTTCTAACAACTTCACGGCGAAAGTTTACAAACGCCTCAAGAAGCTGTTTGAGATTCAAAATCTTTGGCTGACCATTAACCAAAGCCAGATTGATTATGCCGAAGCTGGACTGCATCGGCGTTAGCTTATAAAGCTTGTTCAAAATGACCTGAGCGGTAGCACCTCGTTTGAGTTCAAGAACTACTCTGATGCCTTCTCTGTTGGACTCATCACGAATTTCTGCAATGTCTTCCAGCTTTCTTTCCTGTATCAATTCGGCAATCTTCTCGATAAGTTTCGCCTTGTTTACCTGATATGGAATTTCCGTTATAACGATAGCGTCACGCGAACTTGAACCGTGTTCGATTCTGTCTATTGCCGCTTTTGCGCGAATCTGAATCACGCCTCGGCCTTCTTTGTAAGCCCTGTAAATACCTTCGCGACCGTAGATGAAACCTCCTGTAGGAAAATCAGGCCCCGGAACATATTTGATTAGCTCATCAATTGTGATGTCTGGGTTTTTTATCAGTTCTATCGTTGCGTCAATTATCTCCGATAAATTGTGCGGCGGAATCTTCGTAGCCATGCCTACGGCAATTCCTTCAGAGCCATTCACCAAAAGATTCGGAAAACGCGCAGGCAAAACGACCGGCTCGGAAAGTGAATCATCGTAATTCGGCTGAAAATCAACGGTCTCTTTTTCGATGTCTGCAAGAAGTTCTTCAGCTATCCTTGCCATTCTAACTTCCGTGTATCTTTGAGCCGCCGCAAGGTCGCCATCAATACTGCCAAAATTTCCCTGTCCATCAATCAAGGGATAACGCATCGAAAACGACTGCGCCATTCTAACAATGGTCTCATAAACGGCCATGTCACCGTGCGGATGATATTTACCTAAACAGTTATGAACCGCACAACCCTGAACCAAGAATTCATGTCCTTCATCTTCGATTTCAACATCGAAAGTTTCAGCTCTCTCGCCTTTGTCAACAACCGTAACGCATTCAACAATCGAGTAATTCTTAACTATGTCTTCGAGTTTTTCTACAATCAGTGAATCTGTATCGTTCAGATTTGCCAAAATACTGCTAGATTCTGCACGTAAATTCTCTTGCGTCAAAAACGTTCGATTCAAAATTTCATAGGTCGCTTTCAGCTCAGTTTTCAAATAAGGACGAATCCAATCAAAAAAGCGCAGAGCAGTTTTGCCTCTCAACTTCAAAGCAAATTTCTCTAGACAACTGTTCTCTATACTGTCAACAATCTCTTTGCTTTCATTTGCAGTGCCGTGCAAACCTACATCAGCAAGCATTGCTTGAATTTGCAAGACAAGAGACTTTGAAGCAGCAGACAAGACCACTTCATGCGTAGAAATCCCAAAATCAGCGATTCCAATAGCCTGGACTCCTTTAACTCTCTGAATCCCAGAGATTTTGGAACTTTTAAGTGCATTGTAATCGAAGTCATTAACGCTTAAAGAAAAAACTCCCTGAACCAAACCAGCAAGGAAAGGCGCAAAAAGCCTTCTATCTTCCAAAATCCAGAAAGGAATCTCGTTTGAAAATTCTTTGGCGAGAAGGAAGCCTGCTTTGCAGGCTGAGTTTATTTTTTCTTGGCTGTTGTGAGTTTCTGGAAGATTGAATTTTTCAGGACTAGAAACCAAAACCTTTTTTCCTGCCAGATTTTCAGCGTATTCCCAAACTATTTCGAGATCATTTGTCAAAACACGAAACTTTTGCTTTTTCGTAACCTTCAGCGAACATCCATTTGAGAGAAAAACTTCGACAATTTCCGAAGGTGGATTGTGATAAGTTTGAATGACGCGGCTTGTTTTGCCATTCGGCATTAAAACCGACTCACCGATCTCGATTTTCTCAATCGGTTTCAAACCCTTTGCAGTATGAACCAAACTCCCCGCAACAAAACATTCGCCGACAATACGGGCTGACTTTTTGTAAGGTTTGTTATGCGTATTTCCCAGCTCGTGCATCGCCCACAGAACGCGACGGTGAACTGGTTTTAGTCCATCGCGAACATCAGGCAAAGCACGCCCAATGATTACGCTCATAGCGTAATCCAAATAAGAACGCCGCATTTCGTCTTCAATGCTAACTTGGCTCGTTATAAAATCTTTTGTCTGCATATCTTTTCGTCAGGTAAATACCAAAACTAAAATTTTACAGGCATTTTGGCTATCTAACAAATTTGGCTTTTTGGCGCCCGTGTGTTCGGTTTTTCAAGAATGTTAAATCATAGCTGATGGTAGAGTTCACGAAGTCTCAAAGGATTCTGCCGTTTTGATTTGAAAACATGAGATGCAAGTTTTCAGGACTGAGACTTCAGCGGTTCTTTTGTATTTTCGTATTTTTCTAAAACATCAAGTAGTGTTGGCTTTTCGGTTTCTACATCTAAAATTTTGGCGCCGTTTTGCACCAGCACTTCAAGAACTTCACTCAAAACACTGTCGCCCACTTCACGCGTAAAGGTAAGAACAGTGGTTTCATCTTGCTTCTCGATTGAAAAGTTTTTGAGCCACTTCAGGCTATCGAAATGATTTGTCCCGAAAAATGTTATGGAAACTTGCTCGGTTTGTTTATGTTTTCTTTTGAGATTTTCGGGAGTGTCAATGTCTTGAATCTCACCTTTCGAGATTATTGCAACCCTATGGCAAAGCTCTTCTATCTCTGATAGATTATGAGAAGTCAACAGGATAGAAACGCCTTTCAGTGAAGCTATTAAAGCCCGCATCTCGGCCGCCGCTAATGGATCAAGCGATCTTGTAGGCTCATCAAGAAGCAACACTTCAGGATTCGGTAGCAAAGCGCGCGCTACTGCTAAACGCTGTCTATTGCCTGTTGAAAGTTCTGAAAATCGTCTTTTGGCAAGCGAAGTTAAATTCAGTTTCTCGAAAAGCTCATAAATTCTTTTCTTAGCCTCACGATCACTCATTGAGTAAAGTCGGGCAAAAAACATCATGTTCTGCTCGCAACTCAAACGCCAGTAAAACGAGCGTTCCTCAGCCGTAGCTAAGCCTATCAAAGAACGAACCTTTACTTCATCACGCACAGAATCGTATCCCTTTACCAAAACCCTGCCACTCGTCGGCTGAATCAAAGTAGCTATGATTTTCGTTAGCGTTGTCTTTCCTGCACCGTTTTTGCCAATTAGTCCAAAAATCTCCCCTTCTTCTATCCCAAACGAAACATTTTTCAGAGCCTCTACAGGCGGATTGAATTTTATCCCAAGAAACTTTTTCAAGCGTGGAAAGGAAACCGGATAGGTTTTTGAAATGTTTTCTACTAAAACCGCAAACTGTGAAGACATTTTTGCTAAACTTAAAATGCTTTCTCTATGTTCATTTTACAAAAAACGCGCAATTTATTGCGTGCGCGAATTGCGAAAAAGCTCGATTCTTTGGAATCGCTTTCTTGAGCTCAAGAAATTTTGTCTCGGCTTGACAAAAACCCAAGCAGAAAATATATTTTGATTTGAACAAGCCACCTTAGCTCAGTTGGTAGAGCATTCGATTCGTAATCGAAAGGTCGTCGGTTCAAGTCCGACAGGTGGCTTTTGAAATTTTTTCAACTCAAGTCCCGCTCTAAAAATCTGAATTTTAACTTTCCCTCAAAGCATACTTGGCAACGGTAACCTTGAAAAACGAAAGATTTTTTTTGACCTGATACAACTTATCAAACTTGGTGCGCCATCGAAATCGGCGGGAAATCCCCAGAAAACCTTAGAAAAAGGAGGTTATATGAAAAAAATTTTTGTCTTGCTTGTTGTTCTAGGCTTGCTCAACATAGCTTCTTTCGCACAAGTTCAAATTTGGAGTTACTTCAGTGATTCTGGTTATCTAGGAGTGCAGGTTCAGGAAGTCACAAAAGAGAATTACTCAAAGTATGGGCTTAGCTCTGTTCAGGGTGTTGCTGTTGAAGAAGTCATTAAAGATTCTCCAGCAGCACAAGCCGGTATTCAAGCAGGTGATGTTATAATTCGCTTTAACCGTGAAGAAGTGACTAGTGTCCGTAAGCTGAGAAGGCTGATTTCGGAAGTCGCTCCCGATCATCAAGCGAAAATAACCGTTCTGCGCAAAGGAAAGGAAATTGAATTCACCGTTACTTTGGGAAAGAAATCTGAACCGCAAATAGAAAATATCAGAATCCCAATGCCGAAACTTCCTGAAAGAATAGAAATTCCACCGATAGAACCGCCGTTATTGCCGGACTACAGAGATCATGTTTTTGTATTTCGCGGCGCTAACCGTCGAATCGGCGTTGAAATAATGCCTTTAACAAAACAACTCGGTGAATACTTTGGTGTTGCTGACGGCAAAGGTCTTTTGGTAACTCAAGTCAAACCCGACTCACCAGCGGCAAAAGCAGGTATTCGTGCTGGCGACGTTATAGTCGAGGTTGAAGGCAAACAAGTTTCAAATTTCAGGGATTTAGTCAACGCCATTAACAGCAAAGATGAAGGCGATGTGACGATAACCATCGTCCGAGACCGAAATCGCCAGTCGTTTACCTTGAAACCTGAAAAAATAAAAGCAGAAAGATTCTATTACCCGGACGAATCTTTTGAAAACTATAAAAGTATCCGAAGAGAGATACTCTAAAACCGAACAAAAAAGCCGAGAGTTAGCTCTTCAACTCTCGGCCAATTTATGCTTTAGCAAGGTTCAGAAACTTCAGAAAACGCTTATCGAAAGACCTTTAGTTGATATTTTCCAATCCGAAAGAACTTTAACGCCGGGTAGCTTTGACAATGCCGATTCGAGATCAGCTTTTCGACCTTCTTCGCAGAAAAAAGCAATGCATCCGCCCCCGCCCGCACCGCAAACCTTCGGGGCTACAGCACCATTTGAAAGCGCAAAATCAATGACTTGATCCATGTGAGGCGTTGTTATGTTCTCGAAAAATCTCTTTCTCTCAAGATGAGCCTGATATAGAATCTCTCCAACAAGTTTCCAGTCTCTTTCTACCAACGCTTGTCTAAAGCTCAACGCATTATCTCGTATCCCTTCGAGAAGCCTAAAAATCTCCTTATCGCCATCAATACGGCGTTTCACGATTTCCCAGTTATTGATCCCGGAGTTTCTCGGTTCACCCGTATAAACTATAGCAATGCGATTTTGCAAGGTTTCGATGTCAACATCAAGTTCTTCTCGCTCGATTCCATCGGGACGAAAATGAATTGCGGCAATTCCGCCATACTGCGCTGAATAATAATCTTGATAGCCTGTAGGAACTTTTATGACCTGACATTCAATAGCCGCCGCAATCGGAATGAACTTCTCAGAAGGATAGCGATTCCCAACCAAAAGATTCAAAGCCGCTATGCAAGCGATGTTCAAAGTCGAAGAACCCGCTAGCCCCGCACCTGCAGGAACTTCAGACTTTATGGTCATGTTAAAACCTACTTGCGGCTTGAAAAAATATATCAGCTTTGCCGGAAGTTCTAGGCAAGTTTCATCTTTGAGACTTCTCAAGTTTGAAAGAGATGTTTCAAATTTCTGATCTCGATCAAGCGATTCGACGATGATTTTGTCGTCGTTTCTGGTTTCTATTTTGCAATGCGCTAGATAACTTATGGCAAAGTTTACCGTAAGCGCGCCTTCGTGAAAAAGATAAAGCGGCGGAATATCAATGGTGCCACCAGCTAAATCAACTCTTGTAGGTGCGGAAGTTTCGATGATCATCCCTTAAAACTTAACTCAACTGATAACTTCTAAAATCATGCAATCTTTTGAGATTTTTTTCAAGCAAGAATCAATTTGTTTTTGGAAGAATTACTTCAACCGAAGTCAAATCGGCGCGGAAATCTCCAACAGTGAACCTCAGCGGAAGCCGAGATGCATCGTTAGAAAGCCACACCTTCGCATTCAGTTTGTCGAAATCAGCGACATTTGCCGAAATTGAGATAACTTGAGTCGCTACCTTCTTGCCGTTAAAGTTTATCTCTTCTTGTCCTGAAGGTCGAAGCGTGACGATATAGTATTTTTTGTTCAAAAATACCGCAACTCGCACGTCTCGTGCTTTGTTTCCTATGGGCGAGAAACTGAATGTGCGAATGGCATAAGCTAGCGACAAAAGACTATGCGTCCCTACTGGAATCTCAATTCTACTTGTATTTGGCTGAATTGAAGCTAATCCCGATTCTTGATTAAACGAAACCGACTCGCTATAGCCTTTTAGTTTTGCCTCAAAACCAAAAGGCGTTAAGACGAAAGGTTCGACTTGAGAAACAAGCGTATCGCCCGCTGAAAGGAAAGATTGCGGTTTAATTCGGGTCACCGTAGCCGTCAGCACTAGGCTATCTTTTTCTTTAATTTGCTTCCGTTCTTTTGCTTGTAAAACTACTGTGCCGATTTCTTCATCACGAAAATTGAGCTTATAGCTTAAAGTTTCGCCCAACACAAAAGGCAATTCTGTCGAGAGCGGTTGATTTTCGATGTATGGCGTCGGTGTAGGCTTAGGAGGTGGTGGTTTCGGCGTTGGCATCGGCGTCGGCACTGGCGCTGGTGGTTCTTTTGGTTCTGGTTTTATCATCTGAAAACTCGCTATACTCGCCCTGAATTCTCCTTTTTCGTTTCTGAAACTTATCAAAATCGGCAGTTTTTCTGCATCATCGGTTAAACTCATTTGAAAATTTCTTATTCCTAGTTCATCAAAAAAATCGCTTCGCAAGTTCAAAACCAACGCATTGAATTCGCCAATGTCTGTTTTTATTTTTTTCTTGGATTTTAGCTCCCACGAAATCGAATACGTTTTCCCGTCTTCCTGAAAAGTGATGCCGTTTTTGCCCGATCTTATTTCATAGAAAGCTGTTAGCAGATTGTGATGCACAGTCGGAGTTTCTAGAAAGTTTTGAGTCTTCTCCTGTGGCGCTATTTCTTCATCGAAGATTACTCGATTATAAAGCGGCAAGCCTGTTTTTGCAGAAACATAACAAATTCTTGTTTGATTTATAGGATAAAAAGCGTTCAGAAGATTCATTGTTCTAAACTTTGCCTGCAGTTCGATTGCATCTTCTCCTTTGAGCTTGCCGCTTGAGACAACGAAGAATTCGGCATAGCCAGCTTCTTTGACGCTTCCGAATGAAATGTTGTAGGTGATTTTCTCTCCCACCCTGTAAGTTTGAGAGAAACAAGAGATGCAAAACAGAGCTAGAAAAATTAAGCTTTTCAATACTTTCATAGAAACTTGCTATTGAATTTCTACGAGAATTTTTTCCAAAGCCGCTTTTGGATTGAGTGATTGTAAAACTGGGCGTCCGATCACGATGTAATCAACTCCGAGTGAGATAGCTTCTTTCGGAGTCATTACACGCTTTTGGTCTTCCGCAGTTGCAAAACTTGGCCGAATACCAGGCGTTACAATCAAAAAGTCGTTTCTTTCAACACTATCTCTGATGCTTTTGATCTCATGAGGCGAAGCAACTACGCCATCTAAACCGCATTGTGCCGACAAAACTGCAAGATTTCTCACCGCATCTTCCGTGCTGTGTTTAATCCCAATCTGTTTGAGAGTTTCATCATCTGCGCTGGTCAAGACCGTGACACCGAGAATTTTAGGTTTTTCTAGATTCTTTGACTCACAGAAATTCGTCACTTCCTCGACCGTTCGTCTCATCATCTCTGCGCCGCCAAGCGCATGAACGTTGAACATCCAAACGCCTAACTTTGCTACTTCTACACCTGCCTTTGCAACCGTGTTCGGGATGTCATGAAATTTTAGATCAAGAAAAATCTTTAGTCCCGACGAAGTAAGCTCCCGAACAAACTCACTTCCCGCCGCAGTAAAAAGTTGCAAACCTATCTTGAATGCAGCGACAAAATCCTTTACGCTTCTGATTATCTCGACTGCCTGCTCTTTTGTTGGGACATCTAAAGCTAAAATAATCTTTTCTCTCACAGGATTTCGTGAAGCTCCTTGCGAAAAAGATGAGATAGCCGACGCGAATTATTTGTCAAAAGCCTTCTTCCGTTTTGCATAAACGGAAGTGCAATTTCCAAGTTTTGTATCTTCTTTTGCTTAAAAAACTCAAGGCATCTTGCGCCCGATTCGCGACTCTCCCAAGCCTTTGCGAAAGCATCTTCTGCCTTTTCAGATTTGCCTAGCTTATTGAAAACACAGCCTAGCATAAACCATGCGTCTGAAAAATTCCTATCTATCTGCACGGCTTTTCTCAAGAAAATTTCTGCTTCCGAGCACGAAAGCTGAAAATAAACACATCCAATCAAATAATAAACTTCCGCCGCTTTCTTACTCTTCAAAATTTTCTTACCAACCTTCAAGGCTTTTTCCCAATCATTTTCCATAACTGCCAAGAAAAATTCAACATACAAAGCGCAAAAACTTAACCTGAGTTCTCTGGGCAGATAGTTCAGATACCCGTTAGCCATTTCTGTCTCGAAGTTGTCGGCATAAATAACGCTCAAAATCAATGCACTTTTAGGTTCGTTTTTGAGTAATCCAGGTTCCTTTTCCAAAAGACTCTTTGCCTTCTCAAACCTATCGGCTTCAAAAAATCCTTTCGCAATGAAGTAACGAAGCGCATAATTTTCCGAAGACATGAAAAGAGCTTTTTCTAACGTCCGAAGTCCTTCATCCATTTGTCCTTTTTCAATTTGCTCAAAACCTTCATAAATCAGCCGCGCAAATAACTTCAAATTTGGCTTTTCGTGCTGAGAAAGGATTTTTTGTATTTGCATTTGGCTCTTTTCGTATTTCTCATGATCACCCGATAAAGTTTCTGTCGGCAGTGTAAATGGCAAGGAATTTTGTCTTGAGATTCTACTTTGTTCGGCTAAAAGTCTTTTTAGCTTTTCTACTTGCTCGTAAAGTGCATCTAAGCGAATTTCTAAAACCGCAATTTGCTCAAGCAAATACTTCTCATAATACGAATTCCCTTTGTCGTGGCTTTTCTCTGTGCAAAAGTTATCCTGTGAATTGTTTTCTTTGCTGAAGACTAATAGACTACCGCATTTTCGACAAAACTTATCTTCAATCAGGTTGACAGTGTAGCATTGACGACAGTATCGAATTATTTCTTTCATTGAGGCGCTTTAGTCTAAATCTAAAGGATTTTTCATAGGCTCATTGCCTTTCTCTGCTCGTTTCAACGCTTCCTTGAATTTTTCTTCCAGAATCCTTTCTCTCTCCTTGATTGAAGCAAGCTCTTGGTGAAAGATTTGTTCTCTCAATTCTTTTTCTTTTTCCATCTTTTCCTTAAGCTCTTCAAACGAGCTTAACTTTTTTTCTTTTTCTTGGTGCGATAAAATTGCGCCGGTTTTTGCGTCTATCGTTAAGATTGACTCACAATGCGGACAAACAACAGTAAATTTTTCCATATCCACCCTCGCTTTTTAGTCTTCTTTCTTCACTTCTTTTTTCTCAGATGGTTCCTCCGATTGTGCTTCCTTCGGTTTTTTGGCTTTCAATCCAGCCGCGGTGAGAATTTGTTCGGCACTGTCTTGTGTCAAGTTTTTGATTTTATCCTTAGGAACCGAAATAAACTTGCCGTCTTTCGTGTAAACTCTGATGGTCACATTCCTCCCTTCTGTGAATTTAACTACCTTATCAAGCTGAGGATGATTTTTGAAAACTCTCGTCTCGGTTACGCCTTTAGCATCTAAAATCGCCCAAAATTCCGACCCATCGGGAAGTATCGTCGCCGCGTTCTTCATCTCCAAAGGTTTTGCATCAGCAGGCGGGGCATTCTTTGCCATCTCCGCTATCCTTTTCTTTCTTTCTTCAAAGAAATCTACAAGCCCAGCCTGATTCGATTCTGCTGGTTGATTTGTATTTGAAGAGTCACCCTGAGAAGAAACATTCGCAGCATCAGTATTAGATTCAGGATTTGAAGAGACGGAGTTGTTGAGACTATCGGACCTACTAGTCTTTTCCGCAGTTTTATTCGTTGAACCATTTCCGCTACCACAAGACACGAAAAAAACCGAAAGAAGAATAGAAATCAAGACAGCAGCGACAATTCGCTTCACTCGTCAATAACCTCCTATGTGCAAAATGTAAGCAAGGCTTTCCTAAAAATACACTTTATTATGAACTAAAACTTGACTTTAGCAAAGCTGAAAGAATTTCAGAGAGGAATTCAGACAAAAAATCAGACCAAGATTTTTATCCAGCCGTCTTCGATTTTAACTTCGTAGGTTTCTAGCGAGCATTCTTTCTTTGTTAAGCATTTACCAGAAGAGACATCGAACAGCCAGCCGTGCCATTCACACTCGATTATCTTGCCGTGTAAGTGCGAATCAGCCAAAGGAGCGCCTTTGTGTGGGCAGAAATTCTCAATGGCATAAAACTTTCCATCTACGTTAAAAAGCGCTATTTCGGTTCCATCGTTGAGCTGAACCGTTGCTCCACGCCCTTTGGGCAAGGCTTCAACTTTTGCAATTTTTAGCAACTTATTCTGCCTTTTCGGCTTACGGGGATTTTCACGACATTTTCCCATGAAAAGTTAAAGTTTAGAAAATCAAAGTCTATTTTGCAAAATCGGATTCATTCTGGCTTGCCTACGAGAAACTTTTGGAGCAAAATTGAACTTGCTTGAAAAATTTTGAGGTTAAACTTGCGCGATAAAAACAGACTCGATGAAAAGCAGCTCAAAATCAAGGTTTGCGAATCGCATTCTTAAGCAACGGAAAGGACGCGAAAATTTCAAGCAGTTTCAGAAACAGGATTATCAGCAAAGTTATTTCTCATTTAGCGGCTGTCGGTGGCCATTTTCAAACCGCTTAGGAGGCTGAATTATATGACTTACGGGAAGCAAAGTTTGGATTTTATTTCAAGAATGATGATGTTAAGCGTAAGCCCTGCAAAGATTTGGTATCCAGCAGCTGATATTTACGATATTCCAGATGGCTGGATCGTCAAATTAGAACTTGCAGGTGTATCTCCTGAAGACATAAACATAGAAGTTCGCGGCAACAGCCTCTCAGTTAGCGGATTTAGAAAAGATAAAACTTGCAGAAAAGTTTTGTTCTGCCGACAGATGGAAATAGTCTATGACCGTTTTGAAAAAACTTTGTTTCTTCCCGAAAATATCGAAGATGCAAACATAGAATACACTTGCGAAAACGGCTTTCTCTACATCTACTTGAAAAAACTTACCTAAATCTTTCTGAGACTTTCAAAAAAAATGGAAGAAATTTTGGAAAAAATAAAACAACTTGCAGAACAAGATTCGAGCGAAGCAGAGGCAGAAGATCAAGCAAAATCAGATACTGATCTCGCTTCAGGGGGAGAGAAGCAACTAGAAGTTGCGGTCTTACCTTTACAAAACATGGTTCTTTTCCCAAAAACAATCAATCCGTTGACGGTTGGGAGGCGGAGATCGCTTGCTGCTGTTGAAGCCGCCCTAGAAACGGAAGGAAAAACTCTCGCCTGCATTACGACCAAAAAGCCTAACTTTGAAGGTCAAGATTCTGATCCCTCAGACCTTTACGAATGCGGAACCTTAGTCACAATCAAGAGAATGCTACGCACCGAAGACACGATGCAAATAATTGTGCAAGGTGTCTCAAGAGTGCGACTTTTGAAGTGGCTGCAAGAAGAACCTTATCTGAAAGCCTTGGTAAAAATTCTTCCTGAACCTCACATTGTTGACCCGGAAGAAGTCGAGGCACTGAAAAGAAACATTCAAAGCCTTATTCAATCGGCACTGTCAATGATACCCAACGTCCCACCACAAGTGCGATTTTCAATTGCAACTGTCCCTGATCCGGTGCAACTTGCCTATTTTCTGGCATCAGTGCTCGACTTAGGCGTCGAACAAGAACAAAAAATGCTCGAAGCAGAAACTGTTGATGAACTTTTGAACATAGCCCACATGGCACTTGCAAGAGAAATCGAAATAATGCAAATCCGCAGTAAAATTGCGTCAGAAGCTCAAAGCGAAATAGAAAAGTCTCAAAGAGATTACATACTGCGCCAACAACTTAAAGCCATTCAAAGAGAACTAGGCGAAGACGAAGAAAGCGCCGAAAAAGCAGAAATTAGGCAACTTCGAGAAAGACTTGATTCAACAGACCTTCCAGAAGAGGTTCGCAAAGAAGCCGAAAGAGAACTTCAAAGAATGCAAAAACTACCTATTGCATCGCCAGACTATCATGTCATCAGAACTTATCTCGAATACGTTTTAGAACTTCCTTGGAGGAAATCAACTGAAGACAAACTGGACCTAGAAGAAGCAAGAAGAATCCTAGATGAAGACCATTACGGACTTGAAGACATAAAGGAAAGAATTTTGGAGTTTTTAGCTGTAGTAAAGCTCAGGCCTGACTCAAAAAGTCCCATTATTTGCTTCGTCGGGCCGCCGGGCGTTGGGAAAACTAGTCTGGGAATGTCAATCGCTCGTGCGTTGGGAAGAAAATTTGAAAGAATCAGTCTCGGCGGAATGCATGATGAAGCAGAACTTCGAGGGCATCGCAGAACTTATGTTGGTGCAATGCCCGGAAAGATAATTCAAGCTCTGAGAAGATGTGGTGTAAACAATCCTGTTCTAATGCTCGATGAAATTGATAAGTTGGGAATGAGTTTTCGTGGCGACCCGGCTTCTGCACTCTTAGAAATTCTCGATCCAGCGCAAAATCATACCTTCACAGACAATTACATTAACCTTCCATTCGATTTGTCAAAAGTTTTCTTCATAGCTACAGCAAATCAGCTTGGGCCAATTCCCATGCCTTTGCGTGATCGAATGGAAATAATACAGCTTGCCGGCTACTCTGATAGCGAAAAACTCAACATAGCTAAAAGATACTTGGTTCCAAAACAAATAAAGGAAAATGGTTTAACTCCCGACCAAATCGAGATAACAGACGAGGCTTTGAAAGTCATTATAACCCAATACACTCGCGAAGCTGGTGTTAGACAACTTGAAAGACTGATAGGGAATTTGGCTCGGAAAGTGGCTTTCAAAGTAGCAAAAGGCGAAACTCAAAAACAGATAATTGACGCCGAAGACGTGAAGGAATATCTGGGTGCCCCGCGCTTCCACCCAGAAGAAGCAAGAAAGGAGTTACCCGTGGGCGTAGCTACAGGGATGGCTTGGACTGAAATGGGCGGCGAAATTCTTTTCGTCGAAGCAACGCTTCTTCCTGGCGGAAACGGCTTGACCTTGACCGGACATCTCGGCGACGTTATGAAAGAATCGGCTCAAGCGGCACGTAGCTACCTGTGGGCACATGCAGACCGATTCGGGATCAACCCTGATTTGATCAAACAAAACGGTGTTCATCTTCATGTTCCTGCCGGTGCAATTCCTAAAGATGGCCCAAGCGCTGGAATAACAATGGCTACAGCTCTAGCTTCGCTCTACACAGGAAGGAAAGTTAGAAGCGATACAGCCATGACTGGTGAAATAACTCTTTCCGGGCTTGTTTTCCCCATTGGCGGAGTAAAGGAAAAGGTCTTAGCGGCTCATAGAGCAGGCATTAAAAGAATTATAATGCCCAAGAAAAATGAGGCTGATCTTGAAGAGATACCCGAAGACGTCAGAGAGCAACTTGAATTTATCTTGGTTGATAGGATTGATGAGGTTCTAGAAGCATCTTTGGAAAAAGACTCCAGCCAAGAGCAAACCACAACTGTATCTGTTAAACAAGAAAAATCGGAGGACAAATCAGGAAAAGTTCCTGATGTAATGCAGAAAAACTTAGACGAATAATGAAAGTCGCAATCATCACGGGAAGTTCAGCTGGAATAGGTTTTGCAATCGCCAAGCGATTTGCTCAAGCTGGCATTAACTGTGTCATCAACGGGAGAAATCTCGAGAAATTGGAAGTAGCCGAAAAAGAGATAAAGAACTTAAACCCAAACTCGATAGCCATCAGAGCAGATGTCTCAAGAGAAGAAGACATAAGAAAACTAGTCGAAGAAACCAAAAATCACTTCGGTAGAATAGACATTTTAATCAATAATGCCGCTACGGTTGGTGTTGGTTATTCGGTCGAGGAAATGCCTGTTGAGGTTTGGGACGAAATCATCAAAGCGAACTTACGATCTGTCTTTCTGATGTGCAAAGCCGTGATACCGCATTTGAAAGAAACTGGAAGCGGTAGAATCATAAACATAGGTGGGCTTTCAGCTAAAAATCCCTTGCCTTTCGCCGCTGCTGATGCCGCCGCAAAAGCAGGCGTGTTAGCTTTGACTAGAACACTAGCCGCAGAATTAGGAAGATTCAATATCACCGTCAATGCCATCATTCCGGGTTTCCAACCGCAAACAGATATAGGAAAAATCTTCAATGAAAGACTCTCAAAAGCTTTTCATGTCCCACCTGAAGAATCAATCGTAGCAACCAAAGCAAGAACCTTGATGAAACGCTTTGAAACACTTGAAGAAATAGCCGAGACGGCTTTCTTTCTGTGTTCAGACGCAGGCTCGGCAATAACAGGACAAAACTTAAATGTAAACTGCGGGTTAGCAACATACTGAAGCTTTTAAGCTCGAAAAACACTTTCCGAGTTTCTTCCTGCCAAGCGATTGAGAAATTCAAACTTGGCTATAGACGAAAACTCAAGCATTTTTCCAAAATTTAGAGCTGAAACTTTTTTTGTTCTAAAAACGTCTTAAGCGATTGGAGCAAGGATTTAAGAAAACATGAAGAAAGCCAGTTTTTATTCGATTATCTTATTGCATGTCATATCGTTAATCACGATTTCGCTTGCGCAAGAAGGCATTAAGCCAAATTACGCAGCAGGCGAAATAGCATCTATCAATGAAGCAGAGAAGAAAATAGTTCTACAAACTGTTGATGGAACGATTGAGGTTTTGGTAACAGCAGAAACGAAATTCAAAAAAGTTCCGCCCGAAAACCCGAAACTTTCTGCGGCTGTAGAAGTCTCGCCAAATGAATTAAACATTGGCGATAAATTGCTGGTTACAGGAGCAGTTTCTTCCGATAAAAAATCAGTTCCAGCAAAAGTTGTTTACTTGATAACGAAATCCGACATAGCCAAAAAGCAAGAAAAGGAACGAGAGGAATGGCGAATTCGTGGAATTTCAGGCAGAGTAATTTCTCTTGACGTTCCTAACCAGAAAATAATAATTTCTGTTCGCTCAATGATGGGCGAAAGAACGGTAACCATAGTTCCAAAACAAAA
This sequence comes from Acidobacteriota bacterium, assembly GCA_003697135.1. Taxonomy (GTDB): domain Bacteria; phylum Acidobacteriota; class Blastocatellia; order Pyrinomonadales; family Pyrinomonadaceae; genus J014. The sequence goes on from RFGC01000038.1 coordinate 236,421, forward strand.
CGCAGAATATCGTCGTTATGCTCCAGATTCTGTGAAATTCTCCGACGCAAAGCTGAGTAACTATGCGGAAATGAGCGTCGGCGATCTAGTCCGAGCACTGGGAGATAGAAGCCCTGATGGCAACACATTCACAGCTGAAAAAATAGTTTTCGGCTCTTTTCGGACTTTGGGCGGTAAAATCACAGCAATTGACTTGCAAAAAAGAGAGGTCACAATCAAGGACATACTTTCAAACAAAGATGTCACTATAGTCATCAGCAAGGACTCTTTGATAAAAAGGTTTCCTGCAGAATTTGCTTCGATGTTTCTAGCAAGAATGCAAGGAAACATGACCTTTCAACCACCACAGCAAAAACAATCTGAAAATCAGCCCAGTGGAGAGAGAACGAATCGCCCACAATTTCGCGGTGGTGATTTTGACGATTTGTTTGAGAGATTTCCTAATGTAAATCTCGAAGAACTGAAAGTAGGGGATGCAATCGCCGTTTCAAGCACGGTTGGAGCTATTCCAAACCGCTTCACAGCCATAAAAATTCTCTCGGGTGTAGAGCCTTTCTTGGAAGCAAGTCAAGCTATCCAAAATAGACGCGGATTTGATCAAGGAGCAGGACTCAATATCCCCGGATTAGATGCGATAAGTTTTCCATAAAAAAGGAGTTCAATTATGAAGAGGTTATTTTCGCTATTATTTTTACTTATTCTTTCAGTGTCTCTTAATTTGAATTTGATAGCCCAAACTCCCAAAGGGAGTCTTTCAGGACAAGTTATTGACGAAATCGGAGCTATAGTAGCCGGTGCAACCGTGACGGTTGCAGATGGAAACGGAAAAGAAAAAACTGTCGTTACAAACCGTCAAGGCGAATTCACAGTTTCAGACCTTGCACCGGGCAAATATACCGTCAAGGTCACAGCACCAACATTTGACACCTACGAAAATCCAGAGGTCTTCGTAGAATCGGGCAAACGTCAAGAACTAACGATTGTGCTTGTAGCGGCTAAAATTCAGGAAACTGTCGAGGTCAGAAATGATAATCGTATCAGCACTGATTCTGACACAAACCAAAACGCAATCGTGCTGAAAGAAAAGGATTTAGAAGCGCTTCCAGAAGACCCTGATGAATTAGAAGCGGCACTTCAGGCGCTTGCTGGTCCTGCTGCTGGTCCTAGCGGCGGGCAGATTTTTATTGATGGCTTCACAGGTGGCAGACTTCCGCCTCGTGATGCAATTCGTGAAATTCGCATCAACCAAAACCCTTTCTCTGCCGAATTCGATCGTTTAGGCTTCGGTAGAATCGAAATTCTAACGAAACCTGGCTCGGACAAATGGCGCGGCCAAATGTTTTTCAATTTCAATGATGAGTCCTTGAATTCCAGAAATCCTTTCGCTACCAACAGAGCGCCATCACAAACAAGATTTTACGGTGGTAACATCTCAGGGCCGATCCAAAAAGGAAAGTCTTCATTCTTCTTAGACATAAGCGAAAGGGACATAAATAACGGCTCTGTCGTGAATGCGACTGTTTTGGACTCTTCTCTGAACATAGTGCCATTTCGGCGAGAGTTCACAATTCCAACACGCAGATTCTCGATAAGCCCGCGCTTTGATTACCAAATCAACGAAAACAACACTTTGGTTGTTCGATACGGTTTCACCCGCAACACTGCGGAAAATCAAGGTATTGGTGGATTTTCGTTGTTTTCTAGAGCTTTTGAGACAAAAAACGTAGAACATGAAATTCAGATAACCGAAACCATGATCGTCAATCCGAAGACGGTCAACGAAACAAGGTTTAGGTTTGAATATGACAATCGTGAACAAAGAGGTGACAATTCTGTTCCGACCATAAACGTTTCTTCCGCTTTTATCGGAGGCGGTGCTCAAGTAGGTTTCAGCTTCAATCGTTCTTACGAATGGGAGTTTCAAAATTATACGACCACATCTTTGGGCAAAAACAATCAGCATTCGATAAAGTTTGGCGTCCGCTTGCGTGGGGTTTACATAAAAGATCGCTCCGAGTCCGGATATGGAGGAACCTTCGTCTTTGCTGGATTTCCTGCAATTGGTGATCCCTGCGACTTGAACGGCGATAATTTTGTTTCTTCAATCGAACAATATCGCTGCAAAGTTGCAGGAAGGCCTGAGTCTCGTTATAACCCCTCACAGTTCACCTTGATCGCAGGAAATCCATTAGCGAAGGTTTCGCAATTCGACGTTGGGGCATTTATTACCGATGACTGGCGTGTCAATCAAGAACTAACCTTGAGTTTTGGATTGCGATACGAAAATCAAAGCAACATCAAGGACAACTTCAATCTCGCTCCCAGATTTGCCTTTGCTTGGGCGCCCGGTGCAGGCGGAGCAAGACAACCTAAAACAGTTATTCGCGGTGGAGCCGGTATCTTTTACGATAGGTTCAATGCAAACCTTGTCTTGCAAACAGAAAGATTCGATGGTAAACGGCAAATTCAATACATTGTTCCAACCGGTTCACCTATTCTTTCTCAACCTGTCTTCACGCCAGACGGACGCGCTTTGAACGTTCCAACTGCCGATCAGCTTGCACAATTTGCACCTTTGACAAGCACCATCAGGCAAATTGCTACCAATCTGAAAGCACCATATACGGCTCAAGCTGTCATAGGTGTTGAAAGACAGCTTCCAATGCGAACAAGCGTGAGTTCATTCTTCGTGTTCTCACGATACAACCATGTTTTAAGGCTCAGAAACATCAACGCCCCAGCTTGCGGATTTTATTCGCCTTGCCCAATCAACGAAGCCGATCTGCAAGCTTTGCGTCCGAATCCATCTCTTGGAAACATTTATCAATACGAAACAAACGCATTTATCAACCAAAGACAACTCATCGTGAATGTAAATTCTCGACTAAGTCCAAAGATAACGATTTTCGGATTTTACCGATTAGGCTGGGCTAAAGGCACGGCTGAAGGCGGAGGATTTTTCGGCGGTGGCGGAGCCATTTTCCCAGCTTACAGCTACGACACAAGTGGAGAATATGGACGCTCCGTTTTGGGCGTAAGACACTTCGCTTCAATCAGAGGTTCATTCTCCCTGCCGTGGAAAGTCACTCTGAGTCCATTCATATTGATTTCTTCAGGTGTTCCATTCAACATAACGACTGGTGTTGATTCAAATAGAGACTCTGTTTTCACCGAAAGACCCACTTTCGGACAATTAGCGGCAAGATGCCAAGCGTTGAATCTTCAAAAATCATGGTGCAATGTCGAAGGCAAAGACCCGAATGCCATAATACCGAGAAACTATGGTATCGGGCCGGGAAATTTCACGGTGAACTTGAGCTTAAATAAAACTTTTGGATTCGGTGGAGCAAAGAGAAATCAACCCGCAGAAAATAAGAATTCTCAAAGCGGCCAACCCACCCAAACACCGCCTTTTGGTGGTGTTGGCGGCAGAGGTCCCGGAGGTGGTTTTGGCGGTGGTGGACGCGGTGGGTTTGGTAATTTCTCTGCTAGCACCGAAAAGCCCTACAACCTTACAATCGGAGTTCAAGTCTCGAACCTGCTGAACCGCAACAATAAAGGCATACCCGTAGGGAATTTAAGCTCGCCTCTCTTTGGGCAATCTGTCTCAACAGCAGGTGGATTTGGATTCTTCGGCGGTGGAGGCGGAGTAAACTCTGGCAACCGAAGGATCGAACTTCAGCTTAGATTCAGTTGGTAGCCGAAAGAAAGGTCATTGAGAACAATGGGAGCTTTTATCTCTGCGTGTTAGGCAAAAGCTCGTAGTTGCCGAGCTGGCGATTATGCGCATCTAAAGCTCCCATTGCATCTGAAGTTTCATCTAGCATCTGTTTCGTTAAGGCTATGGAATTGGAAAGCTCCTCAAAATCAAGTAGCGAGAATCTCTCTGGAGTTGAAATTGTGATTACTTCATCGTTGAGGTAAGCAAAGAAGTTTTCAATTGATTGGAGTTGCGCCTCGACATGCTTTACGCTCCTTTCAAGCTCATCAAAAGCCGCAAGACGACGCTTGAGAATCTCAACATTTGTTTGCTGTAATTTTCGCGTCTTTTCATCCGGCGCTGATTCCATAGCTTGAATGGCTTGATTGAGCTGATTTTGAATAACCTGGCGATCAATGGTCTTCAGATGCTGCTTGCGGCGTCGGTAAACATCCAATAAATCAACAAAGTCTTCCCATCTTTGGTCTAGAGATTTGAGATTAGAAGGAAGCTCTTTCGCGCCGGTGAGTTTAAGGTAGTTTTTCTTGATTTGCTCTTTCTGGTATCTGAGATATTCAACTGCCTCGCGTTCGCGCGGGCTAAATGTCTTGATAAGCCTTTCTCTGTTCAGGCGATTTTGTTCTATCAATCTTTCTCTTTCTCGCTTTTCAACTAAGCGACGATATGCAGGCACAAAGGGAACAATAGAAATATAGGCTATTTCATACATTAAACCCAAAAAGAGAGGAATGATAGAGTTCGTATAAACAGAGGCTATAGCGAAGCCAACCAATCCCCAAAAATTCGCCGGTTCCTTCAAGGCTTCTTTTGCATACTTCGTGTTAAGTTTTTTGATTTCTCTTTTGTATCTTTCCAAGTCCATGCTCCAAAATGGTAGATGCCTTTATCATGCTTCGGGTTTTTTCTCTTCTTCGATAATCACATCACCGCTCATTTCATTTGCTTCTGACGTCCCCGCAGTTATTTGTTTGCTTTCTGAAGCCGAAGATCCAAGAAGCCCCATTTGCTTTTTGTATTCAAGAAGCTTGTCTTGTAGCTGAATATCCATTGCTTCGCGTTCGATGTCCTGCATTTGGGCATCAACAGATGAAGTGCTCAACTGAAGTTTAGCTTCTGCGGCGGCAACGCGACGCTCAATTTTTTCACGCATCTCGTTGAAGGTAGAAGCATCATCGCCGATATTAAAAGTCTCCATCGTTTGCGCAAGCTGTTCTTGTAATTTTGCTTGCTTAGCGGCACTAATGAGCTGCATGGCTTCTGCCGTCCGCTTTTTCAAATTAAGCACGTAGTTATCACGCATCTTCAAAGCTTGCTGCGAAGCCGCTTGAGCATTTTCGAGCTGAATCGTGGTTCTCTGCAAATCTATCTGCGCTTGCTGTAATTGCCCAATGTATGCAGTGGCTATATCGTCTCGCCCCATCTTAATCGCCGCTTTTATCTTTGAATCAAGCTCGACGATTTGTTTTTCTAAATTCTCTTTCTGTTTAGCCAAAAGTTTTTCAGTAGCCATCACCTGCGCCACAGAATTATTCAGTTCCGGTATTCGCTCACGCATATCGCGGATAGCCTGCTGCAATATCAATTCGGGGTCTTCCATTTTGTCAAGCGCGGCACCCGTTTTAGCCCGAAAAATCCTTTTGATTCTTTCCCAAAGTCCCATTCTCAAAACTCCTTCTTCAAGAAGATTACGATTGCCTTTTCAATAAAGTTGCTATAGCCTGTTTTAAGTATATCGAAAAACTTTTTCGGTTGTAAGCTTGAGATTGATCATTCCAAATAACTTTTTGAAACTTTTTCGATTAAGCAAACTCGGTAGCTAAGAAAAGGCAACAAAGTCTCTTGATGGAACAACTTCAAAAATTTCGAGTCTGTTAGTCTGAAAATTTATGAGGAGAATTTAATGAGACATGAAAAAGCGGCTGACTTCTCTGTGTTTGATATTCTCGATTTACTTCAGCATGATTGCGCCTTTTTCGGTTAAGGGACAAAAAACAATCAACGAAACGGAGACAAAAATGGAAAAAGAAACGAAAGGACTGAAATTTAAGCTTTCTGAAGCCACAGAAAGCGGAACTGATACCAAAAAAGAAAGAATCTCACTCGTCGAAGGTGAAAGACTTTCCGAAACAGAAGTTGGCTCACTGCTGAGTCGAATACCACCGATCAAAGTAGAACCACCTTCTGATTTTTCAGTGAGAGACAAAACTTTGCCCCCACCGAAAACCGGTAAAATTGTGCCTATAAAATTCGAGCCATCTCTCGATAAGGAGTCACCTGAAGAATCTCCGAACAAGCCTCTGGAAATTGTCCGTTACTCTCCCGAAGGCAATGTGCCAATAGCAGGAGACCTTTCAGTTACATTTTCCCATTCGATGGTAGCCATAACCTCTCAAGAACAAGCTTCTCAAACAGTGCCGGTCAAACTCACACCGCAACCTGCGGGTAAATGGCGTTGGCTCGGCACAAAAACTTTGATTTTCGATCCAGAACGAAGATTTCCAATGGCTACTGAATTCACAGCAACCGTCCCCAAAGGCACAAAATCTATCAACGGACAAGTTTTGCAAGAAAACTTCACATGGAAATTCACCACACCACCGCCGAAAATCGAACAAACCTTTCCAACCAATGGCTCACAAACTCGAAGAAATCCGCTCATATTCATCGCATTCGACCAGGAAATAAATCCAGAAGCAATGATAAAAAGTATTTCCGTTACCTCAGGCGGAAAAACTTTTCCCATCAGATTAGCCACGGAAGAAGAAATCTCAAAAGATGAAATCGTCAAAGAATACGTAAAACGGGCAAAGTCGAAGTATTGGTTAGTTTTTCGTCCTGTCAATACCGATGGAACAACGGAGAATGTCCTGCCATACGATTCTACAGTTAGAGTTACAGTCCAAAAGGGCGCACCTTCAGCAGAAGGACCTTTGACGACGACAACCGATCAAGGCTTTTCCTTCAAAACCTTCGGTCAAATGCGACTTGTCGAAACTTTATGCCTACGAGAAAAATGCTCACCTTTTGATGATTGGTTCTTTAGATTCACCAATCCGATCTCTCAATCTGATTTCGATCCGTCAATGATTAAAATATCTCCCCCGATAGAAAATGCGCAAGTTTATCCTGCTGGAAATTATTTTTACGTGAGTGGATACAAAAAAGGCAGAACTTCTTACAAAATCACGATAGATGAATCTCTAAAAGACATTTATGGTCAAACACTTGGCAAATCAGCTACCGCCATTATCAACGTCGGACAGGCCGATCCAATGCTTTTTCCAAGCGATAGATTTATTGTTCTCGATCCTACGATTGAGCCGACATTTTCGTTTTATTCGATTAACCTTCCTTCAGCTAAAGTCTCGCTCTACAAAGTTCAACCTTCTGATTGGTATCAGTTCAAAAAGCTTTTCTCTTATTCCTACGAAGATAAGACTCCGTCTATTCCCGGCAAGCTAATAGAACAAAAAACTATTAAAATCGAGCAAAATCCTGACGATGTGGTAGAAACAAAAATTGATCTCTCAAAGGCGCTTACCAAAGGACTTGGAAACGTCATTGTAGTCGTCGAACCAACTATAAAGCTTTCTCAAAAAACGAAAATAATAACCTGGTGTCAGGCAACCCAAATCGGTGTTGATGTTCTGTCAGATAATGAAGAATTGGTTGCATTAGTGACAGATTTGAAGACAGGCAAACCGATCCCAGAAGCTCAAGTCGAAATATATCCTGATGCGACAAAAGCTAAACCCGACGCTGACGGCATCGTAAAACTTTCTCTCCCTGCTTCCCCTTCGCAAACTACCAAACTGTTGATAGCAAGAAAAGGCAATGACGTAGCATTTTTACCTGAAGAAGGGCAGAACTACTATTGGTATTCAGCTACTAGATGGGTAAAAAGAGCCATAGCTTCCTCGCTTCGATGGTTTATTTTCGATGATAGAAAAACCTACAGACCAAAAGAAGAAGTTTCTGTCAAAGGCTATGTTCGCATTTACGAAGGTGGCAAATTCGGCGACATAAAAGCAGTTGAAGATAAAATCCGCAAAATCACCTACACCGTTTCGGACTCGCGTCAAAATGAGATTGCGAAAGGCGAACTAAATCTTAATTCTTTCGGAGCTTTCGATTTCAGATTCAAACTGCCCGACAACGTGAATCTTGGAGAAGCTACCATCATGCTACTTGCTGAAACCAGCTTAAGCGGAAACGTAGCCTATCACTCTTTCGAGATTCAGGAATTTCGACGTCCTGAATTTGAAGTGACTGCGAAAAATGAATCTGAGCCGCCGTATTTCTTGAAAGAATCCGCCTTAGTGTCTGTCGAAGCGAAATACTATGCAGGTGGCGGTTTAGCTAATGCCGATTTAGAATGGCTAGTTTCCGCAGAACCAACAAACTACACTCCACCGAACCGCTCGGATTTCTTTTTCGGAATTTGGAAACCTTGGTGGTGGGATTACGATTTCTTCATACCTGAACGCAAACCAAAACAGACTCAAAGATTCAAAAGCCGAACGAATGCAGTCGGCAAGCACGTTCTAAAGATAGATTTTGAAAGCATCGAAGGAGAACCCGCCCGTCCCTACGCCCTCGAAGCCTCTGTTTCTGTCGAGGACGTTAATCGCCAAAGATGGGCTTCGTCAACCAATTTACTGGTTCATCCATCTTCGCTTTATGTTGGCTTAAGAACAAAGCGAAATTTCGTTTCAAAAGGCGATACCTTCGTAGTTGAATCGATAATAACTGATATTGACGGCAATTTGATTCCTGAAAGAGATTTCCAAATCATCGCAGAGTTGACGACGCAAAAATTCGAGAGAGGTAAATGGAAAGAAACTAAGCTAGATGAACAAGTCTGCAATTTGAAATCAACCCAGGGAGTTTCTAAATGCGAATTCAAGGCGAGTTACAGCGGAAAATACATGATAAAGGCGCGCATTCTAGACGATAAAAAACGTCTGAACGAAACTCATATCCCGATTTGGGTTTCGGGGCTTCAACTTCCTAAAGAGACGAACGTAAAAGAACAAAAAGTTCAGCTTATACCCGACAAAACTCTTTACTCCGTTGGCGACAACGCTGAGATTCTAGTAATCTCGCCTTTCCCGGAAGCAGAAGGAATCTTGACTTTGGACAAAAACGGAATCGTCAAAACAGAAAAAATCTCTATACGTGATTCTTCAGCAATCGTTAAAATCCCGATTCTGGAAAGTTACTTGCCGAACGTGCATGTTAGCGTTCACTTAAACGGTTCAGCACCACTATCGGAAAAAGAACCAAATAACAAAAAACCTGCTTTTGCTACTGGCACGATAAATCTTGAAATCTCCAAAGCAAGACGTTCTTTGAGCGTTTCGGTCACACCGGAAAAACAAAACCTAGAACCTGGCGGAAATACCAAAGTCAATTTGGAAGTTAAAAATTTCGATGGAGTGCCGGTGTCAAACTCCGAAATTGCAGTTGTCGCCGTTGATGAAGCCATTTTGGCTTTGGCAAACTACAAAATCCAAAATCCTTTGGACGTATTCTACTCTCCAAATCAAAGCATCGTTATCGCAGAAAACCTTCGCAGATTTGTTTTGCTGAAGGATATTGACAAACCTGAGAAGAAAGATGTAAGAGGCGTAGTCTCGGAAGGTGCTGTTAGTTATGTCGTAGAAGGTGTCACCCCAAAATCAGCCCTTCCCTCAAAAAGTGTGTTGAAAGAAGCCGAAACGTCGGGGCAAACTCAAACTATTCCTTTACGCAAAGATTTCAATCCGCTTGCGCTTTTCTTGGCTTCTGCAAAAACAGACTCTCAAGGTAAAGCAACCGTTGATCTGAAATTACCTGATAACTTAACCCGCTATCGCATAACGGCCGTTTCGGTTGATAAAAGCGGAAAACTTTTTGGACTGGGAGAAAGTAGCGTTACGGCGAGAAAGCCTTTGATGATTCGTCCAAGCCTGCCGCGATTTATGAATTTTGGCGATAGTGCCGAGTTACCCGTGGTTTTGCAGAATCAAACTGAAACTCCATTGACGGTTGATGTAGCAATCAGAGTGGCCAATGTAGAATTGAAAGGCGTAAGCGGCAAACGTGTTGTTGTGCCTGCGAACGATAGAGTTGAAGTTCGATTTCCCGTTTTTGCATCTCAAGCAGGCATAGCCCACTTCCAGTTTGTAGCGTCTTCAGGGAAATGGGCAGATGCGGCTGAAATAAGCATACCTGTTTGGACTCCTGCAACTACAGAAGCATTTGCAACTTATGGGACAACCGACAAAGATGAGGTTATCTTGAACAAAGTGATTGCCCCGCAAAATGTCTATGCGCAATTCGGCGGTTTGGAAGTTACAACTTCTTCGACAAGACTGCAAGAACTTACTGATGCCTTCATCTACCTGTGCGATTATCCGTTTGAGTCTTCTGAAAGCATCGCCTCAAGAATAATTGCGATTTCTGCAATGCAAGATGTGCTTAAGGCGTTCAAAGCCAAAGACTTGCCCAGCGATGAAGCAATAAGGGCGAAAATCGAACAAGATATAAAAATTCTCAAATCACGCCAACGCTATGACGGCAGCTTTGGCATTTGGTCTCGTGAAGAAGAACGCTTCAAATATCCCTTCCTCACGGTTCACGTAGCTCATGCACTCATCAGGGCAAAAGCAAAAGGATATGATGTCCCCGAAGATATGCTCAAAAAAGCTATGTCTTACGTGAAAGATATAGAAGATAAGTTCGACGAGTGGCACAAGAGACTTCCAAAACTTAGGTGGACAGTTCTAGCTTATTCTCTCTATGTTCGTAATCTTGCGGGCGACAAAGATACTAACAAAGCCTTGAAGCTAATGAATGAGGCAATGCTTGAAAACCTACCGTTTGAAGCCGTAGGTTGGATTTTATCGGTGCTTGCTGACAGCAAACACTCTACCGAAATAGCAACAATCAAACGCTTCCTGATGAACAGAGTTGCAGAAACAGCCTCAACGGCAAATTTCGTCACTAATTACGAAGATGGAAAATGGCTCATAATGCACTCGAACCGTCGCGCTGATGGAGTTATTTTAGAAGCTCTGTTAAAGGTTGACAAACAAAATGATTTAATTCCGAAACTTGTGCGCGGGCTTTTGGAGCATCGCACGAAAGGACGTTGGGAAACAACGCAAGAAAATGTCTTCATACTGCTGGCACTTAGAAAATACTTCGACACTTACGAAAGCGTAACTCCTGACTTCATAGCGCGAATTTGGTTGGGCGAAGCCTACGCAGGCGAGCAAACGTTTAAGGGTCGCTCTGTAGATTCTAACGCATTGGAAATTCCGATGCATTATCTGGTAAAACAAAACGGCAACGCCGATTTAATCTTGCAAAAGCAAGGTCCGGGACGGCTTTATTACCGAATTGGCATGAAATACGCGCCAAAAAATTTGACACTCAAACCCGTTGATTACGGTTTCACAGTTTTGAGAAGATACGAAGCTGTGGATTCGCCTGATGACGTCAAGCAGAATCCTGACGGTTCATGGACTATAAAAACAGGAGCGCGCGTCCGAGTTCACTTAACGCTGGTTGCACCATCGAGACGCTATCATGTTGCTTTGGTTGATCCACTGCCTGCCGGATTGGAAATCTTAAATCCAGAACTTGCGGTAACGGAAAAACTTCCTGAAAAGCAAGATACAATTGTTTCTGAATACGGAAGTCGGTCGTTTATGTTTGATTTTTGGTGGCGAAGAAATTGGTTTGAACACCAAAATTTCCGTGATGAAAGAGCAGAAGTTTTCTCGTCTCTTGTTTGGGGCGGAGTTTATGAATTTTCTTACTATGCGCGCGCTACGACGCCGGGTGAATTTATCGTCCCACCAGCTAAGGCTGAAGAAATGTATAGTCCCGAAACACTTGGACGAACAGGCACAGACTTTGTCAAAATAGAGTAAGTTCTAGTTCAAAATTGCTTTGCTTAACACTATGGCAAGGAAAAAATCTGCATTAACAACGGTAGGGATTATTTTTGCTCTTTTGCTTGGGGTTTTTATCTACTGGCTGGGCAAAAAGCTTGAAAACTACCTTTACGAGAAAACCTCTGAAAAACCGATTTCAACAACGCAACCAACCCGCAAAGGAAAACCTCTCTCCGAAGAAGAGGCTCTGGAAATCTTCTTGCCTTTCGGAAATCCTTCAAACGCAAGTAAAAGCGATCCAGAAAACTATCTTCTCGTCAACGAATATATGGTCATCTCTTATTCTCGAAGTAAAATGATTCCGAATTGGGTAGCTTGGCGAGTCACTCCTTCAGACTTGGGAGATTTGGAAAGGGAAGATTCATTTCGACCAGATGAAAGACTCCCAAGTGGATTTGAAAGAGTTTTACCAAGCGATTACACAGGAAGCGGTTTTGACAGAGGCCATCTTTGCCCGAGCGCTGATAGAACAAGCCATCCAGAAGCAATGGCTTCAACCTTCTTAATGACAAACATAGCACCGCAAACCCCTGATCTAAACAGAGGTCCTTGGGAAAAACTCGAATCTTACTTGAGAAGCTTGGTTAGACGACGAAATGATGTCTATGTAATCGCAGGCAACTACGGAGAAAAGGGAAAAATAAAGAGAAAAATAACAATCCCGACAAACTTCTGGAAGATAGCTGTTGTCCTTCCTACAGGAAGTTCACCTTCATCAATCAACGAAAGAACCCGCATAATTGCCGTTGATATGCCAAATGTTAAGGGAATAAAAGATGACGACTGGTTTACTTATAGAACGACAGTTCGCGATATTGAACAAAAGACAGGTTATAACTTTTTCTCAAATCTACCACAAAACCTGCAAGAGATGTTGGAGACAAAAACGGATAACACTAGACTTCGGTAGCAATTTCTCGGTAAATTACGAATATAAGCTGTGGCTTGACTGAAAACAATTGTTGCCATAACCTTAAAGTGTGATCATTACCACAGAAATTCTCGAAGCTCTGGAAGAACTGGAACCCACCACGAAGAATGCCTTTATCAAAGTTTTGAGAGGGATTGAGAAAAGTGTAGGAGAAGCCGTAAAGAAAGAAGATTTCAACAATCTGAATAGAACAGTCGCAGAACTGGCAGAAGCGCAAAAGCAGGGGGCTCAAGAAATGGCAGAGCTTCGTGCTATAGTTGGCCAACTCGCCGAAGCTCAACAGAGACTTACCGAAGCCCAACAAAGAACCGAACAAAGACTCGAAGCACTCGCTGAAGCACAGCAAAGAACTGAGCAAAAGCTTGAGGAGCTCGCAAAAGCTCAACAAAGAACCGAACAGAGACTTGAAGCACTTGCCGAGGCACAGCAGAGAACCGAGCAGAGACTTGAAGAACTAGCTGAAGCACAACAGAAAACAGAACAACGACTTGAGGAACTGGCA
>RFGC01000039.1 GCA_003697135.1 Acidobacteriota bacterium
CACCTTATTAAATTGCTCCGGAGGCAGCTCGCGTTTGAGGGCGTCGAGGGCGGCTTGGAGCAGCTCGTCGCGCGTGCGGGCGAGTTTGAGTTTTTCGAGTTGCGATTTTAGCAGGTCGCGCTCGATTCGCGCGTGGTCGGGGTCGGCGGGCTGGCTTAGTTTGGCGAGGAGTTGCGCATGGTGTTTGCGGTGTTTGTAGAGGGTGTGGTCGCCGATAGCGTAGCCCATGCGCAGCAGGTCGCCCTCGATCTCGCGGATGGGTCGTCGTTGCTGGTATTGTTGGTAGAGCCACTCCTGCAGGCTCAGGGGGAGTTTGCAGGCTTTGCAAGGTTTGCGGATATAGTAGGCGAGCAGTCGCCAGTCAGCGGTCATGCGCTCTCACCTTGCCTGTGGCTGACGATGATCTGGAGCGAGATCGCCGCGACGCGGAGGTAGGGTTGCCCCGCGCCCTCGACAGCGGGGCTGAGGTCAACGAGGCGGGGGTACTGGATGAGGTAATCAGCGGATTGGGGAGCTCCCTCGAGGGTTTGCACAACGGCGTCGACGAGCCTGATGATTTGGCGCAGGAGCGTCTCCTCGTCGCGGTGGGCGTGGTAGATGTAGACGACGGCGGGGATGGATTTTTGTCTACGGCTGATGTTTACACCGCCGAGGGTGCGTGTGGCAAGCTCTTCGCGGTCGAGGTCGATGGCGACGATGGGCATCGCGCTGGCGCGCCGTAGGTCAGGCGCGCCGAAGAGGTAGGCGTTGGGGGTTGGGGTGTTAGCATAAGGCGAATTGTTAGCGTTGATGGTGTTGTCCAGCTCCTGTTCCAGATAGTACAATACAGATTGCAGCGCGCGCTCGGTAAAGCTCACAGGCTCTCACCTACCTTGTGTTTGGGGTTATCAGGCTCGCCGAAGTCGGCGAAGGCGCCGCCGATGGGGGCGGACTGGGCGGGGAGTTGCGCCTCGCCGCGCATGATGTGTTTGAGGAGGTCTCTGGCGGCGCGGGCTTCGGGGGCGAATGGGTTGAATTGCGCCTGCGGGTAGGCGAGGGCGTAGATGCGCTCGGCGGCGAGGCTGAGCGCAAGTCCTCGCACAAAGAGGATCGATTCCGCGTCGGCGAGGGGGATTGCGTAGCGATTCTGCAGGTGGGCGTGGATTTCGGCTTCCACCTGCTCCAGGATGGCTTCAGCCTGGGCTGCGGTGGGCACCGTGTTTGCGCCCAGCGTGATTTGGGCGTCGACGAGTTTGGGTTGGAGGTCGGCGATAGTTGTGTATCGGGGCATGTGGGGAGTATACCTGATTTTGCCCTCACCCCTTGCCCCTCTCCCAGAGGGAGAGGGGTTGTCGCTACAGGGCGTTGCTGACGAGGGCGCGGGAGATCTCGCGGTTGTCGAGGTAGAGGCGGATGGCGTTGTTGATGGTGATGGACTGCCCTTGCGCAGCAATGGGCACGATTTGGGGTTGGGGTTGCCTGCGCCTGCCGAGCAGCCCGCCAAGCAGCCCGCCGACGAAGGCGCCGATGGGTCCGCCGATTGCCATGCCGATGCCTGCGCCGATGGCGGAGCCTGTGGGGTTGAGTCCGAGCATTTGCCCGCCGAGGTAGCCAAGCCCCGCTGCGCCGAGGATTTTGCCGAAGGGCGACGCGAAGAAGTTGCCGAGCGCGCCCGCTCCGCCTGCGCCGCCGATTGCGCTTGCGGCGGCGCCCCCAGCAAGTTGGTTGGCGACGCCGCCGAAGATGGCGCGTCCGAGTTGCGCCGCCCAGGACTGGAAGACCTGCAGGAGGGGGTTGAGCAGCTCGCGCAGGAGGATGCGCAGGAGGGAGCGACCGAGGTCGCGGAAGAAATCGGCGAATACATCTTTGGTTTTGCGCAGTCCGAGCAGGGCGTCGGCGAGGTTGTCGGTGAGTTGCTGGGAGAGGTCATAGACGGCGCGCCGCCAGACCTCGAAGGGGTTATGCTCGTCGGCGACGACGGCGAGGTTGCGGAGCTGGCGTTCGATTTGCATCAGCCCTGCTTGTGTGCGGGCGATTTCGAGTTCCGTTTGCGCGCGTTGGAGGGCGAGCTGCTGAGCGAGGGCGAGGTTGCCTTCCAGCGCGGCGCGCATTTGGGCTATCTTGAGGCGTTCGGTTTCGGTTTTTAGCAGCTCGAGCGCAGCAAGGAGCGATTGTTTCTGTTGCTGCAGATACTTTGTTTGCGCCTGCGCGATTGCTTGCTCCTGCGCGGCGAGAATCTCGCGAGACGCGCCTTGTTGTTGGAGCATCTGCAGGGTATCGCGTGCGTTTTGGAGTTCAGCTTCGGCGAGCACGAGCGCGGATTCGGAGCGCAGTTTATTGAGTTCGCGTTCCACTTGAGCTGTCTGGAGGGCGAGTTGGTACTGCTCTTCGGCGCGCTTGCGCTGCTCGTCGGCGATTTGTTGCTCCAGTTGCTGACGGCGGCGCGCGATTTGCTCCTGAATGAGTTGGATCTGGGCGACGCTGACGGCGGCGCGTGCGCGGTCGCCTTGCAGTATGCCTTGCGCGAGATCGGCGGCGTGGGGCGCGCTGAGCATGGCTTGGAGCGCGGGGAGTTGGCGCATCGCCTCTTGGGGCGAGAGCGCGCTGATGCGCTCCTCCATCAGGCGCGTCTGGAGCGCGTGGAGTTCGCGCTGTGCCTGGGCGAGTTGTTCGCGCTGGATGCGGATCTGTTGCTCGGCTTGCTCTTGTTGTCGCTTTTTGGCGTCGGCGATTTGCTGCTCGAGGTTAAGGATGTTTTGCAAAATTTCGCGGCGTGTTTGCTCGGCGATGGTAGCTCGTTCGCGGGAGGAGGGGGGCCTGCCGAGCGCGGCGCGGGCTTCGGACTCGCGCAGGCGCGTATAGGCGGGGAGCAGTTGTTGGAGCTGGGAGCGCACCTGGGCGAGCTGCTGGGCGGCGGCTGCGAGGTCGCCTTGAGCGATAGCGGCGCTGATGGAAGGGATACGGAGCTCGGCGGCTTGGCGGGCGAGGTCTAAGGCGGCGCGCCTTTGGGCGAGGGGGTCTTGGCGGGCGCGCGGGGGTGTAGTCGATGCTGCGCCGCCGACGCCGAGGCTGGCGGGGGTGAGGGTTTGAGGTGTCGCAGGCGCGTTGGGGGTTAATGTGGCAAAAAACGCTTGTCTTGCGGCGCGCATGCGATCTTGAGGTGTATTGCCTTGCGCGGCGGCGATGATTTCGGGGTGGCGACGCAGATAGTCCTGGGCGCGCTGGCGGAGCGCGGTCAGGTTGCTGCGCAGGTCAGGCTGCCTGCGCACCATTTCGCGTTCGACGGCGGCGAGCGCGTCGGTGTATTCGGCGGTTTGAGCCGAGGCGGTGGCGGGCGTCAAGGCGAGCGAGGCGACGCCGCCCGCGCGCAGCAGTGCGGCGGCGTTGCCAAGACGGGAGAGCCACCGAGCTGCGCCAGCAGCGGCGGCGGGGATGGCGCGGAGCGCGTTGATAAGCGCAACTGCTCCTTTGAGCAGGTTAGCAAGTGCGGATGTGGCAAGCGCGGCGGGACCGGCGAGGGCGATTGCGCCGACGGCGATATTGCGCAGGGGTTCGGGCAGGGCGGCGAGCGCGCTAAGCAGGGACTGGGCGACTTTGAGTAGGGACATGCCCACGGCGGCGAGGTCTTGCAAGGATTTGGCAAGCGAGCGCGCCAACGGCTCCAGCTCGCCCGACTGCGCCATGCGCGTGAGCTGCTCATTAACGCCTTTGAGGATGTCCACCAGCGCGCGGGAGAGGGGTGTGCCTGCAGAGGTGAGGATGCGGTTGAGGTTGTCCTGCAGGTTGGAGAGTTGCCCGACGGGGGTGTTCATCAGCTCCTTGCGCAGCTCGCCGAAGTTGCGGGTGAGTCCGTTGACGAGCGCGGCGAGGGCTTGCGCCCCGCCGACCGTGCGTTTGCCCTCCATGAGTTCCGACATTTGGGTGGATGTCAGCCCCAGCTCTTGCTGGATAATGCGCAGGGCGGGTACGCCTGCGTCGGTGAGCTGGTTGATCTCCTCCATCGAGAGCCTGCCCTTGGCGGCGATTTGCGCAAACGCGCGGGCGATGCGATCGGCGGTGTATTCGGATGCGTCGCCCGTGGCGGCGAGGGCGGCGTCGATGCCGCGCAAGATGGGGAGAATGGCTTCGGGTTTGATTTGGGCGGCGAGCAGTTGCTGCGCGCTGCGGAGCATTGTGGCGCGCTGCATGACGGATTGCGCCGCCTCGCGGTTGATATCCTCAAAAAGTTTGCGTCCTACTTGTGCGGAGTCTGTGAGGGTGCGCAAGGCGGCTTCGGTCGCCATCGCCTGGTTGCCCGCGCGGACGAGGGCGGCGGTGAGCGCGCCCATCGCGCCCGTGAGGACTAAGCCAACATTGCGGGCGGTTCGGCTGATGTCGCCGAGTTTGGTTTCGATTCGGGCAAGACTAAGCGCGGATCGCTGGCTGGTTTGCTGGGCAGCGCGCTCAAGTTGTGCGAACGCCTTTTGGACATCCGCAAAGGCTTGCCTGACGCCCGCGAGGGTTTGGGCGTCGATGGTGATGGTGAGGTCTGCCATGGGGCGCGGGGATTATACCTGTTTCGCCCTCGCCCTTCCGCGTCAGAGCGACTCTATTTGCTCGATTGCCCAGCGCCGGAGCGCGGACTCGATGTCGTCGATGGTTTGCTCGCTGAGTTTGAGCTGGCGAGCAAGATCGTGTTTGCGCGCGGCGGGGAGCCGCAGGGCGCGCTCGTCGAGCCAGCGGATGAGGGCGGGCTTAATCAGTCGGATTATCCAGCGATGCATCTGGGACCACCTTGCGTTTGCGGGGTTTAGCCCTCGCCTTTTGCTCCTCTCCCGCGAATTTCCCCTCACCCCCTTGCCCCCTCTCCGTAAACGGAGAGGGGGAATTTGCTTGCGCGAGGAGATTTTGCAATTGCTCGGCGAGGTTCGTGTTGTGGAGCCTGTCGTACTCGGAGGCATAGAGCAGGGCGGAGCCGGGAGTTTTGACGCCCTGCTCTATGAGCGCAAGGAGACGATCGAGGAGGTCGTTAGTCTTACGCATTGGCAACTCGGATGGCAGTCTGCCAGAAGGCAGGGGCGACGGCGTAGCGCCCGTCGACGCCGATCAGGAATCGCTTATTGTGGAACAGCTCGGTCTCGGCGACGACGGAATTGAAGTCCTGCAACCGGGCGGCGCGTCGGATTTGGACGAGCGCAGGCTTGACAGGATGCTCGAGGCACATCGCGATCCAGTCCGTCTGGTCGGTCAAGTATGGGTTGACGATGATTTCGAGGTTTTGGTACCACCTGTTGTTTGTGTTGGCAATCGTCTGGGCGGACTGGATGGTACGGAATTTACCGATGAGCGCGGGCGGGCACATCACATGCGTCACGCGCAGGGGTCGCCCGCCAATCATGATGGGGTCGCCGCGGTCGTTTCTGAATGAGGCGATGCGCGCGTCGGCGGCGTCGAGGTCGGCGATGATTTGGTCCAGGTTTGTCCCTGCGCCTGTGATGATGTTGCTCTGCACACCGCTTTGCCCCTCGCTGTGGTTTGCGCTAAAGAGCGGCTGCCCGTCGTAGCCCACAGGGTTGGCGTCAAACAGGCGCAGCGCGAGTTCGGAGGGGTGGTTGCGCGCTTGACGGGCGAGCATCTCGATTACCGGGCGATAGAGTCCGATGCGGTCGTCCTCGATGGCGTTCCGGTCGATGGCGATAGTCTCTTGCCAGTCGCGGTTTTCGATCGCATACTCAAACGCGCTGAGCTTGTCGATGACGCGCGAGCCGACCCACTCTTTGAGCGAGGGGATCGCGCCGAGCCAGTTGTGGACTTCGGTTTGCCCGCCCGAGGGCACCTCCATCGCGTACACCTGATAATCAGGCAACTGCTCGTCGTAGATCTGCGAAAAGAGCGTCCGCACAGATTCGTAGATGCTGGTGAGCGTGCTGATGTCGATGGACATGGTCTACCTCCTTAGATGTCGTAGTTGTTGTGCTGGTCGCGCAGAGTTGAGAGGACGCCCGACTCGCTTGCGTCGTAGGTGGCGTCGATGGTGGAGCTGGGCGCTCCGAGCGGCACGCCGGGGTAGGGGATATAGACCCAGACCCCATCTGGGTCGACGGCGACGATTTTGCCGACTTTGACGCGGTTCGTGGTGAGCGTTACTGAGACGGTGTTGTCGTCAACGCAGTAGGCGACGCGCCCGATGTGGGTGCTATTGATTGTGCCGCTGGCGTTGAACTTGAAGGCGCGCCCATAGAGCACCTCCACCGCGCGCGCGCCGTTTGAAGCGGTGTTGTTGACGGCGCGTTTGGCGGCGACGCCGAGGATGACGCGGTTGGATGCGTCGCTGGCGGGCACGGCAAAACCGCTGGTTGTATCGAGCGCGACCAGTGCGCCTGCGTAGATGGTGGTGTTGGCGGCGACGCCGACGACGCTGGACGTTGGGGCGCGTTCGGGCGTGAGCCTGTCGGTAGTGAGCATTGGCATCTCAGACTCCCTCCTTGCGGTTGTATTTGAGGTAGGTTTCCTCGCTCACGCCGAGCTGAGTAAGGTACTTGCGGGTAGCGGGGTCAATCTCGGTCTGTTGGGCAGGCTTGGGCTGTGCGGATTGGGAGAGCTTAACAAGGGCGACGGGGTTGTTGCGCAGACTATTCAGGGCGTCAGTGCGGTCCGGTTCGGGCATACGCGCGAGCATCGCGGCGAATTGGCGCGCGACGGCGG
Organism: Acidobacteriota bacterium; assembly: GCA_003697135.1. Classification (GTDB taxonomy): domain Bacteria; phylum Acidobacteriota; class Blastocatellia; order Pyrinomonadales; family Pyrinomonadaceae; genus J014. The sequence goes on from RFGC01000039.1 coordinate 6,664, forward strand.
GCGGTATGGCGTGATCGCCGTCGTAGCGCCACGACTCGATTTCGCGCTGCAGCGACTCGATTGTGCGCTCGGTTTCGCGTTGTTGCGCCTCGCTGGTGAGTCTTACGATGTGTTGCTCCATCTGCTCCAACCGTTGCAGGATGGGCTGGAGCGCGGCGGTCAGATGGTCTTGGGTCATAGTGGATTCCTCCTGAATTGGGATTGGGGGCGCGTAGAGGGTGATTGCGTCCTCGCGCGAGAGCATGATGGCGGCGGCGCCGTATTGGGCGGGGTCGTTGGTGAGGGCTACGTGCAGCAGCGACCAGCCCTCGATGGCCTCGCCTGACGGCAAGCGGAGGTTATAGGCGAGTCCTGGCGAGACGTAGCCGTAGGCGCGCTGCTGCACAACGAGCGTCTCGCCTTCGGGCGTGAGCTCAAATTCGGCGTATAGCCCCTCATCGTCCTCGCGCAGGTTGCGGAGCCAGCCGACGGCGCGCATGCCCCAGTGCCCTTCGCGCAGGTCGGGGGTTTGAGGGTTGCGCCCCGCTTGGTAGTTGTCAAGGATGGACCGCCCGACCTCAGAGACGAGGATGGGCAGCCCGTCATAGTTGGGCAGGTACGACGGTTTGCCGTTATGGTTGTAGGCAAGGATTCTTGCGGTCATGGGTTAGTGAGGAGAGGATAAGTGGAGTATGCGGTTATTATACCTGATGCGTGCAAGGATTGCAAGGGTTTTGCCCTCGCCCCTTACCCCTCTCCCAGAGGGAGAGAGGATGGGCGGCGCGCAATTAAAGGATTCTGGGCTCTAAACGGAGGGGCAGGTAGAAGTTGTCTGGGGTAAGCGCAGTGGGCGGGATGTAGCGAGCGTCGCTGCGGGCGATGAGCAGCGCGTAGTCGAGGGCGCGTCCGAGGTGGTCTTCGCGTCCGCGCGCGTAGCGACGGTTGCCCTGCGCGTCGCGCTCCACGATATAGTTTTGCAGGTGTTTGAGCAGCCGCTCGGTCTCGCGCATGTGGCGTGGGGGCAAGTGGACTGCATGGCTCAGCAGCGCGCTGACGGTGGCGTCCATTAGTTCGGTGCGCGGGTAGACAAGGCGGGGGACAGGGTCGCCGAATTCGGCGTCCTCTTGCCCCGCGCTGGGCTTGGCGTCGTCGGATGCGTCGTAGATAATCGCGCCGCCGATGCGGGGAGCGAGGTCGCGTAGGAGTTTTTTCGCGGAGTCTTTGTACGGCATCGCGTTGACGCCTACAGATTGCACGCGGAGGTTTTGCAAAATTTGGCGCAGGTCATCCCATTTATTGGGGCCCTGTAACTCCTCAATCGCCGCCACATACCATGCGTTGCCATCGCCCATCTCAATAACAACGAGGCTGAGCGTGTCGCCGACGTCGACGCCAGCGTAGCGCGGGGCGTCAGGATTGATGGGGACGAGTGGGTAGTTGTGGTAGGCGAGTTTGTCGGGGTGGATGGGCTGGGTGTCGCCCCCTGCGTAGGGCAGCCCCAGCACGGAGTTGTAAAACCGCTCCATGCGGTTAGGGGATGTGAGTGAGAGTCGGTAGAGGCGGGCGACCTCGTCGGGGGTCATGGTGTGCGAGTAGAGCTGGGTGAGGTGGTAGCCGTGCGCGTCGCTGGAGCGGGAGGGGTATTTGGCGACCCACCGCCAGCGGGCAGCGAGAGGGTTAAAGGGTTTGTGGCAGCGGGGGCAGAGGTAGGTCGCCCTCGCCCCCGACCCCTCTCCCAGAGGGAGAGGGGAGTCGTCATCTTTGAGGTAGCCGAGGCAGTGGGGAAAAGACTCCTCAAGCATGAATTCGGCGCGGCAGGAATCGCAGGTAAAGAGTTGATGCCGCTGGTCGGTGAGCTGGAATCGCTCGTCGATGCCGTAGCCGACGGCGGTGGGCTGTGAAAACCAGCGCTCCCACTTGAGAGCGCTGTGGTAGAGGCGTTCCTGAAGCGCGTCGGCGAGTTCGGGTTTGAGAGTTTCCACCTCGTCCGCAAAGACAGCATCGAGCGGGAAGCTGCGCACATCCGCCTCGGATTGCAAGCCCATATACAACAGGGTGGCCCCGTAGAGGCGTTTGAGCGTGACGTTGTCGGCGAGGCGGTATTTGCGGGGGACTTTGCGGTCAGATTCCTCCTCGTCGTCGGCGGGCATCAGGGCGTCCAACAATTCTTTGTTGGCGGCGATGACGGGCTCGACGCGGGATTGCACCAGGAGGCGCATGTAGGCGCGAGAGCGTAGGAAGTAGGCGGCGCTGTAGCCTCGCCTCGCGAGGTAGAACTGGAGGCGTATCATCAGCTCTGTGACGCCTTTTTGCGCGGCTTTGCGAACGATGACGATTCGGGCGTCGTCTTCGGCGATGGCGGTTAGGTCGTTATGCTGGGCGAGGTTATAGGGTTTGCCGCCGGGCAGGGCGATGCGCTGGATGTAGTCTAAGGGGGATTGCTGGGGCGTGGATGCGGGCTTGGGGGTGTAGCGTTTGGTCAGGCGTCGCAGCGTATCGGGGTCTGCGACGCGCCTGCTGTTAAGCTTGGTTTGCAGAGTCTCCAAGAGTCGGTCAATCACTGCTTTACCTCGCCGAGGTATTCGTAGAGAGTGACGAGGGCGATCTGGTCGGCTTCGGCGGCGCGGGGGATGAGACGGCGCAGGGTATCGCGCCACGTAGGGATGTAAGGGTCGGGCAGGAGGTCGCCGATCGCCTCGCAGTTTTTGAGGTAGCCCGCGAGGTGGCAGAGGTGTGCGTAGGGTTTACGCTGTGTGTACGGGGCAAGGATTTTTCGCCAGGCTCGGATTTGGCGATTCATAGACAAGATTCTACCTTCTGCGCAAAAAATCCCCGCGCCTTTCGGCGCGGGGCAGGAGGTCAGTCGGGTGAGTGGTTGGTCAGGAATCGTATTGGCTGGAGACCTCATCCAGTGTGAGGGCGACGATAAGTTCGGCGAGGTCCGTGTTGGCGAGATCCCGGAAAGATTGCACGGGTTTGGAGAGGATCTCAGAGGCGTGTCTTAGGCGCGTGTCTCGGTCGTATCCGCGCTCGCGGTAGAGGATTTGTGCGGTGGCGAGCAGTATTCGACGCGCGTCGGGCTGGCAGGCTCGGATGCAGGGGTAGAGGTACAGCCGGAACGCTTTAAGCAGGGCGCGGGATTGGAGTTGGGAGAGTTTGGTTTCAGTCCTCACACCCTGCCCCTCTCCCGCACGCGGGGGAGGGGAGTCTGTGTCGGTATCGGCGTCGTCATCGATGGTATGGGCGATAGCGTCGGCGGCGATAGTGCGGTCGCCGTGTTTGAGCGTGGCGACGGCTTGCCAGAGGTCGCCGATGGGACCAACGCGGACGGCGTAGTCGATGCCCAGCTCGTTTGCGAGGTAGAGGTACAGGTCGAGCGTGGGCAGGAGTCTGCCCTCATCACCAACAGCCCAGAAGTCGGCAGGGGCGCGGTCGAGCAGGCGTGCAATGCGGTTAGTCATCATCTCCAACCTCCAGACTATAGGACACGATGGTTGCCGAGGAGCGCAAGTTAAACTGCGCCATGAGAGTGTTGTGGGCGGCGTCGTCAAGGTCAAATCGTAACCCTTCGCCGTTATAGCGCACATAGACGGACTTGCCTCGCACCTCAACATACTGGATGTTGTTGACATTGAGGTAGTAGACACGGGCGTTCGCATGGACACAGATATAAGGCGCCATCATCGCAGAGTCACCTCCAGCGCAATCAGCACCACAGAGATCATAGTTAGCGCAACGATGAGCCGCCTCAATAGGCGGTTTTGGCGGACGAGTTTGCTGGTCTGGATGACGGCGTAGGCGTCGAGGATGCGCCCACACCGCTTGCAGCGGATTGGATAGCGGCTCAGTTGCGCTTCCGGGTATCGGCATCGGCAGTAGCCTTTTGGGGTTGCGGTCTTAGTTTGCATGACTTACCTCCTCTATCTCGGTCGCTGAAAGCACGATCACAAGTTTTCGCCCCAATTCGGGGTGGTAGACAACGGTTTCGGCATAGACATTTGTCTGGTCGCTGTCGCGCAGCAGGATCATCAGGGCGCTAGCTGCTGCAACGACGGTTTGTTCAAGGGAGTAGCCGCGTTTTCTGCCTGCGCTCAGCAGGTTTTTAATGTGCGGCAAGAGCGACTGGATGACGTTATGTCCTGTGAATCGGGTGACTTTAGGTTGTTTCATGGTTGTTCCTCCTGTGCAAAGATTGAGGACTGGGACTTGAGCTCGCGCAGGCGAGATGTAAACCAGTCCTTGATATGAGCGGCGATTGCGCCCTTGTTCCAGCCCTCGCGGTTGAGGTAGGCGAGGGGGGTGTAGATGTAGTAGGGTTTGCCCCGCAGCGATTGGACAAGCTCCATCTGGAGCCAGGTCGCTGCGCTGTCAAGCGTCCAGTTGCGCTTGACGGGCATCCTCGGTAGGATGGACTGGATAAGGCGGGGGACGTCGGGGATGTTGGTTTGTGCCTCAACCCTCGCCCCCTGCCCCTCTGCTGCGGGTTGCACCTCACCCCCCTGCCCCCTCTCCGTAAACGGAGAGGGGGTGTTGGGGGTTTGGGAGGTTGTGTCCGAGATGCGACGGATGTAAGCTTGGCGGTACGGTTCAGGGATATGAGCGAGCGGCTCGGATTCGGGTGTGGTGGAGGTTTGCCCGGCGGTGTAAGATGACCATTCGAGGTAGGTGGTTTTGAGGGCGCGGAAGGGCTCCACCACTTCCTTAACCCGATGCCCCAGTCGCCCCAAATACTCGCGGAGTTCCTGCGGGCTTGCAGGAAGGTAAAAGCCGTCGTTGCTGTCGGCGCAGACGGGCACACCGACGGCTCTTAGGTCATGCACAAGGGCGCGGACGACGCGGGTGGGGTCGCGGTGCGTGGAGGGGATGTACCCCGCCTTGATGAGTTGTTGAGCGAGGTCGCGCCCTGTGATGGCGTTGTCGCGCCCGACGGGGATGATTTGCAGGAGGGCGAGTTGGGGGTTAGTCATTGTTTTCACCTTCCCCTTCACCCTGCCCTGATGGGAACATGTTTTCAATGAATAACCCGACGGCATCGACAGCCAACCTGCAGGCTTCTGTGATTTTCTCTTCTGCGTCAAGGTCGTCGTCCTCGTTTGTGGGGCTGGTCAATTGCCAGTACGCCTTTTCAAGTAGTTTCGATGCGTCGTACAGTTTGTGCCGCGCCTCTATGAGCCAGTACCACTGGTTTCGCATCTTTCATTCCTCCTTGCCGTTTTTGCTTGGACGCCCCAAGATGTAGCGGTCGGCGAGGGTGTTAACCAGACCTGTTGTAATGGCGGTAGTGGGGACTCGTTGCAACCTGTCTATGAGTAGAGCAAGGTGTCTATAGTTTCCACCTGTGCGGCTATAGATTGTGGCTGCGACATCGCGAGGTACTTCGTACAAGGCTTCGATGTCTTTAGTGTTGAGCGGGGGCACGCGCCACACACCACAGACACGATGGACAATCGTGTCGTAGTGTTGGAGTTTGCGCTCCAGTTCGGATGTGCCGATAAGCACAATCGTCACTGGGTATCTGTCGTGCAGGTCGCGCAGGGCGTCGAGGCAGGGTCGCCGTAGGCGCACCGCCTCGTCGATAATCACGCGGGTAAGCGGTTGGGACTCCGCCCAGTCGCAGAGCAGGTAGTACGGGTCGTCGTTCGGGTTGTGGTCGGGCGCAAGGTGGACGGCGAGGTAACGGAGCCAGCGCCTGACGGTCAGGTCTCGGTCGGGTGGAGGCGTGATGTAGGGGATACGGTTTCGCAGGGCGTAGTGCGTCGCGCCGAAGGTTTTTCCGACGCCGGGTTCGCCGAGCAGCACCCAGATGCCGGGTGAGCTGCACGCCTCGTCAAGCCACTCTTGGGTGGCTTGGTATGCGGATGTTTCGATGATTTTGCCTTCATCAAAGACCCATGTTACTTGCGGGATTCTGCGCATGGTTTACCTCCATCGGTTCTCGTACCATTTCTGTGCGCGCTCTCTGAGGGAGCGCAGGTGTTGCCTCTCGATCTCCCATAAGAGTTCGTCGGTGATTTCGGACGCCGACAGGGTGTCGGCGTCAAGGGTGGAGACTGGCGAAGGACCCGTCGGCGCGTCGCCGCGAGTAAGTTGTGCGTCGCCGATTAGGGCGGGGCGCGCGTCCGTGCTTATTGCCCTCACCCCCAGCCCCTCTCCCGCGTGCGGGAGAGGGGAGTCGGGGTCGCCGTCCGCGTGGCGTGCGCCAGCCTCGGCGACGGGCGAAATAGCCCTCACCCCCAGCCCCTCTCCCGCACGCGGGAGAGGGGAGTCGAGATTGAGACTGCTTCGCGCGGCGTCGAGGTTGGGGAGGTGTTTCTCGACGGCGTCCCAAATATGGGCAATCACGAAGTTGACTAAGAGTCGGTGGTCGGTGATAGGGTTGCGGCGCACTTCGTTGATGGCATAGCGCGCTTTTTGGTTGACGGCGCGCACGAGGTTCTCCCAAGCGATATGGTAGGGGTCGTCCTCGAAATGCTCGTCGCGGTTGTACCAAGTGGCTTGCGAGCGCTCCCAGGGGTGGGCGTTGGAGTTATGGACATCGCCCATCGGATAGAGCCACTCGGTGGGGATTTCGTTCGGACTCTCGGGGTCAATGCGGTAGAGGTAGACGCGCGTTCGGTCTGTGATGCAGTATCGCGCGTAGACCTTCGCCCTTGTACCGTAGATGGCGCGCAGGGCTACAAGGGCGGGGCTGTAGTAGCGCCTGCCTGCAATTTGAATCGTGCCGTCTTCGTAGACGGTGCGCGTGCAACCCGGGAGTAAGTAGGTTTCGGGGAACTGGAGCGACAGGTGGGGGTTGTGGACTGTTGCGCTTTTCAGTCTTGCCACGCGGGGAATGTTGCGATACCGAATGTCGCTTGACTCTGGGAGTTCGTTCCACTTTTTAGCGTAGCGGATAAGCTCCTCGTTGAATTCGTCAATTGTTAGCAGGACGCGCCCTGCGGCGTCGGTGTAGACGAGACAACCTTTGACGAGGTGCTGCTTGGGTTTACCGTCCCAGCAGCTGGGCTGGTTTTGGGGTCGGTTGTCGGAGCCGCAGTAGCCGGGGAGTTTCGATTCCAGGTTTTTGTGTATAGGCGCGATAACCCCGCCTTCAATCTCGGCTTTGTCGTGCGGGGTGTAGGGTCGCGCCTTCAGCACAAGGACTCTGTGGTACTCCAGAAACTGGATGATTCGGTCTGCGCCTTCGGTTTTGCCCCAGTCCATGAGGAGTTTTTGGGGGAGGTGGGGCGCTCCTGTGAGTTCACCGCGCGCGGCTTGGAGGATGGCAGAGCCGATAAGGTGGGCGTCGAAGTGGAACTTTTTGCGCGTGGTGGTCTGTTCGGAGCGGTAGGCTGCACCGATGGCGAGGATGGCGCGGGTGGCTTTGTCGATGATAACCACACATTCCGGCCGCGCTGCGTTGCCCGTCATGGGGTCAATCACGAAGACATCGGCGCGGAATCGGTCGATGAGCCAGCACTCACCGGGTAGGTCGGATGAAAAATGGACGCCGTGCAGGTAGCGCTCCCGCCGTTTGCGCGTGTAAGCTTCGGGGAGCGAGTTGAGGTAGCGGTATACGGTGTGGTAGCTGGGCGGATTGTTGACGCGCTGGCAAAGGATTTGGTACTTGCCGCGGTGCGATAGGTGCTGGGTGGCAGGGTCAGCATTTAAAGCGGCGAGGATGCGGATGCACTCCTCGCTAAGCGCAGGGGGTCTGCCGCCTTTCTTGGGGTCTTTTGGTTTGGGCGCAGCTTTGATGATTTGCTTCGCCCTCCGCTCGGAGATACCGAGCAAAAAGGCGAGTTGCCGATGATCGATACGTCCTTCTATGGCTGCCTGTGTGATGAGCTGGGCGGCTGTGTCGGGGTCGGTTTGCTTGGAGAGGCGTATTATGTAGGCGTGGTTCACGCCTACAGTCTTAGCTATCTCTCGCAACCCGCGCCCTCCCTCCTTGAGCAGCGACACCAGCTCCGCTCTTAGGTCTGGCAATGAATTCCACAAGACACGAATATCGTCACGCATCTTTACCTCAAATCTTGCTCTCTGCCTCTAATTCCAACATCCATTCGCGCACGGCATACGGAGTGACTCGTATGCCTGTCAGATCGTAAACCATAAACGCCAACTCCGAGTAGGACACGCCTTGTTTGCGCGCCTCGACCAGATCCTCAACAAGGCGTGGATACTTCCGTATCGCTTCTCGCAGTTTGTGCCTCCGCACGGTTAGAGTTCGCATTCCTGCCTCCGCGTCAAGATGTATGACATTATACCACATTTCTTGACAGGAAGTCAATAGGTACTCACTGTTTCGGGTTATAATTCAGGTGCTATGGAAACCAAATTGGGGCATAAGATTCGCGTCGCGCGTACTGAGGCTATGATGTCTCAGTCTGAGCTTGCCGCCAAGGTTGGCGTCTCACGCAGCACCATAGCTTCTTACGAGAACGAGATTAGCGAGCCTTCAATCGATGTTATTAAGGCTATAGCCCGCGCCACTGGTAAACCTGTTTCCTACTTTATTGGTGATAACGAGTCTGATTTAATATTCGCTCAAGCGCGACAACTTATCACCATGTTGCGCTCTGCCAGCATTTCTGGCGCTACTCTTATTCCGATATTGGGGCATGTGCCAGCAGGTGATTGGCAATCCGCCGAGATACCCGAAGCAGTCGACCACATCAGTCTTGATGAAACACTTGGTAAACGCGCTCATTTCGGTCTTTTTGTTGATGGTATGAGCATGTCACCAACAATCGTCGACGGCGACCTTGTGCTGGTGCAGCAGGGTCGGTTGCCCGCCAACCGCGATATTGTCGTGGTGCGGAATGAGCATGGAGAGGTTACTCTTAAGCGGTACATAAAGACTCGTGAAAAAGTGTTCCTCAAACCTGACAATCCTGCTTACGGGGAGCCGAGTTCTGAGGTTGGGTTCATTATTGGAGTCGTGATCGGGGTGGTACGATATCTTGGGGGTCGTTTGAAATAGGTGGTGACTCGCAAATTTGGAATGTTTCTGGTGACTCAAATTGGCGAATTTTGGTCACCAGGTGGTGACTCACTTGAGTTCAAGTGGTGTTGAGGTTTTGCAAAATTGAGTCACCGGTTTGAGTTCAAAATTTGCGCTGAGGTTTTGCAAAATTCCCGGAGGTAAGCCGCTAATCAGTTGCCGAAGCCGCGTCCGCCGCCGAATCCGCTGCCGC
>RFGC01000040.1 GCA_003697135.1 Acidobacteriota bacterium
CGATGGAGGCCTTGGCCTTTCTGACCTGGCTCAAGCGTTTCGCCGAAGCCGAACTGCCCACGGAGGAGGGATAATATGCCAAGATCTCACCAGCACCCCAGGGAACCACGAAGCCCAGACCACCAAGGCTTGTCTGAAGAGATGGCCTGGCGTTTTCCCCTACCGCCGGAAGTGGCAAATCAGGCTACCGGCCTTCAAACCTGTCTCAATCCGGGTTTGTGGCTGGATCATTTCACTGAATGGGAGAAACGGCATGGAGAGCTCAAGCGCGCAGAAGCCTCGGACAAGCGCCGGCGGATCCCCAGGTCTTTCACCCTCGCAGAGCTTCGCCAGTTGCTTTCAGCTTATAGAAACCGGTGGGACCGCATGATAGACGCCTTGAGAGCGCAGAATTACATCGTGCAAAAGTTTACCCTCCGTGCCGCCAGCCGTGTCATCGTCGGGCTGGGTGCGGGAAGCGTCTTAGAGACCAGCATCCGCCTGCACCGGATCTATGGCTTCCCCATCATACCGGGAAGTGCGCTCAAAGGCGTGACCCGAGCGTATGCCGAACTCGTAGAGGGCAAAAACGAAAGCGATCTCGTTTTTGCTGACATCTTTGGCCAAGGTCCTCCCCAGTCTCAGGCCGGGAAGGTCCTCTTCTTTGACGCCATTCCAGCTAATCCGGCCAATCTAACCCTGGAACTGGATGTGATGAACCCCCACTACGGCCCCTATTACCAGGGTTCGGAGCCCCCGGCGGACTATCACAACCCTGTGCCCGTCTTTTTCCTCACTATCGGCCCAGGGAGCGAATTCCTGTTTGCTGTAGCTTCGCGGGAGAGGGACCTGGCGGAAAGGGCCCGGGAATGGCTCACAACTGCCCTAACGAAAGTGGGCATTGGCGCAAAGACTGTGGCTGGTTATGGACTCTGGAGCAACGGTGTGGAGCCCCGAGAGAGCTATTCGGAAAGGCGTAAAACGAGATAACTATGGAGATTGGAGACTCTTAACAAAATGAGCACCCTTTTGACATTCCTCGGCACCGGTCGGTACGAAACTGTTACCTACACGTGGGAGGGTAGGGCAGCACAGCCCACGCATCTTTTTCCCATGGCGGCCGACGAGCTCTTTGCTCCAGAAAAGGTGGTTGTCTTCCTGACACCTCAGGCACGGCAGCATCAGAACTTCCGGGATTTGCAATCCCAGCTTCAAGAGAAGCTCCAACCCGTGGACATCCCCGAAGGGCGCTCGCAGGCCGATCTCTGGGAAATCTTCGAGCGGGTCGCCGGTGCTGTAAGAGAAAGCGACACAGTGATCTTAGACATCACCCATGCCTTCCGGTCTATCCCGATGGTCGTGCTCGCCGTGGCCGCTTACCTGCGGCGGACCAAAAGCGTGACCATCGAGCGCATCGTCTACGGCGCCTTCGAAGCCCGAGAGCCTTTCCGCACGTCGCCCCAGCCGGAAGATCGCGCGCCCATCTTCGACCTCACGCCGCTCCTCGAGCTCCTGGACTGGACCAGCGGCGCCGAAGCCTTGCTCAAACGTGGCGATGCCGGGCTCATCGCTGCAAAAATGATCGAGACCCATCAGAGACTCTGGACAAAGCAGGCGGAAACCTCACAGAAACCCACCAAGCTCAAGCTCCTGGGACAGAGGTTGCAGAGCCTTTCGAAGGCTCTTCACTTGAGCCGTCCTCGAGAGGTCATGCCTCTGTCTGCAGAGCTAGTATCGCTGCTGAGCGATGCGCGGTGGGAATTCCAACAATGGGCAAAGCCTTTCGCACTCATTGCAGACCAGATCCGACAAGAGCTTGAGCGATTTGCCTTTGGGGCATCCGATGAGCTCAACCAGCAGAGCCTGGAAAAGCAGCTCCAGCTGGTGGAGTACTACCTGCAGAAAGGGCTCATCGTGCAGGCAGTTGCTCTTGCCCGCGAATGGGTGATCAATTGGGTTGCACTCCACCGTGAAGACAGAGATTGGTACGATGCGCGCTTCCGGGAAAAGGAGTTGGAGACAGCTCTCAATGCCGCAGCCCGTTGTTTCCAGGGTAAGCAGGAAGAGCTCCCACCGTGGTGGAGTTCTCTCCCTTTGGCAGACCACTGTGCCAAGCTTTGGGGCTGGTTAGGGGATTTGCGCAATGACTTAGCACATTGCGGAATGCGGACGAAAGCCGCCGGGATTGAGAGTATCTCCAGTCGTGCGAAGGAAATCCCCGAGCACCTTCGGGCGCTTTTGGAGCACGCGGGAGCACACTCCTTGCGTGGCGGTCGTCGTGTGATAGACTTGAGCCAGCTCTACGGCGAACGCGCCCGGTTGGACGAGCTGCCGGCCTACCTGGACCGCGCCCGGGAGCTGGCCGGCGAGGGCAATGAGGTTGTGCTTACCGGCCAGGCGCCTATCTGGCTGTATCTGGCCGTCGCCCATGCCCTCCACGGCAAGGCGCGCCGACTTGTATACGATTCGCCGGTGACGGGCGAAGTCTGTATTTTTGACCACAGTGCCCGGTGAAGAGGGCCTATGGGAGAGGTCACTGCCACCGCAACTATCCATCTTTCATCCGAACGTGCCACCGGTAATTTCTGGGTGGATACGGGGCTGGTGGTGCTCCTGGAACAGTTTGGCAAGGGAGAGTACGACGTACAGGAGGTGCTTGGCTGGCTCCGGAGCCAACTCCTTCAGCCCAGCGGCAACAAGGGCGAGTACTATGACCAGGCGAGCAAACAGACCCGCAAGTACGACAAAGTCAACTGGGTTTACTCCACGAACCTCTTTATCAAGGTTTCCGGGCAGGCACCCAAGGTCAAGGTGGACAGCAAAGACTACTACTTCCAGCATCCGCCCCGGTTTGAGCTATCACCCAAACTCAGTAAAAAATCTGACACCTGCGACCTCTGCGGGGAGAAGGCCTCTTTGACAGATGCCACCATGTGGACGTGTCCCTTCGTGGTGGCCCCCCAGAAGTTCGGCACCTTCTATCCGGGCACCAAGCGCGGGCTCAAGCTCTGCGCCCGCTGCGCCTGAAAGGCGAAAAAGGCGGCACGGCGCCAGTGGCGTTTTCAGGGTCGTATGTAAACGAGACCCTGCTTGGGCTGGTTCTGAATCTCTTCCGGCACGGGCGGCAATCGGATAGGCTCTCGGATGAGGCACGCCAGATGCTGGCTATGTTCCTGGGGGCAACGGAGGCGGTGCCCCCGGCGCCGATTACGCTCTATGCCATCACGGGAGCGCCCGGGCAGGCATTCCAGAGGAAGGCCCTAAAAACACAACCACAATGACGAGATAAATCATGCGCTTGCAAGCAGGGTACATCTTAGAGAACCACAAGCTGCCAGTAGAGTACCGGCGGGGATTTGTATCCCTGCTTAAAGAAGCCATTAAGCAGGAAAACCCCATTGGCTTTCATCTTAGTCAGAAACCTGATCTTCAGCCTGTGGGGTGGTGGGTGAAGGATTTGGAATGTGATGGAGGGATTCCGGAATGGGCACGAAAGCGGTTAATGCGCTGGTGCCGGGACATCTACTTTGCCGACTATGAGTATGATAAGACTCGTGGAGTGATCGTAAGTGCTCCTTGGGATCAGCCTGAGGCCGTGATTTTGTGAAGGAGCGGAGGGGGGCGGAAGGATTACCGGCGGCAGGTGCTCTTCGGGCGGGAGCCAGGCATTTCCGGCAAGGAGGAAAAAGTCCGCGAAACGCTCGGCCACTACGCCAAGGTGCCCACCCTGCATGAGGTGCTCGGGCAAGCCAAGCCAGATGTAAGCGGGCTATGAAGCACGGCCTGACCGTGTGCGTGGGGGCGGCGGTGGCGTCCTTCCGGCGACTGTTCGGCCACAACGACCAGCCCACGCTTCCCGATGCCCTCGCCTACCTGGGGAGGGTGAAAAAGCAGGTGGAAGGCCAGACGACTAATATGCGCTACATTTGTAAGTCAGGGAAAGTGCAGACCATGTCACGACGAAAGCAGCAGCCAAACCCCAGCCTGCCGATTGACGACTTTCGTCATGCTGCAGACAAGCGGGTGAACAACCCGCCTGCGGGCATGGCGCCCACCTACGAAGTACAGCAGCGACAGGCGAGCCGCTACGCCTACAACCCCCACCTGGACCCGCAACTGGTCTGGGCCGGCAAAGCCGAACATACTTCGTTTGAAGTAGAGGTGGTCTCCCTCCACATCCACGAGCGCATCTCCACCAAAGCCATCCTCGAGGCTGTTAGGCGGCCCCAACCCTTACAGATGGACCTTTTCGGCGAGACACCTTTGCCTGCTGACCAGGAGGTGGAGTTCTATCAGCACGAAGTGGGCTGGGCCAACCGCCTCATCCTGGGCGACTCGCTCCTGGTGATGAACTCCCTCCTGGTCAAGGAGGGCATGGCCGGCAAGGTGCAGATGATCTACATAGACCCGCCTTACGGCATCAAGTACGCCTCCAACTTCCAGCCCCGCATCGACCGCCGGGATGTGAAGGACAAGGACGAGGACCTGACCCACGAGCCGGAGCAGATCAAGGCCTACCGCGACACTTGGCAACTGGGCATCCACTCCTACCTCACCTACCTGCGCGACCGCCTGCTTCTGGCCCGAGAACTCCTCACCGAGTCCGGCTCTATCTTCGTCCAGATCAACGACGAGAACCTGCACCTGGTGCGCTGCCTCCTGGACGAAGTGTTCGGACGGGAGAATTTCGTGGCGGTGATTACTTTCGTCAAGACCAGCGGCAAAGGGGGCGCTACCCTGGACAGCGTCAACGACTTTCTCCTCTGGTACGCCAAGGACAAATCCCAGGTGAAATACCGTCAGCTCTTTCTGGAGAAGGAGCTGGGAGAAGAGGGTACCAAAGGCTACCAGCACGTACAGCTTCCGGACGGTGCCCGCCGCCGCCTGAGCGGCCCGGAGCTCGAATCGCCTGCCCTCCTCCCCGAGGGGGTTCGGGTATTCAAGGCGGACAATATGACGTCTCAAGAGGCAGGGGCCACCACTTTCGAGTTTCAGTTTGAAGGACGCGGTTTCCACTCGGGCAAGAATAGCCACTGGAAGACCAACCGAGATGGCATGGAGCGGCTGCGGCAGGCGGAGCGCCTGTTTGCCGTCGGGAACACGCTAAGCTACGTCCGCTTCCTGGACGAGATTCCGGTCCGCCCCCTCACCAACGTCTGGACAGACACGGGCATTGCCGGCTACGGTGACCCCAAAGTCTACGCCGTCCAGACCAACACCAAAGTCATTGAGCGCTGCATGTTGATGACCACCGATCCGGGCGACCTGGTCTTTGACCCCACCTGCGGCTCCGGCACCACGGCCTACTGCGCCGAGAAGTGGGGACGGCGCTGGATCACCTGCGACACTTCACGGGTGGCGCTTGCGATTGCCCGCCAGCGGTTGATGACGGCCAAGTTTGACTACTACGAGCTGCGCGAGCCGGAGCGCGGTCCCGCCGGCGGCTTCGTCTACGAGACGGTGCCCCACATCACGCTGGAGTCTATCGCCAAAAACACCGAAATTGACGCCATCGCCGCCACCTACCAGCCGCAGATTGACCAAGCGCTCGCGGACCTGAACCAGGCCCTTCGCAAGCAATGGCAGGAGTGGGAAGTGCCGCGCGAGGTTCCCCATCCGGTCTGGCCCAAAGAAGCCCACGAGGCGTACAAGAAGCTGCTGAAAATGAAAGACTCGGGTGCGCTGGGCATGGCCGAGAAAGCCGCTCCCCTGCTGGAAACCGTCTATCGCCTGACCGGCCACCGGTGGGGGAGCCTGGCTGAGGTGCCCGAGCCCATGCCGCCGGAGGATTGGCCAGAGGCTGCCCAAGAGGCGCTACGCCGTTTCTGGGCCCTCAAACGCCAGAAACGCCAAGCCATTGACGAGAGCATCCAGCGGAATGCCCCGCAGGAGACGCTCTACGACCGCCCGAAGGTGGTGCGCGGCCTGGTGCGCGTCTCGGGTCCGTTCACCGTAGAGGCCATTCCCGTGCCGGCGGTGGAAGACCCCACCCAGGCGCCCATCCCCCCGTTCGCGGCCTCTGAAGAGGCCGCCCCCGTGCCTGGCCAGGAAGGCCGCATCAGCGACCGAGGGGGGGATTACCTGACGACGATGATAAACCTGCTCAAGCAGCAAGGCAGCGTGCTCTTCCCTGGCGGCAAGAAGTTAGAGCTGCAGAATCTTCGTCCGCTGAACCTGGGGTATCTCCATGCCGAAGCGGAGGCTCTGCAGAACGGGCATACCCTGCGGGTGGCGATCAGTTTTGGTCCTCAGCACGGGCCGGTGATTGCGCACCAGGTGCAGGAGGCGATCCCCACGGCCAAACTCAATGGCTACCAGGTGCTCCTCTTTGCCGGTTTTGCCTTTGACCCGGAGGCGCAGGCGTTCATGCAGAAGGCGCCGGTGGGGGGGCTTCAGGTGCATTTGGCCCACATCGCGCCGGATGTGCTGATGGGCCAGCTGCTCAAGACCACGCGCGCCAGCCAGATCTTTACCGCCTTCGGCCAGCCGGATGTGCGGGTGGAGCGCAAGACACGGGACGGCAGATGGCTCGTGCAGCATACGAAGGAATACAAAGAGGCCCTTGCCGAGAACGCTTTCCCTCAAGACGGAGCGTGGAAGGTAGAGCTGCGCGGCGTGGACATCTACGATCCGCTCACAGGCAAGGTGCACTCCACGCGAGGCCAGGACGTGGCCGCCTGGTTTCTGGATACCGATTATGACGGCAAGACCTTCAAGATCGCCCAAGCCTTCTTCCCCGGCGACCGGAACGCCTGGGAGAAGCTCCAGCGGGCGCTGCGCGCGCAGATTGACCCGGAAGCATTTGAGCAGATGCGCGGCACCGTGTCGTTCCCCTTCCAGGCCGGCAAGCATGAGCGCATCGCCGTGAAGGTGATTGACTTTCGGGGTAATGAGGTGGTAAGAGTAATGAACCTTGTAAAGGAGGTAGCTATGTATGAGCAGAAGATATAAGAATCCACCGATTGTTGAAGCTGTGTGCGAATTTCGCCTGGCACAAAACACCCACTGGGATCTAACGATCCCGGGGCTGTTCTATGAAGGGGTAAAAGAAGAGTTTCCCCATCGGGAGCAGCGTTCCGTTCAAGAGCTTCAAGTCGCTCAAGAGCCCCAAGGTTTCCGACAGGAGCTTCGGGTAAGTGAACGGGTCCTGTTGTTCTCACCGGATAGGAAGCTCCTTATTCAACTCGGCCCCCGCCTGTTGGTCGTCAACGCGTTAAAGCCTTATCCTACGTGGCAAGGGTTTAAACCTCGAATCGAAATGGCTTGGAAGAAGCTTCAAGAGATCATTGAGGTTAAGGGCTTGGAGCGTATAGGGTTCCGCTGTATCAATCGAATCGAGCTTCCAGGGGAGGAGGGAGTGGTTCGGCTGAGCGACTATTTTGACTTCTACCTCACAAGCGGCCCTCGACTTCCCCAAGCCATGGCCTCTTTCATCGCCGGTGCTGAGTTCCCCTATAAAGAGGGGCGGGATCATTGCCGGGTACAGTTGACCCCTGCTGCTGATTCACGGTCAGGGGAGAAGAGCGTTCTTATGTTGGACATTGACTATTTCCTGGCACAACCGCTGGCTATAGAGGTTGCGCAGGCCCTCCAGTGGGTTGAGGAAGCTCACACGCGGGTGGAGGAGATCTTTGAGGGCTGCATTACCGATAGGCTTAGAGAACTATTTGAGGAGGTGAAATAATGGAAGCTGCTGCCTTTCCCAAGCCTTGGCGAGCGTCCGAGTCCAAAACGTCCACCAGTGAACTATTGCCTGAGTCGACTAAGAGCTACATTGAAAGGACCCAGCTCTGGTCCGCTTGGATGTTGCAAGGCCCGAGCCTTTTCACCTCGTTAATAGAGCTTTCACAAACCCTATCGCTCTCGTATTTTCTTGAAGTTTCTACCTCTGTATTTCGGGAAGTGGAATCCGTAACGGGGTGGCTTATTGAGGAGCAAGTTCGCTTGCATGATGCGAGGCAAATTCGGGATTACATTGCCGAATTCCCCGATCTGATCGGCGTGATTCCCCAAGCCGTCCAAGCGGTGAAGAAGCATCTTCCAGAGGCACAGCTCATCTTGAAGGTTTATCGTGATCCCGAAGTTGAAGATCGGTACTTGGTCCTCTACGTGCGACTCCCACGGTACGATGAAAAAGTGCTGGAACGCATCGAAGCTGCTGAGACAGAGTTTATTGACCGTCTTGCTGACGTGAAGGGATGGTTGCAGGTAACCACAGATTTCGGGGAGCCAGAAAGTCGGATAGGGAATGCCTTTTGATTGGCGAGAATACCTGGAGTTGGCCAAGAGCTTAGGTGGCCAAGCAGGTGTAAGCTACTCCTCAGAAGCGGCTGAGCGTTCCGCCGTGAGTCGGGCGTATTATTCCGCTTTCTGCCTGGTCCGCAACTACGCGCAAGCAAACCTATGGTTTCAAGGAACTAAAACCCCTGATGATCACAAAAATCTAAGAGAGCACCTGAAAAGGCAAGGAAAAACACAATTGGCTTCTCACCTGAGCAAATTAAGGGTATGGCGAAACGCCTGCGACTATGACGATGAAGTGCCGAACCTTGCCTACTGCGTACAGAATGCGATCAAAATTGCGGAGAAGGCCATCCAAGAATGCAGCTGAAAGACAATGTCCCTCCTTGTAGATAACCCCATTCTCAACTCGCCCTTTGAGGAGCCCCGGCGTTACTGGGCCTACGAAGAGGGGCAGCCGGTCTTGAAAGAAGGGCGGCGGCCGGCGGGGTATTACCTCAAGGCGCGCAGGCGCGGGCCGCAGATGGCCATGCTGGAGGAAGAGTTCGTCCCGCTCGACCTGGTCAACACAATACGGGAGCGGGTCAAAGCCTGGCGGCAGCGGGGATACCCAGGCGTCACGCCCCTCACCCGGCAACTGCTCAATCACTGGAATAGTCCGGAGCGGGAGCGCAAACTCTTTTTCTGTCAGCGGGAAGCGGCCGAGATCCTCATCTGGCTGGTGGAGGCCTCGCCTGCCGAGAAGCAAGGCATCAGTATTCCCAAGGACAACGGGTTCACCCGCTACGTCTGCAAGATGGCCACCGGCTCTGGCAAGACTGTGGTGATGGGCATGGTCATTGCCTGGCAAGTGCTCAACAAGCTCGCCAACCCGCAGGACCGCCGCTTCTCCGACGCCGTCCTCCTCGTGTGCCCCAACTTGACCATCCGGGAGCGCCTCCAGGTGCTCCTTCCCTGGAAGCCCGGCAACTACTATGAGAAGTTCGCTCTAATCCCGCGAGGGATGTTGGAGCGCCTCCAGCAGGGGCGCTTCCAGATCACCAACTGGCACCTCTTCCAGCCCAAAGATGACAGCCGCTCTCGTTCTGTAGTCCAGCGAGGACCCGAGAGCGACGCCGCCTTCTGCCGCCGGGTCCTCAAGGAGCTGGGTAACAAGCAAAACATCCTGGTCATCAACGATGAAGCCCACCACGCCTATCGGCCTGCGCCGCTGCCAGAGGAGGTGCGAGAACAGCTTTCGGCAGAGGAG